>NZ_JAKCFB010000011.1 GCF_024198235.1 Myxococcus dinghuensis | reverse complement strand
ACCGGGGCGGCGGGAGCCGGCGCGGGGGCGGGAGCGGGAGCCGGCGCGGGGGCGGGCGCCGCGGCCGTCTCCACCGCGCGCGACAGCCGCAGGTGCATCAGGTCGCCGCGGCGCATGGCGGCGATGGACAGGGCCCCCAGTCCGTTGGCGTTGACGGACCACTGGGAGGGCGCCTCGGACAACGTCGACGCGCGCGCCACGCCGACCATCGCCTGGAGCGCCCGGACGACGTCCTCGGTGGTGACCGCGGCGGGGTCCACCGGTTCGTAGCCGTTGCTCCCACGAATCATCGGCGGACGTCCTGTCGCCAGGGTCAGTTCCGTGACTCCGGGCCTCGACAAATGACGCAACAACTCAGCAAGGGGTTTCATGCGGGGTCGGTCGATGGACCGCGACGATGGGCGAACGCGGAGGACCCCAGGATAGTTGATGATCGAGCGGAAAGCGCCTGCCCCCCAGGGGTGGCGGCCCGGCGAGCGCTCGCCGGACACACGCCCACCCGGGGGGACCTGTCACGCCGGGGTGGGAGAGGGGGGCGCTCCGGGACCCGTGGGCCCGCGCGGAGCGACTTCGGACACGGGCGGGAGGCCACCCAGGGCCCCCCGCCAGGGACGACACCGGGACTACAGCTCCCGCGACATCAGGAGCCGCAGCTTGCCCGACTTCTTGGAGACCACGGTGGCCACCGTGGTGAAGTTGGCCTTGCGGTAGAAACTCACCGCCGGCGCATTGGACGGGTCCACGCGCAGTGCGATGGTCTTGCGGTACATGTCACGGGCCACGCGGAGCGCCTGCTCCAGCAGCACCATGCCCAGGCCCTTCTTGCGCAGCTCCGGCTTCACCACGATGTTGCGCAGGTAGGCGGCGCCGGGGACCGGGCCGTCGCGCTCCACCGTGACGTAGCCGACGATCTGGTTCTGCAGCCTGGCCACGTGGACGAACGGCTTGAGCTGGCTGAGCGCCTTCAGGCTGTCGTCCGGGGTCTCACCCCGGGTCTTCCAGGGTTCGGAGCTGGCGCGCAGGGCGGCCACCGCCGTCATATCCTCGTCGGTGGGCTGGCTGAACTTCACCGCCGCCATCAGGTCGTTGGGGAGGCCCACCGCATCCAGCACCGGGGCGGGGGCCAGCTCCACGCCCGGGTCCACCTGCTTCATCGTCATCGCCTTGCTCCTCCGTCGCGCTGCGATCCTAACCGCACCCCCGGGACCCATGCACGCAGTGATTCCGCGCACATTGTCATCTCAAGTGAGGAGATTTCCTTCCCGGGAGTGTGAGCGCTGGATTTCGGCCAACCCCGAAAACGCCGCTCCCATTCCACCTGGGCCCCTCCCGCTTCCACAGCGGGCGGGCGGCCGGCCTTCCACGGTGGCCGCCTTCCCACTATAAAACCCCGGTCGTTCCATGCGAGGGCTGGCCCCCTCTCCTCGACCCCGCCGAGCCGCCTTTTGCAACTCAACCACGCCCAGCGCGAGCTGACGCTCAAGATCGTCTATTACGGTCCCGGACTCAGCGGGAAGACGACGAATCTGCGTCAGCTCCACGCCCGGGCGAGCCCCGAGGTGCGCGGCCGGCTGCTGACGGTGGAGACCCACGACGACCGGACCCTGTTCTTCGACTTGCTCCCGGTCTTCTTCTCCACGTCTTCCGGCTTCAAGGTGAAGGTCAAGCTGTTCACGGTTCCCGGCCAGGTCATCCACAACGCCACGCGTCGCATCGTGCTGCAGGGGGCGGACGCGGTGGTGTTCATCGCGGACAGCCGGCACAGCGCCACGGCGGAGAACAACGCCTACTGGCGCAACCTGCAGGACAACATGCGGGAGAACGGGTTGGACGTGGCCCAGGTGCCCGTCGTCATCCAGTTCAACAAGCGGGACCTGCCGGACGCCCGGTCGGACCAGGAGCTGGAGGAGGCGCGCGGCCGGGGCGGGGAGCTGGTGGTGGGCGCCGTGGCGCTCAAGGGCGAGGGCGTGCTGGAGACCTTCCACGCGGTGGCGCAGGCGGCGTACCGGCGCCTGGATGCCCGGGCGCACCTGGCGCGCAACGTGGGGCTGTCCGAGGAGGAGTTCCTGTCGCAGGTGTTCCGGCGGATGGACCTGTCGGGCACCCAGCTGGTGGGCCGCTATGCGCCCGCCGCGCGGGAAGAACAGGCGGGGAGCGGGCGATGAGCGGCGCCTACCAGGGGGACGGATTCGGCGCGCCGCGCCGCGAGTCGGTGCTCCAGCGGCGCCTGTCGCTGGGCGACATGCTCGACCTGCCGTCCTTCACGGAGGTGGTGAAGAGCTTCAGCGAGCTGTACCGCGTGGGCATCAAGGTGCTGGACGCGCGGGGCGCGAAGCTGGCGGACGTGAAGGTGGGCCACGGGGACTTCTGCGCCTACGTGTTCTCCTTCCCGGACGGGCGCTCGCGCTGCACGGCCACGGTGGCCCGGGTGAAGGACGGCCCGGTGGCGCCCGTGCAGGGCGCGCGCGCGGCCCAGGTGGATGGCCAGGAGTCCGCGGGGCTCATCGCGCTGCCGTGCTTCACCGGCCTGCGCTACCTGGTCATGCCGGTGCGCTGGGAGGGGGACCTGCTGGGCCGGGTCATCCTGGGGCCCTTCACCCCGGAGGAGCTGGGGGACTTCCCGCAGACGCTCACGGACATCTCCGGGCTGGAGCTGGCGCGGGCGCAGGAGCTGGTGGCGAAGGTGCGGCGCGCGCCCGAGCGCACCGTGGCGCAGGTGCTCACGCACTTCGGGCAGGTGCTGGGCGCGCTCGTGGCCAGCGGCCACCGGGCGTACCTGACGACGCAGCTGCACATCGAGGCGATGCTGGAGACGCACCGCGAGCTGGAGGCGCAGAACTCCCGGCTGGCGCAGGCGAACACGCGGCTCAAGGAGCTGGACCGGCTCAAGTCCACCTTCCTGGGCACCGTCAGCCACGAGCTGCGCACGCCCCTGGCGTCCATCATCGGCTACTCGGAGATGCTGGCGGAGGGGCTGGCCGGCGCGCTCAACCCGGAGCAGCTGCTGTACGTGCGCACCATCGTGGAGAAGGGCGAGTCGCTGCTCAACCTCATCTCCTCCATCCTCGACCTGAGTCAAATCGAAGCCGGCAAGCTGCGCCTGTCCATCTCCCCGGTGGACCTGGCCTCCGTCGTCCAGACGGCGGTGTCGAGCGTGATGCCGCAGGCGCAGCGCAAGGGCGTGGAGCTGGAGGTGCGGCTGCCGCCCCAACCCCGGCCCCGGCTGGCGGGTGACGCGGACAAGCTGCGCCAGGTGCTGGTGAACCTGCTGGCCAACGCGCTGAAGTTCACCGCGTCCGGCGGGCGCGTGTCCGTGGTGCTGTCCGAGGTGGGCGCCCAGGAGGAGCTGCTGGGCATGTCCGGCTACCGCGTCTGCGTGGAGGACACGGGCGTGGGCATCCGCGAGGACCAGTTCACCCGCATCTTCCAGAGCTTCTACCAGGTGGACGGCAGCTCCACGCGCGAGCACGGCGGCGCGGGGCTGGGGCTGGCCATCGTGAAGAGCCTGGTGGAAGGCCACGGCGGCAAGGTGTTCGTGGAGAGCGAGTTCGGCCACGGCTCGCGCTTCACCGTCGTGCTGCCGCTGCAGCCGCCGATTCCGGAGCACGGCCTGCTCACCGCGCCCGCGCCGGTGCCGGAGTCCCCCTCCGGACCCGACCGCTTCTGACGCGTCCGGTCGCGCGCACGCAAAGCCCCCCTCCGGGCCCGCGCCGGGCATATTGTCCGCGTCCATGCTCACCGGACGACCTCCCGCCGCCTCCTATGTGCTCATCGATGCGGAGAACATCGACTGGGCCGTCTCCAACGTCGTGGGCCGCAAGCCCGAGGCCCAGGACCGCGTGCAGTTCGACCGGCTGGTGGCCTTCTGCGAGAGCTACTTCCCGTCGCCGGTGCGCTGCATCGTCGTGCTCAACGCGCGCGGCGAGCAGTTGCCCGACGTGATGATCGGCTTCATCCGCGCGCTGAAGTCCGCCGGCTGCGAGGTGGCGCTGCTGTACGGGCGGCCGGACCAGAAGGTGGTGGACCTGGGCATCCTCAAGCTCCTGGAGACGCTGCGCACCCAGCGCCCCAAGGCGGCGGTGGGCCTGGCCAGCCACGACGGCGCGGACTTCGCGGACGCCCTCAAGCCCATGCTCGAGGAGAAGCGCCAGGTGGCCGTGCTGGGGTTGCGTGAGTACGTCAGCCAGCGCTTCCGCGAGCTCGTCCCCTCGGGCCTCAAGATCCTCGACCTGGAGCTCAACGCGCGCGTGTTCCAACGCCCCCTGCCGCGCCTGCTCCCCGTCAACGTGGACGAGTTCGACCCGATGCTCTTCCTGTAGCCCCCAGGGCCCGGGCGAGGGCCCGCACGCCCTCGCTCGCCGCGCGACTTGCGAAATGTTAACGCACACGTTAAATATTGCCTCGAATCGACAACCACTTCACGTGGGAGGAGGCAGGTCATGCGACAGGTTCCCGAGGGCTGGACGCGCGTCACGCCGGGGTTGTTCTACGAGGACGCCCCGGCGGCCATCGACTTCCTGTGCCGGGTCTTCGGCTTCGAGACGCGGCTGAAGGTGGAGGCGGGGCCGGGCGTCGTCGTCCACTCCGAGCTCGTCTTCGGAGAGGGCCTGGTCCTGGTCAACTCGCTGCAGAAGCTGCGCGAGCAGCGTCCGGGCGTCCAGGCGGGGCCCGGCAGCGCGTACCTGATGCTCTACGTGGACGACGTGGACGCGCACTGCGCGCGGGCGCGCGCCGCGGGCGCGCGAATCACCACGGAGCCGCGCACGAGCGACTACGGCGACGACTACTGGACCGACCGGAGCTACTCCGCCGAGGACCCCGAGGGCCACACCTGGTGGTTCGTGCAGCGCATGAAGGGCTGAGGACGGGAGCGAGGACGCCATGGGTGCCGCCCGTCGACTGGACCAGACCCTCACCGCCCTGGCGGACCCCACGCGCCGCGGGGTCATCGACCTGCTGCGCAAGCGTCCGCGCCGCGCGGGGGAGCTCGCCGCCGCCTTCGAGATGACGCCGCCGGCGATGAGCCGGCACCTGCGCGTGCTGCGCCAGACGGGCCTGGTGGAGGAGGAGGCCGTGGACGACGACGCCCGCGTGAAGCTCTACCGCCTGCGCCCGGAGCCCTTCTCCGAACTGCGCGCGTGGCTCGACGAGGTGGAGGCCTTCTGGGGCGACCAGCTCGACGCCTTCAAGGCGCACGCCGAGCGCACGCGCGGGAGGAAGGGCCCGTGAGCGCCGCCGACCCGCAACCCCAGGTCGCGCGGGTGACCACGTTCATCCGCGTGGCGCCGGACGTCGCCTTCACCGTCTTCACCGAGGAGACCGACCTGTGGTGGCGGCGCGGCGTGCGCTTCCGCGGCTCCGCCTCGCCCCGGAGCGTGGTGCGCTTCGAGGGAGGCGCGGGAGGGCGGCTGGTGGAGGAGGACGCGGAGGGCGCGTTCGAGATTGGCCGCGTGCTCCAGTGGGAGCCCGGCGCGCGGCTGCGCTTCGAGTGGCGCGGCAGGAACTTCGCCCCCGGCGAGAAGACGGAGGTCGACGTGCGCTTCGAGCAGGCCCCCGGCGGGACGCGCGTCGTGCTCGAGCACAAGGGGTGGGAGGCGCTGCGCCCGGACCACCCCGTGCGACACGCCAGGCCCGTCTCCGAATTCCTGGCGATGATGGGGCTGTGGTGGGCGGACCAGACCACTCCCTGGCGTCTGAATGCCGAGCGCAATCATGTGAGGCCTTGAGGCGCGCCTGGGCGGCCCTGTTTTGTTACGGGGCTGGAAATACACACCCATAGTGTGTATTCTGTTCGGAGTCGAACAGTGGGGAGCGCCATGCCTTCGCGCCGTCCGGGCCGTTGGGGACGTGTCTGTCTTGCCCTCATGGTGTGGGTGGGGGGCTGTACCCAGGCTTCGTTCCCGGAGGGCGCGTCCTCGGAGCCCGCGGTCCCCGAGGAGTCGCTCGGCACCCAGTCCTCGCGCGTCGTCACGTCGTCCTATCTGGACCTGCGGCTGCGCGTGGGGCGCGCGGTGGCCATCGGCCGCACGTGCGGCGCGTCGAACGAGGTGACGCCGTCCTGCGTGAGCACCAGCGGGTCGGACATGCACTTCCACTTCATCGCGCCGTACGACGGCAGCTACACCTTCGCCACCGACCCGGTGGACAACACCAACTTCGACACGGTGGTCCAGGTGACGGACTGGAACACCGGCGCGTCGCTCGGGTGCAACGACAACGCGTCCAGCCTGACGCTCACCTCCGCGGCCCCGGTGAACCTGGCGAGGAACCAGGAGGTGCGAATCACGGTGGACGGCAAGGGCACCTCCTGCGGTCTCTTCCAGCTCAACATCGACCCGGTGCCGTCCTCCTGCGGCGCCTGCAACACGCCCCCGGGCCCCTGCTTCCTCCCGAACGGGACGTGTGACGGCTCGACCTGTGTCTACACCCCCCGCGCCGTCGGCTCGGCGTGTAACGATTCCGATGCTTGCACCCTCAACGAGACATGTAGCGCGACGGGGGCATGTGTCGGGACCGCCGTGTCATGCAAGACACCGCCTGGCACCTGCTTCGAGCGGCTGGGCACGTGCAACACGACGACGGGCGCTTGTTCGTACGCGAAGAAGGCCGCGGGCACCGCGTGTGACGACGGGGACTCCTGTACGTCCGGTGACGCCTGCAACAACGGCGTCTGCTACAGCGGCGTCCGCGTGTGCTGTGAGACGGGGGTGTTCTGCAACGGCTCCTGCTGCGCGGTGGGGAGCTACTGCTCCGGCGGCGTCTGCCGGTCCAACTGCCTCTCCACGGTGGAGTTGGACGGGCCGGGCGCGGGCCTGATTCCCGCCTGTCCTCAGGAAGCCTTGCCTGATTGACGCATCGCGCGCGGGTTTGACAGACCCCGGGTCAAAGCCTCACCAGTCGGCCAAGTCCCGATATGTCGGGGTCGGCTGACTCACTCAGATGTCGAGATTTTTCACTTTGCGTCTTGTAAATGTTTGAGCATTGGCTCATAAGGGCGCCGTTGTACCGCTGATCTGAAACCAGCAGTGGAACGAAGAGGGGGAAGCCCATGAACAAGCGCGCGAGGCGCTCGTGTCTTGCTTTTGCGTCGATGCTGGCGCTCGTCGGCTGTGGCACGCAGCCGGAGGTCGAGGAGGCGCAGCCCGCGCCCCGGCCCGTGCAGTCGAACCGGCTCCATTCGGAGCGTGGTGGTATCGGCCTGCTGCTGGACTCCAGCTCCGGCGACAAGTCCGCGATGGCGGTGTTGACGGTGGACCCGCGCAAGTCGCTGGCGGTGACGGACCAGGCCATCGTGAGCACGTTCAGCCTCAAGGAGGTGCTGGACCAGCTCGTCGCGCAGGGCGGCGTGCCGGGACAGACCAGCCTGCTGCTGTACCGGCAGCTCTGGGACACGCAGAACCAGAAGCCGGGCCTGAGCCTGGGGCAGCACTGTAACGACGTGGTCGTCGGCAACCAGGCGCAGTTCAACACCTATCCCTATCAATGTCCCCGGACGGAGGGCTCCCAGGCCTCGCAGGACCCGTTCAACCCGTCCACCGGCACCAACGGCTACAAGGCGCTGGGCCTGTTCAACCGCTTCGACCTGGCGCCGGCGGACGGGGCCAACTGCGGCGAGTACCGCATCGTCTTCGCGCGCAACGGCGGCGGCCGCAACTTCATGATTTTCGAGGCGGTGCTGCCCAACCCCAACCCGGACCAGGGGCTGGAGGGCTGCCTCCCGGTGGCGGACTTCTGGGCGAAGCTGAGCGCCACGCCGAGCGTCACCGAGCGCGCCACGGCGCTGCACACCTTCTACATGCAGGGCCTGCCCGGCTTCCGGCCGGTGGTGCACATCGACAACTACGGCGCCAACCCGGCGACGGGTGACGGGCAGATCCGCACCAACCAGTTCATGGGCGGCAACTGGAACCTGCGCGAGTTCAAGCTGCAGAAGACCTGCAACAGCACGGGCTGCACGTCGCTGCGGGCCCTCATGGCCACGGACAAGGTGAACCCGTTCGGCGGCCTGTTCAACCCGACGAGCACGCACGCGCGCGCCGAGGACTTCCGCCTCTTCTTCGCCACCCAGGTGGAGGCGCTGGCCAACCCCGACATCAACCTCTTCAACATGGCGGTGCAGGACCAGTTCAACGGCGGCCAGAGCGACGCGCAGGCCACGGAGAACAACTACCCCTTCCAGTTCGGGACCGGGACGTCCACGCTGCGCAACCTCATCACCGCGGAGCTGACCCGCATCGGCAGCACGCTGACGGCCAACCAAATCGTCGCGCGCGCCGGGGCCCTGTCGTGCGCCGGCTGCCACCAGTTGAGCAACGGCACCAGCCTGGGCGGCGGCCTGACGTGGCCCAACTCGCTGGGCTTCACGCACATCGCGGAGACGACGGAGACCGGCCCGGACGGCCCGCGCTTCATCATCTCCTCCGCGCTCACGGGCACGTTCCTGCCGCACCGCAAGGCGGTGTTCGAGGCCTACCTGGGCAAGCCCCGCGCGTGCCGCAACCCGTGCAGCCCCGGCAACCGCATGCCGACCACCTGCTCGGCGTGCACGACGACCGTGTGCGAGGGCGACCCGTTCTGCTGCACGGACCTGTGGGACGTCATCTGCGTGGAGCAGGCCGTGGACGTGTGCGAGCTGTCCTGCGGCTAGTCGCCGCGGGCCTGGGCGTTGGAATCCGGTGTCCCCGCGGGTGGCAGTCCGGCACCCCCGCGTCCGTGGGGACACCTTGCAGTGCGGTACGCGAGCAGGGCGGGCGCTCCATGCGCCCCGCCCAGGGGGGCTCGGTCTCCTCCGGCGGTCGGACGCGGTGGTCGCGTCCGGCTCCGGCGTCCACGACGGAGGGGACTCGCATCCAGGACAGTCGTCACAGCCGTCGTGGACGTGTGGGTCGTTGCCAAGGCAGTCCACTGCACTTCGAGGGGGTAACACATGAAGCCGTTCTCGCGTTTCTCGGTACCTGTTTCCGCGGCCCTGCCGCTCGTCGCGCTCGCGACGTCCGCGTGGGCCGTCCCGCTGCGCGCCCTGGACCGCGGTCTGGACCGCGCGACGTTGACGGAGGACTCGCAGTACATGCGCCGCATCCACGAGGAGAAGTCGCGCGGCGCCTCGACCGAGGCGGTCGCCATCGACCTGGCGGACCCCAACCAGTACCGCTTCGTGCTCAACCGGCTGAAGGGCTCCGGCAAGACGGCGGCCAACGCGCCCAAGCTGTTCGAGCGGCTGGGGCTCGCCCGGGAGAAGGCCCTGGCGCGCCAGGCCGGCAAGCAGCCGGAGGCCCTCGCCATCACCAACTGGGGCTGTGACCACTTCCTCAGCCTGGGTCGCGGCGTCCCCTCCGGCTCGCTGCGCACCTACAAGAGCAACCCCTGGGCCGCGTGCCTCAACGGCGCCAGCTACGTCTACACGGACATCGTCGCCTTCAACTCCAACATGCCGGAGACGGAGAACCTCATCGTGGACTCGGCCTCCGGCGAGGAGTTCGCGGCGGGCCAGAGCTTCGACGACGTCATCGTCAACCCGGCCATCCCGACCAACCTGGACCGGCAGCTCGTCCTGGACTCGATGATGATCGCGATGAACGAGAACACGGGCGAGGAGGTCGTCACCTACCTGCGCGCCCAGACCGCGTCGACGCCGGGCGCGGCGAACCTGACCATCATCCACCCGCGCCTGGCCGGCGCCGCCAAGCCCAACACGGAGCTGTGCCAGATGCGCGGTGGCATGGACTGTGACTACGCCGCCGCCGTCGTCTCCGGCTCCTCGCTGGCCCCCGCGGGCCCGGCCACGCCGACGAGCGTCGCGATGCGCAACACCGCCATCACCACGTCGTGGGTGGGTGACGCCGCCAACAACTTCCCCACCACGGAGACGTGGGTCAACACCAACGTCTACGTGCCCACGCAGTTCACCTTCAACGCGGGCTCGCGCAACAGCATCAACTGCGTCGTGAAGAGCATCAACAAGGACTCCTCCAAGGTGCGCCTGGTCAAGACGGTCACCGGCGGCACGTGCATGACCCAGCAGGTCATCGGGTCGCAGCTCGACGGCGGCATCGGGCAGAACACGTTCACGCCCAAGCTCTTGGCGAACATGACGCGTGAGACGTCCATCCCCGGCACGGGCACGGAGAACTGCAACGCGCAGAGCATCATCAACCAGGCGGTGGAGTACGTCATCACCGTGAGCACGAAGGTGACGTGCGGCACCACGGCGGAGTTCCCCGCCACCGTGACGGTGCGCCTGAAGAGCGACGACCGCTACCAGTACGGCGTGATGGTGTGGAACAGCTGCATGGCCGAGGGCACGAAGGTGGTGCTGGCCGACGGCACCATCGTCCCGGTGGAGGCCGTGAAGAAGGGCGACAAGCTGGTGACCAACGCCAAGGGCGACATGCTCACGGTGACGGACGTCCAGTCCGGTGGCGAGAAGGACCTGATGGTGAACCTGCGTGACGACAAGGGCCACGCGGTGAGCCTCACGGAGAAGCACCCGGTCATCCTGGCCAACGGCAAGGCGGTGTTCGCCAGCGCGCTGAAGGTCAACGACCGCGTCAGCACCCGCGACGGCGATGCCACGCTGACCCAGATCACCCGCACCAAGTACACGGGCAAGGTCTACAACTTCAACCTGGGCACCCCGGCGGAGCTGGCCAAGGCGGGCAAGGACGCCAACACGCTGTTCGCCAATGGCATCCGCGTGGGCGACAATGCCATGCAGGGCGACATGTCCGCGCCGGTGGCGGACACGCGCGCCATCCTCGAGCGGCTGCCCACCGTCTGGCACCAGGACTACACCCAGTCGCCGTCGTTCGTGGCGGGCCAGCGCTAGTCGGCCCGAAGGCAGCATCGCCGGACGGCCCCTTCCGGGGTGACGTCCGGCCCTGGCGCCCCACCGGTTGAGTCTCCACCGGTGGGGCGTCGTTGCGTGTGTGGACAACCCGGACGTGGCAGGAGCAAGGATGCGAAACGCCGTCGTCGTCAGCGTGCTGGTGTCTGTGCTGTGGACGCAGGGGGGCTGTGGTGAGGAGCCGCCCATTCCGGCGCCGCCGGGGTTCTGCCCCGAACGTCCGCCCGCGCAGTCCCCCTTCCAACCGCCGACCTCGCCGGTGTCGCTGCCGTGGCCGGGCGTGCTCGCCTCGCGCGCGACGCCGTCGCTGGCCCAGGAGGACCTGGGCCCGGACGGCCGGCGCTGGTGGGCGGAGCCGTGTGTCATGGGGACGCCGGGCCTGACGCCCAACGCGCCCTGGGTCGCGATGGAGGACGCGGGCCACGCGCTGGCGCTGTGGTCGGAGTCGGACGGCCGGGACGAGCGGCTGTGGTTCAGCGTGCTGGAGCCGGACACCGGCTGGACGCCCGCGGAGGCCCTGGGCCTGTTCCGCCGCTCGCCGCAGGCGCCCCTGACGGCGCGTCAGCCGCAGGTGGTGCTGGACGCCTCGGGGCGGGCGCTCGCCGTCTGGATGCAGTCGGAGGGCACGTCGCCCGTGGAGCTGTGGGCGAGCCGCTTCACGCCCGGCGAGGGCTGGCTCAAGCCGGACCCGGTGATGGCCGTCCCCCTGGGCGAGCCGACGGCGTTCCAGCTGGCCATCGACATGGGCGGCAACGCCACGCTGACGTGGTCGCAGTTCGACGGCGACACCTTCAGCGAGAACATCTGGGCCGCGCGCCTCGAGGGCGACGAGGGCTGGGGCGAGGCGCGCCGCATCGACACGCCGGTGCCGGGCTTCTCGCTGGAGCCGCGGCTGTCGCTCGGCCAGGACGGCCACGCGGTGGTGGCGTGGTACCGGCTCGACGAGTTCGAGGGCCTGCTCGGCGCCTGGGTGGCGCGCTGGACGCCGGAGGACGGCTGGCTCGCGGCGGAGCAGGTCAACGCGGCGGGCGTCGAGGGCTACAACACGGAGGCGGTGGCGGGGCCCCAGGGCTCCGTCCTCGCGGTGTGGAGCGAGATTGCCTCCGTGCAGGTGGAGCTGTGGGCGCGGCGCTTCACGCCCGGCACCGGGTGGGGCACGCCGGAGCGGCTGGAGACGGCGCTGGGCACGACGAGCGCGGGGCGGGCCACGCCGGAGCGCAACGGGCGCACCCTGGTGGTGTGGCCCCGCTTCGACGGGACGCGGGTGCGGCTGTCCTCCCGCGCGTACGACTTCGCGCAGGGCTGGCGCGAGGGCTACGGCGACTTCGGCGTGCAGTCCGAGGGCAACGCGCGCGAGCCCTGGCTGGCCAACGGCCCCCAGGGACAGTTCATCGCCGTCTGGGCGCAGGAGCTGGCGTCCGACCGGCAGCGCATCTTCACCAGCCGCTATGCGCCGGGCCAGGGCTGGGGGCGCGCGGTCAAGCTCGACGAGACGTCCATCCCGCTGACGGGCACGCCCCGGCTGTCCGTGGGCGAGGACGGGGCCGCCGTGGCCACGTGGCTGCACGGGGGCGAGGCGCCGGGCATCGGCGTGAGCGTGCTCCAGTAGCGCCGGGCCCCGCGACGAGCGTTGCCCTGGGGCGGCGGGTGGTCTTTCCTGCCGGGGATGCCCGGTGAGTTCGACTTCATCCGCCGCTTCCTCCACCACTTCCCCAAGGCCCGCGTCCCCGTGGGGCCGGGGGACGACTGCGCGGTGCTGCCGCCCTCGCGCCGCCCGCTGTGCGTCACCACCGACGCGCTGGTGGAGGACGTGCACTTCACCCGCGCCGCGTTCTCGCCGGAGGACATCGGCCACAAGGCCCTGGCGGTGAACCTGTCCGACCTGGCCTCCATGGGCGCCACGCCGCGCTGGTTCGTCTGCGCGCTCGCGCTGCCCCGCGACTTCCCCGCGCGCGAGCTGTCCGGGCTCGCCCGGGGCATGGCCGCGCTCGCCCGCGCGCACCGCGTGGCGCTGGTGGGGGGCAACTTCACCTCCGCCCGCGAGGTCTCCATCACCATCACCGCCGCGGGCGAGCTGTCGCGCGCGCCGCTCACCCGCGCGGGCGCCCGCCCCGGCGACCTCCTCTATGTGTCCGGCACGCTCGGCGACGCGCGCCTGGGGCTTGTGCACCTGCGCGCCGGCAGGCGGCGGGGCGACGCCGTGCGCCGGCAGCGCCGCCCCGAGCCCCGCGTCGCCCTGGGGCGCCTCGCCGCGCGCTACGCATCCGCCGCACTGGATGTTTCCGATGGGCTTGCACAAGACCTGGGTCACCTGTGCGTGACTTCCGGGGTGCGGGCGGAGGTGGAGCTCGGGCGGCTGCCCTTGTCGGCGGTGGTGCGACGGGAGCTGGGCCCCGAGGGCGCGCTGGCGGGAGGCGAGGATTACGAGTTGCTCCTGGCTGTTCCCCCGAGGCGCGGGCGGGCATTCGAGCGCGCGTGTGGCGCGGCCGGACACACGGTGACGCGCATCGGCGTGTTCTCCGAGGGAAACGGGTGGGTGATCCGCGATGCGGCGGGCCGCGCGGTGGACCGCCCGGGCGGGTTCGACCACTTCGGCTAGCCGTTGGGTGGATTGACCCTGCCGGACAGCAAGGCTAAATCCCAAGTCGCTTCCGCCCCTCCCCCGAAAGCAACCCGTGCGCCGTCCCCTTCGCGACGACACTGCCCCAGGCCTGACTCCCCGCCGCGAGCCGTTGCAGCGACTGCTGCGCGCCGTGGACAGCCCCCGTGCGACCCGGGTGGTCTCCCTCCACTGGCGAATCTCCACCGGCTACGTGGTGCTCGGGTCGATGTTGATCGCCTGGATGTTCGGGGCGGACGCGCTCCTCAGCCTGGTGTTCGGGGAGCTGGGCGCGCTGTCGCGGGACCTGCTGCGGCTGGGCGTGGCGGTGCTCATCACCGGGGCGGCCGCGGCGGCGCTGCCCTCGCTGCTGGCGCGGGTGACGCGGGTGAAGGTGCTCAGCCGCTCCGCGTACGAGATTTCACAGGGGGACCTGTCGAAGCCGGTGGTGGCGGACGAGGACGGCCGCAAGCGCGACGAAATCGACGAGCTGACGGGCGCCATCATCCGGATGCAGGAGAACCTGCGCGAGCTGGTGGGGAAGATCCAGGAGACGGCCAAGAGCGTGGCGGACACGGCCATCGACCTGCAGCGCTCGGCGGAGAACGTGAACGGGTCCACGGAGGAGGTGGGCTCGTCGATGAACATCATCGCCGGCGGCGCGGAGTCGCAGTCGCAGCTCGTCTCCAAGGCGTCCAAGGTCATCACGGAGATGGCCAGCAGCATCCAGCGCACCACGGGGAGCGCGGAGGACGCGGCGAAGACGACGGCGGAGACGAGCAGCGCGGCGGAGGACGGCTCCAAGGCGGCGCGGCTGGCCGGCGACAAGGTGAAGAAGGTCTTCAACCGCATCGAGGCCGCCAGCCAGCAGGTGTTCGCCTTCGGCGAGAAGACGCAGGAGATCTCCAAGATCGTCGACGCCATCACCCAGGTGGCGCAGCAGACGAACCTGCTGGCGCTCAACGCGACCATCGAGGCGGCGCGCGCGGGTGAGTACGGCCGCGGGTTCGCGGTGGTGGCGGACGAGGTGCGCAAGCTGGCGGAGAGCGCGGGCCGGTCCGCGGAGCAGATCTCCAAGCTGGCGCGGGACATCTCCGGCCAGTCCGTCTCCGTGGTGAGCGCCATGAAGGAGGGCATCGCGGAGCTGGCCGAGGGCCGCGAGGACCTGACGAACATCGTGCGCTCCATGGGCGCCATCACCGACACCATCCGCAAGGGTTCGGAGAAGGTGCACCTCATCTCCGAGAGCGCCCGCGAGCAGCACAAGGGCAGCGAGGAGATGGTGAAGGCCATCGAGGAGATCAAGCTGGTGGCGCGCAACAACGCCTCCTCCACGGAGGCCATCCAGTCCGTCATCCAGGAGCAGACGGCGGCGGTGTCGCGCATGACGTCGCTGGCCAGCGAGCTGACCAACCTGTCCGTCGAGCTGCAGAGCGTGGTGCGCAGCTTCCGCCTGGGGTCATGAGCACCTCCGCCCAGCGCCAGCCGGACGCCGCGCTGCGGGCCGCCGAGGCGCGGCTGCGCGAGGTGATGCTCGGGCTGCCGGAGACGACGGAGGAGTTCCCCTGGGGCCACCGCACGGCCAAGGTGAAGGGGAAGATGTTCGCCATCCTGGTGCTGGACGCGGAGGGGCTGCGCGTCACCACCAAGCTGCCCACGACCCACGAGGCGGCGCTGATGCTGCCCTTCGCGGAGCCCACGGGCTACGGGCTGGGCAAGAGCGGCTGGGTGACGGCGTCCTTCGCCCGTGGGCAGGTGGTGCCGGTGGACCTGCTGTCGATGTGGGTCCACGAGAGCTTCCGCGCGGTGGCGCCCAAGGCGGTGTTGGCGGCGTGGGAGGCGGGTGGTTCGCCCGGGGTGAAGAAGTCCACCCGCAAGCGGGCGGCGGTGAAGAAGAAGGTCGCGGCGGGTGTGCGTGGAGCGAAGACGGCTCGCGCGGCGCCGCGGACGAAGGTGAAGCGGTCGAGGTGAAGGGCGGGGCGGTTCCGGTCAGGGCAAAGCTGGTACAACGCGAGTCCAGTGCGGCACGTCATCTTCCGGGTGGAGAAGGAGCGCTACGGACTGCCCTTGTCGGCGGTGCGGGAGGTCGTCGTGCCTCCAGAGCGCTTCACCCGGGTGCCGAGGGCGCCGTCGGCCATCACCGGGGTGATGAACCTGCGGGGCCGGGTGGTGACGGTGGTGGAGTTGCGACAGTTGCTGGGGTTGCCGGAGGGTGGCACCCCCCAGGCCCGCGTGGTTCTGCTGGACCGAGGGCGGAGGGATCTGGGACTGTTGGTGACGGATGTGGATGGAATCGAGGCGGTGGAGCGCGTGAGCGCTGCGCCGGGGAAGTTGACGCCAGCCATTCGTGGCGTCGCCCGGCTGGGTGGCCTGGGGGTGACCGTGTTGGACCCCGAGGGATTGGATGCCGCGGTGGTTGCCTTGTTCACCCATTCCAAGTGAGTAGCCCCCTGGAAAGCGCGGGTGATAGTGTCCGCGTTCCTCTAGGTGATTCGGAGGCGGAGTTCTTCACATGGCTAAGCGGGTCCTGGTCGTCGACGATGCCATCTTCATGCGCAACATGATCAAGGACATCTTCGCGTCTGGAGGGTTCGAGGTCGTCGGCGAAGCGGCCAATGGCCTGGAGGCCGTGGAGAAGTACAAGGAGTTCAAGCCCGACCTCACGACGATGGACATCGTCATGCCGTTCAAGAGCGGCATCGAGGCCACGCGGGAGATCATCAAGCACGACAGCAGCGCGGTGGTCATCATGTGCTCCGCGCTCGGTCAGGAGAGCCTGGTGATGGAGGCCATCGAGGCGGGTGCCTCGGACTTCATCGTCAAGCCGTTCCGGGCCGAGGACGTGCTGGCCGTGGTGAAGAAGGTCCTGGGAGAGGCGTGAGCGGAGACGCGGTCGCCCGGTCTCCCGGCGCTTCCTGACGAGGTCGGACATGACGATGGACATGTCCCGCTACCTGGGCCTCTTCATCTCCGAGGCCAGTGAGCACCTGGAGGCGCTCGGGCGGGACCTCGTGCAACTGGAGCGAGAGGGCTCCTCCAGCGCGGTGGACTCGATGTTCCGCCACGCGCATTCCGTCAAGGGCATGGCGTCGTCGATGGGCTTCGAGCCCATCGCCATCCTCGCGCACCGCGTGGAGGACCTGGTCGACGCCGTGCGCCAGGACCGGGGCCGGCTGGACCGGGACCTGGTGGACCTGCTGCTGTCGGCCTCGGACACGCTGCTGGCGCAGGTGCGCGCGGTGGCCGAGGGACGGCCGCCCGAGGACCCCGCCGCGCTGCTGGCCCAGTTGGGCGCGCGCGTCACCGCCATGACCGGGCACGCGCCCTCCGCCACCCGCGTGGCGAAGGTGACGGTGCTCAAGTCGGACGGCGACGGAACCGGTGGTGACGACCCCGGCGGCGGTGGTGGCGCGTCGGGTTCGGGTTCGTCTGGCGCCGGTGGCGCGTCGGGCGCGGGTTCGTCCGGGACGGGGGGCTCGTCAGGCTCCGGTGCTGCTGGCGCTGGTGGCACGTCGGGCACGAGCCCGTCAGGGACGGGGGGCTCGTCAGGCTCGGGTGTTTCGGGGCCGGGTGGTACGTCGGGCACGAGCCCGTCAGGGACGGGGGGCTCGTCAGGCTCGGGTGTTTCGGGGCCGGGTGGCACGTCGGGCACGAGCCCGTCCGGGACGGGTGGCTCGTCAGGCTCCGGTGCTGCTGGCGTGGGTGGCACGTCGGGCACGAGCCTGTCAGGGACGAGCGGCTCCTCGGGCGCGGACTCCTCGGGGAGCGCGCGGGGCCACGGGCCAGGTGCATCGGGTGCGAGCGGCGTCTCCGGTGAGGGCGTGTCGCCCGGAGCGGTGGGCGCCGAGTCCCGGGGCGCGTCGGTGGGGCCGGTCTCGACGGGCGAGGCCGGTATCTCTGGCACGGGGCCTCCAGCGGCGAGTGGCGTGTCGTCGGGTTCGGGTGACGGCGCCTCCGCGTCCGGTGCTCCGGGCTCGGGCGCGGGTGTTCCGCCCGCCGCGCCGCGGTTGTCCGCGCCGGATGCTTCGACTGGAGGGACCGGCGCCTCCTCGGGCAACCTCGCCACGGGCCCGGTGCTCGCGGACCCCGCGAGCTCGCGGGTGGTGTCCGAGCTGGGACACGCCCTCAAGGCGGCCTCGTCCGGTCCGCTTCCCGGGGACGCGCCGGAGGGGCGCTCCACGCAGCGCTGGGCGGTCCGGTTGCGCATCGCGCCCACCTGCCAGGTGCCCGGCGTGCGCGCGTTCCTCGTCCACAAGCGCCTCACCAACCTGGGCACGCTCCTGGACCTGCGCCCCGCGCTGGAGGAGCTGAAGGCCGGGCGCATCCCGGATGGCTACATCCAGCTCGAGCTGGAGACGTCCGTGGGCGACACGGGCATCCACGCGTCCCTCAAGAACGTGGCGGAGGTCGAGGTCGTCTCGGTGAAGCCCGCCATCGCGCTGCCCATCGCGCTGCCCGTGGCACCGCCGGCGGCGGAGGGCGCGCGCGGCGCCACCGGGGACTCCTCGTCGCGCACGGTGCGCGTGCGCACGGAGCTGCTCGACTACTTCCTCGACACCGTGGGCGAGCTGATGCTTGCGACCGCCCGCCTGCGCGAGGTGGGCAAGGTGCTCCCGGAGACGGTGCGCCCCGCGCTGGAGGAGGGCGTCTACCGGCTGCACACGCTGGTGAAGGACCTGCACGACAAGGTGATGACCGCGCGCATGACGCCGCTGTCGCTCATCACCGACCGGCTCCCCCGCGCCGCGCGCGACATCGCCCGGCGCAAGGAGCGCGAGGTCGACCTGGTCATCACCGGCGCCGAAATCGAGCTCGACCGCGCCATCCTCGACGAGCTGGCGGACCCGCTGCTGCACCTCTTGCGCAACTGCATCGACCACGGCCTGGAGTCCCCCGAGGAGCGGCTGGCGGCGAAGAAGGGTCCGCGCGGGCGCGTGCTCGTGGCCGTCAAGCGCGCCAGGGATCGGGTCATCATCGAGCTGGAGGACGACGGCCGGGGCATGAACCCGGCGAAGCTCAAGGCCGCGGCGGTGGCGCGCGGGCTGCTCACGCCGGAGGCCGCGGCGCGCATGACGGACCGCGAGGCCTTCATGCTGTCGTGCCTGCCCGGGGTGTCCACGGCGAAGGACGTGACGGACATCTCCGGCCGCGGCGTGGGCATGGACGCCGTCAAGCGCGTGGTGGAGAACGTGGGCGGCACGCTCGAAATCGACAGCGAGCCGGGGCGGGGCACCCGCTTCACGCTGCGCCTGCCGCTGACGGTCGCGGTGGTGCACCTGCTGCTCGTGGAGGTGGGCGAGGAGGTCTTCGGCCTGCCCATCGCCAAGGTGGTGGGCGCCACGGAGGCGGATGGCGACGCGCTCAGCCGCAGCCGTGAGACGGCACTGCTCCCCCACGGCAACTCGCTGCTGCCCGTGCACGCGCTGGACATGCTCGTCGGGGTCCCGGCCCCCGCGCGCCAGGGCCTGCGCCCCTTCGTGGTGATGGAGGGCGACGCGGGCCGCGTGGCGCTGGGGGTGGACCGGCTGCTCGGCCAGGAGGAGGTCGTCCTCAAGCCCCTGTCGCGTCCCCTGGACCTGCTGCCCGGCCTCTCCGGAGTGACCATCCTCGGCAGCGGCCGACCCGTCTTCATCCTGGATGTGCCGAGGTTACTGTCCGCGTGAGCCTCCCCCTTCCCAGCGATGCGCAGCTCGACGCCCTGCGCGAGGTCACCAACATCGGCTGTGGTCATGCCGCCAACGCGCTCTCCCGGTTGATGGGCGGGCGGCAGGTGGACCTCTCCGTGCCGCGAGTGCTGCTCACCGGCCCCTCCGACGCGGCGGGCCTGTTGGGCGGCGACGCGCAGGCGGTGGCCGCGTGGCTGGCCATCTCCGGCGGTCTCAAGGGCGTCATGTTGATGGCGCTGCCGTTGGCGGAGGGGCAGGCGCTGGAGTCGCTGCTGCTCGGACGCCCCACGTCGGAGCAGGCGGAGCGGGACAGCGCGGTCGCGGAGGCGGCGAACATCGTCGCCAGCGCGTGCCTGTCCGCCATCGGCAAGCTGACGGGCTGGAAGCTGATGCCGTCCGTGCCCACGCTGCGCCGGGGAGGCGCCCGGGCGCTGGTGGACGCGGCGGTGGGGCAGGTGGACGGCGACGCCAGCCGGGTCGTCGTCCTGGAGGCGCGCTTCATGGCCGCGGCGGCCCCCCCGGTGAGCGGGCAGCTGCTGCTGGTGCTGGAACGGGAGAGCATCCGCGCCCTCCTGGCGCGGCTGGGCGTGTAGCCCGTTTCGGGGTACACGGGCGCCCATGGATGAGAAGGCGCTGAAGCAGCTGCTCGGCAGCGTGAAGTCCGGCCGCGTCTCCGTGGACGACGCCGTGGGGCGACTCAAGGACCTGCCCTTCGCGGAGCTGGGCTACGCGACGCTCGACACCCACCGCAACCTGCGCTTCGGGTTCCCGGAGGTGGTGCTGGGCGAGCCGAAGACGGCGGAGCAGATTCTGGGCATCGTGGGCGCGCTGGTGGAGCGCAAGCAGACGGTGCTGGTGACGCGGCTGCAGCAGGAGAAGGCGGAGGCGCTGCTGGCCCGCTTCCCCAAGGGGCAGTACCACCCGGTGGCGCGCATCTTCCACCTCAAGCAGGGCAAGGTGCGCGCGGGCCGCGTGGCCATCGTCACGGCGGGGACGAGCGACATCCCGGTGGCGGAGGAGGCCGCGGTGACGGCGGAGGCCCTGGGCGCGGAGGTGCGGCGCGTCTACGACGTGGGCGTGGCGGGCATCCACCGGCTCCTGCGGCGCCGGGAGGAAATCCAGGAGTGCCACGTCGCGGTGGTGGTGGCCGGCATGGAGGGCGCGCTCGCGAGCGCGCTGGGCGGCCTGGTGGGCATCCCCGTCGTCGCGGTGCCGACGTCCGTGGGCTACGGCGCCAACTTCAAGGGCGTGTCCGCGCTGCTGGCGATGGTGAACTCGTGCGCCTCCAACGTGGCCACGGTGAACATCGACAACGGGTTCGGGGGTGGATTCTACGCGGCCCTCATCTCCCGCACGAAGGGACGGCGGTGAGCGGCATGCGACGCATCCTCTACCTGGAGCCGGTGGGCGGCATCGCCGGGGACATGTTCCTGGCGGCGGGCATCGACCTGGGGCTCGCGCCCGCGGACCTCGAGGCGGCGCTGCGCGGGCTGGAGGTGCCGGGCTGGAAGCTGGCGGTGAGCCGCGCGGTGCGCCACGCCATCAGCGGCACGCACCTGGACGTGGTGCTGGACGCGCGCGAGGCGCACCCGCACCGGGCCTACGCGGACATCCGCCGGCTCATCGAGGCTGCGCCCACGCTGCCGCCCCGGGCGAAGGAGCGCGCGCTCGCGGTGTTCCGCGCCATCGGCGAGGCGGAGGCGAAGGTGCACGGCGTCTCCATCGACGACATCCACTTCCACGAGGTGGGCGCGGTGGACTCCATCGTGGACATCTGCGGCGCGGCGGTGGTGCTCGAGCTGCTGGGGGACCCGGAGGTCCACGCCGCCCCGCCGCCGCTGGGCAGCGGGACCATCCGCGTGGCGCACGGGAGCATGCCCATCCCGGTGCCCGCGACGATGGAGCTGCTGCGCGACGTGCCCGTGCGCTTCGAGGGCGTGGGCGAGCTGACGACGCCCACCGGCGCGGCGCTGTTGAAGGTGCTCACGCGCATCGGCCACCCGCCGGACTTCATCATCGAGAAGGTCGGCTACGGCGTGGGTACGAAGGACTTCAAGGACCGGCCCAACGTGCTGCGCGCGTCGCTGGGGCGCGTGGAGACGCCGCGCGCGGAGGGGCTGTGGGTGGTGGAGGCGAACCTGGACGACGCCACGCCGCAGCTTCTGGGGCACCTGCTGGAGCGGCTGTTCACGGTGGGCGCGCTGGACGCGTGGGTGTCGCCCGTGGTCATGAAGAAGAGCCGGCCGGGCCACGTGCTCAGCGCGCTGGTGGAGGGGAGCGGGCGCGAGTCGGTGGTGGACCTGCTGCTGCGCGAGTCCACCACGCTCGGCGTGCGCTACCACCGCGTGGAGCGTCAGGCGCTGGAGCGCGACTGGGTGCAGGTGGAGACGCCCTGGGGCCGCGTGCGCGTGAAGCGGGGCCTGCGCGACGGCGCCGTCCTCAACGCTCATCCGGAGTTCGAGGACTGCCGCCTCGTCGCGGAGGCCGCGGGGGTGCCGGTGAAGCAGGTGATGGCGGCCGCGCTGGTGGCGCTCGGCCTGCCCTCCTGATGACGGAGCCGCCGCGCGCGGTCGCTCCCGGGCGGGGCCTCAGGGCCGGCGGTCCTCCTCGCCCGGGATGCAGTACACGACGAAGACGAAGGCCATGAACACGCCCAGCATGCGCGTGCGCCCCATCTCGAACAGGAACAGCCGCAGCGCCACGCCGAACCAGAGGGCCACCAGCAGCCACCGCAGGGGGCGGTAGGGGATGCGCCCGAGCAGGATGCGGGTCCAGGCGCGGTGGGGCCTCTTGCGCGTCGTCCAGAAGCTCCCGCGGCCCTCCTCCTCGCGCAGCTTGCGCATCAACACGGCGTAGCGCTCGGCGTCCTCGTCGCGCTGGGTCTCCAACTGCTCGAGGTGGTCCGTGTGCTCCGTCTCCCGCCGCGCGCGCTCCTCGCGACGGGTTCGCCGGAGTCCTTCGTTGTACGCGTGCTGCTGCGGGGTGCCCAGGTCCGCGCCGCACTGCTGGCAGCGCTCCGCGAAGCGGCCGTTCTCCGACTCGCACACCACGCAGCGCGGGAAGGGCGTGTCGTCCTCCGAGGGCTCCGGCGGGGGCTCGAGCGCCACGGGGGGCTGGGCCTTGAAGCGCTCCAGGTGGGCCTCGGGGACCTCCGAGGGCGGCAGGTCGCGGCGCTCCGCGTGGGCCTCGAAGCGCTCCGGGCCCTGGAGCCGCGACGTGGGCTCCTGCTTCCCCCGCCCACCCCGGTCCTTCTCCAGGTGGAGGAAGCGAGAGAGTCGGTTGCTCATGGCGTCCCCCCGGACGGCGCGCTCGCGGAGGCCGGGCGCGTGCGGCCCCGGGCCCATTCGCGGGCCCGGCGAATCTCGTCCTTCATCGTCACCGACAGCGGGAAGGTGTCCTGGATGGTGCGCGTCAGGTGCCGCTGCGCCAGCTCCGTGCTCTCCGAGAACGCCTCGTAGAGGCCGGCCACCACCGCCTGCTCGATTTCGGAGCCGCTGAAGCCCTCCGTCAGCGTGGCCAGCTCCGCCAGGTCGAAGTGCGCGGGCTCCCGCTTCCGGCGGCGCAGGTGGATGGAGAAGATGTCCTGGCGCTCGGCGTGCGCGGGCAGGTCGATGAAGAAGATGTCGTCGAAGCGGCCCTTGCGCAGCAGCTCCGGCGGCAGCCCGTCGATGCGGTTGGCCGTGGCCACCACGAACACCGGCGCCGACTTCTCCTGGAGCCAGGTGAGCAGCGTGCCGAAGACGCGCGCGCTCACGCCACCGTCCACCGTGCCCGACGAGCCCATGCCGGACAGGCCCTTCTCGATTTCATCCACCCACAGCACCACCGGCGCCACGCCCTCCGCCACGCGGATGGCCTTGCGCAGGTTCTCCTCGGACGAGCCCACCAGCCCGCTGAAGATGCGCCCCATGTCCAGCCGCAGGAGCGGCAGGCTCCAGTGCGCGGAGACCGCCTTGGCGGTGAGGCTCTTGCCACAGCCCTGCACGCCCAGGAGGAGCAGGCCCCGGGGCTCCGGCAGGCCGAACTGGCGCGCCCGCTCCCCGAAGGCGGCGGTGCGCTGGGACAGCCAGCCCTTGAGGTGCTCCAGGCCGCCCACGTTCCCCAGCGTCTCCTCGGGAGGGTAGTACTCCAGCAGGCCGCTCTTGCGGATGACCTGGCGCTTCTCGTCCTGGACGCGCTTGATGTCCTCCGGGCCCAGCTTGCCGTCATGCGCGATGGCCTTGGCGAAGGCGTTCTCCGCCTCCGCCAGCGTGAGCCCCAGCGCCGCCTTGATGAGCTGGTCCGCGTGCTCGCGCGTCAGCTCGATGGTGGCCTTGTTGGTGCGGCGCACCACCGCGACGATCTCCTTCAGGAGGCTCATCAGGTCGCCGTACCCGGGCATGGGCACGTCGATGACGGACACCTCCTTCTCCAGCTCCACGGGGATGTTCAGCGAGGGCGACAGGAGGACGAGGGTGGTGAAGGTGCTCTTGAGGGCGTGCGACAGCTCCCGCAGCCCCCGCACCACGTGCTTCTCCTCCAGGTACGGATGGAAGTCCTTGAGCACCACCAGCGCGGGCTCGCCCAGCTTCTCGATGGCGGAGAGCGCGTCCATCGGGTTGCGGGTGTCCTCCGGCAGCACCGGCCCGCGCGTGTTGCCCACGTGGCGCAGGCCCTTGGTGATGGACCAGTGGAACAGCGCCTTGCCGTGCGCGCGCGCCAGCTCCGCGAGCACCGCGTCCACCCGGTGCTCCTCCCACGTCAGCAGGTACAGCAGCGGGTAGCGGGCCCGCACGAGGAGGTCGAGCTCCTCGAGCCAGGGTTCGACGGGACGGGAGGTGCGCGGGCCGATGGGAGGAGCGGACGACATTCTCCCGGCACTTTAGTGGGCGCCTCCTCCGGCGAAAATGGAGGCTCCCCGACCCGGGGGCCTCAGGAGGGCCTGGTCGGCTTGACGATGGTGAAGACCCCGCCCTGCGAGTCGCTCACCACGGCGAAGCGCCCGTAGGGCGAGTCCACGGGCGCCTGCTTCACCGCGCCCCCCAGCTCCGCGACGCGCCGGGCCGTGGCGTCCGTGTCCTCCACGGCGAAGTAGTTCATCCAGTTGGGCGGCACGTCCCGGGACCACGCGTCGCCCATCTGCATCACCCCGGCGACCACGTCCCGGCCCTTGTTCAGCGCCCAGTAGTCCATGTCCTCCAGCTTCGACTCCTGGAGGCCGAGCAGCTTCGTGTAGAAGGCCTTGTCGCGCGGCGCGTCGCGGGTGAGCACCTCGTGCCACACCATGGCGCCGGGCTCCGCCACCACCTGCGCGCCCGTGTGCTGGCGCGACTGCCACAGGCCGAAGGTGGCGCCCGTGGGGTCCACGCAGAAGGCGATGCGGTGCGAGTCCGGCACGTCCCGGGGCTTCATCACCACCTTGCCTCCGAGCTTCTCCACGCGGGCGCAGGCCGCGTCCACGTCGTCCACCTCGAAGTAGAGGTTCCACACCGCGAACCTCGGCTGGTCCGGGGGCTTCATCCCCAGCCCCGCGACGGTCCGGCCCCCGAGCTTGCAGAGGGTGTAGCCGTCCGCCTCCTTCGGGCCGATGTCGAACGTCCAACCGAAGAGCGCGCCGTAGAACGTGCGGGCCTTCTCCAGGTCCAGCGTCATCAGGTCCATCCAGGTCGGCGTTCCGACCTCGTGCTTCTCGATGGTGGGCATGCGGGCGCTCCTTCGGGAAAAGCCTCGGCCCGGAGGTCCCTCCTGGGTCCTGGCTGCCTCGAAGCTATTCACCCGACCCGTCGTGCCAGCACCCGCCGCGAGGCTCGCCTCCCAGGGCCCCGTGCGCGCGACACGGCGCACGGTCCGCCGCCACCTCGGGCGCGCCTTGGCGCCGCGGGCTCACATCCACTTGAGCGAGAAGCGATGGACGCCGTGCCGGCTGGTGACCTTCGCCTCGGTGACGATTTTACCGAAGCCCATGAGGAAGCCGCGGAAGGTGCCCAGCAGGAGCGAGGCGGGCAGGCGCGAGTGGCTCTCCACCTCCGCGGCCAGCGGCATGAAGGCGACGGTGCGGGCGTGCTCCGTCTCGGGCAGGCCGCGCACCAGCGCGCGCAGCAGCGCGCCGAAGTCCCCGAACACCTTCTCCACGGAGTCGAAGCCCATGGTGCGCGCCAGCGGCAGGGTGCGCATCGCCGAGCGCTGGGCGATGGCCTCCACCGCGCGGTCCCCCAGCGCCGCGTGCAGCTCCTCCAGCATGTGCACGTAGTCGTCCCACGCGTACCACTGGTCGTCGCGCATGGTGTTGATGGTGCGTTGGTGGTTGGGGAAGCGGGACGACGCGGCCGTCATCGAGCCGATGATGGCCTTGAACCAGGCCCCCTGGATTTCGCCGGGCATGTGGAGTTCCTTTCGAGGACCTCCACTCCACCCGCACCCGTCGCTCGCGGCCTAGGGGACCCCCGGGCGACGTGCACGAGGCGACGCACGACGCGGCCCTTCCGTCCGACGGTGGATGCCGCGGGCGTGAGGCGCCGGACATCCGTGTCGTCCACTCAGGCGGGCAATCGCACCTGGACCCGGGTGCGCCCGGGCTCGGAGAGGACGCGGATGTCGCCGCCATGACGCTCGACGATGCGGCGGCTGATGTCCAACCCCAGCCCCGCCGCCTGGGGGCGGGTGCTGAAGAAGGGCTCGAAGATGCGCGGCATCAGGTCGCGGGGGATGCCCGGGCCGTCGTCCGCGAACTCCACCACCACGCGCTGGTCCTCCGCCCACGTGCGCAGCCGCAGCGTCCCGCCGCGCTCACCCAGCGACTCCAGCGCGTTGAGCACCAGCTGCGTCAGCACCTCGTCGAGCGCGCTCGCCTCTCCCTGGACGCGAGGCACCGAGCGCTCGTACTCACGCTCCACGGTGATGGGGTGCCCGGACAGCCGGTGGCCCAGCTCCGCCAGCGCGCGCTCCAGGCAGTCGTGGATGTCCAGCGGGGCGGTGGGGCGCGCGTCGAGGAAGCTGTAGGCCTTCACGCCCTCCACCAGCGCGGACACGCGGGCCGACCCGCGCTCGACCTCCGCCAGCAGCACGTCGCCGCTCACCGCGGCCACCAGCCAGGAGAGGGTGTCGCGCAAAAGGGCCTCGCCCACGCGCGTCTGCACCGACTCCAGCCACGCCACGTCCAGGCCCGAGGCCACCAGCGCGGGCGCCACGTCCCACGCGTCCATCATGCCGCGCACCTCCAGCCAGGCCCCCACGTCCTCCTCGCGCTTCGTGCGCTCCAGCGGGGACAGGGCGGGGGTGGCACGGCCGCGGTCGGCGGCCTCGAGGGGCAGCGCCAGCAGCGCGCTGCGCTGGGCGGTGGACAGGCCGTGCTGGCCCAGGGCCATGGCGCGCGCGGACACCAGGCGCAGCGTGTCGCGCAGGCGCGTGGCGCTGCGGTGGGCGGACGACGCCGGGTTGCCCAGCTCCGGGGCCAGCCCCGCGACCATCTGCCCCGGCGTGGCCGAGGGCGGCTGCTGCGTGGACACGGTCTCCTGGGGCTGCGTGCGGGCGCTGGCCACCTCCATCAGCCCGCGCCCCAGCGCGGGGGCCTGGCGCAGCAGCTCCCAGAAGGCGGCGGGCTCCAACCGCAGCAGGCGCACCTCCGTCTGGGCATGGCCGGTGGTGGGGTAGGGCGCGTTGAGGAAGAGGACGACCTCTCCGAAGACGTCGCCCGCCTCCAGCGTGTCGGCGTGCGCGTCCTGGTTGCCCACGCGGCGCGTCCACACCGTGCGCCCCTCCAGGATGACGGACAGGCCGTCCGCGGGCTCCCCCTGGAGGGCGACCCTCGAGCCGGCGGGGAAGCTCAGTTGGCGGCCATGGCTGGCCATCCACTGGAGCTGCTCGTCGCCAAGGCGGGCGAACAGGGGAATCCGGCGCAGCGCT
Source organism: Myxococcus dinghuensis (assembly GCF_024198235.1). Lineage (GTDB taxonomy): Bacteria > Myxococcota > Myxococcia > Myxococcales > Myxococcaceae > Myxococcus > Myxococcus dinghuensis. The sequence continues at coordinate 215,038 of NZ_JAKCFB010000011.1, read as the reverse complement.
GTGACGATGTCCTCGCGACCCATGGCGGCCTGGATGCTGCCTGTCCCGGGGGAAGGGTGTCCATCCCTACGTCGCGTCCACCCGGCGGATGTCCGCGCGAGGATGCAAGTCTTATCGCAAGGGGTGCTGCTCCAGGGCCTGGGCGAAGCCATCCGCGCGCTGGCCGGCCACGCAGACGGGCATGCCCTCCAGCACGCCGCAGCGGGCCCCCGCGCGCAGGAAGGCGGGCAGCTCGCGGGGCGCCACCACGTAGACGGTGTCCGGGTCCACGCCGCCCGGACGCATCGTCATGTGGCAGTCCTCCGACACCGTGGGCGGCAGCCGGGACGCGTTGCCGCTGTTGAAGGTGAGCCGGTGGCGGTAGGCGAAGTAGCTCAGCGTGTTGACGAGCTGTTCGTCATAGGGACAGACCCACTGGATGTGGGGCGGGAAGAGCATGAGGTTCCGGTAGCCGCCCGCCTCCAGCCGCTCCCACTCCGGCTCCTGGAGCCGGCGCAGGTGCGTGGGCAGGAACAGGGCGCTCTTCTCCGTGCGCAGGTCCGCCGCGCTGGCGCCCACCGCCACCACCAGCGCCGCCGTGCCCACCCACGGGCGCGCGCGCCAGCGCCACAGCCACAGCCCCACCGCGCCCAGCATCAGCAGGTACGTCAGCGGCCAGATGAAGCGCCCGGACGCGCGGAACGCGGAGGTGAGCTGGGGCACGGAGGTGTAGAGCCAGCCCACGTCCAGGACCTGCTCCGTCTTCCACGCCACGCGCCAGGACAGCGCGTACACGGCCATGCCCAGCGCCACGACGCCGAGCGGCAGCACGCGTCGCCACGGGATGTCCCGACGGGGGCGCAGGAACGGCACGGCGACGAGCAGGCCCGCGGCCCACAAGCCCCAGACGCCCACGCCCAGGAAGGCGAAGCCCTCGTGCTGGCGCCACGTCGCGCGCATCCCGGGCACCAGCCGCGACCAGCCCTGCGAGTTGAACAGCGTGGACAGGTCCGCGGCGAACTCGCCGAAGCCCTCCGCCCCCAGCGACGCGCCGTGGAAGTAGCCCAGCGCGGCGAAGAGCAGCACGTCCACGCCCACCACGACCGCGGCGGCCACGAGCGCCTGCCACCACGTCAGCAGCCGCTCCAGCACCAGCCGCGTGAAGAGGGCCAGCGCCAGCGGCACCAGCATGGCCACGAGGTAGGGGTGGGTGCCGGAGCCCAGCGCGTTGAAGAGCAGGGCGAGGAGCACCGTGCGCTTCGCCGCGTCCCGGTCGGGGAGGGGGCGCAGGGCGAGCCACAGCATCGCCACCACCAGCCAGTGCGCGCACAGCGTGGGGTGGAGGAAGCGGGCCACGAGCGGCGGGGACAGCGCGAACAACAGGCCCCCCAGCGCCTGGTGCACCGGGCGCGGCGAGACGCACTCCACCAGCCGCGCGCCGAACCACCCCATCAGCGCGAAGCACAGCGCCAGCCACAGGCCGGTGTATTGGAAGTCCGGCGACAGCAGCCCCTCGAAGGGCTTGAGCACCACCGCCCACAGCGGGTTGCCGTCGTTGAGCGCGACGGTGGTGCCGTAGGGCCGGAAGTGGTTGGGCGTGAGCGTCAACGGCCAGCCCCAGGGCGCGTTGCGGTAGAAGAGCCAGCCGAACAGGTGTCCCGCCCAGTCGTCGCGCATCATCCATTCGATGTTCGAGGGAGGCACCACGCGCGCGCCGCCGAGGAACAGCAGGAACCAGCCCAGCCCCCCCAGCGCGGCCACGCTCCGCGCGACGAGCCCCGCGCGCGCGGAAGCCGCGGGCGGCTCGGAGGCGGGCGGGGGAGCGGGCGGTGGGGCGGCGGACGCCTCGGCGGTCGCCACGGGGCTTGGAACGGACATGGAACCTCGACGGAGGGCGGCACTGTAGGACCGCGCGGCGCGCGTTGGCCAGCCTCGGAGGGAGGGGGGATTGGGGAGGCTCGCGGCGGGTGGGTCGTGCGGCCGGCCGGGCGGCGGACGGTGGAGCACGACGGGCGAGCGGGGCGCGAGGTCGGGGCGCAACTTTGGTGGGAACCCCCTGGCAGGAAGGGCCGCCCGCATGGCGTTGCATGCCACATCCCACGTCTCCCTGGAGGAGCTGCGCGCCGTTCCCCTCTTCGCCGGCGCGGACGAGGAGGAGGCGGGACGGCTCCGTGAGGAGTCCGTCCTGCTGGAGCTGGAGCCCGGGGAGTGGCTGGGGCACGAGGGTGACCCGGCGTCCTTCTTCATCATCCTGGAGGGCGAGCTGCGCCTCACCAAGACGGTGGCCGGCGTGGAGACGCTCGTCTCCGTGTTCCAGGCGGGCGAGTTCCTCGGTGAGGTGCCGCTCCTGTTGGGCCAGGACCTGCTCGCGAGCAGCCGGGCGGTGACGCACTGCCGGCTGCTGAAGCTGGCGACGCGGGCCTTCTGGCAGATGCTGGCGGAGTGCCCCACGGCCAACCGGGAGATCCTCCGGAAGATGGCCGAGCGCAGCAAGATGCTCCAGTCCATCGCGCTCCAGCAGGAGAAGCTGGCCTCGCTGGGCACGCTGGCGGCGGGCCTGGCCCACGAGCTGAACAACCCCGTGTCGGCGGTGATGCGCGGCGTGCGCGAGCTGGCGGAGCGGCTGCGCGAGCTGCCCGGGCTGGCGCTGTCGCTCGATTGCCGCGCCATGTCCGGGCCCAAGGTGAGCGCGCTGGAGGCGGGCATCGCGCCGGAGCCGGTGCCGAGCGCCCCGCTGGACCGGGGGGACGCGGAGGACGCGATGGCGCGGTGGCTGGAGCAGCGGGGCGTGGAGGACGCGTGGGTGCTGGCCCCGGAGCTGGTGGAGAGCGGCTTGACGCTCGTGCGGCTGGAGCGGGAGCTGGAGGCGCTGTCGGGTGAGGTCCTCAAGGGCACGCTGCGCTGGGTGGCCGCGACGCGCGGCATCTCCATGCTGCTGGAGGAGGTGGGGCAGGCGGGAGGGCGCATCGCCTCGCTGGTGAACTCCGCGCGCGCGTACACGTACCTGGACGAGGCGCCCCTGCAGCGGGTGGACGTGCACGAGGGGCTGGAGAGCACGCTCGCGGTGCTGGCCCACCGGCTGCGCGGCGTGCGCGTGGAGCGGGACTACGACCGGAGCCTGCCGCCCATCACCGCGTACGGCACGGAGCTGAACCAGGTGTGGACGAGCCTCATCGAGAACGCGGCGGACGCCATCCGCGAGAACGGCGGCGGCACGCTGCGGCTGCGCACGCGGCGCGATTGTGACCAGGTGGTGGTGGAGGTCTGGGACGACGGCCCGGGCATCCCCGAGGACGTGCTGCCGCGCATCTTCGACCCGTTCTTCACCACCAAGGGCGTGGGCGAGGGCACGGGCCTGGGCCTCAGCATCACCCACCGCGTGGTGTCCACGCTGCACCAGGGCGCGCTGCTCGTCACCTCGAAGCCGGGGGACACCTGCTTCCAGGTGCGCCTGCCCTTCGAGCTGGGCGCGAACGCCTTCGTGCCGGAGGCCGCGCGTCCCCGCGCCCGCGTCGCCCGCGCCCGCGCGGAGCCGGAGGGGCTGCGCGGCGCGTGAGCCGTCAGGCCGCCGTGGGCGCGTCCAGGGGCAGCCGCACCTGGAACGCCGTGCGGCCGGGGCGCGACTCCACGCGCACGTCGCCGTGGTGCATGTCCACGACGATGCGGTGGGTGATGTCCAGGCCCAGGCCGGTGCCGTGGCCCATGGGCTTGGTGGTGAAGAAGGGCTCCCAGATGCGCGGCAGCAGCTCCGGGGGGATGCCCGGCCCGTCATCCACCATCTCCACGAGCAGCGACGCGCCGTCCCTCGCGGTGCGCACGGTGAGGTGGCCCTTGCCCGCCATGGCGTCGATGGCGTTGTCGATGAGGTTGGTCCACACGTGGTTGAGGCCGCCGGGCAGCGCCTGGATGCGCGGCAGGCTCCGGTCGTACTCGCGCTTCACCTCCACGCCGTGCTTGAGCTTGTAGTTGAGGAGCAGCAGCGTGTTCTCCAGGCCCTCGTGCACGTCCACCGGCTCCAGGTGCTCCTTGCCCGCGTGCGTGTACGACTTCACCGCGCCGGCCAGCTCGGCCAGCCGCGTGGTGCTCTGCCGCACCTCCGCCAGCAGCGCGCGCGTGCGCACCAGCGCCTCCAGCCACGCGAGCGCGTCCGGCAGGGATTGCGCGTCGAAGGCCTGGGCGATGGGCTCCAGCTGCTCGGTGCCGATGGCGGCGTCCAAGAGCGTGGGGGCCACGTCCCAGGCGTTGCCCAGGCCGTGCGCGTCCAGCCAGTTGGCGAGCGCGTCCTCGGCGTCTCCGCGGGTGAGCGGGTCCATGTCCCGCGTGGCGCCGCGGCCCTGGCTCTGGCGGCAGACGCGGAACAGCAGTTGGCGCTGCTCCACCGTGGGGGTGTGGCGGTCCAGCGCCAGCGACAGGTCCTCCGCCGCGTCCATGGCCTGGGCCAGCTGCTCGCTGGCGCGGCGTCCGGCGGAGGCCGGGTTGTTCATCTCGTGGGCCAGGCCCGCCGCGTGTCGGCCCAGCGCCGCGAGCTTCTCCTGGCGCAGCAGGGTGCCCTGCACGCACTGGAGTCGCTCCTTCGGGTCCTTGCCATCCGCGGACACGTCACACCTCGCTCAGGTATTGATGGATGAAGGAGATGGCGATGGAGCCCTCGCCCACTCCCGACGCCACGCGCTTGATGGAGGCGTGCCGCACGTCGCCCGCGGCGAAGATGCCCGGCACGTTCGTCTCCAGGAGGAAGGGCTCCCGGTCCGGCTTCCACCCCCGGGGCCGCTGCCCGCCCGACGTCAGGTCCGGCCCGGTGAGGACATAGCCCCGGTCATCCCGTGCCACCACGCCGTCCAGCCACTCCGTGCGAGGCACCGCCCCGATCATGATGAACAGGGCGCTGGCGGGCAGCGTGCGCTCGGCCTCGCCCTGGGTGCGCAGCGTCACGCGCTCCAGGTGGCCGGCGCCCTCCGCGCGCATCACCTCCGTGTGGAGCAGCACCGTCACGTTGGGTGTGCTGTGCACCTGCTCCACCAGGTAATGGGACATGCCGCGCTCCAGCGAGTCCCCGCGCACGACCAGCGTCACCCGCTTCGCGAACTGGGCGAAGTAGAGCGCGGCCTGGCCCGCGGAGTTGGCGCCGCCGATGATGAAGACCTCCTCGTTCTTGCAGGACACGGCCTCCGTGCGCGCCGCGCCGTAGTAGACGCCCGCCCCGGACAGGGCCTCCATGCCGGGCGTGGGCAGCCTGCGCCACTGCACGCCGGTGGCCACCAGGAGGGCGTGACAGCTCAGCTCCGTGCCGTCGCCCAGCTTCACGATGCGGTAGGGGTCCGCCACCCGGACGGCGCTCACCTCCTGGGGCGTGAGGATTTCGACGCCGAAGCGCGCCGCCTGCGCCACAGCCCTGCGCGCCAGGTCCGCGCCGCTCAGCCCCGCGGGGAAGCCCAGGTAGTTCTCGATGCGGGAGCTGGTGCCCGCCTGTCCTCCTGGCGCGCTGCGCTCCACCATGACGGTGCTCAGCCCCTCGGACGCGCCGTACACCGCGGCGGCCAGCCCCGCCGGGCCTCCGCCGATGATGACCAGGTCGTAGAAGGGCTTGGTGGCGCGGACCTTCAGGCCGATGCGCTCGGCCACGTCCACGTTGTCCGGCGCCATCAACCGGGTCCCGTCCGGGAAGAGGACCAGGGGCAGCTTCGCCACCGCCGCGCCCCCCGCCTGCGTGAGCAGCAGCTGGCCCTCGTCGCTGCCCTCCACGTCGAGCCACTGGTAGGGCACCTGGTTGCTGCCCAGGAAGTCCCGCAGCGAGTGCGAGCGGGGAGACCAGCGGTTGCCCAGCACGCGGATGCCCTCGAAGGAGGGGGGATGGTGGGCCCACCACTCGTCGAGCAGGTCCGACAGCACGGGGTAGAGCCGCTCCTCCGGCGGCTCCCACGGCTTGAGCAGGTAGTGGTCCAGCCGCACCTCGTTGATGGCGTGGATGGCGGCCTGCGTGTCCGCGTACGCGGTGAGCAGCACGCGGCGGGCCTCGTCGTAGAGGTCCCGGGCCTTCTCGAGGAACTCCACGCCCGACATGCCGGGCATGCGCTGGTCCACGAGGAAGAGGGCCACCGGGTCGCCGCGCAGCCGCAACTGGCGCACCGTCTCCAGGGCGGCTTCGCCCCGGTCGGCGCTCAGCACCCGGTAGTCCCGGCCGTACTTGCGCCGCAGGTCTCGCTCCACCGCGCGAAGCACTTCCGTGTCGTCGTCCACCGCGAGGATGACGGGCTTGGCCATGCGGTACGCTCCCCTTTGGAGAGAACGCACCCGCGCGGCTCCTGTGTCCCGGGCGGGGAGGCCGCCGCCCGCGGGACGGGCCGGAGACCAGGGGGCCAGGCCGCTAGGGCGAGCAGACGGCCGTCTCGTCGTTGCCTTCGGTGATGCGCGAGTCCGGGTCGCCCGTGAAGGCCGCGTCGGCGAGCGCCGTCACCGCGCAAGCGGCGAGCTGGGGGTTGTGGTGGACGTAGAAGGCGCCGGAGACCTGGAGCCGCTCGCCCATGTCGAGCGTCTGGAGCCGCGGGTGATGGGCCACCGTGAGCAGGGTTGCTTCGCGCAGGCGCTTGAACCCGGCGAGGCTGGTCAGGGCGTCGTTCTGCGCGACCTCCACGGCGGACGCCCAGGTCACGTTCTCGAACGCGGACAGGTCGGTGAGGAGCGGGTTCTGGGAGAGGGTCACCACGCCCGCCGCGGAGAGGCGCGGCGCCTGCGTCACCTTCGCCAGCTTCGCGTTCCTCGCGAGGCGCAGCTCCCGGCGCACGCTGGACAGCCGCGGGAAGGGGCCCGCGGATTCGAGCAGCGGGTTGTCGTCGACGAGCAGGTCGCGGACGTCTTCCAGCGCGGGCAGCGCGAGCGACGTCAGGTCCGTGTTCTCCATCACCCAGAAGTCTCCCCCGACATGCTTCAGGGACTCCAGGCCGAGGAACTCGTCCCTGAGGGCGTTGCCGATGACTTGGAGGTCGCCGTCGACGGAGGTCAGCGAGCGCAGCCCGTACAGGCCACCGAGCGCGGCGTTGTCGCGAATCGTCACCGAGCCCCCGACGGTCCGCAGGTTCATGAAGGGCAGGGTGGCGAGCGCGGGGTTGTCCCGGACGACCAGCTCGCCCTTCAGGGACTCGACGTAGGGGAAGGCGATCGGCGCCACGAGCGAGGAGTTCTCCGTGAGGATGAAGCTCCCCTGGGGGGCCAACCCGGTGATGTGGGGCAGCGTCGACAGCGTGGTGTTTCCGCTCAACTTCACCTGGTCACCCACCCAGATGGAGTGGGCCGGCGTCGGCCCGATGGAGCCCAGCCTCACCTGCGTCATCACGGTGTTGCCGATGAACTCCACGTCGTCCCCCACGAAGCGCAGGGCGGGGAGCGAGAGCGAGACGAGGTTGTAATTGCCCACGATGCTCAGGGTGCCGTCGATGGACCACAGCCCCGGCAGCTCCAGCGTCTGGAGGTCCGAATGGTTGATGATGAGGGAGCCGCGGATGTGGGTGACGGCCTGGAGGGCGGCGAGGTCCGCCGAGGTCCTCACCCTGTAGAAGCCGTCGAGGAGCGTCGAGCCACGGCAGACGTGCAGGGCGGTCTGGACCTCTCCCAGGCTCATCTCTCCATCGCCGTCCTCATCCACCCAGGCGTCGACGGCGAAGCCTTCGTTGGTGCAGTACTCGCTGGAGGGCGTCACCTTCCAACTGAAGCGGATCTTCGATGCCGGCCCGCAGAGGAACTGGGACGAGCGCACCTCGCCCGGGTCGAGCGCGTGGTCCTCGTCGAGGTCGATGCCCGCCTGGACGAGTGTCTGCGACCCCCCAGGGCAGAAGCCATGGGAGTCCAAGCCGGTGGAGTAGGCCCTCACGAGGAAGGGCGCCTTCTCCATGCAGGCGGTGAGCTCGCGGCCGACCTCGCCCGACGAAAGGACGCCGTCGCCGTCCATGTCCGTCCCCGCGCGGATGGTCTGCCCACCCTGGGGACAGGTCTCCCCCGGCGCGAGCTGCTCGGTGGTCACGAGCACCGCTGGAGGAGGGGCCGCGCAGACGAACTCGGTGGTCACCACCTCCGCGTCGTCCAGGAGGTCGTTCGCGTTGGTGTCGGGGCCGGACTGGACCCGGGTCCCGCCCAGTTCGCAGTGCTCGCCCCGGGGCTCGGACAGCCTGCGCGTCAGGATGGGCGCGGAGGTCGGGTTGCACAGGACCTCGGTCGTGGCCACCTCCGCGTCGCCGAGCACGCCGTCCCTGTTCCAGTCCGGGCCCGACTCCACCTTGCTGCCGCCGAGCGCGCAGGTCTCCCCCGCCGGCACCTCCGTCGTGCGGCTGACGGTCTTGGGGCCGATATCTCGCAGCGTGATGGCGTCACAGCCCATCAGCGTCACCACCGTCAGCATCGCCCCCCAGGTCCATCGCATGACGTGACTCCTGTTCGATTCGCCTCGTGACGAAGAGGCCCCTGGCCTCATGGGCAGGGCGCCGTGTCGTCGTTGCCTTCGAGGAAGAGGCCGTCGGGCGGGCCCGTGAAGACGTGCTCCGCGAACGTCCTGACCTGGCACGCGGGGAGCCGGGCATTGGCGCGGATGGAGAGGTCCTTGTTCACCGTCACGAGGGCGGGCAGCTCCAGCCGCAGCAGGTTCGCGTTCCGCTCCACGGAGAGGCTGCCCAGTTCTCGCAGGGCCGCCAGGTCGGAGAGCGCGGCGAGGGAGTCGTTGCTGGAGACGGTCAGCGTGCCCGTCCGGACCAGGTTCGACAGGCCGGACAGCGAGACCAGCATCGGGTTCGCCCCGATGCTCAGCGTGTCGAGGTCGGTGAGCCGGCGAAGGCCACGGAGGGTGCGCAGCGCGGGGTTGTCCTCGAAGATGACCGCCCGGTCGACGACCTGGAGCGCGTCCATGTCCCCGAGGTCGGTGAGGAGCGGGTTGCTGGTCACCCGCAGGGTCCCCACGCGACGCAGGGCCTTCAAGCCCATCGTGTGGGGCAACACGTCGTTGGAGTGGATGACGAGCTCACCGTCGACATTCGCGAGCTCGTCCAGCCCTCCGAGCGACTCCAGCGAGCCGTTGCGCTGGATGAGGAGGCTGCCGCCCACGTTCGCGAGCCGTGTCCCCACCGGCCGGCGCATGGCGGCGTTGTACTCGAGCGTGACGTTGCTGCCCACGCGAGCGAGGTTGGGGAGCGGCAGGCGCTCCAACAGGGGATTGGAGTGGACGGAGAGCTGGCCGGCCAACTGCTCGACGTGCATGAGGCCCGAGCGCCCCTCGGCATGCGTGAGCGCCCGGTTGTTGCTGACGACGACGCTCTTGCGGGGCACGAGGTAGGTGAAGCCCTCCAGGTCCGGCAGCGCCGCGTTGTTGTTGAGGTTCAGGCTGCCACCCACGAAGACGGGCAGGCGCTGGGGGAGCCCGAGCGCCACCTGGGTCAGCACGCCGTTGACCTCGATGTTCACGTCCCCGCCCACGCCGCGGAGGCGAGGCAGGTCCACCCGCTCCAGGGTGGTGCTGTTCCTGACGGAGAGGTCACCGTCGATTCCCTCCAGCGCGGGCAGGGACAGCTCGACGAGCGAGGCGCGAGGGTGCTCGACGACGAGCGAACCGCGGATGCGCGAGACGCCCTGGAGCGCGGCGAGGTCCACGGCGTCGTGGGCGTAGTAGCTCCCGTCGAACGTGTGGTGCTCGTCGCAGACGAAGTCGTACGCCTGCGGCTCGATGAGGTCGGCGCGTCCGTTGCCGTTCAGGTCGAGCGCGGCGATGACACGGGTGCCGCCCGCCGGACAGGCCCGGGCCGTCCCCTCCGGGTGCAGCTCCAGCACGACGTGGCTCATGGGGCCGAAGCACACGACGAGCGTGGTGCGCAGCTCGAAGTCGGACAGCTGCCCGTCCTCGTCCAGGTCCAGTCCGGCGTCCACCAGCGTGGCGGATTGGGAACAGGGCGCCCCCGGCGCAAGTCCCTCGCGAACCCGGGTGAGGACGGTCCGCGACCCCTCCGGCGCGCACGTGTAGACCTCGCGGGAGATCTCCGCGTCGTCCAGGACGCCATCGCCATTCAGGTCGCGCCCCGCGCGAGACACCTGTCCGCCCTTGGCGCAGCGCTCGCTCGGGGGGACGGTCTCGACCCGCACCAGCACCTCCGGCGTGGGCGTGAGGCAGGTGTACCGCGTCTCCGTCACCTCCGCGTCGGAGAGCACCTCGTCGCCGTCCAGGTCCAGGCCGACGCGGACGACCGTGCCGCCCAGGGGGCAGTGGCTCCCCGCGGGCTCGGGCTCCATGCGCATGAGGGGCGAGAGGGGCAACACCAGCTTTCCCAGGTCGATGTCGTCACACGCCGTCACCCAGGGAAGCAGCAGGGCCAGCCACAGCCCGCAGATGGGGGCTCGGGGGCGTCGCGCGCTCACGGTGCGCCCCCCGACAACGTGGGGGCCGCGCAGGTGGCCGAGTCGTCATTGCCCTCGATCTCCAACTGGATGGCGGTGAAGACGCGGGTGGCGAGCGCCTGCGCCAGGCACGTGGGCAGCCCGGTGTTGTTCCTGACGAAGAAGGTGTCCCGCACCGTCTCGAGGCCGTCCAGGCCCAGGCTCGTCAGCGCCGGGTTGCCCTGGACGTTGAGGGTTCCGATGGAGCGCACGTGGCGCAGCCCGGTGAAGCCCGTCAGCGACGCGTTGCCCAGCGCCAACAGGCTCCCCAGCTCCGTCACCCCCTCCAGACCGGAGACGTCTTTCAGCTCGAGGTTCGCCACGAACTCGAGCCAGGTGACGTTCGACAACACGGGGAACCGCCCCAGCCGCTGGAGCCTCGGGTTGCTCTGGATGCGGAGGTAGCCGTCCACGGCTTCGAGCACCGGGAAGGACGGGCCCACCTCCTCCAAGGCGAGGTTGTCGCTGAGCTCCAGCCCGCCCGTCCGCTGCAGGGCTTCCATGTTCGGGGCGGAGACCATTCGGGGGAGGGCGCCAAGGAACAACGTGCCGTGGACGCGGGTGAGCTTCGACAGCGCGGACAGGTCCTCCAGGAGGTCGTTCGCATGGATGGCCAGGGTTCCGCCCACCTGCTCGAGCTGGGTTCCCGGGAGGGACTTCATCGCGTGCAGGCCGGAGAGGTTCACCGTCCCTCCCACGGACCTCAGCACCGACCACGGCAACGAGGTGAGCTTCGGATTCGTGCCGAAGATGAAGTCGCCCTCGAGGGAGGTGAGGTACGTGAACTCCCCGCTGTTCTGGAGGACGGGGTTGTCCTCGACGCGGAGGCTGTGGCGCGGAATCACGCCGGTCACCCCGGACAGCGACGTGAGCGCGAGGTTTCGATAGAGCCACACCGTGCCCTCGACCCACAAGGGACCCGAGCCGAGCACGAGCGTCTCCATCGCGACGCTGTTGGAGACCGTGACGTCCCCCGCGACGAAGCGCAGCGAGCGCAGCTCCACCCGGGTCAGCGCGTCGTTCCATTCCAGGATGAGGTTGCCCTGCACCATCATCAGGGAGGGCACCACCACCTGCGTGAGCGCGGTCTGGTTGATGCTCAGCGAGCCCTGGATATGGGACAGGCGTTGGAGCAGCGCGAGGTCGGTCTCGTCGCGGACGAAGAAGTCGCCGACATAGGTGGACAGCGGTTGGCAGACGTAGGTCCGGGCGAGGACCTCCTCGTCCTCGAAGACGCCGTCACCGTCCGAGTCGATGCCCGCGTCCACGCGGGTCCCGCCGGCCGGGCACTGCGCGCCCAGGGGCTCGGGCGCCAGTCGCACGCGGACGTGCTCCTCCGTGAAGCAGAGCACGGCCTCGGTCTGCTTCTCCGTGGCGCCGAGCGCGCCGTCGCCATCCAGGTCCAGGCCCGCCTCGACCCGCGTCCCCGTGGTGGCGCATGGCCCGGGAGGCCCCTCGAAGGGGACCAGGCGGTAGCGCGCCACACCCTCCGGAGTACACGTGGTCACCTCCCGGGTGACCTCCGCGTCGGCCAGGCGCCCGTCGCCGTCGAGGTCCACGCCCGCCCGGAGCAGGGAGCCACCCCGAGGACAGGTCCCTCCCGGCGCGAGCGGGCTCGAGAGGATGACGACCTCCGGCTTCGCGGTGCAGAGGTACTCGACCCGCGTCACCTCCGCGTCGGACAGCGTGCCGTCCTCGTCCAGGTCCAGGCCGGAGAGGAGGGCCTTGCCGCCGTGCTCGCAGTTCCCGCCCGAGGCCTCGACCTCGATGCGGGTGAGGGCCGGGGGGCGCCGGACGAAATCGTCCAGGGAGATCGTGTCGCAGCCCGCGGTGGCCAGCGCGAGCGTCGTCAGCCAGAAACAGGAACGTCGCATCATCGAATCCCCGGGACGTGCCCGTCAGCGCCAGAACGCCAGCTCGAAGCCGAACATCCGGTTCCAGTAATCGTCGCCATCCAGGGTGACGCGGTCCGACGCCACGGTGGCGGCGAGCCGCAGGCGCACTCCCAGCAGTCGCCCCGCCACACCCGCGGCCGCGTGGGTCGTCAGCACGGTGGGGTCCGCCATGTTCGCCCCGTTCGCCGCCACGCCCAGCAGGCCCCAGCCCACGCCCACCTCCGCGAACAGCGGCGTGTCCACGATGTCCTGGGTGCCCAGCAGGCCCTGCACCGTCGCGCGGTGCATCCGGATGCCGTCGAGCGACACGGGCATGACGGAGTAGGTGGCGCGCGCGCCGTAGTACAGCGGGAGCCGCGCGACCTCGCCGCCGCGCCAGGACAGGCTCAGCCCCGTGGAGAGGCGCCCCATGCCGAGCGGCGCGTGGTGCCCCACGAGGCCCACCTCCCACGAGGGGCTGGGGGTGGGGCGGGCCAGCCGGAAGGGCTGGGGGCCGCCGGGGGTCGGCGGGAAGGCGCGCGACACGTCCACGGACACCAGGCCGGCGACGGCCACGTACTGGTCGTAGAAGTCCTTGTCCAGGGGCACGGCGAACAGGCCCCGGCGCAGCGCCTCCTCCGCGGGGCCGCGCTCCTGGAGCTCTCGCGGAGCCATGCTGGGCGCGCCGCTGCTCAGCTCCGCCAGCTTGACGCGCGCCTCGGTGGTGGGCGTGCGGACCCAGTACTCCTCGCGCTCGGGCAGGCGCAGCAGCACGTACTGGTCCTCCGCGCGCCGCACGTCCGCCAGCCGCCGGCCGTCCGCGTCCTCCACGGACACGCGCGAGTGCCCGAAGCCGGACGTCAGCGTGAGGCTGGGCCCGGCGGGCGCGGGGCCCACCAGGGGGCGCCTGGGGGCGCGGGTGGGGGCGAAGGCCTGGACGGCCAGTCGCGCCGGCAGCCCCTGGACGCCCTGGAGCGACGCGGAGACGAAGGCCCCCAGCTCGCTGTACTCCACCTTCCCGTCGCCGTTGATGTCCGCCGCGCCCAGCAGGCCCGAGCGCGCCACGTGGCTGAAGACGCCCGCGCGGATGCGCGACCACTCGTGCGTCTCGCCGTCCTCGCTCTCCGCGAAGATGGCGCCCACGGAGGGGCGCGTGGCGAGCTGTTCGCGCGCGAGCATGCCCCGCAGCTCCGCGAGCACCGCCGCGTCCGCCGCGCCGCCGCGGCGGCCCACCACGCCGGAGGCGCGGCACGCGTCCACGATGAGGTGCACGTAGTCCGCGCCGAGCGGATCGACCACGTCCGCGTAGAGGCTCGCCTTGTCCAGCCGGCCCCCGGCCAGGGTGAAGTAGGCGCGTCCGGCCTCGTCCGTGTTGCCGTGGCCCACGTAGACGATGAGCACGTCCGTCTCGCGCCCCAGCTCGTCGTCCGCCAGGCTGGCGGCGCGCAGGCGGGCCACCTCGCGCTTCACCTCGTCCGGCGTGGGCGGACGTGCCCCCGCGAGCACCGGCCGCTGGCTGGCGCGCGTGGCCTCGTCCGGATCCACCAGCAGCGTCGTCTCCACGCCCAGCCGCTGGAGCGTCTCCGCCCACAGGACCCCGTCGTCGTCCGCGAAGCGCAGCGACGGCAGGGACGGGTCGTCGCTCCCATTGTGGGCAATCACGAGGGCACGGCGCACCAGCGCATCCGCCGAGGCGTCGCGCGCTGCGAAGAGCGCGGCGAACCCGAGGAGCACTCCCAATCTGTTCATGGGCCTTCCTCTACCCTCACTGACTGCTCGAGCACCACGGCCTCCCCCTCTTCGTCCCCACGCACGGCCGCCAGCGCCGCGGACGGGCTGCTGGCGAAGGCCGCGGTCACCTTCGCCTCACCCGCGTGCTCCGGCAGCGGCACGGTCAGCTCCAGCGGCGCCTCCTTCCCGGGGGGCCCCGCCAACGCGAAGGGGCCGGCGAGGACCTCCGGCCGGTCCGCGTCGCGGACACGCACGACGACATGGGTGTAGGGCGCGTTGCCCCCCGCCGCGAAGGCCATCATCGCCCCGGCCGGACACGCCTCGCCCGCGTGCAGCTCGCGCAGGGGCAGGCCCGGGGCGGCGCAGAAGACGCGCAGCGCCACGCCCGGGGGCGGCGTCCCCACGCCTCGCGAGCGGAACTCGTCGGAGGACAGCCGCGGCACCAGCACCACCGCGAGGAGGACGGCGGCCAGCACGCCTCCCAACGCCGCCAGCGAGGTCAGGGCGGAGGGCGCCCGCGCGGGCACGGCCGCCGCGAGCGCCGCGGACAGGCCGGCCTCCGTCAGGGCGAGGCGCTCCATGGAGGAGGGCGCGTCGAGCGAGCCCTCCAACGCGCGGTGCGCCCGGACCCAGCGCTCGTAGAGGGGGCCACAGCGGTGGCAGACATGGGCATGGCGCAGCAGTCGCGCGGACTGGTCCGGGGTCAGCGTCCCCAGCGACCACCGCGTCAGGCTGCCGTCGATGTGTCTTTCGTACCACCTCATGATGGCGCGCTCCGCAGGAAGCACAGCGCCAGGGTGGCCAGCATCACCCCCAGCACCAGGCCTCCGGCCTCGGCGGCCGTCTCCAGCCAGCCCGAGGACCTCAGGTGTTCGGCGAACTGCGTGCGCAGCCTCCGCTCGCGCACGCGGACCTCCCCCCGCGTCAGGCGGAGCCGCTCGGCCGCGGTCTCCTGGGACAGACCTTCGATGAAACGCAGGTGCGCCAGCGCGCGGCCCTCCTCCGGGAGCGCGTCCAGGAAGCGGCGCACCAGCGTGCGCACCTCCGCGCCCAGCGCCTCCTCCTCCGGACTGCGCCCCTCGTTGGGCAGGCGGCCCAGCTCCGGCGCCTCTTCCAGGGAGATGGCCTCGCGCGCCACCCGGCCGGAGGCCCGCATCAGGTCGATGGCCGTCGAGCGCGCCACCGTCAGCAGGAAGCCGAGGTAGGGGCGCACCCCGTCGTAGGCCTGGCGCATGTGGGGCCGGAAGGCGCGCACGAAGGTCTCCTGGTGCGCGGCGTCCAGGTCCAGCGCGGACAGCGCCACCGTGCGCCCCGCCGCGTCCGTGCCCACGGAGAAGCGCCGGGACAGGTAGCGGAGCACCTCGGGTGAGTACGCGCGGTACACCGCGGTCAGGACGGCCGCGTCTCCGCGCCGGAACGCCTCCATGACGGAGCGGTCATCGCCTGGCAGCACGCTCTCTACCCCACGCGGGTCGACGGAAAGGCCCCATGCCCCGCCGTCCGGCACGTTCGAGCCGGATACGCAACGGGCCCATTTTCTCGGTCGTCCCGTGGCGGAAAGGGAAGTCGAATCTCACCGGGAGGGCCGGAAACGCCTGTCGTGACGGGGAATTGGCGCGTCACGTCGGGTTCCCGGCCCCGGTGGTTCAGGCGGCGGCGGGCAGGGGCCAGGTGGGGTTCACCCGGGCCCAGGCCGCGCGCAGCCGGTGGAGGAGGGCGGTGCGGCGCGGCTCGTCCAGGTCCAGCGCCTGGGCGGGGACGCGCTCCCACCACCCCAGGTTGACGAGCACGGCGTCCGGCAGGTCCCGCACGAGGGCCTGGAGGGGGAGGTCCGCGTCGCGTCCGTCCTCGCCGGTCGACACCTCCTCCATCAAGGCCGGCAGCGTGTCGAAGCCCTCGAAGTCGGGCCCGTACCAGACCTCCGTGAAGCGGACGGGGCCCACCAGGCGCGCGTTGAAGTCCGCCAGCTCCCCGGCGGGAATCCACAGCTCCTGGTGCTGGCGGCCCCCCACCGTGCGCACGGGGTGGCGCGCGACGTGGGCGGCCTCCACGTCGAAGACGGTGACGAACCCCACGTGGCCGCTCCCCGCGTCCCTCGTGTTCCAGTCCCGGGCAATCTGGCGCGCGTAGTCCGCGTTCAGCACCGGGTAGAAGAAGGGCTGCTCCGGCAGCCGGGGAGGGAAGCCCGCGCAGCCGCTGGCCACGATGAGCCTCGCCTCCTCCAGGCCCACCGGGCGGTACAGGGTGAGCGTCTCCACCATGGCGTCCTCCTCGCGCGAAGCGGCCGGCGCCCGGAGGGGAACTCCTCCGGGGCCGGCAGGACCGGCCAGACGCGGGGCCCCCGAGCCCCTGACGCGGCAACGTCTCAGAAGGCGCTGCCGTCGACGCGCGTGCCGGGAGACGAGGGGTTGGTGGACATCGTCGTGTGGGCCACCCAGTTCCCCACGGCGTTGCCGTCCGGGTTGCGGTTGAAGGACGTGCCCTGGGTGGTGCTGCCGTACGAGGCGCTGTCCGCCACCGAGTCGTCCGCGCGCAGCAGGTAGACGCCGTCGTTGGCGCGGTTGAAGCGCAGGCCGTCCGGGCTGCTGGCGGACGAGGCGTTGGGCATGCCCACGGGCACCGCCGCCGCGCCGGAGAACACCGTGTAGACCTTGCCCGGTTGGAGCGTCGTCCCCTGGGGGAAGACGTGCCGGGGGGGCTTCGCGCCGCTCTTGGACTCGTCGTCGTGCAGCTTCCAGTTGCTCAGGTCCACCACGGTGCCGGAGGCGTTGAGGATCTCCACGAACATCTTGTCGTAGTCCGGCGTGGTGCTGCCCGCCGGAGGGAAGGGCTGGGGCAGGTACTCGTTGATGAACACCGTGGACGTCCCGCCCTTCAACTGGAACACGCCGTCGCTGGTGTCCGTCACGGTGGGGCGCGCCGTGTCGGTGATGCGCACGCGCGCCTGCGTGCTGACCTCGGAGGGCACCGTCCAGGGGTAGCGCCCGGACGCGGCGGACGTGGAGGCGGTGATGGGCTGCCACGTCACCCCGTCGTCCGTCGAGTACTCCAGCTTGACGGTGGTGACGTCCGTGGCCGCCCAGGTGATGTCGAAGGCGGCGCCCGCGGTGAGCGCCTCTCCGCCGTTGGGCGCGGTGAGCCGCAGCGGCCCCGACGACACCTGGCCGAAGTCATAGCGGCTGACGATGGGGTAGTGGTCCGACGTGGTGGAGCTGTAGCTGGTGATGGACGGACGAATCACCTCCGCCGAGTTGGCCACGTAGGCGTCGAACATCTCGTTGGAGGCCAGTTGGTGGTCGATGAAGGTGTTGCGGCCCACCGTGGAGCCCACGTTGGCCAACGACAGCGCCTGGGTGATGTAGGTGTAGCGGGCGGTGTCGTTGACGATGGGGCGGAAGGGGGTGTCGTACTTCGCGCCCGTCGACGGGTTGGTCGTCGTGGACTGGTCCACGTCGTCGTTCCAGTCGCCCACCACCATCACCCGCTGCGTGGGCAGGTTCGCGTCCAGGTAGGCCTTGAGCAACTGGCCCTCCTGCACGCGCTGCTCGAAGTCCGGGGTGGTGGCCTGCGCCTTGAGGTGGACCACGATGAGCGTCAGGTCCACCTTGGCCGTGCCCCGGGTGATGCGCAGGTCCACGCGCAGGGGCGGGCGGCCGGCGAACTCGGAGTTGTACTCGGACAGGATGACCTGGGCGCTCAGCACCTGGACGATGTTGGACTTGAAGAGTACGCCCAGCTTCTGCTCGTTGGTGGAGTAGTACGCGCTGCCGAGCGTCACCCGGCTGTCGTTGGCCAGGAAGCCGTCGTACCCGGGGAGCTGCGCCTTGAGCGTGTTGAACTGGTCGGTGTTGACGACCTCCGCCAGGCCCCAGATGTCCTTGTTCGCGCTCAGCAGGACCGCCGTCACGTTCTCCAACTGCTTCGCGTCGTCCGCCGGGCCCTCCACCGGGTCGCCGAACCACTCGATGTTCCAGTTGCCCACCGACAGCGGGAAGGTGGTGGAGGGCCCCGAGTCGGGCGTGCCCGTGTTCGGCTTCACCTCCAGCGAGTAGCGGCCCTCGACCCGCACGCCGCTGGCGTCCTCCACCCGCACGGTGAAGGTCTGGGTGCCGGCCACCTCCGCGACTCCGGCCACCTCGCCGTCCTGGGAGAGCGCCAGCCCGGAGGGCAGCGCCCCGTCCGCCAGGGAGAAGGTCAGCGGCGGCCGGCCCCCGGTGACGCCGAAGGTGTGCGTGTAGCCGTTGCCCACCGCGCCGGCGGGAGGCGCCTGGGGGGCGAGCACCGGCGCCGGCCACACCTTCAGGCTGTACGTCCGCGTGTCCCGGCTGTTCTCCACGTCCCGGACGTCCACCGTGACGGAGAACTCGCCGGACGCGCTGGCGGGGCCCACCAGCCGCCCCTCGGAGGGATAGAAGGAGAAGCCCGGGGGCACCTCGCCCTGGATGCCGTAGCGCAGGGGGGCGGTGCCGCCGGTGGCCCCAAGCCGCGTCTCATAGGTCGCGCCCACCGTGGTGTCGGTGAGCGAGGCGTCGGTGGGGAGGCGCGGGCCTCCGCCCGGGGACTCGTGGTTGCTGCCGGAACAGGCGCTCCAGAGGACCAGGACGGCGAGGGTCGCGGTCAGGCGGACGAGGTTCATGGTTCGAGGACTCCCTCGGGTGCCCGCGTGGCGGGACCCGGAAGTGCAACACTCTAGACACATTCGTGTCCCACATGGAGCCGTCCCGTTGACATCCCCGCACGGGCCGCGCTCGTGGCGGGCACACCCGCCGGCGCTGGAACCGCAATCAGCGGGGGGCCCGGCCGTGACATATTGCGTGGACCACGGAGCCCGGGGGGCTCTGCGCCACCCGACGAGAGGACACGCGCAATGGCCGAGAAGTGGGACAAGCAGCTCATGGAGTTCCTGAAGCGCACCGGGGACGAGCTCAAGCGGACGACCGACGACCTCCGCGGCGAGGCCCAGCGTCTGCTCAAGGAGGTGAAGGACCCGGAGAAGCAGGCCAAGGTGAAGGAGGGCCTGGAGCAACTGCGCACCTGGGCGGCCAGCACCACCAAGGTGGCGGCGGAGAAGATCGAACAGGCCGCCCAGCAGGTGGAGAGCGCCGTGGAGCGCGCCTTCAAGTCGAACCCCGGAGCGGAGGGCTCCGCCAGCGAGGAGGCCCCCTCCAGCAAGGCCTCCTCGAACGAGCGCGCCGCGCCCAAGGCCGAGGCCCCTCGCGCCGCCAAGAAGGCCGGCACCAAGTCCATCGGCCGCAAGAAGGCCGCCGCCAAGAGCGCCGCCTCCGGTTCCGGCAAGCGGGCGGCGAAGAAGGCCGCCGCGCCCAAGAAGTCGCTCGGCCGGGCTCCGCGCAAGCCCACCGCGGGAACGTGAAGTTCCGTTCCTCCTGAACCTGGCGTGTCCACACGCCGGGTCTGGGTTCCGCCAGTCGTTCCAGAGAGTTGGAACGGTGTGAAGTGCGTGAGATAGTGAGCACCGTGGCCGGCGCAAGTGAGAAGGACAGCATCCAGGCGGAAATCGGGCAGGACGTCATCGACGCGGCGGTTCGCAGCGTCGAGCGTCGCATGGAGGAAGAGGACGAGGTGACCGTCATCGAGGTGGAAGCCTCCGGGTCCCCGTCCTCCTCCGACGAGGGCGTCGCCGTCTCGACGGAGGACCCCGCGCCCGTCGCGGCGGCCACCGCCGACGAGGTGGCCGCGTTGCGCCAGGAGGTCGAGGCGCTCAAGGCCCAGGTCGAGTTCAGCCAGGCCAAGGGTCGCGAGACCCTGGAGCGGCTGCGCGACGCGCACGAGCGCGCGAAGGAGGCGCAGGAGCGCATGGTCCGCGCCGCCGCCGACCTGGAGAACTACCGCAAGCGCGCGCAGAAGGAGAAGGAGGAGGTCCAGCGCTTCGGTTCGGAGAAGCTGCTCAAGGACCTGCTCCCGGTGCTGGACAACCTGGACCGCGCGCTCGAGGCGGCCACCAAGGCCCCCGACCTGGACAGCTTCCAGAAGGGCGTGGCCATGACGCGCAAGTCCTTCGAGGACGCGCTCGGCCGCCACGGGGTGAAGTCCTTCAGCGCCAAGGGCCAGCCTTTCGACCCGCGCATGCACGAGGCCATCCAGCAGGTGGAGACGGCGGACACGCCCCCAGGCCACGTGGCCTACGAGGTGGTGCGCGGCTTCTTCCTCAACGACCGGCTGGTGCGCCCCGCCATGGTCGTCGTCGCGCGCGCCCCCGCGGAGAGCGCGCCCGTCGAGGCAACTTCCAGTCCGCCCCAGCCCGAGGCGCCGACCCCGTCGGCCGAAGGTGAGCCGCGGGCCGAGGCGACCGAGCAGTCCGATAGCAGCACGTCCGGGGGGAGTCAGTAAGCGTCATGGCCAAGGTGATTGGAATCGACCTCGGAACGACCAACTCGTGCGTCGCCGTCATGGAAGGCGGCGAGCCGGTGGTCATCCCCAACAGCGAGGGCAGCCGCACCACGCCCTCCATGGTGGGCTTCACCGACTCCGGTGAGCGGCTGGTGGGCCAGATTGCCAAGCGGCAGGCCATCACCAACCCGGAGAACACCGTCTTCGCGGTGAAGCGGCTCATCGGCCGCAAGTTCGACTCGCCGGAGGCGAAGAAGGCCATCGGCGTCAGCTCGTTCCGGGTGGCCGCCAGCCCCAACGGCGACGCGTGGGTGGAGATCCGCGGCAAGGGCCACAGCCCGCCGGAGGTCTCCGCCATCGTGCTGATGAAGATGAAGCAGACGGCGGAGGACTACCTCGGAGAGCCCGTCACCGAGGCGGTCATCACCGTCCCCGCGTACTTCAACGACAGCCAGCGCCAGGCCACCAAGGACGCGGGCCGCATCGCCGGCCTCAACGTCCTGCGCATCATCAACGAGCCCACGGCGGCGGCGCTGGCGTACGGCCTGGACAAGGTGAAGGACGGCGGCACGGAGCGCGTGGCCGTCTACGACCTGGGCGGCGGCACGTTCGATATCTCCATCCTGGAGCTGACCGCCGGCGTGTTCGAGGTCAAGAGCACCAACGGCGACACGTTCCTGGGCGGCGAGGACTTCGACCAGCGCCTCATCGACTACCTGGCCAAGCGCTTCGCCGAGCAGAACAACGGCCTGGACCTGCGCAAGGACCGCATGGCGCTGCAGCGCCTGAAGGAGGCCGCCGAGCGCGCCAAGCACGAGCTGTCCAGCGCGCCGGAGACGGAGGTGAACCTGCCGTTCATCACCGCGGATGCCTCCGGGCCCAAGCACCTGACGGAGACGGTGGACCGCGCCACGTTCGAGGCGCTGGTGTCCGACCTGGTCGACCGCACCATCGAGCCCTGCAAGATCGCCCTCAAGGACGCGGGCATCACCGCGCAGCACGTCAACCAGGTGCTCCTGGTGGGCGGCATGACGCGCATGCCGCGCGTGCAGCAGAAGGTGAAGGAGTTCTTCGGCAAGGAGCCGCACAAGGGCATCAACCCGGACGAGGTCGTCGCCGTGGGCGCGGCCATCCAGGGTGGCGTGCTCAAGGGCGAGGTGAAGGACGTCCTCCTCCTGGACGTGACGCCCCTGTCGCTGGGCGTGGAGACGGCCGGCGGCGTCTTCACGAAGATCATCGACAAGAACACCACCATCCCCTGCAAGAAGAGCCAGGTGTTCTCCACGGCGGTGGACAACCAGCCGCTGGTGAGCGTGCACGTGCTCCAGGGCGAGCGTGAGATGGCGGCGGACAACAAGACGCTCGCGCGCTTCGAACTGGTGGGCATCCCCCCGGCGCCGCGCGGCGTGCCCCAGATCGAGGTGTCGTTCGACATCGACGCCAACGGCATCGTCCACGTCAGCGCCAAGGACCTGGGCACCGGCAAGGTGCAGCAGGTGCGCGTGGTGAGCAACTCCGGCCTGTCGGAGGCGGAGATCCAGGCGATGATCTCCGACGCGCAGTCGCACGCCTCCGACGACAAGAAGAAGAAGGAGCTGGCGGAGCTGCGCAACAACGCGGACGGCCTCATCTACACGACGGAGAAGAGCCTGGAGGAGTACGCCAGCCTCCTGTCGGAGAAGGACCGCGAGGAGATCAAGGCGGACCTGGAGCGGCTCAAGGGCCTGCTCAACACCTCCGACGCCGTCGCCCTCAAGGAGGCCTTCCAGCGGCTGGAGGGCAGCGCCTACCGCATCGCGGACGCCATCTACACCGGCCAGGCGAGCTAGCCCGGGCCAAAGCCTCGGGAGGGGATTGCAATCACGCGCGTGCCCGCGCGTAGTGAGCGCATCCCCCATTCGTTCCGAGGTACCTCGTGGCTCCAGTCGAAGGCATCGTCGTGGTCCTGGTCGTGGCCATGGTCGCGGGCATCCCCCTGTTGGGCCTGACGCTGCGCTTCTCGCTCAAGCCCGCGCTGGAGGCCTTCATCCGCCTGCGCGAGGCGCAGCTCGGCGCCAACCCGGAGGTGTCCCAGCTGCGCGACCGCGTGGCGCACCTGGAGCACATGCTGGAGGTCCACGGCCTGCTGGACGCCCGCTCCCCCCGCTCCCTCCCCGCGAGCACCGAGCGCTCCATCGGTTCGAGTGTTGGATTGAAGGACCGCGAGCGCGTCTAGCGGTTTGTCCTGTCTTCCAGGGAAGGCGTGCCACGAGGTTGAATGCGCCTCGTGGAATTCCCCTCCCTTGAAGCCGAAGTCGCGTTCCTGCGCGGACTGGTGTCCGTCCACCGGATGTCGGACGACATCCTCGAGGACTGCCTTTCGCGCGGGCTGACGCTGGACGCGGGGCTGGACGTCTTCCTCACGCAGTGCGCGCGCATGGTGCACGCGCCGGCGGGCTTCGTGTCGCTGCGAGGCACGCGGGGGCCGGTGCTCACGCGGGTGCTGGGGGAGCTGGGGGTGGACGTCTTCCAGGCGGCGCACTGGACGGGGCCCCGTCCCCTCAAGGACGGGCGGACGCTGTTCTGCACGCAGCTGACGCTGGGCCGGCTGACGCTGGGCGGGCTGGGGCTGGTGCTGGAGGGGCCGTTCCCGGACGGCGGCGAGCTGGTGATGAAGCTGGTGGAGGCCATCGGCGAGCAGCTCGACACGGCGGTGCTGAGCTTCCTGGCGCTCACGGACGGGCAGGGCGCGGTGGAGCGGCTGGACGAGCTGGCCATGGACGACACGCTGTCGCCCAGAGGCCGCATCGGCCGCTACGAGGTGGTGACGCCCCTGGGCACCGGCGGCATGGCGCAGGTGCTGGTGGCGCGGGCGCGCGGGCCGGAGGGGCTGGGCCGGCTGGTGGCGCTCAAGCGCATCCTCCCGCACCTGTCCGCGGACCGGGCCGTCGTCGAGCAGTTCCTGGACGAGGCGCGCATCGGCCTGAGGCTGTCGCACCCCAACCTGGTGCACGTGTACGACTTCGGCGAATCCCAGGGGTCGTACTTCATCGCCATGGAGCTGGTGCGGGGCGTGGACCTGGACCGGTTGCTGCGCTCGCTCAAGCGGCCGCTGACGCCCCCGGAGGCGGTGGCGGTGGTGTCCCAGGCGCTGCAGGGGCTGCACGCGGCGCACCTGCTCGTGGGGGAGGACGGCGCGTCGATGAACCTGGTCCACCGCGACCTGTCCCCGCACAACCTCATGGTGGGCTTCGACGGTCGGGTGAAGGTGCTCGACTTCGGGGTGGCCAAGGCGCGGGCGCAGCGCGCGGTGACGCTGCCGGGCATCGTGAAGGGCAAGCCGCTCTACATGTCGCCGGAGCAGGCGCGGGGGCAGCGGCTGGACTCGCGCAGCGACCTGTTCGCCATGGGCCTCATCCTCTACGAGGCCCTCACCGGGCGGCGCGCCTTCGACCGGGGCGAGGAGGTGGCGTCCATGCACGCCATCTGCCTGGACCGGCTGTCCCGGCCGGACCCCATCCCCCCGGCGCTGTGGGAGGTGCTGGAGATGGCGCTCTCCAAGAACCCCCAGGAGCGCTACGCCACCGCGCGGGAGATGGCGGAGCGGCTGGTGGAGGTCTGCGCGCCCTCGAAGGAGCCGGACCTGTCCCGCCTCGTCTCCCGGCAGTTCCCGGACCGCATGAAGGAGTTCAACCGCCTGGACCTCACGGCCGCCGCGCGGCCGGGCGTGGGCGACCTGGAGACGGAGAAGCGGCGCCCCGCGCTCCAGCGCAAGGAGGCCCGCTAGCGTCGCCCCGGCGCGGGGCCACCGGCGCACCCCGTGGCGCCGGGCCCCGCCTGCCGGTCCAGGACGTGGGCCTGGACTTCAGGAGCGGCGCAGGTCCGGGTCGTCGGACGTGGCGTTGAGGGTGCGCGGGGAGTCGATGTCGCCCTCGGTGCGGATGTCCACGTTCTCGTGGCGCACCCGCTCGGAGACGGCGCGCTCCTCCTCGACGATGTCCTTGTGGATGACGACCTCCTCGTCCAGCACCGAGCGCTTGCTGACCTCCACCTCCTCCCCGCGCAGCGGGACGACGATGGTCTCCTCCTTGAAGGCGGCGCTCACCGCTGGCCGGTCGGACGTCACCGCGCGGCGCTCCACGCGCACCCGCTCGTGGCGCAGCGGTACCTTGATGACCTCCTCCTCCTCGACGACGTCCTTGTGCACGCGCACCTCGCCCGCCTGCTTCTCGTGCTTGTCCACCTGGAGCTTCTCGCGGTGCACGGGGATGGTCATGTCCTCGGCGGCCTGGCGCAGGTCCGAGCCCAGGCGGGTGTCGGTGCGCCGCTCCGTGCCCAGGAGCGTGTCGGGCTCCGCGCGGTAGTCCGCCGGCGTGTCCACCCGGGCGGTGGTCACGCGCGTCTCCGTGGTCTCCAGGGGCGTGACGGTGGCGCGCCGCTCGGTCTCCACGGCCGTCAGCCGCCCCGCGCCCGCGCCCGCGGCGCCCACGGCGGTGCCCTCGTCGCGTTCGGACTCGGAGACCTGCTGGAGCGCGTCCTTGCCCCGGTTGAGGATGACCTCTCCGTTGCGGATGTCGCTCACCTCCGAGAACGCGACCCGGTAGTCCTTGGGGAAGAACAGGCCCCGCTCGATGTGGAACGCGCCGTCGCCGATGGCGAAGACCTTGCCGAGCTTCTCGTTGTCGTTGCTGCGGACGACCATTCCCTCGTTGATGTCTGTGCGCTGGAACATGGCTGGCTCCTCCTCCTGGATGGATGGAGCGAGCGGGGCACCGGGGGTGGCCAGGGCGCCGCCATGGGTCGCCTGGGCCGAGCGCCCGATGTCTCCAGGCTCCATCAAGCGGAAGGTGGGAGCGGGTCCGGGGATGAACAGTGCCCTGGCAACACCCGGGCGTGGGGCTCGGCTCCGTGGCTGCCCCTCACCCCGAGGTCGCCTGCCCTGGCGCGGGCGGGAGGCGGGGCGGGCGCCCCCACGCCGTGCCCGCCGGAGCCCGGCAGACAGGCCCCATAACGCACCGCACGGGGCGTACGGGGTTGAGGGCCTGACTGGCAGCGCGCTTGACCCATGGAGAGGGCTCCCCTAGAAAACCGGGGCTTTGTCGTAACGGTCCCCCCCAGGAGGAACGCCCCGAATGCGACGACTTGCCCCGATGCTCCTCGCCGCGCTCGCCATCATGGCGGCCGCTTGCGAGAAGAAGACGCAGCCCGCTCCATCCGGTGAGGGAGGCACTCAGTCCCCGGGGCAGTCCTCGAACACGGGCGCGACGCCGCCCCCCGCCGCGGACACCATCCTGCTCGGCCAGGTGGGCGCGCTCTCCGGGGGCCAGGCCACCTTCGGCATCTCCCAGCGCAACGGCATCGAGCTGGCCATCAAGGAGGCCAACGCCGCCGGTGGGGTGAACGGCAAGAAGCTGGCCATCCGCGTCTACGACAACCAGAGCAAGCCCGAGGAGGCCGCGCAGGCCGTCACGCGCCTCATCACCCAGGACAAGGTGGTGCTCATCCTCGGCGACGTGGCGTCCAGCAACTCGCTGGCCATGGCGGACAAGGCGCAGGCGGCGGGCGTGCCCATGATCACCCCGTCCTCCACCAACGTCACCGTCACGCAGAAGGGTGACTACATCTTCCGCGTCTGCTTCATCGACCCGTTCCAGGGCTACGTGATGGCGAAGTTCGCCCGCGACGACCTGAAGCTCAAGCAGGTGGCGGTGCTCACGGACAACAAGAGCGCGTACTCCATCGACCTGGCGAACGTGTTCAAGCAGAAGTTCACGGAGATGGGCGGCAAGCTCGTCGCCGAGCAGAGCTACAGCCAGGGCGACACGGACTACCGCGCGCAGCTCACCGCCATCAAGAAGGCGCAGCCGGACGGCATCTACGTGCCGGGCTACTACAGCGAGGTGGGCGTCATCGCCCGCCAGGCGCGCGAGGTGGGCCTGAAGGTCCCGCTGATGGGCGGCGACGGCTGGGACTCCGCGACGCTCTTCGAGCTGGGCGGCAGCGCGGTGGAGGGCAACTACTTCTCCAACCACTACTCGCCGGACAACCCGGACCCTCGCACGCAGAAGTTCATCGCGGACTACAAGGCCGAGTACAAGAGCGTGCCGGACGCGCTCGCGGCGCTGGGGTACGACGCGGCGCGCGTGGCCATCGAGGCGCTCAAGCGCTCCAAGGACCTGACGGGCCCGTCCGTGCGCGACGCCATCGCGCAGACCAAGGACTTCCCGGGCGTGGCGGGCACCATCACGCTGGACGACAAGCGCAACGCGGTGAAGTCCGCCGTCATCCTGAAGGTCGCGGATGGCAAGACGCAGTACGTGACGACCATCAATCCCTAAATGGCGCAGCTCCTCCAGCACCTCATCAACGGTCTGGCCTCCGGCACCATCTACGCGCTCGTCGCGCTCGGCTACACGATGGTGTACGGCGTCCTGAAGCTCATCAACTTCGCCCACGGCGACGTCATGATGGTCGGCGTCTACATGGGCTACGCGACGGCGTTCGCGCTGGGCCGCGAGGCGCGCGCCTCGCTCCTGGGCGTCGCCGTCGTGTTCGCGGTGGCCATGCTCGGCTGCGCGCTGTTCGGCTTCCTCATCGAACGCTTCGCGTACCGGCCGCTGCGCGAGAAGCCCCGCCTGACGGCGCTCATCACCGCCATCGGCATCTCGTTCGCGCTCTCCTACGGGTTCCAGCTCGACATCGGCTTCCTGCCCGGCGCCTCCCCGCGCGCGTTCCCCGAAATCATCACCCCCACCGAGTGGCTCATCATCGGCGACCGCGACGTGGTGGTGTGGAACTGGCAGGTCATCAGCCTGCTCATCGCGGTGGGGCTGATGGTGGGCCTGCAGTACCTGGTGTTCGGCACGCGCTTCGGCCGGGCGATGCGCGCGGTGTCCTGGGACCACCGCGTGGCGGCGCTGATGGGCATCCCCACCGACCGCGTCATCGCGCTGACCTTCATGCTCAGCAGCGCGCTGGCGGCGGGCGCGGGCCTGCTCTACGCCATCAAGGACACGTCGGTGAGCCCGCTGATGGGCCTGTACGTGGGCCTCAAGGCCTTCGTGGCCGCGGTGATTGGCGGCATCGGGCACGTGCCGGGCGCCGTGGTGGGCGCGCTGGTGCTGGGCCTGGTGGAGGAGTTCGTGGTGGGCTACGCGGCGAGCACCTGGCGTGACGCGGTGGCCTTCGGCTTCCTCATCCTGGTGTTGCTGGTGAAGCCGGGTGGCCTCTT
Organism: Myxococcus dinghuensis; assembly: GCF_024198235.1. GTDB lineage: Bacteria > Myxococcota > Myxococcia > Myxococcales > Myxococcaceae > Myxococcus > Myxococcus dinghuensis. The sequence goes on along the minus strand of NZ_JAKCFB010000011.1, from coordinate 187,492 downwards.
CGGTCGCGTGGCCGCGGAGAAGGTCTGATGCAGACGCCCGCGCTCCCCGTCCCCGAGTCCCGGCCCCTGGTGCCGCCGTCGCTGCGCGGCGTGGCGCCGGTGGTCGTCGCGCTGCCCGTGCTCGCGCTGTTCCAGTGGCTGCTGGGCGGCGCGGACTTCGCCAGCTACCTGCTGTCGGTGATGGGGGTGAACATCATCCTCGCCGTCAGCCTCAACGTCGTGAACGGCATGACGGGGCAGTTCTCCATCGGCCACGCGGGCTTCATGGCGGTGGGGGCGTACATCTCCGGCGTCCTGTCGCTGCAGCTCAAGGAGGTGGCGCTGTCGTTCCTGCCGGTGGCCGCCAGCGACCAGGTGCTGTTCATGCTGTCCCTGCTGGTGGGCGGCGCGGCGGCGGCGGCGTGTGGCTTCCTGGTGGGCCTGCCCTCGCTGCGGCTGCGCGGGGACTACCTGGCCATCGTCACGCTGGGCTTCGGCGAAATCATCCGCGTGGTGGTGCAGAACACGGACTCCTTCGGGCGCGCGCTGGGCCTGTCGGGCATCCCCCAGGCCTCGTCGCCCGCCATGGTGTACTTCTGGGTCTTCCTGGTCGTGCTGGCGGCGCGGCGGCTCGCGGGCTCCAGCCACGGCCGCAGCCTGTGGGCCATCCGCGAGGACGAGGTGGCCGCGGAGGCCATGGGCGTGGACACCACGGGCTACAAGGTCCGCGCGTTCGTCTTCTCGTCGTTCTTCGCGGGCATCGCCGGCGGCCTGTTCGCGCACTTCGTGCCCATCATCAACCCGGGCTCCTTCACCTTCGTGCGGTCGATGGAGATCGTCGTGATGGTGGTGCTGGGCGGGCTGGGCTCCACCACGGGCGCCATCGTCGCGGCCATCTTCCTGACGCTCCTGCCGGAGGGCATGCGGTCGCTGTTCTCCGCGCTGGGCACCGAGGGCAGCCTGGCGCAGCGGGTGGATCAAATCCGCATGCCCATCTACGGCGTGCTGCTGGTGGTGCTGATGCTGGCGCGTCCGCAGGGGCTGTTCGGTTCGAAGGAGCTGTGGGACGTGTTGCCGCGCTGGCTGCCTCGCAAGCGCAGGGGGCTGGCGTGAGCGCGGACATCCAGGCGGTCGCGGCGAAGGACGGGGCCTCCCCCGCGCTGCTGCACGCGGACGGGGTGGGCATCCAGTTCGGCGGCCTCAAGGCGCTGACGGACTTCCGCCTCTCCATCCACGAAGGTGACCTGCAGGGCCTCATCGGTCCCAACGGCGCGGGCAAGTCCACCGCCTTCAACGTGCTGACCGGCGTGTACCAGCCCACCCAGGGCCAGGTGCGCGTGCGCGGCGCGCAGGTCAACGGACGCAAGCCGCATCAAATCAACCTGATGGGCGTGGCGCGCACCTTCCAGAACATCCGCTTGTTCCGCGCGCTGACCGCGCTGGACAACGTGAAGGTGGCCTGCCGCGCGCAGACGGGCCTGCACCAGATGAGCACGGGCCTGGGCGCGAAGTTCGCGGCCGCGCGCCACAACTACGCGGACTGGTGGAAGGCGCTGCTGCTCACCCCGGGCTTCCAGCGGGAAGAGAAGCGGCTGACCGAGCAGGCCGAGCACCTCCTGGAGGTGATGGGCCTGTCGCACCGCCGCGACGAGGAGGCGCGCAACCTGCCCTACGGTGAGCAGCGCCGGTTGGAGATCGCCCGCGCGCTGGGCACCCAGCCCCGCGTGCTGCTCCTGGACGAGCCCGCCGCGGGCATGAACACGCGCGAGAAGGCGGACCTGATGGTGCTCATCCGCAAGCTGCGCGACGACTTCAAGCTGGGCGTGCTCGTCATCGAGCACGACATGAAGCTGGTCATGGGCATCTGCGAGCACATCACCGTGCTGGACCACGGCGAGACGATTGCCCGCGGCGCGCCCGCGCAGGTCCGCGGCGACCGGAAGGTCATCGAGGCGTACCTGGGCGACAGCTACCTGGAGAGCCACGGAGGCGCGGCGTGAGCGAGGCGCAGGTGAAGACGCTGGGTGAGCGCCGTGCGTTCGAGCCGCTCCTGACGGTGGACGGCATCAAGGTCCACTACGGCGCCATCCAGGCCCTCAGGGGTGTGTCCCTCACGGTGGGCAAGGGCGAGATGGTGGCCCTCATCGGCGCCAACGGGGCGGGCAAGACGAGCACCCTGCGCGCGGTGAGCGGCATGCTCAAGGCGAGCGCCGGGCGCATCACCTTCTCCGGGCAGGACACCACCGCCCTCAAGGCGCACCAGCTCGTGCCCCGCGGCATGGCCCACGCGCCGGAGGGCCGCGGCATCTTCCCCAACCTCTCCGTGCTGGAGAACCTGGAGCTGGGCGCCTACCTGCGCAAGGACACCGCGCAGGTGCGCGCGGACCTGGAGAAGAACTTCGGCCTGTTCCCCGTGCTCAAGGAGCGCCGCTCGCAGATGGCGGGCACGCTGTCCGGCGGCGAGCAGCAGATGCTCGCCATCGCCCGCGCGCTGCTCAGCCGTCCCCAGCTGCTCCTGCTGGACGAGCCCTCCCTGGGGCTGGCGCCGCAGGTGACGGAGACCATCTTCCGCACCCTGCGCGAGGTGAACGCCACCGGCGTGAGCGTGCTGCTCGTCGAGCAGAACGCGCACCTGGCGCTCAACGCCGCGCACTACGGCTACGTGCTGGAGACGGGCGAGGTGGTGATGGCGGGCGCGGGCAAGGCGCTGCTGGAGAGCGCCGAGGTGCGCCGGGCCTACCTGGGCGAGTAGTCTGCCCTCCAACCCTGGGATGTCCGTCCGGGGCCGATTTTCAGGCCTCGGGCGCGTTCCATCCGTCGTTCCGCGGACGCTCCCTGGGTCCAGGGACACCTGGAAACTGGCGGCACGTCCAATCTCGGGTAGTCAGAAGTCGAGCAGTTCGTCTAGCGTCATCCGACGCACCGCGTTCAACGCCCCAACCTTTCTACCAGGAAGCGCGCCCATGCCTTCGTTGTCCCGCCTCCTCGCTTCGATTGCGACCCTTTCCTTGCTTGCCCTCGCTTGCGCCGGCCAGCAGAAGACCGGCAGTGGCTCCAACGCGGAGGCCTCCTCCACCGTCGAGGAGCTGCCGAACGAGGGCGGCGAGGGGGGCGAGCATGCCGCCGCGCCCGCGTCCCAGTTCGTCCCGGTGAGCGCGGAGGAGGGCTTCTCGGTGAAGATGCCGGGCCAGCCGCAGGTGCAGCGGCAGAAGGTCAACATCCCGGCCGGTGAGGTCTCCACCGCGGCGTACTCGCTCCAGACGCCCGAGGGCGTCATCTACTCCGTGAGCATCGCCGACTATCCGGAGAAGGTCGTCGCCAGCCGCCCCGCGGAGGCGTTCCTCAACGAGGGCCGCGACGGTCTCACCAACCAGCTCAAGGGCACCGTCAGCAACGAGCAGGAGCTCACGCTGGATGGCTACCCCGGCAAGTCCTACACGGTGTCCTCGCCCAACGGCGAGGTGCGCGCGCGCAACTACCTGGTCGGTCCGCGCCTCTACACCATGCTCGTGCTCTTCAACCCGAGCATCGGCGCCCCGGGCGCCGAGGAGTTCCTCGGGTCGCTCCAGCTGGTCAACCCGCCGCCCCCGGTCCAGCGCGCGGGCACGCCCGCCGCCGCCGCCGATGCGGGCACCGCCGAGGACGCGGGCACGCCCGCCGCCGCGAGCGTGACGGATGCCGACGCCGGCACGCCTCCGGCCGACGCGGGCACCGCCGCCCCGGCCAAGCGCCGCCGCGCGAAGTAGTCCCCGCCTGGTTCCGGGGGCGCGCCTCCTGACGGAGTGTGCACCCCTGGGCAGGTGTTGCGTCCATCCCTGACACCTCTGGGTTCCATGTGTCACGGGGTGGTTCCCCTCGCTGCTCCGTCGCCCTAGCTTCCCTCTCGGTCGTGAAGGGGGAGGGGACGCATGACGGGGCTGGCTGGGGCCCTGCTCGCCGCGGTGCTCGCGGCGGGTGGGTCGGCGCTGGTTCCGGTGAGCGGGGGCAACGCCCTGACGCTCCCGGCGCAGCGCCACATCATCCGAATCGAGACGGGAAGCACGGCGGCGCCGACGTGGCTGGTGGCCATCCAGCACGGAGGCGTCAACGGCCTGGGCCTGGTGCTGTACCGCTCCGAGGACGGTCTGCGCACCGTGCGCCGCGTGGGCGACATCCAGCCGGACGCCACGCACACGGACCGGGCGGAGCTGCTCGCGGTGGGCCGGGACGTGGCCCTCGTCTACTCCTACGAGGGGCCGCAGCTCGCGCCCTCCAGCCGCCACGACGTCTGGTTCCAGTGGTGGCGCTACCAGGTGGACAAGGACACGTGGCTGCCCCAGCCGGCGGTGCGGGTGCTGGACGCGGCGGACGACACCACCGGCTACTCGCGGGCGCTGCTGGCGCGCGACTCACTGGGGCGCTTCTGGGTGCAGGCCTTCCGGGTGGACCCGGACGGGGGCTCCACCGCGTTCGTGGCGGTGTCCCTCAACGGCGGCGTGAGCTTCGGCAACCGCATGTCGCTGGGGCGGGTGAAGCGCCGGGGCGGAGGCCGCCTGCTGAGCGTGGGGACGAAGCTCGTCTTCCTCTACGCCATGCATGACGGGTACGAGCCCACGCGCATGCGCGTGCGCGACGACGACGAGCCGGTGGAGAGCTGGAGCGTGGTGCGCGACGCCTTCCCGGACGGCATCTACCACGGCGCCGCGCTGAGCGCGGTGGAGGACGGCCGGGGCGGCATGCACCTGGTCTACAAGGACGAGCAGGAGCGGCTCTACCACCGGCGCTTCGACGGGACGTCCTTCGGGCCGCGCACGCTGGTGGAGAGCGAATCCGACTGGGCGACCCAGCCGGCCATCACCCGCATCGGCGACGCGCTCTACATCTTCTACAACCGCCTGCGTGTCCTCAACACGCACTACGAGCTGCGCGCGCGGGTGCTCGCGCCGGACGGCGTCCTGGGCGCGCCGGTGACGTTGGATGGGGACGTCACCTTCAAGGGCTACCTCAACGCCGTGGACGTGCTGCCCGCGGGGGTGGAGGAGGTGCCCTGTCTCCATGGCGAGTCGCCGGACGCGGGGACGCGCGGCACGGTGTCCCGGGTGGCGCTGCCGCTCGGACCCACGGAGCCCTCCGGTCCCCTGCGGCTGGAGGTGGTCCGCACCAACACCACCCACGAGCTGCTCGCGGTGGACGCGGACGGCACGCTGTATGGGCTCGTCGCGGGAGGGGACCGCACCCGGTTGATGGCCAGCACGAACGGCGGGGTGGGCTTCACCGCGCGCGGCGTGGCGGGGGCCTTCCGTACGTTGGTGGTGATGCCGGACCGGACGCTGATGGCGGTGGTGAGCCGCTCGGGCGGCTACTTCCTGGCGCGCTCGACGGACCATGGCGTCGGCTGGGAGGAGGTGCTGTCGCTGGGGACCTACCGGGCTCTCGGCCCCCGGAGCTTCGCGGTGCTGGGGAGCACGTGGTTCTTCCTCGAGTACCAGACGGCCAGCTCGGCGTCGGTGCCGGTGCGGCTGTGGGCGAGCACGAACCAGGGCGCGACCTGGGCGGCGCGCTCCACGCTGACGGCGCACCGCAACGGCTCCGCCCTCTTCGCGGACGCGCGGACGGGCGCGCTGTGGGCGAGCTTCGGAGGCACCGGCGCCCAGGCGGCGGTGCTGCGCTCCACGGACGGCGGCCGGACGTGGACGACGAGGCTCCAGGGCTACGGCGCCAACGGGGTCGCGGGCGTGGTGGGGGAGGACGGCTCGCTGCTGTTCGGACAGTCCACCCTGTTCGAACCCGAGCACCCCAGGCTGCTGCGGCTGGGCGCGGACGGCGGCGTGGGCGCGGTGTTCGAGCTGCCCGGACCGGCGTACTCGGTGGCGGCGGTGCCCGGGGGTTGGGTGGCGGGCACGGCCTGGGTGAACGCGGGGGACGTCTTCGCGTCCGGCGACGTGGCCGCGCACGTGTTCACCAGCGTGGACGGGGCGACGTGGCACGAGGCGCTGCGCCACGAGCGGTCGAGCGGCGCGGAGATGACCCGCGCGGACGCGTGGGGCGTGCTGCCCTCCGGAGAGCTGGTGCTGCGCGTGGAGGGGGCCGCCGGCTTCGGGACGGGGGGCGTGGGCTTCCAGGTGCTGCGAATCGAGCGGTGAGGCGCCAGGTGCGTTACATCCGCCGGGGACGCGGCCCCGGGACGCCGCGAGGAGGCCGCCATGTGGGACCCATCGCAGTACTCGCGCTTCCGTGACGAGCGCAAGCGCCCCTTCTTCGAGCTGCTCGGGCGGGTGGAGGCGGAGGCCCCCGCGCACGTCGCGGACCTGGGCTGCGGGACGGGGGACCTGACGCGCGTGCTGGTGGAGCGCTGGCCCGGGGCGCGCGTGTATGGCGTGGACGCGTCCGTGGAGATGGTGGAGGAGGCGCGGCGGCGTCCGGTGCCGGAGGCGCTGCGCTTCGAGGTGGGGGACCTGGCCGCGTGGGCGCCGCCCGCGCCGCTCGACGTGCTGGTGTCGAACGCGGCGCTGCACTGGCTGCCGGACCACGAGGCGCTGTTGAAGCACCTGTCGGAGAAGCTGTCCGCGCGAGGCGTGCTGGCCTTCCAGGTGCCGGCCAACTTCGACGCGCCCTCGCACCGGCTGGTGGACGAGGTGCGGGCGCTGCCGCGCTTCGCGCCCGCGCTGGCCACGCCGCGCAAGGGACGCGCCTCGCCGCTGGCGACGTACGAGTCCTGGCTGGCGGCGCTGGGCTTCGCGGTGGACGCGTGGGACACGACGTACCTTCACCTGTTGCCGGGCGAGGACGCGGTGCTCCAGTGGCTGTCGGGCACGACGCTGCGCCCGGTGCTGGCGGCGCTCGGGGCGGAGGCGGGCCGGGACTTCGTGGAGACGCTCCGGCCCCTGCTGCGCCAGGCGTACCCGGCGCACGCGCGGGGCACGCCCTTCCTCTTCACCCGCCGCTTCGTGGTGGCGCGGCGGGGCGGCTGACGGCGGGCGCCGTCACGGCCACGCCGGCCAGCGGACGATGCGCCCGTCGTTGCCGACGGCGAAGAGGTCGTCCGGCCCGGTGCCGGTGATGTCGTTGAGCCGGCGGCCGCCGCCCATCGTGTGGACGGTGGCCCAGCTGGTGCCGTCGTACCGGTAGATGTGGCCGTTGACGCAGGTGGCGTACGCGGAGCCCGCGCCGAAGGCGATGACCGACGTCAGCTCGTGGGTGGAGGGCGCGACCACGCGGCTCCACTGGGCGCCGTTCCAGCGGACCACGGAGCCGTTGCGCCCCACCGCGAAGGCCACCTTCGGGCTCGCGACCCAGACTGCGTTGAGGCGGTTGAGGTTGGAGACCTGGGTCTCCACGCTCTCGGAGTTCCACTTCCCGTCTCCCGGGCTGTACCGGTAGATGCGGCCCGAATCCCCGTTCGTGCCGCCCGCGAGGAACACGGTGTCCTGGTTGATGCCGTGGATGTCGTAGACGGGGCTGGGGGCGTTGTTCGGCGCGGAGTAGGTCGGCGGCGTGGCGGTGCCGCTCCAGGTGAAGGCGGCGCCCTCGTTGGCGGCGCTGCTCTGGCTCGCGCCGTAGAAGAGGAGGGTGCCGTTGGTCCGGATGCCGACCATGCCGTAGATGAAGATGTTGTCGTCGTGGACCTGGGTGCACTGGGTGTCGCCCGTGTCCTGATACGCCTTCTTGCCACCGTCGGAACCGAACCACGCGCGGCCACTGGCGGAGGGGTCGGACCAGCTCGCGTACCAGTTGGTGTTGCTCGCGCCGCAGTTGGTGTTCGTATAGACGGTGAAGTTGTTGTTGCTGGGAATCAGGCGCGCGCGGCGGTTGGCCTCACCCCCTGCCCACACGCCTCCCTTCGTCCACGTGGTGACGGTGCGCCAGTGCCGGTCGCCTCCGCTGGAGACGGTCTTCTCGACCCAGCCGGGCGCGGCGCCGCTCGGGCACACCGCGTTGTCGTTGGCGCTGCCGTCGCAGTTGTTGTCCACGCCGTCGCACAGCTCCGGAGCGCCGGGGTAGGTGGCGGGGTTGCCGTCGTTGCAGTCTCCGGACTGGCTGACGTAACCCTCCGGTCGCGTGCAGGACTGCACCGCGCCGCTGTTGCCGCCGAAGCCGTCGCCGTCCTCGTCCGGGTACCACATGGGGACGGTGCTCGACGGCACGCAGACGAGGTCCGTCTTGGCCGCGTTGCACGCGAACGTGCCGGGGCACTGGGAGTCGAACGTGGTGCAGGCGGCGTCCAGGTTGGGGAAGTCCTCGTCCAGCCTGCCGTCGCAGTTGGTGTCCACGCGGTCGCAGAACTCGGGGGCGCCGGGGTGGATGGCGGCGTTGAAGTCGTCGCAGTCGTCCGGGAGGCCCTGCGTGTACTTGGCGGGGACCCCGTTGCAGAAGACCTCCGCGATGGACTCCTTCAGGCCGTGGCCGTCCTCGTCGTTGTCCGGGTAGGCGAGCAGCGCGCTCGGGCTGTCGCAGTAGGCCTTCCCGTCATCGCCGCAGCGCCGCTCGCCCGAGCAGCCGGCCGTCACCGTACACGCCTGCCCCAGGTCGAAGGCCTGCACGTCGTCCACGCCGTCGCAGTTGTCGTCCTGCCCGTTGCAGCGCTCCTCCGCGCCGGGGTGGATGGCCGCGTTGCCGTCCGCGCAGTCGGTGCCGCCTTCCTGGGCGGAGACGTAGCCGTCCTGGTCCGCGTCGCGCGCCTCCAGGGACAGGGAGATGGGGGTGATTTCGTCGTTCTTCACCGTCACGCGGGTGGTGGGCGCGCCCACCGGCTTCCCTTCGCACGTCTGCTCGAAGAGTCGCGCGGTGACGTCCAGCGTGTCGCCCCAGCCCAGCGGGGGAATCACCGCCACGACGACGCTGCCGCCGGAGAAGTCACCCTTGCCCTCCAGGGTGTTGGACACCTCCTTCTCGCTGGCCACGTCGCGCGCCACGACCTGGATGCAGCCGGGCTTGAAGCCCTGGTAGCTCACCGTGAGCCTCGCCGCGCCCTGGGTGACGTCCTTCTTGCAATGGGCCAGCGCCAGGAGGGGCAGTATCCACAGGAGGCGTCGCATGGCGCGAATCCTACCCGGCCCGCGAGGGTCCGCTCACCTTCCTGGCGTCGGGGTCCGCCGTCACCCCAGGTGCGTGCCGGTCGGATGACTCAAAGAGACATATCCCGCACGGTCGGGAAGTCCGAGTGGACCACCATGAGCCGCTCATCGAGCGCGAGGCTGGCGGGGGTCACCAACTGCTGCTCCAGCGGGACGTCGCGCCCGTAGCGCTCGCGCAGCTGGGCGCGCAGGCCGGCCACGTCGAGCGACCCCAGGCGCTCCATGCGCCCGTACTCCACGCCCGCGCCCCGGGCGTACGCCTTGCGCACCAGCTCCGAGCAATACATCGCCTCGTCCCCCCAGCCGAAGCGCCAGTCATAGGGTTTGCCCAGGTGGGCCTTCGCCGCGTCCAGGGCCCGCTGACGCAGCTCGGCGTCGAGTCCGCGGGGACGCAGCACCAGGATGTGTCCGCGTACGCCCCGGGCCTTCCAGGTCGCGAAGGCCACGCGTTGCACCGGCTGCACCGCCTCCACCACCCACGCGCCCTGGGGCGTCACCTCCACCAGTCCCACGTGAGACAGCGGGCTGTGCGTGGCCGCCTGGATGGCCTGGGACTGACGCGAGCGCGAGGTGTGCAGGACGATGTCTCCCGTCCGGAGCTGTGCCTCGAGCGGCTCGCGCGGCCCGGCGACCGCGGTGTGTGCCCAGAGCCACAGCCACAGCATCCACCCCACCCGCATGTCCCAGGTCCTTTCCGGTGCTTCGTGTCTCCAGGGTGATGTGTTGCAGGCTCGATGCCAGGGTTTGGGCGGCTCTGGTAGCGTGAGACATCCATGGTGTCGACACCTGAGACTCCTCAACACGAAGTGGACCTGTCCGCGGCGTTCGAGCGCAACCTCGTGGACGAGCAGGTGCGAGTGGCCCGGCGACTCGGCGCGCTGCGCTTCGTGGGCGTGCTCGCGTGGCTGGGGCTGAGCGTGACGCAGTCCTGGCCCGTGTCCTACGTGGCGCTGGGCGCGTATCTCGGGCTCGCGGCGGTGTTGTGGGCGCTGGCGGGGTTCATCAACCGCTTCTGCCGTTACGCCACCATGGCCGTGGCGCTGGTGGACGCGCCCATGGTGTTCCTCCAGCAGTACTTCACCGTGCAGGCGGGGGTGCCCGCGCAGTTGGTGGGCCCGATGACGTGCGCGGTGTACGGCGCGCTGCTCGCCCTGGCGGTGCTGTCGCTGGACGCGCGCACCGTGGCGGCGGCCACGGTGATGAGCATGGGCTTCACCGTCGCCGTCCTCCGCATGGGTCCACCGGGGGACTGGGCGCTGGAGCCGGTGTTCGTCACCATCCTCGGCGTCATCGGCCTGGCGCTCGGGTACGCCGCGCACCGCATCGGGCGGCTGCTGCACGACATCACCCAGGAGCAGGCGCGCCTCGCGCGGCTGGGGCGCTACTTCTCTCCCGCGGTGGCCCGGCACATCGCGGAGCACGGCACGGGCGTGACGGACGGCCAGCACCGCGAGGTGACGCTGCTGTTCTCCGACATCCGGGACTTCACGTCGATGTCGGAGCGGATGGAGAGTCCGCAGGTGGTGGCGCTGCTCAACGAGTACCTGTCGAGGATGGTGGAGGTGGTGTTCCGCCACGGAGGGACGCTCGACAAGTTCATCGGCGACGGCATCCTCGCGTACTTCGGCGCCCCGCTGGACCACCCGGACCACGCGCGCGCGGCGGTGGCGTGCGGGCTGGAGATGCTCGACGCGCTCAACGGGCTGAACGCGGAGCGGGTGGCGCGAGGCGAGGAGCCGCTGCACATCGGCATCGGCATCCACACGGGGCGGGTGGTGGTGGGGGACGTGGGCAGCGCGCAGCGGCGCGAGTACACGGTGATTGGCGACGCGGTGAACCTGGCCAGCCGCATCGAGGGCCTCACCAAGCAGGTGGGCACGCCGCTGCTCGTATCCGAGGCCACGCGCACCAACGCGGGGGACACCTTCACGTGGGCGCCCGCGCCGCCGGTGGCGGTGAAGGGCAAGCGCGAGCCGGTGTTCACCTTCGTCCCGGCGACGGGGCGCGCCGCCGCCGTGGCGCGCGCCTGAGGCACGGCCTCACGGCGCGCGGGTGAGCGGCACCTCCACGCGGGGCACGTAGTGGGCGCCCTGGCTCTCGAAGAGGATGAGCCGGTCCACGCGGCCCTCGCCGAGCGTGCTTCCCGCGAGCGCCTCCACGCACTGGACGAGGTCCGCGTCGCCGTGCTCCTTGCCCCGCGCGAGCGTCAGGTGGGGCGCGTAGTCCTCGTAGTCCGACTTGAAGCCCAACGGCAGGAGCGCGGCGGCGGTGTCCGCCTGGAGGGCCTTCAGCGCGGCGATGTCGCCCCGCACGTCCGCCCAGAGCACGCGCGGATGGGCGGGCTGGCCGAAGCTGCCGCCGCCGCCCACGGACAGGGTGAACGGCGCGTGGCGGGTGCCCAGGGGCAGCAGCGCCGCGCGCAGCTCGGCCAGGCGGGCGCGGTCCACCTCCCCCAGGAACAGCAACGTCAGGTGGAGTCCCTCCACGCGCACCCAGCGCGCGCGGGGGGCGAGCTCGCGCAGCCGCACCAGCTCCTGGGTGACGCGGGTCTCGATGTCCCGTCCCAGCGTGACGGCGGTGAACAGGCGCATGGCTCAGGACTCCTTCGCGCTCCGGCGCGGCCAGAAGGCATAGGCCCAGAAGGGGATGAAGGCGAGCAGCTCCACGGCGGTGACGTACAGCCCGCGCGGCGACAGCATGCCCGCGCCGATGGGCGCGACGGGCAACGGGCGCACGGGGGCGAACAGGCGCGCGTTCGAGAAGGGCCACAGGAGCGCGGCCCCCAGGCCGCCGTCCGTCAGGGAGTCCAGCACGCCGTGGCTCGCCAGCGCGAGGAAGGCCAGCAGGCCCCAGCGCTTCGCGCGCGCGCCCAGCCGCCACGCCACCAGCGCGACGAGGAGCGCGCCCGCCACCGCGATGGCGAACGAGTGCGACGCGCCCCGGTGTCCCCAGGGCGCGGCGTAGGGGATGCGGAACACGAACGCCACCACGTCCGCGTCCGGGGCCAGGGCGAGCAGGCCGAGGAGCGCCATGGAGCCCGCCAGCCTCCAGCGTGACGCGCCGTTCGCCTCGTACCGCCCCAGGGCCATGCCCACTGCCACGTGACCGATGCTCGCCATGTCGCGCCGCAGGATAGCCGACGAGCGCCGCCCGTCACCTCGCCGCTCCCTGGAGGCGATGCGGGGGCTGGGCTAGCGTGTCGGGTCGATGCGGACGCCTTCCCAGGTCGAGGACACGCTCCGGTTGCGGCTGGTGACGTGGCGCGCGCAGGTCGGGGAGTGGCTCAACCGCGTGCGGGCCACCGGCGTGGTGATGTGGCTGCTCATGGCGTGGCTGTTCGACTGGCGCACCCCGCTCGCCGTGCTCGGGGGCTACGTCGTGCTCGCGGTGGGGCTGTGGTTCGGCGCCCGGAACGTCTCGCCGGTGGGCCGCCGGCCCGCGCTGGGGCTGGTGTTCCTGGACATGCCCGCCATCTACGCGCTCCAGATGCTGTCCATCGGCGTCGTGGGCAACGACAACGCGGTGCCCACGGCGCTGCTGACGCTGGGCGTCTACATCGTGCTGGTGGTGCTCGTGTCGCTGGTGACGCTCTCGCGCGTCATCGTGGTCGTGGCCACCGCGCTGGCCATCGGCCTGGAGGCGCACCTCGTGTTCCGGGCCGGCATGGCGTGGGACATGTTCCTGCCGGGGATGATGCTGGTGGTGACGCTGGGCGCGCTGGCGGCGGGCTTCATCAGCCGGCAGGTGCTGGGGCTCGTCACGGAGGTCGCGCACGAGGAGGTGCGCCGCGAGCGGCTGGGGCGCTACTTCTCCCCGGAGGTGGCCCGGCAGATCGCCCAGGACGGCGCGGACTCCGGACGGGGCCAGCACCGCGAGGTGACGCTGCTGTTCTCCGACATCCGGGGCTTCACGTCGATGTCGGAGCGGATGGAGAGCCCGCAGGTGGTGGCGCTGCTCAACGAGTACCTGTCGAGGATGGTGGAGGTGGTGTTCCGCCACGGAGGGACGCTCGACAAGTTCATCGGTGACGGCATCCTCGCGTACTTCGGCGCCCCGCTGGACCTGCCCGAGCACCCGAGGTCCGCGGTGGCCTGCGGGCTCGCCATGCTGGAGGCGCTGGAGGCCTTGAACGCGGAGCGGGTGGCGCGAGGCGAGGAGCCGCTGCGCATCGGCATCGGCATCCACACGGGGCGGGTGGTGGTGGGGGACGTGGGCAGCACGCAGCGGCGCGAGTACACGGTGATTGGCGACGCGGTGAACCTGGCCAGCCGCATCGAGGGCCTCACCAAGAAGGTCGGTGTCCCCATGCTGGTGTCGGAGGCCACGCACCAACGCTGCGCGGACGACGCCACGTTCACCTTCACCGCGGCCACGCCGCTGCCCGTGGCCGGCAAGACGGAGCCGGTGGCCACGTTCGTCCCCAGCCGCCCCGCGCTGCGCGCCGCGGGCTGAAGGGCCCGGCGGTCGCTCCGTGCCCTTCGCCGGTGGCGCCGCGAGGAGAGGCCGGCCCGCGCTGCCCGATGCGCGTCGTCGGCCGCGCCCCTCCCGTGGAGCCCACCGGAAATGGAACGAGGGCCACGAGGTGGGCGACGTCGCCCGTCCTCGCGGCCCTCGTGGGGCTTCATCCACACGGGGCCCGGGCACGGGGCGTGCCCGGACCTCGGGGGGTGTCTCAGTACGCCTTGGAGAACACGATGCGGCCCGGCGAGGGCTCGCCGGTGACGATGCACTTGCCCGGCTCCTGCTCGAGCGCGAACGGCCGGCAGCGCGTCGTCAGGCCCGTCTCCTCCTTGATGCGCGCCTCCACCTTGGGGTCGAGGTTCCAGTGCGCCAGCAGGAAGCCCGCGTCCGCCTTCTCCTTCATCTCCTCGTAGGTGTTGACCTCGAAGGTGTTCGCGTCGCGGAAGGACTTGGCCTTCTGGAACAGGTCCTTCTGCATGGCGTCCAGCATGGCCTGCGCCTTGGTGACGGCCTCGCCCAGGGACACGAACTCCTTCTGGCGCACGTCGCGGCGGACCATCACGCACGAGTCCTTGGCCAGGTCCTTGGGGCCCAGCTCGATGCGCAGACACGTGCCCACCAGCTCGTGCTCGTTGTACTTGAAGCCCGGGCTCTTGCTCTCGTCGTCGTCCACCACCACGCCCAGGCCCGCCTTGCGCAGGTCCGCGGCGAGCGCGTGCGTCTTCTCCAGCACCGCCGCCTTCTCCGCGTCGGTCGCCTTGCCGAAGATGGGGATGACGACCACGTGGGTCGCCGCCAGCTTCGGGGGGATGACGAAGCCCGCGTCATCCGAGTGGGTCATGATGAGGCCGCCGATGAGGCGCGTGGACACGCCCCACGACGTCTGCCACACGAAGTGCTGCTTGCCGTCGCGGCCCTGGAACTGCGTCTCGAAGGCCTTGGCGAAGTTCTGGCCCAGGTTGTGGCTGGTGCCCGCCTGCAGCGCCTTCTTGTCCTGCATCATCGCTTCGATGCTGTACGTGCGCAGGGCGCCGGCGAACCGCTCCGACTCCGACTTGCGCCCCGGCAGCACGGGCATCGCCATGTAGTCCTCGGCGAACGTGCGGTAGACCTCCAGCATCTGGAGCGTCTCCTTCTCCGCGTCCTCCTCCGTCTCGTGGCAGGTGTGGCCCTCCTGCCAGAGGAACTCCGTGGTGCGCAGGAACAGGCGCGTGCGCATCTCCCAGCGCATCACGTTCGCCCACTGGTTCAGGAGCAGCGGCAGGTCGCGGTAGCTCTGGATCCACTTGGCGAAGCTGCGGTTGATGATGGTCTCCGACGTCGGCCGGATGACATAGGGCTCCTCCAGCTTCGCGCCGCCCGCGTGCGTGACGACGGCCAGCTGCGGGTTGAAGCCCTCGACGTGCTCCGCCTCCTTCTTCAGGTAGCTCTCGGGGATGAGCAGCGGGAAGTAGGCGTTCTTGTGCCCCAGGTCCTTGAACATCTTGTCCAGGACCCGCTGCATGTTCTCCCAGATGGCGTAGCCGTTGGGCCGGATGACCATGCAGCCCTTCACGTCCGAGTAGTCGGCGAGCTTCGCCTTCTGGACCAGGTCGACGTACCACTCGGAAAAGCCCTTCTCGCGGGGCGTGAGCTTCTCGGCCATGTGCAGGGAACCTTTTTCAGTCGTGGAAAGAGGACGGTTGCCTACGCCGGGCCCACCCGGAAATCAACGCCCCAGTCGCCCCACCCGTCGCCCGCGCGCCACCTCGCCCCGTCCCCGGAACTTGCGAGATTTTCGACCCACGGTCAGAATATCGAATCGAGGTTGATTTCTTCCCGAACGGGGTCGACATGCTCCACAACGTCGCGACGGACGTGCACTGCCTGACCGTGTCCTTCGAGGTCGGCGGGTTCCTGGAACTGGGTGGGCGGATGACGGTCATCCGCCTGCCGGACGGCGCGCTGTGGGTGCACTCGCCCGTCCGCTGCACGGCGGAGGCGCGCGCGGCGGTGGACGCGCTCGGGCCGGTGCGCTTCCTCGTCGCGCCCAACCTCATGCACCACCTCCACGTGCGGGAGTGGGCGGAGGCCTACCCGGAGGCGAAGGTGGTGGCGCCCGCCGGGTTGCGGCTCAAACGACCGGACCTGCGCATCGACCAGGAGCTGGGGGGCGCGCAGGGCGCGGCCTGGGCGGGCGTCATCGAGCCGGTGCTGGTGCGGGGCATGCCGAAGCTGGACGAGTTCCTCTTCCTCCACCGCCCCAGCGGGACGGTGCTCGTCACGGACCTGGCCTTCAACATCCACCAGTCGGGCTCCTGGACCACGCGGACGTACCTGAAGCTGTGCGGCGCGTGGCGGCGGCTGGCCCCCACGCTCCTCACCCGCTCCGCGGTGAAGGACCGCGCGGCGGTGCGCGCGTCCTTGCCGCCCGTGCTGGCGTGGGACACGCGCCGGGTGGTGGTGTGCCATGGCGACGTGCTGGAGGCGGACGCGAAGGAGGCCCTGCGCGATGCCCTCGAACGGCTCTAGCAGCGGCGGGCGCAGGCCGGGCGGGTCGCGCCGTCGCGCCCCGGCCCCCGCGCCCACCGTGCCAGCGGAGCCCCCGGACGCCGAGCGCCAGGCGCGCAAGGCGCGGCGTCAGGAGGGGCGGCGCAAGGCCATCCTCGCCGCCGCGCGCGCGGTGCTCGTGCGCGAGGGCGTGCTCGGCCTGACGCTGGAGGCGGTGGCCAGCGAGGCGGACCTGAGCAAGCCGTCGCTCTTCTACTACTTCCGCTCGAAGGAGGACCTGGTCGGGGCGCTGGCCCTGGAGGGGCTCGCGCGCGAGGTCGAGGCCCTCGAGGCCGCCGTCGCCCACGCGCCCTCCGGCGTCGAGGCCCTGGCCACGCTCGTGAGGGTCAAGGTGGACCTCTATGCGGAGGACCTGGACGCCTTCCGGGTGGTGTACCTGTGGCCGCAGTTCCTGGGGTCGCAGAGCGAGGCGTTCCGTGAGCGGCTCTACGGCCTGAGCGCGCGGCTCAACGACACGCTGGAGGCGCGCCTCCAGGCGGACCTGAAGGCGGGGCGGCTGGGGGCGGGGCTCCAGCCCCGCAGGCTGGCCAACGTCGCGTGGACGGTGGCGCACGGCCTCCTGTCGATGGTGGCAGGAATGGAAGGTGCCGGTGGGACCACACGCCACGCGTTGTCACAGCTTCGCGACGAGGCCTGCGCGCTGCTGCTGCGCTCGGGTACCCGGTGAGGTGCTGGGAAGGTATTGCGCGTCGCGCTAAGAAGGGGCCTCCCTTCCATCCTGTTTCTCCCCCAGGAGGCTTCATGCGGTCGTTCTTCCAGTCCCTCGGCGTCACCGGCGTGGTGGCGGCGTGCCTCGTCTCCGGCTCCGCCTTCGCCTATGCCACCGGTCAGACGGGCTACAGCGGCAAGCAGGGCCAGAGCTGCATGGCCTCGGGCTGCCACTCCGGTGGTTCGAGCACGCCCACGGTGACCATCGAGGGGCCCGCGACGCTCGCGACCGGGCAGTCGGGCACCTACACGCTCGTCATCAAGGGCGGCCCCGGTACGCGCGCCGGCTTCAACGTGGCCGTGGACGGCAACGGCGGCAGCCTCACGGCGGGCTCCGGCTCCAAGAAGCTGTCCGAGGAGCTGACGCACACCGCGCCCAAGGCGTTCTCCAACGGCGAGGCGCGCTTCGACTTCACGCTCGTCGCGCCGGCCAACGCCACCTCGCTCACCCTGTTCGGCTCGGGCAACTCCGTGAACGGCAACGGCGCGGAGACGGGTGACGCGTCCGCCGAGGCGAAGCTCGTCGTGAAGGTGGGCGGCGGCGACAGCGGTGGGGGTGACGACGGCGGCGGCTGCGCGGCGGCCGCTGGCGCGCCGCTGCTCGGCGCGGTGCTGATGCTGCTCGGCGTGCGCGCGCGCCGTCGCGACGCGTAGCCTTCCGCCCGTCCCACGCACGGGCCCGAGGAGCGGGGGGGGCTCGACGCCCCCGCTTCCCGCGCCCGTGTGGCGACTGCTCCGGACGCTCCTCGCGTCCGGGGGCTCACGTCACGTTGAAGCGGTAGATGACGTCCGGGTCGCCCTTGCTGAAGCTCTTGATGACCTCGTGCTTGAGGTCCTTGGCCCCCAGCGACGACAGCCCGCCGAAGCCGAACCCCATCACCGACAGCTCGAAGTACACGTGCGGCTTGGGCACCTTGAGGATGTGCAGGTCCGTGTAGCCCTGGCCGGGCAGGACCTCCATCTCCCCCGCGGTGAAGTAGCCCTTCCAGATGCCGGGGGTGAAGTAGAGGAACCGCCGGAAGTCGCCCGGGGCGAACATGCTCTTGAGCTGTCCCTGGCCCAGCGCGTACTCGGCGGACTTCACGCCGAACTGCCACCAGATGCTCCGGTCACCGCCGTAGAGGCGGTTGAGCAGCTCCTCGTTGAAGCGCAGGAACGCGTCCACGGGGATGCGCGTCACGGGGAGGATGGGCTGCCCGAAGACGGGCTCCTTCTTCTTGAACTCCGCGACGAAGTCCTTCCACGCCTGCTCGCCGTGGCTCTGCACCGTCATCTGTTGTCGTGCCAGGAACGCGACGCCTTTGACTTCCATCCAGTGTCCTCCCACTGCGTGCCTCGCGCGGGGCCGCGCGCGAGGGAATCCGTCCCGGCGTCCCCGGGAAGGATGGGGTCGGCCCCGCGCCGGGTGCAGGCGACGCACGGGGCGGGGGCGACGGCACTCGCCCCCTTGCTACTCGAGCTGGAGACCGCAGTCCGCGCAGGCGCCCGCCACCAGCGGCGCCACCGTTCCGCACGCGGGGCACGGCGGCTCGCCGTCCTCGCTCACGGGCTGGGCGAACGCCGGGGCGCCGTCCGCCAGCGTGCCCTCCCGCCGGATGCTGTCCATCCAACGCTCCTGGAGGAGCGAGGCCACCCGCGGGCCGTCCTCGGGCCGCACCAGCACCTGGAACTTGGGTGAGCACCCCGGCTTCGAGCACGCCTCGCGGTGCACGAGCGCCGGGACGTCCGCGTCCAGACAGGCCTCCACCAGACGTCGTGCATCCGCCAACGCCATCTCCGCGCAGGGCATCAGCTCCGCGTCGGACAGGGCTCTCGTCGCGTCTTCGGGTGTCATCACCCGCCGGATTGGAGCCGACGTGATGGGCCCACGTCCAGGGGCGGGCCGTGTCATCCGACCTGGGGGCTCCTCCCGCGGGCCCGCCCACGTCACCACCCTGGCGTTCGCTGCGTCCTGGGCTCCCGGGTGTCAGGCGGAGCACGGGGACATGACGCAATGCTTCACAGGTTCTGGGGTTGGGGTGCTGGGGTGCTGCTCGCGCTGGTGGTGGGCTGTGAGCGTCCGGGGGAGGCGCCGGCGGGAGGTGACGGCGAGGCGTCGCTGGGCGAGGTGACGCCGCTGCCCGCGGGACGCGAGCTGTCCGGGAGGGCCCGCTGGCTGCGGACGTTGAAGGGGCAGGGGCGCGAGTCCGCGGCGGGGCTGGCGTACGACGGGCGCGGCAACATGTTGCTGGCGCTCAACTCGGACGACGCGGTGGAGGACCTCTTCGGGCCGCTGCGCGTGCCGGGGCCCGGGCGCTTCGTGGTGGCGAAGTACGGCACGGGGGGCGAGCGGGTGTGGTCGCTGTCGCTGCCCGGCTTCGCGGAGGCCATCGCGGCGGGCTCGCAGGGGCAGGTGTTCGTCGCGGGGCGCAACCCGGAGGGCGTGGACTACGGCTCCGGCGCCCTGCGCCAGGGGCGCTTCCTGATGCGGTTGGACAAGGACGGGGACATCGCGTGGTCGCGTGGCCTGGAGGCGATGGAGCTCACGCCGCGGCTGCGCGTGGAGCGCGCGGAGGTGGATGGCCTGGGCAACGTCCTGCTGGCGGGCACCCGGCCGGATGTCGACGTGGAGAGCGTCCCCATGGTCGTGAAGGTGGACGCGAAGGGGGCGCTGCTCTGGACGTACCACCATGACGCGCCCGGGGAGGGCACGGGCGTGGCGACGGACGCCGAGGGCAACACGTACGTCGCGGGGCTCCTGCGACCGTCGCGGCGCGACTCGATTCCCTTCGTGCTCAAGCTCGACGTCCGGGGGCGGCGCGTGTGGGAGCAGCGGCTGGCGACGGCGCAGGGGCGCGCGATGGGCGTCGCCGCGCAGGGCGACCGTGTGCTGGTGGTGGGGACGTTCTCCCGTTCGCTCACGTTCCGGGGGACGGTGCACGAGGCGCGGGGAGGCGAGGGGCGCGGTTTCGTGGCGGGCTTCGACCGGGAGGGGCAGCCCCGGTGGGCGCGGGTGTTGGGGCGCCAGGGGTTGGGCATCTCCATGGACGCGCGGGAGGGGGCCGTCGTCGTCGGGCGGTACGCGGACGGAGACGACCTGGGGGCGGGGCCCGAGGCGGGTGTGCCGGGCAGCACCGTCAACCTCTTCATGGTGAAGCTGGGGCGCGCGGAGGGCGACGTGTCGTGGTCGCACGCGTTCGCGATGGGGCCGGCGAAGGGCGGGGACCTGAGCCAGGACCGCTTCTTCGTCGCGTCCTCGCGCAAGGGGGAGAGCGCCTTCCTGGGCGCGCAGCTGGCGCCGGTGGACTTCGGCACCGGGCCGCTGGACGCGCCGGTGGGCGGGGGGCGCGAGCTGTTCTTCGGTGGCTTCGAGCCCTGAGGCCCGGGGTAACCTCCGGCGCGTGCCTCCCCTCTCGCGCATGGCCCGGTCCGGGCGTCTGCAACGTGTGCTGCTCGTGTCCGCGGGCGTGCTGACGTGTGGGGTGTTCGGCCTGGCCTTCGTCGTGGACCGCTTCGGTCAGCGTGAGCGCGTGGCGTCCGCGGACGCGGTGGTGGTGCTGGGCGCGCGCGTGTTGGAGGGCGGCGTGCCGTCCGCGACGCTGCGGGCGCGGACGGAGAAGGCGGTGGCGCTGTACCACCAGGGCGTCGCGCCGCGGCTCGTCTTCTCCGGGGGCGTGGGGGTGCATGCTCCGTCGGAGGCGAGCGTGATGTTGACGCTGGCGACGCGGCTGGGCGTGCCCGCCGAGGCCTGCGCGTTGGAGGAGGACAGCCACTCCACGGAGGACAACGCGCGCCTGTCCGCGCGGGTGCTGCGAACGCTGGGGGCCCGGCGCGTGGTGGTGGTGTCGGACCCGTATCACCTGCTGCGCGCGCGGCAGTACTTCCGGCTCAACGGCTTCGAGGTGGCGACGAGCCCCACGCTGCTGGCCGAGCGCAACCTCGACGCGGTGGACCGCGTGTACTGGACCGTGCGCGAGGCGGTGGCGCTGCTGCTGCATCCCCGCGTGCTGCTGGCGCGAGCGCCCGTGGCGGAGGACGTTTGAGGCGGTGGAGGGAGTGAGCGGGACGAAGTGTCGCGGTCGGGCCTGTGGCGCGAAGTCGCGCGAGCGTGTCGTGCCGAGACGGCGGGCGCGCCGACCTCGGTCGACGCGTCGCCGAGGGGGACTGGCTGCTGTCGTGCGGTGAGGGCTCGCGGCTCGCGACGTCCGGGATGCGTTACGGCGCGTCGTTGCTCGGCGCGGTGAGGGCCCGCAGCTCGCGGCGTCCGCCCGGGAGTGCCACGCGCAGCAGCACGGACTCGCCCGGCGTGGCCTCGCGCATCACCTGGACCAGGTCCGTGGCGCCGTGCACGGGCTTGCCCTGGGCTTCGACCACCACCATGCCCGGCACCATGTCCGCGTGCTCGGCGCTGGAGCCGGGCACCACGTCCGTCACCAGGGCGCCCGCCCGGGGCAGCTCCTGGGCCCGGGCCAGCCGCGCGTCCATGTCCGAGAGGCTCAGGCCCACGCGCTGGTGCGCCTCCTCGTCCTCGACGGGGGGCGGACGCTTGCTGACGCCCTCCAGGTCCGGCCGCGTGCCGAGCTTCACCTTCACCTCGCGCTTCTTCCCGTCGCGGTAGACGGTGAGCTTCAGCTCGGTGCCCGGGGCCTTCTGCGCCACGGTGCGCGTCAGCGCCCGGCCCGTGGTGATGGGCTTGCCGTCCGCCGCGACGATGACGTCATCCTGGCGCAGCCCGGCCTCGGCGGCGGGCGTGTCCTCGTTCACCTGGGCGACGACGGCCCCCTCGCCGCTGGGCGTCTTGAGCGCCCTGCCCAGGTCCGGCGACGAGTCCTGCACCACCAGCCCCAGCCAGCCGCGCGTGACGGCGCCCTTCTTCTCGAGCTGGGGCAGAAGCTCCCTCACCATGTTGCTGGGGACGGCGAAGCCGATGCCGGAGCCCTGGCCCGCGATGGCGGTGTTGATGCCGACGACCTCGCCCTTCAGGTTGAAGAGCGGCCCGCCGGAGTTGCCGGGGTTGATGGCCGCGTCCGTCTGGAGGAAGTCGTCGTAGGGGCCGACCTGGATGTCGCGGGCCTTGGCGGACACGATGCCCAGGCTGACGCTGGACGCCAGCCCGAACGGGTTGCCGATGGCCACCACCCAGTCGCCCACGCGCAGCGCGTCCGAGTCACCCAGGCGCACCACCGGCAGCTTCTTCACGTCGCCCTGGAGCTGCAGCACGGCCACGTCCGTGAGCGGGTCGGTGCCCAGCACCTTCGCGGAGAACTCACGCCCGTCCGGCAGTTGCACGCCGATCCGCGTGGCGTCCGCCACCACGTGGTTGTTGGTGAGCACCAGGCCTCGCGGGTCGATGATGAAGCCCGAGCCCAGGCCCTGCTGGGGCGCATCCTCCTGTGGCTGCTGCCCGCCGAACGGCTGCGGCCCCGAGCCCCAGGGCAGGCCTCCGAAGGGCGAGTCGTCCTCGTCCGCTCCACCCCAGGGCGACTTC
This sequence comes from Myxococcus dinghuensis, assembly GCF_024198235.1. GTDB lineage: Bacteria > Myxococcota > Myxococcia > Myxococcales > Myxococcaceae > Myxococcus > Myxococcus dinghuensis. Next base: position 165,274 of record NZ_JAKCFB010000011.1, on the reverse strand, counting down.
TGGCCCGGGGAGGGCTGCGCCTCGCGCACCTCCACGTTGACGACCGCGGACTTCACGGACTCCACGAGCGGGGCGATGGAGGTGAGCGCGCGGTGCATGTCCGGCGGCATCACCGGCTGCGAGGGCGCCTGCTCGGAGGGCGGCGCCTCCTGGGGCGCTTCGGGGCGCGTGTCCGGGGAGGAGGGCGGTGCGCTCGCGGCGGGCTCCGGCGGCTCCTCCGAGCCGCGCTTGCAGCCCGCCTGGCCCAACACGAGCGCCAGGGCGGAGGCGAATACCGCGCGTGCGCTTGCCTTCATCGCGTTCTCCCCTCCCAGCCGGCGCCCGCCTGCACGCCGGGCTCACGGCCTGGGCCCCGGCGCATCCACGCGCCCCTTGAGGTGGTGTCCCCCCGCGGCGGCGGCACGTGGGCGTGTGCTCCCTCCCCCGGAGGGCGGCCCTCAGGCCGAGCGCTCACGCGAGCTGGCCGCCATCCCCAACGTGTCGATGCGGCGCAGGAGCTTCTCCAGGATGCGGAAGAGCGCCTTGCGGTCGCTGCCGTCCAGGATGCCGAGGACCTGGAACATGCCCTGGTTCACGAAGCGCTCGAGCTTCTGGAAGGTCTGCAGGCCGTCGGGGGTGAGGCGACAGCGCACGACGCGCCGGTCGGCGGCGCTGCGCTCGCGCAGCAGGTGCCCCTCGCGCTCCAGGCGGTCGACGACGCCGGTGACCGTCTTCTCCGTGACCCCCAGCCGCCGGGCGAGCTCTCCCATGGTGAGCGACCCATCCTGACCGAGCCAGAGCAGCGCGTGCACCTGCGGCGGCGTGAACTGCAGCTGCTCGCACGTGCTGGCGATGGGGTCGCGAAGTGAACGCCGACGCCCCAGGGCCAGCAGCAACTGCTGGAGCCTCAGGACGTCCGCCGAGATGTCCTCATCTTCTTTAGGATGGATATTCCGCGACACAGAGTATGGCTTAGCGGGCGATCCGCTGTGGGTCAACCGGTTGTCTTGCCAGGGGCCGCCGTGCGGACAATGCGCCCCCGTCTGGCGGTCTTCGCGAGGAGCGACCTGGAATGCGAGCCCTTCTCCTGCTGTGTGTCAGCCTCGTGGCATTCCGCGCCACCCCGGCGCGGGCGGAGGAGGGCCTGGTCTTCGCTGCGGCGAGCACCACGGACGTCCTCCAGGAGCTCCAGCCGGCCTTCACGAAGGCCACCGGCCACACGGTGAAGTTCGCCTTCGGGGCCTCGAGTGACCTGGCGCGTCAAGCCATGGCGGGAGCGCCCGCGGACGCGTTCCTGTCGGCGGACGAGGCGCGGATGGACGCGGTGGAGCGCGCGGGGCTCTTGCGACCTGGCACGCGGGTGGACCTGCTGTCGAACCGGCTGGTGGTCGTCGTGCCCTCGGACGCGAAGCAGGTGCCGAAGGGGCCGGGGGAGCTGAAGTCCCTGCGGCGGCTGGCGCTGGCCGACCCGGCGATGGTGCCCGCGGGGGTGTACGCCCGTGCGTGGCTGGAGAAGGTCGGGTTGTGGACGGCGCTCTCGCCGAAGGTGGTGCCGGCGCTCGACGTCCGGGCCGCGCTGGCGGCGGTCGAGTCGGGGCGGGTGGACGCGGGGGTGGTGTACGCGACGGACGCGGCCCAGTCGAAGAAGGTCCGCGTGGCCTTCGAGGTGCCGGCCCCGGACGCGCCGCGCATCGTCTATCCGGCGGCGGCGCTGGTGAAGGGGAAGGCGCCCGCCGTGGGGCAGGCCTTCGTGACGTTCCTCCAGACGGACGTGGCGCGCGCCGCCTTCGCGCGGCACGGCTTCGGCATGGCGGGTGGTGCGAAGCAGGAGCCGCGCGCGCCGTGACGGAGTCCACGGCGGAGCTGGTCGTCTTCACGTTGACGGTGGCGGCGGTGGCCACGCTCGTCATCCTCCCGCCGGGAGTGGCGGTGGCGTACGCGCTGTCCCGCTGGACGGGCCCGGGCCGGGGCGTGGTGGACACGGTGTTGTCCCTGCCGCTCGTGTTGCCGCCCACGGCGGTGGGCCTGGTGCTGCTGGAACTGCTGGGGCGCGAGGGGCCGGCCGGGCGGGTGCTGGACGCGCTGGGCATCGAGGTGGTGTTCACGCCCCGGGCGGTGGTGCTCGCGAGCGCGGTGATGGCCTTCCCGCTGCTGGTGCGCTCGGCGCGCTCCGGCTTCGAGGAGGTGGACCCGAGGCTGGTGGCGGTGGCGCGCACGCTGGGGGACTCGCGCGCGCGGGCCTTCTTCCGCGTGACGCTGCCGCTCGCGTGGCGCGGCGTGGTGGTGGGCGCGCTGCTGGCCTTCTCCCGCGCGCTGGGCGAGTTCGGCGCGACGGTGCTCGTGGCGGGGAACATCCCCGGCTTCACGCAGACGCTGTCGCTGGCCATCTTCCAGCGCACGCAGTTGGGGCAGGACGCGGAGGCGCTCCGGCTGGCCTTCGTGGCGTCGCTGCTGGCCTTCGTGGCCATCTACGCGACGGAGTGGGTGACGCGGCGGCGGGGAAGGCGGACGCACGCGTGAGCCTGGAGCTGTCCATCCACCTGCCGCTGGCGCGCTTCCCGCTGACGGTGGACGCGCGCCTGACGGGCGCCTGCGTGGCGGTGCTGGGGCGCTCGGGCTCCGGGAAGACGTCGCTGCTGGAGGTGCTCGCGGGCCTGCGGCGCGGGGCGCGCGGGCGCATCGTCTTCGAGGGCCGGGTGCTGCTCGACGGCGAGGCCCGCGTGGACGTGCCCCCGGAGGCGCGGCGCATGGGGTACGTGCCCCAGGACGCGCTCCTGTTCCCGCACCTCACGGCGAGGCAGAACGTGCGCTACGGCGCGCGCGCGGGGCGGCCGTCCCGCGTGGACGAGGCGGTGGCGCTCCTCGAGCTGGAGCCCTTGTTGGAGCGCTACCCCGCGACGCTGTCCGGCGGAGAGAAGCAGCGCGTGGCGCTCGCGCGGGCGCTGGCCACGGACCCGGCGCTGCTGCTGCTCGACGAGCCGCTGGCCGCCCTGGACGTGGCGTTGAAGGAGCGCGTGCTGCCGTACCTGCTGCGCGTGCGCGACGAGGCGCGGGTGCCCATGCTGTACGTGACGCACCAGCTCGGCGAGGCGCGGGTGCTGGCGCGCGAGGCGCTGCTGCTGGAGTCGGGGCGGGTGAGGGCGGTGGGCGCGGCCTCGGACGTGCTGGGGGCGTCGGCGCGGAGCCTGCTCGCGGGCGAGGCGGACGGCGAGGAGAACATCCTGGAGGGCGTGCTGGAGCGCGCGCCCGAGGGCAACACGCGGCTGCGCGTGACGGAGGCACTGTCGCTCTGGGTGCCCGACGCGCCGGAGGTGCCGCCGGGCACGCGCGCGGCCTATGCCGTCCCGGCCCAGGACATCCTGTTGTCCACGGGGCCGCTGACGGGCGTCTCCGCGCGCAACGTGCTGGCGGGAACGGTGACGGCCGTGGAGCCCGCGAGCGCGGGCGAGCTGGCCGCGACGGTGGAGGTGGCGGGCGTGGCCTGGGTGGTGCGGCTCACGGCGTTCTCCGTGCGGGAGCTGGCCGTGTCGCCCGGGCAGCGCGTGTTCCTGGCCGTGAAGACGGCTGCGTGTCGCCGGCTCCGGTAGGCGCGTGCGCGGGCGCCGCGACGCACGGCGTCGTCCGCGCGCCGGTCAGAAGCTCCTGCCGAGTCCGATGACGGCCTGGTCGTGGACGATGCCCATGGCGGGGCTGAGGCCCATGGGCAGGCGCAAGCCGCCGGGGCGCCGCTGGACGTTCGTGGCCTTGGCGACCTTCGCGCGGGCGCGCGACTTGCGGGCGGCGGCATCCTCCGCGCAGTCGTCGTCGCACAGGTCGTCGCAGGCCGAGTCGTCTCCCTCCGCGCACGCGACCAGCCGCAGGTAGCTCAGGCTCAGCGACATCCCCAGCACCAGCCCGCCCAGGATGGACCGCCCGCAGGAGCCATCGTCGCTCCCCAGCGCGCACATGCCGACGCCGGTGAAGAGCCCCGCGCCGGTGAGCACGAGGGGGACGAGCCACAGGTGCGTCGGCACCGAGTCGTCGGCGGTGTCGCTCACGGTGGTGGTGGTGCTCGCCGCGGTGAAGAGGCGGATGCGGTCCGCCGTCGTCCGGGGCAGCCGCTTCTTCACGGGGCGCTTCCCCGTCAGCCGCACGGAGGCGCCTCGGGACGAGAACTCGAAGGCGCGGCTCTCCGCGCGGACCACGCCGGGCGCTCCGAGCCACAGCAGGACGGCGACCAGGGCGAAGACTCGTCGATTCATGTGAAGGTTCCCCACGTGCGGGCCCCTGGCGAGGCGCCTGGAATCGGGCGTGGGTTCGTCGGGGGTGCTCGGGACTGAGCAAGTCGCATGCCTCGAAGCAGGTAACGGTCGGAGGCAGGGTTTCCCTCGGAAATCCTCGGTGGCCGCGTTCGTGAGTGACGCCGGACCCGGACAGGGATGTCGTTCCAGGCGGGGGCTCCGGCGCTCGCACCAGGACACGCGTGTCGCTGCCGGGAGGGGACGTGGAACCGGACAAGGCGCGTGCGGGCCCTATACTGCGCGCCTCGAAAGGGAGTCCCTCCGACACATGGGCACGCGCATCCTGGGAATGATTCTGGCCGGAGGTCAGGGAACCCGTCTGGCGCCGCTGACGCAGCGGCGCTCGAAGCCGGCGGTCCCCTTCGGCTCGAAGTTCCGCATCATCGACTTCGCGCTCAACAACTTCATCAACTCCGGCATCTACTCCATCTACGTCCTGACGCAGTTCAAGGCGCAGTCGCTGACGGAGCACATCCAGCGGGGTTGGCGCTTCGGGTCGGTGTTGCTGTCGGACTACTTCATCACGCTCGTGCCGGCGCAGATGTACCTGTACGAGGAGCTGGGGCCCGTGTGGTACCGGGGCACGGCGGACGCCATCTACCAGAACCAGCACCTGGTGGAGAACCACCGCCCCGAGCACCTGGCCATCTTCTCCGGTGACCACATCTACAAGATGAACGTGGCGCACATGCTGGAGCAGCACGAGGCCCAGCGCGCGGACATCACCATCGCCGCGTACCCCACGCCGCTGGCGGACGCGCACCGCTTCGGCGTCATGCAGGTGGACGAGCGCGGCCGGGTGACGGAGTTCCAGGAGAAGCCCAAGGACCCCAAGCCCATCCCCGGCCGCCCCGACACGGCGCTGGCCAGCATGGGCAACTACATCTTCCGCAGCAAGGTGCTCGCGGAGCTGCTCGAAATCGACGCCAAGTCGGAGGGCTCGCAGCACGACTTCGGCAAGGACGTGCTGCCCCGCGCGCTGCGCGACGGCTACCACATCCAGGCCTACGACTTCGCCAAGAACCCCATCCCGGGCCAGACGGGGCCCAACACCTACTGGCGCGACGTGGGCACGCTGGACGCGTACCACGAGGCGTCCATGGACCTGGTGTCGGTGAACCCGGAGTTCGACATCTTCAACGCCGAGTGGCCGCTGCGCACCGCCAGCGAGTACAGCCCGCCGGCCAAGTTCGTCCACGAGTCCGGCGAGCGCGTGGGCCGCGCCCTCAACTCCATGGTGGCCGGCGGCTGCATCATCTCCGGCGGCGTGGTGCGCGAGAGCATCCTCTTCCGCCGCGCCCGCGTGAACAGCTACGCCAGCGTGCAGCGCTCCATCGTCTTCGACGAGGTGGACATCGGCCGGCACGCCCAGGTGAAGAACGCCATCATCGACAAGGGCGTGCGCGTGCCGCCCAACGCGAAGATCGGCTTCGACCTGGAGGCCGACAAGGCCCGGGGCTTCACCGTCACCGACAGCGGCATCGTCGTCGTCCCCAAGGGCTACAAGTTCGACTGACGCCTCACAGCCCCCGCTTGCCGTCCGCCCAGTAGGCCTTGGTGCGGACGCGGCGGCGGGGGACGTCGCGGCGCTCCAGCAGCTCCTTGCGCCACAGCGCGATGCTGCCCGCGTGCCCCGCCAGATAGGCCGTGACGTCCGTCACGGCCTGCCCCCCGAGCCACCGCCGCAGCGCCTCGCCGCGCGCCTCGCCCGGCTCCCGCGTCACCGCCGACAAGCCCAGCCCCACCAGGCGCGGCCAGTCCTCCGCCCCCGCCTCCACCTCGAGCGCGCCCGACAGCCGCGCCGTCTCCGGCAGCGCGTTCGCCATCGCCACGAACAGCCCCAGGCACGTCTCGTCCCCCAGGAACAGGTGCGCCCGCGCGTCGGGCTCCAGCCCGAAGCCGCCCCCGGGCCCCAGCACGTTCGCCGCGTCCCCGGGCTTCAGCGCGCTCGCCCACGCGCTGCCGGGCCCCTGCCCGTGCAGGTAGAACACCAGCTCCAGCGTCCCCTGCACCGCGTCCACCTGCGAGGGCGTGTAGTGCCGGAACGCCGTCGGCGTCACCCGGAACTCCACCTCCTGGCCGGGCGTGAACGCCACGCCCCGCAGCGCGTCCCCCTCCAGGCACACCCGCCGCAACCTCGGCGCGAGCGTCTCCACCCGCGTCACCCGCGAGGGCTTCATCAACCAGGGCTCCACCGCGTTCGCAATCACCGCCGGCATCTCGGGCATGGGGTCCTCCGCGTTCCACCCTGCTGGAAAGATTTAATATTGAAAATGAGAATCGTTATCAAATAGGTTGGCGCCGGCGGGCGGGGTCGCGCCCGGAGGTGAGAGGCCGGCATGTCGACGAGCCAGGTGATGCCCGCGCCCACGGAGGCGGTGGAACCGCTGACGCGGCAGGACGGGTTCGACGTGCGTCGGATGGCGGGCGCCGCGGTGGGGTGGGTGCCGGACTGCTGCCCGGCGCGCAGGGCCACGGCCCTCCACGCGACGCCGCCCCGGCTGGAGGCCGTGCCCACGCAGGCGTTGGGGGCGGTGCCGGCGCGTCACGTGCTGGCACCGGTACTCGCACACGTCGCGGCGTTCCGGTTGTTGCACGACGTGCGGCTGCGGCTGGCGCGCAAGCTGGGGGACGTGCCGCCGTCCTTCTTCGCCACGCGGACCACGGGCGAGCGGGTGCGCCGCGAGACGGTGGTGGTCATCGCCCACCGGCTGCGCACCCTCCAGGGCGCCGACCAGATTCTCGTGCTGGACCAGGGCCGCATCGTCGAGCGCGGCCGGCACGAAGCCTTGCTCGCCCAGGACGGCCTGTCCGCGCGTCTGTGGCGCGAGCACGAACGCGCGCGGAGCTGGCTTCTGGGCACGGAGCGCCCGGCCGTCGCCTCCGCCGCGCCCGCACGGGCGTGAGCCCGGGCACCGAGTCACGCAATCCACACAGGGAGAGGGAGCAGAAGCCATGATGATTCAGTCCGACGAGACGATGCCGAGGCGCTCGGGGCAGCAGGGCCTGTGGGTCCTGGCCGCGGTGGCCATGTCGCTGGTGTTGCTGGCGAGCTGCGGGGACGACGACGAGCCCAACGACCCGTCGCCGGACTCCGGGACGCAGGTGGACGGTGGCGTCACGGACTCGGGGACCCCGGACTCGGGGACCGGCTCCGAGGACGGTGGCACGGAGACGGACGCGGGCACCGGAGACGGTGGCACCACGCCGCAGACCTGCGGGCCATCCGAGGTCATCTGCAAGGAGCAGAGCATCGACAAGCTCGACCTGTTGACGGTGGTGTCCACGGGCAACATGTCCGAGGAGGGCACCACCTCCGGCGAGTTCCTCTCGTACGTGGACGCGCGCGCCGGTGGCCTCACCCCGACGATGTCCTATACCTACGTGCGCTTCACGCCGCAGGGGCTGCAGCGCGTGCAGATCGACGACCAGGCGGCGCTCGGCTCGACTGAATGGGACCTGGCGTTCCGTCGCTACACGATGCGCGTCAACAGCGGCACCTCCGGCGCCTCCTGCGTCTCCGTGGCGCAGACCGCGGAGGGGACGACCTTCGCCTCGGTGACGTCGGTCGACACCGCGTGGACGTTCAACAAGGAGGCCTGGTACGACAACGCGTGCACGTTCATCGCCGATGACGTCCTGGGCGGTGCGCTCACGCAGTTGGGCAGCTACTTCCGATACGAAGGCTGCCTGGCCATGACCGGCAAGGTGTTCGTCATCCGACTGGCGGATGGCCGGCACGTGAAGTTCGAGGTCGTCTCGTACTACGAGCCCTCCGTGCAGACGGCGTGCAACGATACGGGCTCCCTCCCGTCGGGAACGCCGAGCGGCTCCGGTCAGTTCCGCGTGAAGTGGGCCTTCCTGCCATGAGACTCCGGGCGCTCCTCCTGTTGCTTCCTTGGGGCTGTGCCCCCGTGGAGTCCGCGCGCGGGCCGCACGAGCTTCCCGCGTCGTCGACGACGGCGGAGGCGGGGTTGCAGTCGGAGGGGCGCCCGACCTCGCCGACGTCGCCGATACCGCGCTACGACCCGGGCGAGGTCGTGGAGTCGGTGGTGTCCCCCGAGGGGCACTTCCGCATCCACTTCTCCCGCGTGGGGGTGAACGCGGTCCCGGCGGCGGACGCGGACGGCAACGGCACCCCCGACGCGGTGGAGGTCGTCGCGCGCGCCTATGACCGCGTCGAGGACTTCTACGTCCAGCTCGGCTTCCGGCGTCCGTTGGACGACTCGGCGCTGGACGGGGACAACGGCGGGGATGGGTTGTTCGACGTGTACCTCGTCGACTTCGCGGGCCGCGCCGACGGCGCCTTCCGGCTCGACGCCTGCGAGGACGACGGCACCCGCTGCGTCGGGCACATGCTCCAGGAGAACGACTTCATGGGTTACGGCTACCCCTCCTACGAGGAGGCGGTGGACATCCTCGCCAGCCATGAGTTCTTCCACGCGGTCCAGGCCGCGTATCGGCCGGGGCTCGGCGGCGTCGCCTCCGAGGGCACCGCGGTCTGGGCGAGCGAGCGCTTCGACCCCGCGCTCGACGACCTGGAGCACTTCGCCGCCAGCTACTTCAACCGCCCCGACCGCGCCCTCGTGCTGGACCCGGACGGCCCCGCCGCGACGTTCTCCTATGGCTCGGGCGTGTTCTTCCAGTTCATCGGCGAGCGCTTCGGGGACGCGGCCCTCGTGGGCCTGTGGGAGGAGAGCCTCCGCGCGCCGACCGCGCGCTGGCCCGTGCTGCTGGACACCGTGCTGCGCCAGTGGGGCGCGGACTTCGACACCGCCTTCGCCGAGTTCGCGCGGTGGAACTTCTACACGGGCACGCGCGCGACGTCCGGCCAGGGCTACGCCCGCGCGGCGGGGTTCGCGCAGCCGCTGACCTCCGCGCGCACGCTCCCCACCCAGGAGGCGGACGTCCGGCTGGCGCTCGCCGCCACGCGCTACTTCGAGGTCCCTGGCGGCGCCGACACGGTGCTCGCCCGGTTCGAGCCCAACGCGGGGCAGGACGCCTCGAAGCTGCACCTGCTGGTGGCGGCCGTGACGGACACCGCCGTGCTCCAGGTGGCGCGCGCCGAGGGGCAAAGCCCCCTCACCGCGTCCGTGGACGCCAAGGGCGCCACGCGCGTCCTCGTGGCCGTGGTGGACGGCCGTCACGAGGGCGTGGGGCGCTACGGCAAGCTCTGCCTCACCGCGGACGCGAAGGGCGCGCCCTGTGTCCAGCCCACGCCCGAGGAGCCCGGCGAACCCGAGCAGCCGCACGCCCCCGGCGACGACGACGGGGGCGGCTGCGCGGCGGCGCCAGGCGGGGCCGGTGCCCTGCTGCTGTCCTGGCTGGGGTTCGCCGCGCGTGGGCGACGGCGTGTCCGCCCGGTTGCATAAGGCCTGTCCAAGCTTCACCGGAGCGTCCGTCGCCGTGTCCGACGTGTGACAGGCGCGCGCGCCCTGGGGCTCGAGGCGGAGGGCGGCGTCATCCGCGTGACACTGGTGCGCGCGGATGACGCCTGGGGGTGCTGAAGACGACGCGTGCATATCGCGTCCTCGCCCGGTTCCGGCTAAGCGTGGTTTCCTGCTCGTCGCACGGACCGAGACCCCATGCACAGTGCCCCCCCTGGCCACGACCGCAGCTTGCCGTACATCCGCGCGGTGGGACGCGCGTTGCCCGCCCACTACGCCACGCAGGAGCAGCTCATCGCGGCGCTGCGCGAGGTCTGGGCGACGCGCCACTTCAACCTGGACCGCCTGGAGGAGCTGCACCGCAACGTCCAGGTGAAGGGCCGCTACCTGGCGCTGCCCGTGGACGCCTACCCGGGGCTGGCCACCTTCCAGCAGCGCAACGACGCGTGGATTCGCGAGTCCACGCTGCTCGGCGAGCAGGTGGTGCGCCAGGCGTTGGAGCGCGCGGAGCTGACGGCGAGGGACGTGGACCACGTCTTCTTCGTCACGGTGACGGGCATCGCGACGCCCAGCGTCGAGGCGCGGCTGGCGAACCTGCTGCGCTTCCGCGAGGACTTCAAGCGCACGCCCATCTTCGGCCTGGGCTGCGTGGCGGGCGCGGCGGGGCTGGCGCGCGCGGCGGACTACCTGCGCGCCTTCCCCTCGCACACCGCGCTGCTCGTCTCCGTGGAGCTGTGCTCGCTGACGCTGCAGCGCGAGGACCTGTCCATCCCCAACATCATCGCCTCCGGCCTCTTCGGTGACGGCGCGGCGTGCGCGGTGCTCAGCGGCGCGGAGGTGCCCGGCGCGAAGGGGCCGCGCGTGGTGGCCTCGCGCTCGGTGTTCTATCCGGACACCGAGCGCATCATGGGCTGGGACGTGGTGGACTCCGGCTTCAAGGTCATCCTCTCCGCCAAGGTCCCGCAGCTCGTGAAGGACCACGTGCGCCGCAACGTGGAGGACTTCCTGGTGGAGCAGGGCCTGCGGCGCAGCGACATCCGCCACTGGGTGGCGCACACCGGCGGGCCCCGCGTGCTCCAGGCCTTCGAGGAGGCGCTGGAGCTGGAGTCCTCGGCGCTCTCGCGCTCCTGGGCCTCGCTGCAGGAGGTGGGCAACCTGTCGTCGTCGTCCGTGCTGTTCGTGCTGGGGGAGACGCTGGAGCAGGCCGGCGCGCGGCCGGGGGACTGGGGGCTGATGCTGGCCATGGGGCCGGGCTTCTGCGCGGAGATGGTGCTCCTGCGATGGTGACCCCCACTCAGGCCGTCTTCCTGGGCTACATGGCCCTGCTCGTGCTGGAGCGGGTGGTGGAGCTGGTGCTCTCCCGGCGCAACGCGGCGCTCGCCTTCGCGCAGGGGGGCGTGGAGTCCGGCCAGGCGCACTACCGCTTCATGGTGGTCTTCCACACGCTCTTCCTGGGCGCGTGCGTGGCGGAGGTCTTCCTCCGGGACCGGCCGTTCCCGGGCACGTGGGGATGGGTGGCGCTGGCGGGCGCGGTGACGGCGCAGGCGCTGCGCTACTGGGCCATCGCCACGCTGGGCGCGCGGTGGAACTCGCGCATCATCACGGTGCCGGGCCTGCCGCCGGTGACGCACGGGCCCTATCGCTTCCTGCGCCACCCCAACTACGTCGCCGTGGTGCTGGAGCTGGCCTGCGTGCCGCTCATCCACGGCGCGTGGTGGACCGCCGTCGTCTTCTCGGTGGGCAACGCGGCGCTGCTCTTCGTGCGCATCCGCGCGGAGGAGGCGGCGCTGGGTGAGGCCTACGCGCGAGCGTTCTCCCACCGTCCCCGCTTCATTCCGGAGGTGCCGCATGGTTGAGCTCGAGAAGGAGGTCCTGGCGGAGATCCGCCGCATCGCCGTCGAGGAGCTGGAGTGGAAGGGCGCGGTGGAGCCGCAGCAGGACCTGCTCCGGGACCTGCAGCTCGACAGCCTCGGCCTGACGGTGCTGGCGGTGGGGCTGGAGAACCGCTTCCGCATCCGCCTGTCGGAGGAGGACGCGCAGGAGGTGAAGACGGTGGCGGACCTGGTGCGGCTGGTGGCCAACCGCGTCGCCGCCCCGTCGCGCGCGCCGGTGGAGGCCCGCTCGTGAGGGGCCCCCAGCTCCCCGCGTCGCGCTACGCCACGTTGAACGAGGCGCTCGCGGCGACGAGCGCGACGTCCTTCCAACTGACGTTCGTGGACTCGGCGGAGCGCGAGGAGGTGCTGCCCTGGGCGGACGTCTACCGCCGCGCCCGGCGCACCGCGGCGGGCCTGGCGCGCCTGGGCGTGCGCGAGGGCGAGCGGGTGGCGCTGCTCCTGCCCACGTCGCCCGCCTTCATGGACGCGTTCTTCGGGACGCTGCTGGCCGGCGCGGTGCCGGTGCCGCTGTATCCGCCGGTCCGGCTGGGGCGGCTGGAGGAGTACCACCAGGCGACGGCGCGGATGCTCCAGGTGACGGGGGCGGCGCTGGTGCTGACGGATTCGCGCGTGCGGCTGCTGTTGGGGCCGAGCGTGGAGCGCGCGCGGCCCCGGCTGGGCTGCCACACGGTGGAGGAGCTGTCGCGCGGCGACGACTCGCTGGAGGTGCGGGTGCGGTCGGAGGCGCTGGGCCTCATCCAGTTCTCCTCCGGGTCGACGGTGGCGCCCAAGCCCGTGGCGCTGACCCACGGCGCGCTGATGGCGCAGCTGGCGGCGCTGGAGGTGGCCATGCCCCTGCCTCCCGGCGGGCCGCGCGTGGGCGTGAGCTGGCTGCCGCTGTACCACGACATGGGCCTCATCGGCTGTCTGCTGGCCGCGCTCGTCTTCCCCGGGCACCTGGTGCTGATACCGCCCGAGGTCTTCCTCGCCCGGCCCGCGCTGTGGCTGCGCGCGGTGTCGCGGCACCGGGGCGCCATCTCGCCCGCGCCCAACTTCGCGTATGGCCTGTGCCTCAAGCGGGTGAAGGACGCGGAGATGCAGGGCGTGGACCTGTCGTCGTGGGAGCACGCGCTCAACGGCGCGGAGCCGGTGTCCCTCCAGACGCTGCGGCGCTTCGCCGAGCGCTTCGAGAAGTGGGGCTTCTCACCGCGCGCCCTGCGCCCCGTCTACGGCCTGTCCGAGGCCTCGCTGGCGGTGACCTTCCCGCCCTCCGCGCGGGGGCCGCGCGGGCTGGGGGTGGACCCGGAGCGGCTCGCGCGCGAGGGGCTGGTGGAGGACGGCACCCGGGAGCTGGTGAGCGTGGGCTCGCCGGTGGCGGGCTTCGAGGTGGAGGTGCGCGACGCGGACGGCGTGGTGCTGCCGGAGCGGCGGGTGGGGCGCGTCTTCGCGCGCGGGCCGTCGCTCATGGCGGGCTACTTCGGCGACGCGGTGGCCACGCGCCGGGCGCTGACGACGGACGGCTGGCTGGAGACGGGGGACCTGGGCTTCCTCGCGGACGGGGAGCTGTACCTGACGGGCCGCGCGAAGGACGTGGTCATCATCCGGGGCGCCAACCACGCGCCGCAGGCCTTCGAGGACCCGTTGCACGGCGTGGACGGCGTGCGCACCGGCTGCGCGGTGGCGCTGGGCTTCGTCCCGGAGGGCGAGACGGACGAGGCGCTGCTCATCCTCGCGGAGCGCTCGGGGCCGGAGGCGGCGGAGGCCGTGGAGGAGCGCATCCGCGCGGCGGTGCTGGAGGCGACGGGCGTGCGCGCGCACACGGTGCGGCTGTTGGAGCCCGGGACGCTGCCGCGCACGTCGAGCGGCAAGCTGCGCCGGAGCGAGGCGCTGCGGCGCTACCAGACGGGCGCGCTGACGCCGCCGAAGAAGGTGGGCATGGTGGGCATGGCGGTGGAGATGGCGAAGAGCGCGCTCGCCATGGCCCGGGCGGAGCAGGAGCCGTGAGGCGGTACGACGTGGCGGTGGTGGGGGCCGGTCCCGCGGGGCTGGCCGTGGCCATCCACGCCGCGACGCGCGGGCTGAACACGGTGGTGCTGGAGCGCGCGACGGTGCCCGCGGACAAGGCCTGTGGCGAGGGCCTCATGCCCCCGGGGCTGGCCGCGCTGGAGCGGCTGGGCGCGCTGCCGCACCTGGACCGCGGCGAGAGCGCGCCCTTCGTGGGCATCCGCTACGTGCAGGAGGACGGAGGCTCGGTGGAGGGGCGCCTGCCGGAGCCCGGCGGGCTGGGCGTGCGGCGGGTGGCGCTCGCCTCGGCGCTGGTGGCGCGGGCGCGCGCGGTGGGCGTGGAGCTGCGCGAGCGCACGCAGGTGCTGTCCCACCGCAGGACGGCGGAGGGCATGTCGCTGGAGACGGCGGACGCGCCCGTGGAGGCGCGGATGCTGGTCGCCGCGGACGGGCTGGGCTCGCCGCTGCGGCGGGCCGAGGGCCTGGAGGTGGACGCGGACGTGCCCCGTCGCTTCGGGCTGCGCCAGCACTTCCAGGTGGCGCCGTGGTCGCCGTTCGTGGAGGTCCACTTCGCCAGCGGCGTGGAGGCGTACGTGACGCCGGCCGGGGCGCGGCGCGTGGGCCTGGCCTTCCTGTGGGAGGACGGGGGGGTGGAGGGCCGCGTGGGCTTCGACACGCTCCTGGCGCGCTTCCCCCGGCTGGAGGCGCGGCTGCACGGCATGACGCCGGACTCCCAGGTGCGGGGCGCGGGGCCGCTGGCGCGGGTGGCGCGCGCGCGGGTGGCGGACCGCTTCGCCCTGGTGGGCGACGCCGCGGGCTACGTGGACGCGCTGACGGGCGAGGGGCTGTCGCTGGCCTTCACCTGCGCGGAGTCGCTGGGGACGCTGCTCCCGGACGCGCTGGCGAAGGGGGCGGGCGTGGACGCGCTGCGCCCCTACGAGCACGCCTTCCAGGGCGTGTTCCGCAAGTACGCGTGGACCACGCGCGCGCTGCTCACGCTGGCGCGCAGGCCGCGGCTGCGCCGTCCGGTGGTGAAGGTGCTGGAGAAGAGCCCCTGGTTGTTCGAGCGCCTCCTGCGCTCCGTCGTGGCGTGAGGGGCGTTCAGCTCCCCACGATCAGCATCACCAGCAGGTCCAGCGAGCGCTCCAGCAGCGGGGAGATGGAGTCGCTCCCGGTCTTCTTGCGCAGCGGCCCCTCGTTCCACAGCGACGCGAGGCCGTGCACCCACGCCCAGATGTTGAAGGCCAGGGTCTCCATGTCGACCTTGCCCCCGGACGCCGCGCTCGCCTCCGCCGTCAGCTCCAGCAGGCGCTGGAAGGCGCGCATCCCCTCCTCGTGGACCGCCGCGTACTTCTCCTCGTCGCCCCACTCCTCGCGGAACATGACGCGGTAGTGCGCGGGGTGCTCCACCGCGAAGGACACGTAGCAGCGCCCCAGGGCCCGCACCCGCCCCGCCAGGTCCGGCGCCCGCGTCCTCGCGAGCGCCTCCTCCATCCGCTGGTTGAGCGCCCGGTAGCCCTCCTCCGCCACCGCCGCGAGCAGCGCGTTCTTGTCCCGGAAGTGGTGGTACGGCGCCGCCGCCGTCACCCCCGCCCGCCGCGCCACCTCCCGCAGCGACACCGCCCCCACGTCCTCCTTCGCGATGAGCGCCAGCGTCGCGTCCACCAGCGCCTGCCGCAAATCCCCGTGGTGGTACGTCCGCCGCTTGCGCGGCGCCGCCGTCTTCCGTCCCTGTGTCGTCACGACCCCACCCTCCATCCCGAGGCGTTCATCTTGACAGTGTTTAGACCGGGCCTTATCTGAATACTGTTCACATTTGCTGGGAGGCGCCGCATGCGCGCGTTCGTGACGGGAAGCACGGGGCTCTTGGGCAACAACCTGGTGCGGGCGTTGGTGTCGCGGGGGTACGCGGTGCGGGCGCTGGCGCGCTCACCGGCGAAGGCGCGGCAGGTATTGGGAGGGCTGGCCGGGGTGGAGGTGGTGGAGGGGGACATGGAGGACGTGCAGGGCTTCGCGGCCGCGCTGGAGGGGTGCGACGTGGTCATCCACACCGCGGCCTACTTCCGCGAATACTACGCCGCCGGCGACCACTGGCCGAAGCTGTACGCCATCAACGTGAAGGGGACGGTGGCGCTGGCGGAGGAGGCGCACCGCCGGGGCGTGAAGCGCTTCGTGGACGTCAGCTCCAGCGGCACCGTGGGGTTGAAGCCGGATGGCTCTCCGGGCGACGAGTCCACGCCGGCCGCTCCGCTCGTCGCGGACAACCTGTACTTCAAGAGCAAGGTGGAGTCGGAGCGGGAGCTGAACGCCTTCAGCGCCCGCACGGGCATGCCGGTGGTGTTCATCCTGCCGGGGTGGATGTTCGGCCCCTGGGACGCGGGCCCCACCGGCGCGGGCCAGTTCGTGCTCGACTTCCTCGGGGGCAGGCTGCCGGCGATGCTGGATGGCGGCTCGTGCCTGGTGGACGCGCGCGACGTGGCCGAGGCCACGGTGGTGTCCATCGAGAAGGGCCGGCCTGGGGAGCGCTACCTGGTGGGCGGCGGGTTCGTGACGCTCTCGCAGCTCGCGATGGGGCTGGAGCGGCTGACGGGGGTGAAGGCGCCGCGCCGCGTCCTGCCGCACTGGCTGGCGGTGACGCTGGGCGCCCTGGCCCAGACGGGGGCGCGGCTGACGGGCGGCTCCACGTCCCTGACGGTGGAGGGGGTGCGCGTCATGCACGCGAAGCTGTCCGTGGACTCGCGCAAGGCCCAGCGGGAGCTGGGCGCCTCGTTCCGGCCCCTGGAGGAGACGCTGCGCGACACCGTGGCCTGGCTGCGCGAGCGCCCGGCCGCCTCCGCTGTCGTCTCCGAGACGACCTCCGTCGCCGCGTCCTCGTGATGGCGCTGCGGCCCCCGGCGCCGCTCATTAACATCGGGCTCGTCCTGGCCCGGGCCGGTGGGCCAGCCTCCACGCCGACGGAGCGACCTTCCGCCATGTCTCCCCGCCATCCCCCCGCAAGCCCGGGGCGTCTGTCCCTCCTCCTCCTCGTGTGCGCGCCGCTGCTCGGCGGGTGCCTGTTCGCGGGCCCGAGTCATCGCGGTCCGGTGACGGCGCACTTCGACGGCGAGAAGTTCAAGAACCTGGGGGACGCTCCCCGGCTGGGGGTGTCCCAGCTGGTGTCGGCGGCGCTGCAGGAGAAGCGCGGGGAGTGGCGCGACTACGAGGACCTGCCCCCGGGGCGTCCTCCGCCGGAGCGGGTGGGCGCCGGGACGCTGCGCGTGACGGTCATCAACCACGCCACCGTGCTGGTCCAGGCGGATGGCGTCAACGTGCTGACCGACCCCATCTATTCGGACCGGGCCAGCCCGGTGTCCTTCCTCGGGCCGCGGCGCGTGCACCCGCCCGGCATCCGCTTCGAGGACCTGCCGCCCATCGACGTGGTGGTGGTGAGCCACAACCACTACGACCACATGGACCTGCCCACGCTGCGGCGGCTGGAGGCGGCGCACCACCCGCGCTTCGTCGTCGGCCTGGGCAACAAGGCGCTGCTCGACGCGGAGGGGTTCCAGCACGTGGAGGAGTTGGACTGGTGGCAGGCCACGGAGGTGACGCCGGACGTCGCGGTGACGGCGGTGCCCGCGCAACACCGCTCCAACCGGGGCCTGACGGACGTGGAGGAGACGCTGTGGGCCGGCTACGTCATCTCCACGCGCGGCGGGCCGGTGCTCTTCGCGGGGGACACCGGCTTCGGGCCGCACTTCGCCATGGTGGCCGAGCGCTTCGGGCCCATGCGCCTGTCGGTGCTGCCCATCGGCGCGTACCGCCCGCGCATCCTCCACACCGTGCACATGGGGCCTCGCGAGGCGCTGGACGCGCACCACGTGCTGCGCTCCTCGACGTCGGTCGCGATGCACTACAACACCTTCCCCATGGCCTTCGACGGGCAGGACGAGGCGAAGTTCCTGCTGCTGCGCCTGCTGGCGCGCGAGCCGGTGCGTCCGCGCTTCTGGGCGCTGGGGTTCGGGGAGGGGCGCGAGGTCCCCGCGCTCGCGCGCGAGGACGTCGCCGTCCGCGCCGACTGAGCGTCAGCGGTTGAAGGGCTGCTCCTGCACCCAGTGGAAGCCGCGGTTCAGGAGCAGGGAGTTGGAGGTGTCCACCTTGCGCAGGTGCACCTCGATGGGCGCGCCCTCCTGGTCCCCGCGCAGCACGAGGTGCGTGGGGTCGGGCTTCTCGAAGGTGAGCGTCAGTTGCTTCGGCTCCGCGACCCATAGCTCGGTGAGGGTGAGCGTCTTGTTCTCGGCGGACTCGACGAGGCTGAAGCGCGTGCGGGAGTTGCCCGCGGTGCGTATCTGCACGTGTCCGTAGGGGCTGATGCTGAAGCGCCTCCAGCGCTCGCCGCCGTCGAGCTCCTGTCCTCCGCGATGGAAGCCCTCGACGTCGTAGATGCCCATGAGCGCCGGCGGCGGCCCGCTCGATTGGAAGCGCTGGTACGATCCCCAGCCCTGGATGGCGTTGCCGTAGATGAAGTGGCCCACGAGGACCAGCTTCGCGGCGAGCAGGCCCCAGGTGACGCGCCTGGGCAGGTGGAAGGGGCGTTGAATCTCCGCGGGGCGGGTGGCGCGGTTGAGGACCAGCACGTCGACGAGCCGCCGCAGGTCGGGGGCGAGCAGGAACACCGCGAGCAGCAGCAGCCGCAGGGAGTACAGCTTGACGGGCACGTCGTAGAAGAAGTTGAGCGCCACCACGTTCGTCAGCACCCCGACGAGGACCAGCGCGCCCAGCGTGGTGGTCCGCCGGAAGAACATCAGCAGGCCGCCCAGGACCTCCGCGCCGCCGGTGAGGATGTTGTAGCCGAGCGAGTACCCCATGAAGGTCCACAGCAGTCCCATGGGGGAGAATTCGCCCAGGGGCTGTGCCAGCCGCTCCTCCCCGATGGGCGGGAACTGCGACGGGAAGAGCTTGACGAAGCCGTAGCCCAGCATCGCGCCGGCGAGGACGTACCGGACGTAGACGCGCAGGAAGTGGTGCGCCCGCGGATACCGGGGCCGCCGCGCATCGAGGATGGACCAGACGAGGGTCGCCACCACCGACAGGAGGAGGAAGAAGCCCGCCTTGACGAACTCGAGCTGGGTGTCGCCGCTGCCGGTGATGAGCGGGGGCTCGGTGACCTCGAAGCCCGTCGTGTGGAGGACGAGCCACGGCACCACGGTGCTCCAGAAGGAGTTGACCTCCGCGATGACGGTGTAGCCGCCCGGGATGTTGTCGAGCGGGTAGGGGAAGCACGTGAGGAGCACGAGCACGCAGGTGAAGCGGAACGCGATGCGCGCGGCCAGGGGCCAGGGGGCGGGCTCCGGAGGCACGGCGGGCGTCGCGGCGGGCTCGGGCGGGGGCACGGGTTCGACATGCAGCGGGGCGGCGGTCGACATGGCGGGTCTCCGAACGCGGAGTGTAGTGAAGCCGCTCGGAGAGTCGGCGGAGCCGTTGCTGGATGAGGGAGAACGCGGTGCGTCGTGCCCTCATGGGGCCCTGCCGCCCCGAGTAGGAGACTGTGCGCGGGGTGGGCTCGTCGTTTGCGTGCCTGGGAGCGACGAATATCTTCGGCGCGGATGTCGAGAACGCGCGCTCGGCTCCGACCTGCCCATGACCGCGCCCCCGATGGACGGGTGGCCGGATTCGAGAGGATGCCGACCGTGAAGTATCTCCTGATGATGAACCACCCCGGGAAGGGGCCGTACCAGGTCGCCTCGTGGCCGCAGAAGGACCTCCAGGCGCACATCGCGTTCATGAAGGGCTTCGCGCAGAAGCTCGCCGCGTCCGGGGAGTTGGTCGGCGCGGAGGGGCTGGCGGGGCCGGACCAGGCGCGGCGGGTGCGCGCGGACAAGGACGGCAAGCCCATCACCGACGGGGTGTTCCCGGAGTCGAAGGAGTTCCTCGTCGGCTACTGGATGGTGGACGTGGAGAGCCCGGAGCGGGCGTATGCCATCGCGGCGGAGGCGTCGGCGGCGCCGGGGCAGGGTGGGGTTCCGCTCAACATGCCCATCGAGGTGCGCCAGGTGATGAGCGCGCCGCCGCCCGACGCGATGCCGTGATGGTGTCGTCCCGGGCCTCGCGAATCGAGCACCTGCTGCGCGAACTGGCGCCGCGGGTGCTCGGCTCGGTCATCCGCCGCTTCCATGACTTCGCCGCGTCGGAGGACGCGGTGCAGGAGGCGTTGATGGCCGCGGCCGAGCAGTGGCCGCGCGAGGGCCTGCCGGACAACCCGCACGGCTGGCTCCTCCAGGTGGCCGCGCGGCGCATCACCGACCAGGCGCGGGCGGAGTCGGCCCGCCGCCGTCGTGAGGAGCTGGTGGTGAGCCTGGTGCCGCCGGAGCTCCAGCTCGTGTTGGGGCCGGATGACGACGAGTCGACGGGGCGGGACGATGCGCTCGTCCTGCTCTTCATGTGTTGTCACCCGGCGTTGTCGACGGCGTCCGCCATCGCGCTCACGCTGCGCGCGGTGGGGGGCCTGACGACGGTGGAGATCGCCCGGGCGTTCCTCGTGCCGGAGGCGACGATGGCCCAGCGCATCAGCCGGGCCAAGCAGAGCATCAGGGCCTCGGGGGTGCCCTTCCAGCTCCCCTCGGTGGAGGAGCGCGAGCGGAGGCTCGGGGCGGTGCTGCACGTGCTCTATCTCGTGTTCAGCGAGGGCTACACGGCGAGCGAGGGCGCGGCGCTGCACCGCTGCGACTTGTCGGGCGAGGCGCTGCGCCTGACGCGGATGCTCCACGCGCGGCTGCCGGAGGACGGCGAGGTGACGGGGCTGCTCGCGCTGATGGTGCTGACGGACGCGCGGCGCGAGGCGAGGACGGGGCCGGCCGGGGAGCCGATTCCGCTCTCCGAGCAGGACCGGAGCCTGTGGGATGCGGAGGCCATCGCGGAGGGCATCGCGTTGGTGACGGCGGCGTTGTCCCGGGGACCGGCGGGGGAGTACCCGGTCCAGGCGGCCATCGCCGCCGTGCATGACGAGGCGAAGCGGGCCGAGGACACGGACTGGCCGCAGATCCTCGGGCTCTATGACGTGCTGATGCGGTTGTCGGACAACCCGATGGTGGTGCTCAACCGCGCGGTGGCCCTGGCGATGGTGGAGGGGCCGGAGGCGGGGTTGAAGGCGTTGGAGCCGCTCGACGCGGACCCGCGCTTGTCGGACCACCACCGCCTCGATGTCGTGCGCGCGCACCTGCTGGAGCGGGCGGGGAGGTACGCCGCCGCCGTGACACACTACCGGCGAGCGGCCGGCAGGACCGCGAGCATCCCCGAGCGCGACTACCTGCTGACCCGGGCCGCGCGGCTGGCGGAGCAGCGAGGGACCTGACGGGCCGCGCGACTCCACTCCGAGCCGGGCGTCAGGCGACCGCGGCTCGTGCTCGGCGGATGGGGGAGACGTCCGCGACCTGGAGTGCCCGTCTCCTCGAGGGTAGTGGAACCACCGGCGCGGTGACGATTCGAGGCGTGGGGCTCGGACATCCTGCTTGCCTGCCCACCCACGAAGCTTGTCCCCACCCGCGTCAGGGTGCCCTGGTAGATAGGGAGCCGCGTGGACGAGGACAGGACCGGACAGGACAGCAGGCCCCCGAGGACGCAGAAGCGTCCACGGAAGGTGTCACCCCGCTATCTGGAGAACGCGGCGCTCCACTACCTGAAGCGCTACGCCTCCACGGTGAGCCAGCTGCGCCGCGTGTTGGTGCGCCGCGTGGACCGCTCGGTGAAGGAGCACGGCGGGGACCGCGCGGAGGCGCTCGGATGGATCGACGCGCTCGTGCAGAAGCTCATGCGCAACGGGCTCATCAACGATGACGCCTACGCGGGCATGAAGGCCCAGTCACTGCGCGCCTCGGGGCGCAGCTCGCGGGTCATCATGCAGAAGCTGCGACTCAAGGGCGTCGACGCGGAGTTGGTGCAACGCAAGCTGGCCTTGGCGACCGCGGAGGTCTCCGACGAGGCCGCCGCGCGCATCTGGGCACGCAAGAAGCGCCTCGGGCCCTTCCGTCGCGACCCGACGACCCGCGAGGAGAATCGCCAGCGCGACCTCGCCGCGCTCGCCCGCGCGGGCTTCCCATTCGGCATCGCGAAGAAGGTCATCGACGGCGCGCTCGACTGAGCCCCTGAGGCGCGCCGTGGGGTTCAGCGTTTCGTGCTCCTGGAACGGCGCTTCACGGGTTCGGGGGGCACGTCACCGTCCTGCCCACTCGCGACGCAGAGCGCCTCGATGAGCCGGAGCGCGGTGGGATGCTCCGGCGCGTTCGCCCGGCGCACGGCGTAGATGCGATTGACGACCTGCTTGCGCCCGGGAAATCGTGGGACGAAGACCGTGCCCTCGCGCACGGCGCGGGCCACGCAGTGGTCGGGGAGGATGGACCAACCGTGTCCCGCCGCCACCGTGCCCACGACCTCCTCCAGCTCCTCGAAGTGGTACGTGCCGCGCACCGAACGGGGCTGCCGCCCGTAGATCGCCTCGAACCACCTGCCGAACACGTACTCGCATTCGTCGTAGGTGACGAAGGGCAGCGTCTCGAACGCGGCGAGTGACGGCATGGGACGTCCACGCTCGGACGCGGGGCCGACGAGCACGAGCTTCTCGCGCCACACCGGCGTCGTCAGCAGCCGACTCGACACGTGCGGCAGGTAGACGAAGCCCACGTCACAGGTCCCGTCCTCCAGTGAGGTGAACACCTGGTCGGCCGTGGGGTAGCGGAGGGAGTACGGCGCCGCCTTCGCCTCCCGCGAGAGGAGCGGATAGAGCACGTAGCGTCCGAAGCCGCTCACCGAGGCGATGCGCAGGGGCGAAGGGGCGCTGTCCCCCTCCTGGAAGGCCTTCGCGAGCCGACCGAACTCCTCGAAGAAGCGCTCGCACAGCGCATGGAGCTTCGCGCCGGACTCCGTCAGCGTCAGGCGCCGCGTCGTCCGGTCGAAGAGCCTCGTGCCGAGCTGCTCCTCCAACTTCTGTATCTGGTAGCTGACCGCGGGCTGGGTCCGGTGGAGCAGGGTGGCCGCGCGACCGAAGCCGCGCTCCCGACTCACCATCAGGAATGTCTCGAGATAGCGGGGGTCGAGGTCCATCGAACCATTCTATCGGAATCATCGAAACCATCCATTGGATTGATGAGTGGCTCGCCTCGCAGGATGCCCCTCACGGCTGGTCTTCGATGGGCTGCGCTACGACGACCTGGAGCGCTGGCGTCACCGGATGGGGCCCGGCGGGTTCCGCAGGTTGCTAAAAGGAAGGCACCGTCTTCGACGCCGCGCGCTACCCCTACGCGACGACGAAGACGTGTCCTGGCCACGCCACCCTCGCGACCGGCGCGCTGCCCGCGCGTCACGGCATCATCTCCAACGAGTGGTATGCGCGGGAGCAGGGCCGGGAGGTGAGCTGTGTGAACGACGACGCCAGCCCGCTGCTCGATGACCCGAAGGGGAAGGGCGTGTCGCCTCGACGACTGCTCGTGGCGACGCTGGGAGATCGCCTCCTGGCGACGCACGGCTCCTCCCGAGTCGTCTCCGTGTCCCTCAAGGACCGCGCGGCCATCATGCTCGGGGGCCATCGCGGGCAGGCCTACTGGTGGGGTGAGCGGGGCTTCACCACGAGCCGCCACCATGCCGAGCGGCTCCCCGAGTGGGTGGCCTCGTGGAACCAGGCGAACGCGGAAGTGAAGGCGACCGCGTGGACGCGAGGCGAGGCCCCGGAGGTATACGCCACGCTCGGCCCCGATGACGACGCTCGGGAGCGCCCACCCGAGCAGCTGGGACGGACCTTCCCCCATCCCCTCACCACGCGCGACGCATTCCTCTACACGCCCCTGGGCGCGCGCGCGTTGTTCGACTTCGCCGCGAGCGCCACCCACGCGGAACAGCTCGGGCAGCGCGCGGGCGCCAGGGCCCTGCTTGCGGTGGGGGTGTCGAGCGTGGACGTGCTGAGCCACGGCTACGGTCCGGAGAGTCACGAGGTGGTGGACATGCTGCTCCAACTGGACCGCGCGCTCGCCGCGTTCCTCGCCTCGCTGGACCGCGAGGTCGGGCTCGGCAATGTGCTGGTGGCGATGACGGCGGACCATGGCATGGCGCCGGCCCCCGCGCAGGCCGGACAGCGCTTGTCGGAGGCGCGGGTGACCGAGGCCGTGGAGTCCGCGCTGGACAAGGCCTTCGGTCCTGAGGACTGGGTGGAGGCCTGCAGTGCTCCGCATCTGTATCCGCGCCGGGAGCGCATCGAGGCGCGTGCGGTCCGCAAGGAGGCGGTCCTCGCGGTGGCCCGTGAGGTGCTCCGGGGGATTCCGGGCATCGCGGAGGTCGTGTCCTCGGCCGACGTGGGCGCGGGTGGCAGGCGGGGCTTCGCGCGGGAGGTGCGGGGCGAGTACGTGCCCGAGCGCTCGGGAGACCTCGTCGTCATCCCTGCGCCGCATGTCCTGCTGGGCGTGGAGGATGCGCACGCGAGCACGCACGGAACGCCGTACGAATACGACACGCACGTGCCGCTGGTCGTCTTCGGACAGGGACTGCCGGCCGTGCGAGAGGGACGCGCCATCACTCCGCTGGACCTCGCGCCCACGCTCGCGTCGTGGCTGGAGGTCGCGTTGCCGGAGGCTTCGGGGACGCCGTTGTGCGAGGCGCTTCCGGCTCGGAGCGGGCCGTGTGGACGGACGGCGGACGCGCCGCCCCGGCGCTCTGTCATGCCCGTGCCGCGCCCCGGTTCAACGCACCGGTAGGACCTTCCTCGCCACCTCGACGAACGCGCGCAGGAGCGGCGAGGCGCGGGTGCGGTGGGGGTAGTACAGGAAGACGCCGGGGACGGACGGGGCCCAGTCCTCGAGCACCGGTTGGAGCGTGCCGGCGCGCAGGAAGGGGGCGGCCTCCGGCTCCGCGGCGTAGGTCAGCCCCAGGCCCGCCGCCGCCATGCGCATCAGGAAGTGGGCGCTGTCGGAGACGACGGGGCCCTTCACGGGGACGCGCAGCGTCCGTCGTCCGCGCTCCAGCTCCCAGTGGTAGATGAGGCCCGTGGTGGGCGCCCGGTAGCTGAGGCAGTCGTGCTTCACGAGGTCCGCGGGCTTCGTCGGCGTGCCGCGCCTGCGCAGGTAGTCGGGCGAGCCGAGCACGAGGAAGCGGAACGCGGGCGTGAGGCGGACCTGCACCATGTCGCGCTCGACGGACTCCGCCAACCGGAACCCCGCGTCGAGCCCCTCCGACACGATGTCCACGAACCGGTCGCTGACGCGGGCCTCCACCCGGACCTGGGGGTGCTCCTGGAGGAAGCGGGGGAGGATGGGTTCGAGGATGGTGGCGAGCGCGAACACGGGCACCGTGAGGCGCAGCGTCCCGGAGAGCTGCGTGCTGTCGGTGAAGAGGTGCTCGAGCGCGTCCATGGCCGTCTCGACTCCCGGCGTCGCGCGCTCCATCAGGCGCTGTCCCACGTCGGTGAGCGACACGCTGCGCGTCGTGCGGAAGAGCAGGGCCTGCCCCACCCGCTCCTCCAACTGGCGCACCGTCTGGCTCACCGCCGACGTGGAGACACCCAGCTCCTTCGCCGCGCGCGTGAAGCTCTTGTGCCGGGCGACGATGAGGAACACCGATAGCTCGTGGAGCCTGGAAGCGGCCATTGTGAAGCCACTCTAAACAGTCTTTGCGGCGGACGCCTCTTCTCGAAAAAGCGCACGGCGTGCACCTTGAGTGCATTCACGGAGGCACGCATGGCCAAGGACAAGCGCATCGACTCGTTGGCGCGGTACCACCTGCTGGGGCGTTCGGGATTGCGGGTGAGCCCGCTGGCCCTGGGCACCATGACGTTCGGCACGGAGTGGGGGTGGGGCAGTCCGAAGGAGACGGCCCACCAACTGCTCGCCCGCTACCTCGCGGCGGGGGGCAACTTCATCGACACGGCGGACGGCTACACCGGCGGCACGAGCGAGCGCATCATCGGTGACTACTTCGCGAGCAACGGCGGACGTGACGCGGCCGTCATCGCCACGAAGTTCACCGTCAACACGTCGCCGGGCGACCCGAACGCGGGAGGCAACGGCCGCAAGAACCTCCGCCGGGCGCTGGAGGACTCGCTGCGGCGGCTGAAGACGGACTACGTGGACCTGTACTGGATGCACGCGTGGGATGGCATCACTCCGCTGGAGGAGGTGATGCACACGCTCACGGACCTCGTGAGGCAGGGGAAGATTCGCTACTTCGGCTTGTCGGACGTGCCGGCGTGGTACTTCGCGCGGGCGCAGACGCTGGCGGAGAAGGAGGGGCTGGAGCGCGTGGTGGCGTTGCAGCTCGAGTACTCGCTGGTGGAGCGCAACATCGAGCGTGAGCACATCCCCGCGGCGCTGGAGCTGGGCGCGAGCATCGTCCCGTGGAGTCCGCTGGGCTCCGGGCTGTTGTCCGGCAAGTACACCCGGGAGGGCGTCAACGCGAAGGGGGACGGGCGGCTGAAGGGCGCGCTGGAGAACGGCAACCCCGGCATCGTGAAGCTCTTCACGGAGCGCAACTGGGGCATCGTCGACACGCTCATCTCGGCGGCGCGCGAGCTGGACAAGTCGCCCGCGCAGGTGGCGCTGGCGTGGGTGGCGCGGCGGCCGGGGGTGGCCTCGACCATCATCGGGGCGACGAAGTCCGAGCAGCTCGAGTCCAACATGCGCGCGCTGGACGTGGAGCTTCCGCCGGCGCAGGCCGCGAAGCTGGAGGCGGCGGGCCGCCCCGACCTCGTCCACCCCTACATCTTCTTCGAGGATGCGTTCTTCACCGGAGGGATGTTCACCGGCGGCACGACGGTGCGGAAGGAGCCGGGCTGGTTCCGACCGGCGCCTCGCTAGGGTCGCGGCGCCCGCGCTGGCTCAGGTGCTCGGTTGGACGGAGCGCCAGCGCCAGCCGAGCCGCAGCTCGAGGTCCTCGAAGGGCGCGGCCTTCACGAGGGTGTCCTCCTCTCCGAAGACGCCCAGTTCCAACCACCGTCCGTCCGACTGCTGGTGGATGGTGAGCGTGCGCTCCTCCAGGTCGATGAACCACAGGTGTTGGACGCCGATGCGCGCGTAGAAGGGACGCTTGATGCGCCGGTCATAGGCGCGCGTCGACGGGGACAGGATTTCGCAGACCCAGTCAGGAGGCGTGGTCCACTGACGCTCGGGGAGCGAAGGGACTCGCGAGCGGCGCCAGCCGGCCAGGTCCGGTACGAACTCGGGTGAGCCCGGGACCTGGATGCCTGGCTCGACCATGAGCCACCAGCCGCCCGGTCCAGGATTGCCGAGTTGGAAGGGGCTATCCAACTCCCCGAAGAGTCTCAGCCCGAAATAGACATGCCCGCCGCCAGGGCGGGCATGCGCATACAGCGTTCCATCGATGATCTCGCCCACGACGCCCTCGGGCAGGGCCTCGATGTCCGAGAGGGTCGCTTCCCTCTCCAGTTCACGCTTGCCGTAGGCCATGCCTGGAGTGTGGGGATACCAACGCCCCCTGACAAGCATTGCGCCGGGCGCTGGCGCGCGACGCTACAGTTTGAGCTTCTTGAACACGGATTCCGGGATGCTCCGGATGATGAGCATGATGAGCGCCCAGATGCCGGGGACGTAGACCTCGTTCTTGCGTCCGTCCGCCGCGCGCAGCAGCCCACGCGCCACCTTGTCTGGAGATGCGAAGAGCTTGTTCTTCGGGAGGTGCGCCGTCATCGGTGTGTCCACGAAGCCGGGCTTCACCGTGACGACCGCGACGTTGGACTTCGCCAGCCGGTTGCGCAGGCCCTGGAGGAACACGTTCAGCGCGCCCTTGGACGCGCCGTACACGTAGTTGCTCTGCCGGCCCCGGTCCCCCGCCACCGACGAAATCACCACCAGCGTGCCGGCCTTCTGCGCCTCGAAGCGATTGGCCAGCACCGTCAGCAGCGACACCGCGCTCAGGAAGTTGGTGCGCAGCACCGCCTCCGTCGCCTCCCACGAGCGCTGCGCCTCCGCCTGGTCTCCCAGCACGCCGTGCGCGAGCACCACGCCATCCAAGCCGCCCAGCGACTGGAACGCGCCGTCCACCAGCGCCTCGTGCGCGTCGAAGGTGTTCAGGTCCACGGCCTGGGAGTCGACCTTCGCCGCGCCCCGGGTGGCCGCGTCCCTCGCCACCGCCTCCAGGTTCTCCGCGTTGCGGCCGACGAGGTACAGCGAGGCCCCGCGCGCGGCGAGCAGCCGCACCGTCGCCTGGGCAATGGCGCTGGTGGCGCCGAGGACGAGCACTTTCTTCATGGGCAGGGCAATCTCGGAAAGGAGTCAGCGAAGCGCAAGCACGGACTGGGGCTGGGGCGCGCCCGCGCCGCGCTCCGCCTCCAACGAGAAGGGGAGGCTCACGGGGTTCATCCGCCGCCAGAAGGACGACGAGAAGGCGGGGTCGACGTAGCCGGCGAACTCGGCGCGCCGGGGGAAGTACGCCGCGAAGCTCTCCGCGCTCATCCGCGCGTCCTTCGCCGGGTACACCGCGCCGCCCGCCTCGCGCGTCAGCCGGTCCAGGTCCTCGACCAGCTGGTAGGTCTTCTCGCCCCGGTTGGCGAAGTCCATCGCCAGCGTCACGCCCTGCCGCGGGAAGGACATCCACCCCGGCGAGGGGACGTCCCCGAACGTCTTCAACACCGACAGGAAGCTGGGCAGCCCGCCGCGCGAGCTGCGCTCCAGAATCTCCTTCAGCGCGTCGCGCGCCGTGGCGTACGGCACCACGCACTGGAACTGGAGGAAGCCGCGCGAGCCGTAGATGCGGTTCCAGCCGTAGATGGCGTCGAGCGGATAGAAGAACGGGTCGTAGTGCGTGAGCCGCTGCTGCGGCTTGCCGTTCTGCCGGTGGTAGTAGAGCCAGTTGAACGCCGACACCGACAGCCGGTTGAGGCAGAACGACGGCATGTCCATGGGCACCGCCAGCCCGATGCCGTGCGACAGGTGGCTCTTGGCCAGGGGCAGCCGGTCGAACTGCGGCGGCGCGAAGTTGCCCCGGTACAGCAGCCCCCGGCCCACCTTCTTCCCGCGCGCCAGGCAGTCCACCCACGCCATGGTGAACTCGTGGTCCGCCTCCGACTCGCGCGCCACCTTCAGGAACGCGTCCAGGTTCTCGAACGGCACCGTCTCCTGGAGCACGAACGGGTTGTGGATGGGCTTGAGCTGCACCTCCGCCCACGTCACCAGCCCCGTCAGCCCCAGGCCGCCAATCGTCGCGCCGTACCAGTCCGCGTGCTCGTCCGGCGCGCACACCCGGCGGCTGCCGTCCGAGCGCACCAGCTCGAAGCGCCGCACGTACCGGCCGAACGTCCCGCCCCGGTGGTGGTTCTTGCCATGCACGTCGTTGGCGATGGCCCCGCCCACCGTCACGTACTTGGTGCCCGGCGTCACGGGCAGGAACCAGCCGCGCGGCACCGCCAGCCGCAGGATCATGTCCAGCGTGACGCCCGCCTCGCACCGCACCACGCCGGTGGCCGGGTCGAACGCGATGAAGCGGTCCAGGCCCGACGTCAGCAGCAGCGTCCCACCCGCGTTGAGGCACGAGTCGCCGTAGCTGCGCCCCAGCCCGTGCGGCAGCATCTTCCCGGACAGGGACGGCAGCGCGTCCGTGCGCCACACCAGGGGGTGCGTGGTCTGCTCGACGCGGGGATAGCGCCCCCAGGACTCCGGTGACCTCATCTCGCAAGCCCTCTCACGTGGCCGCCCACAGCACCAGGGCGGAGACGAGCCCGACCGCGTAGCTCACCTTGTCCTTGAGCGCGAAGACGAGCGGGTCCTCGTTCACGAGGCCCCGGTGCGCCAGCACCCAGACCCGGCCCACCCAGTAGATCATCACCGGACACAGCAGCCACAGCCGGTCCGGGTGGTCGTAGTAGACGGTGACTTCCTTCGAGGAGATGTAGAGCGCCAGCACCAGCACGGACACCTGGCCGGCGCCCGCGCCCAGGCTGGCGAGCTGCTCGTAGTCCTGCGCCAGGTAGCCGCGCCCGTGCGCGGACGTCTCGTTGGACAGCCGCAGCCGCCGCACCTCGCTCAGCCGCTTCACCAGCGCCAGCGACAGGAACAGGAACATGCTGAACATCAGCAGCCAGCGCGACGTGGGCACGTCCACCGCGAGCGAGCCGCCGAAGATGCGCACCGTGTACAGCCCGGCGAGCACCAGCACGTCCAGCATCACCACCTGCTTGAGCCGCAGCGAGTACGCCAGCGTCAGCACGTAGTACGTGGCCAGCAGCGCCGCGAAGCTCGACGGCAGCAGCACGCACACCGCCGCCCCCGCCGCGAGCAGCACGGGCGCCAGCACCACGCCGGTGCTCACCGGCAGCGCGCACGCGGCGAACGGGCGCTTCTTCTTCGACGGGTGCCGCCGGTCCGAGTCCAGGTCCAGCAGGTCGTTGAGCACGTACACGCTGGAGGCGCACAGGCTGAACGCGAGGAAGCCCAGCCCGGCCTTCGCCAGCAGGTCCCCCGACGCCGCCTTGTGCGCGGCCAGCAGCGGCACGAAGACGAGCGCGTTCTTCGCCCACTGGTGCACCCGCAGCGCCTTCACCCACGTGCGCACCCCCGTGGACGGGCGCTCGAAGACCTTGTGGACCTCCCGGCCCAGGCCCCGCGCCCGCTCGAGCACCCCCGCCGGCGCGTGCACCACCACCAGCCGCTGGGACTGCTGCCACAGCGGCAGGTCCACCGCGTCGTTGCCCGCGTAGTCGAACGTGCCCAGCGCCTCCCGCAGCCGCGAAAGCTTGCGCGCGCCGGACAGGTTCGTCACGCCGTCGCTGGCGAACACCGCGTCGAAGAGCTCCAGGTGCTTCGCCACGCCCTCCGCGATGCGCTGGTCCGCGGCCGTGGCCAGCACCAGCTTGCGGCCCCGCGCCTTCTCCTCGCGCAGGAAGGCCAGCAGCTCGTCGTGGTAGGGCAGGTGCGCGAAGTCCAGCGTGGCCCGCCGCGACACCTCCGCCTTGAAGAACGCCTTGCCCTTCAGCACCCAGAGCGGCAGGAGCAGCAGCAGCCAGGGGGCGCGCTTGAAGAGCACGAGCAGGCTCTCGTGCAGCGTGTCCGTGCGCACCAGCGTCCCGTCGAGGTCGACGGCGAGCGCCACGTCGGGCGAGTCGGGGGAGAGGGGTGCCTCGGGAACCATGAGAAGGCGGCCAAGGGTAGCCCACCGGTTCGCGGAGTGGGACCAGAAGCGCACCGGCGCGTCCTGGCCGCCCGGCGCCCGGCGGGGCGCCCGGCTCAGTCCAGGCGGGCGATGAGGAGCGTCTGGAGGGGCAGGTGGCGGATGGGCCGGCTGCTCTCGATGCGATAACCCGCATCGTCGAGGAATCCCTCCACCTCCGCCGGGGTGTACGCCGCCGCGCCGGAGGTGACGAAGTAGTGCAGGCCGATGAGGGGCGCGGAGCTGGCCGGGTCCTCGATGTCGCCCCTCAGGTACTCCAGCACCGCCAGCGTCCCCTTGGGCGCCAGCGCGGAGCGGATGCGCCGCAGCAGCGCCACGTTCTGCGCGGGCGACAGGTGGTGCATCACCTGGAACAGCAGCACGCCGTCATAGGGCCCGCCCAGGTCCGCGCCGAGGATGTCGCCCTCGCGGTGGCCCACCAGGTGGCTCAGCCCCGCCGCGGCGATGATGCCCCGGCCCACGCGCGCGCTGCCCTCCAGGTCCAGCACCGTGGCCCGCAGGCCCCGGTGGCGCAGGCACAGCTCCGCCGCGTACCACCCGTGCGCACCGCCCAGGTCCAACAGATGCCTCGCCCCCCGGGGCAGGGGGATGGCCGCGGCGACCTCCGGGGCCGCCAGCCGCGCCAGCTGGTGCATGGCGTGGATGTAGTCCCGCCACCGGGGGTCCTCCGGCGCGAAGTCGTGGATGTCCACCGCCTGGCCGGAGCGCACCACGCCCTCCAGCCCCGTCCACCAGTCCCACTGGGCGTAGTTGAACTCCAGGAAGGCGCCCACGTACCGGGACGAGCGTGGATCCAGCCACCGCTTCGAGCGCGGCGCCAGGCGGTAGCGCCCGTCGCGCTGGCGCTCCACCGCCTCGCACGCCACCAGCGCCTCCAAGAGCGACCGCGTTCCCTCCGGCGACAACCCCAGCCGGGACGCCAGCGCCTCCGACGTGGCGGAGCCCTCCTCCGCCAGCGCGCCGTAGAGGCCCAGCCGCGCCCCCGCCATCAGCGTGCGCGACGCCATCATCCCGAAGAAGGCGTGCGCCAGCGGCTGGGGGGCCAGGTTGAACCAGTCCGCCACGCGCTCCAGCAGCGAGTCCGCCTTGAGGCCCAGTCGCATGCTCGCCTACCTCTTCTGGCGGGGCACGGCCATCGCGGCCAGCCCGACCACCAGCAACGCCGCCTCGGCCCCCAACACACACCCCTGCTGGTTGGCCTGGCGTACACCCGTGTAGCGACAGGAGCCGCTCTGGCACGTGAAGCGGGGCGAACAGTCCTTCGTGCTCCGGCAGGACGTCGTCACCCGTCCCGTCCCGTCGTCCTGCTCCGGGTTGTCCCGGTCCGCGCCTCCCTCGCCGCTGGAGGCGTCCGGGACGTTGATGATGACCCCCCCATCCTCCGACGACTGGGCCAGCGCGGCGGCGGGCAGGAGGAGGGGGAGGCAGGCCAGCAGGGCCAGGCCCTGGGCGCGAGAGAGACGGAAGGAAGAAGCCATGACGGAGACGGCACCCTAACCGCCCGGCGGCACAGATGCATCCACCGTGGAAACCGGACGTCGGGGGCAGATTGTCCCACCCCGTGGCTGTCATCTGGTAGCGTACGCCCCGCGATGGCCGCCCCCAGAATCCTCGTCGTCGACGACAACCCGGAGCTTCTCTCCCTCCTCACCCAGTTGTTCGAGGACGCGGGCTACGAGGTCGTCGGCGCCAGCCGCGGCAGGCAGGCGATGGAGGTCGCCCGCGCGAGTCCGCCCGGCGCGGCCGTGCTCGACATCCTGTTGCCGGACATGATGGGTTACCACCTCGCGGACGCGCTGCGGAAGGACAACCCCCAGCTCCCGCTCCTGTTCATCACCGGTGTGTTCAAGGGTGGCAAGCACGCGCTGGAGGCCCGGCAGAAGTACCAGTCCGCCGGCTACTTCGAGAAGCCGTTCGAGGCGCAGAAGCTCCTGGAGGCCGTCACCAAGGTCCTCCCGCCGCCGCAGAAGGCCGCCCCCGCCGCCTCGCTCCAGGACGCCTTCGAGGTGGAGCTGGACATCGACGTGGAGGAGGAGGGGCCGCAGGACGTGATGGAGCTGACGGGTCGCATCAAGGTGACCGGCGGCGGCAACATCACCGCGGAGATTCGCGGCGCCAACCTCACCGCCAGCCCCATGCAGAAGGTGCCGGCCACGCAGGTGCGCCCGCCCACCCCGGGGCGCCCGCCGGATCCGCTGCCCGCGGGGTCCGGCGCGCCGGGCAGCCGCCGCGGCGAACTCAGGGACAACCTGCCCTCGCTGCTCACCGCGTACTACCTCTCCCGCGAGACGGGCGAGCTGGGCATCCAGCGCGGCAAGGTGAAGAAGGTCGTCTACTTCGAGAAGGGCATGCCGGTGTTCGCCCTCTCCAACCTGCTCGCGGACCGGTTCGGCCAGTTCCTCGTGCGCGTGGGGAAGATCAAGCCGGAGCAGCTCCAGGACGCGTCGGCGGTGGCCGCGCAGACCAACCGCCGCACCGGTGACGTGCTGGTGGAGCGGGGCCTGCTCAAGGACACCGAGCGGCTCTACTACGTGGGCCAGCAGGTGAAGGCGGTCATCTACTCGCTCTTCGCCTGGGACGAGGGCACCTACGTGATGAGCTTCCGCGAGAAGGCCAGCGCGGAGTCCATCAAGCTGGACGTGCACCCGGCCAACCTCATCGTCCGGGGCATCAAGAAGCTCTACAAGCCGGAGCGCCTGCGCCGGCTGCTGCAGCCCGAGGACCGGCTCATCCCGGCGGTGGCCCCGGCCTACCAGCTCAACGAGGTGGAGCTGGAGCGGTGGGAGGCGGAGCTGCTGCCGAAGATCGACGGCAACCGCACCGTGGCGGAGCTGCTGGCCTTCGCCAACCGCCCCGAGCACGTCGTCTACGGCTTCCTCGTCGCGATGATGTCGCTGGGCATCCTGGACAAGCGCTCGTAGCGCCCGTCCACCCCGGCGACTTCAGCCGCCCGCCAGGCGCGAGCCGATCCAGAACAGCCCGAGCGCGCCGGAGCCCAGCGCCACCGCGCGCTGCACCCAGGCGGTGAGGCGGGAGTTGAGGCGCGTGAGGCCCTCGGCGAAGAGCAGGCCCACCGCGCCCATGCCCAGGAGGATGCCCAGCGCGAAGCCCGGCAGGTAGGTCCACGCCGCCAGGCTCATGCTGCCGCCCACCAGCAGCGGGGGCAGGGCCAGCAGCAGCGAGCGCACGCCGCTGACGGCCATCAGCGCGCCGGCCGCCGTGCTCACCGTGTGCACGTGCTCATGCGGCTCGTGCGCGTGGCCGGGCAGGTGCGGGTGGCCGTGGTTCATGGTGTTGGGGAACAGCAGCGCGGCCACCGCGAGCGCGACGAGCACCGCGCCGCCGAAGATTTCGGCCCAGCGCTCGAACGTCTCCGACAGGCCGACGCCGGCGAGCAGGCAGAGGGTGGCGATGCCGCCGAGCATGGCCGCGTGCCCGAGGGCGAAGCGGAAGGCCGTGGTGATGGCGGCGCGCCGTCGCCCGCCGCCCAAGGTACCGAGCGTGGCCATGGCGGCGCAGTGGTCCGGCCCCACCGCGTGGAGCAGACCCTGGGAGAGACCCAACAGGAAGGCGAGAAGGATGGGCGACACGGCGTGTCACCCTAGCCGCGCTTCCCTCCGGAGGCCAGCAGGAGGTACCTACGCGTCATGTGGACTGTCTTCCGAAGGCTTCCGGCGACGTTGTCGCTCTGTGTCGGTCTCTCGCTCTTCGCCGGGTGTGACTCCGGGCCCCTCCAACCGTCCGGGGACGCGGAGTTCCAGGCCGCGGACACGAAGTACACCGCGTCCGTGACCGAAAAGGTCCCCCTGAACGACCCGGCCTGGGACCAGGTCGTCGCCGCGTTCGAGAAGGTCCCCCCGGGCTCCAAGGCCCGTCCAGAAGCGGACAGGCGCATCGCCGCCATCCGCACCCTGCGCGGCGCCCTCCCGCCGCGCCCGCTGGCGACGCCCGGCGCGACGGGGCCGGGGACCTCGGAGGCGGACACCCAGCGCGCCGCGTGCGAGGCGCTGGCGAAGAAGCTGGGCCAGACACACGACGAGCCCACGCGCGCGCCGCTGCGCAAGGCGTTGGACGACTGCCGCGCGCAACTGGTGCGCCTGGAGTCCCACAACCACCCTCCGGGCGAGGCCGGCGACGAGCACGGCGGCGAGCTGCACTGAGTCGGTTGCGTCACGGCGCTCGGGTGATTGAGAACGCGGCCTGTTTGTGGCTATGGAGCGCGCATGCCCATGCCCCAAGCAGGTGACGCGGCCCCTGGCTTCCAGCTCCCCGACCAGGACGGCAACACCGTGACGCTCTCCCAGTTCGCGGGGAAGGACGTCGTCCTCTACTTCTATCCGAAGGACGACACTCCCGGCTGCACGGTGGAGGCGTGCAACTTCCGCGACGAGCACTCGGCGCTCACGGCCGCCGGCGCGGTGGTGCTGGGCGTGTCCGCGGACGGCACCGCGAGCCACCGGAAGTTCGCCACCAAGTTCAACCTGTCCTTCCCGCTGGTGGCCGACACCGGGCACACCCTGTCCGACGCGTACGGCGTCTGGGGTGAGAAGTCGCTGTATGGCCGCAAGTTCCTGGGCATCACCCGCGCGACGTTCCTCATCGGCCCCGACGGGAAGGTGAAGCAGGTGTGGCCCAAGGTGAAGGTGGACGGCCACGTGGCGGAGGTCCTCGCCGCGCTCGGCGCGAGGGGCGGCACCACCTCGGCGGCGTCCGCGCCGGCGAAGAAGGCGTCGACGAAGAAGGCCGCCGCGAAGAAGGCGCCCGCGGGCAAGGTGGCCCGGTCGGCGGCGGCTCCCGCGAAGAAGACCGCGCCGGCGAAGAAGAAGACCGCGCCGGCGAAGAAGAAGGCTCCCGTCGCGAAGAAGTCAGGCGCAAAGAATGCGCGTGCGAAGAAGGCTCCGGTCGTGAAGAGAATCGGTTCCACGGGAGCGGCGAAGAAGGGCCGTTGAAGGTCGAAGCTGGACGGGCGGCCGACGAGGCCGCCGAGTACCCGCCCCGTGGTTCGGGCACCCGTGGTGCCCATTCCTCCGGACAGACGGAGGAATCGAAGGGAAGCGAACCCGAGGAGTGCATATGCGCGAGCGGAGTTTTCGGCGGTGGACCCAGGTGGTGGCGCTGACGGTGGGCGCGGTGTGGAGCGTGGGCTGTGGCGGGCTGCCCGAGACGGGTGGAAAGCAGCCGGACGAGCCGCGGGGCGGCGCGTTCGCGCAGCGCGGCACCCAGCCGGAGGCCCTGTTGGACATGCAGGGTGAAATCCACGCGGAGAAGGCGCCGCCGTACCTGATGACGGCGGACCGGGGCCACAACGGCACCATCAAGCAGATTGGCTCCAGCATCGACCCGCGGACGCCGAAGCTCGAGGGCCAGCAGAACAAGTCCATCCACGACGACTCCGGGAAGATGATGCAGCACCGGTACGGTCTCGAGGGTGGCGCGGGCTACTCGCCTTCCGCCCAGGGGCTCGGCGGCGAGGACGGCGCGAGCGTCGGCGGCCCCACGGACTACAACCACAGTTGGGGTTATCGCCCCGTGGGCTGGCAGGACCGCAACGTGCGTCCTCACCGCTAGGGAGCCGGGGGGCGCCTGCCCGGCGCCCCGCCGTCGTCTCCGAGCGGCGTGACTATCCATCTCCCGGCGGGAGCATCACGGCTCCGCCGGGAGGATGGAACATGTCCCAGGCAAGCGTCCGTCAGTGGTTCCTGCCCGGCGTGCTCGTCGTGGCGTCGGCGCTGGGCACCGCGGGGTGTCAGCGCGAGGAGCGGGAGCTCCAGCGCGAGGAGCGGCGGATTCCGAAGGCGGGCACGTCGTACCAGGGCGTCGCCAACGACGAGCAGCCGCTGAGCAGCTTCGGGCCCGGCACGGGTGGCGCGGGCTTCCAGAACATCGCCCCCGTGCAGGACCGCGTGGGGGAGAACCTGCCACCCACGGCGGTGAAGAACGTCCCGCCCAAGGAGCTGCCCGGCGTCGCGGCGGGCAATCCGGTGGACGTGGAGAAGCTCGAACAGCAGCAGCGCGAGGGCATCCCGCCGCCGCCGAACGAGCGCGAGACGCCGCCGCCCCAGGACCTCCAGCAGCGGAAACAGAAGCAGGCCCCGCGGAACCCGTGAGGCCCCTGCGTCACCGTGGGGCACACCGCGTCGAGCGGGCGCCGGGCTCAGCGCGACGCGAGCATGACCTCGGTGGGGTCCTTGCCCGCGAAGGCGCTGTCGAGGCCGCGGGCGAGCGCCTGGTGTTCGGTGTCCCCCAGCGTGGCGAGCCGGTCCTCCGCCGGGTGCGCGAAGCGGGAGGCGAGCACGTCGAGCCGGCGGTGCGCGTCGACGATGCGCTGACGCGGGACGCGCCCGGACTCCACCGCCTTCACCAGCGCCTCGATGGCCCGGCGCTGCACGTCCGCCTGGTGGCACACGAGGAACAGGTCCACGCCGGCCAGCGTGCCCAGCACCGCGGCCTCCTCCACCGAGTAGTGGTCGGCGATGGCCTTCATCTCCAGGTCGTCGCTGACGAGCACGCCGTCGAAGCCCAGCTCCTCGCGCAGCACGCCTCCCAGCACGCGCTGGCTCATCGTCGCCGGCACCCCCGGGTCCAGCGCGTCGAAGAGCACGTGCGCCGTCATCAACGACGCCAGCCGGGCCTGCGCGAACGCGCGGAAGGGCACCAGCTCCACGCGGCGCAGCCGCTCCAGGTCATGCGCCAGCCGGGGCAGGGTGAGGTGGCTGTCCGTGGTGGTGTCCCCGTGTCCGGGGAAGTGCTTGCCGCACGAGGCGACGCCGCCGGCCTCCATGCCCCGCGCGAGCGCCACGCCCAGCCGCGCCACCTCCTCCGGGTCCCGGCTGAAGCTCCGGTCGCCGATGACGGGATTGGCCGGGTTGGTGTCCACGTCCAGCACCGGCGCGAAGTCCCAGTCGAAGCCCACCGCGCGCAGCTCGTGCGCGAGCAGCCGGCCCACGCGCTCCGCCTTTCGCGCATCTCCCTGCTGACCCAGCTCGCGCATGGGCGGCAGCGTGGTGAAGGGCGCGCCTCGCAGCCGCGCCACGCGTCCACCCTCCTGGTCCACCGACAGGATGAAGGGCCGCCCCGCGCGCGTCTTCAGCTCGCGGCACAGGCCCGCCGTCTCCTGCGCCGTGCCCACGTTGCGCTTGAAGAGGATGGCGCCATAGATGCCGTCGTCCATCAGCGAGGCGAGGTCAGCGTCGATGCGGGTGCCAGGGAAGCCCACCATGAAGAGGCGGGCACAGTCGCGATAGAGGGCGGAAGCAGTCACATTCCGCAGTCTGGCAGAACCGCGCGTGAGCCAGGAGGTCGGAAAGCGACGGGGCACGCCATGCGTCGGATGCTCGTCAGCCCCTGGAGCGGCCCGGTGCGCTGCACGCCGGCCAGAATCTTCGCGTGCCGCCATCGAACCCGCGCCATGCGGGCGCCGGCGCCTCCCGGACGAGGAGGCGGGACCCCGGCCGTTGCTCCCCACTTCGCCTGTCGCGACGCCACGTTGGAGGCATCCACGGTGGCGCAGCGCCGCTGGCGTGGACTCCACACCTCCACCTACGGGAGCCGGCAAGGCGATGATTCAGCTCGAGCGTGTGTACCAGCACCTGGCGCGAGAGGACTCGGAGGGCGCGCGCTTCCTGGTGGAGCGGCTGTGGCCCCGGGGCGTGAAGAAGACGCGGCTGGAGATGGATGGCTGGCTCAAGGACGTGAGCCCCAGCACGGAGCTGCGCAAGTGGTACTCGCACGACCCCGCGCGCTGGAAGGAGTTCCAGCGTCGGTACGCCCGGGAGCTGGGCGAGCATCGCGAGTCCCTGGCGCCCCTGGTCGAGGCCGCCCGCCACGGGGACGTGACGCTGCTGTACAGCGCGCGGGACGAGGACCGGAACAGCGCCGTCGTCCTGAAGGACGTCCTGGAGCGGGAGCTGCGGAGCAAGCCCCGCCGCTCGCGGCGGCGTCCCACGGTCCATTGACCGACGCAGGGCTTGTCCCCGCGCCGACGGCTGCTACAAGGGCGCCCGGGATTCCGAGGCACCTTCCGCGCCTCCGTTCACTCGAGGCATCGATGGATTTCGCCACGCTCTCCCTGTCACCCCCGCTGCTCCAGGTCTTGAAGGAGCTGAAGTTCGAGACGGCCACGCCCATCCAGGAGCAGGCCATCCCCGTGCTGTTGCAGGGCAAGGACCTGGTCGGCCAGGCGAAGACGGGCAGCGGCAAGACGGCCGCGTTCTCGCTCCCCGTGCTCCAGAAGGTGCGCCTGCCGGAGCGGAGCGTCCAGGCGCTGGTGCTGTGCCCCACGCGCGAGCTGTGCGCGCAGGTCGCCGGGGAGCTGCGCCGGTTGGGGCGCCGCATGCCCCAGCTCCAGGTGGTGGTGCTCGCGGGTGGACAGCCCATCCGTCCGCAGTTGGAGGCCCTGGAGAAGGGCGCGCACGTCGCCGTGGGGACGCCGGGGCGGGTGCTGGACGTGCTGGACCGCGAGGCGCTCGACACGCGGCGGCTGGGCACGGTGGTGCTGGACGAGGCCGACCGGATGCTCGACATGGGCTTCCGCGAGGACATGGAGCGCATCCTCGGCGCCATGCCGTCGCGCCGGCAGACGGTGCTCTTCTCCGCGACCTTCCCGCCGGACATCGAGAAGCTGAGCCGGACGTTCCAGCGCGACCCCGTGCGCGTGACGGTCGAGGACACGGCCGCCGCGCCCGACATCCGTCAGGTGCGCTACACGTGCGAGCCCGAGGCGAAGCAGGCGACGCTGCTTCGTGTCCTCCGCCAGTACCAGCCGGCCTCGGCCATCGTCTTCTGCAACCAGAAGGCGACGGTGGTGGAGGTCACGAAGGCGCTCGCGGCGTCCGGCGTGAGCGTGGACGGGCTGCAGGGCGACATGGAGCAGTTCGACCGCGACCAGGTGATGGCGAAGTTCCGCAACCTGAGCACGCGCGTGCTGGTGGCCACGGACGTCGCGGGACGCGGCATCGACGTCGAGGCCCTGGACGCCGTGGTGAACTTCGACCTGCCGTTCCAGCCGGAGCCCTACGTCCACCGCATCGGCCGCACGGGGCGCGCGGGCCGGACGGGCCTGGCCATCTCGCTCTGCACGCCGCGCGACGAGCGGAAGGTGGAGACCATCGAGGAGGCCATCGGCACGAAGCTGGAGGTCGGGGACGTGGACACGTTGCCCCCGGCCGAAGGCGGCGGCGCGGCGTTCCTGGGCTCGACGTGGGAGACGCTCTACATCTCCGCCGGACGCAAGGACAAGATG
This sequence comes from Myxococcus dinghuensis, assembly GCF_024198235.1. Lineage (GTDB taxonomy): Bacteria > Myxococcota > Myxococcia > Myxococcales > Myxococcaceae > Myxococcus > Myxococcus dinghuensis. The sequence goes on along the minus strand of NZ_JAKCFB010000011.1, from coordinate 125,376 downwards.
CGGCCTGGAGACATCCTCGGCGCGCTGACGGGCGAGGCGGGCGGCTTCAACGCCACCGACGTGGGCAAGATCGAGATCCAGGACCACATCGCCTACGTGGCCGTCGCGCGGCGCGTGGCGAAGGTGGCCTTCCAGCGCTTGAGCGAAGGCCGCATCAAGGGCCGCAAGCACCGCATCGCGTGGGTGCGTTAGTCACGGCTCCGAGGCTGGCGACTCCCTGACCGGGAAGGGCAGCGGGAGCAGCCGCGAATCACGCCTGCGCGCCGCGTCGCGGAGCGGCTCCAGCTCCGGAGAGGGCATGCGGTCGAGGAGGACGAGCGCCTCCTCGAAGCGCTCGAGCTCGCGCAGCAACTCCGCGTGCAGCCAGCGGGGCTCGGTGCCCTCGCTCGAGCAAAGCGCCATCAAGGCCCGCGCGTTCTCGCGGACCTCGTAATCGCGCTGGGAGAGCGGCACCCACGCGTCCCCGCCACGGAAGGCGTCGTTCCCCCGCCACCACGTCCACCGACGCAGCTCGCGCTCCTCGTCGAGTGTCCGCGCGAGCCCTTCGCGGAGCGCGTCGAGCAACAGGGCCTCGTCCTCGAGCCGGATGCGGGGCGCCTGCCTCCACTCGGCGGGTCTCGTGTCGAGGGGGACCTTGACGGCCACCTCCTGGGAGGAGACGGCCGCGCCCTGATGCTCGAAGCGGAGGGTGACCTTTCGTGCCTCCTCCCGGGTCCTGTACTGGCCGATGGGCGTGGGGAGTCGGTCCATGCGCCGCCGCACGTCCTCGAGGTTGGTTCCCAGCTCCTGCAGGAGCAGATGCCTGACGTCGACACGCCGCTTGCCTGCGTGGTCGAGGATGAGGCGGGTGTGGGGCTCCTCGCGCCACTCCGAGATGGAATCCAGGTCACACAGGCGACGGGCCCGCTCGACCCAGAAGAAGACGCGGCAGCCCACGCAGCGCGCGACCGTGGGAAGACTCGCCCGCATCGCCGTCTCGAACCAGCCGTCACTCCAGCGCTCGGCGCCGAACGTATTGTCGGTGGCCAGCGAGGGGGACCGGTGGGGAGCGCCGCAGTGAGGACAGGCCAGGACGATGTCGGGACCCGGGAGCATGACGGGGAGGGAGTCTAACGACTCCGGGGTGTGCTTCCTCAAACGGCTTCGGGCCGCGGTAGCGGGAGCAGCCGAGACTCACCCCGTCGCACCGCGTCGCGCAGGACGTCGAGCCCCGGACTCGTCGCCAGGGGCGGCGGGAGGTCCAGGAGGGCGCGTGCTTCCTCGAAGCGCTCGGATTCACGCAGCAGCTCCGCGTGCATCAGTCGCTGCTCTGCGTCGTGGGTCGAGCACAGCGCCATCAGTGCCGCGGCGTTCTCGCGGACCTCGGGAGCCCGTTGGGAGAGCGGCACCCAGGGCGCGCCTCGGCGATAGTCCTTGTTCCCCACCCACCAGGCCCACTGCCTCAGCTCGCGCTCCTCGTCGGGCGTCGTCGCGAGCCCCTCGCGAATCGCTTCCAGGAAGAGCGCTTCCGTCACGTACTCCACCTGGGGCGCCTCGCTCCATTCCTGGGGATTCGTCTGCACGTAGGGTTGGGTGACGACGCAGGTCGAGCTGACATGGGCGCCGAGCTGTCCCAGCGCGGCGACGACGTCTCGTGCGTCGGACGGGCGGACGTACTCGCCGACTCGCGCGGGGAGATGGTCGACGAGGTGTCTCACCGCCTGGAGGCCGAGCCCCAGCCGCGCTCGGAGTTGCCGCATGACCTCGACGCGACGTGTGCCCGTGCTCTCCAGCGTGAGGGTGGTGAGCGTCTCGTCGCACTGGGAGGTGTAGTGGTCCATCTCACCGAGCTCGACGGCGCGCTTGACCCAGAAGAACACCCGGCAGCCCACGCAGCGGGCGATCCACGGCGGCAGCGGGCACATGGGCGCCTCGAACCAGCCATCGCTCCAGAGCACCGCGCCGAACGTATTGCCGGAGGCCAGGGACCAGCGCCGGTGGAGTGCGCCGCAGCGCGGACAGGCGATGACCACGTCGGGACCGGGGACCATGACAGGGACTCCATCCGGGGCGCCCGTGCAGGCGCGCAGGCTCGGCGCGCCCGGGATGGACGCGTGGCCTGGGGATGACGGCTCCGGCGCCCCACTCCCTGACACGGCCGCCGGCGCGTGAGGGAGTGCCCCGCCCCGCCGCTACTTGCGCAGCAGCGTGCCTTCCAGGAAGAACGCCACGCACGCGGCCAGGATGAGCCACGTCCACAACGGCACGGTGGGCTTGTCCGCGTCACCCGTGGATGCCTTCACCGTCTCCTCGCCGAAGTAGGCGGTCAGCGTGTCCTGCGGGACGCGCGTCAAGTCACTCTCCGCCGGGTCCAGCGTCGCGGCGAAGGACAGCGCGGGCTGCATCTTCCCGTCCGCGCCGAGCACCGAATACGCCCCGGGCTCCATCACCGGGCCCGCCACCACGGAGCCGTCCGACTGCTCCTTCACCGGCAGGTCGCCACCGTCCGGCGTGCGCACGGCCGTCACCTTCTGCGAGCCCTCCGGGCGCAGCGTCACCTGCTCGCCCACGCGCACGCGCACCTCCTCGCGCTCCTCCAGCGAGCCGGTGAGGTACGCCGCGAAGCGCTGCATCAGCGGCAGGAAGCTGGTGCGGATGGCGAAGTCGCTCCAGTCGCGGTCCACCGTGCTGGTGAACAGCGCCACGCGGCCCTTGCCCTTGCGCATCACCGCCACCGCGGGCGCGCCGTCCTCGTACGTGGCCAGCACCTGGCTCGCGCCCGGGTTCGCGGGGTTGTCCGCCTCCAGCAGCATGTACCGGTAGAAGCGCGCCCCGATGAGGCCCTCCTCCGCGCGGCCCGTGAAGGGCGAGAAGAGGACGTGCTCGGACTTCACCTGCGCCAGCCGCGCGGCCTTCGTCTCCGCCTCCGGGTCCGTCTCGCGCTCGGCGCTGGTGCGCACCACGCGCAGGGGCCTCGGCAGCACCGCGCCCAGCCGCTGGTTGTAGTCCTCCGTGTTCACCCGGTCGCCCATGCTGATGAACAGCCCGCCGCCGTTCTCCACGAAGGTCGCCAGCCGCGCGGCCTCCTCGGCGCTCGGCGCGGTCACGTTGAGCAGCAGCACCAGGTCGTACCCGGAGAAGTCCTCGCCCAACCCCACCTCGGCGTCGCGCACCGCCACCTCGACGGGCGAGCCCGGCGCCGTCAGCGCCGCGTCCACGAAGAAGGCCTCGTCCCGGTAGCGCGTCGCGTGCGGCGCGCCGTTCACCACCAGCGCCTTCAGCGCGCGGGGCACCGGCAGCACGAAGGCCCGGCGGTCATCCTCCGCCAACGCGTCCGGCGCCAGTGTCACCTGTCCCACCACCGTGCCGCCTTGCGGGAAGCGCACCGTCAGCGCCTTCTGCGTGGTGCCGCCCGCGGGCACGTCCACGAAGCCCTTGGCCAGCGTCGTCTCGCCCACGCGGACCGCGGCCTCCAGGTCCTTGGCCGCCTCCGTCCCGAAGTTGCGCACCGTGAAGGTGAACTGGAACGCGCGCGGCCCGGCCTGGAGCGCGGGCTCCACCTTGAGGTCGACGATGGCGTGGTTGCCCAGCGCGTCGCGCCCGGAGGCCACGTCGCGCAGCACCACCTCCGGCTTCACCGGCGCGCCCGTGGGGCCCTTCACCGTGGGCGGCGGGGCCTCCAGCCGGAAGGCCGACGCCGCCATGTCGGAGACCACCACCAGCCGCTTGCCCGGCATGGGGTTCTCCTCCAGCGCGCGCGCCGCCAGGTCCATGCAGCGCGACAGGTCCGCGCCGCCGTAGGTCGGCTTCGCCTCGTCCACCAACGCGCGCAGCCGGGCCCGGTCGAAGCCCGGCGGCGGCGGCGCGGCGGGCGACGCCGTGCACACCAGCACCGTGGCCGGCTCCTCCGGCAGCAGGTCCTTCAGCGCGTCGCGCGCCTCGTCGCGTCCGCGCTCGAACAGGGCCGTGCCGTCCGACCAGCGCATGGACAGCGAGGCGTCCAGGATGATGGCCGTGGCCGCCGGCCCCTTCACCACCTGCGCGGCGTTCGCCTCGCTGCCCAGCTCCGGCTTCGCCAGCGCGAAGGGGATGGCCAGCAGGATGAGCGTGCGCAGAACGTAGAGCAGCAGGCGCTTGAGCTTGAGGCGGCTGGCGGTGCGCTTCTGGCTGCGCAGCACGAAGGCCATGGGGCCGAACGGGTGGGGACGCGGCCGGCGCCGGTCGAACAGGTGCACCAGCAGGGGGATGAAGGCGCCCAGCGCGCCCAGGAGCATCCACGGATTGCCGAACGTCACCCGCGCCTCCCGCGCCGCGCCAGGTAGCGCAGCAGCACGTCGTCCAGCCGCTCGTCGGTGCGCACCAGCTCGTAGTCCACGTCCGCCTCCGCGCACGCGGCCTTCACCTGGGCGAGGAAGGCGTGGAACTCCTCCAGGTAGCTCTCCTTGATTTCACGCGGGTTCACTTCGATGCGCCCCTCGCCCTCCATGTCCAGGAAGAGGGTGGGGTCGTCGAAGGGGAAGGTCAGCTCCGCCGGGTCCACGACGTGGAACAGCGACACGTCGTTCTTGCGCTGCCGCAGCGCCAGCACCCGCTTGAGCGCGTCCTGCTTCTCGTCCAGCAGGTCCGACAGGACGATGACCGAGGAGCGCCGGGGCAGCACCTCCGCCAGGTGGTCCGCCGCGCTGCCCAGGTCCGTGCCGCCCCCCGGCACCGTCGCGTCCAGCGTGTCGAGCAGCACGTTGAGGTGGCCCGCCGACGCGCGCGGCGGCACGTCCTTCCACTTGCCGCCGGTGAGCAGCGCCAGCCCCGCCGCGTCCTGCTGACGCACCAGCAGGTAGCACAGCGCGCCCGCCAGCGTCGTCGCCACGTCCAGCTTCGTCAGCGCGCCGCTCGTGTAGCCCATGGAGGAGGACGCATCCACCACCATGACCGAGCGCAGGTTCGTCTCGTGCTCGAAGCGCTTGACGTAGTACTTGTCGAACTTGCCGTACGCCTTCCAGTCGAGGTGCCGCAGCTCGTCGCCGGGGGCGTATTCCTTGTGCTCGGCGAACTCCACGCTCTGGCCCTGGTGCGGACTCTTGTGGAGGCCGGAGAGCACGCCCTCCATCACCGCGCGGGCACGCAGCTTCACGCCCTTGAGGCGGGCCAGCGTCTGGGCATCGAGCAGCACGCCGCGCTAGCCCTTCACCACCGACAGCAGCTGGTCGACGAGCTTCACGGAGGTGATGCCCTCGCTCTCCGCCGTGAAGTTGGGGAGCACGCGGTGGCGCAGCACCGGCCGCGCCAGCGCCCGCACGTCCTCCACCGTGGCCACGAAGCGGCCGTGGAGGATGGCGCGCGCCTTGGCCGCCAGCACCAGGTACTGGCTGGCGCGGGGACCGGCGCCCCAGGACACGTTCTTCGCCACGAAGTCCGGCACGCCGGCCTCCTTCGGGCGCGTGTTGCGCACCAGCTCCACCGCGAAGCGCACCACGTGGTCCGGCACCGGCACGCGCCGCACCAGCTCCTGGAGCGCGAGGATGCGCTCGGGGGAGAGGATCTTCTCCAGCGCGGGCTGCGCGCCGCCGGTGGTGCTCTTGACGATCTGCACCTCCTCCTCGGCGGTGGGGTAGCCCACGTCCACCAGGAACATGAAGCGGTCGAGCTGCGCCTCGGGCAGCGGGTACGTCCCCTCCTGCTCGATGGGGTTCTGCGTGGCGAAGACGAGGAAGGGCAGGTCCAGCGGGTACGTCCGGCCGCCGGCGGTGATGCGGTACTCCTGCATCGCCTGCAGCAGGGCGGCCTGCGTCTTGGGCGGGGTGCGGTTCACCTCGTCCGCGAGGATGATGTTCGCGAACAGCGGCCCCTGCACGAAGCGGAAGTTGCGCCGACCGGTGTTGCGGTCCTCCTCCAGGATGTCCGTGCCCGTGATGTCCGACGGCATCAGGTCCGGCGTGAACTGGATGCGGTTGAAGGACAGGTTGAGCACGTCCGCCAACGTGGAGATGAGCAGCGTCTTGGCGAGGCCCGGGACGCCCACGAACAGGCAGTGGCCCCGGCTGAAGAGGGAGATGAGCAGGTGCTCCACCACCTCGCGCTGGCCGACCACGCGCTTTTCGATCTGCGCGACGATGGCGTTGCGGGCCTGGGCAAGCTCCTCGACTGCGCGGAGGTCGTCGCTCGAGGCGTCGGGCACGGGAGTCTGGGCGGGGGCGGCGCTTTCCATGGAAGATGTCTCTTAATTCGTGGGCGCCGCTCGGACCAACGGTTTCCTCCCTCCAAGCGGCCGCGGCGTGCGCTGGCAACCGTTGGAGCGACGACCTATTCCGCTGCCATACACTCCGGGAGGGTGCTTCCGGAGGGCCTCGTGCCCGGTGGACCGCGCCTGCATGCCCCCCAGGCCTGCTCCAGAGCCCCCGGAGGGCCGGGGAATGCCGTGTCCCGGACACGCTGGCTACCTTCCAGGAGGCGCGGCCTCCGGTGGACGGAGGCGGCCCCTGGGAGCGCGCATGAGGTCGAAGCGGACGAGGGCTCGGGGCTGGAGGGCATGGGTGCCCCTGGCCGCGCTGTGCCTTGGGGTGGCCTGCGGGACGGAGCACGGGACTCCGGAGTCTCCGGACGCGGGGGGCCCGGGCGGCGGCTCCGCGGCGTCCAACCCGGAGCGCCCCTCGGCCGGGGAGACGGCGAGCGGGGGCTGGGGCCACGGCCTGGGCGGGCCCGAGGACGACACGGCCACGGGCGTGGCCGTGGGGCGGGACGGGGACGTCGTCACGGTGGTGTCGGGGACGCCCCGGCAGGACGAGGACCGGGCGCCGGTCCCGGGTGAGCGCCTGGTGGTGTCGCTGGCGCGTTACGCGGCGGACGGGACGCGGCGCTGGCTGCGCGAGTTCCCCCGGGAGCGGCTGGCGGAGCTGCGCGTGGCGGCGTCCCCGGGGGCGGACGGCTCGATGTTCCTGAGCGGCAACGCGTTCCTGTACCCGGCGGACTTCGGGTTGGGGGCGACGAACGACGGCTTCGTGGTGCGGTTCGACGCCGAGGGGAAGGCGCGGTGGCAGCGCCGCGTGGGGCAGAAGGCCTGGTCGGTGGCGGCGGATGGCACGGGCGGCGTGGTGGTGGCCGCCGAGGAGTGGGAGGGCGAGGAGGTCCAGGACCCGGTGCTCACGCGGCTGGACGCGGACGGCTCGGTGCGCTGGACGCGGCGCTTCCCGGGGACGGGGGAGGAGACGGCGCTGCGCGCGGTGACGCTGACGCCCTCCGGGCGGACGGTGTGGGCGGGGCAGTTGTCGGACACGCTGGAGGTGGATGGGCGGACGTTCGGCGCGAAGGGGCGGCGTGGGTTCGTGGTGCTGGCGTTCGACGACGCGGGGAAGCTGGTGTGGGGCAAGGAGCTGCCGGGCGCGAAGGGGCGGGTGACCTCCGTGTCGTCGGGACCGGATGGCGCGGTGTCGGTGGTGGGGGACTTCACCGGGCTCCTGGTGTGGGACGGGGCGTCGCTCGGGTCGTCGGGGCCGTTCCTGCTCCGGGTGGGCGCGGAGGGCGAGGAGCTGGGGCTGCGCCAGCCGGCGTGCGGCGAGGTGATGGCGCTGGGGCCCTCGGTCGCGGTGGATGACGAGGGCGGCGCGACGGTGGTGTGCGGCGACGTGCTCTCCCGCTACACGCCGGATGGCACGTGGCGCGACGACCGGACGGTGCCCCCGGTGGGGTGCGCGAGCGGGACGTGCTCGCTCGCGGCGACGGGCATCGCGGCGGAGCCCCAGGGCGGAGTCGTGGTCGCGGGCTGGCAGCGGGATGGCACGGGCGACACGTGGAACCAGGATGGGTTCGTGCGGCGCGTGGTCCCGCAGTGAGCCTGACGCGCGCGGACTCCGTACGGGGCGGGGCTACCAGGAGGAGCTGGAGCCGCCACCGCCGAAGTCGCCGCCTCCTCCACTGTTGCCGCCACCTCCTCCGCTCCAGCCGCCTTCGCCCCCGCCGAGGTGTCCACCCGGGTGGCTGCCAGGGTCGTAGCGCCCGGGGCCGTGTTCTCCCGCGTGCCGGTCGAGTCGTTGGTGGCTCGTGGACTCGAGGCGGAGGTACTCCGGCAGGTATCCGAACCGAATCATTGCTTTCAGGGTGAGGGACTGGACCCGGGGCTCGGAGCCGAGGTGGAGCGGGATTGCGTTCGCGATGATGCCGACGCTGTAGCGGAGCGTGAAGGCGAGCAGGAGGAACACCACCGGCGGCTGGACGGTGGCGCAGTCCATCCACGTCGGCGCCTTGGCGATGGCGGGCGTTGCCAGGAGGTACCCCACCAGCGGCGTACCGATGGCGACGAGCCTGGCGCTGGGGGGCTGCTTCCTCGGCAGTCGCCACGCCAGGAAGAACCAGAGGGTGAGGGCGCCGAAGAGGCCCAGGGCGATGCTGATGGACTGCCCGCCCCAGGAGGCCAGCGCCGTCACGACGCCGGTCACGAGCACCATGAGCGTGGCCGCGAGGCCGCGCGCGCGCTTCGAACGAGGCGAGCACGGCAGGCTCCGCGCGATGCCCGCCACGGCGGCGAGGACGAGCATCATCAAGAAGGACGCTCCGGGTGGTTCGAGCCGCGGCGCGAGGTGCGGCTCGGCGGCGCTGGCGGGGCCCGACGGCGTGTTCGGAGGTTCGGCGTCTCCGCGCTCCAGCCGCTGGAGGAGCTGCTCGACGATGTTCGTCAGCCCACCGCGCCAGTCCTCGCGCGCGAACAAGGGCGCCTGCGCGTCGAGGATGCTCCGCACGATGCCGTCCGGCAGGGACGCTTCCAGTCCATACCCCACCTCCAGCCGCAGGCGCCGGTCCTTCACGGCGACCACGAGGAGGAGTCCATCGTTCCGGGTCGGGCTTCCGCCCTTCCAGGCCTCGGCGGCGCGCAGCGCGAAGTCCTCGATGGGCTCTCCGGACGTGGTTTCGACGAGGAGCACGGCCATCTGCGCGCCAGTGCGCTCACCCAGGTGCAGCAGCTGGCCGGACACGGCCTCGTGGTCCTGGGAGGGCAGCACGCCCGCGAGGTCCTCGACGGGCTGGGTGATGCGAGGGACGGGGACGGCCAGCGTGAGGAGCGGAACCAACAGCAGCAGGGCGGTCTTCACCATGACGTCAGCTCCGTGGACAGCGGGAGTCTCCTGGGAAGGCCGGCGACCTCCACCACCCAGCGGTTCGGGATGGAGGCTGCGGCGGCGTTGTAGTCGGAGGCCAGTTGGTCGTAGCGGCGTTGCTCCACGGACACGCGGTTGTCGGCGCCGGACAGCTCGGCGTCGCGCTCCGGGCCGGGCGTGGTGGTGGCGAAGCGCGACCGCAGTCGTTCGCTGCGCTCCATCACGTTGCGCACCTGGGCCCGTTGTCGCCCCACCTCCTGGGCCCGCGTGTCGAGGCCGTTGTGGACGGCGGTCGTCCCCATCCCGAGCAGGAGCCCCGCGCCCGCGAGCAGCGCCGCGCTCCAGCGCGCGCGTCGGAGGAGGCATTGACGACGTGCCCGCCGGGCGTGCTCCGCCGCGCGCCGGGTCTGCTCCTGTCGTTCCATCCGCTCGGCCCGGAGGGCCAGGGCCTGGTCGATGTACCGGGCGGGGATGTCCAGTTCCTCGCCGATGCGCTGGAGCTCCTCGGGAGTGAGGGTCTCCAGCGATGCGTCCTCCTGCATCAGCTTCGTCGCCGTGCGGATGAGCTCGTCGACATCCGCGTAGGCGACCTGTTCACCTGGCTCGGATGAACCCGTGCGACGCCGGTCCCTCATGCCCAGGCCCCCCGCCGGACGACGGACGCGTGGCCCGTCGTCACGCACACGGAAAGGCTGGTGCTGGGTGCGGAGGGTGGACAGCGTTCCGCGGGGCCAGCGCGTTGGCCTCGGGTCAACGCTGCTTCATCCGGTGGGACAGTGACCCCACGGCCCCGGAGGACGGACCTCCGGAGCCGTGGGCGTGACTCAGGGCAGCTCGAGCTGGCAGGTGAAGCCGCACCCGTCGCCGTTCAGCAGGTTGCCGTCGTCGCACTGCTCGCCCGCGGAGAGCTGGACGATGCCGTCGCCGCAGCGGGGCGCGAACAGGCAGGCGGGAGCGCAGCGGGAGTAGGCGCCGCCATTCACCCCGTCGTCGCACTGCTCACCCGAGGCGAGCTGCACGATGCTGTCGCCACAGCGGGGACCGAGCACGCAGCCCGGGGCGCACAGGCCATAGCCGCCGCCGTTCACGCCGTCGTCGCACTGCTCGCCGTTGGCGCCCTGGAGGACTCCGTCGCCGCACCGGGGGCCGTAGACGCAGCCGGGAGCACACTGGCCATAGCCACCGGCGTTCACGCCGTCATCGCACTCCTCACCGTCGTCGAGGACGCCGTTGCCACACGCAGAAGGGGTGCTGCACTCCGTCCGGGTCCTGGAGAAATTGAACCCGATGAGCCGGAGCTGGTACGTGGAGCCCACGGTGTGGCGCTCGGCCTGGAACACCCTGATTTCGTAGGTCTTGCCCGGAACGAGGCCCAGCACCGCGGCGCGCTGCGACAGGTTGACGGAGCCCGCCGCCGCGCCATGGATACCGCCCAGGTCGAGCGCCAGCCGACCGTTGATGAAGACCCAGACGTCGTCATCCCCGAGGAAGTTCAGGACCTCCGAGCCCGTGTAGACGAACGTGTGGCGCAGCTCGCTGGTGAAGCTGAAGTTGTGTCCGATTCCGCTGCTGTCCTTGCGGAGCGGCTCCTGTCCGCTGGCCGCCCACCCCCAGTTGTCCGCCGGGAAGAAGGTCGCGTCATCGAAGAGGTACTGGCCATTGCCCACGTGGGTGAGCATCAGGCTTTCGGCCCGGGTGATGTTCACGTTGGGCACATCCCGGTACCACTGGTCGAAGGCCGCCTTCCCGTGCGTGTTCGCCGAGGACATGCCGGCCTTGGCGTAGATGGGCTTGCCCTGGGTGTCGAGCGTGTTGCTCACGATGCCCGCCTCCGCCCCCATGTTGGAGTTCTCGAAGTCGATGTGTCCCCTGGGCAGGCCGGCCATCGGGGGCAGGTCGTAGCCTCGGAAGTCTCGGTAGACGATGGGGATCCTCAGAAAGTCGGCGGGGGGCTCGGTGATGTTGACGCAGAGGGAGCCGGGCTCGCGCTGGCAGGTCGACGAGCAGCCATCGCCGTTGACCGTGTTCCCGTCGTCGCAGTCCTCGGGGGACATCACGTTTCCGTCGCCACAGACGGCCTCACAGGTGCCGTTGAAGCAGATCAGCTCGCGGGTACAGAGGGGCGTACAGCCGTCGCCCAGGTCGTTGTTGCCGTCGTCGCACTGCTCTCCCTCCTCGACGATGGCGTTACCGCACACGCCGGTGCTCAACGACTTGAGCGCATCCGGCGAGGGAACCTCCGCCTTCTCCTGGCCGCAGGCGGACAGGAGGCAGGCGCAGGTGATGAGCAGCGCGCGCGTGGCGCTCGATGAGCTTCCGGACAACAGCATGAGAGTCTCCATTCAAGGGCGTGAAGTGTGTGGGTTTGAAGCGCCCCACGGCTCGCCTGGCGCCCGGGTGACGGGCGTCCCCATCGCCGAGCGCCATCGCGTCGCGCACTATGAATGGAAGGTCTGACGCTGGTTCTTGATGTGCGATTTGCTTTTGTGTTCCAGGGGCAATTGCACCCCATCAACGGGTCGGTGGGGCCAGCTTCAAGTCCCGGTTCAGCCCCGCGTCCCGACTCACCCGCCAGATGCGCTGGTCCAGGTAGTAGTGGTGCAGGGCGAAGCCCCAGATGAGGCCCGCCATGAAGTCGCGCAGCGTCAGGCCCGCGCCCAATGCCAGCTTCGTGTCGAAGCCGCCGCAGCCCGGATGCGTGCCGAAGCCGCAGCCCAGGCCGCGATACAGCAGGGTGAAGGCCACGCCGCAGGCCACGTAGATGAAGAACCGCTGGCTCACCTTCGGCGCCCAGCCGAACGACGCCGTGTCCGCACCCTGTGAGTGATAGCGATTGCGGTGATAGAACCAGACGACGCCGTGGTACTGGACGTTGTGGAACGCCGTCACCGCCACGGCGAACATCATGAAGTCCATCCGCGCGGCCACCGAAGGCCAGAAGACGAACGCGGACAACCCCAGCGCCGCGCCCATCATCAAGAGCTTCGGCCCGTTCACCGGTGGGCCCGCGCGCCAGCGCCACACCTGCCGCGCCCCGTTCATCACCACCCCCGCGAGCGCCAGCGCGAAGCACGCCGCCGAAAGCGTGGACTCCCAGGTCGGCGCGCCCGTCAGGCCGAGCTGTCTGCGCGCGCTCGGGTGCGTCACCGCGAACGCCACGAAGGGCGCCAGCAGGCCCACGTACAGCGTCACGCTGTCCAGCCGCCGGTCCACCGGGGACGACTCGCCGCCCTTGCGCTGGTACAGCACCATCAACCCGTAGTGCTGCCGCACCACGTGCCAGTAGGCCCACAGCGACGCGAAGGTGAGGAACGACACGAACGGCAGCTTGCTCCCCAGGGCCACCGACACCGCGAAGCACAGCGGCCCCGCGCCGAACCACGCCAGGCTCCCCACGAGGAGCCGGCGCCGCGTCCTCCACTCCCGCGCGTCCAGGTAGGTGCGCGACACCGTCGCGAACAGGTGGGGGCCGTCGAGCACCAGGACCCAGGACCACCACAACACGGGGGCGCTCACCCCACCCCAGACGTGAAGTGCGACCAGCGCGAGGCTCGCGCCCAGTCCTCCCACCGTGGAAATCAGGTCGTGGCGCCGGTCGACGAGCCAGGTCGTGCGAGCGGCCACGGACGCAGTGAGTGGGAGCGTGCTCATGCCTGGGTCTCCTCCGTCCCGCGAGGATAGCGTTTTGCCAGGGAGGTGCAGGTAGGCCACGGGCCCACCTGACGTCCACCAATGGCCGGTCGGGCGGCCAAGGGGTCAAAACCCTCTTGAGCGCGGCGCTCCGGACCGCGATGGTGGTGCGTCATGGATCAAGGCAGGCGCACCACGGACCGGAAGGCGGTCGGTCTGTTGGTGAAGCTCAAGCATGAGAGCGTGGGGAGCTTCGCGGAGGAGTTCGCCACCAACCTGAGCCCGGGCGGGATGTTCATCCGTTCGCGCACCCCGCAGCCCGTGGGGACACCCGTCAAGTTCGAGGTGCAGATCGCCGGGGGCCTGCGCGTGCTGCGCGGCACCGCCGAGGTCCGCTGGGTCCGCGACGTGGGCGACCCCGCGGGCCCTCCGGGCATGGGGCTCCAGTTCCAGGAGCTCGACGAGCCCAGCCGCTCGCTCGTGGACATGATGCTGCTGCGCAAGCCGGTCTCCGGGGGCGTACCCGCCGCCGCGCCGCTGCCGTCCATTGCCCCGTCCATCGCGCCCTCCGTCGCGCCGCTGGCGCCCTCCATCGCGCCGGCCGTCGCGCCCATGGCGCCCTCCGTCTCGCCCGTGCAGGTGAAGCCCGTCGCGGCCCCGGCCGTCGCCCGGGCGGCGCCCGCGCCTGCCTCCGGGGGCGCCGCGCTCGACTCCCTCTTCGACGACATCGAGGCGCCTGCGGCCTCCGCGCTCGACGAGCCCTTCGACTTCTCTCCGCCGCCGTCCGCGGACGACGACGTGGACATCCCGCTCGACGAGCTCATCGCGAGCACGCCGCCGCCGGGCAGCGCGTCCGTCGAGGTGGCGGAGGTGGACGAGCCGCTGCCCGGGCTCGACTTCGAGATCGACGCGCTGACGGCCGACGCGCCCGTGGCCATGGGCCAGCCGCTCGAGGAGGTGCCCATCGAGGTGGGCATCACCGTGGAGGAGGAGGTCTCCGCCGCGCCCTCGGCGCCTCGCGCCAGCGGTCCGCTGGAGTTCGACCTGGACCTGTCGGAGGCGATGGACACGCCGCCCGCGAGGCAGGTGCCCGCGCCGCCGCCGTCCGCGGGTGGTCCGCTGGAGTTCGACCTGGACCTGTCGGAGGCCATGGAGGATGCGCCCCCTCCGAAGCCGCCTGGGGCGCCGCGCCCCGCGCCGCCGCCCGCGCCGCCGCCGCCGTCCGCGAGCGGTCCGCTGGAGTTCGACCTGGACCTGTCGGAGGCCGTGGAGGAGGCGCCGGTCGCGCCGCCCCCGCGTCCCGTCGCGCCGCCGCCTCCGCCCGCGGCCGCCGCCGCGAAGCCCCGGAGCGGGAGCCTCGAGTTCGACCTCGACTTCAGCGACGCCGTGGACGAGCTGCCGCCCGCCGCGCCGCCGCCGGTGCGCACGACGCCTCCGCCCGCGCCCACGACCGGCTCGCGCATCTCCGACGGTGACTTCGACTTCGACTTCGAGGTGATGGAGACGAACACCGCGCCGGGCGTGGCGAAGCCCGCCGCGTCGCGTCCGCCGCCGCCTCCCGTCGCGACCCCGGTGCCCGTCGCGCAGCCCGCCGCGCCGCGTCCGCCTCCGCCTCCGCCCGCGGCCGTGGCGCCTCCACCCCCGCCCCCCGCCGCGGTGGCCGAGGCGCTGCCCAACGTGCGGCGCGAGGCCCCCCGGGCCCCGGAGCCGGTGGGGACGCCCACGCTGCTGACGCCCACGGTCGCGAAGCCCGCCGCGTCCGCGCCCGCGCTCGACGAGCGAGGGTTGCCGAAGACGGTGTTCCTGCCGCCCCCGCCGCAAATCACCGGCACCGGCCCCGTCATCGGCATCGACCTGGGGACGACGAACTCGTGCGTCGCGCTGCTCTCCAACGGGCGGCCCACGGTGCTGCGCTCGCGCGAGGGCTACAACACCATCCCCTCCATCATCTCGCTCAACGCGCAGGCCAAGCTGCTCGTCAGCCACCGCGCGAAGAGCCAGCTGGTGCTGCGCCCGCAGCACACCATCTACGGCGCCAAGCGGCTCGTCGGCCGTCCCTACGACAGCGCCGTGGTGAACCAGGTCCGCGAGCGCTTCCACTACGACATCGTCCCGGACGCCGCCGGCCGCGCCGCCGTGCGGCTGGGGGAGAGCGTGCTGTCGCTGGAGGAGGTGCAGGCCATCATCCTCCGCGAGTGCAAGGAGATGGCGGAGGCCCACCTCAACCAGAAGGTGGAGCGCGCGGTGGTGACGGTGCCCGCGTACTACTCCGAGCCGCAGCGCGAGGCGGTGCGCAAGTCCGGCATCCTCGCGGGCCTCAAGGTGGAGCGCATCCTCAACGAGCCCACCTCCGCCGCGCTCGCCTACGGCCTCAACCGCGAGCTGAACAAGAAGGTCCTCGTCTACGACCTGGGCGGCGGTACCTTCGACGCCACCATCCTCAAGATCGAGAAGAACGTCTTCGAGGTGCTCGGCACCGGCGGCGACATCTTCCTGGGCGGCATCGACTTCGACAACCTCATCGTCGACTTCCTCCTGGCGCGCTTCCAGGAGAAGGAGGGGCTGGCCTTCAACGGCGACGGCATCGCCCTGTCGCGCGTGAGCGACGCGGCCGAGCGCGCGAAGATGGCGCTGTCCGAGCGCGCCAGCTTCGAGGTCCACATCCCCATGCTGATGATGGACGACGCGGGGCGTCCTCGCGACCTGCGCGTGGTGATGACGCGACAGGAGCTGGAGAAGATCTGCGACCCGCTGCTCAGCCGCACCGTGGACGTGGTGCGCGACGTGCTCCTGGACGCGAAGCTCAAGGCGAGCGAGGTGGACGACATCATCCTCGTGGGCGGCATGAGCCGCATGCCGCTGGTGCGCGACAAGCTCAAGGGCCTGTTCGGCAAGGGGCCGCAGGCCAGCGTCAACGCGGACGAGGCGGTGGCCCTGGGCGCGGCGCTCTACTCGGGCTCCGTCGACAAGGTGAGCAGCGTGGTGCTCATCGACGTGCTGCCCATGACGGTGGGCCTCGCCATGCCCGGCGGCGCCTTCAAGCGCGTCATCGAGCGCAACAGCCCGCTGCCCGCCCAGCGCTCCTTCGCCCTCAGCACCAACAAGGACAACGAGGAGACCCTCGAGCTGTCCGTCTTCCAGGGCGAGGACAACCACATCTCCGCCAACGAGTACCTGGGCACGGTGCGCATCGAGGGGCTGCCCAAGGGCCCGAAGGGCTCGGTGCGCGTGGCCGTCACCATCAAGCTCGACTCGGAATGCGTGCTGCACGTCGAGGCGCGTGAGTACTCGACGCGCAAGGAAGTGAAGGCCACGCTGGCCACGCGCTACTCCCCCGAGGAGCTCCAGAAGCAGCTCCAGGTGAGCAAGGAGTCGGTGAAGGCCGCCGAGGAGCGACGCGGCGCGGACCTGAAGGAGCGCGCCGGTGGTTTCTGGGGCTTCGTGAAGAAGGCCCTGGGGCGCAAGTAGATGAGCGCCTCGTCCGTCCAGCGCCGCTGCTCGTTCTGCGGCGTCTTCGAGCACGAGGCGAGCCGCCTCCTGCCCGGGACGGACGGCGCCGCCATCTGCGGCGACTGCGTGGTGCGCCTCTTCGCCCAACTGGACCGCGAGGCCTTCGACGAGGACTGGAGCACCGAGCCCCTGGCGGACGACCCGCTGCACGGAAGGTCCGACGCCTGAGCCCCAGGAGGGCCATGACCGCCGCCGCGCCCCGGTACATGACGCGCTTCCAGTGCCTCGCGGACGCCTGCGAGGACACCTGCTGCGCGGGGCTCGTCGTCCCGGTGAGCCAGACGCGCTGGCGGCTGATGCGCGAGGTCGTCGCCCAGGGCCCCGACGCGGCGCGCGTCGAGGCGCTCGTCGTCCCCAACCCGGACGCGGGCTCGGAGGACGACGTCGCGTACGTCGCGAAGCGGGACGACGGGCACTGCGCCTTCCTCGATGAACGGAGGTTGTGCTCGCTGCACCACCGGCACGGCGAGGCGGCGTTGCCGGATGCCTGCGCCCTGTTCCCGCGCGCGGTGACGCGGAGGGACACGCGGCTGGAGGTGGCGGGCTCCTTCGGTTGCCCCGAGGTGGTGCGCCTGTGCCTGCTCTCCGAGGACGCGCTGGAGGTGGAGTCCGCCGCGCCGTCGCTCGCGGTGCGGCCGGAGCTGGCGCGGGAGCTGGGCGGCGGGGACGCGGAGGACGGATGGACCCGGCACGCGGAGCGCGTCCGGGGGCTCGCGCTGCGCATCCTCCAGCACCGTGAGGCGCCCTTCGGCGCGCGCCTGTTCATGCTCGGGCAACTGGCGCAGCGGCTGGAGGGCCTCTACTTCCGGGGCACCGACGCGTTCCGCGGCGAGCCCCGCGCGGGCGCGGAGGCACGGCTCGACGAGGTGCTCCTCCCGTTCGACGTCCCGGAGGTGCTCGACGCGCTGCGCGCGAGCTACGGCGCGGTGTCGCTGCCGGGAGCACCCTGGGCGGGCATCTGCGCCGCCGCGCTCCAGGCGCGCCTGGCCTCCGTCCGCGCGCCCCGCTTCCTGGCGCTGGCGCACGCGGTGCTCGACTCCTACGGAGGCGCGGAGGCGTCCGCCGAGGTCCGCTGGTCCCGCCATGCCGCGCGGCGGGCGGTCCTCGAGCCCGTGTGGGGAGCGCGCCTCGAGCAGTACTCCCGCCACCACGCGGTGAACCACTGGCTGCGCCACCCGTTCACCGACGCGGCCTCGGTGATGGAGTACGTGTTCAAGCTGTCGCTGCGCGCGGCCGTGGCGCGCTGGCTGCTCCTGGGCCACCCGGAGGCGGCCGCGCTGTGCGAGCGCGATGGCCTCCTCCAGTCCCCGGACGCTCGCGCCCGGCTGGATGCCGCGGCGGTGGAGTGCTTCCAACTGGCGGCCAAGCACCTGGAGCAGTCCCCGGAGCTGCACGGGCTCGCCCGGGGCCTGTCGGGGGACGGCGGCCCCGAGACGCCGTGGCGGATGCTCGTGCTGCTGACGGGGCTGTAGGCGCGCCGCGCCCGGGTCAGCGGGGCTTCGCGCCCAGCTTCTCCATGGCCTGCTTGAACACGGCGTAGTCCTGCGCGCCCTGGATGCCGTAGCGGTCGCCGAGCACGAAGGTGGGCACGGCGTTGACGCCCATGGCGCGGGCCTCGCTCACCAGGTCCTCCACCACCTGCTCGAAGCGGCCCTCCTCGACGGCGCGCTGGAGCGCGTCCGCGTCCAGGCCCACCTCCTCGGCGGCGCCCCGGAGCGTCTCCCACTGCCAGAGGTCCTGGCCCTCGCTCCAGTAGCGGCGCAGGAGGGCGGCGTGGAAGGGCTCCAGCTTGTCCTGGGTGCGCGCGTACTCGGTCGCCTGGTGGGCCCGCCGGGTGGACGGAATCACGTCCCGGTCCACCATCTTCAGGCCCGCGGCCGCGGCGCGCTGCTTGAGGGGGTTGTTCGGGTCCTTCATCTTCTCGCGGATGTGGGCGGGCAGGGGCAGGCCCTCCGGAGGCGTCTCCGGCCGCAGGAAGAAGGGGCGCCAGTCCACGTGGATGTCGAAGTCCCGCTGGAGCTTCTTGACCTCCTGGAGGCCGACGTAGCACCAGGGACAGACGAAATCGGACCAGACGCGGACGGTGATGGGCTCGCTCATGGGGCTGTGACTAACCGGGGCGCCGCGCCACGTCATGCTTTCCGCCGGTCCGGGTCGCCTCCGCTGTCCGCGAATTCCACCGGGGCCGGGCATACCGGGGCCGGCCCCCTGTTCAGGCGGCCCGAGGTGGACAGCGCCCGGAGGAGCGGGCACCGTCCACCCCCGAAAGCCACGTCCGCGCACCGAGCTGGAGGCTGGCGCGCGGCCCCACCCAGGAGGACACCTTGCCGCTGTCGCTAGTCGCGGCCCTGGCCCTCGGCGCCGCCCCGGCGCCCGCCCGGACCCAGCCGTTCACCCACCAGGACATGATTTCGATGCGCCGGCTGAGCAACCCGCGCGTCTCCCCCGACGGCAAGCAGGTTGCCTATGTGCTCCGGACCACGGACCTGGAAGCCAACCGGGGCCGCAACGACTTGTGGCTCGTCTCGCTCGACGGCGAGGCCTCGTCCCGCCAGCTCACCTCGCACCCGGACTCGGACTCCGACCCGGTGTGGGCCCCGGACGGCAAGAGCGTCTTCTTCCTGTCCTCGCGCGGCGGCTCCTCCCAGGTGTGGCGCCTGCCGGTGGACGGCGGCGAGCCGCTCCAGGTGACGAAGCTCCCCCTGGACGTCGGCACCTTCCGCGTGTCGCGCGACGGCACCCAGCTCGCCGTGTCCCTGGAGGTGTTCCCCGACTGCACCTCGCTGGACTGCAACACCCAGCGCGAGGCGGACCGCTCCAAGCGCAAGGCCACCGGCCGCACCTACGACAAGCTCTTCGCGCGTCACTGGGACACGTGGAAGGACGGCCGCCGCTCGCACATCTTCGTCGTCCCCGTGGCCGGCGGCACGGCCGTGGACGTGATGAAGGGCATGGACGCGGACGGCCCGTCGAAGCCCTTCGGCGGCCCGGAGGAGTACACCTTCACGCCGGACGGCAAGAGCGTCGTCTTCACCGCGCGGGACGTGGGCCGGACGGAGTCCTGGTCCACGGACCTGGACCTGTTCGTCGCGCCCATCGACGGCAAGGTGAAGCCCACCAAGCTGACCACGAAGAACCGCGCCACCGACACCAGCCCCGTGTTCAGCCCGGACGGCAAGTCGCTGGCGTACCTGGCCATGTCGCGGCCGGGCTTCGAGGCGGACCGCTACCGCGTCATCGTGCGCACGTGGCCGGGCGGCCAGGAGCGCGTGCTCGCAGAGGATTGGGACCGCTCCGCGGGCAGCCTCGCCTGGAGCGCGGACGGCAAGACGCTGTACGCGACGGCGAACCACCTGGGCCAGCAGCCGGTGTTCGCGCTGGACGTGGCCGGCGGCCCGGTGCGCCAGCTCACCAAGGACGGCACGGATGATTCGCCGCAGCCGGCCGCGGGGGGCCGCGTCGTCTACGTGCACGACGACCTGGACTCGCCCGCGGACCTGTTCGTGATGAACGCGGACGGCACCGGCGCGCGGCAGCTCACCCAGGTGAACGAGGACGCGCTCGCGCGCGTGCGCTTCGGTGGCTTCGAGCAGTTCCAGTTCCAGGGGTGGAACAACGAGACGGTGCACGCGTACGTCGTGAAGCCGGTGGACTTCGACCCCAAGCGCCAGTACCCGCTGGCCTTCCTCATCCATGGCGGTCCGCAGGGCTCGTTCGGCAATCACTTCCATTACCGGTGGAACCCGCAGGTGTACGCGGGCCGGGGCTACGTGGCGGTGATGGTCGACTTCCACGGCTCGACGGGCTACGGGCAGGCCTTCACGGACGCCATCCGCGACGACTGGGGTGGCAAGCCGCTGGAGGACCTGCAGAAGGGCCTGGCCGCGGCGCTCCAGCGCTACCCGTTCATCTCCAAGGAGAAGAAGTGCGCGCTGGGCGCGAGCTACGGCGGGTACATGATCAACTGGATCGCCGGCAACTGGGCGGACGGGTTCAAGTGCCTGGTGAACCACGACGGCATCCTCGACGAGCGGATGGGCTACTTCGACACCGAGGAGCTGTGGTTCCCGGAGTGGGAGCACAACGGCACGCCGTGGGACAACCCGGAGGGCTACCGCAAGCACAGCCCCATCGAGCACGTGGCGAAGTGGAAGACGCCGATGATGGTGATTCACGGCGGCCAGGACTTCCGCGTGGTGGAGACGCAGGGCCTGGGCACGTTCACCGCGCTCCAGCGCCGGGGCATCCCCTCCAAGCTGCTGTACTTCCCGGAGGAGAACCACTGGGTGCTCCGCCCGGCGAACAGCCTCCAGTGGCACGACGAGGTGCTGGCGTGGCTGGACCAGTGGACGCGCTAGTCCTCGCGTAGTCGATTCGAGGCGTCACCCGGGGCCCGCGGCGTTCATCGCGCGGGCCCCGTTCGCGTCTGGAGGTCTCAAGGAATGTCGAAGCACTCCTTCTGCTCGTCGCAGATGGCGCCGCGGTTGCTGGAGCAGCCGGTGGTGAGGGTGCCCAGGGTCAGCAGGGCGCGCCTGGCGAAGGGTCGGATGGACCTGTCGCGCGTCCTGGCCCGAACCCCGTCTCCGGCGGAACAGGCTTGGACGGCGCGAGTGTCAGGCGGAGCGCTCGTCGTCGGAGCGAGCATGTATCGACGGCTCACGCGACGACTGCCATGGCCACCGTCCTTCCAGTTCCACCGTCAGAGTGAAGCTGAGAAAGGTGCGGATGATGACGATGAGTCCGAGCACGAGGACGCCTTGCATCGTGGGGGCGTCGCCGACGGTCCGGATGATGTCGGCGGCGACGAGGAACTCGAGGCCGAGCAGGATGGCGCGGCCCAGGTCGAGGCGGAAGCGCCGGTAGTTGTCGCCGCTCCGCGTGCCCCTGGCCGTGCTCAACATCCTGACGAGGGCGAACAGCGGGCCCAACGCCATGACCGCCACACCCGCGCCCTCCATCAACCGGGCCGCCAGGGGGACGACCGACGCGAGGAAGTCCATGGAGGAAGCTAGGGGCACCGCGAGCGGGAGGGGAGGGTGGAGGGCGGGGCGGCCCTGCCTTGCCCTGCGCGAGGCGGCGAGCGCTTCTCTCCTCCCCTGGAGCGGACTCACGAGGGCGCCCGCCGGACCTGCCGGGCACCCTCGTGGCGCTCCGCTCCCGCGGACCTGGTCACTCTTCTGGCGTGAGCTGGTCCATGACTTCGTCGGACACACCCTGGACGAAGCCGAACCAGCCCACCAAGGAGCCTAGCGTTCCGAACCTCGCTCCGTAGCGGAGGGCGGCCAGGTCATCCATGGTTCCCAGCGCGGCGGCACGGTTCGAAATCGTGGTGAGGGGACTGGTATCCGCGGTGACCGACTGCGTGAGGTACCCGAGCCCTACACCGAAAGCCCCGAGGCCCGCCGCCACCGGGGCGCTCATGCCCGCCCCGACGAGGCCCAGGCCGAAGGCCGCGCGTCGCGACCACCGCGAGACGAGGCGATTGAACCGCCGACGCTCCTTCGCTTGCTCCTTCGTCTTGAGCTCCCAGGCCTCGCGGTCCTTTGCGGCCCTGGCGCTCATGTCGTGCGCGGCCTTCTGGATTTCGAGGGCGCGCTGGTCGAATTGCTCGAGGTCGAACGAGAGCCCTCTCAGCGCGGCGGAGATCTCGTCCAGTCGCTTCTCCAGGTCGTGAAGTTGCCTCGTTCGCTCCATCGCTGCGGACGCCTTCCTTTGTCGCTTGGAGGGCGCTGGCGCGTCGCGCTGGGTCGGCACCGGGCCAGAGGCCGCCTCGCTGGACGGCACGGGAACGGGGTCGACGTTCGCCTTGGGCCGCGAGTACTCGTGCTGGGCGTTGCCGGGGTTGCTCGGGTTGGCGCCGCCGTCGCCGCCCCCTCCTCCGGAGCCGGGGCCCGAGTCTCCTCCGTGCTCTGGAACGAGCGGGTCGATGTCGGCGGTGCCGCCGCGTCCTTCGTTGCACGGCCTGGGGCGACGGAAGGACATGCCGCCGCCTGTGCCTCGAGTGCCCGGCCCGCTCCAGCTTGTCTCCTCGCACAGGCCGGTCGGGTCGGTCACGCTCGCCGGGTTGTTCCAGGCGTAGCTGTAGCGATTGAGGTCGGCGAGCGCGAAGGGCGATTGGACGATGGGGTCGGGGCTGATGAAGCGTCCGACCGACGGGTCGTACATCCGCCCTCGCATGAAGGTGAAGCCTCCGTCGTCGCGGCCCTCGTGGCCGGTGAAGCCCCGGGTGACCAGGGAGGCGGTGCTGAACAGCGCGGACTGCGTCCAATCGAGCGGATCGCGTGGCTGGCCCCAGGCGGTGTAGCTGCGCCGCTCCACCACCGCGCCCGTGTCGTCCGTCACGACGGTGGTCGAGCCCAGCTCGTCGGCGAGCAGGAAGTGGGTATCGGAGTCGACGATGGTGCCCTGGGCGTCGTAGACGCGGGTCAGCTCGGCGACGGTCGCGTTGCCGACCTGGACCCGGTGCGTGTGCCGCGCCGAGTTCAAGGGCTCCTTCACGTTCCGCTCGCGCCGGTACCACTCGCCGATGGTCAGCGTCTCGAGTCCGCTCTGCGCGTCGAAGCGGCGCACGCGGTTGCCCTGCGCGTCGTAGTCGAACGCCAGCTCGAACGTCGGCAGGCTGAAGATGGCTTTGACGCGTCCGAGCGGGTCATGCGTCAGCGCCGTGTTGACGCCGTCGACCGAGCGGGCAATCAGCTCGCCGTTGTCGTTGTACCAGAACGAGGCGTCCCCCGCGCTCTGCAGGCGCTCGTCGTGATACGTGTAGGCGCCGACGTCCGGGCGCTCCAGCAGGTTGCCGAAGGGGTCGTAGGTGAAGCTCGCGTCCTGGGTGGCGCCTCCCTTCGTGGCCTTCGTCTCGAGGAGGCGGTGCTTCGGGTCGTAGACGAAGGACTCGCTCTGGTTGGCGAGCGCGTCGACCCGCTTGCGCAGGTCCATGGTCTTGGTCCATTCCACCCGCAGGTCCTGCACGGTGGTGGCCGCGCCCTGGGGCTGGAGCACGGAGCGGATCGACTCGAGCCGTCCGGTCTCCCCGTGGAAGGTCCGCGTCGTGACGATGCCGTTGCCGAAGCGCTCCTCCTCGGTGCCGCCGTAGGGGTCCGCTCTGAGCTGCTCCCACAGGTTGAAGCCCGTCGCGGGATTCTCGAAGCCATCGAGGCGCAGCAGGTTCCCGAAGTCGTCGTACTGCATCGTCACGGTGAGCTGGGTCGGGTAGCGGAGGGCTCCCGGCCTGCCGAACGCGTCATAGGTCGTCTGCATCCGGAAGACCTCGCCGTCGATGGTCCAGTCCGTGGAGGCCGACCGCCCGAACGCGTCGTACAGGTGGGTCATCGTGATTCCGTCGCGCGAGACCGACTGGTGCGGGAACCCGGGACGGGTCACGTCATAGGTCCACGTCGCGCTTCCTCCCTCCGAGTCCACGAGGGTCGTGGGCCGCCCCAGGTCGTCGTACTCGTAGATGAGCGTCTGGCCGCGCGCGTCGAGCGAGGTCCGGAGCTGGCCGAGCGGGTCGTAGTCGAAGGTCTGCTGCCCCGTCTGCTTGTCGTCCATCACCAGCCGCCGGTTGTAGAGGTCCAGCAGGAACTGGGTCGGGGCGCGCAGGGCGGTCGGCTGGCAGGGTTCGATGCGGTTCAGGCCCTCGAAGTGGCCGTAGCGGTAGCACAGCTCGGTCGCGGTGCCCGGCGTCTCCTCCCGGTGTCCGTCCGCCGTGCGCACGATGTTCCCGCGCGTGTCGGAGAGGAGCCACGTCCGGTTGCCGTCCGGGTCGATCTGCGTCGTCTTCAAGCCGTCATGGAGCCAGCGCGTCGTGATGACCCCTTCGATGTTCCCCGGGGCGACGCGTTCGACGAGGCGGTCGCGGTTGTCGTATTCCATGCGCGTCCAGATTGGGGACTCGCCGGTCTTCGCCGGATGGGACACGCGCACCAGGCGACCGCGATAGTCGTACTTGGCATGGTTGAGGACCTCGTACTCTCCCTTGAAGCCCTTGCTGACGGACTGCACCGGGCGGCCCAGCTCGTCGAAGGTCGTCTCCGAGTAGCCCAGGCCCGGGGCCTCGACGATGACCCTGGGGGGCATGAACGCCAGGGGCTCGTAGGTGATGGACGTGCCCGGCGTCATCGCCGTGTCCTGGCTCCAGGTCTGGCTGAAGGTCGGGCGCCCGAAGCCGTCGTAGTCGCTGATGGACTTCACCCCATCCGGCGAGGTGGCGGAGAGGACCAGTCCCATGCCCGGTTCCCAGCGGCGCGTGGAGGTGTGTCCCAGCCCGTTGGTGAGGGTGACGGGGAAGACGCCGTCCGAGGCGTACTGGAGGGTGAGGCCGCGCTCGTTGCCCTCGCCGTCCCAGGTCAGGACGGTGGACGTGTTGCCGAACGAGTCATACCCATACCGGGTGCTGTAGCGGTACTCGGCGAGGGTGGGCTCGACGATGACGAGGTTGGGCTCTCCCTGGGGCGTATACGTGGTCTGGACCGTGCGCGTCCTGGACTCCGGCAGGGAGCCGGGGACCTTGTGGGTGAGCTTCTCCTCACGGACGAGGCCCAGTTGCCACGGATTGAGCCGGTGTTCGTAGGTCAGGTCGGTTTCGTACCTGGCGCCGGAGATCAGGTCCTCGGAGTAGAAGCGCGTCGGGAAGCCCAGCTCGTCGTAGTCGTGGGTGTCGTTCGGGTTCTCGGCGTCGGGGAACGTGGAGTAGCCGCGCTTGGTGTGCTTCAGCGGGAAGATGCCGACCTGGGCGTCCGCGTCCGCCATCTCCGCGAACTGCTCCGGTGTCAGCTTCGTCCAGTGGAACCCTCCATAGGTCCAGCTCCAGGAGTCGAACTTCTCGAAGGTCCTCACCTCCGTGGAGCGCGTCAGGGTGGAGAAGAAGTAGGACGCGCACTGCCCCTGGTTGACCTGGTAGCCGCAGGGGCCGAACCACTCGGGCGGCACCTGCCAGTCCGGGTCCCCGTGGAAGTCCGCTCGGGGGACCAGGGTGTATCGGTTCTGCGTGAGGACGGCGAGGTCGGGGCCCCCCGGGTTCGAATCATTCCGGAACGTGACGGATTGCAGCAGCTTGCCGGCATGGGGCGCGGCCCGGCCGTTGTGATTGATGAGCGCGGTGCGGGTCGAATAGGTCTCGAGCCGCACGTTGAAGAAGTCCACGAACGGCGCGTCGGGGCCGGTGGCCCCGTCGTCGTGGACGCTGCGATGCTCGAAGCCCAGGAACTGGTGCCCCTGGAGGAGCTGCTGCGCGTTCTTGTAGAAGTAATCGGTCTTCCGTGAGCCGACCGTGGGCGAGATGCCTGTCGGTGAGAGCAGGGTGGCCACGAGGGGACGGGTGTCGAAGACCCGGTTGGCGTCCACGGCGCTCTCCAGCCCCGGGAGCGGGACGAAGGCCTCGCGGTAGACGTCCAGGTCGGACATGGGCTTGTAGAGCGCCATCCAGCTCGCGCCGTTCCCGTTGGTGAGCCGCTGCATCAGGTCCGGGACGTCGCCCTGGCGGACGTGGAAGTCGAGCAGCCAGGGGTCGTTGGACGGGTCGCTGTCGTTGTCGGGGCTGCGGGTGCGCACCAGCACGTCGATGAGGCCGTCGGCGTTGTAGTCGCCCAGCGAGAGCGCGCGCTCGTCCAGCAGCCACGGGAGTGGCGGCAGCGTCGTCATGCTCCATTGCAGGGGGGCGCCCGCCTGGAGGGAATACTTGATGACCATGGGCTGGGCGTTGGTGTCCGAGGGGACGCCGTTGCGGATGAGCAGCTCGTCGCGGCCATCGCGGTCCCAGTCGACGAGGCGCGCGGAGAGGAACTGCGCGTGGAACGAGGTGGCGCCGAGGGTCTGCATCCAGTCATGGCTGCGCACGAAGAAGCCGCCGATGTTGAGCCACACCTCGATGCGTCCTGCCCAGGCGGCGCCGACGTCCGGCAGCAGCTTGCCGTCCTTCTGGTTCACGAAGGGGCTCAGGCCGTTCGCCGCGAGGGTGGCCTCGGATTCGAAGCGGACCACGTCCGGGAACCCATCGCCGTTGAGGTCGCCCACCAGGTCGGAGCCCATTGCATTGCCCCGGCACAAGGC
Organism: Myxococcus dinghuensis; assembly: GCF_024198235.1. Taxonomy (GTDB): domain Bacteria; phylum Myxococcota; class Myxococcia; order Myxococcales; family Myxococcaceae; genus Myxococcus; species Myxococcus dinghuensis. The sequence continues at coordinate 99,124 of NZ_JAKCFB010000011.1, read as the reverse complement.
CCCGTACGTGTCCAGGCAGGCGCGGTTGCCCCCGTTGGCGGCGTGCAGACGCTGGTAGTAGTCGAACGGCAGCCCCGTGTTCCGGGTGTAGAAGTCATACTCCCCGGCGTGCTGGCCGAGCTTCCGGTGGAAGACGAGGGCCTGGTAGGTCTTGCCGCGGAGCTGCTCCGGGCTGAACCACGCGCCGTTCTCCCACAGGGGAGGCCACTGGCCGGGCTTGGACGCGAGGTGGGCCCCGCTGCGGTCATAGCCGGCGATGGTCAGCAGGTTGTCCGTGCCGTCGCCGTCGAAGTCCATGACATGGATCTTGTCCAGCGCGGAGCACGGGAAGGTCTCCAGCGTCACCGGCGTGAAGGTGTAGGGATTGAGGTAGCTCCTGTTCTCCAGGTAGACCCAGTGCCCCTGATACAGGGTCGAACCCTCCAGGTCCGGTGGCAGCGTCTTGGAGCCGTTCTTCGGGTTGAAATAGGAGCCTCGGGTGTCGCTCTCGACGCACACCATCAGGTCGGAGAGCCCGTCGCCGTTGAAGTCACCGGGGGCGACGATCAAGGCGTGATGGGTGTAGGGGATATAGGTGTCCGCGACGGAGAAGGCCTGGGGGAGGCCCGGCGTCTGCCGCAGCACCTGGAGGTTCGGTGCGAATCCCCACAGCATCGGCTGGTCGGAGTGGTCACCGAAGGGGACCAGGACGTCCGTGCGGTCGTCGCCGTCCAGCTCGAAGGTCGCGCTGGAGATGGCGTCTCCGGGCAGCAGATAGGTGTGGCAGTTCTTGGCGTAATCACAGACCTCGACCGGCGTCTGGGGAATGGGCAGCGGGGCCCGCACCGGGATGCCGGTGTCGATGATCTGCGAGTCCTGCGGAGAGGGACGGATGGCCCAGAAGCTCCAGTTCTGGGCCTGTCCGCCCTCCCACCAGGGGGCGACCAGGATGTCGGTGGTCCCATCCTGGTTGCCGTCGAGCTGGAGCATCTGGAACACGGCCTCGTGGTCCTGCTCGGGGATGCCGTGCACGGGGAAGAGCCGCTCGTCGAAGGCGAAGTCGCCGTGCTTGTCGTCGAGGAGGATGTCTCCGTAATAGCCGCCGGCCTGCCAGGTGAACTCGGTGGCGCGCTTGCAGACCGCGGCGCCGTTCTCCTGGACGCACTCCTGGATGCTCTGCAGGAGTGAGCGCTTCGTCGTCGATGCGCTGTTGCTGTAGGTGAGGACGTAGGTGCGCACCATGCGCTCGCCAGCGGTGGCGATGGCGGACGGCGCGAAGGTCGAGATGCGCTCGAGCCGGAAGGACTGCCGGTAGCGAGTGAACGAGAAGAAGCCGTCGAAGATCTCCTCTTGAGGCAGGCGCTCGTACTGGAAGGTGACGCGGCGCGTGTTGTTGACGTACCGGATTTCGCTCAGCCGGTGGTCCAGGCGGGAGTGCGTCCCCAGCGGGTCGGTGAGGTTGTCCGTGAAGACGTAGTGGTAGGTCATCGCGTTGCCGTGCGGGTCCCGGACGCGGGTCAGCTTCCATTCGTAGGGCTTCTTGACGGGACCTCCCGTCACGTCGATGTCGAAGCTGTAGACACGGCTCTGGTCGTCCGTGCCGTAGAAGTGGCTCGAGCCATCCGGTAATTGCAGCTCGAAGCCGGGGCGACCGTCATCCGAGGTCCGGGCGATGACCCGGCTGCCGTCGTCGCTGTACTTGCGGTAGACGCGGCCGATCTTCAGCCCGTTCTCCAGGCCGATGAGTCGCATGCCGTCGAGGCAGAGCCAGTCCGCCGGGAACTCGGGGTGGCTCTCGTTCGCCTCGTCCTTGAAGGTGATGGCGTGGAGCGCGGCGTCGTCGCTCATGATGCGGCCACAGCGCTTGATGCTCGAGGTCGCGGCGAGGGAGAACCCCACGCCCAGCTCTCCGCTTTCGGTGTGGCTGCTGTAGTGGATGTCGACCGAAGGGGACAGCGCGCCGATGCCGGGAGGGACCTGGATGGGAATGGATGCCACTGCCTGACCGGTCGACGTCACGGACAGGTCGCCGCCGGTGTTGCCCGTGGGCGCCGTCGAACTCAGGTGACCATCCGGGCTGGCGGCGCTGGCCGTGCCGAGGGCCAGCAGCACGAGCGCTGCGAATAGGGAGTATCTCATCACGATGTCTCCGCCGCCCCGGAGTGGGGCGTAACGGAGATGACGTGGGAGGCGCGTGAACCCCCTCACCCGGGGGGCGATTTTTCTCCGACGGAGCCGAGGCCCCGCGTGTCCCTGCTCACGCCCCTCCGTGAGGGACCGTCGTCACTGCGTGGGGGGGCGAGGACGTCCCGAGGGGAGCGCAGGTCCTCCAGTCGGCGGCCGAAGAGGAGGAAGGCCCTGCCGGTGATGGCCATCGCGATCGCGCAGAGCGCGCCGAGCGTCAGGGCCGCGAGGCGGGGATGCAACGCTGACCCGAAGCTTCCGCTGGCGAGGGGGATGACCAGCGGCTCCAACACCGCGCACCCGCCGTACGCCACGAACAGCAACGTGTCCGGCGATCAGGGTGGCCTGGAGGACGAGCCCGACGCCCACCACGAGGAAGCTCCGCACGCGCGTGTTGCGCCCCTGGCCGTGCTCGACATCGAGACGAGGGCGAACAGCGGGCCCCATGCATGGCCGCCACACCCGCGCCCTCCAGCCGCCGGGAGGCCCGTGGGTCGATCCACGTGAGGGAGTCCCTGGAGGAAGCGAGGGGCGGGTGGGGAGGCCCTGCCCTGCCACGAGCGAAGCGGCGCGTGCCTTGCTCCTCCCGAGGTGTCGGAAGGCCTCGTCGGATGCGCGACGGAGTCTCTCCGAGGAGGCCCCTCTCCAAGAGGAGCGCGTGTCCCCAGCCTATGTGACACTTCGAGAAGGCGCCCCGATAATGCGCCGAGCGCGGTTCACCGAAGAGGACTCACGATGACGGAGCAGCCGAAAGACCCTGTGGCCCAGGTGCTGGTGGACCTCTGCGAGAACAAGGCCCGCTGGCGGGCAGCGCTCGACGCGGAGGCGGTGAGACAGGCGGTGTCGCGGGGCGCCAACGTGAACGGGCGTAATCGCTATGGACAGTCGGTGCTCCATCTCGCCGTGAGGGGGCCCAACTCCAAGTCGGACCCGTTGCCGGACGTCGAGGTGGTGAAGGCGCTCATCGACGCGGGCGCGGAGGTGAACGCGCGCGACAGTCACGGGCAGCCGGTGCTGCTCATGGTGGCGCATGGCGCGGAAGCGGACTCTCCCGCCGAGTCGCGTGCGTTGGAGCTCATCCGCGTGCTTCGCGCGGCTGGCGCGACGGCGGGAGCGGACGTGAAGGACGCGCACAGCGGCGCCTTCACCGGCGCCGGGGTCAAGGTCCTGCGCGAACTGCTGGACGCGGGCGCCGCCATCGACGCGAGGACGGAGCAGGGGTTGACGCCCCTGCACAGCGCCGCGAGGGCGGGTCAGGCCGACCACATCCGCCTCCTGCTGGAGCGAGGCGCCGACGTGAACGCCATCGATGGGCTCGGACGGACGCCGCTCGGTGTCGCGCTGCGCACGAAAGACGAGGTCTGGGTCACGCACAACAAGCGGACTCCCGGCTTCATCGCCAGCATCCAGGCGCTCGAGGCCGCGGGGGGCAATGCGAGTGTTCCCTTGGCTCTCAGCGAGGACCCCTTCGCGCCGTTCCCCGTCGACGCCCAGGCCGTCCGCGTGGCCCTGGGAGCGCGGAAGCTGGCCTTCTCCCACGCGTTCGATTCGGCCCAGGAGGTCGCCACCGGGTTGCACAGCTTCGGAGATCCGGAGAGCGCGCTCGAGAAGCTCCGGCTGGTGATGGGGACGCTCGGCGTGGCGCCGCGCAAGATTCACCTGAAGGGGCCGGTGGTGCTGCTCACGCCCTTCTTCCACCACGGGGACCTGGAAGTGGAGGGGGACGTGTGGATTCGCAGGGCCTTCGCCGTGACGGGCTCCGTCGTCGTCCACGGCGTGGTGAGGGACACGGGCAACGACTCGCTGGTCAATATCCTGGGCGACCTGAAGTGCCACGGGCTCTACACCGACGGAGAGTTCTCCGTGGGGCGCGACATCGAGGCGCGCGACGTGGTGCTCGGCTATTACAACGACCACCTCCTGTCCGCCTCGTGGATCCACGCCCGGGTCGTCATCGAGGATGACCACGCGGTTGACGGCTCCGTCGATGCCGAGCACCACTTCGACATCGACAGGTACAGCCAGGGGTATGGCACTGGAGTGTCGGAGGCGCTGCAAGCGCTCTTCGTCGCGGAGGTCTTCGAGGGAAGCTCGACGTCCGATGACGAGGATGACGAGGATGACGAGGATGACGAGGACCCGCCGCGACTGGACAAGGGAGCGCTCTTCGACCGCATCAGCAAGGGGCTCCCCGTCTTCCGGAAGTAGCCTCCGCGGAGGCGTGTCAGCTCGGGTTGGTATCCCTTGGGGTGGCCCGTCCTCGAACGGGCCGCGCTCCGGGGGGATGCCTCATGGTCGTTCGCTGGGCGGTGTCGCTGCTCTGGTTGTGGGTGGGCACGGGGTGCGCGGCGAGTCGGGTCGTACGCCTCGAGACGGGGCAGGACTCCTTCGTCGTCACTCCCCACGAGGAATCCAGCGCGGAGGTGCGCGAGGCCGAACTCGATGATGAGGAGTTCGAGGAGGCCATGGTGGAGCTGGCGCGGGATGTCCGCCCCGCCCGCAACCCCATGCAGGAGGCCCGGGTTCTCTTCGGTGTGCCGTCCCGGAGTGGGGTGTATGGGTACGAGCCGCGCTCCTCACGGTTGATTCCCCAGCGCACGGATGGCGAAGGCCCCCACCTGTTGGCGTCCTACGCGGACGACCCGCTGACGCGAGCCTATGGGCAGTGGTGCGAGCGAAAGGACCGACCTGGGGACTGCCTGCGGTTGCTGGAGGAAGGGCCGCTGCTGGGCAGCGACGGCAAGTACACCTGGGCCCTGGCCATCGCCATGGACTCGGTATGGGACGAGACCGCCGAGGCACTGGGAGCCATGACGGACCCGACCGCCGTCATGGCGACGCTCACCGCTTCGGTGGCGGTGTACCTGCTGCTCTGGGCGCTGCCCGAGCCCTTCTCCAAGGGTGTCGCGGCGACGATGACGGCGCTCGCCATCGCGTACCTCGGCGTGGACACGGTGTGGCGCCTGCTGGATGGGTGGCTGACGCTGGTGCGGAGGGTGGACGAGGCCCGGAACTACGCACAGCTCAGCGCGGCGGGGGAGGCGTACGGTGAGGTCCTCGGAGAGAACGCGGCGCGTGTGTTCGTGATGCTGGCCACGGCGGCCGTGGGCAGCACCGTGGGGCTGGCCGCGAAGTCAGCGAGGTTGCCCGGCTCCGCGCCGGCGGCCCTGGCCGTGGAGCGCCAGGCAGGCTTCCAGTTCGCGGCCGTGGGCAGCGTGCGGTCCGTCGCGATGACCGCCGAGGGCTTCACCGTCGCGCTCGCCCCCAACGCGCTCGCCATGGCGAACCAGGGGATGCGCAGTGGGGAAAGCGAGCGCCATCACATCGCCACCAACAAGAACGAGGTCTCCACCGCGCGCGGCGGGCCCTGGACGCCTCGCTTTCGGAGGCTCTTCGCGAGAGCGGGGATGGACCTCAAGGATTCCGAGAACATCGTCGAGGTCGTGGGCCACAAAGGCCCCCATCCCCTCAAGTATCACCGCTATGTGTTGGATCGACTGGAGAGTGCGATGGGCGTTTGTCGGCGCGTGGCGGACTGCCGAACGGCCCTCACGAATGAGCTACGGAATCTGGCCAAGGAGGTCCAGACTCCCGGAACGCTGCTCAACACCCTCTTGACCCAGGGTGGGTGAGTCCCTGGAAGGCCCTCCATGTCGAATCACTCCCGATACTTCAGGCTCGATGAAGAGGTGCTGTCGGAGAACTGGTACCTGGGTACTCCCGTTGATTCGCAGGGGCGGGAACTGGAGAACATGAGGGAGTTCACGTCGGGCCAGCGCGTCCAGTCCTATCGCCGCATGACGGTGCCGATTGACGAGACGGGGCGTCGGCGTGAGTTCAACATGGCTGGAGCGGGCAGGACCGTCGTGGTGAACGTCCGGGTGGCTACCCTGTTCGCCGAACTCGCTCCGGACGACGTACAACTGCTCCCAGTCGCCGTTCAAGGCTCTCCGGACGAGTACCAGATCCTCGTGGCCACGAAGCTCATCCGGTGCATCGACGATGCGGCGACGGAAGAGGTGCTGTACTGGAAGCCCGAGGATGAGCGGCCGGACAAGCTCGGCGAGTACCGCAGCGTCTACGGTATGCGGATCGACCCCACGAAGGTGGGGCGTGCCAAGGTCTTCCGCACCTGGGGATGGGACATCGCGCTCATCGTCTCGGACGACATCAAGCGCGCCCTGGAGGATGCCCACGTCACGGGCACTCGGTTCGAGGAGGTCTAGCGTCCCACGCCGCTCGCGGGCGCCGGGGGCTGTGCCGGTGTGGCCGGCGTGGCGCCGCCGACGTTCATCTCCGACAGGTCGCCCTCCTCACGCAGGAACTGCTGTGCGAGCTTGTCGACCTCGGAGGCCTCCAGGCCGGTGAGCACCACCGTCGCGGCCTTGGCGCGCGAGGCGAGCGCCGTCTCCCCCAGCGCCCCGTGGATGCGCGTGAGCGCCACGTGGATTTCGGGGTCGAACGGGTCCGACGCGAGCGCCTCCAGGTAGGCCGTCTTCGACTTCGCGTAGTCCTTGCGGTGCAGCAGGATGCGGCCCAGGTGGACGTTGGTGGCGGGCGAGCCCGGGTGCACGCGCAGGCTCCCACGCAGCACGGACTCCGCCTCGTCCAACTGCTTGAGCTCCAGCAGCGCCAGCGCGTACTTGTTGGACACCGACTCGTACTTGTCGCCCACCAGCTTGTGCGCCTTGGCGTACTCCTCGGCGGCGGCCTTCACGCGGTTGCGCTCACGCAACAGCTCGCCCAGGTGCGCGAACTTGCGCGCCGGCACCTCCGCCACCTCGTTGAAGTCGCCGAAGGAGATTTCACGCCCCTTCTTCTCCCCGTCCGCCTTCACCTTGCCCTTGGCGTCGTCCTTCAACACCACGCGGTCGTCGCGCGGCACCAGCTCCGCCGGGAAGGGCTGCTTCTTGATGTGCGAAAGCCACGCCTTCTCGAAGAGGGGGAAGGGCATGCCCATCGCCGCCTCCACCGACTTGCGGTCCGTCTGCCCCGCCTTCAGCTCGTGCACCACCGCGCGCAGCCCCGCCGCGCCCTTGGACTGGTACACGTAGTCGATGGCGTAGAACACCTCCGCGAACGCGGTGGCCGCGTCCTCCGCCGTGGGCAGCAGGGCAATCGACGGATGCATCTTCTCGAACGGGATGAGCGTGTCCGCCTTCACCCGCTTGCCGAGCAGCGCCTGCGTCGACGGCGTCATCGCCAGGCCCGCCTTGCCGCGCCAGCGCGACTCCAGGAACTTGGCCAGGCCCTCGTGCAACCAGATGGGCACCGTGTTGCCGCTCATCTGGCTGACCACCAGGTGGATGTACTCGTGCGCCAGCGTGTCCTGCCAGTCGTACCCCTGCGCCACCGCCTTGGGGCTGGTCACCATCAGCTTGTTGAACTTGCAGATGGCGATGGTGCCCGTGGTGCGGATCTGCTTCTCCGTCAGCGTGCTGACCCGCGACAGCTCCCGCGCGTTGTTCACCACCTCGACGCGAATCTTCCCCTGCGGCGGCGTCCAGCCCAGGTCCTCCGCCATGGCGCGGTGGATGGCCTCCAGCGTCTCCAGCGCGTAGGGCACCAGCACCTCTTCCTTGCCCTTGGGGTAGAGGAAGACGAAGTGCGTGCTCTCCGCGCGCTGGTGGTTCTTGACGATGTCGCGCGTGTCCTTGGCCAGCCGCAGGTAGCTGCCCGGCTTGTCCTCGATGTTGGCCCCCTCCAGCAGGCCCACCGCGTCGTCGTAGCGGCCCTCCTCGAAGGCCACCCGGCCCTGGTAGTACTTCAGGGGCTCCACGTCGGAGGGAATCAGCGCCGCCACCTCGGTCAGCTCGCGCTTCGCGCCGGGCACGTCCCAGTCGTCCAGGCCCTTCTCCACCCGGCCCAGGCGCTCCTTCACCTCGTCCTTGAGCGAGGCGTCCTGCGCGGCGACGGGCAGCGCCACCACCACGCCCAGCACCAGCGCCACCCAGCGGCTCATGCGACGGTCGCTCACTTCACCAGCTCCTCGTAGTAGCGCTTCACCTGCTCGCGGTACTTCTCCGGCGCGCCCTGCTTCATCGCGTCCAGCAGGTCCTTGCGGAACTCCTTGGGCGCCTGGAACGCGTCCTCGTCCGGCAGCTCCACCTTCTCCCGAGGGTCGCGCCCGCTGTTGCCGCGCTGCCGCCCGCTCATGCCCCGAGGCAGCGGCAGGCCACCCTTGCCGCCCTTCTGGCCCTGCTGCATCTGCTGCTGGAACTGGCGCAGCCCCTCCAACGCGGCCTGCTGCTCACCGTAGCCCCGGCCCGGGTCCTTGCCCTGCATCCGCTGCGAGGCCTCGCCCATGCGCTGCCCCACGCCCTCCATCTGCTGCGCGGCCTCCTCGCCGAACAGGGGCGCCATCTGCTCCATCTCCTCCATCTGCTGGCGCAGCCCCTGCGCGCGCTGCTCCAGCTGCTGCTGCTGCTGGGCAAGCTGCTGCAACTGCTGCCTGTCCTGCTGCGACATCTGCGAGCCGGGCGGAGGGAAGAGCGACTGCAACTGCCGGTTGACGTCCTGCACGTTGCGCGCGTCGCGCTCCAGCCGCTGCGCCAGGTCCGCGGACTGTTGCCGCACCTCGGGCGGGTTGCCGAACATCTCGTCGAGCTGCTTCTGCTGCTCGCCCATGGCGGAGAGCTGCCGCGCCGCGTCCTCGGCCCGCGTCGCCGCCTCCGCCGCCAGGTCGAAGTCGTTCACCTTCAGCGCGTTCTCCACGTTGCGCAGCTCCGACTGGGCCTCCTCCAGCGGTCGCGCCGCGCGGCTGTTGAGGTGCTCCGGGTTGAGCTTGTCGTAGCTCTGCTGGGCCTGCTGCACCTTGCGCAGGAGCTCGTCCTTCATGCCCTCGCCGCGCTGGGTGAGCCGCTCCCGGTTCTGGTTGCGCGCCTGGTCGCGCAACTGCCGCGTCTGGTCCGCCACCTTCTGCTGCTCGTCCACGGTGCCCTTCAGGTCCTCCATGAACTTGCCGAACTTCTCCGCCAGCTCCGGGTGCTGCTCCCCGCCGAACTCCTCGTTGGCCTCGTCCAGGTTCTTGAGCATCTCGTCCATCTGCATGCCCAGCTCCTGGAGCTTCGCGAGCGCCTCGTCCGTCTTGCCCTCGCGCATCAGCTTCTCCACCTCGTCGAGGGCGCTCTGGAGGTCCTGGTCCTTCATCAGCTCGTTGAGCGCCTCCGCGTTGAGGTGCTCGTCGCGGATGCCCTTGCGCATCTCCGCCATGCGCTGCATCAGCTCCTGGATGCGCTGCTTGAGCTGTTGGATCTGCTCCATGACGGCCTGCCGCGAGGCCTCGTCCGGGTTGGCCTTGAACTGCTCCACCAGCCGCGACAGCTCGCGCCGCTCGTTGGAAAGCTGCTTGGCCAGCTCCTGGATGGCCTCCAGCTTCTGCCGGTCCAAGAGCGACTCCAGGTAGAGGATGTCCTTCTCCAGTTCGGAGATCTCCTCCGTCAGGCCCGCGGCCAGCCGGTTGCCCGTGCCCCAGTCGTCGCCCCGGGCGCGCTGCGTGCGCAGGTACAGGCGGCGGTAGTCCGCGGTGCCGTGGATGTGGCTGCCCAGCGACTCGGAGATGTTGGAGAGGGCGCTGACCAGCTCGCTCGGCACGTCGCGCTCGCGCGACAGCTCCTGCGCCAGCGCGCGCATGTCGGAGATGAGCTGCTGGCCGGTGCTGTCCACGGAGCCCGCGGCGGCGATGGCCTGCACGTCCTTCTGCTTCGCGCGCTCGGGGCCCTCCAGCCGGTCCGCGAGGTGGTCCACCATGCGGCCCCACAGCTGCTCCACCTTCTCCAGCGCGGCGCGCAGGTGCTCGGCGGCGGAGTAGATGCGCAGCACCTGCGTGCGGCTGACGCCCTTCTTCGGCCCCTCCACCGCGTCGTTGTCCTGCGCCTCGATGAAGTAGGTGACGCGGTCTCCGGCGCCCAGCTTGAGGCCGCCCAGGTCCCAGGTGTACGTGTCGCGGCTGCGGCGGCCATCCTCGCGGCGCAGGGGCACGCGGGTGTCCTGCTGCGCGCCGGGCGCGCGGAAGACGAGCGCCAGGGTGGACAGGCCATAGTCGTCCGTGGCCTCGTACTTGAGCGTCACCTTCTGGCCGGGGTCCACCTCCAGCTCCGCCGCGGGCGTCATCAGCGTCACCTGCGGCGCCTTGTCCGCCTCCACGTTGAGCGGGATGTCCGGCCCCACCGCCAGCGCCTTGTCGCGGGGGCCGTAGAACGCGAAGTGGTAGTGGCCGCCCTGCTTCGCGACGAAGCTGCCCTCCAGGTCGCGGTTGCCGGTGACACGCAGGGGCACCGCCTGTCCCTCCACCACCAGCTCCGCGCGCTCCACGGGGCGGTCCGAGCGCGTCTTGAGCACGACCTCCGTGCCCGCCGGCGCGCTCACCTCGCCGTTGGTGCCGGGCACCGTGCGTTGCGCCAGGCCGGTGTAGGCGGGGTAGCGGTACGTCAGCTCGATGTCCCCGGTGATGGGCTCCACCTGCGCGCGCGCCGCCGGGCTCCGCGCGGCCTCCAGCACGCGCGTCAGGCCCGCGGACCACGTGTCACCGAACAGGGCCATCAGCCCCACCAGCAGCACCAGCACGCCGCCGGAGGCCAGCGCGGAGCGGCGCAGCGGCCGGTCATCCACCACCGCGCGCACGTCCACCGTGCGCACGCGCGTGTCCATCTGCCCCAGGAACGCGTCCGCCAGCTCCGGCGAGCCGCGCGCCGGCGAGTCGTCCTGCTCGCGCATCAGCTCCACGGCGGCGAGCACGTCCAGCGACAGCTCCGGGCGCCGCGCGCCCACCAGCCGCGCCGTGCGCGTGTCGTCCCCCACCTGCCGGCCGGAGAGCCACAGGCCGAAGACACACGCCACGGCCACGCCCGCGGGCACCGCCAGCCCCAGCAGCGAGCCGCCCAGCCGCGGCGCCACCAGCGCCAGGAAGCCGCCGCCCACCCACAGCGCGCCCGCGACGGCGAGGCCCAGCGCGAGCCCCTGCACCCACAGGTGCCGGCGCTGGCGCGAGCGCACCGCGGACAGCAGCGCCGCCACGCCCTGGCCCCGCGGCGACCGCTCCACCCGGCCCGGAGGCTCCGGAGGAGGGGGCGGGGGCGGGGGCGGCAGCTCGGGGCCTGGGCTCTGCGGTGTCTCGAGGTTCACGCTGTCCTGTCCGCTCGGTGTCGGAGCAACCCCCGGCGGGGGTGGCTATTTCCCGATTCTCTAGCAACGTCCGACGGGCCGCGAGGTGCTTGGGCCGACGGATTTCATACGGATGAGGCGGGGTGTCCGCCGCCGGAAGGAGGCGGCCGGGAGAGGGTCCGGGAGGCAACGCGCGACGCACCCGGGCCCATCCCCGGGAAACGGGCCCGGCGTGTGTCCTGGGTGACTCGGGGGGCCGTGCTCCGGGGGCGGCGCCTGGAGAGGGGCCGACGACGTGAGGACGGGAGGCGCGGGGGGACGCCTCCTGTCTGGACCGGGGCGCCTGTCAGGGCGCGCAAGACTCCGGAGCGGCGGAAACGACTGAAGAGGGGTGTGGAACGGCCGCTCAGCGGGTGACCGACTTCTGGGCATCCGGCTCGGCGGGGACTTCTTCTTCCGCCGTGGAGGGCACGCCTCCCAGCTCCTGCGCGAGCGCGGTCAGCACGTCCTGGGTACACAGGATGCGGTTGCGCGACATCTTCGCGAGCACGCGCTGCACGGCGGACTCGACGGTGCCCTCGGAGGGGATGTCGAGCGCGCGGCCCGACTCGGTCAGCGCGAAGAGCGCCTTGCGCCCGTCGAGCGGATCCGACTTGCGCTCCAGCAACCCGCGCTTCTCCAGCCGCTTGAGCACCCCCGTCAGCGTGCTCGGGTGCACGTGGAGGATCTGCGCCAGCGACCCCGCGGTGATGCCGGGAAAGCGTCCCACCAGGCGGATGACGAGCCGCTGCGGACCCGTGAGGCCCAGCGTCGACTCCATGCGCTTCGACGTGGATTGGAGCCCATGGTCCACCGCCCACAGCAGCCGCATGAACTCGAGCACTTCACCGAGCGGCGGCCCCTTGGGCCGCTCGCCTTCGTGGGGTTCTGGCTCCCCATTGGCCGTGTCCTTCATGACCTCATCTTCCCTCACCTGCCGCCTCCCTGTCTCTGCAAGTCTTTTGAGCCGCAGGAGGTCTAGCGCGACACGGACCCCCTGCCGTGGAAAATCCGTTGTGTATCAGTCACGGGCAAGACATGGGCGTTCCAATCACACCCGTGCTCGCGTGGACCGCCGGACACCCGCCCCTGGCAGGGGGCCGGCGGGGATTCCAGACGCCCCCCGGCTCGGCGGCCGGGAGGCAGTGGAAGTCCCCGATACCCTTGAAACATGAGGTGATTTTCCGGGCAGGAAGGCGTCGTCCGGGCCTCAGGGCGCGGGGGCCACGGTGGGCTTGGAGGCGGGCGCCGGCTTCTGGGTGGGAGGGGGCGGGGGCGCGGGGGCCGCCACCGGCTTGGCCGGCTCCGGCTCCTTGGGCATCTCCAGCTTCTTCCCGTTCTCCTGGACGATGCGCCGGTACCAGCTCTCCGGGTACTTGGGGTGGTTCACCTTGCCCTGCTCGTCCCGGACGTTGCCGTCGATGTACTTCACCAGCAGCGACTCCCCGAGCTTCCTCCAGCGGGCGTGGACCTTCTCGCCCTGCTGCACCGAGTACGCGGTGAGGTACTGGCGGGCCTCCTCCGGGCTGCGCTTGTAGTGCTCCAGCGCCGTCTTCTCGATGTCCGCCTGGTCCGCGAGGAACTGCCCCTCCAGCGCGCCCTGCTCCTTCTGCACGTCGACGGACATGTCGCTCCAGCGGGCGTAGGCCTGGTTGGAGACCCAGTTGAACACCCAGAAGGACGAGTCCCAGGAGAAGCTGCCCCGGCTGGCCACGCCCTGGGCGAAGTTGCGCGGCACCTGCCGGATGCCGGCGTACATGGGCGTGTAGACGGTCATGGACGTGTCATCCACGCCGAACCAGAGCACGCCGCCGATGGGGGCCGGCATGGACGCGCGCATCTGGGCCACGAAGGAGAAGCCCGTCTGCTGCGTGGAGATGGCGCGCTCGTGGACGTACTGCTTGCCGTCCACCTCCCACGTCATGGGCCGCCAGCGGTAGGGCACCGCGTAGGGGCCGGCGCCCACGTCCTTGGACATGTCCAGCGCGGTGCCCTCGAAGTGGTCGCGCATCAGCCCCATGACGTCCTGCACGGACAGCTTCTTGTCCGGCTTCACCCACAGGGGCAGGCGCTTGCCCGGCGACGAGCCGTCCACCAGCTCCACGCCCAGCTTCTGCGACGGCGCCGCGCGCCGGAAGATGCTCCACACGCGCGCCTCGGAGAAGCGCTGCCCGCCGAAGTCGAGCGGGTTGTATGCCTCCGCGAAGCTGAAGTCCTTGTCCGCGCCCTTGAACCAGCCCTTCTCGCGCGCGAAGGAGATGACGTCCGGGGCGAACAGCGTGTTCTCCGGGTCGTTCTGGGAGAACTGCTGGATGCGCGCCTGGTTGGCGTGCGCGGTGATGTAGCCGTCCGGCAGCCTGCGCGCGACCCACACCGCGCCCTTCTGGCCCTCGCCCTTGCCGATCATCTCCAGGAGCCACGCCTCCTTGGGGTCGGCGATGGAGAAGGACTCGCCGGTGGACGCGTAGCCGTGCTCGGCGACGAGGCCGGTCATCACCTGGATGGCCTCGCGCGCCGTCTTGGAGCGCTCCAGCGCGATGTAGATGAGCGAGCCGTAGTCGACGATGCCCGCGGGCCCCTCCAGCTCCTTGCGGCCGGTGAACGTGGACTCGCCGATGGAGACCTGGTGCTCGTTCATGTTGCCGACGACGGAGTAGGTCGCCGGGGCCTCGGGGATGCGGCCGAGGAACTTGCCGGTGTCCCACTCGATGATGTCGCGCTGGGCGTTGGCCGCGTGGCGGCGCGCGGGCGTGTAGTACAGCTCGCCGTACAGCTCGTGCGCGTCGGCGGCGTAGGTCATCAGGGTGGCGCCATCCGCGGTGGCCCCCTTGTTGACCAGCATGCTGGTGCAGGCGAGCACGGGCGGAGCGACCAGCGCGGCCGACACGGGCAGCGCGGTGAGCAGGGTAGCGAGTCGTCGGGTCATGGCGGCGGATGCTCTATCAGCCGGGGGCCGGATACAAACCACTCTTGCATCCCGCCTGGTCGCTTCCCGGGCACCCACGGAGCGCCACCCGCCGCGGAGGTCGTCCGAGCGGGCGGCGCCCCTCTTTCCGAAGGGTTCAATCCAGGCTTTTCATCGGTTCGTGGCCACCACCTCCTTTCCCTCGGCGGGAGGCGGGAGCACCTGCTCCACCTTCAGCGTGGTGGGGCCGTCCAGCGACAGGTGGGGCTTGAGCTTGAGGAAGCGCTTCTTGCCGAAGCCCTTCACCCGCACCAGCTCCTCCACCCGCTGGAAGCGCCGCCGCGTGCGCTGCTCGATGATGCGCTGCGCCGCCTTCTCTCCGACGCCCGGCAGCAAGTCCAACTGGGCCGCCGTCGCGTCGTTGAGGTTCACCACCCCCGAGTACTGTGTGCGCAGCCGCGCCGCGTCCGCGAGGCCCGGGGTCGTCAGGGAGAGCAGCGCCAGCGCCACCCAGACCGCCCTCACGAATGGCCCCCCGCCGGCACCGCGTCCAGCCCCAGCTCCCCCGCGTACCGCCCGCCCGCGCCGGGCGTCTCCCGCTTCTCCGCCGCCTCGCGCACGTGCAGCTTGCCGTCCAGCGGCAGCACGTCGAGCAGCACGTTCAGCGAGCCATCCTTGTTGACGAAGGCGCTCCCCGCCCGGACCCAGATGCTCCCGCCCTTGCCCTCGCGAATGGAGAACACCGCCAGCCGCTTCCCCGCCATCAGCATCAGCCACCTCCACACTCCGCCTCGCGCCACCACGGCGCGACCGCCTCGTCGGCTCGACCGCCTGAGGTCTGTCCCGGGCTTGAGCAGTCGCCGTGCCAGCGGCGTCCTCCTCGGAGCGCGGCGCAGGTTGGCGTACACGGCGCGCGAAGCCGTCCACGCGCGGGGACGGGCGCGGACGCACACCCGGCTTCCGCGCGGTGAGAGGGCCCCGCGTCGCCCCGGGGCCAGCCCTGGCTTCAAGCCCGGCGGGGGTCGTGGGAGAGTCCCCGGACTTCCTCCCCCCCGAGGTCCCCGCGTGAACCGCTCCGTCCTCGCCGCGATGCTGGTGTTCGGCGCCCCCGTCCTCGCCGCGCCCCCCCCGTCCACGCCCGTGTCCGCGAAGGCGCGCGCCATCCACGAGTCCGCGCTCGTCATCGACACGCACGTGGACACGCCGCTGCGCATGCTGGAGGAGGGCTTCGACCTGGCGGCCCCGCCCGCCGGCGACGTGGGCCACCTGGACCTGCCCCGCGCGCGCGCCGGCAACCTGGGCGCGGCGTTCTTCTCCATCTGGGTGGAGCCCAAGGCGTTCGCCGGGCAGGAGACCCACCGCGCGCTGCGGCTCATCGACGCGGTGCTGACGGCGGTGGAGCGGCACCCGGACCAGCTGGTGCTGGCCCTGTCCTCGAAGGACATCGTGGCGGCGCGCACCGGCAAGCAGAAGAAGCTCGCGGCGCTGATGGGGGTCGAGGGCGGGCACGCCATCCAGGACGACCTGGGCGTGCTGCGCGACTTCTACCGGCTCGGCGTGCGGTACATGACCCTGACGTGGTCCAACACCCATGGGTGGGCCGACTCGTCCGGCGACCTCCAGGACGAGAAGGTGAAGCACCACGACGGCCTCACCGACTTCGGGCGGGACGTCGTGCGGGAGATGAACCGGCTGGGCATGCTCGTCGACATCTCCCACGTGTCCGACAAGACGTTCTTCGACACGTTGAAGGTGACGAAGGCGCCGGTCATCGCGTCGCACTCGTCGGCGCGCGCGCTCACGGACCATCCGCGCAACATGACGGACGAGATGCTCAAGGCCGTGGCCGCCAACGGGGGCGTCGTCATGGTGAACTTCTTCTCCATGTTCATCGACGACGCGTACCGGCGGGAGTACGCGGCGGGGGCCCCGGCGCGGGAGGCCGCCCAGCAGGCGCTCGCGGCCCGGAACAAGGACGCGGACGCGGCCACGCGCTTCCGCGAGGAGTCGGCGCTCGGGCGTGAGCTGGCCGCGCGGGTGAAGCGGCCTCCCTTCGAGTCGCTCGTCGACCACATCGACCACGTGGCCAGGGTGGCGGGCGTGGACCACGTGGGGCTGGGGTCGGACTTCGACGGCATCAACTCCACCCCCGAGGGCATCGACTCCGTGGCGGACCTGCCGCGCATCACCGAGGCGCTGCTCGCCCGGGGCTACACCCGCGAGCAGCTCCACAAGATCCTCGGCGGCAACCTGCTCAGGGTTTTCCGCGAGGCGGAGCGCGTCAGCCGCGAGCTGCGCGCCGCCGCCGCGCCCAACGCCCAGCGCTGACCCGGCGCGCACGCCCTCCGGAATGCAAGGCGTGAAGCCCTCCGCATCCCGGATGGTTGCAGACAGAGCACGTCTTTGCCGTGCGCTTGTTCGAGCCGGGTGCGGGAGGCCCCGGGGCTTCCCGGGCCCTCGCGCGAGACGTTAGCCTTCGCGGTATGGCATGGGGCGTCGTGTGGATCCGGGCGGTGCTCGCCGTCGCGCTGTGCGTCGGCCTCCGCGCGGGCGCGAGCGAACCGGCGTCGTGGCTCGCGTTGGCGAGGATCTCCTCCGAGGAGGACGCGGCGCTGCTCGAGCGGGTCCGGGGGCAGGGCAGCGACCTGCCCGTCGAGTTGCGTGCCATGCCGGGCCCTCCGTTCCAGGGGACACTCCAGGAGCGCTGGCTCACGGGGGCGTCGCTCGCGGAGTCCTACCAGGCGCGCGCCGTCTTCTGGTTCGAGCGCGAGGGGCCGGAGCTGCGCGTGCACTTCCTGGAGCCCGGGGGGCGGCACCTCTTCGTCCGCACCGCGCGCGTGGAGGGGCGGCCCGGAACGTTGGAGTGGTCCGCGGGCGCGGAGGCGGTGGCGCTCGTGGTGCGCTCCGCCCTGCGCGCCGTGGAGGCCGGCAAGCCGCTGGGCGAGGTCGTCACGGCCGTGGCGCCGCCGTCCGAGCCGCTCCCCGTCGAACCCGAGCCGGAGGAGGTCCCCGTCCCGCCGGAGCTGTGGTCCATGCCCCCCGCGGCCCGGCGCACGTCGACGGTGCACTGGCAACTGCTGGTGGGCGGGGTGACGGCGTGGGACGGCTATGCCGGTTCGGGCCACCGGGCCATCCTGCTCGCGTCCGGCTGGGAGCTGCGGTGGGTGCGCATCCGCCTCCAGTTCCTCGCCGGACTCCCCTCGAAGCTGCGGGACTCGCGCACCGTCGTGCACCTGCAGCAGTACACCGCGGGCCTGTGGGCGGACGTGCCGCTGCTCGAGGCTGGCGCGTTCCGGTGGGGGCTGGGCGCGGGCGTGGGCGTCCACGTCTTCGACCGGTCCACGGACCCGCTCTTCCAGGGCATCGAGGCCACGCAGCCCCGCTTCACGCCCGCGCTGCTCGTCGGACCCGACACGTCGTTCCGGTGGCGCTTCGCGCGGATGGCGGCGGTGGAGGTGGGCGTCGCGCTGGACACGGTGGTGGGGCGGCCGGTGCTCGGGTACTCCGAGAACGGAATCTTCGTCCCTCGCAACACGGGGCAGGCCGTCCGACCGCGGCTGGGGGTGTCGCTGGTGGTCCTGCCGTGAGCTCGGATGACCCGTTTTCGCCGCGGCCTCCCTCCATGGAGTCGATGACGAGCCCGGGTCCCGAAGCCATCGGTCGAGCGCGTCCCGGGGGGGACCCGCGAATCCACGCCGCCATCCAGGGGAAGAAGGAGGCCGCCGAGTCGCTGTTGCTGGAGTTGTTGCCCCGGGTGCGCAACCTGGTCCGCTACCTCGTGCGGGGGGACGTGGACGTGGAGGACATCTCCCAGGAGGCGCTCATCGCGCTGTTGCGGGGGCTGTCGACCTATCGCGGGGAGGGGAGCTTCCAGTCCTGGGCGGACCGGGTGGTGGCCCGGACCACGTTCGCCTGGCTCAAGCGCGCGCGAGGCAGCGAGGCGCGTCGGGGCGAGGAGCCCGCGGAGCTGATGGCCGTCCCGTCCGAGGACGCGCCCCCGGACGAGTACGTCCACCGGCGGCGGGTGGTGATGCTGCTGGACCGGATTCCGGACGAGCAGCGACATGCCATGGTGCTGCACCATGTGCTTGGCTTGAGCGTGGTGGAGGTATCGAACGAGCTGGGCATTGCCTTCGAGACGATTCGCAGCCGCTTGCGGTTGGGCAAGGCGGCCCTGCGCGCGCTGGTGGGGGAGGATGGGGACGCGCCGGGCGGGGGGACTGAATGAGCCACATCCCGGATGAAGAGGGCGGTCTGTCGGACGCGCTCCCACCGTTGGATGGGGGCCAGGGACCCGCGCGCCGCATCTCCCGACAGAAGTCCGCGGCGCTGGTGCAGGCCGCGCTGCTCGCCGCGTTCGAGGAGGCCCCGCCACCGCCGCGCCCGGCTCGACGGAGGTGGCCCTGGGTCCTGGTGACGGGCGGCGCCCTCCTCGTGCTGGGGTCGGCGGCCTCCGTGTGGTGGTTCTCCCACCGGGAGCCCGCCTCGAGCGCTTCCGGTGGGTCGCCCCGCGCACGTGGAGGGGACACGTCCGCGCCTTCGGAGGGGATTCGGCACGGGGCCGGGGCGGACGCGGACGAGGGCGCGCCGGGGCCCGAGGCGCGGGTGGGGGGCTCCGTCTCCCCAGCGCGGGCCTCGGCACCCACCGGGAGCCCCGCCGGGCAGGAGTCGGTCCCTCGCTCGTCGGACGCTGTGGAAGCGGTTCCGGGCTCGGTGCGGGGAGGGGCTCCTCGCGACGCGGAGGACGCAGAGGCTTCGACGGGGATTGGCGCCAGGAGGGAGGGTGCTTCGCGCCCTTCGGCGGAGGTCTCGGTGGCCCGTGGCGCGGGCTCGCGGGGCCCGGTGGAGGCCCAGGTCGCTCCCGTGGCGACTCCCGCGCAGGTGGAGGACCTCATGCGCCTGGCCAACACGCACCGCGCGGCGGGCGAGTGGAAGCAGGCGGAGGCCGTCTACCAACGGGTCATCCGCGCCCAGCCACGGGCGATGTCCGCGTATGTGGCACGGGTCGCCTCCGGCTCGCTGCGCCTGGAACACCTGCGCGACGCGCGCGGCGCGCTCCGTCAATTCGAGACGGCCCTGAGGACGTGGCCGGGCGGAGTGCTGGAGCAGGAAGCGCGCCAGGGCATCACGGAGGCCCACCGTGTCCTCGGGAACGCAGCGGAAGAGCGTCAGGCGTTGGAGGAGTTCCTGTCGCACCACCCCGATTCGCCCCATGCGGTGGCGGCGCGTGCGCGTCTGAGGGAGATTTCCGGTCGATGAGTCCCGTCCTCCCGCCGTCGTGCTCCGTCGCGTCGTGGCGCTTCGTCCTGTGGGCCTGTCTGGCGGGGAGTCTCCCGTTCGGTGCCTGCACCGTGAGAGACCCGGTGGCCATCATCGGCGCGCCGGATGGCAGCGTGGGCCCGGTGTCCACGCCGGACAGCGGGACGAGCAGCAGCGAGGACCCGGAGGACGAGCTCGCCGCCTTCTGTGCCTCGAGCGGGCCGTTGCTGTTGGAGGGGTCCAGCGTCACCGACGAGAAGGTCTGCACCGGACACCTTGCCGAGCGCTCGTTCCGTCACGCGTTGTGCTCGTGCGACCGGCTCGCCTTCAGCGCCTCCCTCACCACGGATGCCTTCCGCAGCTCGTTGGGCAAGTACACGCCGGGCGGCGTGGGCGGAGGCGTGGCGACCAACGGGGGGCTCGCCGCGAACGACAGGGTGGACGTCGGCGGCGAGCTGAGCGCGGGCGGCCTGGACGGCATCCGGCTGGGGCGCTCGCTGACGGTCCGAGGTCTCCTCTACAGCGGCGGCCCGCTCACGGGCGACGTCACCGCCGAGGTGATTGGGGATGCCTGGGTGCGTGGCGACGTCGGCCTGGCGTCGTTGAAGGTCGACGGGCGGCTCGCCGTCCCCGAGGGGCGCGTCATGTCCGGCGCCGTGCAGGCCACGCAGTTGAGCCGCGAGCCGGTGGCGTCCGTGGCGCCGTGCGCGTGTGACACGTCGACGCGCATGGACATCCCGGGCCTCATCGCCAACCACGCCACGCGCAACCACAACGCGGCCATCGGCCTGGACGCGGACACGCTGCGAGGCTTCACCGGCGAGCGCTCGCTGGAGCTGCCCTGCGGCCGCTTCTACCTGTCCGGCATCGAGGGCGAGGGCCGCCTGGACCTCGTCATCCGCGAGCGCACCGCCCTCTTCGTCCGCGACGGCGTCGTCATCGGCGAGCGGCTCTCCATCCAGGTGGTCCCTCCAGGGGAACTGGATTTGTTCATCGGCGCGGACATGACGGTCGCGGGCGCGCTTGCGCTGGGTTCGCCCGACGCACCCGCCCGCACCCGGGTGTACGTGGCGGGCACCGGGGCGCTGGGCATCTCCGCGGGCAGCGTCATCGCGGGAAACCTCTACGCGCCCGACGCCACGTTGAACCTGAGCGGCAACGCGGAGGTCTTCGGCTCCCTCTTCGTGCGCCACATCGAGTCCTCGGGGACGCTGGCGCTGCACTACGACGCGGACGTGCTGGCATTGGGGAGCGCCTGCGGCTCCGGAAAGTGAGCCTTGGTACTGGAGGACTCTGGCCAAAGACGTCCAATCGTGAGCATGGGGGTGGACAGCAGACGGGAGCGTGCACAGCTTGCGCTCGCTCTCCCGCCCTGCTGGAGGAACCACCGTGGTCCACCGCCTTCCCACCCTGCTGCGACAGTTCCAGGACGACCGGGAAGGCGTGATGCGGGATGTCGGTTGGCCCGTGCTGGTGTGGGACTCCATGCCGCGCCGTCCGCGTCCGCTGGCGAAGGTGGAGCCGCCCACGATGTCCGGGCGCATCCCTCCCCGGGCCGTGGAGCCCGTCGTCTTCGAGCTGCGCTCGCGCGGCCCCGGCCAGGGCAATGAGGTGACGGTGGGGCGCAGTCCGGACTGCGACATCGTCCTGTCGGAGCCCTCCGTGTCCCGGCAGCACGCGCGGTTCCGTCCGGAGCCGCACACGGAGCTGTGGAGCGTCACCGACCTGGAGAGCCACTTCGGCACGTTCCAGGACGGGGTGCTCATCGTCCCCGGTCGGCCCTCGCCGCTGTTCAGCATGACGACGCTGCGCCTGGGTGGCGCGGAGCTGGTCTTCCTCCAGGCGAGCGCTTTCGAGCAGTACGCGCACGCCTGGGCCCTGGCGTCCGGGGTGCGCTTGACGCGCGGGGGGTGACCCCCTAGAAGGGGGCGGCCCTGGGGTGCCCATGTCGGGCGTTCAAGAGGGAAGCCGGTGCGAATCCGGCGCGGTCCCGCCACTGTGATTGGGCAGCCCGACGCGCTGTGCGCCTGCGGCGAGGGCCCATGAGTCAGGAGACCTGCCCCGGGGTGCGATGTGCCGTCCCACGGCACGCGCGACTGGCCTTCTCTCTTCGATGGAGAGAGCGGAAGGCGGGGCATGCGGCGCACCCTTCTCGCGAGGTCTCTCGTCTGGCTGGCGCTCGGCGTCGCGCCCCTCGCGCATGCCCAGTCCACCGACACCGCCACGGGCGCTGACCCCGCCGAGCCGTCCCCCGCGACACCCCCGGAGTCGCCGCCGACGCGCGGCACCGTGGTGAGGGGCAAGGCCCCGCCGCCGCCAGACTCGCCCGAGCGCAGGGACCCCACGGGCGCCATCACCGTCATCGACGCGACGCGGCGCACGGGGGAGGCGCGTGACTCCGCGGAGCTGCTGGTGGGTTCGGCGGGGCTGGCGGTGCAGGACTCCGGCGGGTACGGGCAGAGCAAGAGCCTGGTCGTGCGCGGCGCCGCGTCCAACGGCGTGCTCGTCTTCCTGGATGGCATCCCCCTCAACGGCGCGGGAGGCATGGCGGACCTGTCCCAGGTGCCCGCCGCGCTGGTGGAGCGCTTCGAGGTGCTGCGGGGCGGCGCGGGCGCCCGCTACGGCGCCGGAGGACTGGGCGGCGCGGTGAACATCGTCACGCGCGCGCCCTCGTCGACCTTCAGAACCAGCGGCGAGGTCACCTACGGGAGCTGGAACACGGCGCTGGGCCACGTCGCCGCCACGGGGCCGCTGCTGGACGGACAGGCGCTGCTGCTGGTGCACGCGGGGCGCTCGGACGGGGACTTCACCTACGAGTTCGACCAGCTCCCCGCCGTGGACGACAACCCCCTCAGCTCCGAGGCGCGCGCGCGCAACGACGCGCGAGGCGGGGGCGCGCTCCTGCGCTACCGGCGCCGCCTGCCGGGGGGCTCGCGCCTGGACGTGCTCACCGAGCTGGCCCTGGAGAACCGCGCGATTCCCGGCACGGTGCAGAACCCCCAGTCGGAGGGGCGCCAGGGGTTGGATCGCCTCTCGCTGGGGTTGCGCTGGTCCGGCGGGCTCGGCGACGCGGGGGCGCAGGGCAGCGCGCGGGGCTACGTGCGCAGCGATGGCCTCGACCTGTCCGGCGGGCTCGCGGGCGACGGGAGCACGCAGCGGCACACGGTGGGCGGCGTGGAGCTGGAGGGCCGCGTTTCCCTGGGCGCGGCGCACGCGCTCACCCTGACGGTGGCGTCGTCGGGGGAGGGCGTCACGAACACGGGCGACGACCAGCGCGCGTCGTGGTGGCGCGGCAGCGTCATGGCCATGGACGAGTGGCGGCTGTTCGACGGCGTCGTGTCCGTGGTGCCGTCGATGCGGCTGGAGCGGGTGGGGCCCTACTGGCTCGTGTCCCCGAAGCTGGGGGCCTCCGTGTCGTTGGGTGGGGGCTTCGGCCTGCGCGCCAACGCGGGACAGTCGCACCGCGCGCCGTCCTTCCTGGAGCTGTACATCCGCCAGGGCACGCTGCTTCCGAACCCGGGGCTGCGGCCCGAGCGCGCGCTGTACGCGGACGCGGCGGTGACGGGGTCGTCCCAGCCGGACGCGCGGGACGACGCGGCGTGGAGCTTCACCGCGGGCGGCTTCGCGGCGCTCTACGAGGACCTCATCGCCTACGAGCTGTATCCGCCGATGCTGGCGCGCCCATACAACTTCGACGCCGCGCGCGTGTGGGGCGCGGAGCTGGAGGGCGAGGCCCGGCCCTTCACCTGGTTGTCCGCCAGCGGCAGCTACACGTGGCTGCGCACGCAGAACCGGTTGGGCGACCCGCGCTTCTTCAACCAGCCGCTGCCGTACCGGCCCCGGCACAAGTGGGTGGGCCGCGTGCGCGCGGGGCCGGACTGGCTCAACGCGCGGACCGAGGTGCTCTACCAGTCCTCGCAGCTCGTCAACCGCACGGGCACGCGCAGCCTGCCCTCGCGCACCTTCCTGAGCGTGGGGGCCTCCAGCACCTTCCTGCGCTCGCCGGACCTGACGCTCTCCGTCGAGGTGAAGAACCTCCTCGACTCGCGAGCGTATGACTTCACGGGCTTCCCGCTGCCGGGCCGCGCCGCGTACGTGTCGCTCGCGGTGTCGCTGGACCGGGACGCCACCCCACCTCCCACCCCCGAGGATTCCCATGCCCCGCGCGTCCCGCCCCGCTGAGTCTCCGCCGCTGGTCGTGTTGCTGCTGTCGGTGGTCGCGCTCTCGCTCACGGGCTGTCCCGACGAGGGCGCGGTGTGTACGGCGGGCCTGTCCGTCTGTGAGGGCGCCTGCGTGGACCTGGTGGGGGACGCGCAGAACTGTGGCGCGTGTGGCAGCGCGTGTGGTGTCGCGGAGGTATGCCAGGACGGCGCCTGCGGCTGTCGCGCGGGGACCCAGTCGTGTGGTGGTGCCTGCGTGGACACGGCGTCGGACGTCGCCCACTGCGGCGCGTGTGGCCTGGCCTGCGCGGCGGGGCAGGTGTGCGAGGCGGGGCGCTGCCAGGAGGGGTGCTCGGATGGGCTGCTGCGCTGCGCGGGCGCGTGCGTGGACGCGGGCTCGGACGTGCTCCACTGCGGCGCGTGCGGCAACGCGTGTCCGGACGTGCAGTCCTGTCACGCGGGGCGGTGTGTCTACGACGTGGTGGCGGCCTGCTTCACCAACGGGCAGCTCGTGGGCATCCAGGCGGGCTCGGACCAGCTCGGGCCCCGGCGGCAGTTCGGCGCGGGGGTGCAGGCGCTCGCGTCATGGGACGGCTTCGTGCTCGCCGCGGACATGACGAACGGGAAGCTGCTCCAGGCGGCGGGAGGTGCCCTGGGGGTGCTGGTGGAGGAGGACTCGCTGGGCGCGACGTCCGGCTCCCCCAACGACATCCTCGTGGACCCGCCCTACGTCTACGTCGTCGACTCGGTGAACAACACGCTCCAGGTGCTCGAGCGCGAGGGCGCCGCGCACGGCAACGGGCTGGGGCTGCGCACGGTGGGGCAGCTCCACCTGGGCGCGAACACCAGCCCGCAGGCGCTGGCCCGCTTCGGGGACATGCTCTACATCCCGCTCTTCGGGACGGGCGGCTCCCAGTTCAAGTTCGGCAACGCCGTGGCGCGGGTGGACATCTCCCAGCCCGAGCAGCCTCGCAGGGTGGACACGATTCCGCTCACCGGGCTGGACCTGAAGCCCTTCGACGGCGGCGTGGTGATGGCGTTGCCGTATTCGGTGGTGGCGACGCGCTCGGCCGTCTACGTGGCGCTCACCAATCTCAATCCGTTCAATAGCTATCGTCCCAACGGCCCGGGAATGCTCGCGCGCATCGACCCCGCGACGGGCGCGGCGACGGCCATCGACCTGGGCGCGGAGCGCTGCCTCAACGCGGGCTACGTGGAGGCGGTGGGCGACCAGCTCGTGGTGGCGTGCCTGGGCGAGGCCATCTACGACGAGGCGAACGGCTACGTGGCGAAGTCCGTGCGCGCCACGGGGCTGGTGCTCGTGAAGGACGACGCGGTGGTGGCCTCCTATGCGCTGAACCCCGGCTGCGAGGTGGGGACGGCGGGCTGCCACCTGTCCGTCGCCAGTCGCTTCGCGGTGGCGAAGGGCGCGGTGTACCTGGCGGATACGAACGCCGGTCGCGTCTTCGTGGTGGAGGTGGGGGACGGACGGCTCACCGAGCGTCGTGGCTCCTCCACGCCCCTGGCGAAGGGGCCCGCGCTGGAGGCCTGCCCGTTGGATCCACGGCGCCCGGTGTCCAATGCCATCGACGTCACCGCGCTGCCCTGAGGTGGAAGCCTGGCGGCATTGACAATGCCTGTCACCCGCCATATCCCGGCGCCTGTTCTTGGTGCCGTCGTGGGTTCACGGCGGCTCTAGGGAACCCGGTGTGAATCCGGGACTGCCCCGCAGCGGTATGCAGGAACGAACGCCGTCACGAGAAGCACTGGCCCCGAAAGGGCTGGGAAGCGACGGCCAGTAGGTGGGTGTCCTCACGCGCCCACGCCTGCGAGTCCGAAAACCTGCCAAGGACCCGTGCCGTACGCACGGACATTCACCGAGGCCTCCGAGGGGAGGCGGCGGAGGCGTTCGTCTTCTTCGCGGGCCCGGTCGTGGCCCGGTGCGCCTTCGGCCGTGTCCCTCCGGAGTCCTACCCGCCCGTGGGGGCGGAGAGGAACGAGGACGCTGATGAAGACGGCTGGATGGAAGCGCGCGGTTCCCTGGGCGAAGTCCGCATCATTCCTGGCAACCACCTTCGCGGTCGCCCTGCTCGGCACGGGCTGCAACCCCGAATGCGTGGACGAGTTCGACTGCCGCGCCGACAACGGCGAGCCCCCCGCGGGAGAGCGGTGGGTGTGCGTCGACGAGAAGTGCGAGACCACCCCGGTCGAGCAGCCCCAGCCCGACTCCGGGACGCCGGACGCCGGTCCGACGGACTCGGGCACGCCGGACGCTGGCCCGACGGACTCGGGGACTCCTGACGCGGGCCCGACGGATTCGGGTACGCCGGACGCGGGTCCGACGGACTCGGGGACTCCTGACGCCGGCCCGACGGACGACGGTGGCACGCCGGACGCCGGCCCGACGGACGACGGTGGCACGCCGGACGACGGTGGGGTCCGGACCTGCGACAACGCGCCGTACGACGCGAAGCTGGGCACGCTCGAGCTCGAGCCGGGCTTCGTGGTCGGCGAGGCCGCGCCGCTGCCCGCCAACATCGCCGCCGTGGGCTCGACGCCGGGGCCGACGTACTCGCTCTTCGCGGTGCAGGGCTTCGGGAAGGACGCGGCGCTGTACTCGCTGGGCACCTGGCCGAACCTCCAGCTCTCCGCCACGAAGCTCTATGACGTGGTCACCCCCGCGGACCGCGCCGGCACGCCGGCGGTCTACGCGGGCGGCTACCTGGTGGTCGAGGGCCCGTGGTTGTTCGCGGGCTACACGACGGGGGCGTCGGGCGCGCCGGGCTCCATCGCGGCCTATGACACCGTCACGCCCGCGTCGTCGACCTACGTCACCGCGCCGAAGAACTACTCCGCCGCGGCCTTCTCCGACGGCACGACCTCGGCGGTCCTCGTCAACGGCGGCGGGCTCGACACGGCGTCGGGGGGGCTGGCCATCTACGGCCTCCTGACGTCGGCCACGCCGTTCAGCGCGGTGCGCGTGGCCACCTTCCCGACGGGCGGGGCGGCGGCCAGCGGCTTCACCGCCGTGGCGGACAACGGCGCCGCGGCGCTGGGCTTCTTCCACAACCCGGACTTCGTCAACGTCATCTACGGCGTGGCGCCGTCCGTCGTCTCCGCGGCGCTCACCACGGGGACCCCGTTCGCGCTGGGTGACCAGTCGCCCATCGCGGTGGAGAGCGACTTCAACGCGGCGGGCGCCTTCGGTGGTGGCGTGGCGGTGAACCGCGGCGCCTACGACGCGGACTTCAACTTCGTCTCCACGGACGTGTCGCGCTTCGCGCTGTCGCCGACCATGAGCGGCACCGTCACGGTGGGGCCACGCACGCCGGTGCTGGGCTACGTGGACCAGTGCACCTCCGTGGTGTCGATGCAGTCGCTCGGGTCCGACCTGCTCGTGGGCCTCAGTGACAAGAACGGCCGGCGGTTGGTGCGGCTCCAGGTGGCGCAATGAACGAAACCGTCTTCACGGCATTCCGTCGCGGCATGGTGCTCACGTGGCTCGTGGGCCTCGTGGGCTGCGGTGGCGACGAGACGCAGCAGCCCGTCGTTCCGGACTCGGGACAGGAGGACTCGGGGTCGATCAAGCCCGCGGACCCCTACGCGGACGAGGTCGTCCAGTTCACCCCGGGACCCGGTGCCGGCTTCGGCCAGGACCGGTTCCCGGACGTGGTCCTCGGACCTCCCACGGGCGCGGGGCTCGACAGCGGCTCGCTCGACGTGCTGTCGCTGGGAAAGGGCGGCTCCATCATCCTGCGCTTCACGGACATCGCCGTGATGGATGGGCCGGGCGTGGACCTGCTGGTCTTCGAGAACGCCTTCCTCATCGCGGGCGGCCCGGCGGCCTTCACCGAGCGCGCGCGGGTCTCCGTCAGCGACGACGGCGTGACGTGGTTCGAGTTCCCGTGCGAGCCGACCAACGCGGCGGGCGGCTACCCGGGCTGCGCGGGCGTCAAGCCAGTGACGGCCAACCCGGCCAACGGCATCAGCGCCACGGACCCGGCCGTCGCTGGAGGTGATGGCTTCGACCTGGCGACGGTGGGGCTCTCCCGAGCGCGCTTCGTGCGCATCGTGGACGCGGGCACCAACGGTTCGGCCGGTACCTCCGCGGGCTTCGACCTGGATGGCGTCGCGGTGGTGAACGGCGTGGCGCTGTAGGGCCCGCCCGTGGATGACGAGTAGCACCGCCGGGGCCCCGTTCCACCACTCGTGTGGACGGGGCCCTCCGCGGAGAGCGGCGGGTCCGGAGTCACCGGGCCCGCCGAGCAGGACCGCAACACAGCACGAGGATGCGAATGAAGACCGTAGACACGACGCGTGTGACACCTTGGATGAAGTCCGTCTCGCTGGCGGTGACCACCCTCGCGGTGGCGATGCTCGGCACGGGCTGCGCCGACGAATGCGTGGACCCCTTCGACTGCCGCGCCGACAACGGCCAGCCTCCCGCGGGGGAGGAGTGGGTGTGTCGCGACGCGAAGTGCGACACGGTGCCCGTCCAGACGCCCGGAGGGCCGGACGCGGGCACGGACGACGCGGGGACGGACGCGGGCACCGGCGACGCGGGGACGGACGCGGGCACCGACGCCGGCTCCGACCCGTGCGACACCGCCACCTACGACGCGAAGCTGGGCACGCTCCAGCTCCAGTCGGGCTTCCAGGCGCAGGAGTCCGTGACGCTGCCGGCGGACGTCTCCGCGCTGGGCGTGTCTCCGGGCCCCACGTACTCTCTCTACGCGGTGAAGGGCTTCGGCAAGGACGCCGCGCTGTACTCGCTGGGCATCTGGCCCGACCTCCAGCCCTCCACCACGAAGCTCCATGACGTCGTCACCGCGGCCGACCGGGCCCAGGGCACGCCCGACGCCTTCGTGGGCAGCGGCCTGGTGAACGACGGCAAGCGGCTGGTCGCCAGCTACACCACGGCGGCCGCGGGCGCGCCGGGCCACCTCGCCGTCTACGACATCGAGACGCCGGCCGCGTCGACCTACGTCGCCGCGCCCATGAACTACACCGCCGCGAGCTTCGCTTCCGGCGACACGAGCGCGGTGCTCGTCAACGGCGGGGGCCTGGGGACGCTCTCCGGCGAACTGGGCGTCTTCGGCCTCGTCACGTCCGCGAACCCGTTCACCCCCGTCAAGGTGGCCAGCTTCCCCGCGGCGGCGGCCAGCAGCGGCTTCACCAGCGTGGCGGACAACGGCATCGCGGTGCTCGGCTACTCGCGCAGCCCGGACTACGTGAACGTGGTCCACGCGGTGGCGCCGTCGCTCGTCACCCAGGCGCTCACGGGCGGGGCGCCGGTCGCGCTGGGCGACCAGACGCAGCTCGACGTGGGCAGCAACTTCAACCAGGCCTCCGCGTTCGGCGCGGGCGTGGCGGTGCAGCGCGGCGCCTATGACGCGAGCTTCACCTTCGTCGCCACGGACGTGTCGCGCTACGCGCTGTCCACCGGCATCGGCGGCGACGCGGTCACCGTCGGCGAGCGCACCGCCGTCGTGACCTTCGCGGACCAGTGCACGTCCGTGGTCCGGATGGATGCGCTCGGGTCCGACCTGCTCCTGGGCGTCAGCGACAAGAACGGCCAGCGGCTGGTGCGGGTGCGGGTCAGCCCGTGACGTCGCTGGACCGCCGCTCGGCCCTCCTCGCGCTCGCGCGGGGAGGGTGTGCCCTCGCCGCGCTCGGAAGCGGGTGCGGCGGGGAGTGGCGGCAGGCCGTGGTGCTCGACCCGCCTCCCGAGGGGGCCGCCTGTTCCGGGCTGCCCCCTCCGGGGACGGCGCAAGAGGGCTGGGTGGAGGTCCGTCTGTCGGACCACCCCGCGCTCGCCGCGCCCGGAGGCCACGCCGAGGTCCGCCTCCCCGAGGCCCTCCTCGACGTGGTGCTCGTCCACGTCACCCCCGGGTGTTTCGTCGCGCTGTGGCGCATCTGCACTCACGGTGATTGCGCGGTGGATTGGCTCCCCGACGAAGGCGTCGCGGAGTGTCCCTGCCACGGCTCCCGCTTCGCCCAGGACGGCCGCGTCCTCCAGGGCCCCGCCCAGCGTCCCCTCACCGTCTTCACCGCGGTGCGCCAGGGAGAGTCCGTCTTCATCCACCGCCCGCGTTGAGGGCAGGGAGTGCTTGCGAGGGAGCGGTCTCACTGTCAGTCTTGACGCGGCGCGGAAGCCCGCGCCCGTGAGTCCGGGTCACCCCCCCACCGGCTCCACGTGGATGGGCTCCCACTCCGTTGGAGCGGGAGAGTCGTGTAAGGTCGGGCACTCGATGTGGCAGATCATCATCAACGGGCCCGGCTACTTCGACACGTCCTACGATCTGCCGGAGGGCGTGACGAGCCTGGGCCGCGCGGACGAGAACGACATCGTCCTGGGCGGCGACCTCGTGTCGCGCAGACACGCGCGCCTTTACGTCGAGTCGGACATCCTCCGGATCGAGGACCTGGGCAGCCGCAACGGCAGCCGCGTCAACGGCGCGCCCCTCCAGGGCTCTCGACAGTTGTCCCCGGGTGACTCCGTGGCGCTGGGGGAGAACACGCTCTCCGTCCGGCAGCCGAACACGGTGGAGAACGCGGCCACGGAGATGGTGGACCTGGGCGCGGGCGGGGTGGTGCGCTTCGGCCACGGGCAGGACGTGGGGCCGTCGGTGCTGCTCGCCAAGAACGTGCGCGACGCGGACGTGCTGCGCCTGCTCGACAACGTCGGGCCCATGCCCTTCGAGGACTTCTCCGCGTCCACGCCCATCGCGACGGCCAGCCCACGCGTGGGGCAGGAGACGCTGGTGCTGCTGTTCCGCATCGCGGAGGCCCTGTCGACGGCCACCTCGCTGTCCACCTTCCTGGATACGACGATGGACCGCCTGCTGGAGCGCACCCACGCGACCACCGCCGTGGTGCTGCTCAAGCACCCCACGGGCGCCATGGTGCCCGCGGCCGTGCGCCACCGGGGCAAGCTGGCCAAGGGCGAGGTGCCCGTCTCCGACGCCATCGTCGACGAGGCCCTGCGCCAGGGCCGCGCGCTCGCGGTGGGCGACGTGCGCGACGACCGCCGCTTCTCCGCGCGCGAGAGCGTCATCCTCTACGGCGTGGACAACGTGCTGTGCATCCCCATCGGCGCGGAGCCGCCGTACCTGGGCGTGCTCTACGTCAACACCTCCGCCAAGGGCGACAGCTCCACGGAGGTCATGCTGGATGCGTGCTCGGCGGTGGCGCACATGGTGGCCACCGGCGTGCAGAAGTTCTCCCCGCGCGACGGCGGCCCCACCCAGGAGCGGCTGCGCCGCACCCTGGAGCGCTTCCACCCGCCGGACGTGGCGGAGCGGCGCGTCACGGAGGCCCTCCGGCAGGGGGGCAAGCTGCCGGGCCTGGAGGAGCGCGTCGTCACCCTGCTGCACGTGGAACTGGTGGGCTTCGGTGCCCTGGCCACCCGAATCGGCGCGGCCAAGGCCACCCAGCTGCTCAACGACTTCCACGCCCGCGCCAGCGGCATCGTCTACAGCTTCGAGGCCACGGTGGAGGGCTTCCTCGGCGACTCCATGCGGGCCCTCTTCGGTGTCCCCTTCGTCAAGGGGGAGGACTCCGTGCGGGCCGTGCGGGCCGCGCTGGCCCTGCGCTCGGACTGGGAGCGGGCCCTGAGCCGCAAGCCCCTGGACGAGCGGTGCGACCTGCGGATGGCGCTGCACACCACCCGCGCGCTGGTGGGGATGATCGGCACGGAGGTCCGCTCGGACTACGCGGCGGTGGGGGAGGGCACGGCGCTGGCGGGGTGGTTGGCCGCCACGGGCAACCCCGGCCAGATTCTCCTGACGGGCAAGGTCCTGGCCTCCGTGGGGGCCCGCTTCGACGTCATGCCCCTGGGGGAGCGGGTGGTGCGCGCCCCCAAGGACAAGGTCGCCGCCTTCGAGGTCCTCGACGAGGATGTAGGCCAGCTCACCAACCCTGGACTGCGATGAACACCCCTCGCGGCCGGTTGACGGGTTGATGGATTGGGGCCGGACGGGGTTCAATGCGTTCCCCTGGTGGTCCCCCGCCCCCGATGAACGCCTCCAACCAACCCGCTCGGCTGCGCCCGTTCCGGCCCCAGCCCTTTGGTCGGTACACCCTCCTGTCCCACCTGGCGACGGGGGGCATGGGCGAAATCTACCTGGCGCGCCTGGAGGGGGCGCAGGGCTTCGAGAAGCTCTGCGTCATCAAGAAGGTCCTCCCGCAGTTCGCCGAGGATGCCGACTTCGTGGAGCGCTTCGTGGGCGAGGCACGCACGCTGGTGCGCCTCAGCCATGGCTCCATCGCCCAGGTGCTGGACATGGGCCTGCACGAGGGCGAGGCCTACATGGCCCTCGAGCACGTCGACGGAAAGGACCTGCGCAAGGTGGCCGCGCGGGTGCGGGACCGGCAGGTGCCGCTGCCGCTCACCTTCATCCTCTACGTCATGGGCCGGGTGCTGGACGCGCTCGCCTACGCGCACCGCAAGAAGGATGACGACGGCGAGGACCTGAGGCTGGTCCACCGCGACATCTCCCCGCAGAACATCCTCATCTCCTACGAGGGGGAGGTGAAGGTCGTCGACTTCGGCCTGGCCAAGAGCCGGCTGTCGGCGGCGAAGACGAACCCCAGCATCATCCTGGGCAAGTTCCTCTACATGTCCCCCGAGCAGGCGCGGCACCAGCCGGTGGACCGCCGCAGCGACCTGTACGCGGTGGGGCTCTGCCTCTACGAGCTCATCTCCGGCAAGAACCCCTTCGACGGCCTGCACCCGGGCGAGCTGATGGCCATGGTGGCCAACCCCAAGGTGCCGCCGCTCGACGAGGTGGAGCCGCTCACCCCGCGCGCGGTGACGGCGCTGGTGAGCAAGGCGCTGGAGGTGGACCCGACGCAGCGCTTCCAGACGGCGGAGGAGTTCCGCGGGCGGCTCCAGGCGTGCCTGCTGGAGATCGACGTCAGCGCGGGCCCGGAGAGCGTCAGCAAGTTCATGCGGGACCTGTTCGCCGCGGACTTCCAGTCCGAGCGCCGGCTCCTGGGCAGCCTCAAGGAGGTGCCTCGGGGCGGCTACGGCACCGGCGAGGTGCGCGCGCTGGGGGCCGAGCCGGAGGACAGCGCGTCCGGGCCCCGTCCGACGCTGCCGGCGGGCGCGATGCTGCCGGCGAAGACCATCCGGTTGGACGGGCCGGTGGAGGCGCTGTCCTTCCACCCCACGCCCCGCAGCCGCGAGGCGGGCGGGCCGGTGAACGACGGCGAGACGCGTCCGGGCATCCCCATCGACGAGTCCACCCGCCCCGCCTTCCCGTTGGAGGCCCTCGAGGAGGAGGCCCGCGCCCGCGCCGCGCGCCTCCACTCCGACACCATGCCTTCCGTGGAGGTGCAGCCGGAGGTCCTCGACCGTCCCGCCGCGCCGCCTCCGCCCGCGGCCTCCGCGGCCTCGCGTCCGGCGTCGATGACGCGCGAGGTCCCCATCGCCGTCGTCCCGCCGGAGGCCTTCCTCCCGGGCACCGCGCCCGCGCCGCGTCCTCCCGCGCCGGAGCACCGGCCCGCGCCGGAGCCGCGGTTCTCGACGAGCGACGTGCGCCCCTCGGGGCTGGACGCCCGGCCCACGGAGCTGGAGCTCAAGCCCATCGGCGCGCTGGGCTCCCCGGACGTGACGTCCGAGACGGACGTGGGCGAGCCGCCCGCCTCCATGGTGGAGCCCACCGAGCCCCGGGCCGAGCCCTACCGCACGTCTCCGGAGCTGCGCGCCGCCGCGTCGCGTCCGGTGTCGCCCTCGGCGCCGTCCCGCGCGCCCGCGCCCCCGCCGCCCCCACCCGCGCCGCTGACGACCCAGCAGCGGCTGGCGGTGGCGCCTCCGCCGACGTCCGGCGCCTCGCCTCGCACCAGCCAGGTGATGATGCAGGCGCTCGTGCCGGGGGCGGGGGCCCCGTCCTCGCGCTCGCAGGCACCCGCGGCTTCCGCCGAGGAGGCCGAGGAGCGGGACTCCGGTGACCTCCCGGTGCTCACGCCGGAGCAGATGGGGCACGACGAGCAGGCGATGCGCCTGGCGGAGATGGACACCCATCCGCGCGCCAATCGCCCCGTGCGCCCGGAGCGCCACGAGGACACGCAGCCCCGCGCCGTGCGTGAGGCGGACACCGACCCGCGCCTGACGCACCCGCCCGAGGCCTCGGAGGCGCGGGCGCCGCGCCCGACCGCCAGCCCGTCGCGCGCCGTGCACGACGACACCCAGCCCCGCGTGGTGCTGGACGAAGCCCTGCTGCGCGAAGTGGAGGAGGAGGAGCGCGCCTCGCGTCCGAAGACGGGGGCCCGCCGCCTGCCGCGCGCGTCGTCGCCCGGGATGGCGCCGGTCCCGAGCCCGTCCTCTTCGGGACGGCGCACGGGCTCCTCGCAGGTGCGGCCCGTGTCCGCGCCCGTGCGGGTCGCCGAGGAGGAAGAGGAGGACGCGGACGTCCGCGTGTCGATTCCCTCCCACGACGAGACGCGCCGCACGTCGGTGCCCGTGCGGCCCAATGCCGCGCAGGCCGCGTCGAAGGTCCAGGGAGAGGACACTCGGCGCACGACCGTGCCCCGGCGCGAGACGCGGCGCAGCTCCACGGCGCTGTGGGTGACGCTCGGCGGCGTGCTGCTGGTCGCCATGGCCGCCGGCGCCCTGGTGCTCTTCCCCGAGTGGCGTCAGGCGCTGGCCATGGAACTGGGGTTGGCGCCCGTTCCCGGAGGGCCGACGCCGGCACAGAAGCTGGGGCAGTCGCCGCCGCGCACGCCGCCGCCCGCGCAGCCGCAGCCGGAGTCCGCGCCCCCGCCGACGGAGCCCCCGCCGCCTCCGTCCCAGGGCGCGGCCCCCGCGCAGGCGGCCCCCGGCGCGGGTACGGCGACCGCGGAGAAGGTGGCGGAGGACGCGGCCCCGCCGCCCGCGCCCGCGGTGGCCGCGGCTCCTCCGGAGGCCACGAAGACGGACGCGCCCGCGCCCGTCGCCGCGCCTCCGGAAGACGATGACAACGGCGACAGCCTCCTGGCGCCGCTGGCGAGCGCGACCCCCGCGCCCAAGCCCCCGACGCCGAAGCGGAATGCCGTCTCCAAGACGCGCTCCGCCTCGGCGCCCCCGTTGAGCAAGGCCCAGGCGGAGCTCAAGCGGGAGTGGAAGGAGGCGAAGGCCAACTTCGCGCTGCTCACCAAGAGCCGCTCCTGCGAAGGCCTGGGCTTCGTCTGCAACAAGTTCCAGGACCTGGAGCAGCAGATCGACGAGACCCCGGGCGAGCCGTCACAGGACCTCATCTCCAAGGTCCGGAAGTTCAACGACTACGTGAAGAAGCAGTTGGAGCGATGACGGGCGTGGACGGGGGGCACCGCGAGAGGTCCCGGTCCATGACGCGAGTCGTCGACGAGGTCCACGCCGGAGCACGCGTCAGCGTGTTGACCGGAAGTCGCGGGCGGGGAACCCTCCAGGTATGAGTCTTCCCCTGATTGCCGCGGTGTTCCTGGGGGTCCTGGCGCTCGGCTATCGCTTCTACGGTGGCTTCATCTCCCGGCAGTTCCGGTTGGACGAAGAGGCGGCGACGCCCGCGCACACGAAGAGTGACGGCGTGGACTTCGTGCCGACGAAGCCCTTCTACCTGCTGGGGCAGCACTTCAGCGCCATCGCCGCGGCGGGGCCCATCGCGGGGCCCATCCTGGCCGCGCAGCAGTTCGGGTGGCTCCCCGCGCTGCTCTGGATCGCGGTGGGCGCGGTGTTCATCGGCGCGATGCACGACTTCGCCACGCTGGTGGCGAGCGTGCGCCACGGCGCGGTGTCCATCGCGGAGGTGGTGCGCAGCCACATGGGCCCCTCCGCGGGGCTGGCGATGCTGGCCTTCATCTGGGTGGCGCTCATCTACGTCATCGTCGCCTTCACGGACGCCACCGCCGCGACGTTCGTCAGCGGCGACGCGGAGCTGGAGGGGCTCACCTTCCGCTTCAACCCCGGCGGCGCGGTGGCCTTCGCCTCCATCGCGTACCTGCTGCTCGCGGTGGTGATGGGGCTGGTGGACCGCTTCCTCAAGCCGCCGCTGTGGTTGCAGACGCTCGTCTTCGTGCCGGCCACGCTGGGCGTGGTGTACCTGGGCACGCGCATGTCCACGCTGCTGGTGCTGGACGCGAAGGGCTGGGCGGTCCTCATCCTCGCCTACTGCTTCGTGGCGTCGCTCACGCCGGTCTGGGTGCTGCTCCAGCCGCGCGGTTACCTGGGCGGCTTCGTGCTCTACGCGGCGCTGGCGGTGGGCGTGGTGGGCATCTTCTACGGCGGCTTGAGCGGCGAGCTGTCCATCCAGCAGCCGGCCTTCGCGGGCTTCTCCGTGCCCGGACCGGGGGGCGCGCTGTTCCCCTTCCTCTTCGTCACCATCGCCTGTGGCGCCTGCTCGGGGTTCCACGGGCTGGTGTGCTCGGGGACGACGTCGAAGCAGATCGACAAGGAGCCGCACTGCAAGCCGGTGGGCTACGGGGCCATGTTGTTGGAGGGCTTCGTGGCGGTCATCGCCCTGGCGACGGTGATGGTGGCGTCGCGCGCGGAGCTGGTCGGCAAGGCGCCCGGCGCGGTGTACGGCGCGGGCCTGGGGCGCTTCCTGGTGACGGTGCTGGGCAAGGAGCACCTGGTGTTCGCCACGACCTTCGGGGCCATGGCCTTCTCCACCTTCGTGTTCGACACGCTGGACGTGTCCACCCGGCTGGGGCGCTACATCGTCCAGGAGCTGGCGGGCCGGAAGGGGCGCGTGGCGGCGGTGCTGGCCACGGCGGTGACGTGCGGCGTGCCGCTGGCGTTCGTGCTGCTCGCGGGCTCCGGAGCGTGGCGCTCGTTCTGGACGCTCTTCGGGACGTCGAACCAACTGCTCGCGTCGCTGTCGCTCCTGGGCGTCTGTGTCTGGTTGAAGCGGACGCAGCGGCCGTACATCTATGCGCTGGTGCCCATGTTGTTCGTGGGCGCCGTCACGCTCACCAGCCTGGTGCTCCAGATTCGCGAGGCGCTCCAGCCGGACAGCTCGGCCGCGTCCCGCGTCAACGGGGTGGTGGCGGTGGTGCTGCTGACGCTGGCCCTCTCGCTCTTCGCCGCGGGCGCCCGCGCCCTCCGGTCCCCGCGCTCTCCCTCCGCCCCGGCTCCCGCCATCTAGCCCTGGTCCGACCATGCTTCGCTACGCCCTGGCCATCTTCACCAGCGCCTTCCTCCTGTTCGGCATCCAGCCGTTGGCGGGGCGCTACGCGTTGCCCTGGTATGGCGGCACCCCCGGCGTCTGGACGGCGTGCATGCTCTTCTTCCAGGCGGCGCTGCTGGGCGGGTATGCGTATTCCCACGGGCTGGCGTCCCGGCTGACGCCGCGCGCGCAGGCGCGGGTCCACCTGGGCCTGCTCGTGGTGGCGGTGACGGTGGTGGTGGCGAGGGCCCTCTGGATGGGCTCTCCGGTGGCGCCCGGGCCCGAGTGGCGTCCGGTGAGCGCGGAGCTGGCGGTGCCCCGACTGCTGGGGATGCTGGCGGTCAGCATCGGGTTGCCGTTCTTCGTGCTGAGCACCACGGGGCCGCTGCTCCAGTCCTGGTTCGCCCGGGCGCGCCCGGGACGCTCGCCGTATGCGCTGTATGCGTTGTCCAACACGGGTTCGCTGCTGGCGCTGCTGGGCTATCCGTTCCTGGTCGAGCCGTGGGTGGGGCGGGCCGCGCAGGCCTGGGGCTTCGGCGTGGGCTTCGTGTTGTTCGCCGTGGCGTGCGCCGTGTGCGCGGTGGACGTGCTCCGGCACGAGCGCGCCGCGGCGTCGACCTCGAGTGGCTCCGCGGACGTCACCGCCGGGGCGGCGGAGGCGGGCAGTGCCGTGTCGCACGTCGGCGCGGCGGAGGCGGGCAGTGCCGTGTCGCAAGTCGGCGCGGTGGAGGCGGGCAGTGCCGTGTCGCAAGTCGGCGCGGCGGAGGCGGGCAGTGCCCTGTCGCACGTCGGCTCGGTAGAGGCGGGCAGTGCCGTGTCGCACGTCGGCGCGGCGGAGGCGGGCAGTGCCCTGTCGCACGTCACCGCAGGCGCGGCGGACGCCGTCGCTGAGGTCGCGAGTCCGCGAGCGGAGGGTGTCTCGGAGGGCGCGGGCCTCGGCGCGCTCGCGATGGATGACGCAAACCCCGCGGGCCCCGCGGGCACGTCAGCTCCGGACGTGGGGACACTCCAGCAGCAGGCCTTCGAGGCCATGCGCCGCGAGGCGCGAGGCGAGCCCCGCAAGGTCGCTCCGGTGGACCCGCAGGCCCGCCCGGGGCTGCGCGCGACGCTGGAGTGGCTGGGGCTGGCCACTTGCGCGTCGGTGCTCCTGCTGGCCACCACGAACCAACTGTCACAGGACGTCGCGGCGGGCCCCTTCCTCTGGGTGCTCCCGCTGGCCGTCTACCTGCTCACCTTCATCATCGCCTTCTCGCGCGAGTCCTTCTATTCGCGCCCCGTCTACTCCGTGCTGCTCATCGGCTCCGGCGCGGCGGTGGCCCACGCGCACTCCGCGGGGCCGCACTTCCCGCTGACGCTC
This sequence comes from Myxococcus dinghuensis, assembly GCF_024198235.1. Classification (GTDB taxonomy): domain Bacteria; phylum Myxococcota; class Myxococcia; order Myxococcales; family Myxococcaceae; genus Myxococcus; species Myxococcus dinghuensis. The sequence continues at coordinate 61,014 of NZ_JAKCFB010000011.1, read as the reverse complement.
CAGTTGCTGGCCTACGCCGCGTCCCTCTTCGCCGGCTGCATGGTGTGCCACGGCGAGCTGTACCGGCTGCGCCCCGCGCCCCGTCACCTCAGCGCGTTCTACCTGTGGGTCTCCGCCGGCGGCGTGCTGGGCGCGCTGTTCGTCAGCGGCGTGGCCACCGCCCTCTTCCGCGCCTACTGGGAGTACCCGTTGGCGCTCGGCGGCTGCTGCGCGGTGGCCCTCGCGGGCATGGTGAAGGGCGAGCAGGCGGAGACGTGGAGCCAGAGGGGCCGCCGGGTGCTGCGCGGCGCGATGCTCGTCATGGTGACGGTCAACCTGTTCGCCTCCGTCAACCGCGAGCTGGACCTGGCGCTCTTCAGCGCGCGCAACTTCTTCGGCGTGGTGCGGGTGACGGAGCAGAACGCGGGCAAGCCGCAGAGCCACCTCTTCAGCCTGCGCCACGGCGCCATCACCCACGGCTGGCAGTACGTCATGCCGGAGCTGCGCCCCCGGCCCACCACGTACTTCACCCGCGAGTCCGGCCTGGGGCTGGCCATCGCCGAGCAGCGCCGGCTGCGCGCCGTGGTGGGGCTGCCGCCGGGGCTGCGCGTGGGCGTGCTGGGGCTGGGCGTGGGCACGAGCGCGGCGCTGCTGGAGAAGGAGGACCGGGGCCGCTTCTACGAAATCAACCCCGCGGTCATCTCCCTGGCGCGAGGGGAGGGCGGCTTCTTCTCCTACTTGAGCGACTCGCCCGCCACGGTGGACGTGGTGGAGGGCGACGCGCGCATCTCCCTGGAGCGCGAGCTGGAGCGCGGCGAGCCGGGCCAGTTCGACGTGCTCGCCCTCGACGTCTTCTCCTCGGACGCGGTGCCCGTGCACCTGCTCACGGCGGAGGCGGTGGCCCTGTACAAGAAGCACCTGGCCCGGCACGGCGTGCTGGCGCTGCACATCAGCAACGTGCACCTGGACCTGGTGCCGGTGACGCTCGCCCACGCGCGCGCGCTGGGCATGCACTCCGCCTACGTCTTCCACGACACGCAGGGCGACGCCCTGCGCAGCAACTGGATGATCCTCAGCCCGGACCGGGAGTTCTCCTGGGGGACCAGCTTCGTCCGGGCCACCGCGCGGGTGCGCCGCCTGGGGCTGCGCGGCGAGCCGGACTTCGTCTGGACGGACGACCGCAGCAGCGTGCTGCGCGTGCTTCGCCATGGCGGTCCGGACATGTCGGTGATGGACGTGGAGGCCTCCTCCGGCCCTCCCGGCCCCTCCACCGTCGCCACGCCCGGCCAGCCCTGACGCCTCAGCCCCGGGCCACGGGGCTCGGCTGCCGGTGCGCCGCGTGGCCCAGGTCCAGCCCGATGAGCACCAGCAGCAGCACACACGGCAGCCCCAGGGCCGCGGGCCCGTGGTGCACGTAGAGCGCCGGGCCGCACGTCGCCCCGAAGAGGAACGCGCACGCCAGGCCCAGGTGCAGCCGCGTGCGCTCGAACTCGATGGCGGAGGGCAGCCCCCGCACCCGGCGCAGGAGCCCCGCGAAGCCCCGGCCCCGCGCGCCGTCGCGCACCCACGCCACCATCTGCACCAACTGGATGCCGATGTCCGTGAGGATGCCGGTGACGTGCGTGGTGCGCACCACCGCGCCGGACACCCGCGTGACGAGCGCGTTCTGCAGCCCCATGGCGAACGACAGCCCCCACATGAGGAGCGGCTCGCGCGAGCCATGCGCCGTGGAGAGCATCACCCCGATGCCTCCCAACGTCACCGTCTCGACGAGGAGCGCGGCCACGTGCCGCCCCCGCGAGCGGTGCCGGGACGCGTCCAGCAGCGCGGACGCCGTCACCGCCCCCACCACGAAGGCCAGCAGCACCTGCGCCGCCAGCACCGCCATCCGCCGCTCCCCCAGCGCCAGCGACTCCCCCAGCGACGCCATGTTCCCGGACATGTGCGAGGTGTGCAGGCCCAACGCCACGAACCCCGTCGCGTTCACCGCGCCGGCGACCCCCGCGAGCAGCAAGGCGAGCACCGTGTACGCGCGGCGGTTGGCGGGCGTGGATTCAGTGGAGAAGGGCATGGCCGATGCGACCGGGCGGTGCCCGTCACGCTAGCACCCGCCCGATGTCCCGGGGGCGCGGCCCACTCCACCAGGGCGGGCGGGCCGACGAGCCACCGTCACCCCGGCGGCCACATGAGAGGACGGCCCGCCAGCAGGTGCAGATGGATGTGGAACACCGTCTGCCCCGCGTCCCGGTGGGTGTTCATCACCACCCGGTAGCCGTTGCTGTCGTGGCTGCGCTCCTTCGCCACCTTCGCCGCCGCCACGAACAGGTGCCCCACCGTTGCTTGGTCCTCCACGGAGATGTCGTTCACCGTGGGGATGTGCTTGCGGGGGATGAACAGGACGTGGGTCGGGGCCTGGGGGTTGATGTCCTCGAAGGCCAGGCACTCGTCATCCTGGTAGATGACCTTGGCCGGGATGAGGCCATCTCTAATCTTGCAAAAGAGGCAGTCGGACATGGGGTGGGCTTAGCAACGCCCGAGGCGCCGGGGAATGGGCTCGGCGAGCAGGTGTGCGGGGAGGTAGGGGGCCTCCCTTCCAGGCGGGCGCCTCAAAACGTCGCGCCGGTGATATCCAGGCGCTGACGATGAAATCCATCCGCATCTCCCAGCTGCTCGAGGACCACGACTACGACCTGCGGCTCACCCTCGTGGCGGGAGGCAGTGGACTGTCGCGCACGGTGGACTCGTCGCGCATCCAGAAGCCGGGCCTGGCCCTGGCGGGGTTCACCGAACACCTGCACCCGCGCCGGGTCCAGGTCTTCGGCAACACGGAAATCTCCTACCTGGCCACGCTGCCGGAGCCGCGCCAGCGCGAGGCCCTGGCCAACCTCTTCCAGCAGGAGGACCTGGCGTGTGTGGTGGTGACCAAGGAGCTGGAGATTCCCCCCATCCTCGTGGAGTCCTGCGAGGCGGGGGGCCTGGCCCTGATGAAGACGCCGCTGCTCTCCAGCGAGTTCATCACCCGGGTCCAGTCCTTCCTCGACGAGGCCCTCACCGAGTCCAGCAGCCTGCACGGCGTGCTCATGGACGTCTTCGGCGTGGGCATCCTGCTGCTGGGCAAGAGCGGCATCGGCAAGAGTGAGATTGCCCTGGACCTGGTGATGCGCGCCCACCGTCTGGTGGCCGACGACATCGTCGACGTCATCCGCCGCAAGGGCGCCGTCTACGGTGCGGGCAACCCGGTCATCAAGCACCACATGGAGATCCGCGGCCTGGGCATCATCAACATCAAGGACCTGTTCGGCGTCGCGGCCGTCCGCGAGCAGAAGAAGATCGAACTGGTCATCGAACTCCAGGAGTGGGATCCGCATCAGGAGTACGACCGGTTGGGCGTGGAAGACAAACACCTGCAGATTGTGGGTGTGGACATCCCGCTGTCGGTGGTACCCGTGCGCCCCGGTCGTAACATGGCGACCATCATCGAAGTGGCCGCCCGCAACCAACTCCTGAAGCAACAGGGCCATCACTCGGCGCGGGAGTTCGCCGAGCGGCTCAACCGGGCCATCGCCGAAGGGGCGATGCGCCGCACCCTTGGAGAAGAAGTCGAGTGACCGCGTCCGCGAAACAAATGGTCGTCATCACCGGCATGTCCGGCTCCGGCAAGTCCACCGCCATCCGGGCGCTGGAGGATGCGGGCTTCTTCTGCATCGACAACCTGCCCGTGCTGCTGCTCCCCAAGCTCACCGAGCTGGCCGGGGGCGGGCACATCGAGCGCATGGCGCTGGTGATGGACGTGCGCGAGGGCGTCTTCCTCAAGGAGGCCCCCCGCATCCTCGACGAGCTGCGCCGCGCCGGGCACCACGTGGAGGTGCTCTTCCTCGACTCCAGCGACGACAGCCTCATCCGCCGCTTCAGCGAGACGCGCCGCCGCCACCCGCTGGCCCCCAACGGCACCGTGGCCGAGGGCATCAAGGCCGAGCGCGAGGAGCTCCGGGACCTGCGTGAGATCGCGGACCAGGTCATCGACTCGTCGGTGCTCAACGTCCACGACCTCAAGCGCATGGTGCAGGCGCGCTTCAGCCCGGAGCCCGCCGCCGGCCCCAGCCTGTCGGTCATGTCCTTCGGCTACCGCTACGGCGTGCCGCCCCAGGCCGACCTGGTGCTCGACGTGCGCTTCCTCCCCAACCCGTACTTCGTCCCGGAGCTGAAGGGGCTGACGGGCAAGGTGCCCAAGGTCGCCGCCTACGTGCTGGACCGCGAGGAGACGCAGCAGTTCCTGGAGAAGGTCGTGGACCTGTGCCGCTTCCTCTTCCCGCGCTACCAGAAGGAGGGCAAGGCGTACCTCACCGTGGCCCTGGGCTGCACCGGCGGCAAGCACCGCTCGGTGGCCATCGCCGCGGAGCTCACCCGGCGGCTGACGGACGCGAACACCCGCGTGCAGTTGTGGGACCGCGACATCGAGAAGGAATAGCGGCCCCCGCGCGGTGACGCGCGGAACCGGAGGCGCCCATGACGCTGCTCCTCATCGCGCTCGGGGTGGCCATGGACGCCACCGCCGTCTCGGGCAGCATGGCCATCCGGGGCGCCCGCCCCGCGGACGTCTTCAAGCTGGCGCTCACCTTCGGCCTGTTCCAGTTCGGCATGTCGCTGGCCGGCGCGCTCGGGGGCAAGGCCATCCTCGCGCGCTTCGCCTCCATCGACCATTGGATCGCCTTCGGCCTCCTGGCCGCGGTGGGCGGGCACATGCTCTGGGAGGCCTTCTCCCACGACGAAGCGGCCCCGCGCCCCGCCACCGGCATCCCCCTCCCCAAACTGCTCACGCTGGGCGTGGCCACCAGCATCGACGCGCTCGCGGTGGGCGCGACGCTGCCCGCGCTGGAGCTGGACATCCTCGTGTCCACGGGCGTCATCGGCGTGACGACCGCCGTGCTCTCCGTGGCCGGCGCCTGGGCGGGCAGACGCCTGGGCGAGCGCTTCGGCACCAGCCTCGAGGTGCTGGGCGGCCTGGTGCTCATCGGCATCGGCCTGAAGACGCTCCTCGAGCACCTGGGCCAGTAGCCGCCCCGGCGCGCCCCGTGCGGGCCGCGACACCGGGCGCTCCCATGGCGCGCATGCGTCGAATTTGCGAAGTGACGCATGGCGCGCCATGCTAGGTGGGTGTCGTGCGGGTGGCGGCGGCGGGCGCGCGCGAGTCAGTCCGGTCTGGAGGCCCCCCTTGTCCCCTCGACAGTCAGGCCACTTCCACGTCGTCATCGTCGGCGCCGGCTTCAGCGGCCTGGGGATGGCCATCCGGCTCCGGCAGGAGGGGCAGGAGGACTTCGTCATCCTCGAACGCGCCGGCGAGGTGGGCGGCGTGTGGCGGGACAACTCCTATCCCGGCTGCGCGTGCGACGTGCCCTCGCACCTGTACTCGTTCTCCTTCGTCCCCAACCCCCGCTGGTCCCGGGCCTACTCGCCCCAGGGGGAGATCCACGCCTACCTGCGCGACTGCGTGGAGCGCTTCGGCCTGCGGCCCTTCCTGCGGTTCCACCACACGGTGGAGGAGGCGCGGTGGGACGACGACGCGCAGGTGTGGCGCCTCCAGACGTCCGAGGGCGCCTTCACCGCGAACGTCTTCATCTTCGCCGCGGGGGCCTTCGGCGCCCCGTTGCTGCCGGCGCTGCCCGGGCTGGAGCGCTTCCAGGGCAAGGTGATGCACTCGGCGCGGTGGGACCACGCGTACCCGCTGGAGGGCCGCAAGGTGGCGGTGGTGGGCACGGGCGCGTCCGCCATCCAGTTCGTCCCGGCCATCCAGCCCCAGGTGGGCCAGCTGGTGCTCTTCCAGCGCACGCCGCCGTGGGTGATGCCGCGCAAGGACCACCCCATCACCCGCTGGGCGAAGTGGCTCTACACCCACGTGCCCGGCGCGCGGTGGCTCGTGCGCGCGTTCCTCTATTCGACGTACGAGGCCTCGGGGCTGGCGTTCCTGCACCCGTGGCTCATCCGGCTGGCGCAGCGGCGCGCGCTGCGCCACCTCGAGCGGTCGGTGGAGGACCCGGCGCTGCGCGCGAAGCTGCGGCCTCGCTACACCATGGGCTGCAAGCGCGTGCTCATCTCCGACGACTACCTGCGCTCGCTCACCCGGGACAACGTCCGGCTCGTCACCGACGGCGTGCGCGAGGTGCGCGAGCACTCCCTCGTCACCGAGCAGGGCGTGGAGCACCCCGTGGACACGCTCATCTTCGGCACGGGCTTCCACATCACCGACGCGCCCTTCGCCCACCACATCCGGGGCCGGGACGGGCGCACGCTGTCCGAGCACTGGGCGGGCAGCATGAAGGCGCACCTGGGCACGACGGTGGCGGGCTTCCCCAACTTCTTCATGCTGCTGGGGCCCAACACCGGCCTGGGACACACCTCCGTCATCCTGATGGTGGAGAGCCAGTTGTCGCACGTGCTCCACGCGCTGCGCTTCCTGGACGGGCGCAACCTGGCCGCGGTGGAGCCCACGCAGGAGGCCCAGGATGCCTACGTGCGGGACCTCGACGAGCGCATGCGCGGCACGGTGTGGAGCCAGGGGGGCTGCGTCAGCTGGTACATGGACGCCACGGGGCGCAACTCCACGCTGTGGCCCGGCCTGACCTTCGCCTTCAAGCACCGGGTGGCCCGCTTCGAGCCGTCGGAGTACCACGCCATCGCCCGGCGGACGCGCGGCCCCGCCACCGCGCTCGCGCGGGTGACCCGGGTGGTCCATGGCTGAGTCCCCGCTGTCGATGCTGGAGCGGCTGGAGCATCGCGCCGCGCGGCTGCTCTTCGGTCTGCCCCCCGCGCTCCAGGTCCTCCTGTCCGGGCGGCCTCCGGTCCAGCACGACGGGCTGAGCCTGCACCCGGAGGTGCAGCTCCTGCTCTCGCTGCGCGAGCGGCGGGGGCGCGGCCCGAAGTCCGCGGGCGGCCCCGAGCGGGCGCGCCGCGACCTCCGCCGGGAGGCGCTCGTGCACGCGGGGGACGCGGTGCCGGTGGGCGCGGTGCGCGCGCTCGTGCTGGAGACGGAGCAGGGCCCCCTCCGCGCGCGGCACTACGCGCCGACCCCGGGCGCGACGCCCCGGCCGCTGCTGGTCTTCCTCCACGGCGGAGGCTTCGTGCTGGGGGACCTGGACACACACGACCCGGCGTGCCGGCTCCTGTGCCGCCACGCGGACGTCCACGTGCTCTCCATCGAGTACCGGCTGGCCCCCGAGCATCCCTTCCCCGCGGCGCTGGAGGACACGCGCGCCGCGTTCCACTGGGCGGTGGCGCACGCGGCCTCGCTGGGCGCGGACCCGTCCCGGGTGGCGGTGGGCGGCGACAGCGCGGGGGGCAACCTGGCCGCGGTCATCTCCCAGCTCGCCGCGCGCGAGGACACGCCGCGCCCCGCGCTCCAGCTCCTGCTCTATCCCGCGCTGGACCGCACGGTGGAGCGGGCGTCGCTGAGGCACTTCGCGGAGGGCTTCTTCCTCACCCGCGCGGACATCGACTGGTATCAGGCGCAGTACATGCGCGGCGTCGAGCGCAACGGGGACCCCCGCGTCTCGCCGTTCCGGTTCGACTCCTTCGCCGGGCAGCCGCCGGCGCTCGTCGTCACCGCCGGGTTCGACCCGCTGCGGGACGAGGCGGAGGACTACGCCGTCCGGCTGGGCGCGGCCGGGACGCCGGTGACGCACCGTCGCTTCGACGGCCTGGTGCACGCGTTCGCCAACATGACGGGACTGAGTGGGGCCTGCCGGGCTGCCATGGTGGAGGTCGCCACGTTGCTGCGCCGGATGCTCGACGAGCTGCCGTCGGGCGGGGCGCGAAAGGGAGTCAACGGATGAAGTCGGTGAAGGGAAGGGTCGCGGCAATCACCGGAGCGGGCTCGGGTATCGGCCGCGCCATCGCCGTCCTGCTGTCGCGCGAGGGCTGTGACGTCGCGCTGTCGGACGTGAACACCCAGGGCCTGGCGGAGACGGAGGCGCGCTGTCGGGAGCTGGGCGTGCGCGTGCGGGCGGACACGGTGGACGTGGCGAAGCGCGAGCAGGTGCATGCCTGGGCGGACGCGGTGGCGCGCGAGTTCGGCGCCGTCCACCTCGTCATCAACAACGCGGGCGTGGCCCTGGGCGCCACCATCGAGGACACCCGGTACGAGGACTTCGAGTGGCTGATGAACATCAACTTCTGGGGCGTGGTGTACGGCACCAAGGCCTTCCTGCCGCACCTGAAGGCGGTGGACGAGGGCCACATCGTCAACGTCTCCAGCGTCTTCGGCCTCATCGGCGTGCCCACGCAGGGCGCCTACAACGCGGCGAAGTTCGCGGTGAAGGGCTTCACGGAGGCGCTGCGCCAGGAGCTGGAGGTGGACCCGGGCACCATCGGCGTCACGTGTGTCCATCCGGGCGGCATCAAGACGAACATCGCGCGCAGCGCGCGGGTGACGCCGCGTCCGGGGTGGACGGACGAGCGCTCGACGAAGGACTTCGAGAAGTCCTTCGTCACCACGCCCGAGCGCGCCGCCGCCGACATCTACGCCGCCATCCGCAAGAACCGCCGCCGTCAGCTCATCGGCGGGGACGCGGTCTTCATCGACCTGATGCAGCGAATCCTGCCCACGCTCTACCAGCGGCTGCTGGTGGCGGGCGCGCGGCGGCGGCGGCGCAAGATGCTGGGTGCCGCGGCATGAGGTCGCCCCGGGCGAAAACGAAGCCCTCCCGCCATGCCTCCCGGAGCGCGAAGCCCCGCGCCCGGTCCGCAGCCTCCGCGCGGGAGGCCCGCCAGACGCCCCTGGCGCGAAGGATGGAGGAGCCCTCGCGCGCCACGCCGAGGGACCTGTTCCAACTGGCGCTCGCGTGGTGGGAGGCGGGGGAGCGCTTCGACATCGGCCGGATGGCCACGGCGCTGGGCGTCAGCCGCGCCACGGTGTTCCGCTGGGCGGGCACGCGCGAGCTGCTCTACGGCGAGGTGCTCTCCTCGCGCTTCGACGCCGCGCTCGCCACCGCCCGGGGACAGGCGAAGGGCGAGGGGCCCGTCTACGTGGCGGACGTCACCCAGCGGCTCATCCGCCTCATCGTCGAGGACGCGCCCCTGCGCCGCTTCATCCAGCAGGACTCCGAATACGCCATGCGCGTGCTCATGTCGAAGAGCAGCCGCGTGGAGGCGCGCTGCGCGGCCAGCATCGTCGCGGCGCTGGAGGAGGGCGTGCGCGAGCGCCACATCCGCCCCGCGCTGACCCTGGACGCGCTGGCCCACGCCATCGTCCGCGTCGGCAACTTCTTCCTCTACCGCGACGCCCTCACGGGCGACCCGGTGGACGTCGGGTCCGCCATCACCGCCATCCGCATCCTGGTCACCGCCGAGGCCGGGGACGCGCGCTGGAATGGCCGCTGACGCGCGGCCGTCGCCCCTACTCGTGCAGGGACAACCGCTTCACGGCCTTGTCTCCAGCCTTGCGCTCACCTCTCAGCGCGAGCCCCACCATGTCGAGGGACGTGGGGTCCTCCGCGCGGAAGGCGGCGCGGTGGTCCGTGTCGTTGCCGGTGGCGAACATCGTGCGCGTGCGCTCGCGCGCGGACTCCGCGCCGGCCCCCGCCACGGCGGACCACGAGTCCAGGGACCTTCATCCAGGGTGTGAATCGAACCAACGCGGACTTCACGGAAACTCATGTACTGCGGGCCAGAGTGGATGACAGTACGAGGTCGTGCGGGGTGGGGAGGGGTGCCTGCGTGCGTGGATGCGACTACCATCTCGCGGGAGGCCGCCTTGTTTCAGGGGGCCCTTCGACGCCCGCGGCCGCCATGGACTCCCAGATGATCGAGGTGATGTTCAACTCGCAGGACCTGGCCCGGTCGGGGTTGGGCGGTCGCGACGCGGTGGCGGTGCCGTTGAAGGACGCGCTGGCCGCGTCGGGCCTGGGCGCGGTGACGGGCGGAGGCACGGGCGGGGGCGTGTCCATCGTCGACGTGGAGGTGGCGAAGGAGCGCGTGCCGGAGGCTGTCCGCTTCCTGAAGCAGCAGCTCCGCCAGCTGGGGGTGCCGCCCAGCACCGTGCTGAACATCGGGGACTCCGATGTCCCCATCGGCGTCTACGAGCCCTGGGGCGAGGTCCCCTCGCGGCTGGGATGACGGCCGCGCCCGCCTCCGCGGGGGCCGCCTCGTGGCACGACCTGTCTGTGTTGAACCGGACGCGCTCAACGACTGACGCGCGAGGTTGATTCCGAGAATGTCTGGATGACGTCCGTTACGGTGTCCGCACGGTGACCGGACGCATGACTCCAGGTCGCCGTGTGTCGTTTCTCGGGGGCTGGGAGTTCAGACATGCGAAACATGATGAGAGGGAATGCGCCTGGGGTCGGGTGCATGGCGTTGTGGCTTCTCGTGGGCCTGGTGTGTGGGGCCTCGTCCGTGGAGGCCCTGCCCGCGCGTGCGCCGGACGCGCCTTCGCTCGCGTCGGCCCACCAGCGCGTGGCCGCGAGCGGGACCCATACCCTGGCCATCCGGCCGGATGGCACGGTCTGGGCTTCGGGCGCGAACCTTCGAGGAGAGCTGGGGGACGGCACGCAGGTCCAACGCGTCACGCCCGTCCGGGCGCTGGGGCTCACGGACGTGGTGTCGGTGGCGGCGGGCTCGCGCTTCTCCCTCGCCTTGCGCGCGGACGGCACGGTGTGGTCGTGGGGGCTCAACGACTCCGGGCAGCTCGGGACGGGGAACACGACGTCCCGGTCGCAACCGGGACAGGTCCCGGGCCTGAGCGGCGTGGTGTCCGTGTCCGCCGGTGAAGCCCACGTGCTGGCGGTTCGCGCGGACGGCACGGTGTGGTCGTGGGGCAACAACAGCTTCGGCAAGCTGGGCAACGGCTCCACCCAGTCGCGCTCCTCGCCCGGACTGGTCGCCGGCATCGGCCAGGGCGCGGTGGTGTCCGCGGGCGGGAACCACTCCGTGCTGCTGCGCCGGGACGGCTCGGTGTGGTCGTGGGGCTGGAACAACGACGGTCAGCTCGGGGACGGCACCCAGCTCGACCGGTCGACGCCCGTGGTGGTGAACGCCTTGCTCGGCGTGGTGTCCATCTCCGCGGGCCGGTACCACTCGCTGGCGTTGCTGGGAGACGGCGGCGTCATGGCGTGGGGCTCCAATACCCAGGGCATGCTGGGGGTCGGCTCCTGGATGATGCCTCACAGCGCCACGCCCCTGCGGCTGTCCGGTATCGCCCCCGTCGTGTCCGTCTCGGCCGGCGGCGGTCACTCCCTGGCCGTGTGCGCGGACGGCACGGTCCGGGTCTGGGGCGACAACTCCCAAGGCCAGTTGGGGGACGGCACGCGGGTCGCGCGCAACGTGCCCTCGACGGGCCCGTCGCTGTCGGGCGTCGCGTCCGTCGTGGCGGGAGGCGGGCACTCGTTCGCGTTGCTGGCGGAGGGGCCCTTGTATGCCTGGGGGAACGGGACCTACGGCGTCCGGGGGGACGGGACGGGACATCTGCGCCCGGAGCTGGCGGAGGTCCGGGACCTGTGGAACGTGACGCAGGTGGCGGTGGGTCACGCGCACGCGCTGGCAGTGCGCGCGGATGGGAGCCTCTGGTCCTGGGGGAGCAATGCCCAGGGGCAGTTGGGGGACGGGACGGTCCTCAACCGGGGCCATCCCGCGGGCGTGTGGAACGTGTCGGGCGTGCGGGCCCTCGCCGCGGGCGGTGCGTTCTCGGTGGCGGTGCGCTCGGACGGGACGGTGTGGACGTGGGGCTCGAACAGCCAGGGGCAGTTGGGGGACTCGACGCGTCAGGGGCGCAGCCTTCCCGGCCAGGTGGCCGGGCTGAACGGCGTGGTGGCGGTGGCGGCGGGGGATGCGCACGTGCTCGCGCTCCGCTCGGATGGGACGGTGTGGGCCTGGGGCTTCAACGCCCGAGGTGCCGTGGGGGACGGCACTACGACGACGCGCCTCACGCCGGTGCAGGTCGTGGGGCTGAACGGCGTGGTGGCGCTGGCGGCGGGCCGCGCGCACTCCCTGGCGCTGCGCGTGGACGGCAGGGTGTGGGCCTGGGGGGACAACGAGTACGGGCAGCTCGGGGACGGCACGTGGACGCCGCGTCCGCTCCCGGCCGTCGTCCCGAGCATTGCCGGCGTGACGTCCATCGGCGCGAGGAGTGATGTCTCGGCCGCGGTGGGCGGGTTGGGCTCGCTCTGGATGTGGGGATACAACGACCAGGGCCAACTGGGGGATGGGACGCTGCAGCCCCGACGCACCCCCACGGGGGTATTGGGTTGGGTCGACGGAGGCGCGGTGGCGCCCGGCGTCTACCACACCCTGGCGAGCCGCCCGGACGGGCGCCTGTTCGCCTGGGGCACGAATTCAGCGGGGGAGCTGGGGTCGCTCGCCTCGCTGGAGGACTTCTCCCTGTCTCCTGTCTTCGTGCCGGCTCCCGGATGGACGGGCCCCTTCATCGCGAAGGCGGTGGCGGCGGGGGACTCGTTCTCCCTGGCGCTGCGTTCGGACGGCACCGTGTGGGCCTGGGGGTTCAACTCCGAGGGACAGTTGGGCAGTGGCTACCCGCTCTTTGCGACTTCTCCCGTGCGCTCCCTTCTCTTCTACTGAGGTCTACCGAGGCGGTACGTGAGGTCCGTCCCGTCGCCCCCGCGTGGACGGCGGGCGGAGCGTCCGCCACAGAGGAGCGACTCCGCAGCATGGCTCGCAGCCAGGAATTGGAGCTGCTCGAGGCGGTGGTCCTGGGCCTGTCGCGTGACCGCGACGCGGTCATCCAGGGCCTCCGGTCGCTCGCCGCGGACGTCGACGCGGACCGGGCCGCGAAGCTCGTGGTGTCCCTCCTGCGAGCGACCTGGGGTGACTGCTCGACCGTGGGGAGGGGCTGTCAGCAGTTGCCCGCGCCCACCATCCAGCGGGTGATCGGGCTGCTCGAGGGGGAGCGCTCCGCCCGCGCCGTCTTCCTGCGAGAGGTCGTCGACCCCGCGGCCTCGGAAGCGGACCTCCGCGCCGCATGGCGGATGGCGCTCCAGGGACTGATGGTCGTGGAGGCGTTCAAGGGCAGGGTCACGAAAGCGGTGAAGGAGAAGCTCCTGGGCGTCGCGAGTCGCCCGGTCCTCCTCCAGGCCATCCAGACGACGACCGTCGCGTGCGAGGACGTCCCCAGCGGCATGCTCGCGGTGTTGACGGTCGATGCCTCGGACGCCTCGCTCGATGCGCTCATCCCTCACTTCGAGTGTGCCATGGAGACCCAGTGCGATGCGCTCGATTCCCTGGTCGCGCTGCGCGTGCTCTCCCGTGCCTCGCCCACCCTGGACGACCTGTTCGCTCGCGCGAACGTCCTGCTCCGGGCCCGGCGCGCCCGCTCACCCGCGCTCGCCTTCGCTCGCGAGCTGGGCTTCGGAGAACGCAAGGTCTTCTGGTTCGAGCTCCGCGTCCAGAGCCGCGAGACGATGACTCGCGAGAGCGGGTCCTGTCGTCTGCGATGTCATGTCGCCGTCGACAGCCGCGCCGCGGACTGGTTCCAGTGCTACCTGACGTATGACGACTGGCGGCACTTCTTGTGTCGTTTCGATGCAACGCCCAGGAGAGAGGACTTCTGCGCGGACTCGCTCGGGTCGGGGCTCCTCGACCCGCTCGAGTTGCCGGACTGGTTGGCCCGGGCCGTGGAGCGGTTCGGCACGAGCTGGGAGTTCGGCGGGATGGAGTTGACGACGAGTGTCCGAGACGGGGGCTGGGACCGGCTCGCGCGGTGGGTGGGAGGCGGGGGCCTGAGCTGAGGACTCCCCCGTTCTGGTAGACAGGGAACATGGGTCGTCGCCGCTCGCTGGAAGACATCGAGGCCGTGCTCCGGCAGCCGGACCGGGACTGGTCCACGTTCATCAAGACGCTCAAGGCGCTTCCGGAGGAGGTGGACCCCGAGCTGGCGGCCAGCGCCGCGCTCCATCTCGCCCGGGACCCGCGAGCCTCCCTCTGGTCCTTCGCGCGCAACTGCCAGCAGCTCCCCGTGCCGGTCATCCGGGTCATCCTGGAGAAGCTCTCGGGAGACCGCCGGCCCCGGCTCTTCTTCCTGCGGGAGGCCGTCGACGCCGAGGCCCCGGACGAGGACCTCCGCGCCGCATGGAAGGCCGCGCTCCAGGGCTCGCTCGACCTGGACACGACCTACGGCTGGGGCTCGAAGCAGCGCAAGGCGAAGCTCCAGGGCGTGGCGGGCGACCCCGTCCTCCTCCAGGCCATCCAGACCACCGTCGTGGCGTGTGAGCAGGTGCCCCTGGACATGCTGGCGGTGCTGACGGCCGATGCCTCGGAGGCCTCGCTCGATGCGCTCATCCCCTTCGTCGAACGCGCGGTGCGGACCGAGGGGTGGGAGCTGGACCGCCTGGAAGACCTGCGGACCCACGCGCGCTCGACGCCGGCGATGGACGACCTGTTCACGCGGACGGCGGCGCTGCTCCAATCGCGTCGCGCCCGTTCACCCGCGCTCGACCTCGCGCGGGAGCTGGGGTTCGGCGACCTGGAGGTCTTCTGGTTCAGCGCCTCCCTGGCGGAAGGGCAGCGGCACGCGGACCAGTCGGTGCACTACTTCCATCACTGCCACATCATGGTCGACAGCCGCGCGCCCATCTGGTTTCGCTTCTCCGCGTCCACCTCGGAGGACGGCGTCCAGGGGGTGCGCAGGACGCACTTCGACAGTGGAGGGCTCCGCAAGGACGACCTGGGGATGGGCGCGTGCCCTCCGGCGCGCTTCCCCGCCTGGATTGCCCTCGCGGCCGAGCGCATCGGGACGCAGTGGCCCATGCACGAGCTGAGCGTGCGGACGGGCCTCCGGGGCAAGAAGCGAGAGCAGCTCGAGCAGTGGCTGCGCGGCGGAGCCTGAGTCCCCGGGCGTTGTCTGGAATCACACAGCACGAGATGCGCTGAGCCTCCATTTTTCGTGAGACGTGGTCCGGATGTCACAGTGAGACAGGAAGTTGTTCGTGTCACCGAATGGCGATGACGGAGGTTGTCTTCGCGTCGGCGTCTCATGCGAACGTGTGCCGCATGAATGCAAGACATGTGCGGTGGGGGGCCGGGCTCGTCGTCTGGGTGTGGGTCGTGGCGTGTGGCTCCTCGGACCCGAAGAAGGAGGGGGCGACGCCGGACTCGGGGACGGAGGTCGTCGAGGACGGGGGGGCCACGCGGGACTCGGGAACGGTCGAGGACGGCGGCGTCCTCCCGGATGCGGGCACGGACGCGGGGAGCGTGGAGGATGGTGGGACGGACGCCGGGAGCGAGGAGGACGGGGGGACCCAGGGGCCGCCCTGTGAGAAGTCCCTGGGCGTGTGCGCGGGGGCGAAGCGGGCGCTCGTGGACGGGGTCTACGAGCCGGTCTGCACCGCGCGCTCGTATGGCCAGGACTACGAAGCCGTGGAGACCCGCTGCGACGGGCTCGACAACGACTGTGACGGGGTGACGGACCCGTCGGGTTGGAGCCGCATCGCCGAGCTGGCCGAGCCCATCCCCGACGGGTTCGTCTCCAGCCTCCGGACGGACGATGCGGTCCTGGTGTCTGTGATTGACTCCCCGGACGAGGCGCGCGTCCTCCGCCTGGATTCGCTCCTGACCTTGCGAGGCTCGTCGAGCGTGCCCATGCCCTGGACGCGGACGGAGTCAGCGGGGGGGCTGGTCCGTACTTCGCGGCTCGTTCGCACGGTGGACGGGCCCGCGCTGTACTACGCCACCGTGGCGACGCCCGGGGTTCCGCCGCTGCGGGGCTACCTCGTGCCGCTCGACGCGGAGGGCGGCCCCCATCCCCTGCCCGGTGGTGGAATCGTGGAGTACCCGCTCCTGGAGCGGGCCTCCGACGAGAGCGCCTCGCGCGTGGCGGTGGACACGGAGGGGAACCGGCTGGCGGTGGCCTGGCGCACGGGCACCGGGGGGGCGCCGGGACACGAGGTGATGGGGACCGTGACGGACGCGCGGGGCGAGGTGCTCGTCGCGCCGAAGGTCCTCTTCACGAGCGCCATGGACATCACTCCCAGGCCGTCGAGCCTCCTGTGGCTGCGCAACGGAGAGCTGCTCGTCGCCATCAGTGACGAGCTGCCGGGGCTCGCGGGCAACAGGGTGCGGCTGCGCCGCTTCGACGCCGACCTGGACCCGGTGGGGGAGGAGCGCTCCTTCACCACTTCCGAGGAGCCCCTGCCCAGGCTGGTGGAGCTGGGGGAGGTCGCGGGGACGCCGCTGGAGTCGGTCGCGCTCGTGCTCCGCTCCCGGGCGACGTCCGGGGGGCCGAGCAGGATTCAGGTGATGCGAGGCCTGTTCGAAGGCGGTGAGCCCCAGACCTGGGCGGAGCTGCCGTCGGGGCAGGTGCCCTGGTTCTCCGCGCTCGCGGATGACGGCGCGTTGAGGCTGGGGTGGCTGGCCAAGGTCACCGAGCCCGACGAGGGCGGGACGGTGCATTACTGGGGCCGGCTGTGGACCCAGGAGCTCGGACTCGAGCCCACGGAGCGGACCTGGCAGTCCGGCTCCCTGCCGCTGCATGTGTTCGCGCAGTGGGTGCTGATGGAGAAGCTCGGGCCCCACAACGTGGGCCTCTTCTACATGACGTCCTCGGAGGAAGGGCACTTCCTGGAGGCCATCCGCTACTGCACGCAGTAGCGGGGCGGAGGCGCCCCGAGTGGACCCGGGGCGTCGGGTGACTCGCGCAGGCCCGGCCTCCTCCCTCCTGGAGCACACGGTCCCCCTGGAGAGTGACGCCTTCGACATGTCGACGCTGGGCATCGGCGTGGGCCCCCAGCGGCGGATGACCGCCTATGTCGAGGACGGAGAGGTCCGGGAGCGCCTGTCCATCTGGCTGGAGCGGCTGATGGCGGCCGGGCATCTGGGGTCGTCCACGCTTCGGGACATCCGCCGGAACGTGACCAACCGGCTGTCTCGGTTGGAGCCGAGGGAGGAGGGCGTGGAGGTGGACGCCGACCTCGAGGACGTGCGCGAGCTCTTCGTCCAGGACCAGCGCATCTACACCCACCGCCTCATCCCCCTGGACTCGATGCTCGAGGCGCTGCTCCAGGGGCCGTTGAACCAGGGGAAGGGGCACGCGGGGGCCCGTCGGGTCCACGAGGTGCTGAGCTCCGTCCGTGACATCCAGACCGGGGTGCCCCAGGGCTCCCAGGCGCCGTATGGAGGAGCGCTCGCGCCCGTCGTCGGGCAGTTGGAGGACCTGGCGCGGAAGCTCGGGGTGACCTCCTTGCGGCAGGCGACGCGAACGCACCCCATGTCGCCCCTGTCGCTCCCCTTCCTCGTCTTCCATCCGTCGGCGGCGGAGAAGGCCAAGGCCCTCAAGAAGAACCCGAGGGGACAGTCGCCGGGCTACGACTTCACCGGGCAATTCAACCGCGAGCGGTACGAGCAGGAGGTGCTCCGGCAGGTGCGCATCCAGCAGGAGCACCTGAACCGGATGCGCCTGGACCGCTGGTTCATGAACCGCGACCTCTTCAACGTACGGGTCCCCGACCGCCGCGAGCGCATCACCTCGAACCGCAGCGCCGGCTATCTGGGGGCCCTCGTCGACGAGCTGTACCTGCGCAACGCGGACCAGGTGGAGTCGCTGTCCCGGAAGGGCAACGTCCGCAACAAGCGGCAGCGGCTCGGCGTGGTCAGCAAGGGATTGTTCTCGCAGCTCTCCAGCACGGATGCCTTGTCGCGTCTCACGGAGCGGTCGACCACGCTCCACGGCATCCGTCGCGGCCGGCCGTTCGACCCGGAGCAGGTCCCGGACGCGGAGGCCATCCTGGCGCGGCTGCGGGAGCTGCTCTCCCTCCGCCAGGAGACCGGCAAGGTGGACGCGGAGGGCCATTCCGTCGAAGAGGACGTGGTGAAGGACCTGGTGGGCCGCTCCAACGCGCAGGGGGCGTGGCGGAAGGCCAACGCGCAGGTCGTCGCCACGGCCGTGAAGCCGTTGCTGGACGACTGGCGGGGCCTGCATCCGATGGAGCAGGGCAATCCCCTGCGGGGCCTGGCCGTCCTCCACAACCCGGACCAGGTGGCGGGCGGCGAGCGCGAGATTCCCCGCGGCGCGCGGGACCTCACCCAGTACATCGGCCCCGCCATCGTCAATTCGGCCCTGGGGGCGACCTGGGGCCTGCCCGTCGCGGGGGACGAGGACGAAAGGCCCCTCGCCGCCCAGCTCGAGGACGCCCTCCTCGAGGATCATCCCGAGGAGGGCTGGCCGCTGTGGGAGCTGAACCTCGTGCTCGAGGTCCTCTTCGGCCACGGCAGCCACGTCATCCCGCCGAGGCGCTAGCCCTGGCGCGAGGAGGGCCCGTGTCCCGCTACTGCTGACGACCCTCGATGGCGCACAGGAGCACCGCCGCAGCGATGCCGAGCCGGCGGTCGAGCAGGCGGCGGTCGTCGATGGAGAAGTCGAGGTCGATCTTCTGGATGAACGGGTTGAAGCGCTGGGTGAAGGTGAGCACCTGCGTCTCGCCCAGCGTCCCCGTGAAGGACTGCGGGATGAGGTTGGTCAGGAAGCGGCGCACGAGCGCGAGCGCCATGCTGTCCTCTTCGATCTTCCCCACCTCCTGGTCGTTCGTATCCAGCACCAGCCACTGGTCGCGGAGGATGGAGCGCAGGCCCTTGCGGCGCAGCGCGCCCACGCGCTCCCCGGTGGCGCCGTCCGTCACGTCGTACGTCATGCCGAAGTCGATGATGCCGCGCGCCTTGATGGTGATGAGCTCCTCGCGCATCTCCTCATCGCTGTAGACGCGCAGGTCCTCCTTCAGCTTGAAGGCCTTCATCTTCGAATAGAACGCGAGGTTGCCCGCCTCGTCGTAGATGTGGAACGCGCCGCCGAACAGCTTGAAGAACTTGCGGCGGATCGTGTAGCGCGTCTGGCCGAAGCGGCCGTGGGCGAGCGAGCTCGCGGAGCGGGTCTGGAGTGCGGTCGACATGGGCCCTCCCTTAGCAAAGCTTGCTCAACGCTGGCACCTGGGTGCCTGCCGGTTCCCGTGATTCCGGAGCAAGGTGGGCCTCGTTTGCCGGGAATCTTGGAGTTGCGGGCAGCGGGCCCTGGGGACTCAAAGGTGTTTGTAGAAGAAGGTCGTCCCGCAGGAGGTGCCGTCGGGCATCAGGGCATAGCGGGGGACCTCGCCCACGCGCTGCCAGCCCGAGCGGGCGTAGAGCCGCTCCGCGTCGCCTCCCGTCACGGTGTCGAGGACGAGGACGCTCCTGCCCTCGCGGCGGGCCTCGTCGTCGAGGGAGGCCATCAGGCGCGCCGCGATGCCGCGTCGGCGGGCCTGGCGGTGGACGAGCATCTTCGCGACGTCGGCGCGGTGGGGCTGGTTCTCCGGGAGGGCGAGGATGAGCTGGACGGTGCCGACGAGCTGTCCCCCGGAGTCCTCGGCCACGAGCAGGACGCGCTCGCCGCGCGAGACGCCCTCGGCGACGCCGCGCCAGAAGGCCACGGCCTTGTCGCGGGACAGGGGCCACATGAAGCTCACGGAGGCGCCGCCCTCGACGCAATCCATGAGCAGGTCCGCCAGGGCCTCCACGCGAGTGGAGGCGTCCCCGGCGCCGAGCCGTCGCACGTGGAGGTCGTCGCTCATCCCTGCCTCCGAGGGAAGGTGGGAGGCAGCGTCACCAGGGCGACCAGGTAGCGCGCCAACCGGCGGGTGGGGTTGCGGAAGACGATGGGGCGGTCCAGCCGCATCGTCAGGCAGTCCCCGGCCTCGAGGCGCCAGTGCGCGTCGCCGACGGTCAGCTCCATCACGCCCTCCAGCATCCACACCTGCTGGTGGATCTCCTTGTTGCGCGAGGCGCTCTCGTAGGCCACGCGCTGTCTCGCGGGGAAGCTCACCTCGACGAGCTGGAGCGGGGATTGCGCGGGCGGGGAGAGGTTGCGGCGGAGGTAGCCCGACGACGGGTCCTTCCAGACGGGCTGGTCCGCGGCGCGCGCCAGGGGCGAGGGCGCGGCCGTCTTCGTGGGCGCCTCTTCGAAGAGCGAGGCCAGGGTGACGCCCAGCGCGGCGGACAGCTTGTCCAGGACGACGGCGGTCGGGCTGCTCTGCCCCCGCTCGATGAGCGAGATGTTCGAGCGACTCACGCCGCTGCGCTCGGCCAGGGCCTCGAGCGAGAACCCCCGGTCGTCACGCAGGGCGCGCACGCGCTGGGCGATGCGGGCGTTGACGTCCATGGTGTCCATTATAGTGGAGGAAGACTGTCTAGTAAAATGGAGGGGTGTGGCTGGATGTCAGGCCCTACCCGGCGCCAGTCGTGACGACCCGGGGGCGTGTCTCGCGAGCGACCCATCTTGCGTCAATATCTGAATAGTAAGTAAGTCGGCACATTCCTGGAGGGTCCATGTGTCGCTCGAGTCAGCGTCTCATCGCTGTCGCACTCGTCTTGTTCGCGCTGGAGGGCCTGGCGGCGAATGACGTGCGCGGCAATCTCGAAGGTGTGTACTGGAGGAGCACGACCTACGTCGCCGAAGGCTGGGCCTGTGCGTATGGGTTTTCGGAGTCCGTCGACGTGGACATCTACGTCGGGGCGCCGTGGCCCACCGGGACGATGCTGGGCGGCGTCCGGGCGGATGTCGTGTCGGAGCCAGGCGTCTCCACGGCCTGCGCCAGCACGTTGAACAGACACCGCTTCCGGTTCCAGCTCCCGCAGTACCTGATGAAGCAGCACGCGGGGAAGGCCCTCTACGCGTACGCGCACCTGGATGCCTACGGCATCAACAACCTCGTCCCGGGCTCCGGGAACATCGCGCTCCCCTCGGCGCCGTACAACGGGCAGGTGAAGGGCAACGTCGAGGGGGTGTACCTCCGGAGCGATGGCTACCGCCTGGAGGGTTGGACGTGCGCGTATGGAATCAACCAGTCCCTGGCGCTGAACGTCTACGCGGGGGCGCCCTGGCCGTCCGGGGCGAACGTCGCCGCCGGGCTCGCGAACGCCACCAGTGAGCCGGCCGTCGGGAGCGCCTGCAATACCTCGCTCGGGCTCCACCGCTTCAGCCTCCGCCTGTCCGACACGGTCCTCGCCCAGTACCCGGGGCAGCCCTTGTATGTGTATGGCATGTCGTCCGGCACGGACATCTCGGACCAGGTGCCCGGGGTTCCCTCGGTCCCCGTGGTCACGACGGTGCAGGCGCCTGGGCTGTCTCCGAATGGAGGGACGCATTCGAGCCCCATCCAGGTGACGCTGACCTCGGGCACCAGCGGGGCGAGCATCTACTACACGCTCAATGGCTCGGCGCCGTCCTGCGGCGGAAGCACGCTCTACACCAGCCCCGTCGCGCTCTCCTCGGCGACGAACGTGCAGGCCATCGCCTGCAAGAGCGGGATGACGACGAGCCCCGTCAGCGCGGCCTCGTATGCATTCGCCGCGGCCACGCCCCAGTTCTCGCCGCCCGGCGGGACCTACTCCAGCGCGGTCAGCGTCACGCTCTCGACGACGACCCCCGGCGCGACGCTCTACTACACCCTGGACACCACGACGCCGGGGTGCGGCGCTCCGGCGCTCACGTACGGGGCGCCGTTCTCCGTCAGCACGACGACGACCGTCCGCGCGGTTGCCTGTCGCGCGGGGTTCTCCAGCAGCGCGCCGGTCAGCGCGACCTACACCGTGTCGACGACGAGCTGGACGGGACCTTCGGCCTCCATCGTCACCGTCGACGGCGGCAAGCGCATCGCCGTCAACGGCCAGGCGCTCAGCCCGTTGCACTACATGGTCAACCTGCAGTCCTGCGTGAGCAACTGCGTGGCCGAGGACGCGGTCATCGACTTCGGCCTGGGCGAGCTGGCCCGTTCACAGGCGTTCGGCGCGCGGCCCATCGTGGAGACCACGCTCGGTTATCGAGGCGCGGGCGCCGTGGCGCGCCTGGCCACCCGGTTGAAGAAGGTCCGACAGGCCTATCCCGGCTTCGACCCGTATCTCCTCATCCGGTTCGACCTCTTCGACCTCGCGGAGGCGTTCGGGCCCTGCGCGTCCGGGGAGAACTACCTGTCCGCGAAGTACATGGCGCTCTACAACGACCAGGGCGTGCGCTACGACGCCAACGCGTTCTGCGCGCAGTCGGCGGAGCCCAAGGTGCAGAAGCCGTACAGGCGTCTCGACGAGGCGTGGCTCAGCTCGCGGGAGGTCGAAATCCAGACGGTCGCCGACCTGCTGGAGGCGGAGCCGGAGACCCGGGGCCGGGTGATTGGCCTGAACTTCACCTACCTCATCGCGGGAGAGTTCTTCTATTCGCCGCTCCATGTCAGCGGTCGGGATGACCTGACCTCCGACCTCCCCTGGAGCTCGCTCCACACCTCGAACTTCTTCTACCCGGACGACTCGGGCAGCCCCGCGGCCTCGCTCACGAACAGGATGTCGGAGAACTTCGGCATCTTCCTGGCGGGGAGCGCCAAGGCCGCCGCCGTCCAGGCGTCCCTCACGGAGGTGAACACGCTGGTCGCCGCCATCTCCCGGCTGGCGGCGAAGGTGAAGTCCGCGACCGGGGGCAAGGCGCTGAGCAAGGTCTTCTACGGCTACTCCTATGGCCTCCATGTGCGTCGTTCGTTCGCCATGCATCACGGCCTGGGCCAGCTCCTGCGTGACCCGAACATCGACATCATCGCCTCGCCCTTCTCGTACGAATACTCGCGCCGCCTGGGCTTCGGCTTCGCTCCGCAGCTCTCCACCCACGCCATCGTCATGAGCAACAAGCTCTTCGAGTTCGAGGACGACAGCCGGACCCACTTCGCGCCTCCCGGGAGCTGGCGGCACGCCACCACCATCGACGAGACCAACCGCCTCATGGTCCGGGACGGAATCACGGCGGCCATCCACGGCACGGGGCTCTATTACTTCGACCTGAGCGCGCAGGGCTGGTTCGGGCTCCCGAGCCAACCCGTGGAGTCCGCGTCGCTCTGGTCGACCCTCAAGAACACCAGCACGGTGGCCTCGTCCGTGGCGAGCGCCGGGAGCGCGTACTCCCCGCAGATCGCCGTCTTCGTGGACGAACCGTCCGTCGCGCACCAGCCCCTCGACGGGCTCGGGGGAGACCTGGCGTACCCGTTCGCGCTGGCCAGCCTGCAGTCGCAGGTGGAGTCGCTCTCCCGCGTCGGAGCGCCGGTCCGGCACCACCTCTTCTCCGACCTCGCGACGATGGACACGTCGAACCTCCGGCTGGCCATCTTCCTGGATGCCTACAAGCTCTCGGACGCGGACAGGCAGCGCATCCAGCAGAAGCTCGCGGGCGGCGGGCGCACGCTGCTCTACGTCTACGCGCCGGGCGTGATTGACGGGAACGGCAACGCGGCGGACGCGAACCTCACGGCCACGCTCGGGATGCCGGTGTCCCGGCGCGCCGCCGGAGCGAACTTCGCGGCCGCGTCCTATGTCGATGGGGCCGCGTATCCCGCGGATGGCGCCGGCCTCGCCCTCGCCCTGGGGAGCTTCCCGCTCCAGTACCGCGTCGACGTGGGCGCCTCCGGCGGTGGCCTGTGCGCCAACGCCGCGTCGGTGAACTGCCTCGACTCGCGCATGCTCTCGCGCTACGCGGGCAGCACGGACGTGGCCTTCGCCGTCAAGCGCGTCGCGGATGGCTTCGGGAGCTACAAGGTCGCGTACGCCGCGGCGCCCGGCCTGCCGACGTCGATGCTGCGGGACGTGGCCCGGGACGCCGGGGTCCACGTCTTCTCCTGCACGCCGGGGGGAAGCTGCGTGGACGCGGTCGTCGAGGCCTCCGACAACACGCTGATGCTGCACACCGTGGGGCCCCTGCCCACGCTGAACATGCCGCTGGCGCGCAACGGCTGTGGCTTCAACGTCTCGGAGTGGGTGGGCATGACGACGTCGTCCACCCCGTCGCTCGTCCCCGTGTCGTGCCCGGGGAACCAGTGCCAGGTCAACGTGGGCGAGAGCCTGGGCGTGCGCGTCTACCAGCTCTCGCCGTCGTGCGGATGAGGTCGTGAGGGGCGGCGCCGCGAGCAGGTGGCGCCGCCCGTCAGGGCTCCCGCGGTTCAGGAGTCGCCGGGCGCGACGGTGACGCGCGCGTGCACCTCCAGGACGAGGCTCCAGTCCGTGCTCAGCGTGACGAGCGCCGCCTGGTTGGGGCCGTTGAACACCGCGGGCAGGTTCTGGGAGGCGCGCACGAGGACCTGGGGCGCGTAGGCCGCCGGCCCGAGGCGCGTCGAGGACGTCTGCTCGCCGTCCGGCGTGAGGTTCACCAGCGCCGCGGTGTTCGAGCCGTACGAGAGCACCGGTCCGACGTAGCTGCTGCTCGACTCGAGGACGATGGGGACGGTCGTCGTCGGGTCGAACACGGACAGGGCGAAGCGGCCGTTCGCGGACATCGCGACGAACGCCGGCGCGTCACTCATGAGGACGCCCAGCGGGGACCGGATGACGACCGAGCCAGGGCAGGGGACGCGCTCGTGGACGAGCTGCCAGCCCCAGAGCCAGTGCTTGCGCACCCAGATTTCATAGCACTCGCCCGGGTTGCCGATGACGCCCAGGCTCTCCCACTTGCGGCCGGGCGGGCGGGCCTCCGCGGACCGGGGGGTGAACAGCAGCGCGGTGGAGGCGGCGCAGAGCAGCAGGGCGAGGCGCGGGTGACGCATGGGGAGGCTCCGGGGACTTCGGGGGAACGGACTCCCCGGCCTCGCTCCGCGCCGGGGAGGTGCTGACAGAGGAGGGGGCGGCCTCCGTCGCGGAGTCCGTCCCCTGTCGCCGCTTCGGGGTCAGGGCAGCTCGGGGATGCCCAGTCCGCGCAGCCAGGCGTTCGCGAGCGGCGTCGGGTCCTGCCCCGTCTCCGCCTTCACGAGGTCCAGGAACTGCTGCATGCGGGCGGTGCCACCGACGTGCCGGCGGTAGAAGCGCGACAGCACGCGGTCGATGGCCGCGGTGCCGATCTGCTTCTCCAGCGCCTTGTAGAAGAACGCGCCCTTCTTGTACGGGATGTTGGACCAGAGCGGGTGCGTGAGGATGTCGATGGTGTTGCAGGTGGAGTCCGGCAGCGCGTAGGTGTCACCGCGCGAGACGGCGCGCTCCAGCTCCCGCGTCCACTGCGTCCAGACGGCGGCCTCGGCCTCCGCGCCCTCGGTGGCGCGCACGGAGCGGGCGGTGAGGTACTCGGCGGTGCCCTCGGAGAGGACGAAGTCCTCCCAGCACCGGATGCGGACGCCGTTGCCATACCAGCCGTGGGCGGCCTCGTGCTGGTGCACCAGCTTGTCGTCCATGGCGTCCGACGCCACGTGCCAGTACGGGTGGTGCTCCATGCCGCCGTACGCGCCCGGGCCCCAGTTGGCGGACACCGAGCCGACCTTGCCGCCGAAGGTGTACGGGCCGTACTGCCGCTCGAAGAAGTCCACCGCGTCCTTCAGGTGGAGGGTGCCCGTCGTGGCGACCGCCGCTTCACCCGGCAGATGCCAGACGGAGACCTGGGTGCCCGCGGTGGTGTGGCCCAGCGGCAGCTCGGTGTAGTCGCCCACGGCCCACGCCAGCATGTACGCCGGGGCGTCCGCCGGAATCCGCGAGGGGTAGACGACCTTCTTTCCCGCCGGGACGTTGCTCACCTTCAGCGAGAACTTCACGCCGTCCGCCAGCGCGGGGTGGCAGGGGAAGAGGTTCGCGCAGAAGGACGGCCACAGGAACGTGCTGCCGGTGGGCAGGTAGCCGTCGAAGTCGGGCGTCTCCTCGAAGGTGTAGTCGACGAGCACGGTGCTCGCCCACACCGGCATCCCGATGTCGAGCTGCCCGTCCTGCACCGTGTAGTTCAGCGCGCCGCAGCGGCTGCGCACGCCGGTGATGTGAATCTTCCCCACCTTCAGTGACAGGCCCGTCGCCAGGGACGGCGCCACCTGGATGGCGGCCGTGGCGCTCAGCGTGTCGAGCTTCACGTCCAACGACGTGGTGAGGATGTTGCGCGACAGGCTCGCCCGGGGTTGGGGCCGTGGGAGCGGGTTCACCAGCGCGCACAGCTCGGGACAGCCATTGAGCTCCACGCCCTCCCCGAGCGACGCGCACGTGAGGGCCTCCTGCGTCTGCGCCAGCGCCTCCGTCTCGGCGGAGGACTCCGACTCCCACTCCACCGTGGGACCACACGCCCAGAGGCCTCCAATCGACAGGAGGACCCCGGCCCTTCTCGTCACGACGTTCATGTTTGATTTCCTTGAAAATCAAGTAAATGCCGCTCATTTCCTATCACAGCCCTCGACGCGGGCTTGAGGACGTCGCGGGTGACTCGGGGGCGTGTCATCCATTGGGGCGGTGAATGTCGGCTGGCATGCGCGAGGTGCCCGGGTGCGTGGGGCGTGTTGGCATTAGGATTGACGGATGGCCAATCGAGACGGTCCCCAGCGTGAGCGGTCTTCTCCACGGGAGTCGGCTCCCGGCACCGAGGCGCCGGACCATCAGGGCCTCATTCCCCTGCTGACGAGCCTCTGCCTGGGGCCGCTCCTCGCGGTCCAGTTCGTGGACGCGATGGGCTCCTCCGAGGAGGGCTCCCTCGTGGTGCTGGCGGGAGGTCTGCTGTCGTGGGCGGGGTGGGGGCTCGCGCGGCTGATGCGGTCGCTGCGCAAGCGCGCGATGGCGAGGCACCACGTGGACGAACCCTGGCTGTGGGACCGTGACTGGCCGCTCGAGACCGAGGCGGACGACCATCGGCTGTCCGCCCTGGCGTGGCCGTTGCTGCCGTTCGCCCTGGCGGCGCTCTTCACCTGTGGCTTCCTGTCCGAGTCGGTCCACGGCCTCTTCGGTGAGCGTCGCGGGGACGCGCGGTCGTTGTTCCTGGGCCTCGCGTGGGTCGCGAGCGGGACCGGGGGGCTCCTGCTCTGGAAGCACTTCGCGCGGCTCCGGCGTCGCTGGCGTGGGCGGCGGCACTTCGGCGCGGTGACGCTGCGACTCCCCGAGGTTCCCCTCGCGATGGGGAAGACCGCGCGGCTCGAGGTCCTCTTCTCACGCGACGTCCCGGAGATATCCCTCATGTCGGTCACGCTCGAGCGCATCCGCGCGAAGACGACGACGGTCCAGCACCGTGACGAGGCCCGCATCCGCACGCACCGGACCTCCGAGTACACCCGCACGCGGCACGTCCATGCGGAGCGCCTGGGGCCCGCGCATCCCCTGGAGCTCCTCCTCTCCATCCCGGAGCAGGAGCCGGCGGCGTCCACCTGGAAGCGCGGCGACACCGAGGTCTATTGGGAGCTTCGCCTCGAGGGGCGCTCCCGGGGACGGGTGCTGGATGTCCGGTTCCCGTTGCCGGTGTACTTCGTGAGGGTGGGGCAGGACGCCGTCGCGGAGGCGCCGGTGTTCGCCCAGGTGCGTTGAGCTACTCCCACGCGGACAGCCGGTCGAAGTCCTCCGCGGTGAAGCGCCCTGTCTCCAGGCCGTTGGTCACCCACGCGCCCCGCAGTCCCAATGACTCGCGCAGGCCCCGGTAGGCCTGGACGTCGCTGAGGCTGGGGGCCACGCCACCGCCCACGTCGTCCACCGTCTCCGGCGTCGTCCACATGCGGTCACCCGGCTCCCGGTCGAACATGAAGTTGTGGTTGTGGAGGTGCGCCACGAGCGTGAAGCCGCGCGCGACGTCCGCGGCCACGCGGTCCGTCACCTCGGCGCGGAGCTTGCCGCCCACGTGGTCCGCGCCGGAGAGGTAGATGCGCAGTCGCCCCTGTCCACGCAGGACGTAGGCGTGGAACTCGGTGGGATGCGACAGCATGGGGAAGCGCCGCGTCTGTCGCTGGAACAGCCGCCACTCCAGGCAGGAGCTGGGGCCCACCGTGCCGGTGCTCCCGTCGAGCACACGCGCGCTGTTCTCCGCCTCGCGCCGGGCCCCGTCCTTCCGGGTCGCGAAGAGCGCGCGGGAGCGGTCCAGGAGCGTGTGCTGCGCGAGCCCCTGTTCACCCAGGCGCGCGCGCAGGTCCTCGCGGTAGCGCTGGCGCTCCGCGTCCTCGGGCGCGGCCTCCCACCACGCGGGGGCATCCGGGACGTCGAAGACCTCGTGCAACTCACCGGGCAGCGGTGTGCCCTCCACGGCGATGACCTCGTCGGGCCGGGCGGCGAGGACACACGCTGTCCCGGGCCCGGCGGCGGGGACCGTGCGACAGGCGGACAGACAGAGCAGGAGCGCGCTGACGGAGGTGAGGCGTCTTCGCATGGAGGTGACCCTACCTTCCGTGGAACCCGGGAGACATCGGACGTCGGATGAATGAGGAGTCGAGAGTCTCATACCCCGGGTGCACGCCTCGGGCGCGAGGCGTGTTGCCCCTCGAGCGCGTGCTTTCCCGGTGCCATGGAATGGAGCTAGGACGGGTGGCCTCATGGCCAAGAAGCCCGTATCGCTCGTGACGTCGTGGAAGCGCGTGGAGAAGCAGGTCGTCCAGGTCTTGGGGAAGGGGGCGGCGGGCCGTCGTCTGGCGGACCTGGAGCCTCGGGTGGTGCCGTTCACGGCCGGGTTCGACCCCGCTCCGCTGTTGCCTCCGGAGTACGTGGAGCTCGTCACGGCGCTGGGCTACCGGTGGCTGTCGACGACGGCGTCCACGTTGTGCCTGCTGCCTCCGCGCTGGCGGTTGGGGGTGTCCCAGCAGGTGGGGGTGCCGGACAGGGATTGGAGGGACGTCCGGGCGGAGCGTGAGGCGGGCACGCATGCCTATGGGTTCGTGATGTTCGCCGCCCACGACATCGAGGACCTCCACGGCTTCGCCTTCGGGAAGAGCGCGGACGGCGAGGCCCTGGTCGTCTGGGAGGTGGAGGACAGCCTGCCGGTGTCGGAGCTGGGGCCGTTCTCCACCTGGCTGTCGGAGACGCTGGCGGAGGTGTCCGCCGCGCTGGAGGGCGTGGAGGAGGGCGACTCGCCCGTGGAGCCTCCGGACCTGGAGGGCGCGTCGCTCCCCATCAATGCGAAGGGGAAGGACCCCGCCGCGGTGTTCGACGCGTTCCCCCGGGACTCGAAGGAGCTGCTGTTCAACGGCCGGAAGCTGGGCAGCCTTCCCGCGCTGATTGGTGAGTTCACCCAACTGGAGTCCCTGTGGGTCCGCACGACGGGCATCCAGCGGGTCCCTCCCGAGCTGGGGCGTTGCGCGAAGCTGAGGCAACTGGACCTCTCGTTCAACCCCGAGCTGACCGAGCTGCCCCCAGAGCTCGGGGACCTGGCCTCGCTCGATTCCATCAACCTGAACCGCACGGGACTGACGACGCTGCCGGACTCCTTCGAGAAGCTCCGCAACCTGACGTCCGTGGACCTCCAGTCCACGCCGCTGAAGACGGTGCCGCCAGTCCTCTTCCGGATGCCCTGGCTGCGGGCGCTGGACCTGTACTGGACGACCCTGCCTCCCGAGGAACTCGACCGGCTGCGCAGCGCGCTCCCCGGGTGCAAGGTGGGCGTGAGCTGAGCGTCTGGCCCGGTGGGGGCGGGGTCCGTCGGACCTCTCCCTGGCGGGATGCGAGGGGATGGTCGCGCGGCGCTTCTCCGGCGACAATGAGGTGACAGGCTTTCCGCGTGGGGCCCGCATGCCTGAGAGGGATGCGAGTCATTCGAGCGGGTGGAAGGTCACGCAGGGGGAGGCGCAGGACATGGTCGACGCAAAGGGGGCGCCGGACTGGGAGGTGCGGCTGCGCGCGCCGGGTCAGCGGCGGTGGTTCTTCTCCGCGGTGTTGCTCGTCTGGTGTGCCATTGGCTTCGCGGGCGCGAAGCTGGGCCTCGACGTGCTCATCGTGGTGGTTCGGAAGCTGCTGGACCCCACGCCGATGGGGGGCCGGATGGTGATGACGAACGTCCCGGCCGTGGGGCTGGTGTTGGGAGGCCTGCTGCTGGCGGCCGTGCTGACGGGATGGCTGTGGGTGGGCGTCCGCTTCGGGACGTTCCTGCTGCGCTCCATCGTCTGCGAGGACCAGCTCGCGATGGACTCGAAGGGCGTGAGGTGGCGGCGGTGGTGGGGGCCGTGGACGCGGGTGAACCATCTGCCGTACGCCGACGTGGCGGCCTTCCCCGACGGCTCGGGGGGCGGAGTGACGGCGTTGCTGCACACCGGGAGGCGCGTCGAGCTGGCGACGCTGGGGACGGTGTCGGAGCACAGGGCGCTGTACCAGCGACTGCGTGGGCGCTCGGAGCTGGGCGCGACGCCCGCGGTGCTCGCGGACTGTGTGCCCGAGGGGCGCGAGGCCGTGTCACTCCCGAGGGGTGGGGTGGTGTTCCGGCGTGAGCGGGGCGCCGCGGTGGGCCAGCGTGCGTGGATGCGCGGTGGCGCGGCGCTCCTGTTCGCGGCGTCGGCGGCCGGGGTGATGTGGCGACAGGGCATCGACGGCACGAGCGTGGAGGGGCCGCTGTTCGCGGTGGCCCTGGCGGGGCTCGCGGGCTGGGTGGCCTTGAGCGCCTGGCCTTCCTTCCAGTCGTGGTTGGAATGGGAGGTCCGGCCAGGCGTGCTGGAGCGGGTGCGCTACCGGATTGGACGCCCCGAGCGGGTGAGCCATCGCGTGAGGTCGCTCGAGGTGCGGCGCGACGTCTCCCAGGAGCTGGGGGAGGACGAGCGGGTGACGTTCTCCCTGTGGATGCACACGTCCAAGGGGGCTTCGGTGTTGGAGCGCGGCATCTACGCGCCCGAGCGCATGGACCACCTGGGGCAGTGGCTCGCGCACCGCCTCGACGTCTCCCTGGACCGGAAGGCCCTCGTGGGGGACCTCCCGAAGAGCAAGCCCGCGCTTCGGCGTCGCGCGGGGTGAGGGCTCAGGGCGTCAGCGCCTTCAGCTTCCGGGTGCTCTCCTCGAGGAGCCCGGACTTCGCCTCCGCGCTGCCGAGCGCGGGGTCGGTGGGGACGAGCTGGATGGCGCGCTCGAAGGCCTTTCGGGCGTCGTCCTTCCTGCCCGCGGCGGAGTAGCCATCTCCCAGGCTGTCGGCGGCGTTCGCCGAGGTCGGATGGAAGTACATGGCGAGCTGGAAGGCGAGGATGGCGCGGTCGGCCTTGCCCTGGCCGAGCAACGAGTAGCCGAGCGCGACGAAGACGGCCTCCTCGACGACGGGCTCGTCGGGGAGCTCGCGCCGGAGCTGTTCGACGGAGGCGATGACCGCGTCCAGGCCGCGTGCCTCCACCTGCTCGAGGACGACGGAGGGCGGCGGCCGGGCGGCGCGGGCGGGCTCGTACGCGAACGTGGCCCGCGGGTTCCCTTCGACGACCGCCTTCATCCGGGTGAGGCCGCTGGCGTCCGCGTTGAGCTGGAGGTCGAGGAACGCCTCGATGAGGGCGCACGTCCAGGTGAAGCCCTCCCCGCTGGAGCGAGGCGTCGTCCCCTCCGGATTCGCCGGGAACTCGCCGGAGAAGCGCTGGTGGAGCGAGCCCTCGGTGAAGCTGGAGTGGAACATCTGGCTGAGCGTCACGAGGTAGCGGTCCGAGTGGTGGTACGAGCGGACCGCGGACAGGTCGATCCACGGCTGCTTGCGGCGCAGGTCGAGGATGGCGGCGCGCATCTTCCGGGGCGCGTGGTGGTAGCCCTCGGTGACGGAGAGGATGCCGGGGTCGGCGGGGGGATGGGGGAAGCCGTAGGTGCCGTCCAGGCCGACCACGGCGGCGACGTTGGCGTTCTGCATCGCGAAGAGGACCGCCGCGCTGCCGCCCATGCTGTGGCCCACCATGGCCAGACGCGACGGGTCCACGTTGGGCAGGGCCCTGACCACGGACCAGGTGAACTCGTAGTCCCGCACGGTGATGGCCACCTCGGCGGGGGTGAGTCCCAGCGAGGGCTCGTCGCTGCTCGGCCCGAGCGTGAAGACCGTGGCGACGACGTAGCCGTGACTGGCGAGGTACTCGGCCAGCGTGGCGTTCGTCGTGAGCAGGGCGCCCTGGCCTCCCGTGGTGAGGACGAGGGGGAAGTGGCCGGGGGCGGCGGGGGCGTTGGCGATGGCGGCCGTGGGCGTGGCGGCCAGGGCCGCGTAGGCGTCACGGAAGCCGCGCTGGTGGGAGGCTCCATCCCGTTCGGCGAGGAGCGTCTCGACGTCCGGGAAGCCCTTGGGCGCGGAGCCCCCACGGAAGTAGTCCTCGAAGCGCAGCTTCCGTCCCGTGGCGCGGGCGGCGGCGGGATACCAGACGCTGATGCGCATGGGCCGGCCACTGGGGTCGGCGGTGAAGCTCTTGCCGTAGGGGCGGGTCGTAGCCCAGGTGCGGCTCGTGTCGAACCGGTAGAGCACCTGGTAGCCGACCGCGTGGGGCCCGGGGGCCAGGTCCCCCCACAGCGGCCTGGGGGCGGGGGGCGCTTCCTTCGCCTCCGCGGGGAGGCTCATGCACAGCAGCAGACAGGCACTGAACATCACGACGACCGCTCGACGCATTCCGCGCTCCCGTCACTCCCCCACTCGGACTCCTCCTCTCTACGAAGCAGGCGCGGGCGATTGCAATCCGGTGGCGATTTCACGGGACGTCGGGTCGGACCCGTACGGCCGAGCGGTCCTGGGCCATCAACTCTGGTGCGCGGGGATGGGCGCGGCCAGCCGCAGGCGGAAGCCGAAGCCGATCCACAGGTGGATGGCGCGTCCGCGGACGCCGCCCTGCGCCGACTCGGTGCCAGAGTCCACCTTCAGCGTGTCGTACTGGCCGCCCGTTCCACTGATGAAGAGCCCGGCCCAGAAGGGGCCGGCGAGGTTCTTGTCGAACCCGGCTTGGAAGGTGAAGTCCAGTCCGGAGTAGGTGGCCTCCACGTCGGGCAGTGAGAACGACGACCGGTCATGGCCGACCGCCAGCCCCAACCAGGGGGAGTACGGGCCCTGGGCGTTCCAGTGGACGTTCGCCTGGAGGCCGAAGCGCCGGTTGCGGCCGGGACAGACCTCGTCACGGGAGCATTGGACCCGCATCTGCGCGTAGGAGACCTGGAGCCAGGGGCCGACCTCGACGTGCGAGCCGATCCGGAAGGTGGGCTCGAGGATGGCGGCGAAGAGCCCCTTGTAGACCTCGTACAGGTAGACGGGGGAGACGGCGTCGTCCTCCATCATCCCGCCCGGCATGAGGTAGCCCCCGCGCACGGAGAGGGCAATCCAGCGCGGGAACACGGAGTCGTTCTCCGAGGCCTGACTCAGCTCGTCCCGCTCCTCCGCGAAGGCCGTCGGGGACATGAGCAGGGAAAGCAGGGCCAGCGCCCGCAGGGTGGGACGTGAGAGTGTTTGCATGAGCGATCTTGCGGTTAATACGGTGGCTTCCAAGGTGTCAACCGAAGGTTGACCCGTGGATCCCATTCGCTCCCATTTTCGATCCAAGGCTGGAGGCCTGGAAGATTTCCTCTGAGCGGTAGCGCATTGTGTGGCGGAACCAGATGGATGGCCAGGATGTCAGGAATCCACCCGACTTACGACGCAGTCATTGTCATGGGTCTGTGCTCAGTCCGTGACGAGGTTGGATGACCCGTGGAGGTGCCTCATGTCAATGCGATGCGTGTTTTCCTGTCTGGGTGTCTTGCTGCTCGGTGCTTGTGGCAGTAGCGCGGACGAGCCGCTCGGGGTGGGATTCCTCTCCAGTCCATCTGGAAACCCCTCTCATCACTTACCACTGCTCTTGGATGACCATGGGAATACCCCCGATACGGCCACTCCAATCTCTCCCCTGGCTGGGCCCATCACGGGAGCCTTGGACTTCGGTTTCGATGAGGATGTCTTCTCCTTCACCGCGGAACCCCGGCACTACTACCGCTTCCAGTGCACGTTCCCCGCGCCGCTCGTGGGCTGGATGATCCAGTACTACGACGCGCAGAAGATGAGGAAGGTCCGGGTGGATGTCTGGAACCCTCCTGGGATGGGGGTGTACTTCAAGGTCGAGGCCCAGGAGACCGCCTACGTCAGCGTGGCATCACCGAACCATGAAATGATGGGGCCCTATTCCTGTCAGGTCGTCGACCTCGGCACGGATGATCATGGGGATCGGGCGTCCACGGCGACGCCCTGGTCACCGACGACCGTGGCCTCGGGTACGCTCGAGTTCCCGAGCGACCGTGATGTCTTCCTCCTGCCCCTGTCCCGGGGCTCCTTCTACCGCGTGCGTTGCGAATCGACGGTCGTCACTCCCTGCCGGGTGAATGTCGTGACCCCGAACGGCACTGCCACGGGGGATGTCGCTCCGGGGGCCATTTTCAACGCCACGCGAACGGGCGACTATGTCGTGGAGGTCAGCACGCTCATGCCAGGGGTCGTGGCCATCCAGGGGGCCTATACCCTCCACCTCGATTTCATCGAGACGGATGACCACGGAGACTCCGTCGAGGATGCCACGCCGTTGTCGCCCTCCTCCGCGCCATTTACCGGCAAGCTGTCGGGTGGCTCAGACCGGGATGTCTTCACCTTCGTCGCGGTTCAGGACCATGTCTACCGCTTCGTTTGTGATGTGCTGCCGGGCCGTCAGCTGGGGCCCTCGTTGCTCCTGCGCGACGGTGCGGGCCAGGTGGTGGAGTACTCGTACTCCGTCGTGGGCGACCGTACGCACGTCTCCGTCGAGGCACCCTCCGCTGGAGTCTACTCCGTCGATGTGTATGACGGTCTCCACGATGGCCCCTATACCTGTGCCTTCGAGGATCTGGGTTTCGATGACCACGGGGATTCGGCCGCGACGGCGACGGAGGTCTCTCTCTCCACGGAGTTCTCCGCCCACCTGGAGACGCGCGCGGATGTGGACGTCTTCTCCTTCCCCGTGCAGGCCGGTCGCATCTACCAGTTCCTGCCCAAGAGCGGCACGCCCGGAGCTCCCTATCTCCAGCTCAAGAACGCGCAGGGCCAACTGCTCCAATCATCGGGCATCGGAAACCTGGCCCATGAGGCGACCGAGGACGCGCAGTACACCCTCGAGGTGATGTTCCACGGCACGGCGACCCGTCGGCCGAAGACGTTCATCATCGAAGCCCTCGACAGGGGACCCGACGACCATGCCGACACGTACGAGGGGGCGACGGTCCTGGTGCCTGGGCAGACCGTTTCTGGCTGGCGGCACAAAGACGAGGACAAGGACGTCTTCGTCTTCTACGCCCTGGAGCAGAATCTCTATATGTTGTACGGCGCCTCGTCGGGTCCCCTCTTGGAGTCACCAGTCGGCCCCGTCCGAAGGCTTGAGCTTGGTGGGCCGCCGAGACTCCTCTTCGACCCTGTCGCCACGGGCCCCATCTACATCACCGTCACTGCGGGCAGTTCCTACCAGTTCCGGTTGGAGTGGGTTGGTGTGGATGACCACGGGGATGATGTGGCGCATGCCACTGCCATCACCTTGCCCCAGACCCTCAATGCCTCGCTGGAATCGTCCTTCGATGTGGACGTCTTCTCGGCGGAGCTGGTGGCGGGACAAGCATGGCGTGTCACGGCTTCTGGCTTGTCGAATGTGAGTGTCCAGGTGGTGGACCCGCTCGGGCAACCCGTTCCGGTGACCCCCCTGGGAGATTTCACGCCCCTGCTTTCGGGCAGCCACCACATCATGGTCAAAATCGACCCCACTCGCGGCTTCAGTTACGGTCCCTATCGGTTGCAGATCGACTGAGCGCGTCCGGCTCACGCGAGGTCGTGTGGGGCACGGTGTCAGGTGCCCCACACCCTGGGGTCATTGGAGGCTTTGTCTCCATTCATTATCCTGGTGCTGCTTCTTCGAGTTCCAGGTGGGGGCCTCCCATGACGATTCGACGTGAATGGGTCTTCGGAACACATCGGGCGCACTTCGAGGAACCCGATCTCTTGTTCGTGGACTTCAGCGGCTCCACGGGGCTGGAGGACGCGAAGCAGTTGCTGGCCATCGTGCAGGAGGTGGTGGCGACGCAGGGGCCGCTGTTCGTGGTCCTGGACATCGACGGGTCCACCATCGACAAGCCGGCGCGGGAGCACTTCAGCGAGCTGTCCAACCCGGACTGGCTGCGAGGCGTCATCTACGTCGGGACCAATCGCCTCCAGATGGCGAGCGCCAAGGTCGTCGCGTTCGGCCTCTACTACACGGGCCGCTTGAAGGGTGACGTCGAGTTCGTGTCGAGCGAGAGGGCGGCGCGCGAGCTCATCGAGCGCAAGCGGGTGAAGGCGCGGGCCGCGCCCTGAGCCGGGTGCTGGTCCCTCAGGGCAGTGCCCCCAAGGAGGGGCCGGGGGAGCTCCAGGTCAGTGGCACCCCGCCGGAGGCCTTCGCGGCCATCCGCCAGAAGCGACTCGCCGCTCAACCCTCCGACAGTCCCCACGCCGGCGGGTTCGGCATCCCCGTCGATGTCTGTGAATCCCTCACGGGATTCCGCTACGACAACCTCGACACCGTCACGGAGCCCTATATCCACCTCTTCATGTGCGTGGGGGACTTCTATTGGTAGCAGGGGTGAACCACGGCTACCGCTTCCTCTCCGATGTCTGGAGCGCGTGCAGGTGCTGACGTGCTTCCTCGTCCGCGGGGAAGAAGGACTCGATTCTCAGCGGGTCGGTGGTGATGTCCTGCGGGTTGCCGAAGGTCGAGCACATCGACAGCAGGCGGATCCGAAATGCCCCGTGGGCGTACTCGATGGGCGTGACGAGGGGCAGCGCGATGGCGTCGGGCGGAGGGAGCGGTAGGTCCGCCACGTCGGGATATCCCAGCAGCTCGGTGTAGAGGTTCGCGAGCGCCTCGCTCGGCCGGCTCTGGAGTTGGCGGCGCAGGTGCGCGAGCATCCGCGGGGCGACCTCCGTCCAGTTCACCATGCGCTCACGCAGGCCCGCGGGGTGGAAGAGCTGGCGCATCATGTTCCGGGCCCGCGACTCGCCCACCACGCGCTGGAGGGGCGCGGGGTCGAAGGCCAGCGCCGCCGTGAGCCGTCGCATGCCCGTGTTGAGGCGGACGATGTCCCAGGTGCCGTCGACGACGAACGCGGGGTTCGGGTCGAGGTGGGAGAGCATGACGTCGAGGGCCTCGACCACCGGCCGCATCGATGCGTCGTCCCGGGTGCTCTGGGTGAAGGTCCCGGTGAAGCCGGCCGTCTCCAGGAACACGTTGCGCTCGTGCGGCGAAAGGTCGAGGACGTGCGCCAGCAGCAGGACCATGTCGCGGCTCGGGTGGGTCCTCCCCACCTCGAGGAAGCTGACGTGTTTCTGTGAGACGTGCGCCCGGAGAGAGAGCTCCAACTGGGAGAGCTTGCGCGCATGACGCCAGTGCTTGAGTTGCGTGGCGAAGGCCGCTCCGGGGCCTGGCCCGGACAGCGCTGGCGGAGTCGGTGCCACGTGTCACCTCGCCGTGTCCGCGTGGGCTGAGAGGGGGATGCCCGCAACTACCTTCGAGGTGGTTGCCGCGTCCTCGCGCCGCCGCCACAGTGCCCGACGTCGACGGCGTTTCGCGACGGTCGTGACCATCCGAACCGAACCCAGAGGCCTCATGACGCGCATCCTTTACGGCTTTCCCTTGTCCGGCAATACGCACCGTGTGCGCCTGTTCCTCTCCTTGCTGGGGCTCGACTACCGCGAGCAGAAGGTGAACCTGATGATCGGCGAGCACCGCCACCCCGAGTTCCTGGCGCTCAATCCGCTCGGGCAGGTGCCAGTGCTGGTCGACGGGGAGGTCGTGCTGAGGGACAGCCACGCCATCGTCCACTACCTGGCCCGGACCTACGACCGCGCCGACGTCTGGCTGCCGAGGGAGCCGGCGGCGGAGGCGCGGGTACTTCAGTGGCTATTCATGGATGCCAATGAGTTGCACAACGGCCTCGGGCTCGCGCGCAACCACCTGGCCTTCGGTGTGGCATGTGACCTCGTCGGCGCGCAGGCTCGGGCCCGCGCGGCGCTGCGGGTGCTGGAGCAGCGACTGACGGGGGAACGATGGTTGGAGTCGGGGCGCCCTACGCTGGCGGACGTGGCCTGCTATCCGTTGGTTCGTCTGGCGGACCAGGCCGGGTTGCCGCTCTCGGAGTCGCCCGGCATCGCGGCGTGGCTGACGCGCGCCGAGGCGTTGCCGGGCTTCGTGAGGATGCCGGCATGGACATCGGCGACGCCTGGCCAGAGGCAGGTGACGTCAGCGCTCTGATGCTGGGACGGGCTGCCGCCCTCTCCCCCGAACACATCCAGGTCACGACGGCGCTCGAAGGGCTCCAGGCGCTGGACCGGGACGCGGGGGGCGTGAAGTCGCTCATTCCCGAGTCTTCTCCGCGACCTGTCCCGCCGGTCCAAGGGTTCCCGCCGCCAGGTGTCGGAGCAGGCTCTGGACGGCGGCTGACACGTGGTTGAAGTCGCGGAAGCACAGGCACAGTCGCCGCCGCGCCCAGCTGTCCGTCAAGCCCACGGTCTGGAACGCATGGCGCCTGCGCAAGCGCCGGGCGCTGCCCTGCGGAACGATGCCCACGCCGATGCCGTGCGAGACCAGCTCGCAGAGTCCCTCGAAGGTCTTCATCTGGACGCGGACCTTCGGGGCGCGGCCGGCGCTTCGGGCATGTTCCTCGATGTGCTCCTGAAGCGCGTTGCCGGGGGACAGCCCGACGAACGGCTCGCCCAGCACGTCGGCGAAGCGGACCGTCTTGCTCCTCGCGAGGCGATGGCCCGTGGGAACGACCAGGACCAGGTGATTGCGTGCGACAGGGTGGAGCCGCAGGCCGTCGGGTTCCACGGCATCGGACACGACTCCGGCCTCGGCGAGACCGGCGGAGATGGTCCTGACGATCTCCGCGCTGGTCCGCTCCTTCAGCTCGACGTTCAGTCGCGGGTGCTTGGCCAGCCAGGGGGCGAGCTTGGAGGGCAGGAACTCCGTCAGCGCGGCGGTGTTGGCGTAGAGGTGGAGGGTGCCCCGAGCGCCCGCGGCGAAGTCCCGCAGTTCGTCCTTGAGCAGGGTCTGCTGGCGTAGAATCAGGCGCGCGTGATGGGCCAGGGCTTCACCGGCCTCCGTCGTGACGACCCCACGAGGACGTCGTTCGAGGAGCGGGACGCCGGCATCCGCTTCGATGTTGCGCAGACGCTCGCTCGCCGAGGCCAACGCCAGGTTCGCCCGGACGGCGCCCCGCGTGATGCTTCCCGCGTCCACGATGCACAGGAAGAGCTGGAGGTCCGCGAGGTCGAGCCGCAAGCCGTCACCGTTCCCTGGGCCTTCGGCTCATCCGAAGGCTGGGAGGGAAATACCACATTGTGCCGGGTGGCCAGGGTGGCTCCTATTCACCGCATGGACGAGGCTTCACTGGTTCGGTTCGCGCTGATCTTCACGCTGGCGGGCGTGGTCAAGGGCGTCACGGGCATGGGACTGCCCACGGTGGCCATGGGGCTGTTGGGGATGACGCTGTCCCCGGCCGCCGCGGCGGGGATGTTGGTGGTTCCGTCGTTCGTGACCAACGTGTGGCAACTGGTGGCGGGGCCGGCAGTCGTGCCGCTGCTGCGTCGCCTGGGCGGCATGATGCTGGGCATCGTCCTGGGCACGGTCCTGGGCGCGCGGTTGCTGGTCAGCGTCGAGCCCGCCTGGTCGAGCCTGGCCCTGGGCATCGCCTTGAGCGTCCATGCGGTCCAGGCCCTGTGTTCCCCGGCCCTCTCGGTTCCGGAGCGGAGCGAGGCCTGGTTGTCGCCGGTGATGGGGCTCGTCACGGGCGTCATCTCGGGGGCGACGGGGGTCTTCGTGATTCCGGCCGTGCCCTATCTCCAGGCCCTGGGGCTGGAGAAGGAGGAGCTGGTGCAGGCCCTGGGGCTGTCGTTCACCGTCTCCACCGTGGCGTTGGCGTCGGGGCTGCTGGCGCACGGGGTGTTCCGTCTGGAGCAACTGGGGCTGTCGTCCCTGTCCCTCGTGCCCGCGCTCGCGGGCATGTGGTTGGGGCAGAGGGTCCGCGAGCGAATCAGCCCGAGCGCCTTCCGGCGGTGCTTCTTGCTGTTCCTGTTGTCGATGGGGCTGGCGTTGTCGGCCAAGCCTTTCTCGTGAAGGGGCGCAGGGATTCTGGAGCGTCGCCATTGGCGGGTCCAGTCCGATGGTTGGGGGTGCCAGGGACTGATGGACCCCGCTCGGAAGCCCAGGTGTCTCCGTGGCGGGTGCCTTCGGCCATTGTGGATTATTCAACCTTGGACGTCCATGGCAAGTGGGTGAACTTGGAGGTCGATGTGGCCGGATGTTATTCCGCGCCTCGCTTGCCGAGGTGTTGGTGGGCGAAGTGGGGGGCACATGAGAGCATCAGGGGTTCTTGCGCTGTTGCTGCTTGCGAGCGGATGCGCGTCGACTCGTATCGTCCATCTCGATACGGGCCGAGGCGCATCCATTCCGTATACGCCTGTTGAGTCGGACCCTGTCGAGATTGGCGAAGACGCGTTCAAGCGTGCGGTCGTACAGCTCGTACTCGACATGCAACTCGACGTGGCCTTCAGTGAGGCCGAGCGGGATGACCGGCGTACCCTGCTCGCGTCCCATGGAGGAATCGTCGATGGGGCGCAGGGGAGGCCCGTTCCGGCGGCATACGAACGGATCTGCCAGCGTCAGGGAGAGGTTCTCGGCTGCCTGAACATGCTTGCCGGTGGCATGACGTTCGGGCTCATGGAGCGACGCATGATGGCGCTCTATTTCGCCCTCGACACGGTGTGGGAAGGGGTCGAGGAGGCGATTCAGGGCATGGTGAATGCCGCTGCCCTCCGGGCGCTGGTGACGACGATGATTGGGACGGCGCTCGTGATGCTGGTCGCTCCTGAGCCCGTGACGAAGTTGGTCGCGGTCGCGTTGACGGCGTCCCTGATTGCGTACCTTGGGACAGGTCCAGTCTGGAGTCTCGGACGTGGGTTCCTGCGGCTCATGGACGAATCTCGAGATGCGGTGAGCATCGAGGAGTTGATGCGAGCAGGGCACCGCTTCGGAAAGGTGTTGGGAGACAACGGTGCTCGCGTCCTGGTGGTCGTCGCGCTCTCGGCTCTAGGTGGAAAGGGCGCCATGGCGGCGCAGGGGCCGAGGCTGCCGGGATTCGCCCAGGCTGCGAGTCGAGCACCGCTGGAAGGAGGTTTTCAGCTCGCGGGGGCTCTGGCCGGAGAGGTTCGGGCGATCTCCCTCTCCTCGGCGGGTGTGTTGAACGTGGTTCTGGCGCCGACGGCGGTCGCCACGAGCGTGATGGGCGCAGGAGAGGTTGCGGGGGGGCATGGCGGGCGCCATGGGCGGCATCCAGGGCGATCCCGAGGGCAACGTGCATCACATCTGCACGGACAAGAACATGGTCTCCGACGCGAATGGTGGGCCGTGGACCCCACGCTTCGAATGGCTCTTCGCCAAGGCGGGGATGAAGCTGAGCGACCCCGCCAATCTCATCCGTTTGAAAGGGCACGAAGGGCCGCACCCGCAGGCGTATCACGACGAGGTGTTTCGTCGGCTCCAACTGGCAATGGCGCGATGCAGGGGCCAGGCTCAGTGCAGGGACTCCCTGGTCTCGGAGCTTGCCAAGATTGCGCGCGATCTCGTAGAGGAGGGGTCGAAGTTGCGTCAACTCGTCATGGGCCGTACCGGGAAATAGGTCGTGGAACGACGATTCTTCGAGCTGAGCGCGGATCAGTACGTCAAGGGACGTTGGCATCTGGGCGACCCGACGGACGCACAGGGCCAGGAGATAGACGACATCTGGTGCTTCAGTGACGGAAAGCCGGTCGAACTGCACGAGCGACTCCGCATTCCCATCTATCGGCCCGGAGAGCCTTTGGATATCGAGTTCGCCGGGATTGGCCTGACGCCCATTGTCAGTGAGCGAGTTGCGTCTGTGTTCAGGGAGATGGCGCGTGAGGATGTGCAGCTCTTCCCCGTGGATGTCGAAGGACAGTCGAAGCCCTTCTTCCTCCTGAATGTCCAGCGCGAGATTCGTTGTATCGATGACGCTGCATGCAGGGAGGTGCAGTACTTCACCGAGGACGATGTGATGCCGGAGAAGGCGGGGACTTATCGCTCCGTGATGGGACTGCGGATCGACAAGTCGAAGATCGGGAATGCTCGCGTATTCCGCCTCTGGGGGTACCACCTCTACTTCGTGGTGGATGAGGAGCTCAAAGATGGCTTGGAGGCGAACGGCATCTTCGGCGGTCGATTCGAGGAAGTCTGACTCCTCTTCCCCCCCTGTGAACTCGCCCTGGCGTTGCCGATAGTCGGCAACACCAGCCCCAGGGC
Organism: Myxococcus dinghuensis; assembly: GCF_024198235.1. Taxonomy (GTDB): domain Bacteria; phylum Myxococcota; class Myxococcia; order Myxococcales; family Myxococcaceae; genus Myxococcus; species Myxococcus dinghuensis. Next base: position 19,096 of record NZ_JAKCFB010000011.1, on the reverse strand, counting down.
TCGGTGCTCCAACCTGGGACTGACGGTCACTCGAACGTGGACTGGGTGACCTGGATGGGCGTGTCGTCGTGGTTGGAGATTTGCGGGTACGTCGGGTACCAGGAGCCGCCCTTGTTGTTGCGGATGACGGAGCGGTCGATGCGGATGTTGCCCGAGTGGTCGTTGCTCACGAAGAAGATGGCGCTGCCGTGGGCGTTGACCTCGTTGTCCTCGATGCGGGTGCCGCACAGGGACAGCGTCATCGTGTTTCCGTCGTTGTAGATGGCGCCGCCGCTGCCTCCGCCCGGCGTGCCGGGCTGGGCGGGGTTCGCGCCGTTGCCGATGGCCCGGTTGTGGGAGAACAGGCTGTTGAGGATGTTCCACGACACGCCGATGCTGCTGATGCCGCCACCGTTGGAGCAGACGCCTCCGTATCCGGACTTCCCTCCGAAGGTGGTGTTCACCACGTGGACGGGCAGGTTCTTGTACTGGCTGAACACGCGCAGCGCGCCGCCGCCCACGTCCGGTCCGGTGTCGGCGCAGACGTTGTTGAAGAAGCGCGAGTTGATGACCTTGAGGCGCCCTCCGCGCACCCAGACCGCGCCGCCACCGTCGAACTCCGTCTCCGGTTTGGAGTTGGCGTCCACGAACGTCAGGTTCTGGAGCGTCAGGCGAGGATGGTCCTGGTCCTGGCAGTGCGACGTGGTCCACACCTGGGCCTGGTCGCACGTGTTCATGTAGAGGATGCGGTGCTTCCCCGCGCTGCTGAGGGTGACCAGGCCCTTGCCGTCGATGACGATCTCCGGCCCCGTGTCGTTGAAGATCTTCGCGGTGCGCTCGAGGGTGATGGTGACCGGCTCGGGGCCACAGTCGAAGGTGATGATGCCGCCCTTGGCCACCGCCTGGATGACGGCGTCGGAGGTGCAGCTCGCCGGAGTCCCGGTGCCGACGACCGAGGTGGGGCGGGAGACGTCCGCGAGCCCGGCCTCGGCGGGGACGGCGCAGGTGGCCTCCGCGTTGGGGTTCCCCGCGGGCGGACCGTCCTGGGGGTTCGTCAGCGGGTTGGGGACATCCACCCCCTTCTCCTCATCCGAACAGCCCGCCGCGCCGGCCAGGGTGATTCCCAGGACCACGAGCGCGGACCACCGACGGTGTCTCTCCAGGTGCATGGGTGCAGTGTAGACCCACTCTGGTTCCACGGGTGGGAGGAGGCGCCGCGTCATCCCTCGGACCCGTTCGCGGGTCTCTGCCGTATTTCTGGAGAAGCGGACTCCGAATAGGATTCCGGCCGCAACCCCGACGGAGGATGCATGCGAGCAATCATCGTGAGTGGTCTGGCAGCGATGGCCTGTATGGCCGTGGGATGCGGTGCACCGGTGGAGCAGGAGGAGGTCCAGGACCTGTCCTCGCAAGAGGCGGCGATTCCTGACTGCTCGGGCAGCCCGGATTCGTTGATCATGTACTTCCGGGACGCGACCTTCTCGGAGCAGATTGGCGGCCGGGGCTGCCACTGTGGCTGGTGGGAGAGCTGGGGGCAGACGTCTGCCTACCGTCAGTACGTCTCCGAGTGTTGACCTGTCCGAAAGGGCGCCGCGTCAGGGCTGAGTGCCGCGATGTCGGCGGGGTGGGTTGGAGCCGGTAGCGACGTGCGACACGTTGGAGAGAGCCCGGCGCTCCAGTGGGAGTTCCGGGCTCATCTCCATCCGCCGCCGCGTCACCCGGCCCGACGTCGTCAGTCCACCGTGAAGTACAGGTTGTCGAGCAGCAGCGAGTTCCCCGCGGCGCCCTGGCCCGCGATGAAGACGAACGGGGCCTGGATGGCGTTGAGCTTCACGCCCGCCGCCGTGAAATCCGACACGGGGATGGCCACGTGGTGCCACTGGCCGTCGTTGACGTAGCCGTACTTCCCCACGTCGACCTGGATGCCCTTGGTGTCGCTCATGCCGATCTTCACCGAGGAGAACCCCGGGTCCGCCGAGTTGAGGCTGACGTGGAGCGTCTTCCACGCGTCGAGGTTGTGGGGCGTGTCCCAGTGGATGCCGAAGCCCAGCCACGTCTTGCCCGTGTGGACGACGCGGTCAGCCACCTTGCCCTCGATGCGTGTCGTGGACGACTCGATGTTGGCCGTGCCCTCGTACAGGTAGATGTGCGTGTCCACGTCGTTGACGATGATCTCCTCGGACTTGCCGCCCTCGTAGAAGCCCACCGCCAGGCGCCGCTGTCCGGCCTGATAGGGGAAGGGCCCCGGGAGGATCTCCTCCTCTCCTCCCGGTCCCGGTCCGTCCGGGTCGGTCGGCTGGTGGTTCTCGTAGTCGGAGTCACCCGGGTCGGGGCGGCACGACGCCACCGCCAGCAGCAGCATGCACACGGTCCGCTTCATGGCCTCACCGCCTTGTCCGTACCGCTCGAGGTCCGCACCAGCACCCAGCCTCCCGAGACCGTCCCGCCCAGCTCCACGATGGCCTTGTAGGCCGGCGTCGCCAGGTCGTACGCGGGCTGCCCCGACGCGTCGTACGCCCACGCGTCCGGGAAGTTGTCGAGCATGGCCTGGTAGCCACGGATGGCCATCTCCCGCACCACCGGCAGGTCCTCCTGCGCCGCGAGCCCGTTCTGGTACACGCGGACCAGGTTGAGCGCCGTGTAGTACTGCGCCTCGCCATACGCTCCCCGCGCGAGCACCGTCGCCCACGCGTAGAACGCGGCCACGGGCCCCGCGTGGGTCTGGATGTCCCACTTCGTCAGCTCGCCCGGCATGGAGTCCGCGAACGGATTGTTCGGGTCCTCCAGCACGAGCGTGCTCGGGTAGACGCCCACGGTCGGGTCGTAGACCGCCAGCGTCAGGTCCTCCAGCGACTCGCCATATTCGTAGCTCGCGCGGTCGTAGCAGCCGGACAGGGCCAGCGCCGCGACGAGCAGGAGACACGTCCTCATACGTCCTCCCTCAGAGCGACAGGATTGCATAGGCCCCCACCTCGTATTCGCGACCCTCGAGTCCCTCCGCGATGGCCGTCTCGCTCATGCCCTCCGAATACCCGTCGAGCATGCGCACCAGCCCTCGCAGACCGAAGCGCGTGGACACCGTCCCGAGCACCGGCTTCTTGAGCCCGTAGGACAGGTCTCCCCCCACCTGGAGCGGGTACGTGAGGTTGAAGACCCGGTGATAGTCATACGGGCCCCAGTCCTTCACCCGGAACTGCGCGGACAACAACAGCGTGTCGTACAGCGCCGACGCGTCCAGGCCGAAGCGGTGGATCTGCCGCGCGTCCTCGCCCGCGGACAGGCTGCTGCCCACGAACGCCGTGCCGTACAGCTTCAGCCGCTGCGTGGGGTTGAGCACCGCGCGCAGCGTCGCCTCCCACTCGTCCCGCGCCGGCGGCGCCCCCGCGAAGGCCACCGCGCTGCCGTCCGCGAGGATGGCGATGGTCGCGTCACGCGACGTGGGCTGCCGCCGGTAGACGATGTCCAGCCCCGCCGCGAAGAACGCGTCCTCGCGCATCTCCCGGTCCCACTGCCAGAACCACGTGCCCGGCGTCGGGTCGAACGTGATGAGCAGCTCCGCGCCCAGCGTCTCGCGGTTGTCGAGCACCGTGAACGCATCCGCCAGCACGTTGCGCGCGCGGATGGCCGGGTAGTACGTGCCCGTCTCCCGGTCGAACCGGTCGGGGATGTTCGGGTTCGGGCCGATGAGCGGCTTCTGGTACAGGAGGTTCGGCGCCACCTCGAGGGTTCCCAGCTGGAACGCCGCGCCCGCCTGCGCGCCGAAGTGGTTTCCGCGCCCGCTCTCCCGCAGGCTCCAGCCCGTCAGCACGATGCTCGGCTCCGGACCGCCGTCCGCCACGAGGCCACGGAAGGAGCCCTGCGCGAACAGCCGCACGCCCCCGCCCAGGTCATACGTGGCCCGCGCCTTCGCGCCGAGCGTGTCGAGGAACTGGACCTTGTCCCGCAGCACCTCCTGGCCCGTGCCCATGTAGCCGGGGCCGGACGTGTCGCGCGTCCAGGTGAACTCCTCGCCGATGCGCTGCGGCGCCGCGAGGATGCCGCCCACGTCGAGCTGGAGCGGCCCCTTGTTCCACTCCCAGGTGAGCGCCGTGCGGCGCGCCACGCGCTCGCGGATGACGGAGGCCGTCGTCTGCGTGCCGCCCCGGGCGATGTCCTCCTGGTGCACCAGCGTCACCGCCATGTCCCCGAAGCCGTGCCGGTACTTGGCCACGATGGACGGGTTGGCGCCCCAGTACAGCTCCGGGCCGACGGCGATCTTCAGCCCCTCGAACGAGCGCTTGCCGCTGAGCACGACGCCGAACGGCGCGTTGCCGTGGTAGATGTCGACGTTCGGCCCGTAGTTGGCCTCGCGATACAGGCCGAAGAAGTCGCCCTCCTCGCCCCAGTGGTAGTGGCCCACGCGGTAGAAGCCGTCGAGCGCGAAGTCCGCGCGGTCCAGCTTGAACTCCGCCTGGTAGAGCGCGAAGCGGTCGAACCCCGTCACCTGCGCGCCGCCGACGCCCGGCGTGGGCGCCGCGCCCGGCGTGGGCGTGGTGGGCGCGGGCGTGTTGCCCCGGTTCTCGTAGAAGAGGTTGTTGAGGCGGTTGGTGGCGACGTTGCCCACCACGTTGAAGGACGCCCGCCCGTACACCCCCGTGGCCGGCTGGAGCGCCAGGTCGAAGAAGATGGACTCCGTGTGGTCGGACGCCGTCAGGTTGGGCCGCGTCGTCGCGATGCTGCCGCGCGACAGGCTGCTGTCGAGCACCAGCCGCAGGTTGGAGACGCGCACCGCGCTCAGCTCATCCGCCTTCGCCAGCGCGATGGAGGACTCGTACCCCTTCGCCAGCTCCGACGGTCGCAGCGCGGAGAAGTGCGCGTGGATGCGGTCCAGGTCCGTGTCCGGCGCGTACGGGTCCAGCCGGAAGGCGGCCTGGAGCACGTAGTAGGCCGTGCGCGGCTGGATGCGGGAGATGCCCGCGTCGTCCGGCTGCCCCAGGGCGCAGATGCCGAACCACTCCTCGTTCATGTTGTTCTGGCCCGGCACGAAGTCCGCCGCGTAGCCGCCGTTGGGCCACGAGGCCGTCGTGTCGTGGATGGAGAGGTTGGCCTCCTGGCCCATCTTCCACCAGCCGTCCACCCACTGGAACGTGAAGCCCCCGAGCGAGTTCGCCGCGCGGCCCTGGCCGTACGTCTGGGTGTAGATCTCCTCCCACTGCTGGCGCAGGTACTCCGCCTGCGCCAGGTGGTCCTCGCGCCCCTCCTTGGCGTTGAACGCGTCCGCGCCGAACTCCGAGAACAGCACCGGCTTGCCCGTCTTGCGCAGCACCTCCTCGAACAGGTCGCGCACGCTGGGGCCGCGGTAGACGTTGGCGCCGAGGATGTCGATGTCCTGCCCGTACTTCGCGATGAGGTCGATGTACTGGAGGTCGCCGTTGGCCAGGGCCACCGGGTGCTTCGCGTCACGGGCCTTGATGGTCCGCGCCGCCTCGTTCATCAGCGTGTAGAGGTTCACCGCGCGCGCGGCGTCCTCCTGCCCGGGCCCCGGGAGCGCCTCGATTTCGAACGACGTCCAGTGCAGGCCGTAGTTGTTCTCGTTGCCGAGCAGCCACAGCACCACGCCCGGCACGCCCCGGTACGTCTCCACCTTCTTCGCCAGCTCGTCCAGCAGCGCCTTGCGGTGCGCGGGGTTGGCGTAGTCGATGTTGGGGATGAACGCGCCGTTGACGGTCGCGCCGTAGCGGCCCATCAGCGGGTTCACCACCGTGGTGACCCCGTAGTTCGTGTAGATGTACTCCACCCAGCGCGGCGGGATGTCGTCGAACTGGCGGATGGAGTTGACGCCCATGTCGCGCAGCAGCGTCATCTCCCGGTTGAGCACCGCGCGCACGAAGTCGTCGGGCTGGTTCCACAGCGAGTACCGGTAGTTCTCGCCGATGGGCGTATAGCCCCAGTTCATGCCGCGCAGCAGGAAGTCGCGCCCGTCCACCTGGAGCTTGAAGCCCGAGTCGTCATGGACGATGCGCGCCACCAGCGCCTTCTCCGTGCCGGCCTGCACGTCCACCGTCGGGAGCGTGAGCGGCTGGTGCGCGGAGGTCGCGGGCGTGGGCTCCGGAGGCGTGACGCTGGCGGGCGTCGCCGTGGGGGGCGCGGCGCCCGTGGGCGGCGCGGCGGGCGCCTGGGTGGACTCCACCGGCGCCACCTGCGGTTGGCCCCCGGCGGGCTGGGCCGTGGGCGTGGTGGGCGCGGCCGCCTGCCCGGCGAGGGCGGGTGTCTGGTGCAGCGCGACCACGAGGAGGGGGGTGAGGAAGGGCAGTCTCATGCGGCCAGCTCCACATCCAGCCCGTTCTGGGCCACCACGGCGCGGTACAGGTGCGCGCTGTCCTTGGGGATGCGCTTCTGGGTGGCGTAGTCGACGTAGACCATGCCGAAGCGCTTCTGGTAGCCCCACGCCCACTCGAAGTTGTCCATCAGCGACCAGGCGAAGTAGCCATGGAGCGGGACGCCTTGCTGGATGGCCTCGAGCGACGCCTCCAGGTGCGTGCGCAGGTAGTGCACGCGCTTGGTGTCACGCACGCGGCCGTCCGCGTCCGGCCCGGTGGCGTACGCGGCGCCGTTCTCCGTGACGTAGAGGCGGCCCGGCGCGTAGTCCTGGTGCAGCCGCACGAGCAGGCGGGTGAGCCCGCTGGCGTACACCTCCCAGTCCATGTCCGTCTTGTCGTCGGAGACGTGGACCGTGCGCGGCGCGTTCTGCGACTCGGGGATGCGGTCGCTGCGCAGGACGGCGCGGTTGTAGTAGTTGACCCCCAGGAAGTCGATGGGCGTGGCCATGTCCGCCAGGTCGCCCTCGCGCACGAACGGCAACACGTCCGACTTCAGCCGCCCCGCCGCGACGTGGTCCGCGACGACGTCCTTCGGGTAGCCCCGGCCGTAGAGCGGGTCGAGGTACCAGCGGTTGAACCCGCCGTCGAACGACCGGCACGCGTCCAGGTCCTCCAGGCTGGGCGACGCGGGCTCCGCGGGCACCAGGTTGAGGGTGATGCCCACCTCGGCGTCCCGCACGTTCGAGCGGATGACGGGCACCGCCTGTCCATGGGACAGCAGCGTGTGGTGCGCCGCCGCCAGCGCCTGGCTCCAGTCCTTGATGCCGGGCGCGTGCTCCCCGTTGGCGTAGCCGAGGACGCTGATGCACCACGGCTCGTTGTGCGTAATCCAGCGCTTCACCCGGTCGCCGAGCTTCTGGCTGACGATGTCCGCGTATTCGACGAACGCGCCCACCGTGTCGCGAGAGGCCCAGCCGCCCTGGTCCTGGAGCACCTGCGGCAGGTCCCAGTGGTACAGGGTGACGACCGGCTCGATGCGGGCCTCCAGCAGGCCGTCCACCAGTCGTGAGTAGAAGTCGAGCCCGGCCGGGTTCACCCGTCCGCGCCCCAGGGGGAGGATGCGAGGCCACGCGATGGAGAAGCGGTAGGCCTTCAGGCCCATCCACCGCATCAGCTCCACGTCCTCGCGCCAGCGATGGTAGTGGTCGCACGCCACCTCACCGGAGGTGCCGTCGGCGATCTTGCCCGGCGTGGCGGAGAACCGGTCCCAGATGGATTCACCGCGACCGTCTTCGTCGACGGCGCCTTCAATCTGGTACGAGGAGGTGGCCACACCCCACACGAAGTCATGAGGGAACTGCCGCATCGTCAGCGACTCCTTTCGAGGACTCGAGGTGGCAGCGGACGAGGTGCTCCGCCGCGGGAAGGTGAAGGGGGGGCGCCGCGTCGTGGCAGCGCACGTCGGCGTGGGGACAGCGGGGCGCGAAGGCACACCCCAGGGGGGGCGCGGGCCCCGCCGGCGTGCGCGCGGGCAGGGGCGTGCGCAGGAAGTCCGCGCCGTCCGGCACGGCCGACAGCAACAGCCGCGTGTAGGGGTGACGTGGCGTGCGCAGCACCTCGCGCGTGGGGCCCGTCTCCACCACGCTGCCCGCGTAGAGCACGAGCACGCGGTCGGCGAGGTGGTGCGCGCTCGCCAGGTCGTGGGTGATGAAGAGGATGCCGATGCCCCGCTCGCGCGTCAGGCCCTTGAGCAACTGGAGCACCCCGCGCCGCGTGGACACGTCCAGCATGGAGGTGGGCTCGTCCGCGATGATGACCTCCGGCTCCACCGCCAGCGCCCGGGCCACCGCCACGCGCTGACGCTGCCCGCCGGACAGCTCGTGGGGGAACCTCCGCGCCAGCTGCTCCGCGGGCGTCAGCCCCACCGACTCCAGCAGCGCATGCACCCGGGGCGTGAGGTCCGCGCCCGAGGCCCGACGGTGGCGCAGCAGCGAGCGCTCCAGGTGGTAGGCCACCGTGTGCACGGGGTTGAGCGAGGCGAACGGGTCCTGGAAGACCATCTGCACCCGCCCCCGGTACGCCAGCGAGGCCGCGCGCCCGCTGCGGGCCAGCACGTCCTCTCCGCCCAGGCGGAGGTCACCCGCGTCCGGCGTGTCCAACCTCGCCAGCAGCCGGGCCAGCGTGCTCTTGCCGCTGCCGGACTCCCCGACGAGCGCGACCGTCTCGCCCCGCTCCAGGGTGAAGGACACGTCGCGGAGCACGGTGCGCCGCTCGCGCGACAGCAGGCCTCCCACGGGGAAGCTTCGCGTGAGGCGGCGGGCCTCGAGGAGGGGCGTGTTCATCGACGACCTCCGGGCAGCGCGGCGAGGCCGGGTTTGTTCGTGGCGGTCGCCTGCTCCAGCACGTCCGCGGCCGGCGGCGGGACGTCGTCCGCGCCCAGGTGGGGGAAGGACGACAGGAGCAGTCGCGTGTACGGGTGGCGGGCCTCCGTGCGCAGCCGCTGCGCGGTGTCCACCTCCACCAGCTTCCCCGCCTGGAGGATGCCCACGCGGTCCGCCAGCGCGAGCAGCAGCGGCAGGTCATGGGTGATGAAGAGGATCGCGAAGCCCAGGCGCGCCTTCAGCTCGACGACGCGCTGGAGCAGCTCCTTCTGCACCACCACGTCCAGCGCGGTGGTGGGCTCGTCCATGACGATGAGCCGCGGCTCCAGCGCGAGCGCCAGGGCGATGCCCACGCGCTGGCGCATGCCGCCGGAGAGCTGGTGCGGCCACGCGTCCACCAGCTCCGGCTTCAGCCCCACCATGGCCAGCAGCTCGCGGGCCCTGGCGTAGGACGCGGCCCGCGAACCGGTGCGGTCGTGCGCGGCCAGCGTGTCGTGGAACTGCTCGCCCAGGGGCAGCACCGGGTTGAGCGCGCTCATCGCGCTCTGGAACACCATGGACACACGGCTCCACCTGAAAGCGCGGAGCGCTTCGGGCGACAACGCGGTGACGTCCACGCCCTCGAAGAACACGCGCCCCTGGGTGATGGCCGCGGCCGGAGGCAGCAGGCGCAGCAGCGCGGAGCCCAGCGTGGACTTGCCGCTGCCGGACTCCCCCGCGAGGCCGAGGATTTCGCCCGGGGCGATGTCGAGCGACACCTGGTCCACCGCGCGCGTGAGGCCGCCTTCCGTCGTGAACTCGATGCTCAGCTCGCGCACGCTCAGGAGCGCGCCGGCCTCCGGGGCCAGGTGCACGGGCGTGGCGGCGGGCCGGGCCTCGGGCGCGCGGGGCGGCAGGCGCAGGGCGGGGTTGGTCAGCTCGTCGATGGCGGAGCTGAGCAGCGTCAGCGAGAAGCCCACCAGCGCGATGCACAGGCCCGTGGGGACGAAGATCCACCACGAGCGCGTCAGGAGCGCCGCGTCGTTGCCGGCCCAGTACAGGTTGGTGCCCCACGTCACCGCGCCCACGTCGCCCAGCCCCAGGAACTCCAGGCCCACCTGGGCGCCCACCGCGTACAGCGTGTTGCCGATGAAGGACGACGCCACCAGCGACGCCATGTTGGGCAACAGCTCGCGGGTGATGATGCGCGCGTGGCTCTCGCCCGCCACCACCGCCGCCGCGACGAAGTCCCGGCCGCGCAGGGACAGCGCCTCCGAGCGGAAGATGCGCGCGTTCCACGCCCAGCCCGCGAAGGTGAGCACCACCACCATGCGCAGCGGCCCGGAGGGCAGGTAGGCCCCCAGCACGATGGCCAGCGGCAGGCCGGGGATGACCAGGAACACGTTGGTGGTGAGCGTCAGCGCGTCGTCCACGCGTCGGCCCAGGTAGCCGGCCGTGACGCCCACCAGCGCGCCCACCAACGTGACGAGCGCCCCCACCGTGAAGCCGATGGCCAGCGTCTCCCGCGCGCCCACCACCGTCTGCGCGAGCACGTCCTGGCCCTGGCCCGTCGTGCCCAGCAGGTGCGCGCCGGAGGGCGGCTGGTGTGGCTGGCCCAGCAGCTCCGTCGGGTCCTGCACGAAGAACGGACCCACCAGCGCGAGCACGAGGAAGCCCAGGAGGATGCTGGCTCCCACCGCCGCCTTGCGCTGGCGGAGCAGGCGTCGGATGGCGTCACGCATGGGCGCGGGTCCTCGGGTCCAGCCAGAGGCAGAGCAGGTCCACGGCGAAGTTCGCGGCGAGCACCGCCAGGGTGATGACGAGGAAGAGCCCCTGCATCAGGGGGTAGTCCTGGTTGCGCACCGCGAGGATGAGCAGGTAGCCGGTGCCCGGGTACGAGAAGACGATCTCCGTCAGCAGCGAGCCGCTGAGCACGAAGCCCAGCGCCATGCCGAAGCCGGTGACGTTGGGCAGCAGCGCGTTGCGCGCGGCGTAGCGCCACATCACCTGTCGGGCCGGCAGGCCCTTGGCGTGCGCCAGCCGGAGCGTGTCCGTGCCCAGCACCGCCACCATGGTGTTGCGCATGCTCAGCATCCATCCGCCCAGCGTGGCCACGACGATGGAGGTCGCCGGCAGCACCGCGTGCCGCCCCATGTCCGCCAGGAACGCGAGCGTCAGCCCCGGCTCCAGGTCGTGCGAGTACGCGTGCCGCAGCGGGAACCAGCCCAGCCCGAACCCGAAGAGGTACAGGGCCAGCATGGCCAGCCAGAAGTAGGGGAACGCCCCCAGGAAGGCCAGCACCGGCGCCAGCGCGGAGTCCAGCCACCCGCCCCGGTTCCACGCCGCCAGCACGCCCAGCGTCGTGCCCACCGCGAAGCTGATGACCACCGCGCACCCGGCCAGCCCCACCGTCCACAAGAGCCCCGTGCCGATGACCTCCGTCACGGGCGACGGGTAGTAGGCGTACGACAGGCCCATGTCCCCGGTGAGCAGGTGCTTCAGGTAGGTGAGGTACTGCACGTGCCAGGGCGCCTCGGTGAAGCCGAAGGCGGCGCGCAGCGCGACGAGCGCGTCCGGCGACAGGCGCCCCTCGAAGCGGGCGAACATCGCCGTCGCCGGGTCCCCGGGCGTCAGCCGGGGGATGACGAAGTTCATCGTCAGCGACGCCCAGGCCGCGAGCAGGTAGAAGCCGAGCCTGCGGAGCACGTAGTGCATGGTCAGGGGCTCCTCGGGGCGAGCCGCGTGAGGACGAGCAGGCTGTCCGGCTCGGCGTGCGGCGACAGCCGGGCGTACGGGTCCGTCTCGGTGGGGAAGCCCGTGAAGCGCTTGGAGTTGGCCTCGCCCCAGGACGGGTTGGGGAACAGGGGGATGGCCGGCGCCGTCTCCGAGAAGCGCCGCTGCACCTGGACCATCAGCGCCTGCTGCTCCGCGCGCGCGTCCGTGGCCTCGAAGCGCTCCAGCAGCGCGTCCGTCTCCGGGTCGCCGAAGCGCTGCCAGTTGGACGCCGCCACCTCGCCCACCGGCCGCACCGTGGCCGAGGACAACATCCACTTGTAGAAGGTGTACGGCGTGGGCCCGTCCAGCGACCAGGAGATGGAGAGCTGGAACTCGCCCTTCTGGAGCCGCTCCTGCCACGCGCCGAACTCGTACGTGCGCAGGTGCGCCTGGACGCCCAGCTTGCGCAGGTCCCGCGCCACCACCTGTCCGGCGCGCACCCAGTCCGACCAGCCGCCCACCACCTCGATGTCCAACGCCAGCGGCGAGCCGTCCGGCCGGCGCCGCACGCCGTCCGCGCCGAGCCTCAGCCCCGCCTCGTCGAGCAGGCGCGCGGCCTCCTTCGCGTCGTGGCGCACCCACGCGTCGTCGGCCACGTCCGCGTCGCGCCAGGTGGCGTACGCGTCGTTGAGCCCGGTGGCGTCCGCCGGCCGCGTGTAGCCGTACATCGCGATCTCGACGAGCCGCTCCCGGTCCAGCGCCATGCTCAGCGCCTTGCGCACGCGCACGTCGTCCAGCGGCGGCAGGGTGGTGTTGGGGTAGAGGAAGACGGTGCTGCCGAACAGCGGGAACCAGCGGGCGTGGTGCGCCGGGTCCTTCGAGACGAAGGTGCGGTCCACCGCCGGGATGAAGTTGCCGGCCCAGTCCACCTCGCCCTCCACCAACGCGAGGTTGGCCTGGTCGTTGGTGGGGAAGGCCAGGAAGCGCAGCGCGCGGACGGCGGGCTTGCCCTTCTGCCAGTAGTAGGGATTGCGCCCCAGCTCGAACACCTGGTTGCGGAAGACGTTCACCTCCGTGAAGGGGCCGGTGGCCACCGGGGTCGGGTTGGTGAACGTGACGGGGTCCCCGACCTTCTCCCAGACGTGGCGCGGGACGATGGGCTGCGCGGCCAGGTCCCCGAAGCCGGGGATGAAGACGCGCGAGAAGGTGAAGGCCACCGTGTGCTCGTCCTCGGCGCGCACCTCCGACAGGAAGCGCCACACGCCGCCCGCGTCGAGCGCCGCGTGCTTGCGCAGGAGCTGGAACGTGTACGCCACGTCCTCGGCGGTGAAGCGCCGGCCGTCGGACCAGCGCACGCCGTCGCGCAGGGTGAAGCGCAGCGTGCGGCGGTCCTCTGACCACGTGTGGCCGGTGGCGAGCCACGGCTGGTAGCCGCCGGTGGAGGGCGTGTACAGCTCCAGGCACTCGTAGACGCCCGCGCGCGTGGGCCAGCGCGAGCCGGCGCCCGCGAACAGCGGGTTGAAGTTGCGCACCCACGCGCTGCGCTGCTCGACGGAGACGAACAGCGTCCCCGGCGGGCGCGGCCGTGGCTCCAGCTCGCAGCCCCCGGTGGCGAACAGCGCCAGCAGCGGGAGCAGCCAGCGCGCGGAGCTCATTCCACCCTCGTGTAGGCGCGCACGTAGTCGACGCGCATCACCTGGGGGAACTGCGTGGTGCCGTCGATGGGGCCCACGAAGTTGCCGCCCACCGCGACATTCAGGATGAGGAAGTGGGGATGGTCGAAGACCCAGCGCTTGCCCGCGGGCAGGTCCTTCGGCGTCACCTCGAAGTAGACGACGCCGTCCACCAGCCAGCGGATGCGCTCCGGGTCCCACTCCACGGCGTAGAGGTGGTAGTCCTCGTACAGCTTGCCGCCGCTGACGACGTGCTCGGCGCCCAGGTTCTCTCCGCCGGAGTAGCCCGGGCCGTGCAGCGAGCCGCGGACGATGGCGGGCAGCTGCCCCCGGTGCTCCATGATGTCGATTTCACCGCACGCGGGCCAACCCACCTTCTGGAAGTCCGCGCCGAGCATCCAGAACGCGGGCCAGATGCCCTTGCCCGTGGGCAGCTGGATGCGCGCCTCGAAGCGGCCGTAGGTGGGCTCGAAGCGCCCGCGCGTGTTGATGCGCGCGGAGGTGAAGTCGTTGCCGCCGTACTGCTCGCGCCGCGCGGTGATGAGCAGGTGCCCCTCACCATCCAACGACGCGTTCTCCGCCCGGGCCGTGTTGTGCTCGTACTGGCCATTGCCCCAACCGTCGCCGCCCACGTCCGCCTGCCACCGCTCGGGGGAGGGCAGGCTGCCCTGGGCTCCGTCGAACTCGTCCTGCCAGACCAGCCGCCAGTCCGCGTGGGACGGCTGCGCCGTGGTGGGGGGCGGGTCGGCGCGTCCGTTCCGGGCCGGGTCACAGGCCAGGGCCCCCAGGGCCGCGAGCCACGGGAGAAGGCGGCGGGTCGTCATGCAGGAGTCCTTCCGACGTGTTGGGGTGGGAACAGCGCCCGGCTGCGCAGGGCGGCCTGGAGCACGAGCGTGGCGGCGCCCACCGCGATGGCCTTGTCGCCCAGCGCGGAGGTCACGATGCGCGTCTCCGCCATGGAGGTGGACAGCGCGCGCTTGCGCACGGACGCGCGCAAGGGGTCCAGCAGGAGGTCTCCCACGGACGAAATCTCCCCGCCGAGCACGACGATGGCGGGGTTGAGCAGGTTGAGCAGGCCCGCCACGGCGATGCCCAGGTACTGGCCCAGCCCGTCGATGATGGTGCGCGCGGCCGGGTCCCCCGCGCGGGCGCCCTCGACGATTTCGCGGATGGTGGGCGCCTTGCGGCCCTTGGAGCCCATCAGCTCGCGCGCGCGCTCCACCAGCGCCCCCGACCCGATGAGCGTCACCAGGCAGCCGCGCAGCCCGCACAGGCACGGCGGGCCCGCCGAGTCCACGGCGATGTGGCCAATCTCCCCCGCGGTGCCGCCGGCGCCGCGGTAGACGTCCCCGTGGATGATGTGGCCGGAGCCGATGCCCGTGGCCAGCTTGATGTACGTCAGGTCCTCGCCCCCCACGCCCGCGCCCCAGTAGCACTCCGACAGCGCGCCCAGGTTCGCGTCGTTGTCCACGAACACGGGCATGTCGAACGTGCCGCGCAGCGCGTCCTGCACGTCGTAGCCGCGCCACGCCGGCAGGATGAGCGGCGACATCTTCCCCGGCGCGGACGGGTGCACCGGGCTGGGGACGGCGACGCCCATGCCCACCACGGAGCGCTTGGGCACGCGCTCGGCGTCCAGGCACTCCTGCACCAGGGCGCGCACGGCCTTCAGCGTGCCCTCCGGGTCGTTGCGCACCTGCTGCGGCGAGTTGCGCGTGGTGCGCACGCGGCCGCGCAGGTCGGTGAGGACCACGGTGACGTGGGTGGCGCCCAGCTCCACGCCGATGATGTTGAAGGCGTCATCCCGGAAGCCGATGAGGGTGGGCCGACGGCCGCCGCGAGACACCCCGGCGCCGATGCTGCGCACCAGGCCGGAGTGCTCCAGGTCCGCGACGATGGCGGACACGGTCGACGGGCTGAGCTCCGTCCTCCGGGCAATCTCCGCCCGGGAGATCTGACGCTCGCGCCAGATCATGTTGAGCAACAGGCTGCTGTTCTGCGCCCGCATGCCCGCCGCGTCGACCGTCAGTGCCGCCGTTCCCACTTTCATCGTCCTCGTACGCTCCGTTCCGCCGCGCGGAAGCGAAGGCGGGTGGTCACCGCCACTGGATGTCGTCGAGGAAGAAGACGATGGGAGTCGTCCTGCCCCCCGTCACCCAGCCAAAGCCACCCGCCACCTTCCGATACCGGACGCGGCTGACGTCGATTGTGTACTCCTTTGGCTCCGCGGTGAGGGTGATGTCGCCGGTATCCATGGTGAATCCGTCGGCCTTCGTGCTCAGGCCCACCAGGAACTTGACGACCTCGCCGCCGGACGCGCCCCACGCGTAGAAGGAGAGGACGGACGCGCCATCCGGGACCTCGAAGCCGGGCAGGTCGCCCCAGTTGCCTTCGGGGTACTGCCACCAGACGCCGGCCCAGTTCTGTCCGCCCGCGGTGTAGGTGAACTTGTGGCAGGTGCCCTTGCCGGTGCCGGGGCGCGTCGCGGCGCACTCGACTTCATCCGTGACGAGGTTGCTCGCGCCGTCACCCATGTAGCCGCCGGGAATCCAGGTGCCGTCCACCGGCAGGGGCAGCTTCACGGTGGGGCCCGCGTCGGGCGTGCCGGAGTCGGGCGTGGTGCCGGAGTCGGGCTCTCCGCCCCCGTCGGGCGTGGTGCCGGAGTCGGGCGCGCCGGAGTCGGGTGTCCCGGAGTCCGGTGCGCCGGAGTCGGGGGTGCCGGAGTCGGGCTTCGTGCCGGAGTCGGGTTGCGTGCCCGCGTCGGGGAGGGGGTCGTTCCCCTCGTCCTCCGGATCACAGGCTCCGAGCAGCGTGACTCCGGCGACCACTCCCGCCACGGCCCACGACCAGGCGAAACGCTTGGGGTGTTGCATGGGACTTCCCCTCCCTTGCTGGAAAACTTCGTTCGTACTGCGAAGTAACCGCGAGGCGCACACGTCCAGGGACCGCGTGGAGCGGTGCGTCAAGAGCGTCGTTCTGCGTCAGAGGAGAATGCGGTGAATCACGCCGTGCCCATCCGCCCACACCCCCGGGGCCCACCGTCATTCCGTCACGAACGTGAATCGCGTTCGTTCGAGTGACGAAGAAAGTACCAGCGACGTCGGCGCGAATGCAAGCAAGCGTGGATGTCTGTCTTCTTGACGCGGTGGTCCAAATGCACGCGGCGTCGGGAGAAGAAGCTGCTCGTCCCTCCGGCGCCTCCGTGCTGAAACGGGGTCCGGCTGGGAGGAGCGATGACGACGACGATGGATTTGGAGGAGCTGCTTCGCCGGGTGCGGTCGCTGCTGGAGCGCGACCCGACGACGAAGGCGCAGGTCGGGCCGTGGGTGGAGGCGTCGCTCGAGCTGATTCGCCGGCTGAAGACCGCCACGCCCGAGGTCCACGAGGCGCTGGACGAGCACTTCTACCATTACCTCTCGGACGGCGACATCCGAGGGAAGGACCCCGCCTACCGGGAGGCGCAGCTCGAGGGCTTCCGCGAGTGGTTGGCGGAGACCGAGCGCAAGCTCGCGGCGAAGGAAGACGCGGGCCCGGGAGCGTGAGGTCCCCGGGCTCGCGGGGACGTCACTCTCCCAGGTCGGTGTAGCCTGGCTCGAAGAGGTAGCTGAGCTTCACCATGAACTCGCGGGAGAACACGGGCAGGGGGGCGTGGCCGCCGTTGTAGGGCTGGGCGATGCGGAAGTTCGTCCCGGTGATGTTGTAGACGCCCGCGCCGATCTCCAGGCCCTGCGTGCCCACGTTCTCCGCGCGCACGAAGAGGTTGAGCAGCACCTGCGTGGGCAGCTCCTCCACCGCGGAGACGCCGTCGTCATCCGGCACGTCCACCGCGAAGCGCCGCCCCACCAGCGCCGCCGTGGGGCTCACCGTCACCCAGGGCAACACCTTGAAGCTGCCCGTCACCGACGCCTTGTGCGTGGGCATGCCCGTGAAGGCGTTGGAGTGCCCCGGCACCTGGTAGTCCGCCACGTCGTTGCGGCCCGACGGCGCGTAGAACGAGTAGCTCAATCCCAGCCGTCCCCAGCTCCCCTTGAGGTGGTAGTCCAGCTCCACGCCCCGGCTGCCCAGGCGCCCCAGGTTGCGGTACAGCTCCTCGTTCGCCACCGCGTCGTACGAGTAGATGATGGGGTCGGACACCGCCACGTCGAACACGTTCGCGCTCACCGCGTGCCCCTCGCCGAAGCGCAGCGTGCCCTCCAGTTCGTACACGGTGGTCCGTTCCGGCTTCACGTCCGCGCCCAGGCTGATGTTCTCGATGCCCGGCGCCCGGAACGCGCGGCTGAAGAGCGCCTTCGCGCTGAACGGCCCGAAGCCGCGCAGGAGCACCAGCCGGGGCACGAACGAGCTGCCGAACTCGCTGTGGTTCTCGTAGCGCGCGCCCGCCACCACCGTGACGATGGGGTTCTCCGAGAACGCCTCCACGAAGCCCGCCACGTTCAGGTACGAGACGCTTTCCTCCTCGTCCGCGCCGAACGCCGTCTGGAGTCCCACGCCCGCCGGCCCCTTCAGCTCGCCCTGGTCCGACGCGACGTCCACGCCGCCCGTCAACTGCAGCCAGTCCAGCGCCGCCCAGCGCGCCATCGTCCGGCCGCGAATCCGCCGCACCTGCTTCTGGTAGTAGTACTCGGAGGCTTGGTCCGCGTCGCGGAAGGGCTCGGAGATGGTCAGGTTGAAGCGCGGGATGATCTCCAGCCGGTCGCTCGGACGGAAGCGGTTGCTCAGCTCCGCGTGGAACGACTCGAAGTCCGTCTTCGCGGGCGCGGCCAGCACCTCGTCATAGGCGACGATGGCCGACGTGTTGAAGCGCTGGTACAGCACGCTCAACTGCAAGTCCTTGTAGCCCACGCCCGCCTGCACCGTGGTGGGGTCCAGCTTCGTGTTGCCCCCCATCTCCGCGGTGTTGCCGAAGAAGTCCTGGAACCGCGCGTCGCTGCGCTGGCCCTGCCCCAGCGACGCGGACGCGAACACGCTCAGGCCCGGCGCGGACTCGAACACCTTGCGGCCCGACAGCGTCACGCTGCGGTGGCCGTTCGTGGACTCGAGCTGCCCGTAGGTGCCCGCGAACATCAGGTCGCTGCTGCCCTGCACGCCGCGGGTGATGACGTTGATGACCGCCAGCTCCGCGTTGCCGCCGTAGATGACCGAGCCGGGGCCGCGCACCACCTCGATGCGCTCGATGAGCTCGATGGGAAGCTCGTTGCCCAGCTGCATCGTGGAGTAGAGCTGCTCGTTGAGCTCCTTGCCGTCCACGACCAGCAGCACCTTGCCCTCGTACCCCCACAGGCCCCGGAAGCCCGGGCCCACCGCGCCCTGCGTGTCCACGCCGAAGAAGAAGCCCGGAATCTGCAGCAGCAGGTCCATCAGGTCGCGGGCGCCGGAGTTGCGGATCTCCTCCGACGTCATCGACGTCACCACCGCCGGCGAGTCCCGCAGCTTGGTGATGGCGAACGACGCCACCTGGCTGTGCACGTCCGCGTCCTCCTCGAGCGGCAGCGTCTCCGCGGTGCCCTCTGCGGGCGTCGTCGCGGCGGGCGTCGTGGCGGCCGGCGGCGGGTGGGCGGCCGCGGGCGGCGGGACGTCCTCCCACTGTGCCAGGGCGGGAGGCGCGCCCGCGAGGAGCATCAGCAACAAGGAGCGACGAGACCAGGGTGTGAGACGCATTCAGGGGACCTCGGGACATGGACGGGGCGTGGGCGGCGGGGGGCCCTCGTCCAACGGGGAAGGGATGTCGCGGTGCGCTGGGGGGTGGGTCAGCGCACGCGCACGGCGACGCGGCGGCCCGGCTCGACGGCGACGCTCATGCGTCGCTTCACCTGGCCGTTGACGCGGACCTCCACGCGAGCGGTGCCCGCGGGGATGTCCTGCGCGATGAGGGGAGGGAAGCCGTAGGGGCGGTTGTTGACCCAGACCTCGCCGTAGAGGGCGGGCGAGGTGATGTCGAGCTCACCCTTGCCGGCCACGGCGGCCTGGGCCACCGTCGTGGGCGCGGTGGAGGCGGCGGCGGGCGTCGCCACGGGCTCCGGCGGGGCGACGGCGGGCGCGGGCGTGGGCTCCGCCACGACGGCGGGCGGAG
>NZ_JAKCFB010000109.1 GCF_024198235.1 Myxococcus dinghuensis | reverse complement strand
CCTCAGTGGTCACCCAAAACCGGCCAATGAAGGTCCCCTGAAAAGCGGCCAAAGGGAAGGGCCGAGACGTTGACGCCCGGGTAGGACGTGGAGTCCGCCTGGGGGATGGGCAACGTCTTGAGCGACGAGAAGCAGCAGCAGGTCCTCGCCCTGGGTCGGTTGGGCTGGAGTCTGAGACGAATCGAGGAGGCGACGGGGGTCCGTCGTGAGACGGCCAGCGGGTATCTGAAGGCCGCGGGAGTGGGAGTGCGTCCGCCGCGCCGGTGGGGCAAGACAAAACCGGCCAATGAGGGGACCACCGAAGTTCGTGCCGCGAGCGGGGAGTTCTCCTCGGGAGCAAAACCGGCCAATGAGGGGACCACCGACGCTGCGCCACGCAGCCGCGCCTCGGTCCGGCACCTGAAGGCGAGCATCGTCGCCCCGTACGTGGACCTGGTGCAGCAGCGGCTGGAGGTGGGCCGCAACGCGCGCGCAATCTATGAGGAGCTCGTCGACACGCAGGGCTACACGGGCAGCTACATCAGCGTGCGTCGCTTCGTTCGCGCGCTCAAGGACAGCCAGGGCCCTGAGGCCAAGGCCGTCATCCACACGGCGCCCGGCGAGGAGGCTCAGGTGGACTACGGAGAGGGGCCCATGGTGCGCCACCCGGAGACGGGGAAGTACCGGCGCACGCGCATGTTCGTCATGACGCTGGGCTACAGCCGCAAGTCGGTGAGGCTGTTGTGCTGGAAGTCCTCCAGCCAGACGTGGGCGCAGTTGCACGAGGACGCGTTCCGCCGGCTGGGAGGCGTGGCGCGCACGGTGGTGCTGGACAACCTGCGCGAGGGCGTGCTGGCGGCCGACGTGTACGAGCCGGCCCTCAATCCACTCTTCCGGGACGTGCTGGCCCACTACGGCGCCGTGGCCGTGCCGGCGCGGGTCCGCCACCCGGACAGGAAGGGCAAGGTGGAGTCGGCGGTGGGCCACGCGCAGCGCACGCCGCTCAAGGGCCTGCGCTTCGAGTCACTGGAGGCCGCACAGGCCTACCTCGACGCGTGGGAGGCGCGGTGGGCGGACACCCGAATCCACGGCACCACCAAGCGCCAGGTGGCGGCCATGTTCAGCGAGGAGCGTCCGCAGCTGCTGCCCCTGCCGGTGGAGCCCTTCCGGTACTACGCCTTCGGCGAGCGCGTGGTGCACCTGGACGGGCACGTCGAGGTGGACGGCGCGTACTACTCGGTGCCCCCGGGCCACATCGGCCGCAAGCTGCACGTGCAGTGGGACAGCCTCCACGTGCGCCTGCTGTTGCCCTCCTCGGGGCTGCTGCTGCGCGAGCACACCCGGACGCCTCGCGGCCACCACCGCACGCGCGCGGAGGACAGGCCCTCGCACGCGCCGCGCACCACGTTGCAACTGCTCGAGCGCGCCGCACGGGCCGGACGCAGCGTCGCCACCCTCTGCACCGAGGTGCACCACCGGGAAGGCGAGACGGGCACCCGGCGAATCCTCGGCGTGCTGTCCCTGGCCAGGAAGTACGGCACCGCCGCCCTGGACGACGCCTGCGAGGTGGCGCTCGAGGTGGACGTCCCCACCTACCGCTTCGTGCGCCGCTACCTCGAAAGGCGCACTCCCACTCCCGTCGCCCTGCGCCAGGTGGACCCGCTCATCCGCGAGCTCACCCACTACCGCGACGTCATCGCCCGCCTCACCCAGCCCACCCCTCACCCAGGAGACACCGAGACATGAACCTCGTCGAAATCACCCGCGCCCTCACCACCTTGCGCCTGTCCGGCATGGCCCAGGCCGTCGAGGCTCGCCTCTTCCAGGCCCAAGCCGAGAAGCTCGCTCCGCTCGACTTCCTCTCCGCCCTCGTCAACGACGAGCTGACGCGTCGAAGCGACAGCTTCATCCAACGCCGCCTCAAGCAGGGCGCCTTCCGCGACGCGGGCAAGACGCTCGACGGCTTCGACTTCGACTTCAACAAGAAGATGAATCGCCGCCTCGTCTTCGAGCTGGCCACCGGCAGCTTCGTGGAGCGGCGAGAGGACGCGCTCTTCCTCGGCCCTCCAGGCACCGGCAAGAGTCACATCGCCCAGGCCCTCGGCCGCGCCGTCATCCAATCCCAGGGCCACCGCGTCCTCTACCGCGAAGCCCACCACCTGCTCGAGGAGCTGGCCGAGTCCAGTCTCGAGGGCACCCGCCGTCAGAAGCTCGATGCGCTCACCAGCGCCCCGCTGCTCATCATCGATGACCTGGGCATGCGCAAGCTGCCCGCCACCGCCGCCGAGGACCTGCTCGAGCTCATCAT
>NZ_JAKCFB010000108.1 GCF_024198235.1 Myxococcus dinghuensis | reverse complement strand
GCCGGGGCGGGCGCGGCGGCGCCCGACGGGCGCTGGGCCGCGCCGGGCGGTGGAGGCGGCATGGGCAGCGAGCCGCCGCCGGACTGCGCGCGGGCGGGCGCCGGAGACACGACGAGCGCGGCGCTGGCGAGCGCGGCGATGAGTGAGCGAGGAGTCATTCCGTGGCGCCGAAGTTGAACGAAGTCCCCAACTGGACCACCGGGACGTTGATGATGCGGGACGCGCCGGCGAAGACGACGTTGTTCGTCACGTCGAGCCGGAAGGAGACCGTCTTGCCGGAGAACAGCCGCACGCCCAGGCCCAGGTTGACCGCGGGGCGGAAGCCGTCCTGGCGCTCGGTCTTCACCACCGTGCCGCCGCCGAGCAGGAACGCCTCGAAGTGCAGCACGGAGCTGTTGAGCACCGCGAGCTTGCCGTACAGCGGGCTCCAGATGAGGTCCGAGCCCACCATCCACTGGATTTCGTCCTGGAAGGCGGTGTCGGTGGGGGACACCTCGAAGTCGCGCTCGAGCTGGGTGCGCAGCGACGTGTTGACGTTGTAGCTGTACGAGCCCCGGCCCACCTGCCACGCGAACGTGTCGCTGAAGTGGTACGTGTAGCCGACGGTGCCGATGAAACCCTTGTAGTAGGCGTCGGCCGGCAGCACGCCGACGCCGAGCAGCAGCTCGTGGTGCATCCGGTACTGGCGCTCCTGGATGGCGGAGACGGTGCCGGGGTTCTCGAGCGCCTCGGCCTGGGCGAGGGCGAGGCCTGGCGCCAGGAACGAGAGGAGGAGGAGGGCGTATCGCACGGTGGGGGCTTCCTGGATGGGGGAGGACGGAACGGGCGCGGAGGGGTGCCGCGTCAGTAGCCGACGGAGTTGAAGAGGAACGGGTAGGTGATGATGACCACCCCGCCCTTGGGCGCGGGGAATTTCCAGCCCTTCAGGTTGGAGAGGATGCAGGCCTCGACGGAGGCATTGCGCAGCGTGGAGGACTTGGTCTTCGCCGCGGCCACGGAGCCGCTCACGCCGATGGTCCACTCCAGCACCACCTTGCCGGCGAGCCCGGGGTCCTTGAGCAGGGCGCGCTCGTAGCAGCCGTGGACCTCGTTCAGGTGGCTGTTGATGACGCGGGCCACGGCCTCGCGGTCCACGGTGCCCTGGGCGGAGCTGATGCTGCGGGCGGTGGCGCGCGTGACGGTGCCGCCCACCTGGCCCTTGCCGACGGAGCCCGCGCCCAGCGCGCCGATGCCGCCGCCGCCCTTGCCGCGGAGGATCTCCGCGCCGAGCGTCGCGCCGCCGCCCTTGCCGCCGCCGCCCAGGCCGAAGGTGCCCAGGCCCGCGTTGGCGATGGGCGCCTTCCCGATGAGGCCCGACAGCTTGTAGTTGGAGTTCTTCACGTTCTTGCTGCCCGGGCCGCTGCCCAGCTTGTCCACCGCGGCCAGCAGGTCCTTGGTGGCGGGGCCGGCGGCCGACAGCTTGGCCAGCGCCTTGAGCGCCTTGTTCTCCGCGGCGACCTGCTTCACGGGCTCCGGCGGGGTCTGCTGCACGACCTTCTCCACCGGCTTGGGCGGGGCCTTCTCCGCCACCTTCTTCTCCACCGGCTTGGCCTTCTGCTTGATCTCCTCCAGCTTCTGCTTCGCCTCCTCCTTCTTCTTGGGTTCGGGGGCGATGAGGCGCAGCGCGACGGGCGGCAGGTTCTTCTGCGTGAAGTCCGCGGTCTCCGGCGTGGGGGGCTTGAGCGCGATGAACGCGCCCATCCCGGACGCGAAGAGCACGAAGCACGTCAGCGCCAGCCACGGCAGGCCCTTGAGCGGGTTGACGAAGACGCGCTCGGGCTCCGGGGCCGCGTAGGCCACCAGCGACATCTGGCCCTGCGTCAGGCGGGCGGCGGTGCCCTCGCGCAGGGTGATGAAGCGGCGGCTGCCGTCGGACTCGAGCGCCGCGCCGGTGACGGGCGTGAAGCGGCCGTCATTGGCGCTCTTCTCGACCTCCGTGCCGGGCGGCACGAAGAGGCGGAAGGAGCCGTTGAGGGGCTCGGCCAGCGTGAAGGGCGCGTTGGCCTCCGGCAGGGTGAAGCCCCACAGGGGCATGGCGCCGGGGGCCTCCAGCGAGGCCTGCACGGGCAGCTTCTTGTCCGGCTTGAAGCGGCGCGCGTCGCGGCGGATGGCGCCCCAGTACAGCTCCAGGTAGAGCTGCGCGGCGCCCTTGCCCGGCGCGATGCGGGGCGCGTGCGTGGGGCGCGAGGACTGCGCGCGCGGCTCCTGGAGCAGCGGGCCGGTGGCGGCGGGCAGCGGCTCCACGGCGACGTCCGCGAGCAGGTCGTCCGCGAGCAGCATGCCGGTGTTGGCCGGCGCGGCGGGCGGCTCCGGCGTGGCGCGGCGGCGCACCGAGGGCACCGTGCCGGCGGGCACCGCCTGCACCGGCGCGACCGGCTGGGGGACGGA
>NZ_JAKCFB010000107.1 GCF_024198235.1 Myxococcus dinghuensis | reverse complement strand
AGCGTGACCCAATGCTTCCCTGCCGCCAGTTTTCGACACCTCGAGCGTCGATGCGCGGCCCTCCAATCCCGCGCTTCTCCGCGCTCGGTTGGATCGAAGACCCGCGCTTCTTGAAGGTCGTCTCCACCCCTGACCTCGCCCGGGTTCTCGGCCTCCCTCGCCGGGACCTCGCGCGCATCTACGGGGACGGAGACTTCGCCACCCTGGAAGCCTCGCTGCGGGCCCCTCCCGAGGTTCGTTGCACCTGCCGGGCTCTCGGGAAGCGGTGCCCGTCCTCGTTGCTCCCCATCCAGCGCCTTGCCCTCCTGGAAGCCGCGCGGACGGGTGGCGGGCTCTTTCCCATCGGAGTGGGCCACGGGAAGACGCTGGTCGACCTCCTGCTTCCCCTGGTCATTCCCGGGTGCAAGGTCGCCGTGCTGCTCTTGCCCTCCAACCTGCGCGCGCAGCTCGTCGACGTCGACTGGCACTTCTACGGCGGTCATTGGCGCCTGCCCAACCTCGCGGGTGGCCGGTGGTTCCGACCTGGCCTGCCGGTCCTCCACGTCATCACCTACGAGAAGTTCTCCACCGGCGAAGGAACAGACCTCCTGACGCGCATCCGGCCGGACCTCATCGTCTGCGACGAAGCGCACCGATTGAAGGACCCTAAGAGCGCGCGCACGGGACGGTTCCTCCGCTACCTGGAACAGCACCCCGAGACGCGCCTCGTGGCCCAGTCGGGCACGCTGGCGACGAGAACGGTCAAGGACTACGCCCACCTCGCGGAGTACGCGCTACGCGACGGCAGTCCGCTCCCGCTCAAGCACCACGTCGTCGAGGAGTGGGCCGCGGCCTTGGACCCCGGCCATACCGTGGCGCCCCCTGGGGAGCTGCTCAAGCTCGTCGACCCAGCCGCGCCCCTGGCCCCGCTCGAAGGCGAGAACGAAGCCGAGCGCGAGCGGCGGCGGGTGCGTGACGCCTATCGACGGTGGCGCAACGCAACCCCGGGCGTCGTGGCCACGGACGAGAGCGCCGTCGGCATGCCGCTGGTCATCCGCACGCGCGACCCGGGCAAGGTCCCCGACGAGCTGCTCGCCCACATTCAAACGGCGCTCGGCGGGCAACGCCCCGACGGCGAAGAGTTCGTGGACGAGCTGCAACGCGTCGTCTGCGCGCGTCAGCTCGCGAGCGGCTTCTTCCACCGCTGGCGATACCCGGCTATTCAGGGAGTGCCGCAGGACCCCGAGCTGATTCTTCGCTGGTTCTCTCGCCGGCAGGAGTTCAACCGAGAGCTGCGCGAGCGCCTCAAGCGCCCGGCCGAGCACCTGGACTCCCCCGGGCTCCTCGTGCGCGCTGCGATTCGCGCCCACCAGTCCCCGCCCTACGAAGGGGACCTGCCCACGTGGCGCGCGGCGTCCTGGCCCGCGTGGGGCGAGATTCACAAGCGCGTCGTCCACGTCACGGAGGCCGTGTGGCTGTCCGAATTCATCGTGAAGGACGCGGCGAAGTGGGCGACTCGCAAGGGGCAGCCGGGAATCGTCTGGGTGGAGTTCCCGGAACTGGGCGAGCGCATCGCAAAGGCGGCGGGAGTGCCGTTCTACGGCGACGGCCCGGAAGCGTCGGCGACCATCCTCCGGGAGAGCGGGAAGCGGTCCATCGTCGCTTCACTCCGTGCCCACGGGACGGGGAAGAACCTGACGATGTTCTCGCGGATGCTGTTCGTGAACCCGCCAGCGGACGGAGCCGCGTGGGAACAGGCCATCGGCCGATGCCACCGACAGGGGCAGCTCGCCGACGAAGTGGAGGTGGAGCTGTACCAGCACACCAACGAGCTAGTCGGGGCCTTCCAGAAGGCCCGCGACTTTGCCCGGTTCATCGAAGAGACGGAGGGCACGCCGCAAAAACTACGTGCCCTAGAGTGTGGATGAGGGAAGCACCAGTATCACTGTCCAATTCAGGTACAGCCATCACCAAGCACACTTGCGCCACAGAGCAACAACATTCCGGACACAAGCACCCCTACTGCTTTATCACCGAGTTACAATACGGATGAGTCAGCTGCCCATTATTAGGGAGCCCCATCCCTCCATCCTCCTTTCTCTGAATGTGATCAATCGCAGCAGTCGGCCCCATTACATGCCCCTTGCACACGCCGCAATAAATTGAAGCATTGAGTGCTTGACGCAAAAAGACTGCCGACTTCGATGCGTTCGAGAAATTCGGACTGCCGCCTTCCTCGTCGCTACCCTCTTCAATCTCCAAGAAGGAAAACCGAGCGTCTGACGTTCGCACCTTTTCGACAATGGCGCGCGCCCCAACGACTCCCTGCTCAATAGTCACGAACACGGCCTTAACAGCCCCTAACGAAAGTCAGGAATGGACTGGTCGCAGGTGGGGACGAGCCCCAGGTTGAGGGGCATGGATCGCGAACTCGTCCCCGACGCCTTCTGGCAGCGCGTGGCTCCCTTGCTCCCTCCTCC
>NZ_JAKCFB010000106.1 GCF_024198235.1 Myxococcus dinghuensis | reverse complement strand
GTCGCCCTCGAAGTCACCGGCGTCTGGGAGGACCGCCGCTACCTCGACATGTCCCTGCTCAACTCAACCCCAGACACTGCCGCCGCTTGACCCCGCCAAGGAGCATTCCTCCCCCGAACCCCCTCCCAACCAACTACACACGATTCGGGACTTGACCCGGTGGGCCTCCGTGCCAGGGCAGAAGAGGCGCGGGACTCCGCTCGTGCCTCGCAGGTCCTCTTCCGCCACTGACTGCGCTGCTATCCTCCCGCGCCGTCGCGTGCGCGACAGCCCTGCCGCGGCGGCTCCCGCGAGCCCGAGGCCTCGACGCACGCTTTCGCGGACACCATGTCCGGGGGGACTTCCATGGCGGCGTTGCGTTCGTGGTGGGTGATGCTGCTCCTGTTGGCCGGCTGCGCGTCCGCGCCCGTTGCTGGGCGTCTGGACCTGCCGCGCGAGGATGACTCCGCGGAGGACTGCGCCGAGGCCGCCGAGGAGGACGGGGACGAAGGCTGCGTCACCGTGGCCTGCGTCGGCGACACGTGCGGCCTGTACCGATGCGAGGACGTGTCCTCCGCGCCGCTGGCCCTGCGTGGGGCTGGCGCCCCAGCCCCGCTGCCGGGCGTCGGTTACTCGCCCCAGCGTCTCTGGGCAGGGCCGCAGGTCATGCCCGGCAGAGAGCCCGTCCTCGTCTTTCGGAAGGAGCGGCCCGAGGAGCTGCCGAGCACGAAGGCGCTCCGCAAGGCACGCACGGAGTGGGAGAAGGCTCCGAAGGAGAAGCACCACATCTTCCCCCGGGCATTCGAGGCCTACTTTGACCGGCAGGGCATCAACATCCACGAGGTGGTCCTCGCCATAGACGTGAAGCGGCACAAGGAGCTTCACAGCGGAGTGCGCGGCGCGCCGTGGAATGCGGATTGGGAAGTTCTCATCAACCAGCTCATTGAGGAGGAGGCCTCGCCGCAAGAATCGAGGCGGCGGCTCATGGAACACGCGGGCTACATGATTCGGAAGTATGGTCTCGTCGGAATGCCCATGTCGTACTGGCAGCAGCTCGGGAAGATTGAGTGGCTGCTGCAAGGCGGGGACAGGTGATGCGACTTTTCAGACTCGGGCGGGACCTCGACCTAGCGAAGGGGCGCGAACGCTGGAGCCTCCACGCGAAGCGGCGTTGGGGGCTGCCGGGGGCGGAATGCCCTCAGTGCTTCCACGGGGGAAGCGCCTTCGGGCACGCATATCCGAGCGTCGACCTGTCCGGCCTGCACCAGGAGCGCGAGTACAGGAAGGCCCGTTTGGCGCCCTGGGATGAGTACGTCCGACTCCGCGACCTCGTGAGACCGCTCCTGCCGGCGGGGGTGCCCCTGCTGCCAAGCCTGGACATGGGGCCGCTGGTCGGAGCCGTTAGGGGGCGTCCGCCGCCGGTGGTGCTGGAGCCGGCATGGACGCTCCTGGTTCAGCCCGAGGCCGTAGAGCGACTCCTCGCCGCAGGGCTCCGCGGCATCAATCCCCAGCACACCGCCCTGAAGGTCGGGCGGGACGTGCCGCCGATGTTCGAGCTCGAGCTGGTGGCCGGGGGCGACTATGCGCCCGAGATTCGGCCTGCGCCCGTAGGCGCACCATGTCCCCTTTGCAGTACCCAGCCGACGACGGCGAGGCCTTCACCCTGGTGGCTCGATTCGGCGTCCCAGCCCAACGCGGACGTGTTCCGCTTCCGTGAGGTCCCCGCCGCCATCATTGCGACTGAGCGCTTCGTGGAGGTGGTCCGCAGCATGGGGGGCGACATCCGGTTCAAGGCGACCGAGCTTGCCCCGCCCGCTGCGCGCGAGACTGGGGCATCGTTGTAGGTCTCTCGGATGTGCCACAAGGGATATTGACGGGGTATATACCTGAGCGTCCGGTCCTGTGCGTGCCCTGGTGGTAATCGCCAGCGCTCGATGCGAGGACGACGCGATGGGACTGATGGATGCCCCAGACCCGATGGAGGAACTGGAGCGCCAGTTGATTTCCGACACCGTGCGGAACTGGCGGAAGCTGGAGTTCATCGCCGCGCAGCTGACGAAGCGCGGCATCAAGTCGCCCGTGACCCGGAAGGACGTCACGAAGACTGACGTCTCCCGGGACTTTCACACGGCGGGCATCAAGATGTGGGAGGCCTCGGAGGGACGCATCACCGACGAGATGCTCCAGGAGTTCGAGCGGCAGAGCGCGAAGGCCGCGGGCTCCGCCAAGAAGAAGTCTGTCTTGAAGAAGGGAGGTGGCCGATGAAGGGACGCCCGTATCACCTGGGCCCGCTCCTCCGGGGGTTCCTTGCCCGACTCATGGGCCATTGGGCGTGACCCGGTTCCGTGGCTCTCCCGCACTTCGTGTGGTTCCCCTCTGGGAAGTAGGCAGACGCGGCAAGCTGCCAGTGGGGCGAATACACCCAGGAAATGGAAACGCTGTACCCATTTCCTGGGTGTCGAGTGGACCGCGTGGCCCCCGGTAGCGCGGCGCGTGTCATCCTCGGGGTGAGCATGGAGGGCACGGGAGCACGATGTCCCTCCTGCCAGACG
>NZ_JAKCFB010000105.1 GCF_024198235.1 Myxococcus dinghuensis | reverse complement strand
AGACGTCCGCCGCGACACTGGGGCCGGTGGGGGCCACCTACCGACGCGTCACGGTGTCGGGGACGTGTCCGGCCGGATGCACCGGGGTTCAGCTCTACTGGGAAACGGAGGTGCTGGCCGCCGACGTCGGCAAGCGCCTCTACTTCGATGCCGCGTCCTTGCGGAAGATGGTGACGTTCGACCTGTTGGCCGCGAACACGCTGAAGACGTCCAACTACGCTGAGGACGGCAACGGCATGCCCACGGCCGGGGCGAAGCTGGACAACGTGGGGACGACGCTGAAGGTGGCGTCCAACAACGTCCAGGTGGGCCGCTACTACCTGAGCGACGGCTTCTTCCGCGCCGTGCAGGCCCTCGCCGACACGGGTAGCCGCATCTACTACCGGGGCAACAACGAGGGCCCGCCGAACATCGACCGTCTGAGCCTCCAAGTCGTCGAAGGGTACGCGCTGGCCGGCGCTGCGGGGGGCGCGGGCTGGTTCTCATGGGCGCACTACCGGGCGACGATTCAGCCCCAGTCAGCGAGCGACAACCTCGACGCGCTTCGCTTCATGGAGGTGTCGTTCTACTGGGCTTATGGCGACCTCGTGACGCCGAACCTGCTCTACAGCACGACAGTTTCGCTCGCTGACCGCAAGTACCAGAACGGGCTTGCCGACGACGACGCGGCCAACGCGACGAGCGCGGGCTTCTCGTTCATGTACGGTGACAAGCTCAACCGCATCCGCGACTCGCTCGTGAACAAGTACCTCTACCTCAAGGTGCGCATGCACAACGCAGCGGGCTTCAGTGCGGAGCGCTGGTTCTACCCGCCGAGCGGCTACAACACGGACATGCTTCGCAGTGCCACCGGCCCCGGAGCGACGCCGGCCAGTGGTGGCGGTGGCGGTGGCCTGGAGCACGGAACGTGTGTCGCGCCGTGGGAGCCCGTGTTGCTTGCGGATGGCACGGAGCTACCCGCCGAGATGCTCAAGCCCGGCATGCGGGTGCTCACGATGCACGAGGACGCGAAGGATGGGGGCGTGTTCGACGTCGTCCACGTCGGCCGCCACCATGCCGCACGGTGCAAGCTCGTCATGGAGGATGGCCGGGTGCTTGTGGTGACGCCCGACCATCGCTGGCGCACCGTGGAGCGCGGCTGGACTCGCACGGACGCGCTTCTCCCAGGAGAAGCGATTGAGGGCTTCGCCCCGGGCCGCGTGGCGCGCGTGGAGCCGACGGACTCGGGCGACGTGATGAAGATCACCGTCCGCTGGGCGAAGACCTACGTTGTGCGGGGGCTGCTGGCGCACAATCTCAAGCCCCGGGATTAGCATCTGGGGGAGACGACACTAAGCCTGAAGGAACGAGGTTCGCCAGATCCATTTGTTGCAGCATCATGGCCGCCACGATTTCCAGGCGTTTGCGCTTCTTTTGGTGTGACTTTAGCTTGGAATCGGCTTCGGCGAGCACTATGCCCGAGGATTTGCTGTTGAGTCCTTGGTTGCTGAGATGCGGGATGGTCACGATTCTACAGGCATCATTGAAGACCTGAGGTTGGCTGCACAGCTTGCTGACCGCAATTTGGGCGCTACGTCCCGAGCAAATTAGCCACCTTCGGTCATCGCCCCCTATCTCGCTTTTCAGTCGCTCGATGTTTGTCTTTTTGAGGATTTTGGATTTCGAGGGCAGGGACTTCCCGTTGTCCTTCTCTTCGTAAATGACCTTGTTCCAGGAGTTTGAGATTGTCAGTTCTGTTCGACTTGGCATCCCAGGCACTTTCCAATCTCGGAGAATGCGGAGGAGTATTTCGAGATTTCGCCCAGTCTCTCCTGCCGCTGGACGATTATGAAACTCCTCGAACCAGCCTGGACAAGCGAAGATGAATGCGAATTCTCCGGTGCCTTGTTCGAAGTGCGGACCTTTTGGGATTCCCATATTCCTGTGCAAGTGAAGTGTTTTGGCGCAGGACATTGCCCTTGGGCGCTGGATTCTGCAAGTCACGGGATGGGCCATTCCCAGAAGTCACACCCATTTACCAGGGGTAACCCCAAGCCCCTGGTGACGTTGTGACTTCCGAAGAGACCCAGTCCCTACAGCTCGTCGTTGGCTCCCTGCTCGGAACGGCGGGGGTCGGTGTCCTCACCTGGGCCGCGAAGTCCCTGGTGGGGGAGATTCGCTCGCTCGTCGAGAAGGTCGCCCGGCAGGACGAGCGCATCAACACCCTTGCCGTGGAGCTGGGCGCGCTTCGCAGGTGGCGCGACGAGTTCAGCACGGGCCTTCCCGCCCAGGTCCGGCAGACCGTCGAGCTGGAGCTGCTGCGCATGGCCCAGGCCGATGGGGGGGACGCCTGATGACCCGGGAGAACTTCCAGCGGGTCGACCTGGACCGCGTCTATCTGCCGTTCGTCGCGGTGTCCTTCGAGGTCATCGCGCGGTGCATGGCCCGGGGCGTCCGCTACGTGGCGACCTACGGCTTCCGGAGCCTCGAGGAGCAGGCCGAGCTGCGGCGCCTCTTCCTCGCGGGCAAGGGCGGCAAGGCGTCGGCACCGGGGCTGTCCGCTCACAACTACGGGCTCGCCTTCGACTTCGTCTGTGACGGCGACGCCCGGCCCGGTGTTCAGCCCGATTGGCGCCTGCCGGCCTATCGCGTGCTGGGCGAGGAGTCGACGCGGGCGGGGCTCGTCTGGGGCGGCCGGTTCGGCGACTCGCCCCATGTGCAGTGGCCGGGCTACGTGAGCGCGCTCC
>NZ_JAKCFB010000104.1 GCF_024198235.1 Myxococcus dinghuensis | reverse complement strand
AGGAGTACTCACTGACGGCCGCGGACGCGGTGGTGCAGAAGACGCCCTTCAGCTTCGACGTCTCCGTCTGGGAGTTCTTCTGGCCCCTGCTCGCCGGCGCACGACTCGTGGTGGCACAGCCCGGCGGACACCAGGACTCGGGCTACCTGGTGAAGCTGCTCGCCGAGCAGCGTGTGACGACAGTCCACTTCGTCCCCTCCATGCTGCGCGCCTTCCTCGAGGAGCCCGGCCTCGCGGCGCTGACGCACCTCAAGCGCGTGGTGTGCAGTGGTGAGGCCCTCCCTGTCGACCTGGTGAAGCGCGCCCACGCCCACCTGCCCTCCACCTCCGAGGTCCACAACCTCTACGGCCCCACCGAGGCCGCCGTCGACGTCTCCTCCTGGCACTGCGTCCGCGGTGACACCCGCCCCTCCATACCCATCGGCCGGCCCGTCGCCAACACCCGCCTCTACGTCCTCGACGCCCACGGCCAGCCCTCCCCCATCGGCATCCCGGGCGAACTCTTCATCGCCGGCGTCCAGGTCGGCCTGGGCTACTGGAACCGGCCTCAACTCACCGCCGAGCGCTTCCTCCCCGACACCTTCGGGCCTGTCGCCCACGGGCGCATGTACCGCACTGGAGACCTCGCCCGTTGGGCCTCCGACGGCACCCTCGAGTACCTCGGCCGCTCCGACTTCCAGGTCAAGCTCCGTGGCTTCCGCATCGAACTCGGCGACGTCGAAGCCGCCCTCCTCACGCACCCAGACGTGCGTGAGGCGGTGGTGGCGCTGCGCGAAGGCCCCGGTGGCGCCCGCCTCGTCGGCTACGTCACGGGGGCGGAGGGGCTCGTTCTGGCAGGCCTCAAGCCCCACCTGCTCCAACGGCTGCCCGAGTACATGGTGCCCTCGGCCTTCGTCCACCTGCCCGCCCTTCCCCTGACTCCCAGCGGAAAGGTCGACCGCAACGCCCTTCCCATGCCCGAGGCCCCCTCCGCACAGGGCGCCCTCTCCGTCCCTCCTCGCTCTCCTCTCGAAGCGCGCCTCGCTTCGCTCTTCGCACAGGCCCTCGGCCTCGACACGGTCGGCGTTCACGACGACTTCTTCGCGCTCGGAGGTCACTCCCTCCTCGCCACCCAGGTGGTCGCGCGTGTCCGTGCGTGGCTCGGCTTCGAGCTGTCGCTGCGAGCATTCTTCGAATCACCCACCGTGGCTCGGCTCGCGGATCGTCTCTCGACGGCCACGCGTTCGGTCCCTACGCAGCGGGCCATCGCTCCGGCACTTCGGGTCGCCGGAGAGGATGGCGTTTGCGAACTGGCGATGTCCTTTTCGCAGCAGAGCCTGTGGTTCCTAGACCAGCTCCAACCCGGGCTCGCGGCCTACAACATGCCCGCCGTCCTCCGCCTGAGAGGGCCTCTGAGGGTGGAGCCACTGCGTCGCGCCTTCACGGAGTTGGTGCGCCGCCACGAAACGTTGCGGACGACATTCGGGGGCCGCGATGGGCGGCTCATCCAGCGCATCCATCCCAGTCCTTCTGACTGGTCCCTGCCCGTGGCGGAGCTTCAGGTCCTGGAGCACTCCGATCAGGGGGTTGCCCTCCAACGGCGTATCGATGAGGAGATCCACAAGCCCTTCGATCTGGAACGAGGGCCGTTGTTGCGGACCACACTGCTCAAGACGGGCGAGGCCGAGCACCTGCTCATCCTCTGCATGCACCACATCGTCTCCGACGGTTGGTCCATGGGCGTGCTCGTGCGCGAGCTGGCGGAGTTGCATGAGGCCTTCAGCACGAATCGCGCTCCGGTGCTGGCCGAACTGCCGGTGCAGTACGCGGACTATTCCGTGTGGCAGCGAGCTGGGCTCGGAGACACCATCGCGACCGAGCGGCTCGAGGAGTGGCGGGCACATCTTCAGGGCAGTCCTGCCTTGGAGCTGCGGGGCGACCACGTCCGCCCGGCCTCCCGAAGCTTCCGGGGCAACACCTTGGAGTTCAGCATCCCCGCTGGGCTCGTCGACGCCTTGACGAAGCTGGGCGAGGCCCATGGCGCCACGCTCTTCATGGTGCTGATGACGGGCTGGCAGGCCCTGCTGTCCCGCTATTCGGGGCAACGCGACTTCGTACTGGGCGCATCGGTGGGTCATCGCGCTCATCCCGAGGTCGAGGGGCTCATCGGCTTCTTCGTCAATCCGGTGCCACTGCGCTTCCAGTGGGAGGGAGATCCGTCCGTCCAGAAGATGTTGGAGCGTGTCCGCGACGAGGCGCTCACGGCGTTCTCCCGACAGGAACAGGTGCCGTTCGACCGACTGGTGGAAGCGCTCGGAGGCGCACGCGATCTGTCACGGTCGCCGTTGTTCCAGTCGCTCTTCGTCCTGGACGCCGGGCCGTTCGACGTACCGCCCTTGGCGGGCTTGCAGGTCGAGCGCGTGCCCGTCGTGACGCAGACCGCGCGATTCGACCTGATGCTCTCGCTGCGCAAGCACGAGGACGGCATGGCGGCCCAGTTGGAGTACAGCCTGGACCTCTTCATGCCGGAGACCGCTCGGCGCCTGGGTGAGCACCTGCTGGTGGTGTTGGAGGCGCTGGCCGAAGGCCCCCGGGAGAGGCGACTCAGTCAGCTTCCCCTCATGACGGAGGATGAGCGTCGACAGGTGCTCGAGGACTTCCAGGGATGGCGTGAGCCTTATCCCGAGGATGTCCTTCTGCACACGCTCATCGAGGCGCAGGTGGACCGCACGCCTCACGCCGAGGCCGTGCGCTTCGAGTCGGAGGCACTCACCTACGCGCAGTTGGATGCCCGCGCCAACCAACTCGCCCACCACCTGCGCGCCCTGGGCGTCGGCCCCCATCAACTCGTGGCCGTCTGCCTGGAGCGCTCACTGGACATGGTGGTGGCCCTCGTGGCCGTCCTCAAGTCCGGCGCCGCCTACGTCCCGT
>NZ_JAKCFB010000103.1 GCF_024198235.1 Myxococcus dinghuensis | reverse complement strand
CGCCGACGCGAGCGCGGTGCACCTGGACGCGACGCAGTGGGCGATGCTGCTGGACGGCATGGACGTCACCGAAGTCAAACGCCCGCCCGCCTGGACGCCTCCTGGCCACACGTCCTCGTGACGCGAGGACAGACGGCGGCGCAACGAGGTGTTGTCACCTGGTGCCACGCGAGCTTCCCCAAGACCACTTCTGCCCCTGGCGCGAGGAAGCCGAAGAGCTTCGCGAGCGGATGACGGCGCTGGAGGCGAAGATGGCGGCGCTGGAGCGGCGCCTCTTCGGCAAGAAGACGGAGAAGCTGCCGCCAGTGGCCAAGGAGTTGAGGCCGGCGCCCGCCACCCCGGAGGACGAGGCTGCCCGGGCCGCGAGCGCCCTTCGGACGCGGCGAGAGCGCGCGGCACGCAAGGCCGTCGTGGCCGTGGAGCGCGAAGTCCACCACGAGGTGCCGGCGGAGGACCGGCGCTGCCCGGCGTGCGGTAGCGCGGCGCTCAAGCCTCTGGGCGCGGGACGTCGGACGGCGGTGTATGAGCGCGTGCCAGACTGCTTCGAGAAGCAGGTGCATGTGCAAGAAGTCCTGGCATGCACCTGCGGCCGAGGCGTCGTCACCGCGCCCGCGCCGCCCAAGGTGGTGGACAAGGGCGAGTACGGCCCGGGCCTGCTGGCCCACGTCGTCGTCTCCAAGTGCGCGGACGCCATGCCCTTGCACCGGCTGGCGCAGCGGTTGGAGCGAGGCGGCGTCCCCATGAGTCGCAGCACGCTGACGGACCTCTTCCACCAGTCGGCCTCGGTGCTGCTGCCTCTGTCGACGCACCTGCTGCAATGCATTGCGTCCGCCGAAGTCGTGCTGGCGGACGAGACGCCGCTGCGGGTGCTGGACGTGAAGAAGACGCGCCGGGGCTACCTCTGGACGTTTCTCACCCAGACGCCCGAGG
The DNA here is from genome assembly GCF_024198235.1 of Myxococcus dinghuensis. Classification (GTDB taxonomy): domain Bacteria; phylum Myxococcota; class Myxococcia; order Myxococcales; family Myxococcaceae; genus Myxococcus; species Myxococcus dinghuensis. The sequence goes on along the minus strand of NZ_JAKCFB010000103.1, from coordinate 2,044 downwards.
GCGCGTGGCTCATCGGCTACCGCTTCAGCCTGGGCCGCGCGGGCAAGACGCCCAAGGACGTGCTGGGCGGCACCACGGGTGCGCTCGTGGTGGACGGGTACACGGGCTACAACGTGGTGACGCTGCCGGAGGGCCGCACGCGCGTCGGCTGCTGGGCCCATGTGCGTCGCCGCTTCTTCGAGGCGCTGCCTACCGCGCCCGAGGCTCGCGAGGCCATGGACCTCATCCTCGAACTCTACCGGGTGGAAGCCCAGGCGCGGGCCGCGGGCGTCGTGGGCACCGCCGAGCACCGAGTGCTGCGCCAGGAGTCCAGCGCGCCCATTCTCGCGCGCATCAGCACGTGGCTCGCAGTCCAGACGCCGCGCCACCCGCCGAAGAGTCCGCTGGGGCAGGCGCTCTCCTACGCGACGAAACAATGGGACGCGCTGACGCGCTTCGTCGAGGACGCGCGACTGCCCCTGGACAACAACCGCTCGGAGGCGGCGTTGCGAAAGGCCGCGCTGGGCCGCAAGAACTTCCTCTTCGTCGGGCACGAGACCGCGGGCGCGAATCTCGCGGGTCTCTACGCGCTGGTCGCCACCTGCGAGGCCAACGGCGTCAACCCCGAGGAGTACCTGGCCGACGTCCTGCTCCGCGTGCAGACACATCCCAACTCGCGCATCGCGGAGCTGCTGCCTCACGAGTGGAAGCGTCGGCAGACCACCGGTCCGCCCGAGTCACGCCTCCAGCCCCAGCACTGAAATCCCCTCCGGTCGCCGCGCCTGCCGGGCACGGACCTCGTCCATCTTCAACCGCTCACGCCACGTCGCTGACCGGACGGATACCGCTGGCCGTGATGCCGCGAGGCGATGAGCACTCACATCTCCCCGACGATTCGGACCGTACTTCTCGTCCCGCTGGCCGTGATGCCGCGAGGCGATGAGCACACGAGGAGCGGACGTCCGACCCAACCATTCTCCCGGTCCCGCTGGCCGTGATGCCGCGAGGCGATGAGCACTCCAATTCCGTGAAGCACGTCGCCGTGACGTCCCAGTAGTCCCGCTGGCCGTGATGCCGCGAGGCGATGAGCACTACTGGTGCGCGATGATGTACGTGAAGACCATCATGTCCCGCTGGCCGTGATGCCGCGAGGCGATGAGCACCGTTGCGGAAGGTCGCGGTCAACTGGGCCCACTCCGTCCCGCTGGCCGTGATGCCGCGAGGCGATGAGCACTAGACACCGAGCGCGTGGTACTTGGTAAACCTCACCGTCCCGCTGGCCGTGATGCCGCGAGGCGATGAGCACGTCTCAGTCGTCACCAGTTGACGACCGATAATGAGGTCCCGCTGGCCGTGATGCCGCGAGGCGATGAGCACCTTCGCGAGTGCGGACTCAATCGCTCCCGCCATCGTCCCGCTGGCCGTGATGCCGCGAGGCGATGAGCACTCGCCCTCGGGCTTAAACCCGATGACGCGCGTCTTCGGTCCCGCTGGCCGTGATGCCGCGAGGCGATGAGCACAATTGGGCAAACTCCTGAAGGGGCTGGCCGTCGAGTCCCGCTGGCCGTGATGCCGCGAGGCGATGAGCACTTGTCGTGCCACGGGTATCCGGGCCGGAACGACTCCAAGTCCCGCTGGCCGTGATGCCGCGAGGCGATGAGCACCCCGGGTCCGGGCGCGTGTAGTTTGGCTTGCCCTTGGTCCCGCTGGCCGTGATGCCGCGAGGCGATGAGCACAAAGTTCTACGGGCAGCTTCTTTGGCGGCTGCACTATTGTCCCGCTGGCCGTGATGCCGCGAGGCGATGAGCACCTTTCCACGCCTTGGGGAAACATCCGTGTGCATGTCCCGCTGGCCGTGATGCCGCGAGGCGATGAGCACGCATGCCACGGTCCCATGACCAGATTGAGAGGGCGTCCCGCTGGCCGTGATGCCGCGAGGCGAGGTCGTGTCCCTATAAGTGTGTAGTCGGCGAGGAAGGGCGAGCGGGAAAGAGGGAAGCTCCTCGGTGAAACCAAACCGAGATGGTCCTCCTTTGGCGAGGAGGCCGAGGAGTTCCCTGCCGTG
>NZ_JAKCFB010000102.1 GCF_024198235.1 Myxococcus dinghuensis | reverse complement strand
CTCGCCGCGCGTGGCCGCCCAGGCCGAGTCGCCCCCGCCGCGCACCCCCGCCCCGGCGGATCCGCGCCAGCGCCGCGCCACGTCCGGGCAGGCCCCCGCGCTCACGCCGCCGCGCCGCGCACCGGAGCCGGAGGACGAGGGTGGGGAGTCCGTCTCCCTCACGGTGCCGGTGCGCCGGCAGTCCGTGCTGGACGTGGAGGCGTCGCAGTCGGTGTCCCTCACCACGCCCATGCGGCGCATCTCCTCCGTGGACGTGGAGTCGGCGGACTCCATCTCGCTCACCTCGCCCATGCGCCGGCCGTCGCTGGTGGACGCGGAGGCGTCGCAGTCGGTGTCCCTCACCACGCCCATGCGGCGCATGTCCTCCCTGGAGGAGGACGCGGGGGACTCCGTGTCCCTCACCCCGCCCACGGTCAACCAGCGCCACGCCTCCCGTCCGGTGATGCCCGCCTCGCGCGTGCCCCCTCCGGTCAACGTGGGCGACGACGACGACCACTTCAGCACCGACGCCAGCCTGTCCGGGGCCGTCACCCACCCCACGCCCCGTCACCGCGACGACGACGACGACGACGAGTCCACCGCGGGCTACGCCGGCTACGAGTACGACACCGCGGCGACGCCCTCCCGCGGCGGGGCGAAGTGGCTCCTCCCCGTGCTCGTGCTCTTCGTGGTGGCGCTCGCCGCCGTCGCGTGGTGGGCGTGGAACAGCCGTGGCCCCCAGCCGCTGCCGTCCGTACCGGACCTGTCCGCGCAGGCGCTCAAGCCGCAGCCCCCGCCCGCACGGCCCCAGCAGTCGCCCACGCCTCCTCCCGTCCACGCCGACACGCCCGTCCCCGAGTCCGCGCCCGCCACCAGTGGCGGAGCGGATGCGGGCTCACCGGCGACGGGCGGCGCGGGCACCTCGCCCGAAGCCCAGGCGCTCGGCGCGGACACCCCGCACGAACCCGTCGCCCCGCCCATGCCCCCGGAGGGCCCCACCCTGGTGGCGGTCCGCTTCGAGGCGCCCGCTCGCACCCTGCTCAAGCAGGAGAGCGGCGACAAGCTGGCCGTCAATGCCCTGCTGAACCTGCCCGCTGGCACGCTCCGTGTGAGTTATGCCTGCCCGGGTCGCCGCGCACCCAAGGGCAAGAAATCCTACCTCATCGAGCGTGCCAGTGAGGGTCCACTCGTGCTGCCGGTGCCATGCAAGGCGCGGCGCTAGTCGGGACGCGGACTTGCCCATATGGGCGGGGCTCCCCCCGGAGCGGACAAGTGGGACCTGGTGGGCTTGAGTGCCCTTAAGTCGTTGGATTTCCTAGGTTTTACGCTTGGGGCGTGCATTGCGCATGTCAGAGGGGGCCGTAGAATCCGGCGCTCCATGGCGCGCCTCAAGAAGCAGAAAAACATCGTCACGAAGCGGAGTTACACGGCCGGGCGGGTAGGCCGACAGCAGCAACCCGAGGCCCCGGAGCCGAACCGGCTCTTGAAGGTCTGGAGACGCGTGCTCGAGCGCCGGCTGCGCACGCGGCTGCGCGCGAAGGTCGCGGTGGAGATTCACGACAACACGCACACGATGCTGACCTTTCAACGTCAGCGGGCGCTGTGGCGGTTGCGCCTCCACCACATGTTCCTGGCCGCGCCGGATGACGTGGTGCAGGCGCTCGCCAGCTTCGTCCGCAAGGGCGACGCGGACGCGAGCGTGCTGTTGGACCGGTTCATCGAGCGCAACCGCATGTACATCCGCCGGCTGTCCCCGGCGCAGATGCGCAAGCGCATCCGGCTGGAGCCCTCGGGCCGCTACCACGACCTCGAGCGCATCTTCGACCGGCTGAACGAGCGGTACTTCGCACGTCGCATCGACGCGGCCATCACCTACGGTCCGGCGCCCCGGGTGAAGGGGCCGCGCAAGAGCATCAAGATGGGGTCGTACTCGGCGGACTCGAAGGTCATCCGCATCCACCCGGCGTTGGACCAGCCCGTGGTCCCCCGCTACTTCGTGGAGTGGATCGTCTTCCACGAGATGCTCCACCACGTCTACCGGACGCGGCGGGGCGACGACGGGCGGCGCTGCATCCACCCGCCGGAGCTCATGGAGCACGAGAAGCGCTTCCACGACTACTCACGCGCGCAGGCCTGGGAGCACGAGAACCTGGACCTGCTCCTGCGCGCGCGTGTGTCGCCGGAGTGAGTGCGAAGTGACCTCCCCCTGAGGCTCAGGGGAGGATGAGGCCCCCGGGACTGCGCCGCTCCTGAGCCGGAGCGGGCGCGGCGGGGGCCTCGGTGTTGCGGGGGCCGGGCGCCGTGGGAGGCACGCCGGCCCGGGCGCCGGCGGCGGCCACCAGGGCGAGGACCTTCTCGAACATGCGCTCGGCGAAGCGGGAGAAGGGCTCCTCGGGGCCATGGAAGAGGCGGCGGGCCTCGCCCCGGGCCACCGCGGCCTCGCGGGCGCGGGCGGTGCGCTCGAAGTAGTCCGCCATCCACCACAGCCGCAGGGCGTAGCGGCGGCGGGTGTCGGGGGTGAAGAACTCCCGCGCCACCTGGAGCACGGCCGCCTGCAACTGCTCCTGGCGCTGCACGTCGCTCAGGGACAGGGGGCTCGCCACCACCTCGTCGATCTTCGCCAACAGGCGCTTCAGTTCGGGCTCCGGCGGCAGCCACGCGGCCAGCTCCTGCGTGTCGTGCAGCAGGTCGCCCTCCAGCACCCGGCGTGCGTCGTCGGGCTCGGGCGGCGGGAGGACGGTGGGCTCCAGCCGCGGCTGGACGTCGAAGTGGCGCAGGGCCACCTCCAGGTCGGGCGGGAAGGGCGTGTGGGTGCGCAGGTTGGTGCCGGCGGCCTCGGCGAGCAGCGCGGCGGCGTCCGCGAGCGGCAGCTCCACCGTGCCACCCTTCTCCACGCCTTCCTTGAGGAGGCGGCGCCAGGTGCCCCGGCTCTTCTCGTCCAGGTGGAGCTGGAGCACGCCCCGCTCGTCGGAGACGAGCACCTGCGCGACCTCGATGCCGCCCCCCTTCACCGCGCGGCCGAGCACCAGCGCCCGCTCGCCCCGTCCCGTCACCACGCTGGCGAGCGCCGGCAGCGCCTCCGGCGGGGGCGCCGCGCGCGGGGCGGGCGCGGGCGCGGGCTTCGCCGGCTGGGCCACGGCGACGCCGCGCGAG
>NZ_JAKCFB010000101.1 GCF_024198235.1 Myxococcus dinghuensis | reverse complement strand
CGTCCACGGCAGGGAACTCCTCGGCCTCCTCGCCAAAGGAGGACCATCTCGGTTTGGTTTCACCGAGGAGCTTCCCTCTTTCCCGCTCGCCCTTCCTCGCCGACTACACACTTATAGGGACACGACCTCGCGCGTCAGGTAGGCAGCATCAAACTCCCATGAGTCGCTGGATGTGGCGTTCGTCAGGTAGATGACGGCTGCCGCCTTGCCTTGACCCGAGTAGACCTCAACAACCATGTCCATGCCGGGGTCCTTTGGGCGGGAGGACGCCACGAATCGAAACGGCGTCTTCTTCGCCTGCCCGTTGGCAAGAAGCGTCGCGTAGGCATGGTCGATGGAGTTCTCCTCCTTGCGATGGCGCTCGTTTTCTTCGGTGAGGTCGTCGTTCTTCTTGAGGGCGTCCATGAGGGCTGAATGCATGGCCGCGTAGCTCTCCGGGTCCGAGAACACATCGATCTGCTGGTCGCGAATCGGAGGCCACCCGCCACCTTCCTCCTCTACCCACGGGGCCCTCACAATGAATGGAATCTCGGTTCCGTCCTTCAACGTCACGATCAGCGGGAGCCCCTCACCTTGGGCGAGGTCTCGAATGGGCTCCAGGATGACCTTGTTGCCGACCACTGTGAGCGGTTCGAGGCGGCCCTCCCAGCCGATGATCTTCGTCTTGCTCGGCTCCACGGGCCGCTCGAAGCGCAAGGTCGTGATAGCCTGCCCATTCACATAGACCCTGTGCGTGCTGTCTGAAGGGTGCTCGGAAAGCAAGACGGTCCTCTGCTTGGGGCGGGCGCATTTGTCGCTGGCGTGCGCGCTGGATGCGGCCACCAGGGTAAGAAGCAGAAAAGACCGGATGTGCAGGCTAGCTTGCATAGGCTGGACAACGTACCAGGGCGGCAGGCATGAAGCCAACCTCTGTTCGCCTGTCGAACCTCCTGAGATGAGCGTCTGGGAGGTGTTTGAGCGCGCAGAAGCCAAGCATGAGGATGCTGCTCCTCCTGCACTCCAGGAGGCTCCACGTGGGGGGTGCCATGCGGTCAATGCTGTTTGTCGCGCTGTTGGTGCTTTTGGGCGGGTGTGCGACGTCTCGTGTCGTCCGTGTGGATGTTGGAGGCGGAAGGCAGGTGCTCCATGAGTCCAAGGACGTTGACCCCGTTGAAGTGAGCGAGGAAGAGTTCAAGTCGGCGCTCACCCAGCTCATCCTCGACCTGCGGATGGACGTCGCGTTCCGGGATGCGGAAGAGGCGGATGCGCGAGGCTGGGTGCTCTCCACGACGCTGCTCGCCTCCGCGAATGGCCTCGCGGACTCAGGCGCGGGCGGGTCGCCAGAGTCGATGTACGCGCGCATCTGCCCAGACGGCGAGGAGTGCTTGACGCTGGTGGGTGGGACGGGGTTGACGTTCTCGCGCAAGGACCGGACGTTGATGGCGCTATCCTTCGCGCTCGATACCGTGTGGGAGAGCGTCGAGATGGAAGTGGGCAAGGTCCTGAATCCGGTGGCTCTCAAGGCGATGCTGACGTCGGCGGCTCTGACCGTGCTCCTCACGATGGCGTTGCCCGAGCCCGTCACTAAGGTCATCGCGGTGGCGTTTACGGCGGCGATGGTGGCCTACCTGGGCGTGATTCCGGTCTGGGAGATAGGGCGTGGCTTCGTCAGGTTGTGGGACGACGCGGAGCGTGCAACGAGCGTCATCGAGTTGCAGGACATCGGGCATCGATTCGGCAAGGTGCTGGGGACGAACGGGACGCGCGTTTTGGTGCTCGTCGTCATGGCGGCGCTCGGTGGGAAGAACGCGATGGCGGCCCAGGGCCCCCGGCTCCCTGGCTTCGCCCAGGCGGCTGCTCGGGCCGAGGCTGAAGCAGGGTTCCAGCTCGGAGCGGCGATGGGCGGCGGCGTCACGTCAATCGCGATGCCTGCCGCTGGAGTGCTGAATGTCGCCCTCGCACCAGGAACTGCGGCGGCGCTGGCGATGTACTCAGATGGGCGGTATCCGGGAGATGACGAAGGACCGGTCCACCACATCTGCACGAACAAGAACACCATTTCCGCCGCTACTGGCGGGCCCTGGACTCCAGAGTGTGAGCGCATCTTCAAGAAGGCCGGGATGTCCCTTGAAGATGCGGCGAACAAGGTGCGGCTCAAGGGGCATGAAGGGCCGCATCCCGAGTTGTATCACCGGGAAATCATGCAGCGCCTCAACCAGTCTGTTTCGCGTTGCCGGACGATAGAGACCTGCCGGGCAAACCTAATGGAGGAGCTTGCGACGATTGCTAACGAGCTGATGACGCCGGGCTCCAGGCTGCGGCGCTTCATCGTGAAGGTGGAGGAGTAGGTGGAGCGCCACTTTTACTGGGTGAGGCTTGCTGATGTTCCGCACTGGCTCCTGGAGACGCCGACACGGGCCTCTGGCGAGCCGTTCGATGAGCCTTGGATGTTCACGGATGGTCACGTCCTTCCGGGCCCTGGACCCCTCAAAGCGCAGATCTCACATCCCGGCCAGAGGCGCACATTCCTGTTCGCGGGGGTCGAGGAAACGCCCATCGGTAGTGCAGAAGTCGCGGACGTCTTCCGAACCCTGGCGCCTGATGACGTTCAACTCTTTCCTGTGTCGATAGAAGGAGAGTCCGAACGGCACTTCGTCGTCAATGCAATCAAGGTGGTTGATGCCATTGACGAGGCACGGTGCGCGGAAGTGCGGCACTACCGCGAAGGCACCTTCCCTGAGTTCGCAGGTCAGTACCGTTGGATCTACGGACTGCGAATCGACCCCTCGAAGACCGAGGGCGCCCATGTCTTCCGGCTGACGAAGTTCAAGACCGCGTTCATCGTCTCGGAGGACATCAAGCACGCTCTCGAACAGGTCGGGAATCTGGGGCTGTCGTTCGAGCAGGTGACTGGGCCTCCCGAGCCTCACTGACGGTCGATGTAGAGTGCCGAGGCGGCGATTCGAGCGATGTCGTCGTCTCGCCCTTCGGCTTTTAGCAGCACGTCGGTCAGCGCCTTCCGGAGCCGCGCCACCTCATCAGGAGCACGGTCTCGGGCGGTGATGGTGGCGCGGAGGTCTGCGGCACACGTCCCCCGGGCTTCCTCGAATGCGGACCGGAGGGCGGCCGCTTCTTCCTCCTGTGTGCTGCCTGGATCCTTCGGACCACTGATTACGAGAGAGGTGCCGGCCGGGATGGATTGGGTACCACTGCTTCGCACTGCCGTCGAAATTCCAGAGGTGTGAGGTAGCCGAGGCTCGAGTGTGGCCGGAC
>NZ_JAKCFB010000100.1 GCF_024198235.1 Myxococcus dinghuensis | reverse complement strand
GGAGCGCGCTCACGTAGCCCGGCCACTGCACATGGGGCGAGTCGCCGAACCGGCCGCCCCAGACGAGCCCCGCCCGCGTCGACTCCTCGCCCAGCACGCGATAGGCCGGCAGGCGCCAATCGGGCTGGACACCGGGCCGAGCATCGCCGTCACAGACGAAGTCGAAGGCGAGCCCGTAGTTGTGAGCGGACAGCCCCGGCGCCGACGCCTTGCCGCCCTTGCCCGCGAGGAAGAGGCGCCGCAGCTCGGCCTGCTCTTCGAGGCTCCGGAAGCCGTAGGTGGCGACGTAATGGGCGCCCCGGGCCTCGCACCGCGCGATGACCTCGAAGGACACCGCGACGAACGGCAGATAGACACGGTCCAGCTCGACGCGCGTGAAGTTCTCCCGGGTCATCAGGCGTCCTCTCCGTCGGCCTGGGACATGCGCAGCAGCTCCAGTTCGACGGTCTGCCGGACCTGAGCGGGAAGCCCCATGCTGAACTCGTCGCGCCACCTGCGAAGCGCGCCCAGCTCCACGGCAAGGGTGTTGATGCGCTCGTCCTGCCGGGCGACCTTCTCGACGAGGGCACGGATCTCCCCCACGAGGGACTTCGCAGCCCAAGTGAGAACACCAACTCCCGCCGTTCCGAGCAGGGAGCCAACGACGAGCTGTAGGGACTGGGTCTCTTCGGAAGTCACCGCGTCACCAGGGGCTTGGGGTTGCCCCTGGTAAATGGGTGTGACTTCCGGCTGTGGCCCATCCTACTTCGGACTACCCATTTCCCCAGGGCACTCGCGATAAGCTAGAGGCCCAGCCAGATACTTTTGACTGCGCGACGTCCCGCTTGATGAGAGCGCGTCTCGTCGATTTGGCGCCCCGTTGCTATTCGGGAGAGTAGAACCACCAGCACCTATTGAACCCAGGATCGGTCTTGCCTCAGTCCAACCACTCTATCGCAAGAGTTCGACCGCCCGAAAGAACGCCCACATGACACTCAGCCCGCCCCCTCAAGTCCCGTCGCCAGTGACACTACTTGATCCGGAGCACGCCCAAATCCTCCAAGCGAGGCGGACCCTCTACAGGCAACTCGCACTTTCCGTTGCCATTCCTGTAATAGCATCTGGAATCGTCCTTCTTCTCACCAGAGATCTTGAGAACATATCACCCACGGCATTTATCGCATGCCAGATCTACGCAATACACCTGACACTTACGCACAAAAAACAACGAGGCGCGCTCATTCTCCTACAAACAGTGCTCCTGGGCGTCCAACTGCTGAACAATCACTACAAATACAGAGAATATACCGCATACGAGCGCATCTCCAGTCGGACCGAGGAGGTGAATCTGGCCGTAATCAGAGAGGCCCAGGTGGCCATACAGCTCTCAACCGAGGCAATCAGTCAGGCCTTCGATAGCAGCCCTCCAGACGATCGCCTGGAGGGATTGTTTCAGGCGAGAGACAGGGCACTCAAGGCATCGCTAAAAATGGACATCGAGGAACACCTATCCCCCAGTCCGCCCCTTATCACCAAGGAGGAACTACGTACGAGAATGATCCGGGCGACAGTTTTCGGCAGCCTGATCTTGATATGCGCAGGTGTCTACCTCTTCACTCTGCGTACGCATTATCGAATCATATACGGGGGGATAGAGGTGGTTTTTGCAATAATCGCTGCGATTGCCGCCATGGTCGACTTGCTCGACACTGAAGGCGCAACCAAGTGGATCGGCATCGGTGCGTCGATTTATCTAATCGTGCGAGGATTGGACAACATCGAACAAGGATGGACCAAACGGCGCGAGTTGCTCGAACTCTCAGCTCGTGCCAGCGACTCGGAGGCACCTGCCACTACTCCTCCCGAAGGGAGATTGGCGGGACCAACTGCGCCGCTCAATATGGGAGGGACTGAGCCACCTCATTTCGCCCCCCACCAACAACTCGCCGCGATGACACAGGACGGCAAAGTAGAATTTCATTCCCCACTCTCCCCCGAGAGCAAGTCAAGTTCGTCTGGTTAGTCGCGAGGCTTGAGGTTGTGCGCCAGCAGCCCTTGCACGACGTAGGTCTTCGCCCAGCGGACGGCGACTTTCATCACGTCCCCCGAATCCGTCGGCTCCACGCGCGCCACGCGGCCTGGGGCGAAGCCCTCAACCGTTTCCCCGAGGCGAAGCGCGTCCGTGCGAGTCCAGCCGCGCTCCAGGGTGCGCCAGCAATGGTCGGGCGTCACCACCAGCGCTCGGCCATCCTCCATCACGAGCTTGCAGCGCTCGGCACGATGGCGGCTGACATGGGTGACGTCGAACAAGCCCCCGTCCTTCTCGTCCTCGTGCATGGTGAGCACCCGCATGCCGGGGCTGAGCAGCTCGGCGGGCAGCTCCGTACCATCCGCGAGCAACACGGGCTCCCACGGCGCGACACACGTTCCGTGCTCCAGGCCACCGCCACCGCCACCACTGGCCGGCGTCGCTCCGGGGCCGGTGGCACTGCGAAGCATGTCCGTGTTGTAGCCGCTCGGCGGGTAGAACCAGCGCTCCGCACTGAAGCCCGCTGCGTTGTGCATGCGCACCTTGAGGTAGAGGTACTTGTTCACGAGCGAGTCGCGGATGCGGTTGAGCTTGTCGCCGTACATGAACGAGAAGCCCACGCTCGTTGCGTTGCCCGCGTCGCCGTCGGCAAGCCCGTTCTGGTACTTGCGGTCAGCGAGCGAAACTGTCGTGCTGTAGAGCAGGTTCGGAGTCACGAGGTCGCCGTAGGCCCAATAGAAGGCGACCTCCATGAAGCGAAGCGCGTCGAGGTTGTCGCTCGCGGACTGGGGCTGAATCGTCGCCCGGTAGTGCGCCCACGAGAACCAGCCCGCGCCCCCCGAAGCGCCGGCCAGCGCGTACCCTTCGACGACTTGGAGGCTCAGACGGTCGATGTTCGGCGGGCCCTCGTTGTTGCCCCGGTAGTAGATGCGGCTACCCGTGTCGGCGAGGGCCTGCACGGAGCGGAAGAAGCCGTCGCTCAGGTAGTAGCGGCCCACCTGGACGTTGTTGGACGCCACCTTCAGCGTCGTCCCCACGTTGTCCAGCTTCGCCCCGGCCGTGGGCATGCCGTTGCCGTCCTCCGCGTAGTTGGACGTCTTCAGCGTGTTCGCGGCCAACAGGTCGAAGGTGACCATCTTCCGCAAGGACGCGGCATCGAAGTAGAGGCGCTTGCCCACGTCGGCGGCCAGCACCTCCGTTTCCCAGTAGAGCTGAACCCCGGTGCATCCGGCCGGACACGTCCCCGACACCGTGACGCGTCGGTAGGTGGCCCCCACCGGCCCCAGTGTCGCGGCGGACGTCT
>NZ_JAKCFB010000010.1 GCF_024198235.1 Myxococcus dinghuensis | reverse complement strand
CCCGCACCCGTCGCGGCGCCCACGCCGCCCGCCGCGGTGGCCGCGCCCCAGGCGCCGCAGCCGCCCGCGCCACCGGAGGTCCGGGCGCGCTCCGAGGACGGCGACGCCGAGGACGGCGACGCCGAGGAGGACGTGCAGCAGGAGGTGCGCGAGGATATCCGCAAGCAGTTCCACCGCACGCGTGACCGGCTCAAGCGCAACAACCGTTCGGGCGGCCGCAACGTGGTCTCGCGCGGTCAGTCCCTGGAGGTGAAGGCGGGACAGACGGTGCGCAGCGCGGTCGTGTACGGCGGCAACCTCACGGTCGACGGCCACGTCGAGGACGACGCGGTCGCCTTCGGCGGCAACCTGGAGATCCGCGGTGTCGTGGAGGGAGACGCCCACGCCTTCGGCGGAAACGTCATCCTCAAGCCGGGCGCCCACGTGGAGGGCGACGTGTCCTCCTTCGGCGGCACGGTGGAGCGCGAGGACGGTTCGGACGTGGAGGGCAGCATCAACACCTTCGGCGGCGCGAACATCGGCCGCATCGTCGCCGGCGAGCTGAAGAAGGGCTTGAAGGAGCCCCACGACACGGGCCACAACGCCCACCGCGGGTCGGACGACGACGACGACAACGAGGGCGGCCTGGCCGGCTTCATCCTCACCTTCGCGGTGCTGTTCGGCCTGGGGTTCCTCGGCCAGATGTTCTTCCCCACCCGGATGAAGCAGTTGGGCGACGAGATCCGCGCGCGGCCGATGCAGAGCGGCCTGACGGGCCTCCTGGGACTCATCGCGATGGTGCCGCTCACGGTGGTGTTGTGCATCACCATCATCGGCATCCCCGCCGCGCTGGTGCTGTGGATGGCGGCGCCGCTGGCCGCCGCGCTGGGCTTCGCCGCGGTGGCGAGCGAGCTGGGCACGCGGTTGCCGGTGATGCGCGGACGCAAGACGCAGGCGGTGGTGCTGGCGCTGGGCCTGTTGGTGCTGCTCGTGGTGGGCGCCATCCCCGTGTTCGGAGTCATCGTCTCCTTCCTCGCGGCCATGGTGGCGCTGGGCGCGGTCATCCGCACCCGCTTCGGCTACCGCGGCCGGGGCAGCGGGATGCCGGAGCGCATCCCCACCTCGTCGGAGCAGCCCATCTGACGCACCGCCGCCGGCCATTGCCCGGCGCGTCATGAGGAGGGGCGGACAGCCAGCCCGGGCCCTCCCACCTCGCCAGTCCTCGGGGATCGTCACACGGCCGACACGGCCCGTGACGGTCCCCGAAGTCGTCTTAGAGAAGTTCCCACGCGCCATCACCGCGGCTGTCGGATGGGCTGCATGGCGGGGGTGCGTCATGCCTCGACAGGCTTTGACCACCCGGTCCGGGTACGCCATTTTGCGCGGCACCCATGCGACGCCTCAAAGACGCACCTTCGCGCGGCAGGGCCATCACCGTGGACCTCGAGGGCGAGAGCATCCCCGCCATCGAGGGAGAGCCGGTGGCGTGCTCCCTCATCGCCGCGGGCGAGTCCATGCTCGCCCGTTCCGTGAAGTACCACCGGCCTCGCGGCCCCTACTGCTTCGCGGAGGCGTGCTCGCACTGCCTCATGCGCGTGGACGGCCTGCCCAACGTCTACACGTGCCGCACGCCCGCCCGCGAGGGCATGAAGCTGGAGCGGCAGAACGCGTTTCCCTCCGCGAAGGTGGACGTGTTCGAGACCATCGACTGGTTCTTCCCCAAGGGGCTGGATCACCACGAGATGTTCGCGGGCGTCCCGGTGGCCGAGCAGGTGATGGCGAAGGTGGCCCGCCAGTTGGCCGGCCTGGGCCTGCTGCCGAAGGAGCCGGCGCCCGCGCCGCCTCCGACCCGCACGCTGCGGACGCGGGTCGCCGTGGTGGGCGGTGGGAGCGCGGGCCTCGCGGCCGCGCGCGTGTTGACCGACCAGGGCGTCCCCTTCCTGCTCTTCGAGCGCGCGGACCACGTCGGCGGCCGGCTGGCGCACGGGGCCCCGGAGTCCGGCGCCCCGGCCATGGAGGACGTCGCGACGTTCGCGCCGGACAGCGTCCGCCTGCGCGCCACCGCGCTGGGCCTCTACGACGACGAACACGGCCGCTACCTCGCGGTGGGAGCGTGGGAGCCGGAGGGGCCGCGCCTGCTCAAGGTCTACGCGGAGCGCTTCCTGCTGGCCCCCGGAGGCCATCCCCCGACGGTGCCCTTCGAGAACAACGACCTGCCCGGCGTCTACGCGGGCCGCGCGGCGAGCCTGCTCTTGCGCCGCTACGACGTCGCGCCCCAGGTGGCCGCGCTCGTGGGCTGGGGCCCGGAGCTGTACGCGCTGGCCGCGCTGATGGAGGACCGGGGCGTGAAGGTGGCCGCGGTGGTGGACCTGCGCTCCGCGCCGCCCCCCGGGGTGCATGCGCTCGCGGCGCAGGGCTCCGAGCCCAAGGCCCATGGCCTGCGGCACGTGAGCGCCTTCAGCTACACGACGACCTCCGGAGCACGTCAGAAGGTGTCGTGCGACGCGGTGCTGGTGTCCGTCCCGGTGAGCCCCAGCTTCGAGCTGGCGCGCCAGGGCGGAGCGAAGGTGGGCTTCGACAGCGCGCGTGGGCTGTTCCACGTCGCGGCGGACGCGGACGGGCGAACGGAATCGAAGGAAGTGTTCGTGGCGGGTGACGTCACCGGCGGCGGCACGGCGAAGCAGGCTGCCGAGGCGGGACGACGCGCGGCGCAGGCGCTGGTGGGAGGGCTGTCATGAGCAAGTCGTTGATCTGCTCCTGCGAGGACGTCACCGCGGACGACGTGCGGCACGCGGTGTCGCGCGGGTACTGCGACGTGGAGTCGGTGAAGCGCTACACCGGCTTCGGCACCGGCATCTGCCAGGGCAAGAGCTGCCTGTCGGCGGTGGCCGCGTTGCTGGAGAAGGAGAAGGCCCTCGCGCCGGACGCGGTGGTGCCCTTCACCCCGCGCCCCCCGCTCTACCCCACCGAGCTGCGCCTGCTGGCCACGGCGCCGGTGGACGAGTCCGTCCCCCCCGTGGGCGGCGTGCCGCAGGAGGTGGAGGTCTTCGCCTCCGCGCTGCGGCCCACCGAGCCCCTGCCCGCGAAGGCCAAGGTGGTCATCATCGGCGGCGGCATCATGGGGCTGGCGCTGGCGTACAACCTGGCGCGCGCGGGCGAGACGGACGTGGTGGTGCTCGAGCGCGGCTACCTCTGCGCGGGCGCCTCCGGCCGCAACGGCGGCGGCGTGCGCATGCAGTGGGGCACCCCGGCGCTGGTGGAGCTGGCCAAGCGCTCCATCGACCTGATGAAGGGCTTCGCCCGGGAGCTGGGCATCAACGTCTGGCTGCGCCAGGGCGGCTACCTCTTCATGGCGCGCACGGAGGCGGTGGCCCGGAAGCTGGAGCGCAACGTCACCCTGCACAACCGCTTCGGCGTACCCACGCGGCTGGTCACCCCGGACGCCGCGCGGGACATCGTCCCCGGCCTGACGATGAAGAACTGCGTGGCGGCGTCCTTCAACCCCGAGGACGGCGTCATCTTCCCCTGGCCCTTCCTGTGGGGCTACGCGCAGGGCTGCCGCAAGAAGGGCGTCCGCGTCGAGACGTACACGGACGTCAAGGGCTTCGAGGTCAGCGGCGGACAGATCCGCAAGGTGAAGACGGACCGCGGCGACATCGCCTGTGACACCGTGGTGCTCGCCGCCGGCGCCTGGAGCCCGGAGGTGGCGAAGCTCGTCGGCGTGCAGCTCCCCAACGAGCCGCACCGCCACGAAATCCTCAGCACCGAACCCCTCAAGCCCTTCCTGGGGCCGCTGGTGTCCGTGCTCGACTCCGGCCTGTACTTCAGCCAGTCCATGCGCGGCGAAATCGTCGGCGGCATGGGTGACCCGAAGGAGCCCGCGGGCCTGAACATGGGCAGCACGCTGCGCTTCGTCTCGCGCTTCGCCCAGGCCCTCATGGAGCAACTGCCCCAGGTGGGCCACGTGAAGGTGCTGCGCCAGTGGGCCGGCTGCTACGACGTGACGCCGGACAACAACCCCATCCTCGGTCGCACCCCGGGCCTGGACAACCTGCTGCAGATGTCCGGCTTCGTGGGCCACGGCTTCATGATGGCCCCCGCCGTCGCGGAGCGGATGGCGCAGTGGATGGCCACCGGCGAGTCCGACGAGCTGTTCACCCGCTTCAACCTGCGCCGCTTCTCCGAGGGCAGCATCGAGCGCGAGGACATGATCATCGGCTGAGCGCCCGCGCCCGCCGTCCCCCAGGGGCCGCGTCCACCCACGCATCGGGAGGGACCGCGGCCCCTGTACTTTTCCGCCCCTGTCCGGCGCGAGGACAGTGGCCCGCGGCGACTGCCCTCGAACGCGACACATTCCGAAATTCCAGGCAAATCCAGCAAGCACCGGGGGTTTGGCGCGGCCCACGTGAAGGGCCTTTACATCCGCAACGGGATGGCGGGAGCACGTCCGCACCACCTCGGGGGGCCCTCGCGTGAGCGCCCCGAGCGGGCGCGACGTGCCGTGGGCGTGGCACGCGAAGTGCCTGGGGGCACGGCGCGCGATCCCGCGCGAGGAGGAGTCCCCCGATGAACGCGAAGAGCATCCGTGCGCTGTGTCTGGTGGGTGCGGTGGGTACGCTGACCGCCTGCGGTACCGAGCAGCCGCCGGACGTGCCGGACGTGGAGGCGAACGAGCCGATGGCGTCGCAGGAGTCCAACGTCATCGTGGGTTCGGTGAACTGGGTGAGCGCCACGTCGCTGACGGGCACGCAGCGCACGCGCTCGCAGGCCGTGGGCTACCTCTCCATCCCCGCGGTGGGCAGCCGCTGCACGGCGTGGCTCGTCTCCGCCGACGTCATCATCACCAACAACCACTGCATCGGCAGCGCGTCCCAGGCCGTGGGCGCCCGCGCGTCCTTCAACTACGAGGACGGCGTCGCCTCGACGGCGCGCGTCTGGTACAACTGCGACACCTTCATCAAGACGTGGTCGGGTGACGACATGACGGCGGTGCGCTGCTCCGCCACCAATGGCCAGCTCCCCGGCAACGTCTACGGCTGGCTGACGGTGTCGGCCACCAACGCCGCCACCAACGCGAGCATCTACGTCGTCCACCAGAACTGCGACTACTACACGACGAGCAGCTGCTCGCCGACGAAGAAGTCCTCGCCGGGCGTCGTGAAGAACGCCAGCTACAGCACCACGGACCTCTCCTATGACGCGGACACGCTGGGCGGCTCGTCCGGCTCGCCCGTGCTGTCCTCCTCCACGCACCAGGTGGTGGGCCTGCACCACATCGGCCTGGGCGGCAACTCCCAGGGCCGCGGCACGGCCAACACCGGCGTGAAGGCCACGCGCGTCAAGGCGCGCCTCGCGGAGATCGGCCTCTAGTCCGGACGACGGCATCACCCCGACGTGGGCTCGCCGGCCAACACCGGCCGGGCGAGCCCCGCGGGCAGCCCCCGCGCCCCCAGCAGCGACTCGCGCCGGGCGCCCCGGAGCGCCAGCCGCCCCAGGCTCCGCTTGAGCGCGCGCGGCAGCAGCGGCAACAGCCGCATCACCCAGCGATGCCCCCACCCGGGGTACACCAGCGCCGCGCCGCGCTCGAAGCCCACGAGCGCCTCCGCCGCGCACCGGGCCACGGGAATCTGGAAGAACGGCCGCACCGCGTCCTCGCCCTCCTCGGCGTCCAACCCCGCCAGCGGCCCCGGCGCGACGCGCGTGACGACGACGCCCCGCCCCTCCACCTCCAGCCGGAGCGACTCGGTGAAGCCGTCGAGGAAACGCTGGGAGGCGGCGAACAGGGACGCCCCCGGCAGGTAGAGCTGCGCGGCGCCCGAGCCGATGTTCAGCACCCCGCCCCGCCCCCGCTCCAACATGGCGGCGAGCAGCCGGTGCGTGAGCAGGGCCGGCACCCAGACGTTCGAGCGCAGCACGCCCTCCAGACGGGACCAGCCCTCCTCGGCGTACAGGCCCCGCGTGCCCTCGGCCGCGGCGTTCACCAGGACGTCCACCTTCACGAAGTGCGCCTCCAGCGAGGCCAGCAGGTCGTCCACCTCGCCCGCGTCGCACACGTCGCAGGGCTTGAGGATGACCCCGAGCGTGGGGAAGCGGGCGAGCAGCTCGTCGCGCAAGGGCTTGAGCCGCTCCCTGGAGCGGTCCACGAGCACCAGGGTTCGCACCCGACGCGCGAGCTGACGCGCGACCTCGCGCCCGAGTCCCTCGGACGCGCCGGTGATGAGGACTGTGCCTTGGTCGATGGGAGGACGCATGGGGAGAGGCTCCTCGGCTCCGGTAAGCTGTTCATCCTGCGCATCCGCTGCGCCTGACGCCCGCCCCTCCGCAAAGCCTGCACGCCCGCTCCACCAGCCACCGGGCGGACGCTGGCACGCAACTTCCACTGCGAGCCCGTCAGCCCCATTCCCGTAGACAGGGGCACACACCCCTTCGACCGCTTCGAGGTGATCCATGGCCGGGCCCAGCCGCATTCTCGTTCCCGTCGACCTGACCGAGGGCTCCCGGTCCGTGCTCGACTACGCGCTCCAACTCGCCCACCCCTTCGGCGCCACCGTGGACGTCGTCCACGTCTGGGAGCCGCCCCAGTACGTCGCGCCAGACCTCCTGGTGGCCGCGCCCGGCTGGAACGCCATGTCCCTGGAGCAGGTGGCCGTGGACACGGCGCGCAAGGAGATGACCACGCTGCTGCAGGGCCTGGAGGTCCCACCCGTCCCCGTGAAGCAGCGCGTGCTGGTGGGGGAGTCCTCGTCCACCATCCTCGACCTGGCGGAGAAGGAGGGCTACGACCTCATCGTCATGGGCACACACGGGCGACGCGGCCTGCCCCGGCTGCTGCTGGGCAGCGTGGCGCAGAAGCTCGTCTCCCGCGCCCCCTGCCCCGTGCTGACGCTGCACGTCTCGCCGGAGAAGAAGAAGTAGCGCTCCGGACGCGTCGCCCTACCGTCCGAGGGCGGCGCGCGCGGCGGCCTCGCGGCGGCGGGCCGCCAGCACCGTGGGCACGGCGAGCACGGACATGGCGGCCATGACGAGCACCGCGCCGGCCAGCTCCCGGCCGCCCACGCCCCGCATGCCCAGCCACCACGACAACCCCAGCGTGGCCACCACCCCCGCCAGCACGCTGGAGGCGCGGTTCACCGGCACGGAGAAGGCGTTCTCCCGCGAGTCCAGCAGGATGAGGCCGCCGAAGATGCCCGTGCCCTGCGACAGGAGCCCCACCAGCACCTCCTCCAGCAGCGTGCCGCGCGAGAAGGCCCCCACGAAGCCCTCGCGGATGTCCGCCGCGGGCCCCGCCCCGCCCCACAGCGCCACCAGCGCGAGGACGATGACGAGCACCGGCGTGGCCACCATCTGCTCCTCCACGAAGTAGCGGATGGAGAGCGACTTGTCCTCGGACTTGGCCAGCCGGCTCATCGCCCGCAGGCGGATGAAGTAGCTCACCAGGTAGATGCCCACGTCCAGCCCGGCCACCAGCGTGAGCGTGGCGCGCGCCTCCGTGCCCGACGCCACCACCACCGCCCCCAGGCTCAGCGCCAGCGCCACCCACGACGGCCAGCGGACCTTGCGCCGGCTGAGGGCATCCACCACGGGGGCGATCACCAGCACGCCGCCGCGCATCAGCAGCATCATGAAGACGATGGAGGCGCCCTCCAGCGTGTACGCCAGCGTCGTGGTGCCGATGATGGCCGCCGAGCACAACCCGGACAGGAACGTCCACGGCCCGGGTACGGGCACGCGCAACCCCAACACCTGGCGATGAGCCGCGTAGCGCCACCAGCGCTTGAGCGACAGGAAGACGAACATGCCCACCATCGACGTCATCGCGCTCACCGGCAGCAGCGCGAAGCCCACGATGCCGTGCTCCATCTCCGGCAGCGCCCCGCTCGACAGCGCCTTCGTCAGCGCGCTGTAGGGGGCATAGGCCGCGAAGTAGCCGAAGGCATAGGCCCAGATGGTCAGGTCGTGGGAGTCGTCGTGTGGCGTCTGCATCGTTGCCAGGACATACCTCGCGGAGGGATTTCCGCCCCCACGCTAGTGCAAGGCATGGGCCTCTACCCACCCCACCCGAGGGAAGCGGACCCATGCAATGGGTGTGGGATCGATGCGTAGGAAGGTTTGTCCCGCTCGCGCCAGGAGCCCGCCATGCGCCCGTCCCTGATTCCCTCGTTGGCCCTCATGACCACCCTCTCCTTCCCCGCCTTCGCCGAGGACGCGGCGCCGAAGCAGACCGCCACCCCGAAGGTGGTGTGCGCCGCCCACTCGAAGGACGGCAGCCGCGTGGTCCAGGGGACCGACCTGGTCATCGAGGCGGGCGAGAAGGTGAAGGACGTGGTCGCCCTGGAGGGCAACATCATCATCCGCAAGGGCGCGGAGGTGGAGGACGCGGTCGCCATCCGGGGCCGCGTCATCGTCGAGCCCGGGGCCCGCGTGAAGGGCAACGTCGTCTCGCTGGGCGGTGAGATCCGCGTCCAGGACGGCGCCGAGGTCCAGGGGGACGCGGTGGCCCTGGGCGGCAAGCTCGTCGTGGGCAAGGAAGGCCACGTCGAAGGCGACCGCGTCAGCATGTCCTTCGAGTTCGGCGGCAAGGACCTGGTGCGCTCCATCATCGAGGAGGCCCTCGAAGACGAGCCCGGGTGCCACATCCTCGACGACGACGACGACCAGGACGCCTGAGCCCCTCGCCGCCCCCCCCGCGCTAGACGGCGCTGGGGGCACCCTGGGGCGAGTCATCGCCCCGGGTGAGCGGCTGGAGCGAGGCGCGCAGCGAGAGGATCTGATCTCGCGCCAGCGTCTTGAGCTTCTCCACGTCGTCGAGCGTCATGCCCTTGGTGGAGATGGGCGTGCCCACCGTCACCAGCCCGCGCGAGGTCGCGAAGCGCCACGAGTGCTTCGGCAGCGCCCGGCGGGTGCCGCTCACCGCCAGCGGCAGCACGTCCGCCTGGGTCTCGATGGCGAGCCGGAACGCGCCGTCCTTGAACGGCAGCAGTTCGTCCGTCTTGGAGCGGGTGCCCTCCGGGAAGATCATCACCGGCATCCCCTTGGCCAGCCACTCCTTGCACCGCGCCATCGCGCCCGTGGCGGACTCGCGATCCCCGCGGTGCACCGGGATGTCCCCCGCGAACCACATCATCCACCCCACGACGGGGACCTTGAAGAGGCTGGCCTTGCCCAGCCACTTCATCTCCCACGGCAGGTGCGAGACGAGGAACGGGTCCGCGTTGGACTCGTGGTTGCTCACCACGACGGTGTTGGGGGCCACGGAGGCGGGCACCGCGCCGTGCACCCCGAAGCGCCAGTAGGGCGTCAGCTTCGCGGCCGTCACGCCCACGAGCCGGAAGCAGCGCCCGACGATGGTGCGCTTGCGGTCGAACGGGAGCGTGAAGATGACCAGCGTGAGCTGCACGAAGAAGCCGATGAGGGCCACCAGGCCAATCTCGATCCACGTCCAGATGGAGAGCAGTGCGTTCATGAGTCCTCGCGAAGTCCTTCAGACGACCGCGTTGTCCAGGTCCACGCTCACCGGACAATGGTCGGAGCCCGACACCTCCGGGTGGATGGCCGCGCGCTTCACGTAGGCCATGGCCCCGGGTGAGGCGAGCACGTAGTCGATGCGCCAGCCGATGTTCTTCTCCCGCACGCCGAAACGCTGGCTCCACCACGAATAGTGGCCGCCGCCCTTCTCGAAGTGTCGGAAGGTGTCCACCCACCCCGCCCGCAGCCACCGGTCCAGCTCCTCGCGCTCCTCCGCGCGGAAGCCGCTCGTCTCGCGGTTCTCCCGGGGCCGGGCCAGGTCGATGTCCTGGTGCGCCGTGTTGAAGTCCCCCACCACCAGCACGCGCTGGCCGTCGCGCAGGGGCTTGTCCAGCGTGTCGAACAGACGCCGGTAGAAGGCCAGCTTGAAGGGGATGCGGCTCAGGTCGCGGTCCTTCCCGTTGCCGTTGGGGAAGTAGACGTTGGCCACCGTGAGCTTGCCGAAGCGGGCCAGTTGGACGCGGCCCTCGGCGTCCATCTCCGTCACGCCCAGGCGCGTCTCCACCGCGTCCGGCACCTCGCGGGAGAACAGCCCCACTCCGCTGTAACCGGGGCGCTCCGCGGACGAGAAGTGCGTCTTCCAGCGCGGCGGGGTCCGCACCTCGTCGGGGAGCTGGTCGGCGCGCGCCCGGACCTCCTGGACCGCGACGACCTGCGCCCGCGCACCCGCGAGCCACGGCAGGAAGCCCTTGCCGTGCACCGAGCGCAACCCATTCACGTTCCACGAGACGACTCTCACGGGGAACGCTTATGGCCCGCCCGGGCCGGGTTTTCCAGCCCCTACCGGTCTATCCACGGCCGGTAGGGGCATTCCTGCGCTGCGGGAGGCTACAGCTCCGCGGCGCTGGAGGTGTTCTGAGGCTCGCGCAGCGTGCGGAGGATGAAGTCCGCCGCGTTGTTGCCCGAGTCGTGCCCGTTGCCGCGCGCCGCATCCACCCCGCCCTGCATGGTGGCGGCGGTGGAGGAGGCGTTCGCCTTGCGCTCGAAGGAGCCCGCGGCGGCGGCCATGGGGGAGATGGGGGTGCCCTCGGCGTCGTCACCCGTGCCATAGCCCACCTGGTCCACGACGCTCGGGTCGCCCGGATCCGTGCCCATCTCCGGAGACCCGATGCGCAGGTTGCCGCCGCCCGTCGCGGAGGCGGACATCGCGAACGCCGTGGTGGGCCACCGGGTGTCCGGCGCGGTGCCGGAGTAGACGGTGCTCGCCACCAGGTAGAAGCCGCGGGGCGCGATGGTGGCGCCCGCGGGCAGCGAGAACGAGCGGTACGCCGTACCCGTCGCGCTCTTGTACTGCAGCTTCCAGCCGGACAGGTCCACCGCGCTCGAGGTCGGGTTGAAGAGTTCCACGAACTCGTCGTCGGCGCTGCCCGAGCCCTGGGGCGCGAACTCGCTGATGACGATGTGGCTGGCGCCCGTCGGGGCATCCACGCGCAGCTTCGCCACCACCGACTTGCCGTTCAGCGTGGCGACCAGCTCGCCCTCGCCGCTCACGTTGGCCGCGGTGAAGGTGAACTTGACCGTCAGCGCGTCGGCGGCCACCACCACCTGCGAGGCCACCGCGCCCAGGGAGGCGGGCTGCACGGCCAACTGCACCGTCGTGTCCGTCGCCGGGGGCACGTCCATCGTCAGCGTGAAGCTGTGCGTGCCGCCGCCCCGCACCACCGCCTGCTCCGGCGACAGCATGGCGAGCGACGTCGGAGCGTCCACCGCCAGCACGTTCACCGTCGCGTTGAGGCTGGTGCCTCCGAGGGTGGCCGTCAGCAGGGCCTTGCCCACGCCCGGATCCCGCGCCTGGTCCGCGCTCAGGATGACCGAGGCGGCCTGCTCGCCCGCGGGGATGACGACCTGGCCCCCCGGCACGGAGACCGCCGACGTGGACGACGACACCGTCACCACCGTGTCCTGGGGCGCGGGGCCGCTGAGCACCACCGTGAGGCGCTCCGGGAACGTCGGGCCGGTGAAGCCCGACCGCACGTAGAGGCCCGTGGGACCCAGCGACGCGAGCGTCACCTCGCCCTGTCCGGCCTTCACGAAGTCACCCGCGGAGCGGGGCTCGATCTTCGAGTGGTCGTTGCGCAGCTCCAGCACGCCGGTGATGGACACGAACCGGTCCCCCACCGCGGGCAGCGCGAAGGTGGTCAGGTAGTCGTTGATGCGCAGCACGCCGTTGACCTCGAACTCGCCGGTGGGCGCGGAGTCGCCGCCACCCGGCGGAGGCGCGATGTTCGTCACCTGCACCTGCGTGACGCGCACCAGCACGCCCTCCAGCGCCGTGGCGCGGCTGCCGCCCGTCGCAATCTCGGCCGGCACCACCACCTGCGGCGGCGGCACGGTGCTGCCCTGGCTGGCCACCGCGACCGTGGGGTTGGAGAGCTGGATCTGCCCGAAGTAGCTGGCCACCGTCGCGGTGACGTTGACCCGAGTGCCCGGCACCACGTCGCTCGCGGGCGCCGTGCGCGTGAAGACGAAGAGACCCGAGTAGTCGGCGCCGTGGTAGCCCTGATCCAACGGGTTCACCTGGACGAAGAAGCCGGTGGGTCCCACGCCCGTCACGGTGACGTTGTTGAGGGTGACGTTCATGCCCACCCACGCCGAGCCACCGTTCGGCGTCGGCTGCTTCACGTCGTAGATGGACAGCGGGCACGGCTCGTCGCCCGTATTGGGGGCCGGGCACAGGTCGCACGCATCACCGCGACCGTCGCCGTCCGAGTCCGCCTGATCCGGGTTCGGCACGGAGGGGCAGTTGTCCACCGGGTTGATCACGCCGTCACCATCCACGTCGTTGGGCGTGGGGCGCGAGCACTGCGTGGAGTTGGCGAGCAGCGGGCACACGTCGCAGGCATCACCAACGCCGTCGCCGTCCGAGTCGAGCTGCTGCCCCTGGTCGACCGGGCGCACAGGGTTGAAGACCGACGGGCAGTTGTCCACGGAATCCGGGACGCCATCGCCGTCCACGTCCAGCCCCGTCAGGTCGCCGGTGTAGACCGTCGAACCGGAGACGGAGGCCGGGAAGCGCGAGTCGGTGGACGTGCGCTTGGGCAGACACACCGGCTCGTCCGACGGCGTGCCGCACGCGAACAGGGGGTAGGCGCTGCTGTTGTTCCCGCGCAGCGTGGCCAGGTTCTCGCCGATCTCGGACTGGAGGCAGACCGTGCGCTGCTCGCCACAGACGTCGAGCGTGTCGCAGCCCGTCGTGTTCAGCGCGGAGACGAGCGCCGACTCACCGTACAGCGCCTTGCCGCCACGCATGGTGAGCACCACGTCCGCGGGCTGCGCGGTGATGACCGCGCGGTGAGGCGAGGCCAGCGGGCCGGAGAAGCGGAAGATGGCCACGTCCGCCACCTTCCCCTTCACCAGCGCGCCCACCCGCGTCGCCTGGAACGCCAGCGCCGCGTTGGACGTCACCATCGCCCACATCTCTTCGTCGCTCAGCGCGTTGTTGAAATAGAACGCGTCCAGGTCATCCGCGCACTTGAGCTCGCGCAGGATGTTCATGGAGCCGGAGCGCAGCCAGTCGGTGCCCAGCGTCACGTTGACGCCCATGGACTTGTAGAGCGGGACGGAGGCCGTGTCGCCGTACAGCGCGACGTTGGAGCGCGGCGACCAGACCAGGCTGGTGCGCTTGGTCGCCATCAGCTCGATGTCGCTGGCGCGCAGGCCGATGCCGTGGATGATCGAGGTGCGCGAGCTCAGGATGTCCTGCCCCCCAGACTGCTGGCCGGACAGGCACAGGAACTCGTTGCGCGCGGAGGCCTCGATGCCCTCGGCGATGTGCGGTAGGTAGGCGGACGCCGCGGGGATGGCGGACGGCGTGTCGATGTTGGCGTAGCCACAGCCCGTCGCCAACTCGCGCCCGTTGCTGTCGTCGAGCGGGAACGTCTCGTAGTTCGCGCCCGCGCCCGCGCCCAGGCCCTCCTGGTTGCTGCCGCTGGTGGACGTGTTCGGCGCGTCCAGGTTGCGCAGCAGGCCCTTCGCGCCGCCGGAGCCGGCGACGGACGTGGTGCCCGCGATGAGCTGGCGCAGCTCGCCCCAGCGGATGGACTCCGTGCTCGAGTTGCCCGTGGCGCTGATCAGCGTGTGGCCGTTGTTGCCCCGGCGCCAGTCGTGGCGGTGCTCGTAGCGCTCGGCCGCCGTCGACGCGCTCGCCACGTACGGGGCCTGCTGGAAGGTGATGTGGTCGTGCGAGTTGATGAGGCCCGGAGAGACGACGGCCTGCGGGCAGGTGACCTGCGTCGCCGCCGCGGCGCCCGCCGCCTGCGAGCAATCGCAACTGACGCACTGGATGACACCCGTGTCATCCACCAGCATCTGGCCACCGCGGTAGACCTTGTCCGGCGCCAGGATGACGCCCGTGAACAGGCGCGCGGCGCTGCCGGACGTCACCGTGCACGTACCCGTCGGAGGAGGCGGCAGGTTCGCCGCGGGGCACGTCACGATGGGGCCTTCGGAGCCCGCGTCAGGCGTCGTACCGGAGTCCGGAGAACCGGAGTCGGGGGCCCCCGGCCCCGCATCGGGCTGCTCGGAGCCACCATCCGTCACCGTGCCGGAGTCCGGCTGCGTGCCACCGTCCGTCACCGTGCCGGAGTCGGGCTGCTCGGAGCCGCCATCCGTCACCGTGCCGGAGTCCGGCTGGGTGCCGCCGTCCGTGACCGTCCCGGAGTCGGGCTGGGTGCCGCCATCCGTCACCGTGCCGGAGTCCGGCTGCGTGCCGCCGTCCGTCACCGTGCCGGAGTCAGGCTCCGTCGTGCCGCCGTCCGTCACCGTGCCGGAGTCAGGCTCCGTCGTGCCGCCGTCCGTCACCGTGCCGGAGTCAGGCTCCGTCGTGCCGCCGTCGGTCTCGACCTGGCCACCGTCGGGCTCCGTGGTGCCGCCGTCGTTGCCCGTACCACCGTCGTTGCCCGTACCACCGTCGTTGCCCGTACCACCGTCGTTGCCCGGGCCACCGTCCGGCTCCGAGGGACCCCCGTCACCCGGGCCACCGTCGGGACGGCCCGCATCGGGCTTGGGAGTCGTCTGGCAGGTGCTGCTACAGCCATCACCGTCGGTGGTGTTGCCGTCGTCACAGCTCTCGCCGCGCTCGACGACACCATTGCCACAGACCGCGGAGGCAGGAGGATCGTCATCGCCGCAGGCGGTGACGACCAGGAGAAGGGCCGCGAGCGGCGCCAACAATTGGCGGAAGGACCAGGACATGCTTGGGAAACTCCGGGGGGACGTACGCCCCCTTGGCATCCCACAGGTCTCGTCCCTCTCGCAATCCGCAATATTTCAACAGGAGCGTAGCAAAACGCCATCCACCGGGTAGTTTTCGCCCCATGTGGAATCCCGCGACCCCAGACTTCCCCCGGACGCCTCGACACACGTGCCTGACATGATTCTTTGAAACCTCTCAGACAACCCCTCACTTCGGACCGGGAGCACCCAGACTCCGGGCGTTTACGCGGAGTGTTTACTTTCAGCGAATCGCGCCGATAGTGAGACACATGAGACACGGAAAGCATGTCTGTGTTTCATGAGAGGTTTCTTAGAAACACCCATCGCGACAGCCTCAGATTAATCATGTTTTCACCCGATCTCCGGGTGACGCAGGGGGACGTGTGTCTTCAACCGAGAATCGACATCCCGGGGACGGCCCATGGCCGGTCGCCACGGGCCGCCCCATCCCCAGGTGGGGTCGGGCCCTGGCCACGGTGGCGCTGGCCTCGCAGCTCGCCTGTCAGTCGGAAGGCGCGGGAGGAGCGGACGCCATCTCCGCGGACCGACAGCCCATGGCCGCCGCGCAGGACAAGGTGGTCACCGCCGAGCCCCAGCCGCGCACGGCGGCCGCGTGTACCCGGACGGTCTTCGCGGAGGTGGTCGCGCTGGACCAGGTCTACACCTACAACCGCCTGGGCTCGTTCAACCCGTCCGGGATGGTCTATGCGCTGATGGACGACGTGGAGGCCATCAGCCCCTCCAAGGGCATGGGCCCGGGCAACGTGCGCCTGAAGCCGACCAAGCGCCCTCGCCCGCTCACGCTGCGCGCCAACGTGGGGGACTGCCTCAGCGTCAAGTTCCACAACTGGCTCGCCCCCACCCGCTCGGCCATCCCCAGCGCGGAGCAGTCCCAGCCCGGTGTCAGCAAGGCGGGCGGCTCCACCACCATCTCCGTCGTGCGCAAGCTGCTCCCGCTCTGGGTGTTGACGCCGACGTATGACCGGGTGATGTCGCTCGTGAAGGGCGAGGCCGTGGGTGGCAGGTGGTTCTGGCTGGGCCAGGAGCTGGAGGTGGATGACGACCACCGCGACAACTCCCCCGCCACGCGGCACGCGTCCCTCCACGTCCAGGGCCTGCAGTACCTGCGCGACATCCTCACGGACGGCGCCAACGTCGGCCTGAACCCCAGCAGCCTCGTCCCGTCCGGCGGCTCCACGGACTACCTGTGGTACGCGGACCACGAGGGCGTCTTCTTCTTCTACAGCATGGGCGCCTCGTTCGGCGGCGAGGGCGACGGCGGCTCCACCGCGCAGGGCCTGTTCGGCGCGGTGAACGTGGAGCCCGCGGGCAGCACCTGGTACCGCTCCAAGGTGAGCGAGACGGTGCTGAAGACCGTCACCACCAGCAACAACCCGGACGGCACGCCCGTCATCGACTACGCGAAGAAGGACCCCTCCGGCCGGCCCTATCTCGCCATCCTCGACGGGAACAACCAGATCCGTCACGGCGATCTGGAGGCCATCGTCACCGGCTACAAGAACACGGTGGTGGGCACGAGCACGTCCATCGACCAGGGGCACTTCCGCGAGCTGACCGCCATCTACCACGACGAGGTCAAGGCGGTTCAGGCCTTCGACGAGCTGGAGTGGAACCCCACCCTGCACAGCGTGCGTGACGGCTTCGGCGTCAACTACGGCGTGGCGGGCCTGGGCGCGGAGCTGCTCGCCAACCGCTCGAAGATCGGCCCTACCAAGAACTGCGTCACCTGCGAATACGAGGAGTTCTTCCTCGAGTCGTGGGCCAACGGCGACCCGGCGATGAACGTGGAGAAGGACGCCAGCGGCAAGGCCGTGGGCGCGCTCTACCCGGACGACCCGACCAACGTCCACCACAGCTACCTGGGCGACCCGGTGCGCATCCGCAACATCCATGCGGGCCCCGCGGAGACCCACGTCTTCCACCTCCACGCGCACCAGTGGAAGTACTCGCCGAGCGTGGAGAACTCCAACTACCTCGACTCGCAGACGGTCAGCCCCGGCTCCGCCTTCACCTACGACATCAACTACGGCGGCTCCGGCAACCGCAACTTCACCGCGGGCGACTCCATCCACCACTGCCACCTGTACCCGCACTTCGCGCAGGGCATGTGGGCGCTGTGGCGCGTGCACGACGTGTTCGAGGCCGGCACCAAGGACCGCCGCCTCCCGGACGCGGAGATCTCCGGCGGCACGCCCAACCCCGCCGTCATCCCCATCCCCAACCGGGCCATGCCGCCCATGCCCACGTACGCCGCGACCACGGTGAGCACGCCCTCCGGCCTCATGACGCGGCCCGCGTTCCCCGGCTTCCCCTTCTACATCCCGGGCATGCCCGGCCGCCGCACGCCGCAGCCGCCGCTGGACCTGGAGTACGACGGCGGCCTGCCGCGCCACATCGTGACCAACGCGGTGGGCCCCGTGGTCTACGGCAACTCCGGGCGCTTCGACGTGGACCCCACAGCGCTCAACATCAAGCTGCTGCCGCACGACGGCACGCCCATGGAGAAGGCCGCCATGTCCTTCCACGCGGGCGAGTTCCCCAGCTCCGCCGGCGCCACCGCCCCCGCCACCCTGGCGCTCCACAACGACCCGACCTACGGCGAGACGGCGAAGTACTACCCGGCCTACACCGCCCTGGGCGGCACGGGGAAGTTCCTGGTCAACGGCCGCAAGCCGGTGGCCGGCGCCCCCTTCGCGGACCCGTGTCCGGAGAGCACGGTGAAGCGCAACTACCGCGCGACCTACGTGCAGGTCGCCATGCAGCGCGTGAACCGCGCCGGCTGGCATGATCCGCAGGCGCGACTGATGGTGCTCAACGAGGACCTGGCCAACACGCAGGACGGCAAGCGTCCGCCGGAGCCCTTCTTCTTCCGCGCCGAGTCGGGCGAGTGCATCAACTTCTACGCCACCAACATCATCCCCGCGCACCTGGAGCCGGACGACTTCCAGATCTACACGCCCACGGACGTCATCGGGCAGCACATCCACCTGGTGAAGTTCGACGTGACGGCGTCCGACGGCGCCGGCAACGGCTGGAACTACGAGGACGGCACGCTGTCCTCCGACACGGTGGCCCACCGCATCCACCTGGCCAACGCGGCGGGCGGCGCCTTCGCCGCCGACGGCAACGTGGGCGAGACGGGGCCGCGCGTGTACCTCACCACGCCCGCCACCCACCCGCGCATCCCCCGCGCGCCCGGCACGGCGCAGACGACCGTGCAGCGCTGGTGGGCGGATCCGCTGCTGCCCAGCGGCAACCCGCACGCGCTGGAGACGGTGTTCACGCACGACCACTTCGGCCCGTCGTCGCACCAGCAGCACGGCTTCTACGGCGCGCTCATCGTGGAGCCCAAGGGCTCCAAGTGGCGGGACATGGGCAGCGGCATCTACTTCGGCTCGCGCGCGGCGGACGGCGGTCCCACGAGCTGGAAGGCCGACGTCATCACCGCGAACCCGGCCAACAGCTTCCGCGAGTTCGCGCTCGCGTTCGCCGACTACGTGCCGCTCTACGACGAGTGTGGCCGGGCGGTGAATCCCCCCAACTACAAGGAGGTGAAGCTGCCGCAGGCCATCGGCTTCGAGAACGAGCCCATGCCGGAGGCCATCAGCGCCGCGGACCCGGGCGGGATGACCATCAACTACCACAACGAGCCCATCCCCCACCGCATCTCCAGCCGCATGCGCTGCGGGGACCGCTACCAGCGCGTGGGCGCGCGCGGAGACATGGCCAACGTCTTCCGCTCGGACATCCACGGCGACCCCTACACGCCGCTGCTCTACGGCTACCAGGGCGACAACATCCGCATCCGCCTGGTCCAGGGCGCGCAGG
Organism: Myxococcus dinghuensis; assembly: GCF_024198235.1. Taxonomy (GTDB): domain Bacteria; phylum Myxococcota; class Myxococcia; order Myxococcales; family Myxococcaceae; genus Myxococcus; species Myxococcus dinghuensis. The sequence goes on along the minus strand of NZ_JAKCFB010000010.1, from coordinate 234,211 downwards.
AGGAGCAGCACTCGTTCACCCTGCACGGCAACAAGTGGCTCAAGGAGATGTACGACGCGGACAGCGGCTTCTACAACGCGCAGGCCATCGGCATCTCCGAGCACTTCGAGTTCAACCTGACCAGCGGCCTGCCGCAGATCATCGGGCCGTACGAGACGGCGGACTACATGTACATGAGCGCGTCCACGGGCGACCTGTGGAACGGCATGTGGGGCATCCTCCGCACGTACAAGAACCGGCAGCGCGGCATCCGCACCCTGTCGGACGTGGCGCTGCTGGCCGCGGACGAGAACCCCAAGCTCCAGGTCGTCACCCGCAAGGGCGCCGCGGAGCCGGGCGAGGTGCAGGCCTACCCGCCGCTCGAGCTGTTCGACCTGCCGGACGAGGCGGGCCTCGAGGTGATGGACCTCGCCAAGGAGGCGGAGTCCGTCGAGGACTCGTACGAGGTGGACGAGGCCGGCCAGAAGGTGAAGGTGCGCACCGTCGAGCACCTGATGGCGGACCGCGAGGCGATGGTGAAGATCGACAAGGACCTGGTGCTCCGCTACGAGGCCCTCGACTGGTTCGGCATCAAGCCCATCAAGTCGGACTCGTGCCCCAGGGGCTCGCCGGTGCGGCTGTACCGGGTCTCCGCCATCGACGCGAAGAACTGGCTGCCGAACCAGCGGCTCGTCTACAACGACGTCCAGGAGATCTACGACCCGGACGCGATCATCTTCGCGCAGGACGCGCACCTGTCGGCGCTGAAGGCCGGCAAGCGCATGCCGGAGCCGCTCATCCTCCGGGCCCGCGCGGGCGAGTGCGTCCAGGTCACCCTGACCAACCGCCTGCCCTCCACGACGCTGCCGAAGACGCCCATCTGGGCGCACCACGCGGCCATCACCCCGGGCTTCAACGTCAATCAGGTGCAGATGTCGAACCACGTGTCGCTGCATCCGCAGCTCGTCTCCTACGACGTGAACTCGGATGACGGCGCCAACGTGGGCCTCAACGCGGTGCAGACGGTGGCCCCGGGCTCCTCCCGCACGTACCGGTGGTTCGCCGGCGAGTTCAAGAGCTCGCCCTTCGGCACGTCGTTCCCCCTGGCCCGCAGGACGGCCATGGAGTTCGGCATCGTCAACCTGCGCAACATGGCGGACGTGGTGAACCACGGCATGCACGGCGCCATCGGCGCGCTCGTCATCGAGCCCGCGGACGCGTTCTGGACGACGGACACCGGCACGGAGGCCCAGGCCTACATCAAGTACACGCGGCCGGACGGCAAGCCGGAGACGTTCCGCGAGTTCGTGGCCCTGTTCCAGGACGACCTGGGCCTGCTCAGCGACCGCTCCGAGTACTGGGACACCGACGGCCTGGACAGCGGCCGGGCGCTGCGCAACACGGCGGGCATCGACGACTCGCAGGACACCGGCCAGAAGGGCATCAACTACCGGACCGAGCCGCTGTGGGCCCGGCTCGGCCAGCGGCCCCAGACGTCACCCGAGGACATGAACGACCTGCCGATGGAGAACGTGCTCAGCTCGTACGCGCACGGCGACCCGGCCACGCCGCTGTTCCGGGCGAAGGCCAACGACAAGGTCCGCTGGCGGTTCGGACATCCCTCCGGGCACTCGCGTCAGCACGCCATCTCCGTCCACGGCGCGGAGTGGCACCGCAACCCGTGGATGGAGGGCGGCCTGTCCCGCGTGATGGGCCCCAACACGAAGTCGCCCGTCATCTCCACGCAGGGCGGCGCCTCGGTGATGCAGTCGTACACGATGATTCCGGAGTACGGCGCCGGAGGCATCGACGGCATCCCGGGTGACTACCTCTACCGCGACCAGGCCAGCTTCCTGTGGAGCGGCGGCGGTCTGTGGGGCGTGTTCCGCGTCGAGTAGCACACGTCCGGAGCACCTCGAGCAGTCCCGGGGCGACGCGGTGGAATGCCGCGTCGCCCCGTTCCTCCTTCTCCTTCTCCTGGAAGCACCATGCGCCAGCGCCTCCTGCTCGCCACCCTCGCACTCGCATCCCTGGGCGTCCTCGCCGCCGTCGGTTCGCGCTGGCTCCCCGGAGAGGCCCCCGAAGCGCCCGCGGAGCCCCCACCCGCGCCCATCGTCGCGAAGCCCGTCACCGTCGAGCGCGAGGGAGTGTCCGTGGCCTTCGACCTGACGCTGAACCCGCGTCAACGCGAGGCCACGCGGGGCGCGCCGCTCCAGGGCACCGCGCGCTTCGCGCTCACGGACGCGAAGACGGGCGCGCCGCTGCAGGGCCGCCGCACGCTGGGGTGGATGTCCCTGCGCGGGCCGGGCGATGGCCCCATGGACGACGCGGCCTGCAAGGCGCGCGTGAAGACCTACCTGGGCGGCCTGCTGTCCGCCCGGGCGGAGGTGGACCTCAACAGCTACTGGTTCCTCACGCTCAACCACGACCAGTCCATCTCCGTCATCAACCCGCAGATCGCCTTCGACCGCACGAAGCTGCACAGCCTGGTCTCCGTGGGTGGGTCGGCGGAGGACTGGGTGCTCACGAAGGACCGCACGTCGCTCTACGTCACCGTGTCCTCCGGCAACTCCGTGTCCGTGGTGGACCTGGAGCGCTTCCTCGCCACCCGGACGATTCCCGTGGGCAAGCAGCCGGGCCGCATCGCCCTCGCGCCGGACGGGCGCACCGCGTGGGTGAGCAACGACGCGGATGGCACCGTCAGCGTCCTCGACACCACCAGCCACTCCGAGCTGGAGGCCCTGGAGGTGGGCGCGGGCCGTCACGAGGTGGCCTTCGCCGACGAGGGCCGCACCGCCTGGCTCACCAGCACGGAAGCGGACGTGCTCACCGCGGTGGACGTCACCTCGCGCGACGTGCTCGGGACGGTGAAGGTGGGCGCGGGCGCGGGCGACATCGCGTGGAGCGCCGTGGCCCGCGCCGTCTTCCTCGCGCAGCCCAAGACGAACGAGGTGCTGGTGGTGGACCCGCAGCGCCGCGAGGTCACCCAGCGCATCTCCGTGAAGGACGGGCTGGGCGCGCTGCGCTTCGACCGCACGGGGCGCTGGGCCTTCCTGCTCCACCCGAAGTCCGGCACCGTGGACATCCTGGACGCCGCGCGCGGACAGGTGGCCCACACGCTCACCGGCTTCTCCGAGCCGGACACCGTCGTCTTCACCGACGCCTTCGCCTACGTGCGCAACACCACCAGCGGGCGTGTCTCGCTGGTGGAGCTGCGGACGCTGGAGGGAGCCGGGACGCCCTCCGTGGTGCAGGTCACCATGGGCCAGCGGCCCCCGGCCGAGGGCCGCATCCCCGGCCGCTCCGACCCCATCGCCGCGCTGCCGGAGGGCAACGGCGTCATCGTCGCGGGCGCCGCGGACCGCGCGCTCTACCTCTACCAGGAGGGCATGATGGCGCCCCGTGGGACGCACCTGAACTACGGCCGCGAGCCGCGCGCCGTGCTGGTGCTGGACCGCTCGCTGCGCGAGGTGGAGCCGGGCGTGTACACCGCGGGCACCACGGTGCGGGAGAACGGCGTCTACGACGTCCAGTTCCTGCTCGACAACCCGCGCGCCATCATCTGCGCGGAGTGGAAGGTGGGCGGCGTTCCGGAGGACGCGTCGCTCAGCAAGAAGCGTCCGCTGACGCTGACGCCGGAGTTCGACCCCAAGGTCATCCTCACCGCGGGCGTGTCCACGCCGCTGCGCTTCAAGCTCGAGGTCACCCCGGGCTTCGACGCCCCTCCCGTCCAGCCGGAGGAGGTGCGGGTCCTCCTGTTCAAGACGCCCGGCACCTGGCAGTCGCGCACCGAGCCTCGCGCGCTGGGCCAGGGCCTGTTCGAGGTGGACTTCACGCCGCCCTCGCCCGGCCAGTACAAGTTCGTGCTGGGCGTGGAGAGCCGCAACATCGACCTGGGCCGCCTGCCCCACTTCACCCTGGGCGTGGCGGAGGCCGCCACCCCGACCGCCATCTCCGCTCCCGAGGTCCGCCGATGAACGCCCTCCGCGCGCAAGCGCTGCGTCCCCTCCTGTGCTCCCTGGTCGTCGCCCTCGCGTCGGCCTCGTCCGCCCAGGAGGCGGTCGTCCCGCCCCCCGCGCCCCGCGGCGCGCCCGCGCCCTCGCTGGACGTGGAGGTCCCGGACGTGGAGCTGGTGGACCAGACGGGCCGCAAGGTGAAGCTGTGGACGGACCTCGTCCGCGGCCACACGGTGGCCATCAACTTCATCTTCACCCGCTGCAAGACCATCTGCTCGCCGATGACGGCGACGATGGCGCGCGTACAGAAGGACCTGGGCGCGAAGAGCGGCGTGCGCTTCATCTCCATCACCCTGGACGTGGCCAACGACACCCCCGACCGCATGGCGAAGTTCGCGGAGCCCTTCAAGCCCGGACCGGACTGGTCCTTCCTCACGGGCGAGCCCGCCCGGGTGAAGGAGGCGCTGGTGGCGCTCGGCGGCTACGTGCCCGACAAGGAGGCCCATCGCCCCACCGTGCTGGTGGGCAACGCCGTGGCGAACCACTGGCAGCGCGTGGACGGGCTCGGCAGCCCCTCCACCATCCTCACCGCCATCCGCGAGGCGCAGGCCGCCTCGAAGGCCCCTTCCGAACTGGGGAGCCTGGAGGGTGACGTGGCGACCCAGGACGCCGCCGCGGCCAAATACTTCACCAACACGGAGCTGGTGGATCAGCACGGCAAGACGCACCGCTTCTACGAGGACCTGGTGCGGGGACGCAAGGTGCTCATCAACTTCGCCTTCACCTCCTGCAAGGGCGCCTGCTCGCCCATCACCAAGCACCTCGCGGAGGTGCAGGCGCAGCTCGGAGAGCGCGTGGGCAAGGACATCACCATGATCACCCTCTCCGTGGACCCCGCCAACGACACGCCCAAGAGCCTGGGCACCTTCACGAAGAAGATGGGCGTCAGGTCCGGCTGGTTCTTCCTCACGGGGGCACGCGAGAACATCACCCTCGTGCTGAAGAAGCTCGGCGGCTACGTGGACGACCCCAACGCCCACAACACCACGCTCCTCATCGGTGACGCGACGACGGGCATGTGGGTGAAGTCTCCGGCGATGGCCCGCGTGGAGAACATCGTCTACGCCGTCGAGCACCTGAATGACCCCAGGTAGCACCGTGCGCACCGCGACGCCGAAGCGAGAGACGGCCGCTCCGGGTCTCCTGCCCCGGTGGGCCTGGAGCGTGCTGTTCGCGATGGTGCTGGGACTCTCCGCCTGCAAGCGGACCGAAGCACCACCCGTGCCGTCCGACCCGGCGGCGGCGCGGCGCGGTCGGAGCCTCTTCCAACGGGGCCTGAGCGTCCGCGACACCCCGCTCCTGGGCTACCTCGCGCCGGAGCGCGTGGAGATGAGCGGCGCGGTGGCGGCGTGCTCCCGTTGCCACGGGCCTTCCGGACGCGGGAGCCGGGAAGGAGGCGTGGAGGTCCCCGACATCACCCCGGGGGCGCTCGGCCACTCGCGGACCCGCGCGGTGGGGGAGCTGGAGGACCGCTCCCGCCCCGCGTACACCCGCGCCACCCTGGTGCGCGCGGTGACGGAAGGCGTGTCCTCCAGCGGCCGCGCGCTGGGCGTCACCATGCCCCGCTACACGCTCACCCCCGTCGAACAGGAGGAGCTGTTCGCGTACCTGGACCAGTTGGGAGAGCACCCCGACCCTGGCGTCTCCTCCACCACGCTCACCGTCGGCGCGGCGTTGCCGCTCACCGGCCGGCTGGGCCCCCTGGGCAAGGACGTCGCCGCCGTCGTGCGCGCGGTGTTCGAGGACGTGAACGCCAGCGGCGGCGTCTTCCGGCGCAAGCTGGCGCTGGTGGTCGAGGACGACGCGGAGCTGCTCGCGCACCCATCCCAGCCGGAGGCCGGACGGACGGACGCCACGGCGCGACTGCTGGACCGAGGCGTGCTCGCGCTCGCCGCCAGCGTCCGTCAGGGCCCCCTCCCCTCCGACGCCTTGCTGAGCCGCGAGGGCGCGCCCCTGGTGCTCCCGCTCGCGCTGCGTGGCGGAACCAGCGCGGAGGACAGCCCCGTGTTCTTCCTCTATCCGGACGAGCCCGCCCTGGCACGGCTCGCCGTGCAGTGGCTGGCCCGTACGCGGGAGACCGAGCTGCGGCGCAACCCGCTGGTGGTCGCGCACGTGGGCCACGACGCCGCGGGCGCGTGGGTGGACGCGGTGCGCGACGAGACCGGGAGGCGGGAGCTCGCCGTGCCCCGCGAGCTGCGCCTCACCGTCGAGGACGCGGCGCCACGGGCGGGGGACACCCGGCCCCCCTCGACGCACCCGGCGCCGGCTCCGCCCCAGCCCGGTGAAGCGCATGCGGCACGAGCCGCATGGGACCTGGAGACCTTCCTCCACCACGCGGCCACGACGGCGCCCCCGGCGGTGTTGTACGCGGGCTCCCCGGAGGGACTGGCCATGCTGCTCCGCGCCCTGGAGGCGAAGGGCCTCGCGGTGCCGGTGCTCGCGCCCGCGAGCCTCGCCATCCCGGAGGTCGTGGGCGCGTCCGCGCACCGCGTCCGGTTCCTCTATCCCGCGGGGTTGGGGCCCCACGCGCCCGACCTGAAGGCGTTCGCGGACTTCATGGAGAAGCATCGGCTGCAGCCGAGCCACATGGGGTTCCAGTTGGGGGCCTATGCCGCGGCGCGCGTGCTCGTCGAAGCGCTCACCCGGACCGGCGCCGAGGTCACCCGCGCGGGGCTCGTCCAGCAGCTCGAGGCCCTGCGGGACTTCGACACCGGCGTCTCCCCTCCCGTCACCTTCGGCGTCAACCGCCGCGTGGGTGTCCAGGGAGGCCAGTTGGCCGCGCTCGACGCCACCACCGGACAGCTCACCGCCGCGTCCGACTGGATTCCACTCTCACCCTGAGCGCTCCGCCGGCTCGGAGGCGGGCACCTCGAGGACGACCTCCGTGCCGGTGCCCTCCGGGCCCGGCGCCACATAGGCCCGACCGCCATGCTGCTCCGCCACCTCGCGGACGATGGCGAGCCCCAGCCCCGTCCCCGGCGTGTGCAGCGTCCCGAGCACCCGGTGGAAGGGCTCGAACACGGCCTCGCGCTCGGGGATGGGGATGCCGGGCCCCGTGTCGGCCACGCGCACCTGATGGCGGCCGCCCTCGCGGGACACGCGCACGACGACCTCGCTGCCCGCGGGCGAGAACTTGAGGGCGTTGGACAGCAGGTTGTCCATGGCCTGCCGGAGGGCGCCCGCGTCGAAGTGCGCCTCCGCGGCCCCGGTCGACTCCAGGCGGATGAGCAGCCCCCGTCGCTCGGCCTCCGCGCGAGCCCCCTCCACCGACTGGGTGACCAGCACCGTGAGGTCGCCCTTCTTCCGGTCCCACGCGCCCCGCCCCGCCACGGCCAGGTCCAGCATGTTGCCCGCGAGCACGGCGAGCCGGTCCACCTCGCCACGCGCCTCCAGCAGGCTCGCGCGCAGCTCCTCCGGGCTCCGGTCCCTCCGCAGCGCCAGGTCCATGCTGGTGCGCATCAGCGTCAACGGCGTGCGCAGCTCGTGCGCCGCGCCCGCGATGAGCCGCTCCTGCGAGGCGCGTGCGCCCCGCAGCCGCTCCGTCGCGTCCGCCAGCACCGCCCGCAACTGGCCAATCTCGTCCGCCTCCGCGTCCTCGACCGGCGCGCGAGAGAAGTCGCCCTCGCGCAGCTGGCCCAGGTGCACGGTGATGGCGCTCAACCGCTTCGCGAGCCGCCGCGCCTGCTGCGTCTGGACCACCAGCAGCGCGCCCCCCAAGAGCGCGGCCAGGGCGAAGGCCATGCGGTGATACGTCAGCACCGACGCGTCCACCTGCCCCAGCGACGCGGCGAGGCGCAGCACGTAGCGCTCCCCATGCGGCGAGCGCACGTTCACCAGCACCTCGCGCCAGCGCCCCCCGCCCGGCAGGTGGTGTGTCATCAGCACGGGCTCACCGCCCGGCTCCCCGGGGACGTGCCGCTCCACGGCCAGCGGGTCGCCCTGCGCGGGGCCGGGTGGATAGCGGACCACGAGCTCGCCGTCCGGGCCGTGCAGGTAGCCGTGCGGCGCGAAGGGCCGGACCTGCTCCACCAGCGGCGACACCGCCATGTGCAAATGGACCTTCTGCCCGGGCCCGTCGAAGAGGCTGACGCTCTCCACCGCGGCCTGCGCGAGCAGCGCGCGATCCAACGAGCGCTCCAGGTCGTAACGGAAGAGCTGCCCCGCCATGGACAGCGCCACGAACGCGGCGAGGGCGGGCACCAGCGCGCCCAGCAACCACAGCCGGCGCGCCAGCGTCACTGGGGCGCGTCCCCGCTCACCGCCAGCTTGTACCCCACGCCCCGCACGGAGCGGATGGAGACGTCCGTCACCTCCAGCCGCTCCAGCTTCGTGCGCAGGTAGCCCACGTAGACGTCCAACACGTTGCCGTTGCCGTCGAAGTCCGGCCCCCACGCCTGGGTGAGGAGGCGCGAGCGCACCTGCGCCTCACCCGGGAAGCGAGCCAGGGCGGAGAAGAGCGCGAACTCGCGCGACGTCAGCGGCTCCTCGCGTCCGCCCCGCCGCAGCACGCGGCGCCGTGGATCCAACACCAGCGCGCCCAGACGCACCGGGCCGTCCTCCGCCTCGCCACGGCGGGCCAGCGCCTCGAGCCGCGCGAGCAGCTCCTCGAAGTCGAAGGGCTTCACGAGGTAGTCGTCCGCGCCCGCCCGCAGGCCGGTGACCTTCTCCGGCGTGGTGCCCCGCGCGGTGAGCATGAGCACGGGCGTGCGGACCCCGCCGGCCCGCCAGTGCTTGAGGAGCGTGACGCCGTCCACGCCGGGCAGCGCCCAGTCGAGGACGATGACGTCATAGCCATCCTGGAGCCCCCGCTCGAGCGCCGCGCCCCCCGTGGCGCAGACGTCGACGGAGTGCCCCTCTTCCGCCAGCCCCCGCTGGAGCAGGCTCACCATCTTCTCCTCGTCCTCGACGAGCAATAGCCTCATGCGCACAGCCCCCCTGCGGGCCGAGCTTTCCATGCCCTTCGCGACCTTGTCAGTGTCAAACAGATGACAAACGCGGACTCAGGGAGGCGCCGAAGGCCGCGCGGTCCGCGCACCCTCGCCCACCCCTTCGAATCCGTGCAGCACCAAGAATGAGCGCACCGCGTCAGCGATCTCCGTGCCCGCCTCCAGCAAGCCCGCATGGCCGGCGTCATCCACCTGGAGCCACTGGGCATGTGGCAGCGCCCGGCGCATGCGCACCATCTCCCCGAGCGGGACGAGGATGTCGTCGCGCGCGGCGATGATGAGGACGGGCACGGCGATCCGGGGCAGCACGTCCCAGGCGTGTCCCTCGGCCAGGCCCCGGAGGGTGAACCAGTAGGCCTGGGGGCTCATCGTCCGCAGCGCGTACAGGAACTCGTCGATGTCGGGCCGGGGCGCGCGGGCGCGCAGGGCCCCCACCGCGCGCGCCATGGGATAGGCGAAGCGGCTGGCCATCACCGCGCGCGCCACGGGCGCGGCCACGGGCAGCGCGGGCGTGGTGAGGCGGAAGACGTTGCGCGCGGTGGACAGCAGGGCCCGGCCCGACAAGGGCGCGCCCTCGCCGGAGCCCGGGGCGCCGGGTGTCCCGGCGATGAGCGTCATCGCGGGCACCAGGTCCGGCCGGCGGCGATACAGCTCCAGCAGCACCCGCACGCCCATGGAGAAGGCGATGTGGTGCGGAGGCCTGCCGTCCCCCTGTGCCATCACCTCCTCCGTGATGCGCTCCAGGTCGTCCACGTGGACGGGGATGCCGTAATGGCCGCTCCGGGAGACCTCGCTGCCGCCGTGGCCCCGGTAGTTCCAGTGCACCACCCGGTGGTCCTGCTCGAGGCTGGCGACGATGTGGCGCCAGAAGTTCTCCGACGTGCCGATGCCGTTGCTCAGGAGCACCGTGGGCCGGGCACGCAGCGTCCCGTCCGCGGACTCCTCCCGCAGGTCTCCGGTGTGCGTATGCCAGGCCACCCGGGTTCCATCCGGGGCGACGACGAAACGCGTGGTGCGACGATAGGGCATGCGACCCTCACCATGAGGCGCACCCGCCGGACGCGCAAGGTGTGCGTTCGGACATTCGGGCCTCCGGGACGAGGTGACGGAGCGCTCCCCGTGACGTGGCGGGCGGGGTATGAGGGGCCATGCTCCGCGAGGAAGCCCGTCACATCGATGTCGCCGCGGTGCTCGCGCATTATGTCGAGCACGGCTATGCCCGCCTGGGCCGGGTCCTGGACGACGCGGGGCTGGAGGCGCTGCGCGAGCGGGCGGATGACCTCATGCTCGGCCGGGTGGTGTATCCCGGCATGTTCTTCCAGCCGGACGCCACCACGGGGCGCTACGAGGACGCGCCGCTGGGGCTCGGGTGGCAGGGGCCCTCGCTCGACTACCGCAAGCTGGAGAAGCTGGAGAAGGACCCACGCTTCCTGGCGTGGATGGAGAACCCGCTGTTCGAGCGCGTCGTGCGCGCGCGCATCCCCGGCGACATCGTGCTCTACCGCGCCATCCTCTTCCACAAGGGCCAGGCGGGAGGCAGCAACCTGCCCTGGCACCAGGACGGGGGCCGGCTGTGGGGCCTCACGCGCGAGCCGGAGCTCCAGTTGTGGACCGCGCTCGACGACGCGCCCATGGACGGCGGTTGCCTGGAGGTCGTCCCCGGCAGCCACTGGGGTGGGCTGGTGACGGAGCTGGGGGGCGTCATCCCCCCGGACGCCGTGGAGGCGGGGGACGCCGAGCGCCGCGCCCTGCCCCTCCCCGCCGTCGCGGGAGAGGTCATCCTGGTCCACAACCACCTGTGGCACCGCTCCGGACGGGGACGCCCCGGGCTGCGTCGCCGGGCCTTCTCCGCCTGCTACATGAGCGCGGACATCCACTGCGTGCGCAAGAAGAAGGCCCCGCGCGTCTTCCCCGCCCTCTTCCGGCGATAAGCCTCGCGGCCTCACCCCACCAGGGGCAGGCGCGGCGGCAACCTGTCCCGCGCGCGGTGGCCCAGCGGCAGCGACACCCGGAAGGTGCTGCCCCGGCCCGGCTCGCTCTCCACCGAAATCTCCCCGCCGAAGCCGGTGACGATGCCGTGGCAGATGGACAGGCCCAGGCCGGTGCCCTCCCCCACGGGCTTCGTGGTGAAGAACGGGTCGAAGATGCGCGCGCGCACCTCCGGCGTCATGCCCACGCCGGTGTCGTGCACCTCGACGAGGACCCGCGCTCCCTCCGGGCGCAGGACGATCCGCACCTCGTTGTGCTCCGGTCGCCCCTCCGGGATGGCGTGCGCGGCGTTGATGAGCAGGTTGAGGAACACCTGGCCGAACCGCCCCTCGCTGCCCTCCACCAGCGGCACGTCCTGGAAGTCGCGGATGATCTGCGCGCGCATCTTCAGCTCGCCGCGCGCCATCGTGATGGCGGACTCCAGCACCGCCTGGAGGTTCACCGCGGTGGCCACGTCCTCGTCGCCCCGCGAGAAGGTCCTCAGGTCCCGGACGATCTGCCGCACCCGGTGCGCGCCATCCACGGCCTCGCGCAGCACCTCCTCCATCTCGGAGATGCGCCCCATCGGCAGCTCGCGGGCCACCGCCTTCAGCTCCACCGCCAGGAAGGACAGGTTGGAGAGCACGAAGGCCAGCGGGTTGTTGATTTCATGCGCCACGCCCGCCGCGAGGGTGCCCACCGCGGCCAGCCGGTCCGACACCACGAGCTGCGCCTGCATCGCCTTGCGGTCGGTGATGTCCAGCGACACGCCACACAGGAGCCGCCGCCCCGTGCGCTCCTGCAGGATGAAGCGGTAGGTGAGCCAGTGGCGCTCCGTCCCGTCCGGCGCCGGAATCATGCCCTCGGTGGCGCTCGGCAGCCCGGTGTCGATCACCGCCTGGTCCTCCCGGCGCACGTGCGCCGCGGAGGTGGTGGGCATCAGCGCCGCGTCGTCGATCCGGGCCACGTCCGCGTCATCCGACAAGCCGAAGAACCGCCGGTAGGGCGTGTTCACCCAGACGCGTCGCCCCTGTGGATCCTTCATGTACGCCACGGCGGGACCGTGGTTCATGAAGGACGCGAACAGCTCCTGGGATTCCTGCAGGGCCGACAGCGCGGCGGTGCGCTCGGCCATCACCGCGTGGCGCGCGTCGACCTCGGCCGCGTTGCCCATGGCCGCGCCCAGCAGCCCCGCCATCAGCTCCAGCGTGCGCACGTCCCGGTCGTCGAACGCGTTGACGTGGCGCGAACCCACGTTGAGCGCCCCCACCGGGCGCGCCTCGCGCCACAGCGGCACGCACACCATGGAGCGCACGCCCACCCGCCGCGCGGCCGCCCCGTTGACGCGCACGTCGACCTCCGTGTCGTCCGTGCGCATGACCTCGCCGCGCAGCAGGCTCTCGCCGGTGAGGGTCCCCACCACGGGCAGGCGGAAGCCCCTGTGCGCGGCCAGGAAGCCCGTGGCCACGCGGTACTCGACGGAGTCGCCGCTCAGCAACGCCACCGCCGCGCCGTCCGCCCCACACAGCCGCCGCGCGCGCTCGCACACCAGGTCCATCACCACGTCCAGGTCGAAGCCCGCGAGCGCCACCTCCGACTGCACCTGGATGATGGCCGCCAGCCGCTCCAGCTCCCCGCGCGCGGTCGCCTCCGAGTGACGCAACTGCTTGCGCGCCGCGCTCCTGCGCTCCAGGAGCACGCGCCGCGCCCGCACCTCCTCCGCGTGGAACGGCGCCAGGAGGAACTCGTCCACCCCCGCCGCCAGCAACGGCGCCAGCGCCGTGTCCGTGCCCGCCTCCGCCAGCCCCAGCACCAACAGCTCCTCGGGGCGCGCGCGGCCTCGCAAGGCGTCCAGCCAGCGGGCATCCCCCCCCAGCGACGCGGCCTCCACGACGAGGACGTCCACCCGCTCGTGCGCCAGCGCCGCGTCCGCCTCCGTGACTCCCGGGACCACGAGGACCTCCTGGCCCTGTCGCCGGAGTTCCTCTGCCACGAGATGACGAAGGTCAGCGCTGAGACACAGATACTTCATCCAACCCCTTCCCACCGGGTGAAGGTCCTGGCCGTCTTCGGGATGTTACAATCTAGCATCCGCGCGGTTCCACCGCGCCGGCCCCGAGTGAGGGGCCACGTCCACCCCCGCGACTCTCGAACGGAGAGAAGCGCCGCGTAGAGAGTGAGCTCGTCCGCCGTGTCCGTGTCGTCGGGTGTCCCGGGAGTCGTGGTCGCCGAGCAGCCGCATTACCTGCCCTGGGTCGACTTCTACGAGCAGGTGGCGCGCGCGGGCACGTTCGTCGTGCTGGACAACGTCCAGTGGCTCCGCAGGGGGTGGCAGCGTCGCACCCGCGTCAGTCTGCCCGCGAACGTGCCCACACCGCCCCCCACCGAACCGGGCTTCCAGTGGCTGTCCATTCCGTTGGAAGACCCACACCGGGACCAGCTCATCTCGGAGCTCGCGGTGGACACGCGCCAGCCGTGGGCACGCCAACACCTGGGCGCGCTGGTGACGCTGTATGGACGCCGGCCCCATTTCGCCACCCAGGTGCTGCCACGGCTGGAGCCCTTCTACGACCAGGCGTCACGCGAGTCGGGGCCGGGCTCGCTCCTGCGCGTGCTGCTCGCCAGCATGGCGCTGTTCCACGAGCCGCTGGGCCTGAAGCCCCACCTCGTGCTGGCCTCCACGCTGGAGCGCCGGGGGGCGGACAAGTCCGCGCGGCTGGTGGAGTACTGCCGCCAGTTGGGCGCGCACACGTACTACTCCGGCCTGGGCTCGTCGCTGTATCTCCAGGTCAGCCTGTTCCGCGACGTGGACGTGCGCGTGCTGTGGCAGCGCTTCCGCCCCCCGGACTACGCCCAGGGGCGCGAGGGGCGCTTCGTGCAGGGGATGTCCATCGTGGACGTGTTGTCCAACGTCCCCGTGGACGAGGTGCGCCGGTGGCTGGAGCCCTCGCCGTGGGGCCCCTTCGCGCCAGGGCCCCGGGCGGGGTGACGACTCAGGCCGCCGAGGCGGCGGTGGGCTCGGCGGGCTTGTCGAAGCGCACGAAGTAGCTGCGCACCGCGGCGTCCAGCAGCGCGGGGTCCAGCCGCGGCTCCTGGCCCAGGTAGTGGGACATGTCGATGACCTGGTCGAGCAGGTCGCGCGGCTGGCAGGCGGCGAACGGCCTGTTGGAGGGCCGGTAGTGCGCGTCGATGAGGTAGTCGACGGCGTTGGCGTTGTAGGCCACGCCGCGCTTGCGACACATCACCTCGAAGATCTGATGGAACTGCTCCTCGTCCGGGCGTCGCACCTCCAGCTTGTAGCGGACGCGGCGCAGGAAGGCGTCGTCCACGAGCGCGCTGGGGTCGAGGTTGGTGGAGAACGCGGCGAACACGTCGAAGGGCACCTGCAGCTTCTTGCCGGTGTGCAGGGTGAGCATGTCGATGTCGCTCTCCAGCGGGACGATCCACCGGTTGAGCAGGTCCTTGGGGGAGACCTTCTGCCGGCCGAAGTCGTCGATGAGGAGCATTCCGTTGCTCGCCTTCATCTGGAACGGCGCCTCGTAGTACTTCACCTCCGGCGAGTAGACGAGGTCGAGCATCTCCAGCGTCAGCTCACCCCCGACGACGACGAGCGGGCGGCGGCAGCGCACCCAGCGCCGGTCGTACGACGGGCTCGAGTCGTCCTCCACCGGCTTGTGGAGGTTGGCGTCGAAGACACGCACCACGAAGTCGTCGATGAGGATGGCGTGGGGGATGAACACGTCCCCCTCGAAGCAGTTCACCATGCCCTGGCAGATGGCCGTCTTGCCGTTGCCCGGCGGGCCGTAGAAGAAGATGGCGCGGCCGGAGTTCATCGCCGGGCCGATGCCGTCGTAGATGTAGTCGCGGATGATGAGGTCGCCGAACTTGTCCTGCATCCGCGCGCGGGTGATGCGGTTGCCGCGCACCGTCTGCCGCTTCACCGCGGCGACGTACTCCTGGAACGGGATGGGCGCCGGGCCGTTGTAGCGGTTGCGGTCGAGGATCTGCCGCAGCACGTCCGTCACGAACGGGGTGAGCTGGTAGATCATCGTCGACTTGCCCACGCCGGACGCGCCGCCGCCGCGGATGTCCACGTACTTCTGGCGACGCAAGCCCTCGATGATGTCGTCGACGACGCTGGTGGGCAGCTGGAGGCGGGACGCCAGGTCCATGCCGCGCATCTCACCGGCGAAGAAGAGGGCCTTGAGGACCAGCTCCTCGACGAACGTCGCGGTGAGGCCGGTTTCATCCAGGGCGCGGGGCTGTGCGGGCCAGAAGCGCTCCAGGTTCGGGTCGAGCGCGCGGCGCGAGCCGGTGGCGCCGGAGACGCCAGCACGGCGCTCGGGACCTCCGTAGGGGGGCTGGGGGTTGGCGCGGCGCTCCGAGCTCGACGGAGGAGGCGCTGCGGCGGCGGCGGGACGGCGCGACTCCTGGCCGCTGACGATGACGGAAGGCAGCGGCCCGGGACCGGCGGCGGGGCGGCGCTCCGGCGCGCCACCGGGGACGGACGGCGGGGGACCGGCGGGGGGCCGCCCGGGCGCGCCAGGACCGGCGGGGCGACGCTCGGTGGGGAACTCGGGACCGTCGGAGTCCGCGGACGCCGACGACCGGGCCGGCGCGCCTGGAGGGGCCGGACGACGCTCGGGCAGCGCTGGAGCGGCGCCGGTGCGGGGGCGAGGGGGCGCGCTGAGCACGGAGCCAGGAGGCTCGGGAACGACCGGCGCCTCCGTGGGGGTCACGCTGCGGCTCGACTCGTCGTTCGAATCGCCCGCCGTCGCGGGGGACGGCCTCCTGAACAGGGTCATTCGGTGCTCGCTCCAGGTTGAAGTCGGGAGCCTACCGCAAATCCTGCACGGTCCACGAGGCAGGTTGGACCCGGTCCACCCGATGACGGACACACCCTCCGTCACGGGACGGTGCCCTCGGGGCGTACGCGCTCCTCGCCGGGCCCGTGGCCACGCCCCGCCCCGGTGGGAGCCCGCGCCTCGAAGACCGGGCGAGTCCTTGTCTGGAAGCGGTCGCCTGGGTTGACTCCCACCGAACCCGCCTATCTCGTGTGCCCATGACGATCCTCCTCGATGACGGCACTGGCCTCCGCGAAATCACGGCCGAAGCAGCGCGCAGGTGGTTCGGCGCGACGGGTGGCGCGCTCCCCGAGCACATCGACGAGACCTGCATCGCCCTGTTCTCTGCCTCCCGCGACAAGGCCTACAGCCGCCACAAGCAGCAGGAGTTCCTGGCGGACATCGAGGGGTTCCACTCCGCGCGCAAGGGCATCAAGATCGCCCTGAAGAACCTGGAGGGCTACGAGGAGCACCTCGACGCCCAGCAGGTGACGGACGACCTGGTCCGCGAGGTGCTCGGAATCGAACGCGGGGGGAAGATCTCGAAGCGGCTGCTGAAGGACGTCCGCGACGCCATCGCGACCACGCTGGGCGAGGAGCGGCTCTACATCGAGGAGTGTCGCGCCTCCCTGAACGACCAGCTCGACTGGCACATGACGGGGCGCGTGGACAAGGGCCAGGTCCTCTCCGAGAAGCGGGAGCGCATCTTCTCGTTCATCCAGTCGGAGCCGGAGGCGTCCAAGGCCAAGGACAAGGCGAAGAACGTCTACTACGAGCCCATCCGCACCCGGCTGATGAGCATGGGGTTCGTCGTGCCGCCCCGAGGCATCGCCATGGGTGGCGTGTTCCCCGAGAAGGACTGGCTCCGGGACATCCCCGAGTCCACGTTCCTGCGGGACGCCAAGGACATCACGGACGGGCTCGTGCAGCGCTATCGCCTGCTCGGCGACGACCCGGACTCACTGACCCGGCTGCTCATCCCCGTGGAGGAGCGCTGGAAGTCCGTGCGCAACGCGCTCTCGTCCGCGGTGGGCTGTCTGTGTGTCTCGTGGACGCGACACAAGGCCTTGGGGAAGACCGTGTACGTCCCCATCCTGGGGCTGTCCGGCGTCGTCGAGCGGGATCCCGCCCCGGCGTTCTTCCAGAAGTACTGCCGACACCTGGCGCTGCCGAGTTGGAAGTCCGACCCCGACATCCCCGACGTCGCCCCGTACCAGGAGAGCGAGCAGCTCAAGACCCAACGGGCGCTGATGGGGAGGGCACAGCAGGGCGCGAGACCGTACCTGCAGCCCAAGAACAAGCCGCAGCCCGACTCGCCGGAAGAGCAGCTCGTGAACACCTACAAGGAGGCTCGGTCCACGACGGAGCGGCTGGTCCGCGAGGAAAGCCAAGCCTATGGCGAGTACAAGAAGGCGAGGCAAATCCAGTACGAGCTCGAGGTCAACTACGAGACGATGCTGGAGCGCACGAACCTCGCGACCCTGGGCTACCACGCCCGCTCGCGACTCGGGCTCCGCACCCCCTCCCGACAGGCCCTCTTCAGCTACGTCTCCTTCCGGGAGAACAAGAAGAGCAAGGACCTGAAGCTCGACGAGCTCCAGCCCGGCGGGCTGGGCGTGGACCTGTGGGTCGCCGGGTGGCACACGCTGAGCTGCGCCGAACCCGCCGCGCTCATGACGGCCTCGTCGTATTTCAACGAGGGCTGCGACGTCCTCATCTGCTTCCCCTACGAGGGATTCAACGAGACGGGCCTCTTCCGCAATCGCCCCAAGGAGACCTGCCCCTGGTGCGCCGCGGTCGAGCTCGGCTTCCGCAGCCTCAGCGAGAACCCGGGGGGCGTGGACCGGAGTGTCGAGACGGGCGCGTGGCTGACGCAGCACACGCTCACGCTCCAGGAGGAGTCCGGGGGCTTCCTGCCCGTGAAGGAGGAGTTCGACGCCTTCGACGACGGCAATCCCATCATGGGGCAGACACACAAGAGCCTCGGCGGCATCGATGCGCCCCTGGTGAAGAACAAGGACCTCAAGGTCCTCGCCTACAGCCCCGCCGTCGAGACGAAGGTCGGCCGACTCCGTTCGATGTATCACCTGCTGGGACTGCTCAACAGCGAGGTCGTGGCCCTGGACCGGCCGCTCTACGGTCACGTGGGAGACGGCACGCTGTGGCACTTCCTGCGGTGAGCCGCTCCCCGGCGCGAGGCGCAGGACCTGCGTCCCGCCGGGGTCCCGGATTTCCGAGGGTTCATGGCCTCACGGAGCAGTGCCCACCCAGCGAGGCCGGTGCTAGCTTCGCTCCATGAGCTTCTTTCAGGAACCGCCGAGGCTGGGAAATCAGTACGACGACGACGCGCTGCTGCAGAGCTACCTGGCGCGGATGCTGCCGGAAGACTTCCGGCGCTCCATCACGGAGGACCTCCGTGACCTGGGCGAGCTGAGCGGGAACTACTTCTATCCGTTCCAGTTGCGCGACCGGCTGAACGAGCCCGAGCTGACCCAGTGGGACCCCTGGGGGCACCGCATCGACCACATCGAGGTCTCCCCCCTGTGGAAGGAGGCCGAGGCCCTGGCGGCGAAGCGCGGGCTCATCGCGACGGCGTACGAGCAGAAGAACGGCGACCTCAGCCGCGTGCACCAGTTCGTGATGAACTACCTCATCCAGGCCTCCCTGGACGTGTACTCCTGTCCCATGGCGATGACGGACGGCGCGGCCCGCTCCCTGCTCTCGCTGGGCAACCAGGCGCTCATCGACCGCGCCCTGCCCCGCCTCACCTCGAGGGACCCGAAGACGGCCTGGACCTCCGGCCAGTGGATGACCGAGCGCACCGGCGGCTCGGACGTGGGGCTGACGCAGACGGTGGCGCGGCAGACCCCGGAGGGCTGGCGCCTGTACGGCACCAAGTGGTTCACCTCCGCCACGACGGCGCAGATGGCGCTCACGCTCGCCCGCCCCGAGGGCAACGGCCCCGGCGGCAAGGGCCTGGCCATCTTCTACGTCGAGACGCGCGACGCGGACGGCCGGCTCAACGGCATCCAGATCAACCGGCTGAAGGACAAGCTGGGCACGCGCAAGGTGCCCACCGCGGAGCTGACGCTGGACGGGACGCTGGCGATGCCGGTGGCGGGCCTGACGGACGGCATCAAGAACATGGCGTGGATGCTCAACGTGACGCGCACGTGGAACGCCATGGGCGCCACGTGGAGCATGCGCCGGGCCATGGCGCTGGCGCGCGACTACGCGAAGCGCCGCGTGCAGTTCGGCGCCCCGCTGTCGGAGAAGCCGCTGCACGTGGACACGCTGGCGGGCCTGGAGGCGGAGTTCCAGGCGGGCTTCCTCCTGGCCTTCCGCGGCGTGGAGCTGCTCGGGAAGCTGGAGACGAAGACGGCCACCGAGCGCGACCTGCTCCTGCAGCGGCTGGTCACCCCGCTGGCGAAGCTGACCACGGGCCGTCAGGTGGTGCACATCACGTCGGAGGTCTCCGAGGCGTTCGGCGGCGCCGGCTACGTGGAGGACACCGGCGTGCCCCGGCTCCAGGCGGACTCGCAGGTGCTGTCCATCTGGGAGGGCACGACGAACGTGCTGTCGCTGGACTCGCTGCGCGCGCTCGCCAAGGAGGGCACGCTGGATTCCTTCTTCCACGAGGTGGAGAGCCGCCTGTCCAACGTCAAGGACGCGGGCCTGCGCCCCTGCGTGCAGACGGCCCACGACGCGCTGGAGCACGCCCGCGCCTGGGTGACGGGGGCCATGTCCAACCCGGCGACCATGGAGGCCGGCGCCCGCCGCTTCTCCCTGACGCTGGGCCGCACGCTGGAGCTGGCGCTGCTGAGCGACCACGCCCAGTGGTGCCTGGACCACGGCCACGGCCCTCGCACCAAGGCCGCCGCCCGCCGCTTCGCCCAGAACGGCGTCGACCTCATCCGCGACACGCTGGACCTCGACGAGTCCCGCCTGTTGAGCTGACCCGCGACGCCTCACGAAACAACGAGGAGTCAACAGCAACTCGGAAACGACTACTCCCCTCCCCGTGTCTTGACTCACATGGGGAGGGAGCGGGACTCCCAGACCCCTGGGATTTCCTGAATCAAGCCGCCAGACTGCGCTCCTCACCCGCTGCATGGACGGAGTCGGTCATGAAGAAGCTGCTGATGGGGCTGGTGGCGCTGGGCGTTCCGGGGCTGCTGTTCGCGGGCAACCTCATGTACACGCCCGAGGCGGAGGCGCTCCCCCGCGGTCGGGAGGCCTGCACGTACACGTACTACGAGGACGAGACGTACTCGACCCCGGTGCTGACGCTGCACTGCTCCTGCGCGAACCCCGACTGTTACGCCACCGAGGACGTCACGCCGTTCTACACGGCGGACTGCTTCGAGTGCTGAGCTGAGCCAGGCCGTCGCGTGGCCTGTCGTGGGCGCGGGGCGACGGTACCCACCGCCGCCCCGCGCCCCTCCCGCGAACCTCAGGCGGGTTCAGCGACGGCCCCCCTCAGTACGCGTAGCACTGCCGCGTGACGCCCGTGGGGAACGCCGGCGACGGCAGGGAGGTCGGGTCGGAGCAGTAGTTCGCGGTGTACGCCACGTTGCAGGCCGTGCCGCCCACGACGTCGCTCCCGGAGAACACGTTGGGGTAGCTGGCCCAGTTGGGGCAGCCCGGCGCGTCACAGACGACGTGGTTGCCGTTGTAGCAGGAGCCCAGCGTGGACTGGTGGCCCGGCGACCCGCGGAACTCGAGGCTGGTGCCGAAGTCCCGGATGGTATTGCCGTAGACCCAACTGTTGAGGGTGTTGTCGACGAGGACGCCGACCTGCCCCTTCACGCCGGACAGCTGGGAGTCGATGGTGTTGAAGCCGACGAAGCCCCAGTTCACCCGGTAGAAGGTGATGCCGATGGGGTTCTTGTAGAAGCGGTTGTCCCGCACGTAGACGTGGTCGATGAAGCCCCGCATCGGGTCGGTGAGCGCGTAGTACTTCTGCGCGTCGTCGAGCATGTGCTGCTGCAGCTCGAGCACGTGGTTGTAGTCGCCGAAGTCGCCGACGTCACGGCCGGTCAACTGCCGGAACGCGCACGGGGGCGCGACGGTGTACTGGCTGCCGTCGGTGAGGAAGCCGAGCGAGAAGCCGGAGACGAAGTTCTCGGTGTGCGTGGTGCTGCTGGTGTACGGCAGGTGCCCGTCCGTGCTCAGCCCGAAGTTGCTGGTGAGGGGCGTGTTGTTCGGCGCGCGCAGGACGACGTTCTTGGAGACGTCGACGTTCCCGCCCACGATGTTGATGCCCACGTTCACGTCGCAGATGGAGTTGTGGTGGACCTGGGAGCGGGCGTTGGGGTTGCCCTGGAACTCGAACGGCTGGTTCGTGCAGTACCGCCGCGCCCCGAACTCGGTGGTGGGGTCGACGCGCATGCAATACATCTGGTTCGGCACGCTCTCCCCTTCTCCGAGCGGAGGCAGGGCCGGGCACTGGCCGGAGGGGATGGAGCCATCCGCGTTGCAGGACGTGGGGCGGCACTCGGCGCTGCCGGGACGGAGGCTCAGCGCCTTGAGGTCCCAGCCGCTGGGGCAGTGGTAGACGATGGGGCTCTCGGGGCCGGTCGACGTGGCGGCCGCGGGCTGGAGGGAGATCTTGATGCCGGGCCGCGTCTCGCAGGAGGGGTCCTCCTTCACGTGGGCCGTGTTCCAGCCGTAGGCGATGCCCGCCCCCAGATGGTCGATGCGCAGGTGGTGGATGTTCACGGCCGGGCCGGTCATGGCCTCCGCGTGGTTGACCTGGACGCCGACGGTCCACCGGCGCGGCATGGTCCCCGTGTTGAACACCGTGGGCGCCGGCGAGGGCGGCTCGTGGCCGTCCAACTCCAGGATGGAGTTGAGGGTGTGGGCGAGCGCCGGACACGTCTCGCCCTGGCTGTAGCCGGCGTTGGTGGTGCCCACGAGCGTGAGGTTGGACACACTGGCGTCGGTGAGCAGCCCCTCCTCCGCGCCCGCGCCGGCGACGAGGATCAACCCGTTGAGCTTCGTGGTGGCGTGGTCGACGTTGATGACCGTGGGCGGGAACAGCGACGTCCCCTCCAGGTGGATGCCCGCCGGGACATGCAGGCCGAAGCCGTTGCCCCAGGGCCAGCTCCACGGAATCTTCGTCGCCTCGGAGATGGTGATGGTGCCGGGGTCCAACACCACCCGCGAATGCCCGTTGGCCTTCGCCCAATCGATGGCGGCCTGATACCAGCGCGGATGGATGGCGCTGCCGTCATCGGTGCAGGTCCGGGCGGTGTCGCCGACGCAGGTCGCGCCGACATTGCCTGGGGCACAGAAGGCGCGCTGGAAGCCCGAGGCATCGTGGACGCGGGCACACATCGTCGGCAGCAGGGACGCCAGGGGCGCGGGGCTCGAACTGGAGACGGACTGCGAGCCGGCGGCGTGTGCGAATCCTGCGCCCAGGAGGATGGACAGGGACAGGGTGCGAACGAGGGGAATGGAGCGGCGCTTCGACGCCCCAGGACGGAACAACGGAGGGGATTGCATGGACGTGCTTCCAATCGAGGGATGAACTCGTGGTCCATCCCGTGGCTGCGGCCCCTGCGGTGGATAGAGTTACCGTGGATTGGCGCGAACGCAAAGCCCCATATTCTCCAGACACGCGCCCCGCCTCCCGAGTGCCCCGCCAAGAATCACCCGCGATGTCCGACCCTTCCCTCCCCCGCGGTCCCGCCAAGGACTTCCAGCCGTCTGACGCCGAACGCCAGTTGGAGGGCCGCGCGGAGGTCCTCGCGGCGGCCCGGCAATCCCTCGCGGAGTGGGAGAAACGGCTGTCGGGCTGGGGATGGCGGCGCGGGCTGACGCGAGGCCCGGAGTCGATATCCACGTTCGTGGCAGGAATGGAGGCGCTGGAGGAGTCCCTGGCGCGGGTGCGGCGACGAGCGACGCTGGATGCGTGGCCCGAGGAGACTCCCGTCCTGCGCCTGGCGCGGGAGGTGGCGGCGCGGCGCGATCGGCTCCGTGCGTTGGCGCGGCGCAGGTTGAGGGCGCTGGGAGTGGCGCCCAGGGATGAGCCGCTCGCGACGGCGCTGACGCGACTGGCGACGGTGGCGGGACAGACCCCACGGTGGGAGCTGCACGCGGGCGAGGTGCTCGTCTTCGAGGCCGAGGCGCGATGGAGCCCTCATGCGGAGGCCGTGCGCGGCGACCCGGGTCGACGCATGTCCTTGTTCGAGCCCAGGGCCCCCTGGCGGAGATGGCTCCCCGGCTCCGGACGGATGCGCCTCACCAGCGAGCGGCTGCTCTGGCGCTCCGCCTTCGCTGAGCCCCGGAGCACGCACCTGGACAGCATGGGCGATGAGGGGCTCCGGCTCGTCCCGGACACGCTCGAGCTTCGCGCGAACGAGGACTGGGGTGTCTTGGTCCGACGGCCCGCCGACGCCTCGAACCTGGCCGCGCTGGTGGAGTTGGTGCGCTGGGCCCCCCTGAGACAGGCACTCCGAGCCGGGAGGCGTTCGGAGCGCCGGGCCCTCTTTCCAGCGAGACTCGGGGGAGTACCAGGGCACTGCATCCTGGGCCCCGAGCAGTTGTGCTTCATCTCCCGTGGGACGGGCCCCCATGCGCTCGGAGCCATCACGGGCGGGGCCATGGAACTCGCGACCTTCGACGTGGATCGACTCGTGGACCTGCTGCGATGGCTCCCGGACGAGGCGTTCGACTCCGCGTTGGACCGCGTGCTGACCGCGACACACGGCAGGCGTTGGAGCCGCTCGGAGGTGTTCCGCGTCGAACGGCCTGTCATGCGAGGGATGACGCTCCTGGACCGGGCACTCCGCTTGGAGTGTGGACACGAGACGCTGTGGGGATATCCCAAGGAGTCACAGGAGGTCGTCGCGGAAGGGCTTCTGCTCGGCTATCCAAGGAGGCCGCGGCGCATCTGGTCTCGCTGAGCCCCATCGCCACGGCGAGGTCGGCGGTCACTTCCGCGCGATGCCGTACCCGCCCAGGGCGACGCCCACCAGGAACGCAGGCCAGAAGAGGACCGCGGCCTTCTCGGTGAAGAAGCCGAAGGACTCGTGGCATCCCGTGGTGTTCATCGCGCAGGCAAGAGGCACGAGGTAGCCGTAGAAGAGAAGCGCGGCCATCGCGACCAGCGCACCGGAGATGATCAGCAGGATCTTCATGGTTCGGGAAACTCCGGATGGCCCCCGCCGACGAGGCGTTCGGGGCCCGAGGAGGATACCCGGGCCTCCCAGCCAGAGTCAGCATGGACGCCCTGCCGCACCAGGGCGGGCGTCCAGCGAGCGGCGACGTCAGGGCGCGGGGGCCGCCGAGGAGTTCACCCAGACATCGTGGAAGTACGCATTCACATACCCCAGCGGACTGGGACTGCCACTCGTGCAGGTGGGCAGGGAATGGGTCACCACCAACTCCTTGTTGGCGATGCCAGGAGCACGGGTGTCCGTGACGGTGTACGCGCCGTACACCTCCGGCTGGCTGTCGCGCTGGAACACGAAGCGGTCGTTCGCCGCGTCCCATTGGACCCTCAGCCGGGCCAGCTCTCCCTGGTGGACCGGTCCCAGGTCCGCCGTGAAGAGCGAGTTTCGCGCCGTGCACGTCGAATCCCTGCACCGCTCGATGAGCGCCTCCACCCGCAGGAGCTGGGAGCCCACCGGGTCCGTGGACCGGGAGACGATGCGGATGGACGCGGTGATGTCATCCTTCGCGCTGCCCCGGCTCGGCGTGGAGGAGTTGAAGAAGTGACCGGACAGCTCCGCCGCCCCCTCGGAGACTCCGATTCCCGGCGCCTCGCACCCCGTGCTCCGGGCGTTGTTCACACGGACCTTCGCCTCGATGGCCGTCACGGCCGACGGCTGGATGAAGTGCAAGCCGTAGCGCCCCGTGCCCGAATTGGCCCGGCTGAGGAGCCGCAGTCGGGTGAAGGCCAGCGCCCGCAACTCCTGCTGCCGGGTCCCGGTCTGCTCGCTGGCCCAGCGCGCCGGGTCGATGCCTCGCACCTTCGTCGCGCGAGGCGGGTCGGACTCCGTGGGGTTGAAGTTGTCGTAGGGCACCATCGGCTCGACGGCGTGGGCCGTCCCACCGAGGAGCAGCACGAGCACCGCGGACTTCAGGGTCATTGCGCTCATGGAATCTCCAGCTCCTTCAGTTGGATGAAGTGCCGCACCCGGGCGTTGTTGCCCGTGTCCTGGTCCGTCCCCTCCGTCTCCAGGGACATGCCGTTCTCGTACCCGTTCAGGAAGCTCCCCATCAGCTCCAGTCCCGTGAGCCAGTCGTTGGCGCTCGACTCCCCCTTCACCCGGCGGACGAGCCCTGACGCCGCGAAGAAGCTGAAGTGGCCGTCCCGGTCATCCACCGCCAGGCTGGCGCCCCCCTCGGGGATGGAGTCGTAGTGGTCGTTGGGGCCGACATCCTCCTCCCAGATGGCGGACGTCATGTTCACCACGCCGGTGAAGTTGGCGGGCAGGTCCGGGAACTGCGTGGGATTGTCCGGCCCGGTGCGCACGCGCCAGTTCGGGTAGATGGTCTGGTCCTCGACGATGTCCAGGAAGGCGTTCTCCCGGAAGAAGCCATTCGCCGTCATGTGCACGCGAGGCGTGAACCAATCCGCGCAGCAGCCGCTCGCCGTCTCCAGATCCGTCACCTGCTTCACCGCGTACTCGATCCGGTGCGGCTTGGTGGGGTTGTACTTCACGAAGTCCTTCACCTTCGTCAAGGCCACGCCCACGTCCACCATCGCGTGGTCCGACAGGCATTGCGAGAACAGGAAGCTGGTGCCCTCGATGACGATGCCGGAGTCGGGGTCGAAGTGGGGCTCGACGCTCGCCGTGGGCTCCTTGAGCAGCGCGTAGGCGGGGAACTCCAGGGTGTCCTCGGCGGGGAACACCAGCACGTAGTCGAGCCGGTTCTTGGAGCCCAGCTCCTGCGCCACCAGGTCCGTGCAATGACTGCTCAGCCACGTCCCGGTCGCCATCGGGTCCGGGCCGGACGAGGTGCGCGCCAGATCACGAGCCTCGGAGAAGAGGCTGTTGGCCTTCTCGAACTCGGTGCGCCGTTGGATGTCCAGGAAGCTGGGGCCCACCATGTCTTGATAGGCGGGGAAGTTGGAGTCGGCCTCGGTGGCCTTGGGCCCGATGGTGTTCAGGTCCCCCAGCAGGAAGGCGGGGCGGTCCAGGCCGCTCGGCCAGGTCCCCAGGGGGAAGATGTCGTTGTCGCCGAGCACATACGGGAAGATGTTCGCATCCAGGGGCCCGCCCCTCCTCACCTGCTGGACATAGGCCTTGATGTCGAAGAACTGGTCCTCACGGGCATCGGTGTCGGACCCAGGCGTGTTGTCTCCCGCGTTGACGTGGGTGCAGAACACGTCGACGAACTCGCCGTAGTCCGTGGCCGTGGAGACCCTGGGCATGCCGGTGTCATCCATCACGAGGACGGGCGCCGTCGCCGCCGGGGTGGCGATGCGCGCCCAGATGACGCCCTTGTCCTGCATGCAGTCGTTGCCGGTGCACATGCTCGAGGGGAAGTGATGCACGCCTCCCTCGAGAATCTGCCGTGAGGAGAGCAGGACGAGCCCCGTGCTCTCCGTGGGCAGCTTGAAGACCTCGTCGTTCAGCTCCGTGACGGCCTGCATGGGGGGCAGCGACTCGGCGGCGCGCAGCTCGTTGACCTTCTCGACGAGCTCTCCACGCTCATACGACATCCAGATCTCGGAGACGCAGACGACCTCCTTCCTGAAGATCTGGGCGGCGACGGTGTCGATCTCCCCGGAGCCTCCGTCGCCGACCCAGAACGTCGCGTCGGGCATCTGCCCCACGTTCCACATCGTGAAGGCGAGCGGGATGGAGAGGGGGTCCTTCAGCTCGAGCGTCTCCCAGGTCCCGGTCAGGGTGTCGGCGGGGGGCTGGTTCTTCGCGTTGTTGAAGGTGCCGCCGCCCACCCGCTGCGTGGCGCCCGCCGTCATCGCGGGGGCGCTCTGGAGGGCGAAGCCCAGCTTCCGGACCGCCGAGGACAACGGCTCGCTGCCGACGATGGGTGGCACGCTGCTGCGCAGCTTCACCGAGAACTCGATGTGCACACGAGCGGGGTCCGCGCCCGGCGTCGTCACCACGGCGGTGGTGGCCCAGGCCTGGTTGGGGGCCGACAGCCCCGTCCAGCCGTTCGCGTTGTTGCCCATCTCCTGCGTCAGCGAGGTGCTCGCGTTGGGGCCGGTGGAGTAGCGGAGCCGGAGGTGACGGTCCTCGGAGCGGGGCCCGCTCGCCCCGGGCACCAGGTCGATGGTGGCGTCGCGCTGGGCATCGAGCCAGACGTCGATGAAACCAGACGCGTCCAGGAAGTTCCCGTTGGCGTCCTTCGGCCGGGGCAGGCGCAGGCCGATGAACAGCGTCTGCGAGAGACAAGGGTTCGTCTGGGCCGAGGGAATCCCGCCGGCCTGGGGCACTCCGAAATTGCACTCCTCCGAGGTGTACTCGGCGTTGTCACTGACGAGCAGGTACAGCTCGCCGTTGGGCCCTCCGTTCACATAGTCCTGCATCGGGAACTTCTTGCCGTCGGCGTACTCCATCGGCGCGACCCAGCCGTCCGTCGTGGGCTGGGTACACGGCGCGCCGGGACGGCAATGGACCTCCGCGTTCTGCGGAGGAAGCCTCGTGACGTGGGGCGCTGCCGCGGCCCAGGTGGGGAGGAGACTGGCGAATGCCAACAGGAATGCACCGCGCTGCATGAGACCTCCGGGTTGTGTCTGGATGAACGACGACGCTCGCGAATCTTCCCGCCGAAAGTGCTCCTGTCTGGCCATGGCCCGTTCGCGATGAAGTCGCGAATGCCCCACCAGACGATGCCCATATGCATTCAGTCTGTTCATTGAATTCAAGACTCAGGACCCCCACACGGTGTCGCACGTGGCCACACCCGCAGCTCAAAGCCATTACCAATGCGGCAAGGGAGGCGTGCCGCAGTAGGGAACATCGATGTCCTGCGCCGCCGCGGTGAGCGGGACCTGGACGAACAACAGGGCGACGAGCCACAGCCAGGTTCGGATTCTCAAGGGTCTTCTCCTGTTTCCGGTCGGCCTCCGACGCCGCCCGGCGGACAGCCCTCGAGCAACCCGAATGCCAGCGCCATCTCGCTTCGTGGCGCCAGCCCTTCGTGCTGACTTTGCATCACCTCGGGCCATGGACGAGGCAATCGCTGCATGCCCCCTGCAGACGTCGCAGGAGTCTCCTGGAACGACGCATGAACGAGTTCGCCGGTTGGACTCCCGAATGCCCATCGATCCATGATGAAGGCGCATTCGAAGGGGGTGACACGCCCTGGGATCTTCGGACCACGTGAAGCTTGAGAAGATGCCGTCTCCGGGCACGACGGAGGCAGGCGGTGAAGAAGAGTCGGTTCAGCGAAGAGCAGCTGGTCGCGATTCTGCGCGAGGCGGAGCGATCGTCCGTGCCAGAGACGGCGAAGAAGCACGGGGTGAGCGAGCCGACGCTCTACGCGTGGCGCAAGCGCTTCGGGGGGATGGACGCCAACGACACGAAGCGGCTGAAGCAGTTGGAGGCGGAGAATGCCCGACTGAAGAAGCTGCTGGCTGAGCGGGACTTGGACATCGAGGTGCTGAAGGAGGTCCAAGCAAAAAGGGTGAGCGCCACCACGCGAAGGCGGCACTTCCCTGGCTTCCTGCCTCTACTCCCCAGCCGCGAGCACGTGCCCGCGGCGCTGCGCGCGCCGCTCGAGGGCCCGCATCCGTCAACGGTGATCGGATTGCATCTTCATCGGAGATGCCGCTTTGAGTCTCGGGCGTTCGGTGGCCAGATGGGTCGGTCGTCGACAACAGCTTCGAGGGGAGGACCTCGTGTCCACGGATACGTTCTATGTGCGGGTGGGAAAGAAGGCGGGACGGGAAGTCACCCTGCACTGCCTGACGGGGTTTGCTGGCGGCCCAAGGGACTTCGGCACAGGCAGGGCCTTCGCCTTGATGCTGCTCCTGGATGCGAAGCGCCGCGCGAGTGACATCGATTATCTGGTGAGGGGGGCACCGAAGGCGGTGGCGAAGAAGCAGGTCGCCTTGGCGAAGAAGGCAGGAAAGGCCGAGTCACCTCTTCATTCGGAGGTGGGCGCTGCCGCGGTCTGGGATGACCGGTGGCACGCCGAACACACGCCGCGCTTCGTGGCGCGCTCGCGCCTCCTCGCGCGACACAACGGGGCCAGCGACGGGTTGCTGTACAAGGCCCGGCGCGAACTGTCTCCGCTCGAGGACAAGGGCATGGGAGCCTTCCTCGACGCCGCGTGGAAGCGTCTTCATCACTTCGACCTCTCGGTGAAGGTGACGGACGAAAGATACCTCCAGCATCTCGTGGAGGGGCACGTCTTCGGGACGACGGCCTTCGAAGCCTGGGACGAAAAGCGGCTACCTCCTCCGAAGAAGGAGCCTGCGAGGAAATCGAAGCCCGTGAAGGAGGCGAAGCCGCCGCGGGTCGCCCGGCGCAAGGGGGACTTCTCCGGTGCGCGCCTGACGCCCTCGTTCTGGGACTCGGCCTCCGTGGACGTGCCGGACGTGAGTGGGTCCTCCTTCCAGCGGGCGAATCTCGTGGGTGCTGGCTACGTGAGCGGCGTGAAGGCGCTGAAGAGTGACTTCACCGAGGCCCGGCTCACGCGCGCGCCACCGTGGAAGGAACCGACGAGCATCCAGGGCTGGAAGCTGAAGGGCTCGTCGTTCCGAGGCGCGAAGCTGTTCCGGGTCGAGTTCGAGGCTTGCGATCTGCGTGACTGCGACTTCACCCAGGCAGACCTCCGCCACGCGAGGTTCCTGTCGTGCAACCTCAAGGGCGCCATCTTCAAGGACGCCAACCTCGCGAACGCCTTGATTCCGCGGGAGCAGGCCGACAAGGCGAAGCTGGAGGGCGCCAGGAACCACCGTCCGCCGCCGGGCGGAAAACCCGGCGCCGCGTGCAGGGCGTTCGACAGGCTGATGACCAAGGCCAAGGGCATCGGGTTCGACGTCCGGTTCGCCTCGCCGAACGCGCGGGGCGAGCAGGTGCGGCTCACCCTGGGACGACAACCGACCGGCCCCAAGCGGATCATGTCCTATCAGCTCACGCTCTGGTGCCTGAGCAACACGCGCCGGGCGACCCCCACGAGCGTCTTCTCTCCGCGCGTGGGATACGATTTCGGGGTCGCGCTGAGACATGTGTCGGACCACCTCGCGGTTCCGTCGGACCGGCGGCTCGACCTCTCGACGTTGACGCTGACGGCGAGGAGCCTGCGCGCCCCCGTGGAGCTCACCGACCTGATGAAGGGCGCCCGTGCCGCGCTTTCCGAGGTCCTGGTCACGTCAGGTGAGCAAGGACGCCACCCGGACGCGGCGTCACGGAGGTAGCCGACAGGTTCGGAGCAGTCGCCCGCAGCATCCTGGCAGGTCACTCCCTCGTGAGCCCCTGATGAACGCCCTCCTCCAAGATTTCCGCCTGGCGCTGCGCCTGCTGCTGCGCGAACGAGTCTTCACGGTGATGGTCGTGACGACCCTCGCGCTGGCCGTGGGCGCCACGACCGCGGTCTTCAGCATCATCTACCAGGTCCTGCTGCAACCGTTGCCCTACCCCGAACCAGACCAGCTGGTCCGTGTCTGGCAGCAGGAACCAGGGAGGGATCGCACCATGGTCTCCTGGCCAGCACTGGCGGCGTGGCGCGAGCGGACCCACACGTTCTCGGGTCTGGAGGGAATGGGCTTCGCGGACTTGACGCTCACGGGAGAGGGAACCGCCGAGCGACTGCATACCGCCCGCGCGACGGCGGGCCTGTTCAACCTGCTTGGAGTAAGACCCATCCTGGGCCATGCGTGGGAGACGGACGCAGAGGTCCCGGGACGAGACGGCGTCATCGTCCTCTCCCATGAGCTATGGCTGCGCCGCTTCGGGGGAGATTCGGCGCTCCTCGGCCGGGCCTTGACGCTCGACGGCCAGCCCCACACGGTCGTGGGTGTCCTCCCCCCCGGCTTCCAGTTCGCGCCCGGTGTGGAGATATGGAAGCCCCTGGCGCGAAAGCCGACGGAGGAGCACGACAACAAGGTCCGCATCCTCCGGGTGGTCGGGCGCATGCGACCTGGGCTCACCTACGACAAGACACTCGCAGACCTGCAGCGAGTCTCCGCCGAGCTGGCCCAGGACTTCCCAGGCGAGAACTTCGGCGTCAGCGTTGCGCCCTGGCATGAGCAGCTCGTAGAGGGAGCGCGCACGCGGCTCTTGCTGCTGGCCGGGGTGGTTGCCCTGGTGCTTCTCGTTGCCTGCGCCAACGTCGCCAATCTGCTGCTCGCCCGCGCCACCACCCGTGAACGAGAGGTGTCGATCCGCGTGGCACTGGGAGCCAATCGCTGGCAGCTCGCGCGTCAGTTCCTCGTGGAGAGCGCGGTTCTCGCATTCGCTGGCGCGGCCACGGGCCTGATGCTGGCATTGTGGGGCATGAAGATGATGCGGACGCTGGTGCCAGAGGGACTGTTGCCGGAGCAGCTCCGGCTCGAGCCGCACGTCCTGACCATTGCCGCGGGCCTGTCACTGACCACCTGCTTCCTGTCGGGATTGATTCCAGCCATCCGGGCCGCGCACAACGACGGACGCATGGCCCTGGGAGGCTTGCGTGGAGGCCGTGGCGCCACAGGAGGCCGTGGCGCGCTGCGCGCCGCGCTGGTGGTGGCCCAGGTCGCCTTGTCGCTCGTGCCGCTCGTGGGGGCCGGGCTGATGCTGCGCACCCTCCATGCATTGCAGGCCGTGCCGCTTGGCTTCCAGCCGCAGGGCGTCACCGTGGCAGAGATGTTCCTGTCGGGAGCGACCTATCAGGACGATGCGAGCCGGCGCCGTGTCCTTTCGGAGTTGCTGACGCGAGTGCGGGCACTGCCGGGGGTCGACGCGGCGGGTCTTACCAGCGCGGTCCCACTCAGCGGGCGCAATGCGTTCACCCCCGTCGTGCTCTGGGGTGAGTCCGTCGATGCAAGGTCGGCGCGCACACCTGTGAACTTCCGCGCTGTGAGCGCCGACTATTTCGCCTCCGTGGGCATGTCCCTGCGCGATGGGCGGGCGTTCGGCCCGGAGGATGTCGAGGGAGCGCCCCCCGTCCTGATCGTCAATGAAGCGTTCGCCAAGCGCTACTTTCCGGGAAGAAGCGCCGTGGGGCAGCAGGTGCGGCTGGATTTCGACGAGCAACCCTTCCGCGAGATCGTCGGAGTCGTGGGAGACATCCATCACGGCAGTCTGACGGAAGCACCCGCCACCGAGGTGTACATGCCCGTGGAGCAGTTCCTGCTCCCCAGGATGTACCTGGCGGTCCGCGCGCGGAGCGGAACCGCGGCACTGGCCCCGGGCTTGCGCGAACAATTGAGCGCGGTGGACCCTGCGCTGCCGCTCGTCCAGGTGCGTCCCCTGGCGGAAGTGGTGCAGCAAAGCTACGGGTGGACGGAGGTGATGGGCAGCCTGTTCACCGCGCTGGCCATGCTGGGCTTGACCCTGGCGGCGGTGGGTCTCTACGGAGTCCTTGCATACTCCGTGAGCCAGCGCACCCGCGAACTCGGCATCCGAGTCGCGCTTGGAGCAACGGACGCCCAGGTCGTGGGGCTCGTGATGGGTCAGGGTATGCGGCTCGCGGGCTTGGGAGTCGTCGCCGGGTTGGTGGGCGCGGCCCTCTTCGCCCGGAGTCTCGGCGGCATGCTCTACGGCGTGCAGACGTTCGACCCAGTCACCTTCGTGACCGTGCCGACGCTGCTCGGTGTGGTGACCCTGCTGGCAAGTTGGGTGCCCGTCCGCCGGGCCCTGCGCATCCCGCCAGACGAGGCGCTGCGGGCCGAAGGTTGAGCCTTCTCTGCCGCGGCAAGGACGATGAATGTCGAACGCGCGTACTCCCCTCGCCCTCGTGGGGGCCTTGCACCCGAGGCGCCCCATCCCCTCCCTTCGCGAGGGGCACAGGGCGTGCTCCCCCCGAGGCGTGTCGCCATCGGCCGAGCCCCTGGGGCCTCTGGAAAGCGCGCCCCGCATGCGGTGGTCATGGCTCGAACGCACACGACCGAAGCCTCTCCGTCGTCCTGGAGCCTTCTTCGTGACGTGTTCCTGCCGGGAGCGTTCGCCGGCCTGATAGGGGCCGTCCTCATGGTGGCGCTCTCGATGCCCCTGGGTGCGCTCTCGCACGGCGACGTCTGGTACGGGGCGCGGCTGGCGGGAGGCCTCTTCTTCCGCGCCGCGCCCGGCGGAGCCTGGGCGGTGGTGCTGGGACTGCTCCTGCACTTTGCCCTGGCCGGAGGACTGGGCACCGCGTTCGCACTGCTGCTACCACGCGGGGGTACGGCGGTGACCGCCCTCTTCCTCGGGCTGCTGATGGCCCTGGGGCTCCAAGCGCTCATGCCCTCGCTGGTGGTGCCCTTCGCTTCCCCACCGCTGGCGAGGGCCTCTCCGAATGGGGCGTTCCTCCTGCTCCACCTGGCGTTCGGCGCGTCGCTCGCGCTCGTCGTTCCCGTCCGGCGGATGCTGACCCTGGTGGCGGGCCCGCGTCGTCACGTGTCCGAGGGCGCGCGCTCCTGACGCGACCTCAGGGGCTCCCCTCTCCGGGGCTGGCCCGGGGAGGCGCCACCTTCGGGACCGTGGACCGCCCCGGCAGGAGCAGCGGCTGGAAGGGACCGGGCGGCATCGTCGGCGCCGCGCGGTCACCTGCCTCGACCAGCACCAGCCCCATGAGGATGGCGACGAAGACGAACGCCGTGGCGATCACCAGGCGGGGCCCACCCTGCCGCTCCGACAGGTGCATGTAGAAGAACGCGATGAGCCCCACCTTCGCCGCGGCGATGACGAGCGCGACCACCAGCCCCAGGGTCCCGGTGTGCAATCGCGACAACGCGAAGGACAACGTCGTGAGCACGAGCAGCCCCAGCCCCACCCCCAGCATCTTCAGCGAGCCCGCCATGCGCGCGCCTCCCCTCAGGCCAGGTACAACAGCGGCCAGAGGAACAACCAGACGATGTCCACCAGGTGCCAGTACATGCCGCCCAGCTCCAGCGGCGTGTGGTACGCGACGCTGAAATGCCCCGACAGCGCGCGCACGGCCAGGGTGGACAGGACGCCCATCCCCACCAGCACGTGGACGGCGTGGACGCCCGTCATCACCCAATACAGGGTGAAGAAGAGGCTCGCGCCGGGCATGGAGAACGCCTCGAAGTCATACCAGGCGCCGGGCAATGCGCCGTCGTGGGCATGCTGCGTGTACTCCGCGCCCTTGATGAACAGGAAGACCACCCCCAGCGCCAACGCCCCCAGCAACAACCCCCCGGCGCGCAGGTCCCGCCCCGCGCGCACCGCAGAGATCGCCAGCGCCACCAGGATGCTGCTCGTCACCAGCACATAGGTGTTGAGGGTCCCCAACCCCACCTCCATGTGCAGGCGCCCCTGATGGAACGCGTCCGGGTACGCGTACCGGTAGAACGCGTAGGCGGTGAAGAGGGCCGTGAAGAGCATCACCTCGGACGCGATGAAGATCCACATGCCCAGGTGCGCGGCGTCCTGGCGCGAGGCCTCGTCACCGAAGTGCCCGGCCTGTGGCACCACGGGTGGCAGGGAGGCCTCAGGCCGCATGGCCCACCTCCGGCTGGAGGTCCGGCCGCGAGTAGTCGTGCGGCCGATAGGGGAACACGGGCGGCTCGTGGAAGTTGGCCTCCGGTGGAGGCGAGTCGCTGTGCCATTCGTAGCCGCGGCTGCCCCAGGGGTTCCTCCCCGCCACCCGGCCATGACGCAGGGACCAGCCCAGGTACGCGGCGATGATGAGGAAGCCGAACCCCAGCAGTGACGCGCCCGCGGTGGACGCCACGTGCAGCGGCTGGAAGTGCTCCGGGTAGTCCGCGTAGCGCCGCGGCATGCCCATGTTCCCCAGCAGGAACTGCGGCAGGAAGGTGGTGATGAAGCCGAAGATGATGAGCACGGCCGTGCCCACGCCCAGCCCCTCCGGGTAGCACCGGCCGAACATCTTCGGGAACCAGTAGTGCAGGCCCGCGAGGAACGCCATCAGCGACGCCCCCACCATGATGAAGTGGAAGTGCGCCACCACGAAGTACGTGTCGTGCCAGTGCAGGTCCGCGGACGTCACGGCCACCGCCACGCCGCTCATGCCACCGAAGAAGAGCAGGAAGATGAAGCCGAGCACGTACGTGAACGGCGTGCACATCCAGATGCTCCCCCGGTACATCGTGCTCGTCCACGTGAAGATCTTCAGCGCCGTGAAGATGGCCACCAGCATGGACAGGATGCTGAACGTCCCCGCCCCCAGCACGGACTGGCCGGACACGAACATGTGATGGCCCCAGGTGAGGAAGCCGACGAAGGCGATGCCCACCGTGCTCCACACCAGCACGCGGTAGCTGATGGGGTTCTTCCGGCAGAAGGCGCTCACCGCCTCGCTGATGACGCCCATGCCGGGGAGGATCATGATGTAGACGGCCGGGTGGCTGTAGAACCAGAACAGGTGTTGGTACAGCAGCGGGTCTCCGCCGCGCGCCGGGTCGAACAGCCCCACCCCCACCACCCGCTCCAACGCGACGAGCAGCAGCACCATGCCCAGCACCGGCGTCGCCAGCACCTGGATGATGGAGGTCCCGTAGATGGCCCACACGAAGAGGGGCAGCCGCATCCACCCCATGCCAGGGGCCCTCATGGTGTGGACGGTGGTGATGAAGTTCAGGCCGGACAGGATGGTGGAGAAGCCCACCACGAACACGCCCATCAGCACGGGCAGCACGTCCGTGCCGGTGGCGGTGCTGTAGGGCGTATAGAAGGTCCAGCCCGTGTCCACGCCGCCCTCGAGGATGGCCCACACCGTCATCACCGCGCCCACCACGAACAGGTAGAAGCTGGCCAGGTTGAGCCGTGGGAAGGCGACGTCCCGGGCGCCGATCATCAGCGGCAGCAGGAAGTTGCCGAACGTCGTGGGGATGGAGGGGATGAGGAACAGCCACACCATGATGACGCCATGGAGGGTGAAGGCGCGGTTGTACGCGAGCCGCCCCATCACCGTCTCCCCTGGCGTGAGCAGCTCCAGCCGCAGCGCGAGCGCGAACATTCCGCCCAGGAGGAAGGTGCACAGCAGCGCCACCAGGAACATCACGCCGATGCGCTTGTGGTCGTGCGTGGTGAGCCACGACCACGCGCCCCGCCGCGCGTTGAGATAGTGCTCGCGCGGCATCGCCGGCTCAGCGACCTCGAAGCTCATACCGGGGCTCCTGCACGGTGGGAGGCACGGGGCGCTCCGGCCGCAACGACTGGATGAACTCGACGAGCGAGGCCACGTCCCCCGCGCTCAGCCGCCCCTGGAACGACGGCATCACCGGCGCGTAGCCCGCGACCACCTTCGCCTGTGGTTCCATCATCGACTCGGTGAGGTAGGCCACGTCCGCCCGGATGGTGCCTCCCGTGTCCAGCGGCTCCTCGCGCAGGTACAGCCCCCTCCAGGTGGGGCCGATGTGCGGCGTGCCGTCCACCGTGTGGCACTGGAAGCAGCCGGCGCGCGTGGCGACGACGCGCCCCTGCTCCACCAGCGGCTCCGCAACACCCGCGCCGGAGGCCACCTGGTCGCCGCCCTGCTGGGTGCGCCACACCTCGAACTCGGCCGGAGACAGGGCCACCACCTCCGCGCGCATGTGTGAGTGGTCGAGCCCGCAGTACTCCGCGCACAGCACCGGGTAGCGCCCCGGGCGCACGGCCTCGAACCAGGTCTCCGTGTAGCGCCCGGGGATGGCGTCCATCTTCAGGCGGAAGGCGGGCACGTAGAAGGAGTGGATGACGTCGCGCGAGGTGATGAGCAGCCGCACCGGGCGCCCCGCCGGCACGTGCAGCACGTCCACCGCGCCCGGGCCCTCCGGATAGGCGAACTTCCACATCCACTGCTTGCCGGTGACGTAGACATCCAGCGCGTCCGGTGGCGCCGAGCGGGACCAGACGTAGTCGCGGTAGCCCAGCGCCCCCCACAGCAGGAAGAACAACAGCGGCACGGAGACGAAGAGCGCCTCCATCCACACGGGCGCGAGGACCTCCGGGGTGAGCGCGTGCGCATGGCGCCGCCGGAAGCGCAGCAGGAAGACGAAGCCCGTGAGGCCGATGGCCGCCCCCACGACGAACGTGGTGAGGATGATGAAGAAGTGGATGCCATCCACGCGCGACGCCAGCGTGGAGCCCTCCTCCGGGAGGAAGAGCATGCGCCGGAGCAGCTCGCTCATGGCCGCGCCCCCTCTTCGGCCAGGATCGCGTCCATGGCCCGCTCCACGGGAACGTGGATGACGCCCGCGTCCCGGTCCACCCAGCCATAGTCCTCCAGCCGCGCGTGCTGCGTGGTCCTCAGCCGCGCCGCCGAGTCCTCCAGCGCGAAGGGGCGTTGCTCGACGACGGACTGCTCCGCGCGGCCCATGCCCGGCGGGCGCCCTGCCTCCTCGTCCGGACGGGTCCACACCTGCCAGAGATGGGCGGCGAGCACGGCGAGGGCAATGAGCACCAGCCAGCCGCCCGCGACCAGCGCGATGCGCCCGCTGGGGAGCTGCCCCGCGTCGGACGGCGGTGGCGTGAACTCGGGGCTCATTGCTCGGGCACCCGCAGCGAGTGGAGCAGGAATGGATCCCTCACGGGCACGGTGTAGCCCCCGCGCGCCAGCCACAGGACGACCGCCACGCTGAGCCCGCCCAACCCGAGCCACGCGGTGACGCTCGTCCAGTGGAAGGACGCCCGTCCCGGGTGGAGCGCGGGCAGCACCAGCCAGTAGACGTCCACCACGCGCATGAGGAGCAGCCACGCGGACACCCAGGCCAGCGAGCGCGGGTGCTCCTTGATGCGCCGCGAGAGCAGCAGGAAGAAGGGCACGGCGAAGTGCCCCAGCGCGAGCAGCACGGCCACCGGGAGCCAGCCACCGTCCAGCCGGGCGCGGTACCACGTCACCTCTTCCGGCAACGACGCGATCCAGATGAGCATGAACTGCGAGAAGCCGCAGTAGGCCCACAGACACAGGAAGGCCAGCAGCAGCGTCCCCAGCCTGCGGAAGTGCCGCGGCCCCATGAGCGCGCCGAACTCCCCGGGCCCGCGCCCCCCCGCCGCCAGGATCGCCACCGTGGCCAGGGCCGCCACCACCCCACCACACCCCACGGAGAGCGCGTACACGGTGGACTGCCACAGCGGCTCCAGCGACATCAGCCAGTCCAGGCAGGCGAAGGACAGGCACAGCACCACGAGCGGCAACGTGCCCGCCGACAGCCGGCGCTGGTGCTGGGTGAGATGGATGCCCCGCTCGCTGATGCCGGCCTCGGCGTCCTGACGCACGGACCAGCGCCACAGGGCCCCGCCCACCACGCCCCAGACGAGGAAGTAGAGGACGGCGCGGGCGAGGAAGAAGGGCACGTTGAGGTACGGGCGCTTGTGCGCGAGCAGGTGCAGCCCGTGCGCGCCCAGGTCCGCCGGCGGGCTCACCCAGGGGAATAGCTGCGGCATGGCGAGCGCCACGGGCACGAAGAAGACGGCGAACAGCGGCCCGCACGCGGCCATGATCTCCAACGGCCTGCGCAGCACCGTGGGCCAGCGGGCCCGGGACGCGTGGAAGGCCGCGAGGATGAGCAGCGCGCCCAGGCAGAGCGACAGCCACCACGCGAACGCGAAGAGGTAGCCATGCGCCGCCTCACGCGGCGCCCCCCATCCCCCCACGAGCGTGGCGAGCAGCGCGAGCACCCCGCCGCCCCCCGCCCCCACCATGGCCCGCCGCCCGCCGTCGTACCGAGGAAGGACCACCCGGCTCATGGCGCACCTCGCGTGCCGCTGGAACGCTGGAGTTGGTCGCGGACGTCTGGCGGCGCGGCGGACAGCGGCGCGAGCTGGCTGTAGGCCAGCACCCGCAGCCAGGCCACCACCATCCAGCGCTCCTCCGGCGGTATCTGCGGCGCGTACGAGGGCATGAGTCCATACCCCTCGGTGATGGCCTGGTAGTAGAAGCCGGGGGGATGCGGCAGCGCCGCCCAGCCGGGGGACGCGGGTTCCAGGGCGCCGGTCCCCGCGTCCGGGAGTCCCTCCTCCACGCCCCTGGGAGGGTGGCGCTCGTGCCCGGGCCCATACAAGGCGGGAGGCGCGCGCAGCCGCATGTTCCGGGCGACGATGCTCCGACCATCCGCGAGCAGGCCGTGGCACGGCGCGCACCAGGTCTCGAACTGGTCGCGGCCTCGCAGCAACACCTCGCGGGTGAGCGGCAGCGGGAAACTCCAGGGGTCGACCAGCCCCCCGTCCGGAATCGCCAGCGGCACGTAGGCCGCCTGGCGCAGGTACCACTCGCGCGGCATCGTGCCCGGCACCGTGGGCCGCATGGCGCGCGCGTCCGCGAAGTTCTCGTCCTCCGAGTAGGGATTGTCGCGCGCCTGCACCTGCATCGGGTCCAGGTCGTTGCACCCGCTCACGACCAGCGCGACCGCCCACAGGCTCCGCGCGCTCATCGCCGCGCCTCGTCCACCAGGGACACCTGGGCCGCGCCCAGCGCGCGAAGGGCCGCGTCCGCCGCGTCGCGCCCGGCGTCGTCCACCACCGTCACCGCCAGCCAGAACCCATCGATGCTGGCGCTGCGGAAGTCCTCCAGGTCGAAGAACGGGTGCGTCACCCGCGGCAGCCCGCAGGCCACGAGCACCCCCAGGAAGAGCGCTCCCGCGGCCGAGAGCACCGCGGACTCGAAGACGATGGGGATGAAGGCTGGCCCCGAGTGCAGTGGCCGGCCGCCCACGTCGAGGGGCCAGTCCACCGCCTGGGTGAACCACTGCACGAGGTACGCGCCACCCGCGCCCCCCACCCCGGCGACGAGCCCCAGCAGCGGCAGCCGCGAGGGAGGCAGCGACAGCACCTCGTCGATGCCCTCCACCGGAAACGGCGTCAGCGCGTCCATCCGCGTGAAGCCGCGCGCGCGCAGCCCTCGCGCCGCCTCCAGCAGCTGCTGGGAGGTGCGGAACTCGCCCAGGAGCCACCGGCTCACGCTCCACCTCCGGGCGCGCGCGCCTCCGCCACCACCTCACGGGCGAAGCGCTCGGAGGACTCCAGTTCGTCCTGGAGCTGCTTCACCTCGCTGATGGGCACCGGAGGCAGCAGCTTGAGGAACAGCAGGAAGCCCAGGCCGAAGAGCCCCACGGTCCCCGACAGCAGCGACAGGTCCACCCACGTGGGCGCGTAGTGCCGCCAGCTGCTGGGCAGGAAGTCCTCGCTGAGCGGCGACACGACGATGACGAAGCGCTCCAGCCACATGCCCACGTTGACGAGCAGCGCGGCGCCCCACAGCACGGCGGGCGACGTGCGCAGCCTGCGGGACCAGAACAACTGCGGCACCAGCACGTTGCAGGTGAACACCGTCCAGAACGCGGGCGCGTACGGGCCGGTGCGCAGGATGCTCATCGCGTGCATCTCGTACGGGTCTCCGCCGTACCAGCCGAAGAAGTGCTCCTGGATGTAGCCGTAGGCCACGAACAGGCCCGCCACGAGCAGCAGTCGCGCGAGCACGTCCAGGTGCGCCTCCGTGATGACGTGGTGGAGGCGCAGCACCCGGCGCGCGGGCAGCAGCAGCGTCATCACCATGGCCAGGCCGGAGAAGATGGCGCCCGCCACGAAGTACGGCGGGAAGATGGTGGTGTGCCAGCCCGGGAGCTGCGCCACCGCGAAGTCGAACGAGACGATGGTGTGGACGGACACCACCAGCGGCGTGGCCAGCCCCGCCATCAACAGATAGCCCGTGCGCCAGTTGCGCCAGTGCCGGGCGCTGCCGCGCCACCCCAGTGACAACAGCCCCCACGCGCGGCGCTTCCACGTCTCCTTCGCGGTGTCGCGCGCGGTGGCCAGGTCCGGCAGCAACCCCATGTACCAGAACAGGGTGGAGACCGTGAGGTACGTGAGGATGGCGACGATGTCCCAGGTGAGCGGCGAGCGGAACTGCGGCCACATGCGCAGCGAGCTGGGATACGGCACCAGGTAGTAGAACTTCCACGGGCGCCCCAGGTGCAGCAGCGGGAAGAGGCCGGCGCAGGCCACGGCGAACAACGTCATCGCCTCCGCCATGCGGTTGACGCTGGAGCGCCACTTCTCGCCGAAGAGCAGGAGGATGGCGGAGATGAGCGTGCCCGCGTGGCCGATGCCGATCCACCACACGAAGTTGATGATGCCGAAGGCCCAGGCCACGGGGATGTTGTTGCCCCACGTCCCCACGCCCACGAACAACGTCACGCAGATGGCCACGACCAGCAGCACGACGAGCGCCGAGCACACCCCCACCAGCGCCCACCACCCCCACCCCGGCGGGCCCAGCACCGGCCGCAGCAACGACTGGCCGATCTGGTCGTTGGAGTAGCGCCCCTCCAGGAGCGTGGCCTCGACCAGCGGGTCCTCGGTCACCGGCGCCTTGGGGGCCACGTCGCTCATGAGAGCGCCTCCGAGGGGTTCTTCAACCTCAGCAGGTGGACCGTGCGCGGTCGCGTCCCCAGATGGTTCAGCAGCGCGTAGTGCCGAGGGTCGCCGTGCAGGCGCGCCACCGCCGAGTCGCGCGCGTCCAGGTCTCCGAAGGTGATGGCGCGCGTGGGACAGGTCTGCGCACACGCGGTGTCCACGTCCCCCGGGCGTATCTCACGCAGCTCCACCCGCGCCCGGATGCGCGCCGCCTCGATGCGCTGCACGCAGTACGTGCACTTCTCCATCACCCCGCGCGAGCGCACCGACACGTCGGGGTTGCGCAGCATGCGCGCCAGCGGGTTCTTCCCCGTGTAGTCCAGGTAGTTGAAGCGACGGACCTTGTAGGGGCAGTTGTTGGAGCAGTACCGCGTGCCGATGCAGCGGTTGTAGACCATCTGGTTGAGGCCCTCGTCCGAGTGGACGGTGGCCGCCACCGGACAGACGTATTCGCAGGGCGCGTACTCGCAATGCACGCACATCACCGGCTGGGTGATGACCCCGGGGTCGTCCTCGTCCCCGAGGAAGTACCGGTCGATGCGCAGCCAGTGCATCTCCCGCCCCTTGCGCACCTGCTCCTTCCCCACCGAGGGGATGCTGTTCTCCGCCTGGCACGCCGCCACGCAGGCGCTGCAGCCGGTGCAACGGTTCAGGTCGATGGCCATCCCCCAGCGGTGAGGCGGCGTCACCGGGTGCGGGACGGGGGGATACAGGTGTTCCCGCGGCGCCTGGAGCCCCTCCAGCAGGGTCCGCGCGTGGGCCTCGAAGGTCTCGCGCGAGGTCTGGAGGGCCAGGGGCCGCTCCTCCATGCGCCAGTGCTCCTGCGTGAGGGCGAAGTCGTGGTGTCCCTCCAGGAGGGTGAGGCTCACGCCCGGAAGGACCCAGGGCGCGTCCTGGAAGCGCAGCTCGTTGGCATCGAAGCCCACGTCCTCCGCCACCGGCCCGCCGCTCGCGCGCCCGTAGCCGAGCGGCAGCGTGACGGTGTCATCCGCCTGTCCCGGCAGCACCAGCACGGGCGCCTCCACCGCGCCGTCCCGCGCCGCCAGCCGGACGCGGGCGCCCCGCGCCAGCCCCAGGCGCGCGGCCGTGGCCGGGCTCACCAGCGCGGCGTTGTCCCACGTCAGCTTGGTGATGGGGTCCGGCAGCTCCTGCAACCAGGGGTTCGCCCCGAAGCGTCCGTCCTGGACCCGGGCGTCGAGGATGAACTGGACCTCGAGGCCGGAGTCCGACGCCGGGGGCAAGGCGCGCACGGCCGCGAGCACGGCGGGCGCGTCCACCCGCGCGGCCACCTCCGGCAATCGCGTGCCGGGAATCACTCCCTCCGCGAGCCAGCCCTCCCAGGCCCGCCCTCCTCCCCCGTCGTGCTCGCGCCACAACGCGCGGAGCCGCTGATAGGACGTTTCCGCCAGCGCGCCGGAGAAGGCCGCCGCGACCTCCAGCGGGGCCACCACCTCCTCGAGCCAGGGCGCGATGAGCGGCTGGAGGATGGTCGCGGTCCCGTCGCTGGCGCGCCCGTCCTCCCAGTGCTCGTAGGCGTGCGTGGAGGGGACGCTCCAGGTGCAGGCGATGGACGTCTCGTCCTCGTGGAGCGTGCAGTACACGCTGTCCTCCACCCGGCCCATCGCCAACGCGAGCGGCACGTCCGCGGGCGCGCGGTAGACGGGGTTCCACGCGGTGATGAGCAGCGTGTCCACCCCGC
The DNA here is from genome assembly GCF_024198235.1 of Myxococcus dinghuensis. GTDB lineage: Bacteria > Myxococcota > Myxococcia > Myxococcales > Myxococcaceae > Myxococcus > Myxococcus dinghuensis. The sequence continues at coordinate 191,335 of NZ_JAKCFB010000010.1, read as the reverse complement.
CACCACGCAGCTCCTCCACGAGCGCGGGCAGCGCCCCCGGGTCCGGCGCCGGCGTCAACGTCGGCGCCACCTTCGCCACGTGTCCGCCTAAAGCGTCATTGAGGAGGTGCGCGAGCGCATGCACCGCCGCGGGCTGCCGGGCGCCGACGACGACCAGCGCCTGGTCCTTCCGCGCCACCAGGTCCGCCGCGACCGCGGCGATCCACCGCCGCTCGGACTCGGTGGTGGACATGGCACCGTCGGCCAGCGTGGCCAGGTCGCTGCGCTTCAGCCGCCGCCCCACCTCCGCGCCGATGTGCCGAGCCACGTGGGGCACACGGGTGGGCCTCGCCCGGAGCCTGTGGTCGCCGAAGGCCCCCGTGACGGACAGGTGGCTCTCCACCACCCACAGCCGGCTCATGTCGGGGAGCGCGCGCGAGGCGCTGAACTCCCGCGCCGCGCGGAGGCTGCCGGGCAACGTGGAGAGGAAGTCGTCGTCCAGCGAGAGCACGGCGCGGGCGGTGTCGAACCGGGGGAGCGTGGTCAGCGGTCGGCCATACGCGATCCGGGCGCCCTCGAGTGACGCGCCGGTGTCGGCGGCACAGAAGGGCACGACCTTCGCGCGAGGGAAGCGCTCCAGGATCCGCCCCCAGGTATGGGCCCAGAGGGGTGACCCCGTGGGGTCCACCAACAGCCGCAGCCCCTCGCCCGCGTCCTTTCGCGCCGCGAGCTGGAGCAGTCGCGCGAAGAGAGCCTCACGACTGGAGGGTTGGCCCCGGTGCCGCACGAGCTTCGCGCGATGCGGGTCATAGAGTCCCACCAGTGATGCCTGCTCCTGCAGGCCCGCCGCCCCCAGGCTCTCGGGATGGGCGACGTTCCCCTCCACCTTCGTGGGCCGCCCCTCGTGGCTGCGCACCACGAGGCCTCGCACGTGGCCCTCCAACGTCAGGCCCGTCGCATAGTGGAGCGGTACGCCGGGCGTCACCTCGGGTGGCTGCCGCGAGTACGGCATCACCTTCTCGGGTGGCTGCCGGAAGCAACCGGCGGTGCTCGCCGCGGCGCCGAACGCGGCCAGCTCCAACAAGGCCCTGCGCGACAGGCCCTCGGGTGGACGCGAGGCACCGGGAGGGAACTCCTCCTCCGGGCCCGGGGCCTCCTGCCGTCGACGCGACTCCAGGCTCCGCCACGCGGGAGGCGAGGCGCTCCTCAGCACCGGCAGCGGAAAGCGCTCCTTCAACGGTGGCATGTGTTGCACTCCGTTCGGGGGGCGACGTGGAGGGCCTGGCGCACCCGTCGGCCCGTCTCCAGGGCATCGACCGGGGGGCGCCACGTCATGTCCGCGACGCGCTCCGGCGGGCGGAGATGGGGCGTGGGATCCCGGTGACACTCCAGGCACCACCCCATGGTGAGCGGCGCCACCTTCTCCACCAGCGCCATCTGGTCCACGCGGCCATGGCAGCTCACGCACCCCACCCCCTTGTGGACGTGGATGGCGTGGTTGAAGAAGACGAAGTGCGGGAGGCGGTGGACGCGGTTCCAGGGGATGGGGCGGTCCTGGAAGTAGCTCTCCCGCACGGGCGCGAGCCGCGGGCTCTCGTTCCAGACCTGGGCGTGACACCCCATGCAGCGGCTGGTCGGAGGTACTCCCGCGTAGGCCCCCTCCCAGGCGCCCTCGTGGCAGTAGCGGCAGCCAATGCCCTCATCCCCACTGTGGTGGCGATGATCGAATTGCACGGGCTGCTCCACCGGCTCGAAGGTCGCGGTCCCCAGCGGGCTGCGGGCCAGCAGCATCAGGACGACGACGCCCAGCACGGGCACCCCGGCCAGCAAGGCCAGTCCGCCACGCAATACCTCGTCGGTCCCTGGAGGGAAGAGGCCCATTCACCCGCCGCTCGGAGTCAGGCCCCCCGACTACAGGAGCCACGAGGATGGGAGGGCGCGACGAGAGAGGGATTGTCGATTAGCCGCCGCGGGGGCGAGGCCCCTGTCGTTCACGCCACAGCGGAACGAGCGAATGGATGGGAGGTGGACGGACGGCCGCGACCCGGGGCCTGCTCTCCCGACCGCTCGCGCAAGCCCTCGGAACCACACGGCTTCCGAAAAATGCGCGAGGCATGTCGATCTGACGACCCGCTACTCGTTGCCTGGATGAAGGGCGGGAACAGACCCGCCCACGAACCAGGAGCCGAACATGCGCGTGATGGTCTTCGTGAAGGCGACCCCCCACTCCGAGACGGGCGCCATGCCCACGGAAGAGATGTTCGCGGAGATGGGCAGGTACAACGAGCAGTTGGTCAAGGCGGGCATCATGCTCGCCGCCGAGGGCCTCCAGCCCAGCAGCAAGGGCAAGCGGGTGGTCTTCCAGGACGGGAAGAAGCCGAGCGTCCTCGACGGCCCCTTCACGGAGACCAAGGAGCTGATCGCCGGCTACTGGCTGTGGCAGGTGCGGTCGATGGAGGAGGCGCTCGAGTGGGCGCGCCGCTGCCCGAACCCGATGCCCGGTCAGGAGGGGGTGATCGAGATCCGCCCGGTCTACGACATGGCGGACCTCGGAGAGACCTTCACCCCCGAGCTCCGCGCTCAGGAAGAGGGGCTCCGCGCGCAGATGGAGCAGCGGCAGAAGGCGACATAGCCCTGGTCGAAGGCGCGCTCCCGAGGCATCGGCTGGGAAGCCCGAACAGGTGGGCGAAGGAAGAAAGGGCTGAGGGTAGGAGGAGAGCGACGTAACATCCGGACTCCGACGAGCCATTCATGCCCATGAGCGCTTCCCGCCCATCCCCGTCCTCGTTGCCGCCAGGTCTCCTGTTGCTGACCGTCCTCCTCCTCGGTGGGGGCGCGGCGGCCCGGCCTCGGAGCGCTCGAGGCGCCTCGGAGGCCCGTGCCCCGGCCCCGGAGTGGTTGGCGCGGCTGCCGAAGGGCGAGCGCTGGCAGGAGCATCTGCGCCAGGAGCTGCTTCCCTTCTGGACGATGCCCTCCGCGCTGGGCGAGCCGTTGGGGGCATTCCCTTCGGTGCGTTGCAATGACGGCTCGCTGCTCGACCGGAGCAATCCCTGCCCGGAGCTTCGGGGCAACGACTGGCTGCTGGCGGATGTCACGTATGTGGTTGCCCTCTCCCGGCAGACGTATGCCTATGGGGTCGCGTTCCATCTGACCGGAGAGCCTCGCTATCTGGCCTTGGCTCGCGCGGGCGTGGACCATCTGCGCCAGCACGCCTTCGACCGCGAACACGGCGGGGCGTTCTCCTGGCGGGACAATGCGGCGGGGGCGTGGGGACCCGACGTCTCCCAACGCAACCCCCAGGAACAGTCCTACGCGCTCCTCGGACTGGCCTTCTACTACTACCTCACGCGGGACGAGGCCGTGCTCCAGGACCTCGTCGCGGGCAAGGAGTACCTCTTCCAGGCGTACGGGCCTCCGCCGCTCCGGCAGTCACCTGGGGGCCAGGGTCCGGTGCGCGTCATGGACACGCTCGACCCGCTCAATACCTTCCTCGTGCTGCTCACCCCGACGCTGCCGCCCCGGCAACGGAAGGCCTGGGAGCGGGACATGCAGGCGTTGTCGCGCCAGCTCGTCGACGGGTTCTATTCGCCTTCGGAGAACCTCTTCTTCCGCGACCTGCTGCCGCCAGAGGAGCGCAAGGTGGGGAACTCGGAGGCGGATTTCGGGCACACCATCAAGGCGCTGTGGATGCTCCGCATGGTGGGCCAGCTCACGAAGGAGCCGAAGCTGGTGCGCTTCGCGGAGACGCACGGGCCCCAGGTGTTGCGGAGAGCCTTCGATTCGGACACGGGCGCATGGACATCCCGTCCGTTGCCGGATGGGAGCCTGGACAAGACGAGGGACTGGTTCATCCACGCGGAGCTGGACCAGTTCGCGGCGTCGCTGGCGCTGACGACGCCGTCGGCGGGCCAGTACCTGCCAGCCACGGTGGACTTCTGGATGCGCCGCTTCGTGGACCCGGCGCACGGCGAGGTGTGGACCTTCCTGGATGGCGCCACGCACCAGCCGTTGCCGGTCCTCCCCAAGCAGTGGCCCTGGAAGAACGGGTATCACTCCTTCGAGCACGCGCTGGTGGGCTACATCACGGCGCGACAGCTCCATGGCGAGCCGGTGGTGCTCCACTACGCCTTCCAGCCCGCGGAGTCCGCTCCGCGGGCCGTGCGTCCCTACTTCTACTCGGGCGAGGTCCAGCACGTGCAGCCCGTGGCGCCGTCGGTCTATCGCGTCACCTTCCGCGCCGTTCGCTGATGGACGGGGTCAGGGCTGGAGCGCCTGTCGGAGCGCGTCGATGAACCCTGGCTTGGGGGCATCGACGCGCCTGTTCTTGTAGTCCTCCAGCTCCTGTCCCCACTCCTTCTGCGTCTTGAAGCCCTCGCCCCGGTCGTACAGGAAGCCGCGCAGGTCGCTGTAGTCATACTTGCCTCCCTGCTTGAGCTTCTCCATCGCCGTGACCACCTGGTCTCCCGAGACGCTGTGGCTCAGCATCAGCGACACGAACCGCTGCGTCATGTCCTTCGTCACCTCGGACTGGACGAGGTCGGGGGCCAGCTTCACCAGCTCCTGGAGCTTGGCGGGCGACATGCCGAGCGCGTCCCGGAGGAGCTTCAACTGCTCGGGGCTGGAGTCGACGAGCGCCGAACCGACCTGGTCGTCGATGCCGGCGGCCTGGAGGTACTTCTTCTGGTCCTTCTCGAGCTGGTCTCCCTTCCACCAGTTGCTGACGGCCTCTCCTCCCGCCGTCACCACCGCGCCCGCGCCGTTGATGAGCAGTCCGGCGGGAGCGGAGAGGGGGAAGACCTCCGCCGCGCTCCCCAGCGCGCTCAGCGTGTCGCCCATGAGCGCGATGGCCTGGCCAGGGTCCTTGGAGTCCTTCAGGTCCTCGACACGGATGCTCGCGGACAGGAAGCTCGCCGCGACGCCCAGCCCGGGGGCGAGGCGAGTCAGCTTCGCGGTGCGCACGAGGTCGTCCGAGGACGTCACACCGAAGCGCGCGAGCTTCCCTTGATTGGCGAGCGAGCCTGAGACGGCCGAGTACAGCTCCAGCGAGTCCCTGCCGACTCCGAAGGTCTCCTTGAGCGCCTTCTGGTACTCGCCGTCGCGCTGCTCCTTGGCCGCGAAGGCAGCACCGAAAATGACACCCGCTCCGCTGAAGCCAGCGGCCAGTGCGCCCGTGGTTTCGGGTCCGACGGGAGACAGATCTCCCGCAGCCTCGGGGACCCCGGGAGCGGACAGTTGCTTGAGTCGCTCGAGCGCGGTCCAAGGCTGCTTTGAATTCTCGACGTGCTTGAGTGCCTCCATGCCCTCGACGAAGCGGTCCTTGCCGCCCACCACGTCGTAGAGCGGCTTGTACTTCTCCAACTGGTCGGTGAACTTCTCCAGGGCGTCCTTGGGGTCCTTGGTGTTGGCGACCTCCTGGGCGGCCATGTGCGGCAGGGCCTTCTTGATGAGCTCGTTGTAAAACTCAGGCGACTTGGAGAAGGCCTGCGAGGCCTTCGCATCCGTCGTGAGCGCCAGCGCCGCCTCCATCGCGACCTTGGCCTCGGAGCTGTCCGCCAGCTTCGTCAGCGCATCCTGAAGGGTCTTCGCGTCCTCGGGTCTGGTGATGGCCGCGTTGGTCAGCGCGGAAGGATTGTTCTTGATCGTGTCGCTGAGTGCCTTGAGGGCCTTCTCCTTGGCCGCGTAGACCTCCTGGTTCTTCGGGTCGTCCTGGAAGGCCTTGATGTAGGCCGCGCGCTGCTCGTCGGAGAGCGACGGGCCGAGCTTGGCCAGGTGCGCGGCGAGTTCGGTGTCCTTCTTCTTGGCGTTGTCGGCGGCCTCGTTGTACTTCTTCGTGGCCTCGCTCACGCTGGACATGACCGAGTCGGTCTGGGGCGCGCGATCCACGTTGGAGAGGCCGAGTGTGTCGACGGCGCCCTTCCATTGCGGCGTGAGGTTGCGCAGGGACTGGAGGTCCGCGTCGTTGAGCGTCCCCGCCTCGTATGACGTCTTCAGCGCGTCCAGGAAGTTCTTCTTCTCCTCGGGCGTGCGGTTCGCCTGGGCATCGTTGAAGTGCTCCATTCCCACGTGGGCGAGGATGGACTCGGAGCCGCCCTCCTTGAGTCGCTCCATGAAACGGGCTTGATAGTCCTTGTCCCCCTTGTAGTGCTCGAGGGTCTCGGCGACGTAGGGCCCCCAGCCCGCTGCGGTGCCCTTCTCCTTGAGGCGCTGGTAGTCCTCGTCGGCCTTGCGCACGGAGTCCGGGTTGAGGGGGCGCTTGGTGTCCGCCACCATCATCTTCTGGAGTTCGGGGGGCACCTTTGCCTTCTCGAGGGCGGCGGCGCGCTCTGGCGAGCCAGGCCTGGTGTCGAGGATGGATTTGACCTGGTTGGCCGAGAGGCTTCCGGCCTCCCGGTAGTGAGGCTGGGCCTTCTTGAAGGCCTCCATCGACTCGTAGGACTTGTGGGTCGTGGGGTCGAGGATCTTGTCGCCCTGGCGAATGACGACGTGGCCGGACTGGCCCTCCACGCCTGGGCGGGTGTCCTCGAGGAAGACGGCCTGGGAGCGTGCGCGCAGAGCGGGCGTTGCCTTGTCCACCCAGTCCGCGGCGACATCCAGGCAGTTCTGCTTGTTGTCGTGGACGTCCTCGGTGAGCAGCGAGGAGGCCTGGGTGTCGACGCCGAGGCGCTTGTCGAACTCCGTCTGGCGGCCCTGGCCCTCGAAGCAGGTGGTGGCCTTGCTGGCGGCCTGCTGGGCCGCTGCGGCCCGCTGGGCCTCCGCGGCCATGCGTGCGGCCTCCGCCGCGGCCCTGGCCGCAGCCTCCGCCGCGCGACGCGCCTCCTCGGCGGCCCGACGTGCCGCCGCTTCCGTGTCACTGACACTGTTGTTGCGATTGCTCGCGGGGCCGACGCTCATGAATGCGCTCCTGGGGATTGGGACGGTGTCCGCTCCCTGGAGCAAGGTTCGAGCCCACGGCCAAAGGTGCGAACAGACAAGGATTTCGCATCCGGGCCTGTAGGCCGCGGCCTACAACTCACGGCGGATATGATGGCCGCGCACTGCAAGGGCGGAAGGCCGTGTGGCTACTTCGCCTTCTGCTGTCGATCCACCTCGACGCGAAGCTCGTCCTCCTGCATGGGCGGCTCAGGGTTGAACTCGGCGCCAGAGTCCTCGACATGGAAGACGAGGCGAAGCTCAAGCACGCCTTCCTCCCCCGGCATCGGGTTCGGGCAGCGGCGCGCCCACTCCATCACCTCCTCCATCGAGTGCCCCTGCCACAGCCAGTAGCCGGCGAGAGGCGGTCCTTCGAGCTCTACCCATGGCCGCCTCCCATTCAAATGGCGAGAAAGCCGAGTCAGAGCATCTCGAACAGCAGGCCGAGCAGCTCGAACTCGACCTTGTAGAGCGCCTTCAGGAAGGTCCCGAGGACCGACGGCTCCACGTTCACCACGTCGACGGCGAGCAGGATCTTCTCCGGCAGGATGGTCAGCGCCATCCCCAGTTGGACCATGGAGGGAGGCAGGACCTGCCAGTTGACGATGGCCTGCGAGACGACGATGGGCGTCGTCCCGCTCGGCTGCCCCGAAGCGGGCCCCGCGCCCGCGAGCAGATACATCGTCTGGCCATAGACATACACGCCCGTCGCGAACGCCCCCCGCCCCGCGGTCCCATCCCGATTCTGGGTGGTGATCCGGAACGACATCATCGAAGGGGTATTGCCCTCGAGCAGCATGGTCCACAGCTGGTGGGTCTGGGAGGGATTGGAAGGGTCTGGGAGGCCATTCGTCGACCCCGGAGACAACTGCCGGTTGAGCCCGGCGGGTTGCAGGAACGCGTCGCCCGGCTTGATGACGGGGTCCGACCAGGAGAAGGGCTGGACCAGGCTGCGGTTGAGGCCCGCCGGCACGCCAATCATCAAGAGCACGTCGCCGGGATGCTCGGCGGGCACCGGGAGCGTGGAGACCATGCCACTGCCGCCGGGGAACGTGCTCGCGAAATAGGACTGGGCGAACGTCGGCGTCATCAACAGCGCGCAGTAGATCGTGGCGCTCTGCTGCACGGACAGCGAGAAGGTCCCGTCGCTCCCCACCGACGCCAGCCACGACGTGTTGCCGAGGATCTGCGTCTTCGACTCCAGCGCGAACAGCGCCACCTGATACTGCTGGGGGTTCGCGATACCGACGACCTTGCCCGTCACCGTGCTGGCGGTCGACATCGCCCCCCAGAGGCTGAACGGCAGGTTGTCGAAGACGATGGTGGGCTCCTGCGTGCTGTAGGGCGAGCCGTTCGCGATGCCGTTGATGTTCAGGATGGTCTGGACCGACTGGGACATGCCTGCTCCGGGGTGCGCCAGGTTGACGCGCCCGACCCAGCAAGTCCTGTGCCCTGTCGCGGCGACCCGACGCGCCCCTGATACATTCCTCGGGCTGCGTCCAGTCAGGACGAAACCGCGTCTGCCCGCACGCAGCGCGGGCATTGAATCATGAGACATCGCTCACTGGACGCGTTTGACGTACACGTCCGGGCCACACGCACGAAGGCGCGCGAGCGCGGCCTCGGCCTCCTCGCGCGAGGGCACGAAGCGGGCCACCCCCCACTTCCCCCGGGTGAGTCGCGGGAAGTCCTGGGTGTCGACCGTGAGCAACCTCGCCCCGACGCCCGAGCGTCGGTGCCTGGAACGGGAAGGCTGGAGCATGGACGACGGAGCCTCGCAGGAGAGGGTCCGCGCGGTGCAGCGGTTCCACCAAGGGGCTTGTATCGCAGAGGAGCGACGGGCTTGAGTGCAAGCCCATGAACCGCCTCCTTCCAGCAGGGCTCTGCCTCCTCCTCGCCTCGGGCTGCGGCGGCATCAAACAGATGATGGGTGAGGAGGAGTACCTGCGCCAGCAGCTCTACGACTACGCCTATGACGTCCCGCTGGACGCGCTCTGGACCGCGGGGCTCGCGCTGGCGGCGGAGGTCAAGGAGGAGTCACGCCCGGAGGACGGGAGCCGGACCGCCATCGTCCTCGTGGCGAGGACGCACCTGGGGGAGCGGGTCCTCCGGCGTCTGGTGATGCGAGGCTGGGAGGACGAGGGACGCAGCTACCTGCGGTTCTTCGAACCATGGAGCGCCGCTGTCCCGGTGCCGGACGACATCGGCATTCGCGACGTGGAGACGGAGCTGGCCCTCGTCACCCGGTTCCACCCGGAGGACGCCGAGCGGCTCCGCGCGGGCGGGCGGCGGGCGGGCCAGCAGGCCCGGTAGGCCGCGGCGCTCACTCCGTCGAGACGACGAGCACCTGGACACGTCGAGGGGCGATGTCCACCTCCCGAACCTGCTCTTCGCCACCTCGCAGGATGCGCACGGCGTGTCGGCCGGCGGGAAGCGTGATGCGCGCCACCTGGAACTCCGCGGGGAGGCTGAGCCAGCTCTGCTCCGACACCAGGTAGTACGCGATGGCCGCACGGAACCACAGGAAGCCCCCCAGCGGCGGCAGCACCAGGAAGACCCCGAGCGTGCCCATGCGCGACCACAGGTTCGCGCGCCGGATGGTGTCCAGGGCCACGCCATGGTCGGCGCGGCGCAGCAGGATGTTCTCCAGCGAGGTGACGGTCTCCGTCTTCCAGGTGCCGTCCGCCACCTCCACGACGGCCCTGCCTCGCATCCAGGGCCTGGGGCAGACGGACTGGATCTGGTTCTTCGTATCGAAGCCTCGCTGCGCCATGCAGCGCTCCGGAACCCTCCCGGCCTCCACGATGACCACCAACTCGCCTTCCCGCTCCGTCAGCGCAGGTGCCACCGAGGCAGGCAGGGCGCGCTCCAGCTCCGCGAGCTCCGGGCGCCCGAGCCGCCTCGCCTCCGCCACGAGCCAGGGGCCCAGGTGGTGCATGCGGGAGGGGGCGCCCGGCGGGGCCGCCTGCGTGATTCGCCAGGCGGCGAGGTAGTCGATGAACGCGGAGTCCTCGTTTCCCGCCACCTCGTGCGCGAGCCCGCTCACGTACAACCCGATGGCGCTCTGGACGAGGTAGGGGCGCAGCTCCTCATCGATGGGGAAGATGAGCAGGTGCCGCTCCATGTCCACGTGGTGGCGCTCCTCGAGGTGCCGCTGCAGGTTCAGCGCGCTCGACAGCCGCGCCTCGACGGCCGCCTCGTCCGCCCGACCCAGTTGGAGGTAGTTGAGCGCGTTGAGCGTGTGCAGCGTCTGTCGCTCCAGCACCCCCATCCGCCAGGGGATGTTCCCCGACACCTCCTCGGTCAACCGGACCACCTCGTGCTCATCCGCGAGCTCCGCGGCTTGCTCCAGGGCCCGGGTGCTCGCCCTCCAGTCCCCGGCACGATGCAGGAGCGCGCCCCGGTCCACCGCGACGAGCAGCGGATCCATCCCCTCCTGCGCCGCGACGGCGTCCAGCTCCTTCATCGCCTCGTCGTACCGCCCCACCTCCGCCAGGTCGCGCATCTGGGCCGTGCGCTGCACGTAGGTCGGACTACACCCGGAGGAGACGACCCACAGGAGGAGCCCCATCCCGACGAGCGAGGCGGCGCGAGCCGTTGCACGGCGCGATGGCGGAGCGAGGCCGGACACGAGGAATCCCATGCTTCGACAGTAGACCCGGTGAGGCCCTGCCCGGTCATCTCCGAAGCGGGCCCCCCAGGGAAGAACGAGGGCCGGAGCCGCGCGTCGCGGCCCGTTCCCGCCACTGGGATACTGTCGCACATCGGAGGCGCCGCGGGCTCACCGGCTGGCGCGGCCGATGAGGGTCACGATGGAGTCCAGGACGAGTGGCTCTCCGTCGTTCATGACCTTGTGTGAGCTCCCCTTGGCGAGGACGTAGGTGCGGTTCGGGTTGGAGCCGACGAACTTCTGGTGCGCCTCCCGCCAGACGGCCGCGCTCTCCGGGCTGTTCTGTCCCGCCTCCGCGACGACGTCGATGATGGGCAGGGACACTGGCAGGGCGACGTGGTCGATGCGCTCGACGGTCACCGGCAGCGCTTCCGCCCAGGGGATGGCGACCTTCGCCAGCGCAGGCGCCTGGCGTCTGATCTCCTCGTACTGGCTCCGCATGGTGACCAGGTTCTTCTCCAGCTCCCCCTGCCCCCAGACGCCCGGCACGACCGCGTCGAGCAGCACCAGGCCCTTGACCTCCTGGCGCTTCTCCGCGAGGACGAGACCGATGGCGCCACCATACGAGTGGCCCACGACCACGAGCGGCCCCTGGATGCCACACCGCTCCAGCGCCGCGCCCAGGATTCCAGCATCGTTGTCGAGGCTGTAGACCGCCGTGGGGCTGAGCGTGCTCTTGCCGAGTCCCGCCCTGTCGTAGACGAAGGTCTGGAAGCCCTTCTCCCGGACCTGCTTCTCGAGGGAGGTCCAGACGGTGGAGTCGTTCCCGAAGCCAGACTCGAAGACCACGGTGGGGCTGCCCGTGCCCTGCTTGCGCGCCCAGATCCGGTGACCCTCGATGTCGAGGAGGGCGCCGTCGCAGGCGGCTTCGGCGGCCGTGGTGCGTGGCGTGGACGCGCATGCACTCAGCAGGACAACACTCATCACGGCGATTGTGATTGGTCTCGGCATGGCGCGCCTGTCGTGTTCGAGGGGAGGGAGTTCGGAGGCCGGCGGGAGCATACCCCGCTCAGAAGCCGCCCAGCGCCTCCGCGACGAGCGAGTGGTGGATGTTGCCGCGCAGGGTGGTGTTGTTGAACGCCGCCCGCTGGAGGGACTGGAGGGCGGCGACGGGGTCGGCGGTGCGCGTCAGCAGCTCGATGGCGCCGCAGACATAGGCGCCGCACTCGTAACCACCGGGCTGCCGGGGGCCCCTGACGCGCTCGATGGTGAGCCCGCCACCGCCGAAGCAGCGGCGCAGCCGCGTCTGGAGTCCCTCGGAGACGACCAGGGGCTGGAGGGGGTCATAGAGGTAGACGACACCTGGCTGGCTCTGGGGGTAGCGCACCCCCACCACCCAGTGGTTTCCCCCCACGTTGAGCACCTGCACCTCGACGCTCGCGAGTCCCCCGCTGCGCACCTGCTGGAGCCCATGGGGCGGCGTCCACACGTCGTTGCCCACCAGCGCCCCCACCGGCACGTCATAGCGGCGGTGGACGGTCGCGCGCTCCTCCTCCACGAGCGCGAGGAACGCATCGATGAGCCGGTCGTCGAAGTAGTCCGTCAGGTCATGGGTGAGCATGTCCTGGTGGTCGGCGGTCAACTGGAAGCCTCCCACCTGCCGCCAGCTCGGCGCGGGAGGGGCAAAGGTCGTGCTGCCCAAGGAGGGGGACGGCGAACTCCCGGAGGTGGGCCGGAGGTGGGCGGTGGCGGACAACATGGCGTTCAAGACGTAGTAGTACCGCGTCATGTCGCTCGTATCGGAGTCCCCGGTGCCTTCCGGGAGGGAGCGCAGCGTCCGGTAGCACTCACCGAGCGAGCTCGCCTGGTCGATGGGCAGCAGGAGCGAGAGCGCCAGCGCCAGCTTCAGGGGCCGGTCGAGGTCCGGGGTGCTCGTCTTCGAGAGGGGCTCCTTGGAAGAGGTCCCGAGCTCGGACTCGATGACCTTGCGTTGCTCCCGGGCCTCGGCCTGGAGCAGCGCGAACGCCGCGGTGGGATTCACCAGCGCGCGATGCGAGCCCGTGTCGCGCGCGGCGTGGAAGATCCCCCCGAGGTCGAAGCGCTCGATGAGCTTCGGGATGGAGCCCGGGTCCTCCACCGGCAACGGGCGCGGCTGCTTCCGAGCATTCAGGAAGAAGGGCTGCTGGCTCGACTGCGCGATGCCGAGGTCGTGGAAGCGCTGCATCGCGGGGTACTGGGCGTCACGCTTGACGACGCGCTCCTTCTTGACGCCAGACGTGCCGTCGTCCCGGTCGGGAGGCTTGCCATAGGCCTCGCGCGCGCGGTCCCGGTTGTAGACGAGCTCAGGCCCCAGCGTCTGCTTGAAGGGATGGACGCGCTGGGTCTCGAGCAGGTCCTCCTTCTTCATGATGACCGACTTCATGTTCACCAGCTTGCGGTTGCCGGAGGCCACCACGCCGGCGAACGTCATCTCGGAGATGGCGCACCGGCCGCACGTCTCCTTGCCCCACCCCGTACCACTGTGGTCATGGAAGGGCACGCGGTGATCGCCCTCGAAGGGCACGCTCAGCTCCATGTCCGCCATGCGGTAGTGGAGCTGGGCGGCGGCCATCACCGCGGAGGGCTCCGCGCATTGAATCGAGTTCCAGCTCTCGATGTTGTGGATGTGCTGATGCAGCTCGTCCTCGCCCACCCAGTCCTTGTCGATGAAGCCCATGTAGCTGAGCATGGCCTGCTTGGCCGGCGTCTTGAGCCCCAGCGCCTTGCGCTGGCCGAAGAAGTCGAAGAGGCGGAAGAAGCGGTCCATCAATCGCTTGCCGCCGCGCCCCAGGTGCTCCTCGGGGAGCACCCGCTCTCCGCTGATGGGCGGCACGCCCAGCCGCTTCATGTACTGGTCCACCGTGAAGTCCGTCCGGGTCCCTCCGGAGATGCCGAAGAAGGGGACGTAGATGAAGTGCTGCTGATCCTGGCTCGGCTCCTCGGCGAACATGATGCAGATGCAGCCATCCTTGTCGGGGATGAGGACGCGGCGCACCAGGTCCTCCTCCAGGAACTCGTACTTCCGGATGAGCATGTTGGCGTGCCGGATGAGGAACTCGTAGCGGGAGGACTCGCTCTCCGAGCGGCTGACGACACAGTATTCGTGTGAGGGGAAGACGCCGCCCATGGGGAACGGATGGGGAAGCAGCAGGCACCCGGCGAGCTCCATCCTCGCGCGGACCTCCGGGCGGTCCGGCGGGAGCTTGCTCTGGATGGACTCGAGCTTCCCGCCATGGGTCTCGATGAGCTTCTCGACCTGGGCGTGCAGCTTGTCCCGCTCCAGGGGCAGCCGGCGCTCGAACTCCGCTCGCGCGGCCCGCAGCTCCTCTCCCACGCGCTTCTTCTGCGCCTGGGTCCCGCTGGCCCACATCCTGCGGTCCTTGCTGTTCCCTCCCGTGCGGTGGTTGAGCGTCTGGCGGCGCTCTCGCTCCAGCGCCTGGAGGCGCGCGTGGAACTTCTCCTCCTCCTTCTTCCACGTCGACTTCAGCGTCAGGTATGACGCGGCATCCTTGGCGATGGTGTCCCAGCTCGCGCAGACGCGGTCCAGCGCATCGAGCTTGTAGGCCAGCATCTCCATCGCATCGCCGATCTCCCCCACCTGGGACAGGCGATGCGAGTCCCGCGTGAAGGGCTCCTCGCGAGCGCCGCCCAGCAGCTCACGCCAGTTGTCCGGGCGGCGGTCCGGCCGCCGGCCGTAGTCGACCTCCATGTCGTCGTGCGACCAGACCGTGCCGACCCAGACGTCGCTGTCCACCGCGCGGCGCATCGCCTGTGGACGCGGCGGAGTGATCCGGACGCGCAGGACGTCTCCGGGGCTGAGGTTGTCCTGGCGCTTGCGCAACTCCTTGAGGGGGAGGTTGCGTGGATCGTTCCAGACCTCGTCCAGCCTCGACTCCCGCCGATCCTCGTTGGGCTCGACTCTCTCGATGAGGCTGGACAGGTGCTCTCCCCTGGGCGGCTTGCGCAGCGCGTACGGGTCCCTCCGGAGCTTCTCCTCCTCCTGCCTGGCCTCCTTCTCACTCAGGGGGCGCGTGCCGACGACATGGAGTTGCTCCTCTGCCTCGGGACGGGAGAGCTCGCCCGTCCGCCTCCGTCGTGGAGCCATCCCCTCCCGCTCCTGGCTCTCCAGCTCACGCCGCAGCGCGAGCAGCCCCCGGAGGTAGTCGCAGTCCGCCTCGATCTGGTAGTCGACGTAGAGGGCGCGCATCAGGGGAACGGCGCTCTGGCTCGCGGCGCGGGCACGCTGCAGGACCTGCTCCGGCCGGTTGTGTTCCGCCAAGAAGCGCTTGAAGCGTTCGGACTGCGTGACCATGGGTGTACTCGGTCTTCCGGAGTCCCGTCATGACTCCGGACCAAGGGGGCCGGAGCCCACGGCTCCGGTGCGCCGGAGCGGGGGCTCGGACGCGAACGAGGGACCCTCGATTGCGATGGCCGTGCCACGCCCGCACGCGGCTCCCGAGGCGCAATGTGGGGCATGACCCGCTCGACCGCTCGAATCCCGCGTGGGGATGGAACGCGGGCGCGTCCCGTTCGAACGCGGGCGCGAGCTGACAGGTCAATCCCGCCTCGGAGCATCGACCATGCACACATCGAGTGAACTCCACGAAGCGCATGCACGGATGTAGCGCGGGGGGTCACAGCGGGGACGGCATCGTGGCGCTCGCCGCTACCCTCGCGCGCCCGTCGCCCTGGACTCCGAGTGGAGCCCGCATGGCACCCGCGCTGCACATGCGGCGCGCGCCGCATCCACCCGAGGAGCCAAGATGTTCCCCATCCTGAAGTCTCGATCTCCGCTGCTCACCGTGCTGGCTGGAACCCTCACCTTGGGAACCGCGAGCCTCGCGGACGCCCCCGCGCCCGTGCCGACGAAGGCCAGCTCGCGCATCCACCCCGCGAACCTGGCGGGCCTCAACCGTGAGCGGGAGCAGGAGGCCATCGCCTTCAACCTCCCGCCGACCAATCCCCCCGCGTGTCCGGGCGTCATCGACAACGGCACGGTGCGCCTGGGCGTGGCGAGCGCGGGGCACCTGACCGTGGCCTGCGCCACGAGCACCGTGTCCAGCGGCATGAACGGCACGACGGACGTGGGGCTGCGCTATCTGCCCACGAACGCGGAGGCCGCGACGCCCGGGACGCCCTGCGAGGGCTGGGGCGTGGCGAGCGCGGACCTGGGCATCACCGGCCACACCTCCGCGGGCTGTGGCGCCGCCAACATCACCGTGGAGAACTTCAGCGCGACGACGACGACGGCGCTGTCGGTGGTACGCGTGGGCACGACGTTCCGCGTCACCCACCGCTACGTCCCGTCGCCCGCGACGCCGTTCCTCTACCAGGTGGACGTGCTCATCGAGAACATCGGCACCGCGAACGTGGCGGACCTGCGCTACACGCGCGGCATCGACTACGACGTGCTGCCCAACACCTTCTCGGAGTACGTCAGCTTCGCGGGCGCCACGGCCCCCACCGTCCTGCGCGTGAGCAACGACGGCTTCGCCTCGCTCGACCCGCTGGCCGTCCACCCGACGCTCCCCGTGGGGACGCCCACGTTCACGGACCTGGGCCCTGGCGACCTGGGCTCGCACTTCGACTTCCAGTTGGGCGCGCTGGCCGCGGGCCGCGTGCGAGCCTTCCGCCTGTACTACGGCGCCGCCAACACCCAGCCGGTGGCCCTGAACGCGCTGGCCGCGGTGGGCGCGAGCACCTACTCGCTGGGTCAGGGCGACTGGAACGGCACCGGCAACCCGCTGGCCGCCACCGGCGCGCCCGCAGGGACCTTCGGCGCGCTCACCGGGCAGCCCACGACGTTCATGTTCGGCTACCTGCCGCCGCAGCCCGTCACCGGCTGCACGGTGGAGTGCCGCAGCTTCAACCCGAATGAGGTCTACACGGTGGACATGCTGGGGACGCAGGACATCTGCTTCGCCAACGGCACCAGCTACATCGTCCCGGTGGGCGTCCTCTACCGCTACGGACAGCGCCTCGAGTTCAACTGCGGCAACTACGGCGCGGCCTTCGGCAACCTCTGCAACGTCATCTCCGGCCACGACACCTGCAACGCGGCCGTGTACGACGCCATCTGCAGCAGCCCCAACTACGCGATGGCCTGCCTCCCGTGACGTAACGCCCCGGACCGGGCCGGCGGAGCACCTCCGCCGGCTCCGGCCCACCGTTCAGGGGGGCGGGAGCCGCGCTGAAGGAGCGCTGCCGACCGCCCCCGTGGGCGCCCTGCCCTGCCGAATCAGGCCTACAGCGGCAGGGTGACTTCGAGGACCGTGCCCTCGGACGAGACGGCGCGCGCCGCGCACAGCCGCACCTCGCCCGCGCGCTCATCCAGGAGAAAACCGTCGGGCCGGAACCTGTAACCCGGCAGCAGGTGCACCTCCTGGAACGACTCCATCTTCGAGACAGCCTCCTGGAGCAGCGCCTTCGCCTTCGCGCGGGGAACCACCTCGGACAGCTTCACCCTCCGCCCGTCCCGACGTGAATACGTCGCGCACTCGAGCGTGTTGTTCGCATGGGCGCCCCCCGAGAACTCCGTCTCCCCCAGGTACACGGAGACATGGCGCTCATCCACGCTCACGAGCTTCACCGCGCGCTGGAGCGCCCCTGGAGCGGCGAGGATCCTCCGCTCATCCGCGTTCAAGGACAGCGGGATGATGTCCCGCCCCGTGCCCAGGTCCTTCAGTCCGTCCACGCAGAAGGAGCCACCACATCGGGCGGTGACCACCAACTCGCCCCGTCGTTCGCGCTCACCGTTCGGAGGCTCCGAGCGCTCTCGCACCATCGCCGAGCTGGGAAACAAGGAGGGCGGGGTCTCCACCACCTGATCCAGCGAGCGCTCGCGGACGTCCTCCGGCTCGGCCGCGTCGGTGGTTGTATCGATGCCGCGACCTGCGTCGCCAGCGGAGTCCACGGAGGGCACGTCGCTCCCCGCGTCAGCCGCAGGGCCGCCCCCCGCATCCGTCGGCCCCGAGGCGGGCATCTCGGGTGGTGGCGTGGCCGTGCTCGGCGCGGGAACCTCCCCCCTGGGACTCCTGCACGCCAGGGGGGCGAGCCCCAGACACACCACCGTGAAACAGAAGCTCCACCACCGGGGTCGACAGGTTCTCGTCATCCATCCTTCTCGTTCCGCGCGGATTCCATCCATCCTCGAGCCAGTGGCTCGGGCCGAAGGCCGTCATATCGCAGCGGAACCAGGAGGGCAGCCCGACGGAGGGGATGTTCGAGGAGCCTCGATGCGTCCATCCCCTCCCCCACGCGGCCGGTGGGCTACTCGGCCTCGGGGGCGTAGAACGCCGCCGGGCCAGCGAGCCACACGCGGGTGCCCGCCGTGCGCTCCAGCAACTCGTCCGCCAGCTTGACCCAGTCATCGTGGATGCCCACGACCTTCAGGCTGGAGGGGACGTAGCCCACGTACTGTCGAGGGCCCACGGCCACGATGGTCGCGGCCGGTACCCGGTGAGAATCCGCCCCGAGCACGCCGTAGACGGCCCAGGCACCCCAGGAGCGGCTCAACGCGCTGTAGCGCAGCGGCGCGCAGCTCGTCTGGGCGATGAGCTGGGCATCCGTCTCGCTCTCCGCGGAGCAGACCTGGATGCTGTCACCGAGCTTCACGTCCTCGAGCGGACAGGTGCGCTGGACGGAGTAGCGGCAGAGACCGATGGGCTCGGGCGCGCCGCGCTGGCTCCAGTAGGCCTGCACGAAGGCCGCCGAGCCGCGAGGGTCCTCCCACGGGATGGACTCACCCATGCCCTGGAGCCAGACCCAGGGCACGGCGCTGCGCTGCGCGAGCTCCTCGGCCAGTCGCTCCTTCTCCGACGTGGGCCCGACGGGCTCCTTGCTGAAGGGGAGATACCCCACGAAGTCCCCCCAGGGCCGTGTGGACAGGACGCCGGCGCCCTCGAACGAGACCCCTTCCCCCGTCGAGCCCCCGGGACGCCCCGCGACGCCGCCATTCTGCTCCAGGCTTTCGGCGGCAAGGCTGCAGAGCATCGAGCAAGAGTCCTCGGCGTTCTTGATCGCGCTAGGTTGGTCGACGTTGGAGCATCCATCGACGGTTTCGATGTTGGTGGTGACCGGATCCGGGCAGTAGCACTTCATCGGGTACCTGAACGCACAGAAGGGCTCGAACCCCGGAGGTCCATAGCGCCCTCGATATCCATAGCCGATGACCCCCGACATATGGGCCTGGGCGGGGGGACTCCAGGCGATACCGCCCAGAGCGGCGAGGAGCGCGAGCAACGAGGCTTTCGGTGTGAAGCGAACCAGGCACGATTGCAGAGACATACGGAACCTCCATCCATGACTTGAACAAAACCCAGACAGTCCACGACGGGCCTCGGGACGCCCTCCTCGTGACACATTCGTGACGACTCACGGACTGGAGAGGATTCCCGTGGCGCCCCGGAGCCCGAGAGGTGGCTCGCAAAACGTACGGGAACCCGTCGGGCTCCGGCATCACCCATAGGGGTGACACCGTCCGGGCAGGCCGGGCGGAAGACTGTCGTTGCCGCGTCTGATATGACCATCCCAGACGTCGTGCCGACGCTTGAATCCAGACGTGGAGGAGAGGCATGCGCGTGAAGAGGCAGGCGGATTCCGTCCCGGGAGAGCAGGTGCTGTTGGAGATGATGGCGGCGCTGACCTGCTCGCTCGACCTGAAGGAGGTCTTCTCGGAGTCCCACCGGGTCCTGTCACGCGTGCTGGCCGCGGACTTCGGTGGGCTTTGCGTCTCCAGGCCAGGGGAGCCGGGTCAATACGACTGGCCCATGATCCACGACATGCCCCAGATCTTCTTCGACCGCTACCCGGAGATCTCGGACGACTGCTTCGTGAGCTCCGCGGTGATACAACAGCCCAACACCGTGCTGAGGGACACCGAGATGCTGTCGCGCCAGCAGATGCGGAACAGCGCGATGTATGCACACTGCCGGGAGATGAACATGCCGGTGGAGCGCGTGCTCTCCGTGTTGCTGGACATGGGACTGGGTTGGCACAGCGGTTTCACCCTGTACCGGGAGAGCCGGAAGGCCTTCTCGTCCCAGCAGCGGGCCTTCCTCCAACGCCTGACGCCCATCCTGGCAAGGACGGTCCGCAACTGCCTCATGCTGGGAGACCTGGCCCGACAGGGAGACCTCCTGGAGCAGCTCTTCCGTCACACGGGCCTCGAGAGCATGGTGCTGAGCCCTCCCAACACCGAGCTGATGCGCACGCCCCGCTCCACGGCGCTGCTCCACCGCTGGTTCCCGGATGCCCCCTGTGGCCGCTTCGGGCTGCCCCAGGTGCTCCTGGAGGCGCTGGAGGGGCTCAGTCGCTCAGGCGAGCGGATGCGCTCCGGCCAGGACGTCCTGACGTTCCGGCGGCCAGGACGAAGCCTGAAGGTGACCTTCCTCCGGTTGCCGGGCCAGCTCGGGAGAACGCCCTGGGCGCTCTTGTTCCAGGAGGTGTCTCACGAGGCCCAGGTGCCCACCGAGTGGCGCAAGCGGCTCACGCCGCGCGAGCTGGACGTGGCGGAGCGTGTCTTGAATGGCTGGGACAATCAAACCATCGCGGACGACATGGGCAACTCCCTGAACACGATGAAGACGCACCTGAAGCGGGTCTTCGTGAAGCTGGCCGTGCCCAGTCGGGCCAAGCTCATCCTCCTCGCGCAAGAGCGGAACGCCGAACCGGAGGGGGCCTCGTGAGCACGGCGACACGGCTGAATGGGACGGGCGCGGACTGCGGGCTCACGCCCGTTCCTCTCGCCGAGCCGGGCCCGGCGAGAGGTGGGCATCCGATTACTGCTCCGCGATGACGTACGGCCTGAGGGACACGATGGCGTTACCGCCCGCCCCCGAGTAGTTGGTGTAGGTGTGGTTCTTCTCCAGCGTGTAGAACGAATCGACATAGTCGTCGTCGTTCGTGAACCAATTGCTGGGCATCTGCTGCACCAGGCCACTGCCCAGGGCCACCAGGGAGGAGATTCCCGGCTGGCCCACGGCCGTCAGGATCTGGCTCGCGACCGTGAACAGATACGCCACCAGGTCCTGATAGTTGGTGTTGTCGTCGTGCTCCATGAGGATCACGTTCGCCGCGGCCCAGCGGTAGCGGTCCCAGAAGATGAGGACCTGGTTCGGCGAGTAGGTCGTACCGCTGTAGTCCAGATAGGGCATGTCGACGATGTCCAGCGCCGGCGCGTCGCGGCTGGGGTCGACGCCGTTGACGACGGCGTAGATCTCCGCGGCACCGGAGATCCAGGGCTCCTGGTCGTCGTTCAGGTAGATGCGATCGAGGATCGTCACCGGCGTGCTGGTGGCGGCAGCGCTCGCGCCCTGCGTCGCGGCGGCGGCGGCGCGCGCGTCCAGCGTCGGAACGGGGCGCTGGCCGAGGGCCACGAGGCGCTCGCGCATCAGCTTGATGCCGGCGGCCAGGTCCTTCCTCGCGTCGATGTCCACCACGAGCACCGGCTGCTCGGGCATGCGGTGCACGTCCAGGTGGTGCACGCCGCCGAGGCGATCGAACGCCTCGATGAACTGCCAGGTGGCGTCATCCCCATCCGGCTCGTAGGCATAGAGCGGCTCGACGCCCTGCCGCAGCGCCTCCAGCATGGACGCACTGGCCAGCCGGACCTGGAGGAGGCTGTCGACCTCGCCCGCGAGGCCCTTGCTCCGGCGGATGTTCAGGTCCGCGCGCTCCGCCGCGGCCGTGACGGAGGCCTGGATCGGAACAGTGCTCAGCCACTGCTTCAGATCCACCGCGAGCCGCTCACCGCTCAAGCGCGAGGCGAGCTCCCTTTGCAGCGTTGCGTCCTGCTGCCTCGCCAGGGTCAGCGCCATCTCGCGCTTGTCGGCAGCCAGCGAAACGCTGATGCGATTGCGCAGCGCCGCCGAACTCACGTCAGCGGCTCGCGCCTGCGTCCCTACATTCAGACAAACGAACAGCGCGAGGACCATCCCTATCTGTTTCATTCGATTTCCGTTGGAGGCGTCGGGGGGATGGGCCAGCCGCCGAGCGGAATGGCGGTCGGTCCCAGACGCCATTGAACATGGTCCGCCCTTCCGGAGATAGGAAAAACTGGAATACGAGATTTTTCGAAGCAAGCCATCTCGAGTCGATATCATCAGGCGGTACACCCGCAGGTGCCCTTTAGGGTATCCTGGAGTCAAATGACACCTGGATACGTGATTGTCGGTCAGGCCCTGGCCCTCCTGTCCGGAGCGTCCCCCTCGTTCAATTCCAACCACTGTTCCGCTCCGGAGCCCGCGCCTTCCTGGGTGGCGAAGTTCGCCCCCTCCACCTCCGACTGCTCCATGGACTCGACCGTCCCCGGCCCCCAATGGCTGCCCACGACGGTGCTGCGCATCCCGGTGGTGGTCCATGTCGTCGCGGACAATGCCTGCACGACCGGCAACGTCTCGGACGCGCTGGTCCACAGCCAGATTGCCGTCCTCAATGAGGACTTCCGCGCGCTGTCCGGCACTCCGGGAGGAGGCGGGGTGGACAGCAAGATCGAGTTCTTCCTCGCCACCGAGGACCCCGCCGGAAACCCGACCACGGGCATCCAGCGCTACTGCAATACGACGTGGTACCAGGACACGGGCAGCTACTGGCTCAGCATCAACTGGGATCCGACGCGCTATGTGAATATCTACACCCACAGCGCTGGCGGCTCGCGAGGGTACGTGCCCTTCCTACCGGCGGCCCCCTCGGGCGCCGTGGGTCAGCCGCAGGACCGGGTGGTCATCAACTGGCTGGCCTTCGGGCGGGTGGGCCCCTTCCCGCCGTACCACAACGGGCGGACCGTCACGCACGAGGTGGGCCACTACCTGGGCCTGTTCCACACGTACTACGAAGGCTGCGGAACGGCCGCCGCGCCAGACTGCTACACCACCGGAGACCGCATCTGTGACACCCCGCCCAACGCCACCTCCCACAAGGGGTGTACCGCGGGAATCACGAGCTGCGGCGGCGTGCCGGTCCCCATCCAGAACTACATGGAGCTGACGGACGACGCCTGCATGACGGGCTTCAGCGCGGAGCAGGTGCAGCGCATGCGCTGCACCCTGGCCACCTACCGCCCGGACCTGGCGCAGTAGTCGCGAGCCGCAGGAGGCGCCATCGCCACGTGGCGCCCCCCTCGCTTCATCTGTCCGGGTCGCGGTGGAGATGTTCGGCGCGGATGGCGGCGTAGAGCAGGGCGTCGCCCAGGCGCCCATCCTTCACGACGTGTGAGCGAAGCGTCCCTTCGAATCGATACCCCGCCTTCGAGAGGACCCTCGTCGACGCCGGGTTCCACTCGAAGACCGCGGCCTGGATGCGCGCGAACTCGAGCGTCTCGAAGCCGTAGGTCGTCATCGCGACGACCGCTTCGGTCGCATATCCGCGTCCCCAGCAAGCAGCGCCGATCCAGTATCCCAGCTCGCCCGTGCGGCGATGGACGTCTTCGAACGCGTCGATGCCGATGCTCCCAATCGCCTCGTCCTCGACGCAGATCGCGAGGTGGCGATGGGGCGGAGGGAGTGAGGACGCGAACTCGACCCAGGACTCGGCATCCGTGCGGCCGTACGGGTGCGGGAAGCGATCACGGAGGTTCTGGGAGATCCGCCGGTCGTTGGCATGAACGACGAGCGCGGAGACATCGCTCGCACGCCAGGGCCTGAGCGTCAGCGAGCGCGTCGTCAAAACCGTCATGGCGTCCTCGCCGGAGAGGAGGAGGAAGGGGTATCCAGCTCGCCCCCGGAGAGGCCTGTCGCCAGCCATGGGTCGATCCGCAACGAGCCGCCTCGGGGGAATCGCGAGGCGGGTGCCGTGGTCTTGTCGTCGAGTTCCGCGAGTGCGCCAGACATCGGCA
Organism: Myxococcus dinghuensis; assembly: GCF_024198235.1. GTDB lineage: Bacteria > Myxococcota > Myxococcia > Myxococcales > Myxococcaceae > Myxococcus > Myxococcus dinghuensis. The sequence continues at coordinate 167,966 of NZ_JAKCFB010000010.1, read as the reverse complement.
CATCGTGGCGCCACTCCCCGCACCCGGTAAAGCACCAGCGAGTTCGGTATCGATGCCACTGGGGCGATTCCGCACACCGTCCAGTTCGTTCGTCGGGTCCGATAGGGGAACTCGAGAGACCGTGGGCGGAGGCATGGCATGGACGCCATGTCCATGGCACTCGAGGGAGCATCGGTTGGTGACCGGGGGACGTTGGGCATTCGGATGTTGCGCGCCAGGCCGCCGGAAGCCAGGAGAGGGGCCGTTGATTCCGCGAGGGGGGCGGTCCATTCCGGGCCTCATCCTGCTCCTCGGGGGGAGACAATCGATGCGAAGCCGTCCTGGTGCGCTGTGGACGTGGGGACTGGGCGTGACGTTGGCCTTGTCGCTGGGAGCGTGTGGTGTGGAGCCCCTGGAGGAGCAGGTCCGTCCTCCGCGAGATGAGGTGACGCGAGGGGACAACGGGGCGCTGACGCGTGAACGCCAGGAAGCCTCCTTGGCGTGGGACCCGTATGCGGACGCGGTGGCGTCGGGCACCACGGCGACGGTGCTCAACGCGAGCGCGGCGCTGGGTGCGCCGGACGGACAGGCGGCGACCCTGCTGGGTTTGCTCAACACGGCGCTGGTGCTGGACCTGGGTCAGGGCGAGGAAGGCACCGGCGACCTGCGCGTCTACTACCAGGGGTTGTCGTTGGCGCTGGTCACCACCGTGGACTTCCTGAAGGCGGACGGGACCCTCATCGGCTCCAGCCCGTTGCATCTGGTGGAGTTGGGCCTGGGGACGCATGTGGCGGTGGTGACGTACCCGGGGAACCAGCCGTACCGCTACGTGCGCCTGCGGGGCACGTTGCTCGCACTCTACCTGGTGGACGCGGTGGAGACGTCGCTGCGGCAGATCTGTGGTGATGGAGTGCTGGGCGGGTCGGAACTCTGTGACGACGGCAATCAGCTCTCGGGAGACGGCTGCAACAGCGTCTGCGAGGTGGAGCCGGGCTACACCTGCACGGGCCAGCCGAGCGTCTGCGACAACAACGCGGCCCCCACGGTCGAGGACGTCCAGGCGACCACCGCCGAGGACACCCCGGTGGGCATCACCATCCACGCAGCGGACCCGGATGGCGACGTGCTGACCTTCTCCTTCACCCTGCCCGGCCATGGCGTGCTCTCGGGCACGGGCGCGTCGGTCACGTATACCCCGAACGCGAACTACGTCGGGAATGACACCTTCCAGGTCACGGTCTCCGACGGCAAGAAGCAGGCAACGGCCACCGTCTCAATCACGGTGAGCCCGGTCAACGACGCGCCCGTGGCGACGTCCGCCACGGTGACGGTGAACTACAACACGTCGACGCCCATCACGCTGGTGGCCACGGACGTGGATGGGGATGCGCTCACGTTCACCGCGACGGCGCCCTCTCACGGAACCCTCTCCGGGACGGGCGCCCAGTTGCTCTACACGCCCGCCACGGACTTCCAGGGCGCGGACCAGTTCACCTTCACGGCCACCGACGGCACGCTGACCTCCAATACCGCCACGATCAGCATCACCGTCAGGGGGCCTCCGGTCTGCGGCGATGGCTACCTCGACCCGGGTGAGGTGTGTGACGACGGCAATCGCGTCGCGGGGGACGGCTGCCGCGCGGACTGCCTAGGCGTGGAGGTGTGCGGCGACGGCCTGCTCGACAGCGCGGCGGGAGAGCAGTGCGACGATGGCGGGACGACCCCCGGGGATGGCTGCGACGAAATGTGCCAACTGGATGCCTTCTCGAACGTCCCCCCCACGCTCGTCAGCGGGACGCTGAACTGCACCACGGCCAACACGAACACGGGGCGCAAGGCGGCGGTGGATGCGCTGGGGCGCTTCTACGTCGTCATGCGGTGCGGTGGCGCGGTCCATGTCAGCGTGAGCGTGGACCGGGGACACACCTGGGTGGGCCCCACGCCCCTGGGAATCCCCAACGCCGCGGAGGTCGCGATCGAAGGAGGCCCCACCGGGGTTGCGTACGTCGCGGCCACGAGCGCGGGCACGCTCATCTTCACCCGGACCGTCGACGCGGGAGCAACCTGGGAGACACCGCGCACCCTCGGCCCGGCGGCCAATCCCACCGTCAGTCTGGACTCCAGGGGTGACGCCCTCTACATCGCCGTCTCGCGCGGCTCCGCGGGGATGCGCGTCCTCCGGAACTTCGCGCGAGGCGCGAACGACTTCAGCGCGACGGACGTGGACCAGACCAATGTCTACTTCGATGTCCTCGTGGACAAGATCAGCGGAGATGTCTTCTCGGTGAGCGACGACCCCTCCTTCCGCATCCGCCGCAGCAGCGACCAGGGGACCATCTTCGGCCCGCAGAGCTCCCCACCGGGGCAGGCCTTCTACTCGGACTGGACGGGCTCCAACGGCTTCATCTACGTCACGGGCACCTTCGGGGATGACAACGTGGACGTCATCCCCATGTCCGCGCCGGGGACGAGCATCCAGGTGCCGGGCCTCCCCACGGACGTCGGTCCCGCGCCCCTGCGGACGATTGACGCGGACGCGCTCGGCAACGGCTACATCGCGACCCAGCGGGGAACGGGCGACATCCAGTTGGACCGGATGCTCGTGGGGGCCACCCTGATCCTGGCCGCGGACGCCAGGACGGTGGGGCCGGGCTCCACACCGGCGGTCGCCGCGCTCCCGTCGAACGGCGGCGCCCTGGTGGCCTACACGAACGGCACCAGCGTCTACGCCTCGGTGGTCGTGTACTGAATCCACGGGGTCCATGAAGGAAGCGCGCCTCCCGGGTCATGCGGGAGGCGCGCTTCCTGACCACCCCGTGAGAGGGAATGCGGAGCCTGTCTCGATCACCGACAGGCCGGCGAGGCAGTCCATCAGGGTCTCGGACCGCGACGACGACGGCCTGCCTCCGCCTGGGTTCGTTGTGTCTGCCCGTCCGCAATGGCAGGATAGACATCCTGGCGGCGTCCGAGTCGCCCGGCGTTGGGCGCCTCCCACCAGGCAGGAGGAGATGGTCATGACCAAGTCGTCCAAGTCGAAGCAATTCCAGGCGCAGCTCAAGGCACTCGACACCGTACTGCCTGCCTCCGCGGCGGCCGAGCCTGGAGCGCCGATGGCTCCGAAGATCAACGAGGGCAACGACCGGTACGGTGGCTATCCCTGAGCCCCTCGGTCGAGCGCGATGTTGCACGCCGACCTTGCATTCGACGACCTCCCAGCCCCCCTTGGCCTCATCGAGGGGGGCTTTTCCATCGGCCGTTCGCGGGTCCAGCTCGTGCAGCACCGGATGTTGCGGGCCGTGCTCCTGGAGGGCGCCGACCGAATCGTCGCGATCGTCCTGGAGCGCTTCGCCGACGATCCGGAAGGAATCGAGCATGTCGTCGACGCTCCGGACGGGCTGATCCAAGAACACCTCGACGAACTCGAGGAGTACCCGCTCGATTTCGCCGCGTTGACCATCGACCGTCGGCGGCGCGCCATCCGCTACACGGCGTCGCCGACGATATCGATCCCGGTCTATTGCCTCGCGACGGAGAGCCGCGCTCGCTTCGATTGGGACTATGCCCGCCTGCTCGGCCCCGGCCACCACGAGGTTGTGTGGGATTACGCGCTCGCCCACATTGCCGGCATCTCCACGTATGGCCCGGCGACGATGCTGTCGGGGCTCCATCGCGCCACCGCGGGGGCGACGCTGGTGGTCACCACGGCGGGGGTGAAGGCCATTCTCCCGGAGCCAGTGCGCCACGACGGTCCACGCGAGCTGCCACCGGGTGTCGATATCGAGACGTTGTTCCGCGAAACGGTGATCTCGATCCTCGACGCGCGCCCCCTGGACCCGAGGAGGACCGCCGTGGAACTGAGCGGCGGCATGGATTCGGCGCTGACCGCGCTCGCCACGGCCCACCTCACCGGCGACGGCGCGATGAGCATCGGCGCGCAGTTCGACGGTGCGATGGGGGAAGCCCAACGCGCGCGCCGCCTGCTGCTGTGCCGCGCTGGCGGCTTCGCCGACCTTTCTCTACCGGCCGACCGCTACGCCCCCTTCGCCCCACAGAGCTTGCGGCGACACCGTCATCAGGTGTGGCCCGAGGATGAGAACTACCCCGAGATCTTCGAAGCCGCATTCCACATGCTGCGCGCCGCGGGGATCGACACGCTCGTCTCGGGATTCGGCGGGGACGAACTCTATTTCTCCTATCGGGGCGAGGCCGAAGAAGAGGGGGGCACAGCCGAGCCGCCGCCATGCCCGTTCCTCACGGCCCGTGGCATGGCGACCGCGCTCGGAGCGCGCAGCACCTATCCGTCAGCCTGGCTGCAGCAGACCTGTTGGCAGAGTGCCGCGAGCCAATCACAGCGCGTGTTGCGGTATGGACTGTGGCCGGTCTACCCCTATCTGAACGTCGCCCTGGCACGATTCGTCTCACGCTTGCCCGCGTCATTCCGGCGCGACCGCCACCTCCTGCGCCGGACGCTGACCCGGTGGCTGGGCGATCCGGTGTTCGAGACGACGTACGTCAAGGAGAGCTTCGACCCGGTGGCGCGACGCGGCATCTCCGAGAACCGCGTCTACCTGCAACAGCTCATCGAGCAATCTCCCTTGTCGCACCATGGCGAGATCGACACCGCCGCGATCCTCTCGGCGCTGGCCGGCGACGTCCATCGGATGGATCGCGCCACCTACAACGCGCTGTTCCGGGTCCTCAAGCTCGCCTGTTTCCTCCAGGCCGAGCCCCCTCTCGAGTGAGGCGAAGCCGCGGGGCAGCTCACTCCTCGAAGAGCGAGAGCTGGCCCAGCGAGAGCAAGCGCCCGGTCGCCTCTCGCGGGACGGCTCGCACGCGCACCTGTGACACCGCCGTCGTCCCCGTGAGGTCCACTTCCATGAAGGGCCGCACCCCCGCCCCGGCGAGCAGGTTGACCAGGGACACCCACTGGGTTCCGTCGGCGCTTCCCTCCAGCACCAGCTCATTCATGGTGCCGTTGACGCCGAAGTTGCGGAGCACGGCCTTGCGCAACACCGTGGCCCTCGAAAGCTGCACGGAGACCCCCTGGACGCCCTCCTGGAAGAGCACGATTCCACCGAGGTCACCGTTGGTGACGCGGCAGGGCGTCTCGGCGCCCTGATAGGTGCACGGGGCGCCACGACTGACCGGCACGCGGGCGCGGCGAGGGAGGGCCACGGCATCGCTGGAATAGGTGATGCCGACCGTCTCGCCTCCCGCCTTTGCCTCGCGTTCGGTGACGACGGAGGCCGTGAGACCATTCGCGTCCTCGAGGACGTAGTCACTCAAGTGGACGGGCGAGGAGGCGTTGAGCACCTGCCAGGCCTCCCTGGCGCCTGACGGATAGAGGTACAGCACGTGTTCACCACTCCCTGCGCCATGCGTGGCGGACAGCGGCCGGAAGCCCACGCTCACGCCCTGCCCTTCCGCCGCCGCCGTCAGCGAGCCCGTCCACTCCTGGAGGGAAGGCAGCGCCACCTCCGCCTGCTGGATGAGGAAGAAGGCGGAGACTCGCCTTCCCTGGGGCCGGTCGGGAGAGCGGACGACGAAACACCGCGCGATGCTCCCACTGCGGGTGTCGGCCCCCAGCAGGTCGAGCCCGAACGTGCCATCAGCGCGGGTCTTCACCGACCTCCAACTCGACGAGAAGGCAGCCAGCGCACACGCGGAGTTCTCACTGCGGTAGAGCTTCAGCAGCTCATCGGCGAGCGGGGCGCCGGCCTCGTCGACGAGGCGCCCGCTCAGCACGATCTCCTGGTCCTCCTCCACCTTGCTCTCGGTACAGCCACCCGACACCGCCAGCATCCCCAACGTCAACGCGCGCATCCATCGCATCGGAACCTCCTCCACCGGTGAGCCTCGCGGCCAGTGCAAGACCGGTGCACAGCCCCGCTCCCTCTGGGAACGGGAGCCCTGCCCCATCCGGTGCTGACAGTGACGTCGTGGCGCATCCGTTACGCGGGTGCCACCGCCACTTCGCAGCGAGGCGCGGCACACGTGCAGCAACCACCCGCGTTCAATGGCCTCGCGGACCGCCCCCTCGGCCGCTGCGGCGAGGGGCCCGCAGCCAGGCTTCCGCGCTACCTGCCCCTTGGACGAGTCAAGGTAAGGACTCAGTCGCAGTGCCCCGCTGCACCGCCCTGCAAGCGCGTTGTGAACCGAGCTCGCAGGCGCGTGCGTAGAGCGCCTGCGCGCGCGTCGGGTTCCGCTCCACCCCTTCAGCAAATTCGAAGTGGGTCCCCAGGTTGTAGCACCCGAGGGCCCCTCCGCGCTCGCACGTATCAAACAGAAGCGCGTGGGCTCTCTTCAGGTCCCGCTCCACGCCTCGCCCTTCTTTATAGGCCAACGCGAGATTCACACAGCCGTTCGCGTCGAGTGCATCACACGACTCCCGGAAGAGGCGTACGGCCTCAGCGACGTCGACAGGGACACCCGTCCCACGGGTCAGCGCCAAACCAAGATTGGTGCAACTCGGGGCGAAGCCCTTGGCGCAAGCATTCTTGTAGAGACGAACGGCCCGCTCAGGGCTGCGTGGGAAACCAGTGCCGTGCATCACCAGCACGCCGAGGCCGTAGGTCGCCTCCGCGTCCCCCAGCTCAACCGCGCGCTCGAGCAAGACGAGCGAATGGGCCGGGTCACGTGGAAGCCCCACGCCGTCGCGGAGCGCACCAGAGGCATTCAAGCAACTCCGGGCATGCCCCGCCTTGCACGCCTGAAGGAGCAGCCCGGCTCCCCGCGCCGGATCGCGGCCCACGCCCCTCCCAGCAATGAGGAGGTTGCCTAGCCAGCCGCAAGCGGGCGCACTCCCAGCTTCACACTGCGCTCGGGCCCCTTCCGCATCCTCCGCGCTCCCCGGCGGAGTGAGGCGCCCATCCGCTCCTCCGAGAGCAACGGGCCGAGTCACCTCTGGACGGGAAAAGGCGGAGGCATCCGCAGTCGGCGGCCCGGAACGATCCCTCTCCTGGCAGCCCGGTAGACCAAGGGTGAGGGCGAAGACGCAGGGAAGGACTCGGAACAGGCGTGGCATGAGGACCGGGCGCGAACATAGACCTTGGGAGGTTTGCCCACCCAGAACTCGAATGCCGCCTCATCCGTGCGGCAGCAAGCGCCTGTCCCCACCACGCGCAGGAGCAGGGTGCACGGAATCCGAGTCCGCGAAAGGCCGCTGGAGGAGCCACGGCGACCGTCTGCGTTCTCTCCACTGCCAGCAAATGCCAGACCCCGGGGATTGCCGCAAGTCCCCCCGGTCGTGCTCCACCATCGTCCGTTTCGATCCAGGAGCGGGAGGACCGAGGAATGCACACGGACATGGTGACACAGCACCCAGTGGTGATTGCTGGAGGGGGGCCGACCGGGCTGATGCTGGCGGCGGAGCTGGCGTTGGCCCGAGTGGACGTGGTCATCGTCGAGCGGCGCGCCAGTCAAGAGGTCGCGGGTTCCCGCTCGCGCGGTCTGCACGCGCGAAGCCTGGAGGTGCTCGATCAACGCGGGGTCGTCGAGCGCTTCACCTCGCAAGGGAAAGCGGTCCAGAACGTCGCGTTCGGGCAGGCGCCGCTGGACCTCAGCGACTTCCCGACGCGTCACAACCATGGGCTCGCGCTCCTGCAGGAGCGCTTCGAGCAAATCCTGGCGGACTGGGTGGGCGAGCTGGCGGTGCCCATCTACCGCGGATGCGAGGTGACGGGCTTCACCCAGGACGACACCGGCGTCGACGTCGCGCTGTCCGACAAGCGCGTGCTGCGCGCGAAGTACCTCGTCGGGTGCGACGGGGGTCGCAGCCTCGTCCGCAAGACGGCAGGCATCGAGTTCTCGGGGTGGGACGCGTCGATCAGCTACCTCATCGCCGAGGTCGAGATGACCGGCGCACCGGCATTCGGCATCCGCCGGGACGAGAAGGGCACCTACGCCATGGGCCCGATGGAGGATGGACGCGTGGGCGTCGTGCTGCGAGAGGAGCAGGTCGGCACGGGCGACGCGCCGACCCTCGAGCGCCTGCGCGAGGGGCTCGTCGCGCTCTACGGGACGGACTTCGGCCTGCGCGGCGCCACCCACCTCTCGAGGTTCACCGACATGACTCGGCAGGCGGCGACCTACCGGGACCGACGGGTGCTCCTGGCCGGCGACGCGGCCCACGTGCACTCGCCCATGGGCGGTCAGGGGCTCAACCTCGGCGTACAGGACGCCGTGAACCTGGGGTGGAAGCTGGCCCAGGTCGTGCGCGGCGTCTCACCGGAGAGCCTGCTCGACACGTACCAGGCCGAACGGCACCCCGTCGCGGCGCGTGCGCTGCGGAAGACCCTGGCGCAGACCGCGCTGAGCCGCGGCGACGCGCGGATGGACGCCGTGCGCGAGACGCTGACGGAGCTGCTGCGGATGGACGGGCCACGCAAGCAGTACGCAGCGATGATGTCGGGGCTGGACGTCCACTACGACCTGGGCAACGGCCACGCGCTGCTCGGGCGCCGCATGCCGGACCTCGACCTGCTCACCGCCGACGGGCCACGCCGCGTGTTCCAGCTGTTGCACGAGGCGCGACCGGTGCTGCTCGACCTGGGCGAGCCCGGCACGCTCGACGTCACGCCCTGGGCGGACCGGGTCCGGCGGGTCGCGGCTCGCTCCACGGGGGCGTGGGAGCTCCCCGTGCTCGGCGCGGTCACCGCGCCCGCCGCGGTGCTGATTCGCCCGGACGGACACGTCGCGTGGGTCGGGGAAGGCACGGACCAGGGTCTGCGCGAGGCCGTGACCCGATGGTTCGGGCCGCCGCGTGTGGCGTGACGCGCGCCACCTGACCGCGACCTCCTCGCTCCCGCGCTGACGGCCAGCGCGAGAGCGAGTGCACGGCTCAGCGCATCTGGAGCACCACGCGGAAACGGGCGTGGTTGCCCATCATTCGCTCGTAGGCCTCGCCAGCGCGCGCCAGGGGGAACACCTCGTTCTGGGAGCGCACGCCCGTGAGCGCGCTGAAGTCCATGGTGTCCTGCGAGTCCTGGGGAATGCCGCTGGGCCAGCCCTGGATGCGCTGGCGCTTCGAGATGAGCTGCAGGCTGGTGACGGGGATGGGCTCCGCGCCCGCCCCCAGCAAGAGCAGGACGCCGTCACGGCCCAGACCGCCAATCAGGTCCGCCGCGAGGCGGCTGCTCGACGCGGTCATCATGATGACGCGCGCGCCGCCCAGGGCCTGGAGCGCCTTGCCCACCTCCCCCTTCTCCGTGTCGATGTACTCATGGGCGCCCAGCTCCATCGCCAGCTTCCGCTTGTCCGCCCCGCGCGAGATGGCCACGGTGTGGTAGCCCAGCTTGCGCGCGAACTGGATGGCCAGGTGCCCCAGGCCGCCGATGCCTTGCACCGCCACCAGGGAGCCGGGCTTCGCGCCCATGTTCCGCAAGGAGTTGAACGTCGTCACGCCCGCGCACAAGAGCGGCGCGGCGTCCTCTGACTTCATGCCGTCCGGGACGCGGGCCAGGGCATCCTGGGGCGCGAGCATGAACTCGGCGTAGCCGCCGTCGTAGCTGATGCCGCAGACCTGCTGGAAGTCACAGGTGATGAAGTCGCCCACGCGGCACGCGGGGCACTGGCCGCAGTGGCCCCCGTGCCAGCCCACGCCGACGTGCTGCCCCACCTTCCACGCCGTCACCCCGGGCCCCACCTTGTCGATGTGGCCCACGACTTCATGCCCTGGCACCCGCGGATACTTCACGGGCATCCACCCCTCCTTGGTGATGGCGTCACTGTGGCAGACGCCACACGCGTCCACGGCGATGAGCACCTGTCCGGGGCCGGGCTCGGGTACGTCCCGCTCCACGACCTCGAGAGGGCCCTTCGCCTGCTTCACCTGCACCGCTTTCATCTTCCTGGCCATCGCATCTTCCCCATGTGTGTGAAGAACGTGGGTGAATATGGGCAGGCCCCGAGGTGAAGACGACAGTCTGGCCGGGATTGAGGAGGCGGCCGTGGGGGCGGACGCCTTCATGCCGGTGTTGCGCAGTGGCGGGTGAGCGAGGACAGGCCACGCGTCGCGCCTCGGACGCCAACGAGCCGAGCGCTCCCGCGGCCTCCCGCCGCATCAAGGGACAGCTTCGCTCGAGAGCTTCTGAACGACCTTCGCCTTCACGTTCGTCACCGTCCCCGAGCGCTCCAGCACGCCCTGCCCCACGATGAACAGGGCCCCGTGAATCTCCTTCCGGCACCGCTCATACACGTCCGGCGGCACGACGAGGTTGGCGATGCCCGTCTCGTCCTCCAGCGAGATGAAGCACATGCCTCGCGCCGTCGGCGGCCGCTGCCGGCAGATCATCATCCCGCCCACCGACACCGTCCGCCCGGAGGGGACCTTCTTCAGCCCCTCCGCCGTCACCGCGCCCTGATTCCTCAGCGCCGGTCGCAACAACTCCAGCGGGTGCTTCTCCAACGACAGCCCCACCGTGTCGTAGTCCGCGCTCACCCGCTCCAACACGTCCATCGGCGGCAACGCCACCTCCGTGCCGTCCATCGACATCCCGAAGAACAAGTCATCCGCGTCCAGCGGTCCCAACGCCTGGAGCTCCCACAGCGCCTTGCGCCGTGAGCCACACAGCGAGCCCAGCGTCCCCGCCAATGCCAGTCGCGTCAGCTCGTGCCGCGGGATGCGCGCCCGCCGGGCCAGGTCCCCCACGCCCTGGTATCCCTCCCCCCGCGCCGCCTCCACCCTGCGTCCGGCGGACGCCCCCAGCCCCTTCACCAGCCGCAGCCCCAGGCGCACCGCCTTCCCTCCGTCCTCCAGCGTGCAGTCCCATCGCGAGCGCTGCACGTCCACCGGCCGCACCTCCACGCCATGCCGCTGCACGTCCGCCACCAGCGTGTGCGGCGCGTAGAACCCCATGGGCTGCGAGTTGAGCAGCGCGGTGGTGAAGGCCGCCGGGTAGTGACACTTCAGCCAGCTCGACGCATAGGCAATCAACGCGAAGCTCGCCGAATGGCTCTCCGGGAAGCCATAGTGGGCGAAGCCCCGGAAGTTGTCGAACCACTCCTCCGCCTGCGCCCGCGCATACCCGCGCGACAAGCAGCCCTCCACGAAGCGCCCCCGGTACTGCAGCAGCATCGACTCCGCCCGCTTGTGGCTCAACACCCGCCGCAGCCCGTCCGCCTCCTCCGCGGAGAACCCCGCCGCCACCATCGCCAGCTTCATCGCCTGCTCCTGGAACAGCGGCACCCCGAGCGTCTTGCCCAGGATCTCCTTCACCGCCTCGCTCGGGTACTCCACCCGCTCCAGCCCGTTCCTGCGCCGCAGGAACGGATGCACCATCTTCCCGACGATGGGCCCCGGACGGATGAGGGCGATCTCCACCACCAGGTCGTAGAAGGTCCGCGGGCGCAGCCTCGGCAGCATGTTCATCTGCGCGCGGCTCTCGATCTGGAACACCCCCACCGTGTCCGCCTCGCACAACATGTCGTAGACCTTCGGGTCCTCCGCCGGGATCGTCGCCAGCGACAGCGCCCGCCCGTGGTGCTCACGAATCAACGCGAAGCACTTCGACAGCGCCGTCAACATGCCCAGGGACAACAGGTCCACCTTGAGCAGGCCCACCGCGTTGATGTCGTCCTTCTCCCACTGGATGACCGTGCGGCCCGGCATCGCCGCGTTCTCCACCGGCACCAGCTCAGTCAATGGCTCGCGCGTCATCACGAAGCCGCCGACGTGAATCGATAGATGCCTGGGACAGCCCTCCAGCTCCGCCGCCACGGACAGCGTCCGCTGCACCCGCCGGTCGAAGGCGGACAGCCCCGCCTCCAACAGGACCTCCGGCGTCACCTCGAACCCGTGCGCCGCGGCGACCTTCGACAGCCGGTCCACCTGGTCCAACGACAGCCCGAGCGCCTTGCCCGCCTCCCGCAGCGCCAGCCGCCCCCGGAAGCAGATGACCTCGCACACCATGCCCGCACGGTGCCGGCCGTGCTTCTCGTAGACGTACTGGAGCACCTCCTCGCGCCGCTCGTGCTCGAAGTCCACGTCGATGTCGGGCGGCTCCTTGCGCGCCATGCTCAGGAAGCGCTCGAAGAGCAGCCCCATCCGCACCGGGTCGATGGCCGTGATTCCAAGCGCGTAGCAGACCGCCGAGTTCGCCGCGCTCCCCCGCCCCTGACACAGGATGCCCCGCCGCCGCGCGAAGCCCACGATGTCCCACAGCGCCAGGAAGTAACCCGCGAAGTCCAGCGCCGCGATGAGCCGCAGCTCGTGCTCGATCTGCTTCACCACCTCCGGAGGCACGCCCGCCGGGTAACGCCCCTGGAGCCCCTCGTACGTCAGCGCCCGCAGGTACGCGTCCGCCGTCACCCCCTCCGGCAGGTCCTCCTCCGGGAAGCGATAGCGCAGGTCGTCCAGCGACGCCTGGCAGCGGGAGGCCAGCTCCGCCGTCCTCGCCAGCACCTCCGGCCGGTCCTCGAACAGCCGCGCCATCTCCCCCGGGGACTTCAGCGTCCGCTCGCCGTTGGGCCACAGGAGCGTCCCCGCCCGCTCCACCGTCACCCCGTGCCGCACCGCCGTCAGGACGTCCTGGAGCGGCTGCCGGCGCCGGTGATGCGTGTGCACGTCGTTGTGCGCCACCAACGGCACGCCCAGCCCCCGCGCGAGCCCCTCCGCCTGCCCCTCCCGGGCCGCGTCCCCCGCCGACAGCGTCCGGCACACCCCTACGTGGAAGCGCCCCGGGAACGCCTCCGCCAGCGGCGCCACCCGCTCCAGGGGCGCCGGCTCCGGCAGCAACGCGAGCAACCCCTCCGAACGCTCCGCCAACGCCCGCCACGGCAGGCCCGACTCCCCCTTCGGGTGCGTCATCCGACTGCGCGACACCAGCGCGCACAGGCTCGAGTAGCCGCGCGTGTCCGCCGCGTACACCACCACCGGGGGCCCGTCCTCCAGCGTCAGCTCGGCCCCCAGCAGCAGCTTCACCCCGTGCTCCTTCGCCGCCAGGTGCGCCTTCACCACCCCGTACAGCCCGTCCGTGTCCGTCAACGCCAGGGCGCGGAGCCCCAGCCGCGCGGCCGTGGCCACCAGCTCCTCCGGATGCGAGGCCCCGCGCAGGAACGAGAAGTTGGAGCGACAGACGAGTTCGGCGTAGTCCACGCCCCGATCAAGACACTGAGCAGCCGTTCAGGCGCTAGGTCGGATCTTCGTCCACCCCTCGCCAGACGCGCCGGGTTGATACACCCGGAAACGGGCCCGACGTATCACGTCTCCCCACGGCCCCGCCCCGGGCGCCGGCCCCGTCGCCCAATCACAGACTTTCAATCATCAAGACAGACGAGGCACACCCCGCGCGGAGAATTCGCCCGTCACGGGACTGTCCAATCCGTGGCAAAGGCAGACTTCGCCGTCCATGGGTTCGAGCCACGCGTTCGGGCTCGGACAGGGCTCCGACGAAGCCCGCTCCGCTGTTCGCGCAGCAACGCTCCAGGCCGCCGCGCCCCTGTCCGGGCAACGCGTGGTGCGTACCGTCCCCAGCCGCTCCGCGTGTCGCGGTGCGCGCTGCGAGGCATGGTGTCCGCCATCCCCCGGATGTCGACGCCCTGCCTGTCCGCGAGGAGGTCCCATGTCCCGGCAAGGTCTCGAGCACTCCACGTCCATCCTCACCGCCGCCCTGGTGTCCGCGCTGCTCGCGCCCACCCAGGCGATGGGCGGTGGGCACGCGCCGGAGAAGAAGCCCGTGGTGTGTGGAGGAAGTCGCGACCTCTACCTGGGGACCTACAAGGGACGCGTCTTCAAGGAATGGCAGACCCCCCTCACCGACGAGCAGCTCCAGGACCCGATGACCCGCATGGCCAACGACGCCCTCGTGCGCAACAACTACACGCTGACGCTGCGCTTCCACCGGGATGCGCAGTGGAACTACTGGGTGGACACCACCGTGCAGTTCGACAACCTCGCCACCGGCACCCCCGGCCCTGGTCACCGCGACAACAGCGACTACGCGCTGGACCTCAGCGGCCAGGCCGCCAAGGTGCAGTTCGCCGTCACCCGCCGCCCCTCCGCGCCCTCCCTCACCAAGCCCCCCGCCACCCTCGAGAAGGCGTCCCGGACCCAGCCCACGGGCTTCGTCTCCACCTTCCGCGACAAGTTCCTGCTCGAGGCCCTGGACTGCGACGAGAAGGGCATCCCCCACCGGCTGCTCTTCACCCGCCTCGTCGGTGGCCAGCAGCCCATCTTCGAGACGCGAGAGCTCTTTCGCCTGAAGTGACTCCCGCTTAAGGGGGTTCCAGGCAAGCCGCCCGCCCCTCTCGTTTGACAGGATGGCGAGGTGGCTGCCAAACAGGAAGGCATGGACCTGACCCCCACCGCATGGCAGCTCTGGATCATCGCCGCCATCGTCTGCGGCATCCTGGAGATCAAGCTCTCCGGCTTCGTGACGCTCTGGTTCGCGGTGGGCTCACTCGCGGCCGCGGGCGCCGCGGCGCTGGGGCTGGGCCTCAACGCCCAGGTCCTCCTCTTCACCCTCGTCTCCCTCCTCCTGTTCGCCGTCTCCCGCACGTTGTTCAAGAAGGTCTTCATGCGGGACGCCACGCCCTTGAAGACGGGCATCGAGGCGATGATCGGCCAGGAGGCGGTGGTGATGGAGGCGGTGACCGAGCCGCATGGCGGCACGGTGCGCATCAACGGGGAGCTGTGGACGGCGCGCTCGCTGTCCGGCCTCATCCCCGAGGGTGAGCGCGTCACCGTCGAGCAGATCGAAGGTCTCAAGCTTTGGGTGCGCCGCCCCGCGGCCACCCAGTCCGTTCCCCAGGGGGAACTCGAGAAGAAGGAGAGGGCCGGATGAGCGTCGTCGCAACCATTGCTACCTTTTTGCTGGCAGGTCTCGTCATCTACTTCCTGGCCACGGGCATCCGCATCGTGCCCCAGGCGAAGGTGATGGTCGTGGAGCGGCTGGGCAAGTTCCACAAGCTGGCCACCAGCGGCCTCAACCTGCTCATCCCGTTCATGGACACCCCGCGCCCCATCGAGATGCGCACGGGCAACCGCTTCATGCGCAGCCCCATGGTGGACCTGCGTGAGCAGGTCATGGGCTTCGAGACCGTGCAGGTCATCACCCACGACAACGTCAACATGGAGGTCGGCTCGGTCATCTACTACCAGATCGTCGACCCGGCGAAGGCCCTGTACCAGGTGGAGAACCTGGCCCTGGCCATCGAGCAGCTCACCATGACGAACCTGCGCAACATCATGGGTGGCCTGACGCTCGACCAGACGCTGACCAGCCGCGAGACGGTCAACACCAAGCTGCGCATGGTGCTGGATGACGCCACGGAGAAGTGGGGCGTGAAGGTGACGCGCGTGGAGCTGCGGGAGATCGAGCCGCCCCAGGCCATCAAGTCCGCCATGGCCAAGCAGATGACCGCCGAGCGCGAGCGCCGCGCCGAGGTGACCAAGGCCGAGGGCGACAAGGCCGCGGCCATCCTCCAGGCGGAGGGCGAGAAGATCTCCCGCATCCTGCGCGCCGAGGCCGAGCGCGACGCGGAGATCGCCCGCGCCGAGGGCCGCAAGCGCGCCACCATGCTCGAGGCCGAGGGCAAGGCCGAGGCCACGCGCCTCACCTTCGACGCCATCAACGCCGGCGGCGCCACCCCCGAGGTGCTCGCGCTGCGCTACATGGACACGCTCCAGGAGCTGGGCAAGGGCGACAACAAGATGTTCATCCCCTACGAGGCCACCGCCACGCTGGGCGCCGTCGCGAGCGTCAAGGAGCTGTTCGCCCCCAAGGACGACGCCCCCAAGCGCGCCGCCCCGGCTCCCGCGCCCACCGGGCGTCAATCCTCCGCGGCGGCCCTGAGCGCCCAGGCGCTCACGCGCGGCAACACGCTCGCGGAGCCCGCGACCCTGGCTGGCGCGCCCGCCGTCCCGCCGCGCCGCGCCGCGGCTCGTCCGCCCTCCGACCAGGACGAGTAGCGCGCGGAACGCCCCGGTCGCCACGAAGCCTCGTGCTCGCGGCGACCGCCGGACCGCGGCGTCGACCCCACGTCGGGGTGGGCACGTGGGCAAAGCCGGCGAGCACGTCGGGGTTGCAATCCGCCGCGCCCCACGTCATAGATTGACGGTGAAGTACTCCCACCGGAGGGCCTGACAACCCCTCCCTACGCGAGGTCGGCAGTCCCTTGAGGAAGAGCAACTGAGTCCCAGGCCCGTTGGTCTGTAACCGCGCTGAGTCGCCCTGTCGGGCGGGCTCGCGCTCTGGATTCAGGAGTTTCCTCATATGTCGTCCTCCATCCGCGCCCATGGCGTGTCGTTCGCCTATTCCGACGCCCTCCCCGTCCTCTCCGAAGTCGACTTCCACCTGACGTCCGGCTGGACTGGCCTCGTCGGCGCCAACGGTGCTGGCAAGTCCACCCTCCTGCGCCTGCTCGCCGGGGAGCTGCACCCCACGGAGGGTCACCTCCAGTTCGAGCCCTCCTCCCCCTCGCTCCAGCTCTGTCCGCAGGTGGTGGAGGCGCTGACGCCCGAAATCACCGCCTTCGCGGACTCGTGGGACGCGCTCGCGCGGCGGCTGCACGGACAACTGGGGTTGGACGTCACCGCCCTGGAGCGTTGGACCACGCTGTCCCCCGGGGAGCGCAAGCGCTGGCAGGTGGGCGCGGCGCTCTCCGCCGAGCCGCACGTCCTGCTGCTCGACGAGCCCACCAACCACCTGGACGCGGAGGCCCGCACGTGGCTCGTCTCCGCGCTGCGCCGCTTCCGGGGCGTGGGGGTCGTCGTCTCTCACGACCGTCCCCTCCTGGAGTCCCTCACCACGGCCACGCTGCGCGTGCATGGCGGCGGCGCCCACCTGTATGCCGGCGCCTACTCCGCCGCGCGCGAGCAGTGGGAGGCCGAGCGCGAGGCGGAGCTGAGCGCCCACCAGCAGGCTCGCGCGGAGCAACGGCGCGTGGCCCATGCGCTCGGCGAGGCCCGGCGGCAGCAACAGTCCGCCGACGCCAACCGCAGCACGCGCAAGCGCATGAAGGACAAGAACGACAGCGACGCGCGCACGCTCGGCGCCGCGACGCTCGCGAGCTGGGCGGAGCAGCGCGCCGGTCGCCGCGTGGGTGTGCTGCGCCGGGAGCTGGAGCGCGCCAGCGAGGCGGTGGGCGAGGTGGCCCAGGACAAGACGCTCGGCCGCTCCGTCTTCGTCGGCTACGAGCGCGCGCCCAACCCGTGGCTCTTCACGCTGGACGTGCCGGAGCTGCGCGCCGGGGACATCCCGCTGCTCGGCCCCGTCCACCTGTCCGTCGCAAGGGATGCCCGCGTGCGCATCGAAGGGCCCAACGGCGCGGGCAAGAGCACCCTCGTGCGCGCGCTCATGGACCAGGCCCGCATCCCCCTGGAGCGGGTGCTGTACCTGCCTCAGGACGTCGGGGCCGAGGAGGCCCGCGCCACGCTCGACGCCGTGCGCGCGTTGCCCCCCGAGGAGAAGGGCCGGGTGCTGTCCCTGGTGGCCGCGCTCGGCGTGGACCCGGAGCGGTTGCTCGGCTCCGAGCAGCCCTCACCGGGCGAGACGCGCAAGCTGCTCATCGCCCGGGGACTGGGCCAGCACGCCTGGGCGCTGGTGCTCGACGAGCCCACCAACCACCTGGACCTGCCCTCCATCGAGCGACTGGAGACGGCCCTCCGCGAGTACCCGGGCGCCATCCTCCTCGTGTCCCATGACGCGGCGTTCGCCAAGGCCTGCACCACCGAGTCCTGGCGCGTGGAGCACGGACAGGTGACGGTGACGTCCGGGTAGCCGACCGCGGCGGAGCGCCAGCGTCAGGGGCCGCCGAAGACGCCCAGCCAGGACGCGTTGCGCTCGAGCAGGTTCGCCACGCGGGCCGCGTCCACGGGCTCGTCGGTGTCGAAGGCGAAGACGACGCTGCCTCCGGGGCCCTCCGCCGCCTGCGTCACCTCCGTGTCGCGGGGGCCCTGGAGGAGCAACAGATCCTGTCGCGCCCCCTGGCCATCCACCGCGAGCACGAAGCCCTGGCGCTCCGTCCACGCCGGTCCCGTGGGGCTCGGCTCGAAGGCCGTCTGGCCCGCGAAGCAATAGCGCCCCACCCCGCACCGGAGGAAGGCCGTGGGCACGTCGTCCCGGTCGAGGTCCACCGCGCGGACGACCACCGCGTCCGCGCTCCCCACCAACGGCCCCGACGCGAAGAACAGGTCCGGGTGCTCC
Organism: Myxococcus dinghuensis; assembly: GCF_024198235.1. Taxonomy (GTDB): domain Bacteria; phylum Myxococcota; class Myxococcia; order Myxococcales; family Myxococcaceae; genus Myxococcus; species Myxococcus dinghuensis. Next base: position 149,844 of record NZ_JAKCFB010000010.1, on the reverse strand, counting down.
TCGGAGAAGCCGCCGGAGGAGAGCCGCTCGCTCGCGCCCACCGCGAAGACGCCCGCCTCCACCGCGACCCCGGAGAGCTCCCGAGGCGTCCGGGCGGGAATCGTCCGGGCCGACAGCGGCGCCCCCGTGGAGGAGAAGCTGGAGAGCAGGATGGCCCGGCCCTCGGGCCCCACGGGCGCCTGGGGGAAGAGCTGGGCGTAGGCGACGCGCTGGGCGTCCATGTCGGCGGACGGAAGAAGGACTCCTCGCCGTGGTCCTCGTACTCGATGCGCCGGAGCCACGCGGCGCCATCCGGCGCGACCGAGAGCCCCACCACGCGGCTCGTGAAGCCACAGTCCACGCGGCGGACGCGAGCGCGCGCATCGAAAGGCGCGCGTGACGCATAGCCCGCCTGGGCATCCCGGACACATGGCGCCTCGTCGGAGCAAGCGATGCCCCCCATCCCCCAGCCTCCGGTGAGGACGAACCAGAGGAAGTGGTCTGCGCGAATCCGCATGTGGTGCTCTCGTCCCGGCCCCGGGTGAATCCTCGCACGGAGTCGCAGGGACCACGAAGAGGACTCCCGGACGAGACGAACGTCCCACACCCGACCCTGGTGCCACGCGCCCCACCCGTCCATCCAGGAGTCGCCCCGTTCCCTAGACGGAGGCCGTCAGCGACGCCCCATGCTGTCGCTCCCACGCCACCAGGTCCGCGAGCCCCTCCTCCACGCAGATGCGCGGCGTGAACCCGGTCTCGCGCTCCAGCGCGGAGACATCCGCCCAGGTCGCCTCCATCTCCCCGGGCTGCGCGGACAACAGGTTGAGCACCGCCCGGGCGCCCAGGTGGCGCTCCAACACGCCGACGAAGTCGCGCAGCGACACCGGCGCTCCCCGTCCCACGTTGAGCAACCGGTAGGGCGTCGCCCCGACCGGGGGACGGTCCAGGACTCGGAGCACCGCCTCCACCACGTCGTCCACGTGCGTGAAGTCGCGCTGCATCCGCCCCTCGCCGTACAGGTCGATGGTGCGTCCGGCGCGAATGGCGCGAAGGAAGCGCAACGGCGCCATGTCGGGCCGGCCCCACGGTCCGTACACCGTGAAGAAGCGCAGCCCGCTCGTGGGAATCCCATACAAGTGGCTGTAGGTGTGCGCGAGCAACTCCGACGCGCGCTTGGTGGCGGAGTAGACGTTGAGGGGATGGTCGGCGGAGGCGGACTCCGCGAAGGGCGGCGGCGTCCCCGCGCCGTACACCGAACTGGAGGACGCGTAGACGACATGGGACAGGCCCGCCGCGCACGCCTGCTCCAGCACCTGCAGGCTCCCCGTCACGTTCGCGTCCAGGTAGGCCCGCGCCGCCGCGCCCGCGCTCCTCACGCCCACGCGCGCCGCCAGGTGGACCAGCCGCTCGGGACGCTCGCGACGGAACACCTCCGCGAGCGCCGGCCCGTCCGTGATGTCGACGCGATGGAAGGAGAAGCCCGCCGCGCCAGGCAGGGCCTGCAGCCGCTCCAGACGCGCGCGCATGAGCCTCCCGTCTCCGGAAGGGTCCAGGTGGTCCACACCGATGACGGCGTCTCCGCGAGCCAGCAGCCGCGCGCTGACGTGGTGGCCGATGAAGCCCGCCGCTCCCGTGACGAGTACATGCATGTCCCCGCCACGCTCCCATGCCCGTCTCCCGAGCGCCACGATCGCGACACACGCCTCCCGCCACCGGGCAGGCGGCCCGCCCGACGCGACACTTCCCGTCCACGCCGCTTGGTGTAGGGTGCCCCCATGGTGTCCGTGAATCAGCTCCGCCCCTTCGCCTCGGCGTCCCTGGAAGCGTTCCGGACCGCATCCGGTCCCGTGGCCCTCATCCAGCAACCGGTGGACCCGGTGTTCCGCAACGTCGCGCAGCAGATGACGGGCGCGCGCACCGTGGGCATGGCCCACCGCTCACGGATGACGGAGCGGCTGCTCGCCATGCTGCGCGACTTCGACAACCTCGAGGTCCACTTCCTCAACCCCAAGGCGGATGGCGAGGAGTTCACCGTGGGCCGCGCTGACTGCGACCTCGTGGTGCCGGACCCCTCCGTGTCCCAGCACCACGCCACCCTGCGCTGGAGCCAGGACAAGGGCGCGGTCTCCGTGCGCGACGCGCAGTCGATGAACGGCACGTGGATCAACGGCGCGCCGCTGGGCTTCCGCGCCCAGGTGACGCTCAACGATGGCGACACCCTCGCCTTCGGCGACGCCCAGTTCCTCTACCTGCGCGCCGAGACGGTCCACGAGCACCTGCGCCTGGCCAGCCCCCAGAACGAGCCCTGAGCCGGCCACGCGGGGCTCAGGGCACCGCGTTCACCGCCTCGATGATGGCCTTGCGCAGGTACGAGCGGAAATCCATCTGCGATTGGTAGAGCCCCAGCGTGGACACGGTGCGCGTCTCGTTGCGCCACTGGAGGCCGCCGTTCGGCGCGATGACCGCCGTGTCCATCACCACCTCGGCCCGCCCCAACGCCTGCAGCGCGGACACGTCCACCCAGGACAACATGATGACCACCGCCGCCTCGGCCTGGTTCTCCTGGAGGAAGGAGACGACCTCCTGGATGGAGGGCGACGGCGACTGGGAGATGCGCGTGCCCACCACGTCGAAGCCCCGCTCGCGCAGCACCGCCGCCGTCTGGCCCACGATCACGGTGCGTGGGTTGCCCTCTCCCATCATGTCCTCGCGGTACGTGGACGTGGGCAGGGAATCCACGCGCGAGCTGGCCACCACCACCACCTTGCGGATGGCGCCCTCGGGCCGGACCTGCGGAGCGGCGCAGGCGGTGAGCAGGAGAGGCAGCAGGACGACGACCGAGGCGCGCATGGAGGGGCCCGAGGGTGAAGAGGGGTGTCTCCCTCCATAACCACCACGGCGGGGGGCAGGCAAACCCTCTCAGTCGAACAGCCCCTGGAGATAGAACCGTCCGTCCCTCGCGTCCCGGAACACCCATGCGGGGCCCAGTCCCTCGAAGTGCACGCGGTAGTAGTCCCGCTGGTACGGCGCGTCGGACCACCACTCGCCCCCCAGCCGCTCCGGCCCCGTCACCGCCGTCACCCGGTGCCGCCGCCCCGCGACGCGCGCCGCCAACAGCCGCCCCGTCTCCGCCACCTCCGCGTCCAGACACGCCGGCTCCGCCAGCAACCTCGAGGGCCGCTCCCGGGTGACGCCTCCTGCCGGGGGTGGGGCCGCCCGCTCCCGCCCCAGCTCTCCGAGCAGCATCTCGCGCGACGCCGGAGGCTGGAAGGCGCCCACGCCCTGCGCCCCCTCCGGCCGGTGCACCGGCGAAAGCCCCGCGGCGAACAGCGCCTCCTCGCCCAGCGTCGTCACCAACCGCGACAACACCACCTCCAGCGCCGCGTCCCCCTCCGGAGAGTCCCCGAGCGACAACTGGAGCCCCCGGTCCTCCGAATCCGCGTCCACCCGCGCGGCCACCTCCGCCACCGGGTTCTCCAGTCGCAACGACTCCAGCCGGTGTCGCGCCAGGTCCAGCAACAGCTTCGCCGCCGCGGTGGGGCGCGCCAGCGCCAGCGACACCTCCTGCCGTCCCGTCGGATCCAACCGGAGCGTGAAGGTGATGCGCACCGCCGCCCGCCTCCGCCCCGCCAGCCGCGCGCCCAGCCGATCCACCAGCGTCTTCAACGCGAAGCCCAGCGGCTCGAAGGACTCCGCGGGCCACTCCAGAGTCAGCCGCTCCTCCATCACCTCCTCCAACACCGCCGCGACGAAGGGCGTGTCGTCCTCGCCCCGGCACAGCGCGTGCGCCCGCGCGCCCTCGGCACCGCCGCGCGCCACCACCGCACCCGCGGGGAGCGCCGCCACCTCCCCCAGCGTGGTGAGCCCCAGCGCGGAGAACCCCGCCCCCAGGCCTCCCTCCAGCGCGGCCAGCGGGAGCGGCGCCAGCGCCCGGGCCGACGCTCCCGGCGCCACCACCTCCACCCGCCGCGCCCCGTACCGCGCCAGGGCCCTCGCGGTGAACGCCTCCGACGCCACCACCGCGTGCGCCCGGTAGCCCAGCCCCGCGCACAGCTCCAGCGCCCGCGCGCACAGCCCCGGCTCTCCACCGGACAGGTGCGCCGCCCCCGCGTCGAGCCACAGCCCGTCCGGCGCGGCGAGCTGGAAGCCCGGCCCCAGGCTCAGCAGCGCCTCGCCCAGCGCCAGCAGGGCCCGGGCCTCCTCCTCCGGCCGGTAGGGGAAGTGCCGCAGCTCCGGCAGCAGCGCCGTCGCCGCAGTCACCGTCATGCCCGGGCGGAGGCCCGCCTTCAGCGCCGACGTGGACGCCGCCACCACCCGCCGCTGGCCCCGCGACTCCTCCACCAGCGCGAAGGGCCGCCCCGCCAGCTCCGGCGACTCGATGACCCGGCGCTGCACCGGGAAGCGCGTGAAGTGCAGATAGGCCCTGCGCATGGCGTCCTCAGTGCGCCACCGCGGCCAGGCCCGCCTTCAGGGAGGGCATCGCGCCATCGCGCCCCGGTCGCTGCCCCTGGATGCCGCGGCCGTTGCGCGCCACCCACGCTCCCTCCCGCAGGAAGTCCGGCGTGGCGTCCCCCTCCACCGGCCCCACATCCAGCACCCGCCCCCCATCCTCCAACCCCAGCTCCGGATACAGGGTGCGCCACGGCACCACCGCCCGCGCCCCCGCGCCCCCGCGCCGGCTGCGCACCACCTCCACGGACCAGCCGTCCCCATCCCCCGACTCCGTGCGCAGGCGCGTCACCCCATCCGCCGGCGCCTCCGTCGACGTCAGCAGCAGCAACAGCCCGCCGCCCCGCTCCGCCGCGTCCGCCAGCTTGCGCGCCTCCGCGATGCCCACCCGCGCCGTCCGCCCCGCCGAGCCCATGCCCCGCGTCAGGTCCAGCACCACGCAGGCGAAGGCCCCGCTCCGGGCCAGTTGCACCGCCGCCCACACCGCCTGCTCCGGCGCCCGGGGACGGACGATGAGCAGCCGCGACAGGTCCACGCCCTGCCCCGCCGCCGAGGGCGCGTAGAGCTCCCGGGGACCATCCACCCAGGCACACAGCCGCTCCTCGCGATGCGCGGCGGCCACCGCGCTCAGCGCCAGGCTGGTGCGCCCCGAGGCGGCCTCACCGCACAGCTCCACCACCTGCCCCAGCGGGAAGCCCCCCGCGGGCAGGAGCGCGTCCACCGGAGCCAGCCCCGTGCGCAACACGGACAGGTAGCGCCGGGGCTCCGCCTGGAGCTGCCGGATGCGCTCCCGAAGCTGCTCCACCACCGAGCCCGAGCCCGCCGCCCCCACTCGCTGCTCCGCCGCGCTCATCACGCCTCCTCGCCGGGCCCGGCCGGCACGCCGGACGCCCGTCTGGACAGCGGTTCAGTATGCTGGCGGGTCTGACATCCACCTTCACAGGACCCGAGGCGGTGGGCGCGCGAGGACGACGCGGTGGCTCGGATCCACGAGGGGCACGCGGCCCCCCGTGCGGCGCGGCGCTCAGCCGGCGCAGAGCACCTTCACCTCCACCTTCTCGTCATCCGCGCGGCGCTGGCAGCTTCCCAGGAAGTACAGGCGCGCCGGGCGGTTCTCACCGGAAGCCTCGTAGCTCAGGTCTCCCGCCGCCACGGAGCACGTCTCCACCTGGCCTCCGGCGCGCGTCAGCTCCACGCGGGCCAGCCGCGGATCCGGCAGGTTCACCACGTCGAGGCTCTGAGACACCGCGGCGAGCGCGGCGATGCCCAGCAGCGTGTCGTGGTAGCTGTCCCGGCAGATGGAATCCAGGTTGACGAAGGACGTGTCGAACCGCTCCGCCATGGCCCGGTGCCGGTAGCCGGGGCCGTAGGACGTCGGGCAATCCACATTGCGCACGAACGTGCCCTGGGGCGTGACGTCCTGGATCAGCTCCGCCCGCTTGTCACCCAGCGCCACCGGCCCCACCGTGGCCCACAGCACCTCCCGCCGGGCGCCGCGCGAGTCCCGCAGCGACTGGAAGGTGTCGTAGTAGAAGTCCACCGTCGACAGCTTGGCGGACTCCTCGCTGCACCGGTCCACGGAGGTGTCCTCCGGGATGGTGACGGGCGGCGGACGCTCCGTGGAGCTGCAGTCCTCCTCGTCCGTCACCACCACGACCAGCAGCCGGGCGCCGTCCCGGAAGAAGCCCCCGTTGCCGCCTTGCGCGACCGGGGTGCCGATCAGCGGCTCCGTCACCGCCAGGCGCGCGGCCTCGAAGGGGGACTCCTGGCCGCTCCCCGTCGTGCCCTGCTGCACCAGCCGACCGAAGCGCTCCAGCAGGCGCGGATCCGAGCTCTCGATGAAGCGGTCCCCAGTGGGGTTGCCCTCCGCGTCCGGCACGGGCCGCAGGTGCCCGGCCTCCTCGGGGTACTCGCGGTAGTACTCCTGCCCGCCCACCAGGACGCGCCGGTAGACGGACGTGGTGATCACCCCCACGCGGAAGTCCTGCTCCACGCCGCCGCCTTCCCGGAGGGCCTGGATGAAGGCGGGCAGCTCGCGGGCGATCCCCGCCTGCTCCTCCGCCATGGAGCCCGAGTTGTCGATGACGAAGAGGATGTCCGTCTTCTGCGGAGCCACCACCGGGGACTCGCTCTGGCATTGCCCGGGCACGGTGGATCCCGCCTCGTCGACAGGCGACTTGCAGGCCACCGCCCAGAGGGCCGGCAGCAGGAGCAGGGGGGCACATTTTCGTGACGGCATGGCGGCCTCCTGGAAGGCGAAGCACCCCGGCGGCTCGCCGCATCAGGGCTGGGGGGGCAAGCATGCCCCACCCCCGCTCCGGATGCGAGACAAGTGGTGCCGTCCGACATCCGACTTCGGAGTGGAAAATCGCACACGCCGTTTGCCACGGGCGTTTTGGTTGTTACGTTGGTTCATCTGCCGCAGAAAAACGACAGATGTTCACCGGCACGGTGAAAACCGGGCTGGATTTGAAGGAAGAAGGAAGAGGCCGAACCTCATGTCCGATGAGAAGAAGAAGGGCACCGCCGCGAGCGCCATGCCCACCGCGATGGCCCCTCCGGGGCTCATCAACAAGGAAGACATCCCCCAGGTGCTGCCGATCCTGCCCCTGCGGAACAGCGTCTTCTTCCCCGGCGGCGTTCTCCCGCTGGCCGTCGGCCGACAGAAGACCATCGCCCTGATCAAGGACGCGGTGCGGGACGACCAGGTCATTGGTGTCGTCACGCAGCGCCGCGCCGAAGAAGAGGATCCGGGCGCCTCCGACCTCTACACCATGGGCACCGTCGCCCGTATCGTGAAGCTCCTGAAGATGGGCGAGGACAACTACTCGCTCGTGGTGCAGGGGCTCGCCCGCTTCCGCGTCATGGAGCTGGTGCAGGAGGCCCCCTACCTCAAGGCCCGCGTCGACGCCGTGGAGGACAAGACCTCCGCCGAGAACGTCGAGGTCGAGGCCCTGGGCATCAACCTCAAGAAGCTGGCGCGCGAGGTCATCGAGCTGATGCCGGAGCTGCCGGCCGCCGCCACCGAGCTGGTGGAGAGCATCACCCACCCGGGCCACCTGGCGGACCTGATCGCCGCCAACGTGGACGTGCCCATCGAGGAGAAGCAGGCCGTCCTGGAGACGGTCGACCTCAAGGCGCGCATGAAGCTCGTGCTCGAGCTGCTCAACCGCAAGCGGGAGATCCTCAAGCTCTCCAACAAGATCGACTCCGCCGTGAAGGGCGAGATGTCGAAGACCCAGCGCGAGTACTACCTGCGCCAGCAGCTCAAGGCGATCAAGGAAGAGCTCGGCGAGATGGGCGAGGAGGAGGAGGAGCTCGACGAGCTGCAGGAGCGCCTGAAGAAGGCCGCCCTGCCGCCGGAGGTGGAGAAGGTCGCCAACAAGGAGCTCAACCGCCTGAAGACCATTCCGGCGGCGTCCAGCGAGTACACCGTCGCGCGGACGTACCTGGATTGGATCGCCGACCTGCCGTGGTCGAAGATGTCCGAGGACAACCTCGACATCGAGAACGCGCGCCAGCAGCTCGACAAGGACCACTTCGGCATCAAGAAGGTGAAGAAGCGCATCCTGGAGTACCTGGCGGTGCGCAAGCTGAAGAACGACATGCGCGGGCCCATCCTGTGCCTCGTCGGTCCCCCGGGCGTGGGCAAGACGTCGCTGGGTCAGAGCGTGGCCAAGGCCACCGGCCGCAAGTTCGTGCGCCTGTCGCTGGGCGGCGTGCGTGACGAGGCGGAGATCCGCGGCCACCGGCGCACCTACGTCGGCGCGCTGCCGGGCCGCTTCATCCAGAGCATGAAGAAGGCCGGGACCAAGAACCCGGTGATGATGCTCGACGAGATCGACAAGCTCGGCGCCGACTTCCGTGGCGACCCGAGCGCGGCGCTCCTCGAGGTGCTGGATCCGGAGCAGAACAACACGTTCAGCGACCACTACCTCGACGTGCCGTTCGACCTGTCGAAGGTGATGTTCGTGGCCACCGCGAACCAGCTCGACCCCATCCCCGGTCCGCTCCGCGACCGCATGGAGATCATCGAGCTGTCCGGCTACACGTTCGAGGAGAAGCAGAGCATCGCGCGCATCCACCTGGTGCCCAAGCAGCTCAAGGAGCACGGGCTCAACGGGGACCACATCGACATCACGGACGAGGCGCTGCTCACGCTGACCACGTCGTACACGCGTGAGGCGGGCGTGCGTAACCTCGAGCGGCGCATCGCGGACATCTGCCGCGCGGTGGCCGTGGAGGTGGCCGGAGGGAAGACGGAGAAGCAGTCCATCAACGCCGACCGCGTGAAGGAGATCCTCGGGCCCGAGATGTTCTACTCGGAGGTCGCGGAGCGCACGGAGGTTCCGGGTGTGGCCACGGGTCTGGCCTGGACGGCGGCGGGTGGCGACCTGCTCTTCATCGAGGCGACGAAGATGGCGGGCAAGGGCGGCATGACGCTCACCGGCCAGCTCGGCGACGTGATGAAGGAGAGCGCCACGGCGGCGCTGAGCTACCTGCGCAGCAAGGCGGAGCAGCTCGGCATCAGCCCGAACTTCCTCGAGAAGACGGACCTGCACCTGCACTTCCCGGCGGGCTCCATCCCCAAGGACGGGCCTTCCGCGGGTGTCACCATCCTCACCGCGCTCACCAGCCTGCTGACGGGCATCCGGGTGCGGCACGACACGGCGATGACGGGCGAGGCCACGCTGCGTGGCCTGGTCCTGCCGGTGGGTGGCATCAAGGAGAAGGTGCTGGCGGCACACCGGGCGGGCATCAAGCGGGTCATCCTGCCCGAGCGGTGCCGCAAGGACCTGGTGGACGTGCCGGATCAGGCGAAGAACGAGCTGGAGTTCATCTTCGTCAGCCAGATGGACGAGGTGTTGAAGGCCGCGCTGGAGACGCCTCCGTTCTCGACGGCGGGCACCCCGGGCGGCGAGCCGGGCAAGGAGGCGCCGCTGCCTCCCTCGGGCTCGGACACCTCCCCGGAGGTCCGCGCCTGAAGCCGGCGCGGGCCTGACGGCCTGGAGCAGTGACACGGGCAGGTTCTCCTCGCGGGGGACCTGCCCGTCGTCTTTGCGGGCCCCCGCCCTGCCCCGCGCTTCAGTGCCGCGTCCGCGACGGCGCGTCGTCCAGCTCGTCTGGCCGGGCGAGCCGCTGGGACAGGAGGCCGAGGAGCTCCTGGTTGGAGAGGCGGCCGGCCTGGTCCTTGCCCTCGAGCACGTCCGCGACGAGGGCGCGTTTGTCCTCGTGCAGGGCGAGCATCTGCTCCTCGATGGTGCCCCGGGCCACCAGCCGGTAGACGGTGACGGGCCGCTGCTGGCCGATGCGGTGCGCGCGGTCCGCGGCCTGGTCCTCCACGGCCGGGTTCCACCACGGGTCGAGCAGGATGACGCTGGTGGCGGCCGTGAGGTTGAGGCCGAAGCCGCCGGCCTTGAGGGAGATGAGGAACAGCGGCGCGGTGCCCTCCTGGAAGGCGCGCACGTGCTCGGCGCGGGCGGCGGGCGGCGTCTGGCCATCCAGGTACTGATAGGTGATGCCCCGCGCGTCGAGCAGCTCGCGCACCAGGGCCAGGTGCGAGGTGAACTGGCTGAAGACGAGCGCGCGCTGGCCTTCCGCGCGCAGCTCGTCGACCAGCTCCATGAAGCGCTCCAGCTTGGAGGACTCCAGCCGGGAGTTCGCGTCGAACAGGCGCGGGTGCGAGGCGAGCAGCCGCAGCCGGGTGAGGGCCGAGAGGATCTCGATGCGCCGCTCCTGATCGCGCTCCTGGCGCGCCATGGACTTCGACTCCAGCGAGGCGAGCGCCGCGAGCCGGGCGTCCTCGTAGAGCGCCCACTCCGCCGAGGACAAGACGACGGGCACGCGCACGTCCGTGCGCGGCGGGAGCTGGGCCTCCACCTGCGCCTTGGTGCGGCGCAGGAGGAAGGGTTGCAGCACGCGGGCCAGCGCGGGCGCGGCGGTGGGGTCCACCCGGCGCTCGATGGGGAGCGCGAAGCGCGTGCGGAAGGCCTCGTAGCTGCCGAGCAGCCCCGGGAAGACGAGCGTGAAGAGGCTCCACAGCTCGCCCAGGTGGTTCTCCAGCGGCGTGCCGGAGAGGGCGAAGCGGAAGTCCCCCTGGAGCGACCTGGCGGCGCGGAAGCGGTGCGTGAGGGCGTTCTTCAGCGCCTGGGCCTCGTCGAAGACGATGGTGGCGAAGCGAAGCTGGGACAGCCGGGCGCTGTCGCGCGTGAGCAGGCCGTAGCTGAGCACCAGCACGTCCCGGGGGCCGAGCCCCTCCAGCGTCGCGCCCCGGTCCTCGGACTCGGAGAACAGCTTCATCCGCAGCGAGGGCGCGAAGCGCTTCGCCTCGTCCACCCAGTTGAAGGCCACGGACGTGGGCGCCAGCACCAGCGCGGGGCCCAGCCTGGCGCGCTCCAGCAGCACCGCCAGCGACTGCACCGTCTTGCCCAGGCCCATGTCGTCCGCGAGCACCCCACCCGCGCCCCAGGACGCCAGCCGCGTCAGCCAGCGGAAGCCCTCCGCCTGGTAGTCGCGCAGCGGCGTCTTCAGCGTCGCGGGCACCTTCGGGTTCAGCTCCTTGGCGACGAAGATGCGCTCGACCAGCGTCCGCCACGTCTTGTCCGCCTCGATGTCCGCGCCCGCGTCACCCAGCGCGGCCAGCGCGTCCGCCGCCGCGGGGCCGATCTCCAGGCCATGGCGGGACACGTGCGCGTAGTCCGAGAGCCGCTCCAGGTGGTGGCGCAGCGCCTCTTCGATCTCGACGTAGGTGTGTCCCTTCACCTGGACGAAGCGCTCCTTGCGGCGGGCGGCGTCGAGCAGCTGCGCCAGCGCCACGCGCTCCCCCTGCACGGCCAGGCCGCCCAGCACCCCGAACCAGTCCCGCTTGCGCTCGACGACGACGCGCAGCGCCCCGGGCCCACGCGAACCGGACAGTTGCAGGGCCTCGCCCAGCCACTCCACCTCCGGTCGCGGCTCCAACACGCGACACGCCGCGAGCAGCGCCAGCGCGCCCTGCACACCCCGGAAGACGTAGGACAGCGGGCGGTTCTCCAGCGGCTCCGCCGTCTCGAGCGGCAGGTGCTCCAGGAGCGCCTGTGTCACCGCCTGCTCCCGGACGAAGTCTCGCACGGCGTGCGCGGCGTCGGTCCCCCGGCGCACGTAGACGTCCCGCGCGCCCTCGCCGGGAATGAAGGCCTCGCTGTCCGGCAGGGCCCTCACGCGCACGTCCACGCGGACGGCGCCGCCCGGCTCGATTTCAATCCGCAGCACCGGCAACTGCTGCGCCGGCACCTGCTCGCCCATGATGCCGCGGGGCATGGCCACCGGCAGCCGGTGCGCCAGCTTGGAGAGCTTCTCCAGCAGCGCGCCGTGGCTCTCCGGCGGGAAGGTGTTGCCGTGACGCTGGAGCACCGCGACGAGCGCGCGGACCTCCGGGCCCACGTCGAGCACGGTGAGCTGCCGCGCGCCCTCGTCCCAGAGGAAGTGCGCCTCCTCGGGCTTCGCCTTGCGCACGCGCTCCAGCATCGACGGGGGCAGCGTCGCCCCATCCACGCCCGCGGAGACGACGACCGCCCCACCCCGCTCCACCGCGACGATGCCCACCCGCGCGCGCTCGACGTGCACCCGCAGGTCCGGCGTCCCCTCCTGGGACAGCCGCGGATGGTCGACGAGCTCGAGCAGCAGCGCGCGCGAGGCGGGCGCCTCGCCCTCCGGCAACAACGACGCGAGCCGCGCGTCCTGCGCGGACAGCGTCGGCCCGTGCTCCTGGAGCAGCTTGCGCCGGCTCACCCGCGCGCCCGTCGACAATTGCCCCTTCTTGTTGCGGCGGTGGACGTACGGGAAGACCTCCACGCCGTAGCCCTCGATGACGTCGACGCGCCAGGAGATCTCCACGCCGGCCCCGCCCCCGGGGCCCTCGTCCAGCGCGCGCTCCAGCGCCCGGAGCGTCCGCTCCCACGCCGGCCGCACCAGTTCCTCCAGCGTGTCACCGAAGGCGTCCGTCCACGGCTGTCGCAGCCACTGCAGCGCCGCGTCGATGGCCGCCAGGAGGTGGACACACGGGGCCGCGCCGCACGTGCAGTCGCCCTGCACGGCGTGGGGCGCGAAGGTCAGGCTCGCCTCGGGGAGGATGAAGCCCATCTGCGCGCCATGGGGCAGCTCCGAGCAGCGCATCTCCCGGAAGCGGAAGCCAGGCAGCTCCGGCTCGAGTTGGAGCGCCTCGCGGACGAGCATGGCCGGAGGCCGTGGCGACACGGACGCGGGAATCCGGGCGCGCAGCTCGGTCAACAGCGTGTGGACGCGGTGGGTCCGCGCGTCCTCGGGAGACGCGAGCCGCTCGGGGAGCGACGCGCGCGCCTGCTCCGCGCCTCGGAGCTCCTCGTCCACGAAGCGCCAGGCGAACCGGGGCAACAGGTCCTTCATCCGCGGCGAAGGCAGCGTCTCCTGCGTCCACCGCTCCACCCCCTCCGCGCTCAACAGCTCCACCAGGCGGCGCCGCGCCGTCACCGGCCGGGCCTGGGGCAACAGGGCCGGGTCCACGCGCGGCGTCAGCACGGTGAGGCTCAACCTCGACAGGTGCTCGAGGCCACGCTCCCGAAGCCAGGCTCTCAGCGCGCCTTCCGTGGCGAAGGAGGGGACGGGAGGAACTGGCAGCGAGGGCTCCGCGGACATGGCCCCCCGCTTCTTCGCGATGCCCGAGGGAAACGCAAGCCCGACGGAGCCCCTGGGAGGTCGAGCAGGCGGCCTCCCTGCCCCCTCGCTTCCACCCTCCGGCCTTTCCCGTCACACTCAGGGAACTCCCGCGTCGCACCGAACATCCCATTCCGACCATGACGAAGACCGCCGGACTCCGGGGACTGGGGCTCCTCCTCCTCACCAGCGCCGCCTGTGTGGGCACGGCGCCGCCCCATGCGCCCCCGGAAGCCGCCACGTCCCGTGACGCGGCGACACCACCCCCGCCGGCCGTGGCCCCCTCGCCGGACGGGGCGCGGGCCCTCGATGTCACTCGGGAGGGCGGCGTCCCGCTCGTCGAGGTGCCTCCGCGCTGGCCCGCCCCAGGGTCCCGGTTGATGGTGCCGGAGGTGCGCTTCCCGGCCGGGTTCGGCAAGCGGCGCATCTACCTGGACGCGGGGCACGGAGCGGAGGGGAACACGGGGACCCGCTCCGTCACCTGCGAGGACGAGGAGGTCTTCACGCTGCGGGCGGCGGAGGACCTGGCCCAGCGGTTGGAGGCCACCGGACACTTCACGGTCCGCCTCAGTCGAAAGGCCGGCGCGCGCGTGCCCTACGCCCAGCGGCTCGCGGAGGCCGAGCGCTGGGGCGCGGACGTGTTGGTGAGCCTGCACTCGGACTCCCGGGGACTGGCGCACACCTGGTCCCCCGCGCCGGGCCAGGAGTGCTTCCGCCAGGACGAGACGCCGGGCTTCAGCGTCCTGTGGTCCGAGGACGCGACGCCTCCCCTCCAGACACGCCGCGCCCTGCTCGCGCGAGCGCTGGCGCGCAGCATGACGCGCGCGGGGTTCCTGGGCTACGACGGCATGGACTACACCGGCCTGTACGCGGTGGATACGGCGCAGGCGGGGGTGTTCGTGTCCCGCGAGCCCACGCACCGGCAGATCTTCGTGCTGCGCAAGCCCCGCATCCCCTCCGTCATCATCGAGACACACCACGCGCTCGACTTCGAGGAGTCCGCGCGCTGGCGCGAAGCGCGCACCCTGGAGACCTTCGCCGCCGCCGTGGCCCAGGGCCTGGTGGAGTCCTTCACAGTCCCGAAGGAATGACTGGACGAACGCCCCGGGCATTGCGTGGATACCCCTCCCCCGCATGAGGAGAGGAGCCCGCAGATGAAGTACACCCAACTGGGCCGCACGGGCCTGCGCGTGTCCCGGCTCGCCCTGGGCTGCATGAGCTATGGAACTCCGTCCTGGCGCCCCTGGGTGCTGGATGAAGAGGCCTCACAGCCCTTCTTCCGCCGCGCCGTGGAGCTGGGCATCAACTTCTTCGACACCGCGGACATGTACTCGCTGGGCGTCAGCGAGGAGGTCACCGGCCGCGCCCTGCGACGCTATGCGCGCATGGAGGAGGTGGTGCTCGCCACCAAGGTGTACTTCCCCATGACGGACGGGCCCAACATGCGGGGCTTGTCCCGCAAGCACATCGTCCAGGCCTGCGAGGCGAGCCTGAAGCGGCTGGGGGTGGAGGCCATCGACCTCTATCAAATCCACCGCATGGACCCCCAGACGCCCCTGGAGGAGACGCTGTCCGCGCTCGACCAGCTCGTGCGCCAGGGCAAGGTGCGCTACCTGGGCGCCTCGTCCACGTACGCGTGGGAGTTCATGCGGGCCCTGGGCGTGGCGGACAAGCACGGCTGGTCCCGCTTCGTGTCCATGCAGGACCACTACAACCTCGTCTACCGCGAGGAGGAGCGGGAGATGCTGCCGCTGTGCGAGGCGGAGGGCATCGGCGTCCTCCCCTGGTCCCCGCTGGCGCGCGGACTGCTCGCGGGCACGCGCAAGTCGCTGGGGGACCGGACCTCCACCACGCGGGCGAAGACGGACGCGTACGCGCCGGTGCTCTACGACCAGCCCGGCGACTGGGACGTGGTGGAGGCCACGCGCCGCGTGGCGGCGAGCCGCAACGTGCCGCCCGCGCAGGTGGCCATGGCCTGGCTGCTGTCGCGTCCGGTGGTGACGGCGCCCATCATCGGCGCCACGAAGATGGAGCACCTGGAGGACGCCGTCCGCGCGGTGGACCTCAAGCTCCAGCCGGAGGAGCTCCAGCAGTTGGAGGCGCCCTACCAGCCCCACGCCCTGCGCGGCATGTGAGGGCGTCGGGGGCCGCCCCCTCCCTGGCGGCCCCCGACACGGCCCCTCAGAGTTCGACCGCCGCCCCGGCGACCTCCTCCGGAACGGTCAACAAGGCGGCCTCGGGGCCCGCGCCGCCAAAGGCGATGGCCTCGAGGCGATTGTTCCGAGGGGCGTCCGGCGCGCGCGGGACACACTCCGCCTCCGACTGCGCCAGCGACAGGTCCGGGCGGACGGCCAGCAGGCGCCGTGCATTCAGCGGCGTGTAGCCCGCCGCCGCCTCGAATCCATAGCGATAGCGGTAGCGCATCACCGGGGTCGACAGGCACTGAATCGCCGTGCGTTGGCGAACCTCGGAGACGTAGGCCGACGCGATGGACGGATCGGACTTGCTGTAGGCCCGAGGAGAGGAGGCGACGGCCGCCCCCGGCACCACGACCTCCCGACAGGACACCACCGACTCCGAGTAGGACTGGACGACGCGCTGGAGCGCGACGAGCGGCTTGCCCGTCACGGACGCCATGCGCACCCGGGCCTGCCGCGCCTCGGGAGGGATGCCGTCGGGGCTCAGCCGGCTGCGGCACTCCAGCGACTGCCCCTCCTCCTGGGTGACGAAGACGACCTGGAGCTGGGTGACGAAGCGGGCCCCGGAGGCCTCCGCGCGGTCGAGGAACTTCAGCAACAGGTCCGAGCCATCCTCGTTCGCGCCGAAGGGCATGGAGATGGCCCAGGGCTTCAGCCCCGCCTGCCGCGCCAGCTCCGTCGAGGAGACGACGACGCGGGGTCCCGAGCCCTGGCCCGGCCCGTGGGCACAGGCCGACACGAAGAGGAGCAACACCGCCACCAAGGAACGCCACATGGGTTCACTCCCAAGCGAGATGAGACGCGAGGTCCAGGGTAACAGCCCCGTCACGCGCCGGCCCGCCACGTCGCCCCCGGGCAACCATCTCCCGCGCTTCCGATATGGAACCGGGTGACGCTCGTTTCCACGGGGCCTGGGCGGCCCCGAGCGCGACGCCTCACAGGTCGACGGACGGCATGGCCACGTCGTCGAGCCCCTTCAGCAGGGCGGCATCAGGTCCCTGTCCTCCGTAGGCGATGGCCTCGATGCGGTTGCCACGGGGCGCGTCCGGAGCCAGGAGGACGCACTCCGCCCCCGACCGCACCAGCCTCAGTCCGGGGCGGGCCTGTCGGATGAGCTCGGCGCGCGGTGGCGTGAAGCCCACGGCGTCCTCGAACCGATACAGGGAGCGGTATCGCGTCACCGGCGCCGAGGCGCACCACCGGGTCGGCTGACGCACATGGAAGCTGTCGACCCGCAGCGGTGGATACTCGTCATGCTCGTACCGCCGCTGGCCCAGGGAGACCATCACCAGGGGCGCATCCTCCTTGCAGGTCAGTTGCACGTCGGAAAAGGGCCGGTGGACACGCTGGAGCGCGACGAACGACGTGCCTGTCGCGGAAGCCATGTGTCCCCACGACGCGCGTGCACCGGCCCCGGGCCCCTCGGGCGTCAGCGGCGTGCGGCACTCCAGCGGCTGCCCCTCCTCCTCCGTGGAGAAGACGACCTGCAGGTCGGTGACGAACCGAGCCCCCGAGACCTCCGCGTGCTCGAGGAACTTCAACACCAACTCGGAGCCATCCTGGTTCGCGCCGAACGGCAGCGAGAGGGCCCAGGGCTTCAACCCCGTCTGTCGCGCCACGTCGGAGGAGGCGACGAGCACCGCCGGTCCCGCTCGCCCCGCGGGAGAATGGGCGCACGCCGAAGCGAAGAGGAGGAGCCACGGAACCAACGAGGAACGTCGCATGCGTCAACCCCCACCAGAGATGAGAAGCGACACCCAGGGTAGCAGCGAAGCACGCACGCCGCGTCCCCGCCCTCCTGGACACAACCACGCCTCCACGCCGCCGATATGAAAACAGGGCCGGGTCGTTTCCATGGGGCCTGACTCCCGCGCGACGCGCTCCATGAGGCCCGGGCCCACGTGAGCGCCGGCCCCCAGGTCCCCTCCGAGCGACCGCCCCTCAGCGCCCCAGGTCCCGTCGAACGCCCTGCCCCTGCCGCAGCCACGCGACAGCCGCGCGCAGGTCCGCCTCCAGGTGGATGCGGGACTCCGCGCGCTCCCGAGGAGCCGTCCGCGCGAGGACCTCCATGGGATGCAACGTGGCCAGCGTCCCTTCCGCCCACGGCGAGGGCAACACCTGTCCCCGATTCAGGCGGGAGTGGAACCCACCGCCCTGCAAGGCTCGCGTCGCCGCGTCTCCCAGCGTGACGATCATCCGCGGGCGCACCGCCGCCACCTCCTCCTCCCACCAGGGATGGCACGCCTGCACCTCCGCCTCCCCGGGCTCCGTTCCCACGAAGTGCTTCACCACGTGCGTCAGGTACACCGCCGAGCGCCGCAGCCCCGCGCGGGACAGCACCGCCTCCAACAACCAGCCCACCTCTCCGGAGAAGGGGCGTCCCTGACGGTCGTCGTCACCGCCGGGCGCGTCCCCCACCAGCATCAACGCCGCCCCCGCCGGGCCCTCTCCCCACACCACCTGCGTGGCCCCCGCGTGCAAGGGACACCTGCGGCACTCCCGCGGGGACGGCCCCGGCGCGACCTCCGGCCACCCGCCGGGAACGGCCTCCCGCGCCACCCCGGGTCCGAACGTGAGCCGATCCAGATCCCAATGCGCGCTCGCCTCCGGCGTCAGCAGGCTCCAGCGCAGCGTGGCGAAGCGCCGCACCAGGAACCGCGCGACGGGCCGCACGACCTGGTGCTCCGGCGCGTGCCACGCGACGAACGCCTCCAACCCCTGCTGGGACACCTGACGGAAGCGGACGCGGGCCACCACGTCCTGCATCTCCCGACGAACGTCGCGCTCCAGCTTCCGCAGCCGCCGGACCTCCGGGTCCGCGTCCCGCGTCAGCAGGCTCCGCTCTCCATGCGTCAGGCGCCAGAGCACCCGGTACAACCACCCCCAGCGCTCCGGCTCCCGGTGGCAGATGACCTTCTCCGCCAACCCCAGGAAGTCCCGGGGGACCACCGGCGCGGCGAGCCAGTCCGCGCCGCCCTCCCTCCGAGCCCCCCTGCGCCGCTCACGGGACTCCTCGAAGGACACCCACTCCGGAGGCGCCTGGCGCGCGAGCAACCCCCGCGCCACCTCCCGAAACGACACCAACTCCGGCTCCACGCAGACCCGCACGCCGACCTCCTGGGTGAAAGGAAGCACCGGGCCCGGCGGACACACCGGGCCCCCGCCCGGAGGTTCCTACCCTACCGGTCCGACATCCTCCGTCCACCCCGTGGCGTCGGGCGCGCTACTCCTCCCGCACGAGCGCGTCGACCTCCTCCTGGAGCCCCTCCGTGCCCGCGAAGAACGCCTCCACGGACCGCTCCCCGGAGAGCCGGAACGACGGCGGCAGCAGCGTGCGAGGGAACTCCAGGGACGTGCTGAACGGCTCGTTGCCCAGCAGGTCGTCCGCGCGCGACAGCGCCCCGAACACCAGCGTCACCACGGCGAGCACCCGCACCAGCCGCCCGGACTGCCACCGCGTCACGTAGCGCAGGTGCCAGAACAACCCCCAGCCCATCAGCCCCAGGAAGGCCAGGTGCTGCAACCACCCCAGCCCCCGCCCCAGCGACAGGCCGAAGCCCAGCGCGGTGATGGCCGGCGGCAGCACCACGGCGCCCAGCAGCACCAGGCACGCGATGGTCGTGTGCGTGCGGTAGTGGAACTGCCGCCGGGAGATGCGGCTCGCCACGGCCCAGCCCCCCGCCCACAGCAGCGTGAGGGCCAGGGGCATCACCACCGCCACCGTCAGGCTGCCCCAGTCGGTGCGGGCGTAGTTACCCAGGTAGGCCTCCAGGAGACTCGTGCCGAGCAGCGCCAGCATCGCCACCGGCAGGGCCAGGCCGCGCTCGAAGAGCCGCTCCCGGGGCGCCGCCGGGGCCTCCGCGACGACCGTGTCCGCGACGACGTGGTCGCGCGAACGGAAGCGCAGCACCGTGTCCCCCACCGCCACCCGCGCGTCCGACACCAGCTCCATCTCCGCCAGCCTCGCCCACGGGTCCACGCGCCACGTGCCGTTCTGGCTGCCCGCGTCGCGCACCACGAGCACGCCGTCCTCGCGACGCTCGATGCGCAGGTGCTCGGCGGACACCTTGGGGTCGTCCAGGATGACGTCGTTGGTGTACGCGCGCCCCACCGTGGCGGGGAAGCGCTCCAGCCGGTGACGCGCGTCGACGCCGTCCCCCTCCAGCACCTCCAGGAAGATCACTTCGTCCACGACAGGACCTCCAGGTACCGCCGCGCCAGCCGCCGCGCGTTCGCCGCCGAGAAGCCCCCCAGCGTCAGGCTCGTGTCCACGCCGCTGGTGCTCGCGTTGAGCGTGGCCGCGCGCAGCACCAGGTCATAGAGGCCCGGGAAGCGCCGGTACGCCCGGAGGCAGAGCGCGGCGCGCACCGGCAGCCCGCCCACGTCCACGAACTGCGTCTCGCAGCGGAAGTTCGTCACGTCCTCGCGCGAGGCCTCCACCAGATCCGGATCCTGGGAGAACAGCGCGCTGTAGAGCGACGAGAAGCGCAGCGCCCCCAGCTTCTGGCTGGTGGCGTGCTGATGCAGGTACGCCACCACGCCGCTGCGGTGATGCGAGGACAGGTAGATGTCCTCCTCCGACGAGCACTGGTAGTTCGTCACCGTGTACGGCACCTCCGGGTCGTGCGGCGTGTCCCCCCAGCACTTGAGGAACGGCGTCCAGCGCCCCGGCACCTGGTAGCTCCCCAGCGGCTGCTTCGGCAGCGCCGCCGTCATGAGCCGCTCGGTGAGCAGTTGCTGGTTGTCGAGGAGCTGCTGGCGCACCCGCTCCAGCAGCGTCGCCTCCTCCACCTCCGGCTCCGCGACCGCCCGCGCCAGCAGCGCCCGGGCGTGCTTCATCGGCACGAGGAAGCCCAACTGGTTGCCCATGGTGGCGACGTTGACGCCCACCACGCGCCCCTCGCCGGTGAGCGTGGGACCGCCGCTCATGCCGGGGTTGATGGCGCCGCTGAAGTGGATGCGCTCGTAGAGCGAGTCCTGGATGAGGCCGTTGAACGTGCCCTCGACGATGGTCGTCCCCAGGTCGTGCGGATTGCCCATGGCGAACAGCCGCGTGCCCTGCGGCGGCTCGCGGTCCTCCAGGGCGAAGAAGTCCGCCACCGGCTCCTGGATGCGGATGACGGCCAGGTCGTGCACCACGTCCACGTCCAACAGCCGCGCGGGCACCGGCTCCCCTCCGCGCCGCAGCACCAGCTCCGCGGTGTAGTCCTCCGGATGCAACACCACGTCGGAGACGACGTGGTAGTTGGTGATGGCGTGCCCCGTCCCGGAGACGAAGAACGCCGACCCGATGGAGGAGCGCGTACCGGAGCGGCGCTCGATGATCCGCACCTGGGCGACGCGGTTCTGGATGCGCTGGAACAACTCGTGGGTGGCCGGCGGCAGCACGGCCGGTGGCGGAGCAGGCGGAGCGGGGAGTGCGCGCACGCTGTCGGGGAGCGGCGGGCCCGGCTCGACCGGGGCGACCGGCGCCTGCGCGAGCACGGCGGCGAGGAGGATGGCGGACATGGAGGCCGCCCACGCTATCCCAGCGCTCCCCGCCCGTGGGTTTCCTCACGCATGCGACCAGGCCACCTCTTGATTCGTTGGCGGAGGCCGGAACACCCGTTAGGTTCCGCCTCGCCGAAGGTGCCTCGCGGTTCCCCCCGCGAGGTTTAGCAAGGGAATCCGGTGGGAATCCGGAGCTGCCCCGCAGCGGTCAGTGGGAACGAACGCCGTCGAACGCACTGGCCCCTCCGGGCTGGGAAGCGACGGCGCCTAGGAAGCGGAGGGACTCCGGACGCCGGCGCCCTCCCAGTGCCCATGAGCCCGAAAACCTGCCTTGGGCCCACGCGGGACGCCGGATGCGTCCCGAGTGGCGCAGCGCCCCCGGCCCTCGCGGGAGGGCCAGGGCCACCCATCGCGGCCCGCCGCCGCCGTCCTCGCGCGCCTTCACGCCGTGAAGCCCGTGGAGACGGAAGACGGCGCGGGCCAGGAGTCCAGACCCATGCGCGGTACCCCGACGTCCCTCCCCTCCTCCGCCACCGAGACCCGGATGGTGGACATGGTGTTCCCCGACCAGACCAACCACTACGGCACCCTCTTCGGAGGCGAGGCCCTGAGCCTGATGGACATGTCCGCGTTCATCACCGCCAGCCGCTACACCCGCCGCACCGTCGTCACCGCCTCCAGCGAGCGCGTGGACTTCCACACGCCCGTGAGGCAGGGCCAGCTCGTGGAGCTGATCAGCCGCGTGGTCGCCACCGGGAGGACCTCCGTCACGGTGGACGTGGAGCTGTTCGCGGAGGAGCTGCTCACCGGGACGCGCCAGCTGTGCACCCGGGGGCGCTTCGTCCTCGTCGCGCTCGACGAGTCCCACAAGCCCACGCCCGTCCCACCGCTCGCCCCGGAGCCGGACACGGTGGCCCCGGCGCCGTGAGCCGCCGCTGCCGCCCTGGATGACGTCGTGGAGCCCGCCCTGGCGCCGAGTCCCGGGGCGGGCCGCCACGCCATCGCGCGAGTCCCAGGCGGCGGACGGCCAAGGCCCGCTCAACCCTCCGACGCCGCGCCCAACCCCAGCCTGCGTCGACGCCACGCCGCGTACGAGGCCACGAGCGCCCCGGCCAACGCGCCCGCGAGCGCGCCCAGCACCCGCCTGGGGACGGCCCCCGGCGTGTTCGTCGGCTCCAGGTGGAACGTCTCCAACGAGGCGCGCACCCCGGGCGCCAGCAGCTCCCAGCGGACGGCCGGCGCGCTCACCATCACCACCACGTGCCGCCCCTCGGACGCCAGGCCCGCCACCAACACCGTGCGCACCTGCCCCGCCTCGCGCAGCGTGCCCAGCACCTCCACCCGGGGCACCACGCCCCCCAGGCGCTCCACCCGCTCGGGCGACAACGTCACCCCCAGCTCGCGCTGGAAGTGCTGCATCACCGCCGACGCGAAGTCCTCCCGCTCCGAGGGACTCGCGGAGAAGCCCTCGTCCACCACCGACACGACCAGCATCGCCGCTTCGGGCCCGTCACCATCCGCGAGCGCCGCGGACAACATCCGCGAAGCCCCCGGGTCCAACGCCACCGCCCCCGCGAGCGAGCCGGCGTAGGGCTCCCAACGCACCATGTGGAAGCCCTCGGGCGGCCGCAGGACATAGCCGTCACGACGCAGCTCGGTGCCGAGCGCGCCCGAGGCCAGCCACAGCCATCCCGCCGCCAGTGTCGAAGGGAGCACGCCCCGAGCATAGGGCCGTCACGACACACCCGCAGGCCTCGTGCGCCCGAATGAATCCTGGGTTTGAGGAGAATCCTGACAGCGAGGGCACGCCTTCGTTGTGACATCCCTTTCCCGCGCGGGTAACCTCCACTTCGAGATGACCCCTGCTGCCCGGGAGGAGATGGAAGCACGCGCCGACCGAGCCTTGCGCCGCGGTGAGCTCGCCGAGGCGCTCGACCTCTACGAGCTGCTCAGCCGCGAGTTCCCGGCCGACGCCTCCCTCGCCAGCAAGCTCACCGACCTGCGGGAGTCGCTCCAACCCATGGAGCTGCAGGTGCTCGAGGCCGCGCGCCCGCCTGAAGAGCCGGCCATGCCCCTGGGACCGTCGTCCCCCGCCCAGGAGGGCGAGCGGCTGTTCACCCTGGGCGATTACGCCGGAGCCGCCGCGGCCTACCGCCGGGCGATCCAGGAGCGGCCCGACAACGAGCTGTACAAGGAGCGGCTGCTCGAGCTGTTCCAGCTCGCTCGGGAGATGCCCCTACAGTCCCCCACAGACAAGGCACTCCCCAAGGCACCCCAGCCACGACTCCAGGCCCTGCTGGATCGCGTCGCGGCCCGGCGTCGCCTCAAGCGGGACTGATGGAAGGGCTCGATTCCATTCGGCAAACCGACCTGCCACGTGATTCGCGCGTTGCACGTCGGCGCGAGGGGCTCCTACAATCCGCCCCGACTCGGCTGTCATGGTGAAGCACCCTGCCTCTGACACCCGCGTCCGACCTTATGGCCCGTGCACTGCGACTCGGAGTTCTCACCGGTGGCGGAGACTGCCCCGGACTCAACGCGCTCATCCGCGGCCTCGTCAAGCGAGGCACGCACGAGTTCGGCCATGAGTTCGTGGGCATCGAGAACGGCTTCATGGGCCTGGTGGAGCCGGGGCTCGCCCGCCCGCTGAGCGAAGAGGACACGCGAGGCATCCTCCCCAAGGGCGGCACCATCCTGGGCACGTCGAACCGGGCCAACCCCTTCGCCTACGCGTTCCGCGAGGGCGAGCACTGGGTGGAGCGCGACGTCTCCGACGCGGTGTTGCGGCGCTGCGAGGAGCTGAAGCTGGACGGGCTCGTCGCCGTGGGCGGAGACGGGACGCTGTCCATCGCCCACCGGCTGAGCGAGAAGGGCCTCAAGGTGGTGGGCTGCCCGAAGACCATCGACAACGACCTGTGCGGCACGGACCAGACGTTCGGCTTCGACACCGCGCGGCTCATCGTCACCGAGGCGTTGGATCGGCTGCACTCCACCGCGGAGGCGCACGACCGGGTGATGCTGGTGGAGATCATGGGCCGGCACGCGGGCTTCCTGACGCTGGAGAGCGGCATCGCGGGCGGCGCGGACGTCATCCTCATCCCGGAGATTCCCTACCGGGTGGAGTCCATCGTCGAGAAGATCCGCCGCCGCGCCACGCGCCGCCGCAGCTTCTCCATCATCGCCATCTCCGAGGGCGCGTTCCCCGAGGGCGGCACGCTGTCGGTCCTCGACCGGGCGGAGGACGTGCCCGGGCGCGGCGTGGTGCGGCTGGGCGGCTCCGGCAAGGTGTGCGCGGACCTGCTCGCCCGCCACGTCGACGCGGAGATCCGCGTGACGGTGCTGGGACACCTGCAGCGCGGCGGCAGCCCGAGCGCCGCGGACCGGGTGCTCGCCACGCGCTACGGCTGCAAGGTGCTGGACCTGGTGCGCGACGGGCAGTGGGACCACATGGTGGCCCTGCGGGCCGGGGAGATCGTCGCGGCGCCGTTGAGCGAGTCGCGCAAGGAGCGCCGGGTGGACCCGGCCGGGGACCTGGTGCGCTTCACCAAGAGCATGGGAATCAGCTTCGGAGACTGAGGGAGGGGGAGGCACCCGCCGCACGTCATGACGCTCGTCGGCCGCCATATCGGTCGCTATCGCATCCTCGAGCAACTGGGCTCGGGGGGCATGAGCGTCGTGTACAAGGGGCTCGACACGGCCCTGGACCGCGAGGTCGCGGTGAAGGTGCTGCACCCGCACCTGGCCGGCAAGGACGAGTCGCGCCGCCGGCTCGCGCGCGAGGCGCGCGCCGTGGCCAAGCTGCACCACCCCAACATCCTGGAGGTCTTCGACTTCTCCGCGGCGGACGCGCAGGACGCGTTCATCGTCACCGAGTACATCCGCGGCCAGACGCTCAAGGTCTTCCTGGACGAAGGGCCCATGGAGCCGCCGGAGCTGGCGGCGATGATCATCCACGAGCTGGCCGCCGCGCTCGCCCACGCCCACGAGGCCGGCGTCATCCACCGCGACCTGAAGCCGGAGAACGTCATGGTGCGCGAGGACGGCGTCCTCAAGCTCATGGACTTCGGCATCGCCCGGCTGCTCGACATCGAGGAGCGGATGACGGTGACGGGCACGCTCGTGGGGTCGCCCGCGCACATGTCGCCGGAGATCATCGAGGGGCTGGAGGCCGGCCCGGAGGCGGACGTCTTCAGCGTGGGCATCATGTTCTACGCGGCGATGACGGGCCGGCTCCCCTTCTCCGCGCCCAACACCACCGCCACGCTCAAGCGCATCCTCGACGGCGACTACGAGGATCCGCGCCGCCGCGTGCACTCGCTGTCGGACGAGCTCGCGGACATCTGCGCCCGCTGCCTGCAGCGCGATCCGCGCCAGCGCTACCCGGACGCGGGCAAGCTGCGCGACGCGCTCGCGGACTACCTCGCGGGCCTGGGCTTCGCGCGCGTGGGCGAGGAGCTGGTGTCCTTCTTCGCGGACCCGCCCTCGTACAAGAAGCTGGCCCGCCAGCGCATCGTCGCGGCGCTGCTGGAGCGGGGCGAGCGGCTGCTCGCGGAGAAGCGCACGCCCCGCGCGCTCGCGTGCCTCAACCAGGTGCTCGCGCTGGACGCGGAGAACGCGCGCGCGCTCGGCCTGCTCAAGGGCATCCAGCGGGCGCAGCGCGTGAAGACGTGGCGCCGGCGCGGCATCCGGCTGGGCATCGGCCTGGCCACCAGCGTCGCGCTCGGCGTCGCGGGCTGGAAGCTGTACCAGTCCCCCGCGAACGCGGATCCCCGGACGGACCTCCCCGCCCCCACCGCGCACCCGGCGCCGGCGGGCGTGGCGACGCCGCCCGTGCCCGCCCCCGAGCCCTCGGAGGGAGGCCCCGACTCGCGGGTCCTCGGGCCCACGAGCCCGCTGGGGACGACGCCTCCCGAGCCCAAGGGCCCGGGCGCCTCGCGGGGGCTCTCCGGCGCGACGCGTCCCGCCGCAGCCCTGCCCACCGGCCAGGCGCAGACCCAGCCCGCCACGGCGGGAGGAGCGGCGAAGGGCGTGAAGGCCACGGGCGGAGGGCTGGCGGACGATGCCCGGACCCTGGCTGGCGAGTCCGCCCGCAAGGCCGGCCCGAAGAAGCTCCCCGTCTCCATCCTCGTGCGCCCCTTCGGACTGATCCGCGTCGACGACGGCACCCCCAGCGCCCAGGCGCTCCAGAAGCACGACGTGGAGATCACCCCGGGTTCCCACACCGTCACCATCTCCTGCGACTACTGCGAGGACGTGGTGGACACCATCGACGTGCGGACGGACACGGAGAACGTCTTCCACCTGCGCGCCCAACCCAAGTCCTCGCCGCTGAGGGTCGACTACGAGCCGGCGGAGGCCACGGTGCGCGTGGGCGACCAGGTCCGCACCGCGCGGGAGAGCCTCCAGGAGCCGTTCGAGATCCGCTCGCCGCGCGGGCCCGCGGGCTTCCAGAACTCCGCCACGGTGGAGATCTCCCATCCCGGCTACAAGACGGAGCGCAGGCAGGTCCACCTGAGGCCCGGTGAGCCCATGTCGATCCAGGGGAGCCTGCGTCCCGAATGAACCGTGGCATCGCGCTCATCGTCCTGTGGCTCGCGCTGTGGGCTCCGGCGACCTCCTTCGCCCAGGAGGACGTCGGGGATCCCGAGGTCGCCTCGCTGCGCGCCAGCTTCGAGTACGGCAAGTACGCGGAGGTGCTGGAGCGCGCGGGCGCCCGCATCGACCGCGGCGGCCTGGGCGAGGACGACCTGGTGGAGCTGCACAAGCTGGCCGGCCTGGCCGCGTTCAACCTGGGGCGCACCGAGGAGGCCCAGCGCCACCTGCGTGCCCTCCTGAGGTTGGATCCGGACTTCAGCCTGGACCCCTTCGTCGTCCCGCCGCCGGCGGTGGCCTTCATGGAGGGCATCAAGGAGGACATGGCCACGGAGCTGGAGTTCCTCCGTCAGGAGCGCCGGCTGCGCCAGGAGCGGGAGAAGGCGGAGTACGAGCGCCGCGAGCGCGAGCGCGTGGAGGCCGAGGTCCAGCGCCGCCGCGCCGAGGAGCTGGCCAGCCAGGTCACCGTGCGCACCGTGGAGAAGCGCAACTTCCTGGTCAACTTCGTCCCCTTCGGCGCGGGCCAGTTCCAACAAGGCCGCAACAGCCTGGGCATCGTGTTCGCCGCGACGGAGGGCGTGCTCGCGGTGACGAGCGTCATCTCCTACTTCGCCTACGAGTCGCTGTTCGAGGAGCGCCCCATCGAGCTGGACAACGTGCTCGACGAGGACGGGCGGGCCTCCATCACCATCCGCTACATCCCCACCAGCCGCGAGCGGCAGCGCGACACCTGGCAGTTGCTCAAGCTGGCGTCGGCGGCGGGCTTCTACACCATCTACGCACTGGGCGTGGTGGACGCGCTCTACCACCACGAGGACCAGGTGGTGCGCACCACCGTGGAGACGCGCGAGACGCAGCAGCAGCCGTCCGGCAACCGCCTGAAGTCCAGCACCTCCGTCTCCGCTCCGCCGCGCGCCCGGGCCCGTCCCAGCGCGAGCGTGGGGCTCTATCCCACCGCCGGCGGCCTCGGTGCCGGTCTCACCCTCTCCTTCTGAGCCTCCCTCCAGGTACGTGAAGAGCTATGGCCAGCCTCACCGTCCGCAGTGCTGATGGCAAGGTCCGCACCGTCTCCCTGCACAAGCGCATCACCAGCATCGGCCGGAGCGCGGACAACGACATCCCGCTCGAGGACCCGGGCGTCCCCGACAGCGCCCTGCACGTCACCTACGACGGCAGCCGCTACGAGGTCGGGAGCCTGGGCGCGACGTTCCAGGTCAACGGCAAGAAGCGCGACTCCCACGCGCTCGCCACCGGCGACGTCGTCCGCGTGGGCGGCACCGAGCTGATGTTCGCGCGCGAGGACGCCCCCCGCGCGCCCCCGCCCGCCCCCGCGCTGCGCCGCGACATCCTGGCGCCCGCGAACATCGAGGAGCCGGACTCGCACACCACGGAACTGCCCGGCGTGCCCGGCCGCGAGCTGGCCATGCTGCGCCGGCTCACCGCGTTCAGCGAGCGGCTGCTCGGCCTGTACGACGTGGAGCGCATCCTGGAGGGCCTGATGGACGAGGCCGTCGAGGTGACGCGCGCGGACAAGGGCTTCCTCATCCTCATGGAGAGCGGCGACCCGCGCGTGAAGGTGGCGCGCAACGTCGCGCGGGAGAACATCGAGGACGCGGTGGAGAAGCTGTCCGACTCCATCATCTCCAAGGTGGTGAAGGACCAGAAGCCGCTCATCGTCGCGGACGCGGTGGACGCGCCGGAGTTCAAGGCGAGCGAGTCCGTGGTCAACCTGCGCGTGCACTCCGTCATGTGCGTGCCGCTGATGCACAAGGGCGACCTGTTCGGCGTCATCTACGTGGGCAACGACCGGCTGGTGAACCGGTTCGAGCCCAAGAGCGCGGACATGCTCACCATCTTCGCGGCGCAGGCGTCGCTCGTGCTGCAGAACGCGATGCTGGTCAACGACCTCAAGCTCGACAACACGGAGCTGCGCCGCAAGCTGGAGGACCAGCGCTACGGCGACATCGTGGGCGCCTGCCAGGGCATGCGGGACGTCTACAAGCGCATCGACAAGATCGCCCCCACGGACATCTCCGTGCTCATCACCGGCGAGACGGGCACCGGCAAGGAGCTCATCGCCCGGGAGATCCACCGCCGCTCGCCGCGCCAGCGCGGGCCGTTCATCACCATCAACTGCGGCGCCATCCCGGAGAACCTGCTGGAGAGCGAGCTGTTCGGCCACGTGAAGGGCTCGTTCACCGGCGCGGTCGCCACCAAGGGTGGCAAGTTCCAGGCGGCCATCGGCGGGACGCTGTTCCTGGACGAGATCGGCGAGATGCCGCTCCAGCTCCAGGTGAAGCTCCTGCGCGCGCTCCAGGAGAAGATCGTCTACAAGGTGGGCGACAACCGGGGCGAGCCGGTGGACATCCGCGTGGTGGCGGCCACCAACAAGGTGCTGGAGGAGGAGGTGAAGCGGAACACGTTCCGCGAGGACCTCTACTACCGCCTCAACGTGGTGACGCTGAAGCTGCCGCCCCTGCGGGAGCGCGGCGAGGACGTGGTGGTGCTGGGCAAGTTCTTCCTCCAGAAGTACTCGCGCGAGTTCAACTCCAAGGCCAAGGGCTTCACGCCCTCCGCCGCCGTCTCCATGAAGAAGTACGGCTGGCCGGGCAACATCCGGGAGCTGGAGAACCGCATCAAGAAGGCCGTGGTGCTGGCGGACAAGCCGCTGCTGGGCCCCGACGACCTGGACCTCAAGCCGGAGAACCTGGAGCCCATCATGCCCCTGCTCCAGGCCAAGGAAGAATTCCAGAAGCGTTACATCAACGAAGTGCTCGCACGGAACAACGGCAACCGCACCAAGACGGCCAAGGACCTGGGCGTGGACCCCCGCACCATCTTCCGCCATCTGGAGAAGCTCGAGGCGGAGAAGACCGGGCGCCCGCTGCCTCCCGAGGAGGGCGACGAGCTGCTCTGAGGCAGCCCGTGGACGCCACCGGCGATGAGCGCGACGAAGCGGCCAGACGTGGAGCACGGACGCACCGGAGGTGCGTGGCCGCTGTGCGTGCTCGCCGCGGGCGTGGGGCTGCTCGCCGCCTGCCTGCTGCCGCAGGACGACACCCTGCTGGACGACGTGCCGCGCTTCATGAACCGGCCGCCGCGCATCATCGAGTCGCTGGTGGTGCCGCAGGAGCGCGTCATCCAGGAGTTCGGCCTCGAGCGGTGTGAGCTCACCTTCGAGGTGGCGGTGGAGGACCCGGACGTCGACGACCGCATCAAGGTGCACTGGTTCATCGACTACAACCCGCAGGACCCGCGCGGGCCGTACCGGGAGATCGCCCTCACCAACAACGGCGAGGCGCGGCGGCCGGACCGCGGCACCCTGCGCATCAACCTCGCCTCCGCCAACTCGGAGCTGAGCACCCCGGGCCAGCACCTGGTGGAGGCCCTGGTGAGCGACGCGGAGCTGACCGACCGGCAGCCGGAGTCGCAGGTGGTGAACCTGCCGGATGGCGGCACCATCCTCAACCCGGGCTTCGTCGTCAGCTACTCGTGGGTGGTGAACACGGTGCAGGGGAATTGTCGATGAAGCCCCGCTCCGCCACGCGCGTGCTCGCGGTGGTGGCGTCGCTGGTCCTGGGGCCGGGCTGCGCGCTGCTGGACGAGGCGCCCGCCGACAGCCAGCTCGTGTGCCGCAGCGACAGCGACTGCGCCGCCAGCGAGGTGTGCTTCATCGACGGCTGCGGGGACCCGGGCACGGACATCGTGGTGGAGGTGACGCCCAACCCCGGGCTCGGCCAGCACGCGCAGGACTTCCCGGTGGACCGGCTGCGCGCGGAGCAGAACCTGGAGCTGTTCGGCGAGGCCACGGTGCGAGGCGTGACGGAGCGCGCCACCGGCGGCACGGCCCCGGACGGCAGCCCGGCCACCCGCCCCTACTCGGAGACGATGTTCGTGCGCGCCGTGGGCTCCAGCGCGCTCGTCCCCGGCGTCGCGCGCTACCACGAGGCGCTGGTGACGCCGGACAATGGCGTGTGGCGGCTGCCGGTGGCCGCGGGCACGTACGAGGTGATGCTCATCCCCTCCGACCCGAGCCTCCCGCCGTTGCCCCGTCAGGGCTCGGTGGGGCCGGGACAGACGATGCACCTCACGTGGCGGCTGCCCGCGCAGGCCGACCTCGTCACGGTGTCGGGGAGGATCGTCCGCCAGGGCACCACCCGCGTGGACGCGAACCTCTCCGTGCAGGCGCTCGACGCCGAGCTGCGCCCGTTGTCCCAGCGCGTACTCGTGACGCGCGCGACGGGCGACTTCTCGCTCCAACTGGCGCCGGAGGCCGCGACCGAGGCCACGGTGCTGCTGCGGGTGACGGCCGCCGACGAGGGCACGCTCGTGCCGCAGAAGACGTTCACGGTGGACCCGCATGCGCCGCTGCCGGCCTCCCTGGAGCTGGGGGACTTCGGCGCGCCGGTGCGCGTGTCCGGGCGCGCCGTCGACTCGGAGGGCAACCCCGTGGCCGGGGCCACGGTGTCGCTGGAGGGGCGCGTGGGCGGCGGAGGGAGCTTCCGGAGCGAGGTGGTGACGACCGGGGTGGACGGCCGGTTCGAGATTGCCTCGCTCCCCAGCGCGACCGACGCCCCGCTCTCCCTGGTGGTGATGCCGCCCGCGGGCGCCGCCGCGGGGCTGACGGTGGGGGCCGCCGCCGTACACGTGAACGACACGACGCTGCCGGACGTGGTGTGCGCGACGCGGCGCCTGGTGCGGGGCCAGCTTCGCCAGCCGGACGACAAGTCCCCCGCCGCGGGCGTGCGCCTCATCGCGGAGCCGGTGGCCACGGTGCCGGGACGTCCGCTGCCGGGGACCCAGTTGGCCGAGACCCTCACCGACGCCAACGGCGAGTACGTGCTGCGCCTGGACCCGGCGCTCTACCGCGTGGACTTCCTGCCCACGGAGAACCTGCCGCGCGTCAGCCGCTTCGTCACCGTGCCTCCCTCCGACACCGTGGAGCAGCAGGTGGCGGCGTTCGCGCTCCAGCGCGGCCGAACGCTGCGAGGCCACGTGCTGGCGGGCACGCGCGAGCCCCACATGCCGCCGGGGCTGCCCTACGCCTCCGTGCGCTTCTACCGCGTGGTGAACGTGGAGGGGCGCCCCGCCTCCGTGCTGCTGTCCGAATCCGTGACGGACACCTTCGGCCGCTACACCGCGCGGCTGCCGGTGCGCTGACTCAGGGCGCCGGGGGCTGGGCCGCCGGGCTCCTGCTCGCGGCCTGGAAGGCGGCGTGGAAGGAGTCCACCGTGCCGCCCACCTCGTCCGCGTACTGCACCGCGTGCGTGGTGTAGAGGTCGAGCACGTTCTCCAGCCGACGGAACACCACGCGCAGCGGGGCGCGCTCGCGGGCGCGCAGGTCGCACTGGGACTCCTTCACGCGCAGCCGCTCCAGCCACGCCGTGCGCATGCGCATCCATTCCTGGTCCGTGTCTCGCGCCGGGGACACGCGCACCAGCTTCTCGCGCTCCGACTCGAGGTTGGCCCAGAGCGCCTGCACACCGTCCAGGCACTCGCGGAAGGTGAGCTGCTGCGCGGCCGGGGGCAGCCGCTCGGGCGTCATCGCCGCCACCGAGCGACTCACACACCAGATGACCCACAGCGAGAAGAGCGCGGTGAGCGTGATGTAGATCCCATACGCGGCGGCGCGATAGCGGCGGAAGCGGGGATCTTTCCGAGGGTCGGGAGCGGACACGGGGCCCTGGTCTTACGACCGAGGACCCCGCGAGGCAACGCTTCCGTATCTTCCCCCACCTCCGCCGACAGCCGGAGGTGGCCGGGCGGCATGGAGGACCGCCCGGCGCGGGGGGGGCCTACTGGCCGGCGGGGCTGGCCGCCTGTGCAGGGGCGGGAGCCGCCGGGGCCGGGCCCGCCGGAGCGGGACCCGCCTCCGTGTTGCCGCTCATCATCCGCTTCACGATGGAGATGCGGGTGCGGAACTGCTGCTGGTACTGGCTGTTGAGGTAGGCGCCGGCCGCGTCACGGGCCGTCTCCAGCGCCTTCTCCAGCTGACCGACCTCCTGGTACGACTGGGCCAGCAGCAGCATGGCGTAGTCGCGCGTCTTGGAGGTGCGATCTCCCTCGACGAAGCGCGCCAGGAGCGGCACGGCCTTGTCGTGCTTGCGGAGCTGGTTGTAGGCCGTGCCCAGGAAGAAGGACGCGTCCAGCGCCTGCTCCGCCGGCGGGTTCATGGCCAGGAAGCGCTCCATCTCGGAGACGACCTGGTTCATCTCGTTCTTGCGGAAGGCGATCTTCCCGCGCTCGTAGGCGGCGTCGCCCGTCTCGCGGCGCAGGACGGAGGCGCGATCATTCAGCGCCTGGCGCTCGAGCATGCTCAGCCGGGACGTGTCCAGCTTCATCAGCGCGTCGATGCCCTTGAGGCGCTCGTCGCCGGGCAGCGAGGTCATCATCTTGTAGACCTCGGCCGCGCCGCGCTGGGCCGTCTGGTGGGCGGACGCGTCCGAGCGCTGCTTCTCCAACTGGGCCGTCAGGTCGGTCACCATCTTCTCCAGCCGCTCCCGCTCGCTGGTGGCGCTCGAGCTGCGCGCGCTGGTGATCATGACGGCCGCGCCCACCGCGATGACCGCGAAGAGCACGTACGCGGCCGCGGAGGAGATCCACTGCCGCTTCTGGAAATCCTCGTGGCGCTTGCCAACCGCCTTCACCTCCGCGTGGAGGTTCTTCAGCAGGTTGTCACTCTTGATGACGAGGTTTCGTGCCTCGACCACCTCACGGCGGAGATCCGCCAGTTCCTTCTCAACCTCGGTCTTCGCCTGCTCTGGCATGGACATCTTCCTAGGTCCGGAAACGATCTCGGCGGACTCACGCATCGTAAGGAGTTCTCCCGGTCTTACGGCGACAAATTTCCGCTGCGGAACAGCGCAGGGAATCGCTCGCATTTCCGGAAGAGAACAGCCCCTCTCCCGCTCGCCTGGACGGCCTAGAAGCCCAGGCCCCCGCTCGACAGCGGGCGCGAGAGGTCCGGCGGGAACGTGTACGTCACGCCGAGGGCCATCCAGTTACCACCCAGGTTGAATGATCCAACGCGCGCCTCGGGAGGGCCCACGGGACCACGCAGGTAGACGAAGCGGTACTCGGCGGTGAGGCCCCAGTTGGCGGACAAGCGCCAGGTCGCTCCGAGCGAGGCCGCGTAGGCGCGCGAGGTGTCCTCCTGCGCGCCCTCGCCTGCCCGCTCGGAGGTGACGAGCGCGGGACCGAGGAAGATGCCGGCGAAGGGCACGAGGCCGTAGGGGCCGACCTCCGGCAGCACGGTCTGGAAGCGCAGCCCCAGGAGCGCGCCGTAGCCCAGCGTCTTGATGCGCCGCTCGAAGGGCGCTTCGGCGGGGGTGGCGCCGGGCTGGGTGACGTAGAGGCTGGAGCCGGTGGCGAACAGGTCGATGCCCACTTCCAACATGTCCGTGAACGCGTACGCGAACGACGCCACCGCGAGCGGACCGCCCTCCGTCTTCCGCGCGAGCGACAGCCCTTCGTTCCCGGAGCGGCCGTACCAGCGCTTGTAGAAGGTCTCGTTGGAGGTGACGCGCCAGCCCCCCTGGATGGTGATGCGTCCCACGCCGTTGAGCGATTCGGGGACGGCGTCCTCCTCGTCCTGGGCGAAGGCGGGAGCGGCGACGAGGAGGGCGAGCGGAGGCAGGAGGCGACGGAGCATCGAACCGAGGGGGCGAGGGGGCGAACGTCAGGGGCGCCTGGGACGGACGGCGATCTCGAGGAACGTGGTCCGCCGGCGGCGCAGGGAGGCGACCAGACAGCGAACCACGCAGAGCGCTCCGAATTCGCGGAGCACCAGGCCGAGGTTGGACACCACGTCCCGCAGGGTGATCACACCGTGCATGTGCCACTCCCTCGCGTGTGTCGCGTTCGTCCGGGACGGGTCCGCCCGGTGCTACAGGCGTGTGGCACCGTACCAGCGACCTCCCACGCGTCAACTTTCCGGTCGCGTAAGGTCGCGAAGCGACTGCGGGATTCTCCGCGAGGCCCAGGCACGGGGCCCTCAGCGCGCCCGCCGCTCCAGTTCGAGCAGGGGCATCTCCAGCACCACCACCGTGCCGTGGATGCAGGGCGGGTGGAAGTCGGCCCGGTCCAGTTCGCCCAGCAGCGCGCGGAGCTGGGCGTCGGTGAGCGGCGAGGCCCCTGCCCTGCGCGCCGCGTGGCAGGCCATCACCCGGATGGCCTCGGCCAGCGTCACCGCGTCCAGCGCGGCGCTCCTCGGGGGCAGCGCGCGGGCGAGCGCCTCCAGCAGCGCGCGGGCGTCCACGCCCTCCAGGCCCGGGGGGACGGTCTTCAGGGCGAGCGTCGTCCCACCGAAGGGCTCCACGTCGAACCCCAGCCGCGTCAGCGCCTCGCGTCCCTCCACCAGGGCCTTGGCGGCCTGCAGGGGCAGCTCCAGCGTGGTGCCGAACAGCGACGGGGGCGGAGGGCCCTGCTCGTCCTCGAGCGCGCGCAGGTAGGCGGTGAGCCGGGCCCGCTCCAGCGCGGCGTGGGGGTCGAGCACCACCAGCGTCCCGCCCGGCCCCTCGCAGACGTGGAAGCGTCCGCCCAGCATGCCCATGGGGCGCAGGGCGCCGAAGTAGCCCGGCGGTGGCGCCTCGTTGAGCTGGGGCTGCGCCTCGCCGAACGCGGGGGCCCGCCCTGGCGCGCCCGCGAAGGGCAACGGCGCCGGGATGGCCCCCATGGGCGCGGGGGCACCGGACAGCGGAGGGGCGCCCGCGTTCGGGGCGTCCATGGCGGTGGGCAGCGGCCCGCCCCACGACGCCTCCTGCGCGCGGGTGAGGAAGCGTTCGACGGCGAGCGCGTAGTGGGCCGCGTCGCGCGGCTGGGGCGCTCCGGTCGAGGCCGGGTCCACGCCCGCGCCCAGCCAGGGGGCCGCGCGCAGCATGCGGTTGAGCGCGGCGCTGATGGCCTCGTACACGCCTCGGGCGTCGGCGAAGCGGACCTCCAGCTTCTGCGGGTGGACGTTGACGTCCACGGCCACCGGGTCCACGTCGATGTTGAGCACGACCACCGGCTGGCGCCCCGCCGCGAGGAAGTCCTGGTAGGAGCGCTGGATGGTGCCGATGAGCCCCCGGTCCCTCACGAAGCGGCGGTTGACGAACGTGTAGAGGCCGCGCGCGTTGGGGAAGGTGAACTCGGGCGAGGCCGCGAAGCCCGTGACGCTGACGCCCAGGCGCCGCTCCTCCACCGGGAACAGGTGGGGATGGACCGCGGGCCCCAGCGCCGCGGCGATGCGCTCGCGCGGGTCCTCCGGGCATGCGGGGCTGGAGAACAGCTCGTTGCCCTCGTGGGTGGCGAAGAATCCCACCTCCGGGTTGGCGAGGGCGAGGCGGACGACGGCCTCCTCCGCGTGCTTGAGCTCGGTGTCGCTGCGGCGCAGGAACTTGCGACGGGCGGGCACGTTGAAGAAGAGGTCCTCGACGGTGATGACGGTGCCGGTGCGCGGGGGCGCGTCCTCGATCAACGGGTCCAGGCCTCCCTCCAGGGTCACCCGCGTGCCCACGTCCGCGCCCACCTCCGCGGTGTGGATGGAGAAGCGGGACACGGAGGCGATGGCCGGCACCGCCTCGCCCCGGAAGCCCATGGAGTCGATGTGGAAGAGGTCGTCCAGCTCCCGCAGCTTGCTGGTGGCGTGACGATCCAGACACAGGGTGGCGTCCTGACGGCCCATGCCGTGCCCGTCGTCGGATACGATGATGCGGTCCACGCCCCCACCCGACAGGTCGACTCGCACGGTGCTCGAGCCGGCATCGAGCGAGTTCTCCATCAACTCCTTCACCACGGAGGCGGGCCGCTCCACCACCTCGCCGGCGGCGATCTTGTTGATGAGGACGTCACTGAGGCGTGCGATGCGGGCCATGGCGACCCGCCACCCTCCGCCAGGGAGGCGACGTTGTCCAGCGCGACGCGACGGGACCGGGCTGACATTCCGGAGCGGCTGGGCTAACAGGAGTGTCTGCGTATGGACGTGTCACGACTAGGCAAGGGGCGGTTGCGCGTCGCGGTCACCGGAGCCAGTGGCGAGTACGGGAAGCTGTTGCTCCCCCTCCTCGAACGGGACCCCGACGTGGAGAGCATCCTCGTGCTGGATGTCGCGCGGCCCGAGGGTGCCAAGGTGGACTTCCACCAGGTGGACCTCACGCGACACGACGCGGAGGCGGACCTCACCGACGCGCTCAGCGACCAGCCGGTCGACGCGCTCTATCACCTGGCCTTCCTCTTCGGCCCCATCCGCAACGGCTCGCTGGCGCACGAGCTGGAGGTCATCGGCACGATGAACGTGCTGACGGCGGCCGGCCGCGCGAAGCTGCCCCGGCTGGTGGTGCCGTCGCTCACCGCGGTCTACGGCGCGCGCGGCAACAACCCCGCGCTGCTGCGCGAGGATTCGGCGCTCCAGGGCTGTCCCCACAGCCGGTTCGTCACCGACAAGGTGGAGGTGGAGGGCCAGGTGCGCGCCTTCCGCGAGCGGCACCCGGACATGCGCGTGCTGGTGTTGCGCTTCGCGCCGGTGCTCGGGCCCAGCATCGAGAACCCCGTCACGCGACTGCTCACGCGGACCGCGGTGGTGCCCACGCTGCTGGGGTACGACCCGCTGTGGCAGGGTGTCCACGAGGAGGACGCGGGCAGGGCGCTGCATCTGGCGCTGCGGGCCGACGCGTCCGGGGAGTTCAACATCGTGGGCCGGGGCGTGCTGCCGCTGTCCGGCCTCATCCGCCAGGCGGGTGCCCGCCCGCTTCCCCTGCCAGGGCCTTTGTTCCGTGGCGCACTCCACACGCTGGATGTCGTCGGGGCGGACATGTTGCCGGTAGCCCTTCTCGACTACATCCATTACTCCTGGGTCGCGGACGGCAAGCGCGCCGAAAGCGCGCTCGGCTTCACGCCCTCGCACCACGTCAGGGACGCCGCCGCGGCGCTCACGCTCAGAAGGAGCTAGTCATGGCCAAGGGTGTCCTCGGGAACGATCCCTTCCAGCGCGGCGCGGCGTCTCGCGGAGGCGAACGCGCGAAGCCCGACACCCAGGCCGAGAGAACCGGGACCTCCGCCGAGCACGACTCCGCGCCCCACAAGAAGCCCGCGGGAACGAAGGGCCCGAAGTCCCACGCGGCTCGCGCGCACGGCGGAGATGAGCGGCCCTCGTCCGGAGCCACGGCGAGCAAGCCGAAGAGCCCTCCCGGGGCAGGCTCCGACGCGGCCCGCGCGAAATCGAAGGGCGGAGACCCGCGCTCGAAGAAGGGCTCCGGCGGCGCGAAGCGTGGCGGGGCGCCGGGGACGCCACCGGCAGCACGTGGCAAGGAAGAACCAGGAACTTCGACTCGTCGCGCCGAGGCATCCCGCCATGCGGCGTCGGGGCCTGACTCGAAGGAGACATCGGAGCGGCGGCCCTCGGTGGCCGGACATGCGGCGTCGGGGCCTAACTCGAAGGAGACACGAGAAGCGGCTGGACGGCCCCCGGCGACCGGACATACGGCGTCGCCTCCTCCGTCGAAGGAGGCGCGAGAAGCAACTGGGCGGTCCCCTGCGGCTGGACATACGGCGTCGCCGCCTCCGTCGAGGGAGGCGCGAGAAGCAACTGGGCGGCATGCCGCGGCCAGCCACGGGTTCTCGCCTCCCGCTTCGGAGTCACCGGCTCGGCGGTCCACGGAGTCCGAACAGGGTGCCTCGTCGCCACCAGGCACACCTGCCTCTGTGAACGCGCGTGGTGCCCCTCCGCCCACGGACACGGCCCCCATCGACTCGACCACGCACATGGCCCCCCCGGGAGTCGCTCCCGAGGACCTCGGTGAGGTCGAGCACCTCCGGGAGCCGGCAGCGTCGGCGACACCGAAGGAGCCCGTGACGACGAACGCGGGAGCCCCCCGGACGGAGCGCCAGCGAGAGGTCGACCATGCCCTGGCCGGAGCCCTGGCCGCCGAGGTCGCCGAGACCACCGCGCGGCTCGCCGTGGACGAGGCATTGGAGCGCCGCCACGCACAAGAGGACGAAGTGGACCGCCTCCTGGCCACGGAGCTCACCACCGAGCTGGCCGAGGCGGCCGTCGAGGAGGTGCTGGACCACAGCCCGACGACGGAGCGCCCGGAGCAGGAGCGGGAGCTCGCCACCACGGTCGCCGCGCAGGTGGCCGAGAGCGCCGCCGCGATGGCCGTCGCCGAGGTGATGGACCACCGCGCCTCCCATCCCATCTCTCCGCCCGAGGACGACCTGGCGGAGCGTGCCGCCGACACGGGGATGTCGGAGGACGACGCGGCGATGGTGGGCGCCGCATCCGGTGACATGGACGAAGTGGATGACTCGGACGCGGAAACCGAGACGTCCATCCTCGAAGCGGAGGTCGAAGTGGCGGACGCGACGCGAGACGAGCTGCCCCGCAGTGCCCGACGTCCCCTGACGCTCGTCCCCCCCTCGGGTGCCGCGGACGAGGACACGTCCGGAGCCACGCGCCCCCCTGACGCCCCCCGTCCCCTGGCCGCCCGAGCCACGGGGATGCTGGCGCTGGCGCGGGACATCGCGGGCCATGCGCTCGCGAGCGAGGGAATCGGCAGAGCGCTGGGCGCGGTGAACGGACTGGTGGACGCGGTCCGCGCGGGCCTGGGCACCGGCGGAGGCGCCCACCTGGACGAGTACGGCAAGGACCCGACGCTGGTGCGTCGACTGGAGCCCGTGCTCGAGTTCCTCTACGGCCAGTACTGGCGGGTGTCGACCCAGTGCATCGACCACGTTCCCCGGGGAGCGTCCATCCTCGTGGCCAACCACTCGGGCGCCCTCCCCTACGACGGCCTCGTCATGTCGCTCGCGCTGTCGCGGGAGCGGCCGGACCTGAAGGAGTCGCGCTGGCTCGTGGAGGACCAGGTCTTCCATGCCCCCGTGCTCGGGACGCTCTTCAACCGCCTGGGCGCCGTGCGGGCCTGCCCGGAGAACGCGCTGCGGTTGCTCGACGAGCAGCGGCCCCTCGTCGTCTTCCCGGAGGGCTACCAGGCCCTGAGCAAGCCGTTCGTGGAGCGCTACCGCCTCAAGCGCTTCGGACGCGGCGGGTTCGTGAAGCTCGCGCTGCGCACCGGCGCGCCCATCGTCCCGGTGGCCATCGTCGGCTCCGAGGAGACGTCACCCATGCTGGGGCGCGTGCCGGCCAGCTTCCTGGGCCTGCCGTTCGTGCCCCTGACGCCGCTGGGCCCCGTGCCCCTGCCCGCGAAGTGGAGCATCCGCTTCGGCGAGCCGATCACCATGGACGGCGTCGCGCCCGAGGCCGCGGACGACCTGGGCGAGGTGCAGCGCCTCACCGAGCGCACGCGCGAAGCCATCCAGGGGATGCTGCACGCCCTCCTCAAGGAGCGGCGCTCCGTCTTCGCGGGGTGAGGGCGCGCACGGCGCCCGCCTTCAGGCGATGACGCGATTGCGGCCCGACGACTTCGCATCGAAGAGGCGCTCGTCCGCCGCACGCACCAGGTCCCCGGGCTCGCGGTGGAGCGACTCCAGCACCGCCACGCCCAGGGAGATGGTGACGGGGATCGCCTGCCGGTCGAACTCGAAGCGCTGCTTCTCCACCAGCCGCCGCACCTTCTCCGCCAACTGCTTCGCTCCGGGCAGCGCGACCTCCGGCAGCAGGATGCCGAACTCCTCGCCGCCGTAGCGGGCGAAGACGTCCTCGCGGCGGATGCGCGTGCGCACCGTCGACGCGAGCTGCTTGAGCACCGAGTCCCCGGCCAGGTGCCCGTACCGGTCGTTCACCGCCTTGAAGTGGTCGATGTCCATCAACACGAGCGACAACGTGCGCTCGTAGCGACGGCTGCGGGAGATCTCCCGATCCAACTGCTCGTCGAAGTAGCGGCGGTTGTAGATCTGCGTCAGGCCGTCCATCGTGGTCAGCCGGTAGATCTCGTCGTGGTAGGCCGCCTCGATGTTGCCGCCCGCGATGTACTTGAAGATGGTGCGGCCGATCTTCACCAGGTCGCCGTTGCGCAGCTCCCGCTCACCCTCGACCAGCTCGTCGTTGATGAAGGTCCCGTTGGTGGACCCCTCGTCGCGGATCCGCACGCCCTCGCGCGTGTTGGAGATGGCCGCGTGGTTGCGGCTCACCGACTCCTGGTCGATCTGGATGTCCGACCGGGACGAGCGCCCGATGAGCGTCTCCTCCCGCGTCAAATCGAACTTCCGCCCCAGGTCCAGCCCGTAGATCACCACCAGCGCCGCGTCGAGGTTGACCGGCCGGTCGGAGATCTTCGAGATGACCGTGACGACCGTCTCCTTCTGCACCGTGCCTCCAGCAAGCCGCCGACGGGAACGCTACCACCCTGCAAATCCTGAAAGCGAGCAACACAAAGGGAGCCCAGGTGGGGAAAACCCTCCCATTGAGAGCCGACCTGCTACGTCCTCCCCCCTTTCAAGGGATGTCCACGGCCCGCACGGCGACCACGGGTGGAACGAGCAGCGCGCCCCGTGGGTCCTCGAGCGCCGCCACCAGCGAGACCCCGAGCCCCGAGCAGTGGGCAGGGAGCCGGAGCTCCACCTCGCCGCTGGATGACGCCACGGGGGCCTCGGAGACCAGGACGGTGCCCGCGCATGCAGTAGCACCCGACAGCGTCACGCGCACGCGTCCGTCCGCGTCCGCGCCGGGCCGGAAGCCGGAGACCTTCACGCGGATGGCGCTTCCACGGCTCAGCCGCTGTCCCTCCAGCTCCGGGTAGAGCCAGGCCACCTCGGGACGCCCCACGTCGAGCACGGAGGCCGCGCGGGTGAGGTCGCCCACGTGCTCCATGCCCGGCCCGTCGGCCGAGGCCAGGCGCGAGGGGCCCAGCGCGTCGCGCGCGTCGCGGCCCGTCACCTGGAGCAATTCGGCGCGCAGCAGGGCGCGGCTCCCCAGGTGGTCGCCGGAGTAGGTGCGGTCCTCGTGGCCCTCGGGTGCCGTGGGGACGCGGAAGCCGTCGCGGGCCTCGTCGGGCGTGGCCAGCACCGTCCAGCGACGCCCCAGCCGGTTGGTGAAGACCACCCGCAGCAGCGTCGCCGGGGTGTCGACGTCGGCGACGAACTGCCGGCCCTCGAGGTCGCCGGAGGCCTTGCTGTCGAAGTTGTAGGCGACCGACTCGGGGACGGGGAGGAAGCCGATCGGCGGCTCCACGGGACGCGCGCCGTCGGGATCGAAGTCCAGGCGGGACAGGTCCGCGACGATGAAGCTGGAGGCGAAGGGCGCGGCCGAGTCATCGCGCGCCGAGCGCGACATGGCGCTCACCAGGATCCGATAGGGCTGGCCCTCCAGGCCGTGGTGCGCGGGGGCCATGCGCACGAACACCACGCCGGGGCGCCCCAGGCGGGCGTCCGCGTCCGTGTTCGGATCCGCCGGCGCGACGTTGGCCGCGGCCCCCAGCCCCAGCGGCACCAGTCCCCGCCCCGGAACGGCCACGGTGGTGAGGACATAGGCCCGGTCGAGGAACGTCCCCTGGAAGCGCGGCAGCGCGGGGACGCGCACGGCGAAGGGGAACGCCAGCCGGACACCCTCGAACTCGTGCGTCACGTGCTGCGGATACTCCGCGGCCAGCGGGTCCGGCGCGCCCTCCTCGAGCCCCGGGGTGGGCGCCAGGGTGAAGGCGGCGTCCCGCGCCACGGACGAGAAGAAGCGCGTCGAGACCGGCAACACCCGCCCCAGCGTCAGCAGCGGGTCCGCGCCGGGCGCCAGGCTCTGGAGGGGCAGCTCCGCCAGCGGCAGGCTCCCCGTGAGGGCCCAGGCCGCGCGCGTCCCGCACTGGCCGGCGAGGATGGCCACCTCCGGATCCACCACGCCCGCGAGCGAGCGATCACACGTGCCCGCCACCCCTGGTGACTTCGCGGCCGGCGGCGTGGCGCCCGCCAACCAGAGGGAGGAGCCGCTCGGCAGAGACAGGCGCTGGGCACCGCCGAGCACGTTCAGCTCCACCTCGCGCTCCATGCCCAGCAACGTGTCCAGCGACGGCTCGGAGAAGAGCCCCGGCACGGACAGGCCCGTCACGCCCAGTTGCAACGTGGGCGACAGCGAGCTCCCCGTGCCGCCCAGGCCCGCGAACTCGGCCCGCACCCCGCCCGAGGAGTCGAGCGGGTTGCGACGCAGCGCCACGCGCAGGTCGCGGCCGTCGCGCAGCGCATGCCGGGCCAGCGTGAGGTAGCCGTAGTCCGCGTGGAAGAGGGACACCCCCATCTCCCCCGCCGCGGGCACCCAGGCCGTGCCATCCGGGCCCGTCAGCGCGACGCTCCTCCCCTGCCCCTGCGGCGTGGAGACCATCACCGTCACGGCCGGAATCGGACGGCCGGTCAGCTCGTCCACGGCGAGCACCCGCAAGCCCCCGGCCGGCACGTCGGGGGACAGCACCGACACGCGCGCACGACAGACCGCCGTCCCCACCCGCACCTCCACCGCGTCCGCCAGCGCGCCGGGTGCCTCGAGCGTGAAGACGGCCCGCGTCCCGGAGCCGGTGCCGGCCACCGACTTGGACACCGCCACCCACTCCACGCCCTCGCGGGGCACCATCGGGCGCCCCGCCGCGTCCTGCACCCACACGCCGAAGCTCACCAACGCCCCCTCGGTCCCCACCACCACATCCGGCGTCACCTGGCACGACGCCGCCAGGACGGCGGCCGGGGGCGCGACGCAGGTCCCGTTGCGGCAGACCTCGTCGACGCCACACTCCACGTCCGTGGCACACACCGCCACCACACAGCGCTGCATGTCGCACTGACAGCCCAGCGAGCCGGTGTCACAGAACGACAGCGCGTATTCGCCGCGCCGCGCCGCGCCACAGTCCTCCCGGGTGCGGCAGGCGGGCTCGCAGCGGGACAAGGCCGTGTTGCAGATGAAGAGCGCCGCGTCGGGGCAGTCCTGGTCGACGGTGCACGGGCCCAGGTCGGGCGTCGGCCCCGGGATGAAGGGGGTGTCGGCGGAGGAGTCGGCGCACGCGGACAAGGCCGCCCCCCAGACGGCACCTGTCAGCAGGAGGAGACGGAACGAGGGGGTCATGCGGTGCGGCTCCCGGGGGGCGGAAACGGCCTGGACCTTACAGGCACGATGCATGTCGCGCGACGGTGCGGTGGGTGATTCCCCCCGCGAAACACGTCAGGCCCGGCCACCCGCCTCCCCCCGCCACGCAACGGAGGGTTGGCTTTCAGGATGGCACGAATCATCATCGCGCGCGATGGCCCGTAGCGAGCCCAAGTCCCTCGAAAGCCTCCTTCCCCGTGTCCTCGGCCGGTTGGCCGGCGAATCGAGGCGGGGCCATGCCCTGGCGCCTGTCTGGGAAGCCGTGGTGGGCTCCCACATCGCCCGCCACGCCATGCCCCGGGCGCTGGAGGAAGGCACGCTGGTGGTGGCGGTGCGCAGCGCGGAGTGGGCGCGCACGTTGGAGGCGGAGGCCGCCAAGTTGTGCGCCCAGCTCAACGAGAAGCTCGGCGCCGGCACGGTGAGGGCGCTCGCGTTCCGGCTGGAGCTTCGATGATCGCCGTGCTCGCGCTCGCCACGCTCCTCGCGGCCGCCCCCACCGCCGCGAAGCCTCCCCCTCCGAAGCCCGTCGTCCTGACGCCCGCGGAGACCATGGAGCGCAAGGCCGCGGAGCACGTGGTGCGCGAGTTCGAGCGCGTCGGCCGGCGCGCCCCCATGGAAGACGCCCCGCTGGGCGCGGCGGCGCGGAGGCTGGCCCGCGAGGCCGCCAGCGGCGCCATCACCGGCGCGCCGGACCTGTTCACGCTCACGGAGGCCATCAGCGACTCCGGCGCGGCGGACCCCGCCCCCCGGGCGCTCGTCATCCGCGCCTGGGCCCATGCCCACGCGTTGGAGTCCCTCCAGGCGCGCACCGACCTCAACACCGAGCGCGCGTCCCACTTCGGCGTGGGCGTGGCCCTGCAGGACAAGCGCGCCGTGCTGGTGCTGCTCCTGTCCGACCGCAAGGCCGAGCTGAAGCCCTTCGCGCGTGTCATGCCCGGGGAGCGCGCGGTGCAGACGCTCTGCGGCTCGCTCTCGCCGCCGCTGCGCCAGGCGGAGGTCTACGTCACGCGCCCCGAC
The DNA here is from genome assembly GCF_024198235.1 of Myxococcus dinghuensis. GTDB lineage: Bacteria > Myxococcota > Myxococcia > Myxococcales > Myxococcaceae > Myxococcus > Myxococcus dinghuensis. Next base: position 105,459 of record NZ_JAKCFB010000010.1, on the reverse strand, counting down.
GGGGAGGTCGTCATCGTGCCCCTCACCCGCCGCGGCACGCAGGGCTCGGACTTCTGCGCGCGGCTCGACTTCATGGGGGCCGGGACGTACACGGTGGAGGTGGTGGCGCACGGCGACGCGGGGCCGGAGGTCACCTCGCTCTTCCTGACCCAGATTGGCGAGGTCCGCCGCCAGGGCGAGCGGGAGAGCCGCGTGGAGCCCACCACGCTCGAGGACGCCCGCCCGCTGCTCTACGAGCGCATCAACGCCTTGCGCCGCGCGCATGGGCTCGCGGAGCTGACCCCGGACCCCATGCTGGAGCGCGTGGCGCAGGCCTACAGCCAGCGGATGTCCGCCGAGGGCTTCTTCGCGCACGTGGCGCCGGACGGCTCCACGCTGACGCGCCGGCTGCCGCCGGGCACCCGCTACGGCCGGGCGGGAGAGAACCTGGGCCAGGCCGCGGGGCCGCTGGCCGCGCACTTCGGCATCGAGCACAGCCCCGGACACCGCCGCAACCTGCTGGACCCGGGCTTCCGGTTCGTGGGCCTGGGCGTCGCGTTCCAGCGCGTGGACGGTCGCGACGAGGCCATCGTCACGGAGGTCTTCACCGCGGCGTCGCCCGCGGCGGCGGACCCGGAGAATCCGCAGCAGGACGCGTACGACTCACTGGCGCGCTGGCGCTCGGCCAAGAAGCTGCCGCCGCTGTCGCGCAGCGTGGCGCTGGAGGCCCTCGCCCAGGCACACGCGCGGCGGGCCCTGGAGCTGGATCAACCCGCGGCGCAGCCCGGCGAGTCGCCCCTGCACGAGCGGGTCTTCCAGGTGCTGCCGGACGCGGGCACGGCCTCGGTGGACTTCTTCGTGGTGTCGGATCCGTCGGCCCTGCCCGAGTCCCGCAGCGTCACCGATGCCACCAACAACCGCGTGGGCGTGGGCGTGGTACGGGGCGACTCGAAGCGCTTCGGCGCGAAGCAATACTGGGTGGCGGTCATCTACGCCGCGGTCCGCTGACGGGACGCGGCGCCATGTGGGGTGCCCCTCTCCACGACGGGGCCTCCCCGCACACGGTGGAGCGCTGGTGGTTCAGACCGGACGACGCTGCGTGGCGTAAGCCTCCAGACCCATCTGGGGAGGCGCCACGTGCTGGTACATCGGGCACTTCATGCACGTGAAGGACTGCCAACCGCGCCGGACGGCTTCATCCAGACAGTTGTCATACTGGTGGCAGTTCAGATTGCGATGCGTCTCGACGCCGGCACGCTTGGGCCCGGCCTCGGGATTGATGGTTTGCGGCAGATCGGCTGGACACGGCTTCATGGAGCCCTCCCTCTGTGCTGTTTCCCCCCCGAGCGCTGGAACAAGCAGTGTTTCCGGACGACAAAGCCCGCCTGGAAGACAGCGGACCGGAGTAGCGCGAAACGGCCGCGCAAAGTAGTGATGCACCCCCGGTGACGCAACGGGCCGCCTGCCGCGACCCAAGAGCACGTAATCGCCTGAACGCTTTCAGCGAATGACGACGGGTGACGAACACTTCGGACCGGCCCGATGGCGCGCGGATTTAGGACTTGTCGGGCCGGCTGTCAAACCACCCCCCTCGCGCCCGAGGGGAATGCCGCGCGCATGCATCCCGTTGGCAAGCCGCAAAGCCGCGTCGTGAAAGGAAGAAACGCATGAGCTGGTCGGGGTGGGTCGCGGGGTGGTTGGTGGGGGTGTCTTTCGGACAATCCCCGACAACCCTGGAGGCCGTGCGTCTTCACAAGCCAGAAGCGACCCAATTGGCCCGGCAGGAGTTGGAGGCTTGCGCGGCGAGGAAGTGTCCGGAAGCGGGCAGACTCGCCCTCCTGGCGGGCACGCTGGCGCTGTCGGACGGTCAGGCCTCCGAGGCTCGCGACCTGCTGGCGGCCACGCCCGCCCCCGCCCTGTTGGAGCCCTACCGCGCCTTCTACCTGGGGCAGGCGCGCTTCTACTCCGGCGACGCCGAGGGCGCGGCGCGGGAGTTCGCCCGGGTGGTCGAGGGCGGCGCGGCCCCCGCGGACCTGACGGCGCGCGCGCGGGCGCGGCTGGGGGAGTCCCTGCTGAAGGCGGGCAAGGCGAAGCAGGCCCTGGTGGTGTTGGACTCTGCGATGAAGGCCACGCCGTCACCGGAGCTGCTGTTCCAGCGCGCCCAGGCGCGAGGGGCCACGGGCAACGTCGCCGGCCAGCAGGCGGACCTCCTGGCGCTGGCGCTGCGCTCCCCGCTGCATCCGTACGCGGACGACGCGGTGAAGTGGCTCACGGAGGAGCGGCGGCCCGCGGTGAAGCTGGGCTTCGCCGAGCGCACGCGCCGCGCGGAGGGCTTCGTGGACGGCGGCGCTCCCCAGCGGGCGCTGGCCGAGCTGGACGCGCTCGGCGACGAGAAGCTGGCGAAGGACGCGGCGGCGAAGGTCGCGCTCCTGCGCGCGCGGGCCCTGTTCGCGCTGGGACGGGAGCCAGACGCGCTGAAGGTGCTCGAGGTCGCGCAGAAGGGCCCTCCGGGCGTGGCGGCGGACGCCGCGCTGCTGCTCGCGCGGCGGGCGCTGCGGTCCGACGACAACGCGAAGGCGCGGGCGTTGATGGCGGCGTTGGACCAGAAGTACGCCTCCCAGTCCGCGGGCGAGGAGGGCGCGTTCTTCTCCGGTTGGTTGGACTTGCAGGCCGGGCGCTTCGCGGACGCGGTGAAGGCCTTCACCGCGCATGGAGAGCGGTATGCGCACTCGCGCCGCCGCGACGAGGGCCTGTGGTTCCGCGCGCTGGCACAGCTTCGGCAGGGGGAGTACGCGCAGGCGCGCGCGTCGCTGGAGTCGCTGGTGGCGACGTTCCCCAAGAGCTCGCTCGCGCCCCAGGCGCGTTATTGGACGGTGCGCAGCCGGGAGCTGGGCGGCGCCGGCGCGACGGAGGTGGGCCCGGAGTACGAGCGGCTCATCGGCGTGGCGCCCGCGTCGTTCTACGCGCTGCTCGCCTCGGAGCGACTCAAGGAGCTGGGGCGCGCGGCGCCGGCGACCTTCCCGAACCCACCCCTCGCGCTGGACCTGCCCCGCCCGCCTGAGTTGGAGCTCGCGGTGGAGCTGACCCGCGCGGGCCTGTTCCGGGACGCGGCGGACGAGGTGGAGGCCCACGCGCGGAGGCTGCGCTCGGCGGATCAGGCCCTGCCCTTCGCCCATGCCCTCCTGCGGCTGGGGGAGTTCGGCCACGCGCACGCCGTGGCGGCGCGCTACCTGTGGGGCCGGGCCTTCGGCGCCCGCGAGCCGGACGCGCTGGCGGCCTTCTACCCTCGCGCCTTCTCCAACGCGGTCGAGGAGGCCGCGGCGGCGCACAAGGTCGACCCGTTCCTGGTGTGGGCCATCATGCGGCGCGAGAGCGCCTTCAAGCCGGAGGTGATGAGCCTGGCCGACGCGCGGGGGCTGATGCAGATCATCCCCAAGACGGCGACGGCCATCGCGGAGAAGCTCGCGGAGCCCGCGCCCGCCCCCGCGGACCTCTTCTCCCCCGAGCGCAACATCCGCTACGGCGCGTGGTACCTGGCCCGGTTGATGGATCGCTTCGCGCACCCGGTGCTCGCGGCGGCGGCCTACAACGCGGGGCCCGGCGCGGCGGCGAAGTGGGCCCGCGAGCGAGGAGACCTGCCGCTCGACCTCTTCGTCGAGTCCATCCCCTTCCGCGAGACGCGCGGCTACGTGAAGCAGGTGGTGGCCGACCTGTACCTCTACCACGCGTTCTACGACGCGAAGGGCGCGCAGCCCCGGCTGTCGCTGGTGGTGCCCCCGCCCGCCGCGGACGGCGTGTCCTTCTGAGGCGGAGGCGGAGGCGCCGACGCGGGCGCCCTACCCTCGCGTCTCCATGCGGCGGACGATCTCCGCCTCCATGGAGTGGACGACCTCCGACAGCGGCATGCTGCTCGAGTCGACGTGGATGGCGTCGTCGGCGGCCTTCAGCGGCGCCACGGCGCGCGCGGAGTCGTCCTTGTCGCGCTTGGTCTGGTCCGCCAGCACGTCGGTGAGGCTGCTCTCCACGCCCTTCTGGAACAGCTCCTCGAAGCGCCGCCGCGCGCGCACCTCGGGGCTCGCCTCCAGGAAGAACTTGGCGTCCGCGTCCGGGAACACCACGGTGCCGATGTCGCGCCCCTCGAGGATGGAGCCCTTCGCGGACTCCAGCGCGAGCCGGCGCTGGAGCTGGAGCAGGCCCGCGCGCACCACGGGGCGGCTGGAGACCTGCGAGGCCGCCATGGAGATCTCCGGCGAACGGATCTCCCCGGACACGTCCTGCCCCCCGAGCAGCACGCGGTTCTCCTCACCCACCACCTGGAAGTGGATGTGCACGCGGCCGAGCAGCTCGCCCAGGCGCGCGTCGTCGTCGTAGGCGATGCCCTCGCGCGTCGCCATCAGCGCCACGCAGCGGTAGATGGCGCCGGTGTCCACCAGCGCGAAGCCGAGCCGGCGCGCCAGCAGCTTGGACACGGTGGACTTGCCCGCGCCGGCCGGGCCGTCGATGGCGACGATGAAGCACCGCTGGCTCACGCGAGCACCTCCTTCAGGGCCCGCACGCAGCGCTCGTTCTCCGCGGGGGTGCCCACGGAGATGCGCAGGCAGGTGGGGAAGCCGCCGCCCGCGAACGGACGCACGATGACGCCCTTGCGCAGGAGCAGCTCGTACAGCTCCGTCGAGGAGCGCTGGAAGTCGGCGAACACGAAGTTGGCGTGGCTGCGCGTCAGGTGGATGCCCAGCTTGGGCAGCTCCGCCTCGAAGTACCGCAGCCCCACCCGGTTGTTCTCGCGCGTGCGCTGGACGTGCTCGACGTCCTCGAGCGCCGCCAGGCCCGCGGCCTGCGCCACCACCGTCAGGTTGAAGGGCATGCGCGTGCGCTGCACGTACGTCGCGAGCTTCGCGTCCATGACGCCGTAGCCCAGGCGGATGCCCGCCAGGCCGTGGATCTTGCTGAACGTGCGCAGCGCCACCAGGTTCGGGTACCGCCGGAACAGCTCCACGCCGCTGACGTACTCGGGCCAGTCCACGAACTCGAAGTAGGCCTCGTCGTAGGCGACGAGCACCTCGGGCGGCACCTTCGCCAGGAAGGCCTCCAGGTCCGCGCGGCTGAACGCGGTGCCCGTGGGGTTGTCCGGGTTGGCCAGGAACACCAGCCGCGTGCGCGACGTCACCGCGCGCGCCATGGCCTCCAGGTCGTACTGGAAGCCCTCGCGCATGGGCACCTCGACGAAGGGCCGGCCATGGGCCTGCGCGGAGATGCGATAGGCGGAGAACGAGTTCCGGCAGAGCAGGATCTCGTCCTCGGGCGTGGTGAAGGTGCGGATGAGCAGCTCGATGAGCTCGTTCGACCCGCTGCCCAGCACCACCTCCTGGGGCTGCACGCCCAGCGACTCGGCCAGGCGGCGCACCAGGTGGAACGACGTGGCGTCCGGGTACAGGTGCACGGCGGCGGACGCGCGGCGCATCGCCTCCAGCGCCCGAGGGGAGGGCCCCAGCGGGTTCTCGTTGGAGGCGAGCTTGATGACGCCCGTCAGGCCGAACTCGCGCTCGGTCTCCTCGATGGGCTTGCCCGGGACGTACGGCTTCAGCGTCTCGACGTGGGGGGGGACCAGGGTTCGCATGGAGGAGACCGTCAATGAGGGTGCGTCAGCGTCCGGAGAACATGCCGAACGCGCGGAACTTCGCGTAACGGTCCTTGACCAGGCCGTCCGGGGACAGCTCGGACAGTTGCGTCAGGTGCTTGCGCAGGACCTTGCCCAGGGCCTCGGCCGTCTTGGTCGGGTCGCGGTGCGCGCCACCCGGCGGCTCCGGCACGACCTCGTCGACGATCTTCATCTGGAGCAGGTCGCCGGCGGTGGGCTTCATCGCGTCCGCCGCCTTGTCCGCCTTGCCCGCGTCGCGGAAGAGGATGGAGGCACAGCCCTCCGGGGTGATGACGGAGTAGACGCTGTTCTGGAGCATCAGCACGCGGTTGCCCACGCCGATGGCCAGCGCGCCACCGGAGCCACCCTCGCCCACCACCGTGGAGATGATGGGCACGCGCAGCCGGCTCATGACCTCCAGGTTCACCGCGATGGCCTCCGCCTGCCCGCGCTCCTCCGCGCCCATGCCCGGGTACGCGCCCGGCGTGTCCACGAAGGTGAGGATGGGCTTCTCCAGCCGCTCCGCCAGCTCCATCAGCCGGCACGCCTTGCGGTAGCCCTCCGGGCGCGGCATGCCGAAGTTGCGCGCCATGTTCTCCTTGGTGTTGCGCCCCTTCTGGTGGCCAATCACCATCACCGGCTTGCCGTCGAAGCGCGCGAAGCCACCGACGATGGACGGGTCCTCCCCGAAGCGCCGGTCCCCACACAGCTCCACGAAGTCCGTGAACAGGTGGTGGACGTAGTCCAGGAAGTACGGCCGCGCGGGGTGGCGCGACATCTGCACCACCTGCCATCGCGACAGGTCGCTGAAGATCTCCGTCTGGAGCTTCTTCGCCTTCTTCTCGAGCTTGGAAATCTCCGAGGTGAAGTCCACCGAGCCGCTGGTGGACAACGCCTTGAGCTCATCGATCTTCTTCTCCAGTTCGATGAGCGGGCGCTCGAAGTCGAGCGCGAAGCCAATACCGGTTGCCATGGCGCCGAACTAGCACCAGGGTAAGGCGGCTTTCAACGCGCAAGCGGTTACGCACCTCCCCGTCTTTCGGCCGGCCCACACCTGGGAGAGCCATGCTCCACGCCCTGCCGCTGCTCGTCCTGGCGCTGACCGCCACCCCGCCCCCTCCCTCGGCACGGAACCTCAACACCGAGGGCTTCCGCCTCTACCAGGAGGGCCGTTATCCAGAGGCGCTGGAGAAGTTCCAGGCGGCCGCCCGGGACGCGCCGGACTACGCCCTGGCCCGCTACAACGTCGCCGCCACCCTGGGGGTGCTGCGCAAGCAGGGCCGCGTCTGCGAGTTCGGCGCCCACCGGGACGTCATCGTCGAGCACCTCACGCAGGCGGTGGAACGGGACGCCCGCAGGCTCACCCGCGCCCGCCAGGACCCGGACCTGGACCCCATCCGGGACACGCTCGGCTGGCAGCGGCTGCTGGGCCGCACACCGGAGCGGGAGACGGACGTACCCGCCCTGCTGCGCGCGGTGTCCTGGTTCGGCCCTGGCGTGGGCGTCCACGGCAGCACGACGGGACTGCGCTTCCTCTCGCGCGGCCGGGTGCGCCTGTGGACCCTGGCGGTGGACGAGAACGGGCAGGCCCGGCGCACCGAAACCCCGGGCACCTACGCGGTGCGGGGCAGGACGGTGGTGCTCACGGTGGAGGGACAGCCCCGCCGGGAGGGGACGCTCGGCGAGGCGGGCGCCCTCGCCTTCCCGGGCCTGGGCACCTTCACGGACTCGCCCGCCGAGTGCGACGCCTGAGCGCGCGGCGCCCCTTCGACAGGGGTGACTACGCCGTCGCCTTGATCTTCGCGGCGGGCGCGGAGAGCGCATACCACGCGGTGCGGAACGCCTTCAGCTCGCGCAGCCCCGCGGGGTGACGGCCCAGCGCGGGCGCCATGGTGACGGGCAGGCCGATCTTCTTCTCGATGGCCTTCGCCGCGTTGAACTCCAGCTTGCGGCGGTTCTCGCACTTCTCGCACGTGGACTTGGGGCCCACGCGGTTGACGAGCACGCGCTCCACCGGGAGCTTCTTCTCCTTCAGGTACTCCACGACGCGCTCGGTGCGCGCGGCCGCCAGCTCCTCGCCACGCGTGACGACGACGAAGCGCGCCTCCGTGGGGGACGCCAGCGCCTCCTCGAAGCGCTTCGCGTGCTTGATCATCCCGGCGATGTCGTCCGCCAGCTCGCCCAGGCCCTTCGCGCGGTGCTTCTGCAGCACCCCGTGCAGCGCGCCCAGCCACGTCTTCGCCGTCTCCGCCAGCTCCACCACGCGGACCGAGTTCACCACGGGCGAAGAGTCCACCACGATGCGCTTGAACCGCTCCTGCACCAGCGCGTCGGTGAGCACGCTCATGGCCGCCAGCTCGTCGATGCCCGGGGGCGCGCACTCCAGCAGGTTGCGCAGGTAGAGCAGATCCGCCGGCACGTCGTTGCCCGCCTTGGGCGCGCCCTCGAAGGCCTTCTCCGCCTTCTCCTTCAGCCGCTTGCGCAGGGCGTTGAACCAACCCGCCATGTCCAGCTCGCGCGCGTACAGGCCCTTGGTGCCCTTCACCTGCGTCTCGGTGTCCGTCAGCCGGCTCTGCAGCACGTCCGACAGCGAGTGCGCCGGATCCGTGGAGATGAGGAGCACCGGCCCCTCCTTCTCCGTCAGCGTCACCGCGGCCGCGGCCGCGCAGGAGCTCTTGCCCACGCCGCCCTGGCCCACGAAGAAGATCAGCCGCGTGGGCGGCAGCGGCGGCGCGGCGATGGGCGGCATGGACGGCGCGCGCACCAGGGCCGGAGGGCCCTCCGCGGCGGCGAACTCCAGCGCCTTCGTCTCCTTGCCACCCGCCCACGCCTTGGCGAACAGGGCCAGCCCGTCCAGCCCGCGCGGCGCGACCTCGCGACGACCCAGCAGGTGGACCGGCACCGCCTTGTCCAGCGCCTGGAACTTGCGCACGTGCGGCGCCTGCAGGCCCCGGCGGCCCTGGCACGCCGGACAGCCGCCCCGGTCCTCGACCTGGTTGACGACGATCTCCGTCACCGGGATGGCGCGCTCCCGCAGCTGCGTGAACAGCATGCGCGTCTGCGCCTCGGGCACCGGCTCCGCCAGCGCCACCAGGTGGAACGAGGTGCGGGCGGCGTCCTTGAGCAGCGCCAGCAGCTTCTCCGCGCGCTGCCCCTGCGCCTCCAGGAAGCCCGGCTCCGCGGCCGCGGCCTCCGCCTTCTTGCCCTTGCCCGTCGTGGGCGCCGGCTTGTCGCCGCCCGCCTTCACCAGCCCCAGGAACTTGCGCAGGCCCACCGGGAGGTCGAACAGGCGCAGCGTGTGGCTCGTGGGCGAGCAGTCCACGACGATCCGGTCGAACGCCTCACCCTCCAGCAGCTCCACCACGTGGAACAGCGCCACGAGCTCCTCGAGCCCCGGCACCGCCTGCTGGTACAGGCTCCCCAGCTCCTCGTCCGTGAAGTGCGTGCCCTTCGCCGCGGCCTTCTTGAGCGCGGGCAGGTAGTCCGCCAGGAAGGGCTTGAGCAGCGCCGCGGGCTCCAGCTCCGCGCCCCACACGCCGCCGTCGCCCTTCCCGGGCACCAGCTTCGAGGGCTTCGCGGTGAGCTTCTTCTTCACCAGATCCGACAGCGAGCGCACCGGATCCAGCGACACGAGCAGCACGCGTTCCTTGGGCGCATCCTCCGACAACCGCAACGCGTACGCCGCCGCGAGCGTGGTCTTGCCGACCCCGCCCTTGCCGCCGAAGAAGTGGAGAACTCGCGCGTCGCTCATTGCCTTGTGGCCTTCCTTATGCCCCCCGGAGGCACCCAGATTCACACTCCTGCGTTCCCGATGTGGCGAGGCGTCGGAGTCGCCCGGTGCGTGAACCTGTCCGGCCGGGCCCTCCATGTGGGTGGGAGGCGACCGCAGAATCCCCTGTCCAGAGGTCAAAAGTCAAGAATTGACGCGGGGTTTCGCGACTGGTCGGCCCCTGCCGGGACCTCCTGTCAAGGCCGCTCGCAAGCCCCCTCCGAGCCGCTCCAAGAGCGCGGAATCCGGAGGGGATTTCCTACCCACCAGGTCAGCGGGCAACCAGGCTGTTGGCGCTCAGGGGACCCTCGCCGCCCTGTCCGCCCAGGGGACCGCTGTCCCGGGCGGGACCGCCCTGCTGCGTGCGCGCCTCGGCCGCGTACCGGTTGAGCTTGTTGTAGAGCGTCTTCTCGCTCACCCCCAGCACCTCCGCCGTCCGGGCCTTGTTGTTCCCGTTCCGCTGGAGGCTGCCCAGGATGTACTCCCGCTCCACCGCGTCCAGGCTCAGCCCGAACGGCAGCCGGAAGGTGTGCCGCTCCGGGCTCTTGCCGGCCATGTCCGGCGGCAGGTGCTCGCGGGTGATCAGCTCCCCGTCGCAGAGGATCACCGCGCGCTCCACCGCGTTGCGCAGCTCGCGGATGTTTCCGGGCCAGTCGTAGTTCTTCAGGACCTCCATCGCCTCCGGGTGGACGCCGGACACGCGCTTGGCGGAGTCCCCGCGGAACTTGTCCACGAAGTGCTGCACCAGGATGGGCACGTCCTCGCGGCGCTCGCGCAGGGGCGGCAGGTGGATCTGGAACACGTTGAGGCGGAAGTACAGGTCCTCGCGGAAGCGCCCGTTCTTGATCTCCTGCTTGAGGTCGCGGTTGGTGGCGCACAGCACGCGCACGTCCACCTCGATCTCCACCTTGCCGCCCAGCCGCCGCAGCCGCCCCTCCTCCAGCACGCGCAGCAGCTTGGCCTGCAGGTCGATGGGGATCTCCCCCAGCTCGTCCAGGAACAGCGTGCCGCCGTGGGCCAGCTCGAACACGCCGGGCCGGCGCTGATCCGCGCCCGTGAACGCGCCGCGCTCGTGGCCGAAGATCTCCGACTCGATGAGCGTCGCCGGGATGGACGCGCAGTTGATGGCGATGAAGGGCTTGTCCCGGCGCAGCGACAGGTTGTGGACGGCGCGCGCCACCACCTCCTTGCCCGTGCCGGACTCGCCGCTGATGGACACGCTCGCCTTGGACGGGGCGACCTTCTCCACCAGCTCGATGACCTTGCGCATGCCCGCGGACTGGGCGATCAGGTCGGACGAGCCCAGCTGCTTGAGCCGCCGGCGCAGCGTCTGCACCTCGCGCAGGGTCTCCTTCTTCTCCAGCGCCCGGTCGATGCAGACCTTGAGCCGCGCGGTGTCCAGCGGCTTGACGATGAAGTCGTAGGCCCCCTCGCGGATGGCCTCCACCGCGGCGTCGATGGTGCCCCGCCCCGTGAGGAACACCACCGGACAGTCCGGCAGCTCCTCCTTCAGGTTGCGGAGCAGCCACAGGCCGTCCGTCTCCGGCATGGCCAGGTCCGACAGGACGACGTCCGGTCGGAACTCGCCGGCCTTGCGCAGGGCGTCATGCCCGTCGAAGGCCGTCTCCACCTTGTGCCCCCAGGCGCCGAGCATCTCCGCGAGCGCCTCGCACGTGTCGCGTTCGTCGTCCACGGCCAGGATTCGTGCGCTACCCAAGATGAAGACCTCCGGTACTGCGTCGTGACGCGAAAGTGGGATGACTGTGAAGGAGAAGCCCGGCGCTCGGTACAGCCCTCAAGCGCGAGGGAAGATGAGCCGGCAGGTACCGGCGCGAAGGTGGAGGTCCACGCCCAACTGCGCCGCGCGCAGCCCCAGGGCCGCCACGGTGTCCGGTGGGTCCATGGAGCCCTCGCCCCCGGAGTCCTCCACCTCCAGCACCGCCACCGCCCCTTCGGCGCGCACCGTCACGCGCACCGAGCCCCCGGACTCCACCCGACGGAAGGCCCGCAGCAACGCCTGGACCAGGAAGAAGCCCAGCTCCGAGGTATCCCCCAGTCGGACCTGCACCCCCGCCTCCACCGCCACCTGCGTCTGGATGCGGCGCTTGCGCCCTTCGTGGGACATCACCCCCAGCGCGCGCGTCGTCGCCTCGGACAGGTCCACCTCGCCCGCCGCCGCGCCCCGGAACACGATGAAGTCGGAGAACAGGCGGAGGATGCCGTCCACGCGCTGGATCTGCTCGCGCATGGCCTTCAGGTTCTTCTCCTGCGACGCCGGGACCTGCCCCGTCTCCGCCTTCAGCTTCTCCGACAGGACCTCCAGGTGGATGGCCATGGCGTTGAGCGGGTTGCGGACGTCATGCAGCAGGCTGTCCATGAGCGCCTGCACGGCCCCGTAGCGGGCCGCCCCCACGACGAGATCGGACGCATCATGGCCACGCGCGACGCCACTGGACACAGCCGTTGAGCTAACCAACGGAAACTCCTCGGGTTTTCGTCTCCCTCCGCCACCCGCCGCCCTACCGCCGGCAAGAGTTAGGGAGCACCATCCACATCGTCAACCCTGGGTCGGTAATTCTTGCCGGAAGTGGCAAATTCCCGAGTCGGTACGCCCACTTGAGTGGGGTCCCGAGTGTTCTTCAGGTGACGATTCCGAGGCGTGGATGATCCGCGTGCGTCAGGTCGACGACGCCGGGGGGCGGGCCGCGTCGCCCAGGCCCACCAGCTCCAGCTTGAGCTGGGAGGCGACCTCGAAGATGCGCGGGTCCCGGTAGAACTCGCCGAAGACGATGCGCACCAGGCCCGCGTTGGCGATCAACTTGAAGCACGGCCAGCACGGACTGGCGGTGGTGTAGATGGTCGCCCCGTCGATGCCGACGCCGTTGGTGGCCGCCTGGATGATGGCGTTGGCCTCCGCGTGGACGGTGGCCACGCAGTGGCCGTTCTCCATCATGTGTCCCACGTCGTCGCAGTGGGGCAGGCCCCGGATGGAGCCGTTGTAGCCCGAGGACAGGATGGTCCGCCCCCGCACGATGACGGCGCCCACGTGCTTGCGATCACACGTGGCGCGCGTGGCCACCTGCTTCGCGATGTCCATGAAGTACTGATCCCAAGAGACACGTCCGGCCATCGCCTGAACCTCCTGGCGGAGGTGTAGCGCGTGGCTCCCGCAAGTCGACAAAAATGAAGGCCGGCTCAGCGCCCCGCGGCGTGGGCCACGCCCCCTTCGCCGGGGAGGCTGCGCTCCAGCAGCCGCGCGAAGCCCTTGGCCTGGAGGAACTGGCGCACCTTGGTGCTCGGCGCGGCGAACGTCTCGCCCGGCATGGGCACGTCGAAGCTGTAGCTCTCCTTCTGCACGGCGAAGTCCACCTGCGCGGTGCGGTAGCCCTCGACGATGGCGAGCAGGCGCCCCGTCTCCAGGCTGAAGATGCCGCCGCCGGACGCGCCATAGCCGATGGGCGCGTCCGTCTTCACCATCCTGGGCCGCCGCGTCTGTGGATCCCACTCCACCTGCGACACCATGCCGCCGGACAGCGACAGCGCCCGGCCGAACGGCGACGCCGCGACCACCACGTCCTCGCCCAGCTCCAGCTCCGCCTCGTCCGCGAGCTCGGCCGCCGGCAGGTCCAACCCCGGCACGCGCACCAGCGCCAGGTCCAGGTCGGGCACCTGCCCGGTGGCCACCACCTCGCCCACGTGCGCCACGGCGTCCGCCTTGCGGTCCACCAGCACGCGCAGCACCGGCGACGCCAGGTCGTCCATCACCACCGCGTGCGCGTTGGTGACCACCCAGGCCACCACGCCGTCGCCGTCGCGCTCGGCGCCCACCACCACGCCGGACGCCGTGCGCCGCACCTTGTCCCCTTCCGAAATCTGCAGCCGCACGTTGTGCGGGAGGATGCGGCGCACCAGCTCCTTGCGCGTGGGACGCGCGGACTCGCGCACGATGACCTCGCGCGGCGCCGCGGGCGGCGCGGTGACTCCGGCGCTCGGGGGCGGCGAGGACGCGCCAGCACACGACGCGAGGGCCAGCAGGGCGGCGGGGACGCCCAGGAGGATGCGGGTCATCGACTCTCCGGAAAGGGGAACGGCAACGAGACAGCGAACTCGCTTTCTGCTCCCATCTTCCCGAGCCCGCATGGGGAATGAAAGCAGGCGTCCGAGAGGGCCCCGGACGCCTGCACGCCCACCACCGCGCGGTCAGCCGTAGCGCTTCTTCATCAGGAAGAGGATGGCGTCCTTCGCGCAGTGCTCGCAGTAGCCGTAGCGCTCGGACATCGTCTTGAGCGTGCTCTGCACCTGGGCCTGCTCGCGCGAGGTGAGCTGGTTGCGGTCCTCGGAGAGGTACTTGAGGACGTTCTCCTTGTTCTTGCGCAGCACCCGCTTGCGCTCCTCGAAGTAGTGGTCGCGCAGGCGCTTGAACATGTCCGGGAAGATGCGCGGGTAGTCCATGGCCGCGTCCGGGTTGTCCAGCCGGTGCGCGCCGATGGAGGCGATGAGGCCCCGGCGGAAGTCCGCCGCCTGCTCGCCGCGCGGCATGACGATGGCCTCCACCTCCTGCATGCGCTGCTCGTCCGGCTTCTCCATCTCCCCGGTGACGCGGTTGCGCATCTTCTCCCCGCGCACCCAGTGGCTGACGCCCTGGATGTAGCGCTCCACCAACTCGCGGTACTGCCCCTCCGACACCAGGCCCATGGACTCGCGCACCTCCGTGTCCACGCGGTCCAGGTACTCCGCCTCGGCCACGCGCACGAAGGCCTCGTGGTCGTGGTAGCCGTCGAGCACCTCCTGGAGCAGGAACTCGTAGACGCTCTTGTCCTTGCAGATGGCCTCCAGCTCCTCCAGGACGGCCAGCGCGTTGAGGCACTTGTAGTCGGGGTTCTGCGCGGCGTTGAACAGCGCCGTCTTGATTTCGCGCGCGCTCGCGCCCACGCGCCCCTCGTAGTTGGGGTACGCGTCCGACTCCGTGAAGAGGTCCTCGCGCAGCTTGCGCAGCTCCTTGGTGTTGGCCAGGCTGAGCCGGTCCGGCGGCGCGCCCTCCTCGTACAGGTGCAGCTTCTCCACCGGCGAGACGTGGTCGATGAGGTCCTTCACGTCGTTGGCGTAGCGGTCCGGGATGGGCTTCTTCAGCCGCGTGAGCACCGCCCACATGGCGGCCACCGTCGTCGCGTGCGGCGCCACGTGCTTGCCCACCGTCGTGGCGGACACCTGGGTGTCGTAGATCTGCTGCTCGGTGCGGTAGCGGCGCAGGTACGGCACGCGCACCAGCTCGATGCGCCCCTTGAACGACGCGAAGTCCGGCAGCTCCTTGAAGGCCCCCAGGTGCTTCTCGTTGGACGACGCGATGAGCACCTCGTCCAGTTGGAGCACGAAGGGCTCCAGCGGCACCTCGCCCGTCTCGCTGAAGCCGAGCAGGTACTTGAACGCCTCCAGCGGCCGCTTCAGCAGGTCCGCGTACTCGATGAGGCCGCGGTTGGCGTGCACCAACGGACCGTGGGGCTCGTAGAGCACCGTGCTGTGCAGCGGGGCGGGCACGTTGAGCTGCGTGCGGTCCGCGGTGAGCTGCTGGACGATGGCGTCCACGCTCATCTGCGGCTCCACCGTCACCGTGGCCACCTGGTAGCGGCGCGACACGTAGAAGCGCTCCACCTGCACGTGGCGCAGCACCTTCAGCCAGTCGCCGTTGTACGAGTTGAGCAGCGCCGTGTAGATGCGGCGGCACTTGGAGCACAGCTCACCGTCGCGGACGTACTCGGAGAGGATGAAGTCCCCCGTCTCGCCGTCGCCGTTGCCCAGCCCCTTCTTGCGCAGCGCCCCCTCGAGCACCTTGCGCCGCTCCCCCGGCGGCATGGCGAAGAGCGGGTGATCCCTCAGCTCGCACGGCATGCGCAGGTCGATGGACTCCGCGTCCAGGTGCGCGAACGTCGTCAGCTCGCCCTCGCCGCTGGCGCGCTCCCCGAAGCCGATGGAGCCCTTGATGAGCTTCTCCGAGGGGAACACCCAGGCGATGCGATACAGGGCCCCCTGTGGCAGGCGCGAGTAGCCCTCCATTCCGCGCTTGAGGGCGTTGACCAGGGACGACTTCGCGCTGCCGTTGGGCCCGTGCAGCAGGATGAGCTTGTTGATGCGGCCGGCGCGCACGAAGTTGCCGAGCACGCGGTAGATGTTGTTCTGGACCTCCTCCTGCCCCGCCACCCGCCCCTCGCGCTCCCCGCCCACGTCGTCGAAGACCTTGAAGCGGCGGATGGTGCCCGTGGGGTGCGGCACCGTCTCCGTCCCGAAGTGGTCCATCACGTCCCGCAGGTACTGGGCCGCGTTCCGGGCCTGGGCGCGGGGGTCGTTGAAGAAGAGCGCCAGGTACTCCTCGAAGGACAGGATCGACCGGTTCTTGACGAAGTCGGCGCTCACCTGTGCGCCCACCTCCTGCAGGTAGCCCTTCGCGTCCACGGTGCGCTCCTCTTCTTCCGGGTCAGTTCGATCTAGCCATGCCGCGGGGCCGCCGCAGGCCCGAGTGTCTCGGGCCGATCTTTCCCCGCCGCCCGCGTCCTTTCCAGGCGTCCCGGCCGACCCGAGGACCCGGGCGTCGGCCGCCCCCTCGCCCGGGAAGTACCCGGAGCGGACTTTTCGCTCGCTACGGTGCGGGGTTCCGCCCTCCCGGCGGCCCTTCTGGCGGGGGCGGCCATGAAGTGGCGGGAGGGGACTGGGTGCCAGCATACTCGCGCGAGGGGACGGGGTGAGATACGGTCGCCTCCTTCCCTTCGGCGCCCATCCGGAGTCCACACACGATGCACAAGGAGCCCATCATCGGCATCGACCTCGGCACGACCAACTCGTGCGCGGCGATCGTCGAGGACAGCGGGAACGTCAAGCTCATCCCCTACAAGGGGGGCGAGTACACCATCCCCTCGATCTTCGCGATCGACGACAAGGGGAACGAGCTCATCGGCTACGAGGCCAAGCGCCAGTGGCAGCTCAACCCGCGCAACACCGTCTACGGCTCCAAGCGCCTGGTGGGCCGGGGCTTCGGCACGGACGTCGTGGAGACGATGAAGAAGGTCGTGGCGTACAACATGCGCCCCGGCAAGAAGAACGACGTCACGCTCGACGTGGGCAAGAAGGAGTTCACGCTCCAGGAGGTGAGCGCGAAGATCCTCGGGAAGATCCGCGAGGTCGCGTCCAACTACCTGAAGATGCCCATCAAGCGCGCCGTGGTGACGGTGCCGGCCTACTTCAACGACCGGCAGCGCCAGTCGGTGAAGGACGCGGGCAAGCTCATCGACCTGGACGTGGTGCGCATCATCAACGAGCCCACCGCGGCGGCGCTGGCCTACGGCGTGGGCAAGGGCCTCAAGGAGAAGGTCGTCATCTACGACCTGGGCGGCGGCACCTTCGACGTCTCCATCATCGAGATCCGCGACCGCGTCTTCGAGGTGAAGTCCACCGGCGGCGACGTGTTCCTGGGCGGCATCGACTTCGACAACGCCATCATCCACCACGTCCTCAAGGACTTCGCGGCCAAGACGGGCATCGACCTGGCCACGGACCCGGTGGCCATGCAGCGCATCAAGGACCTGGCCGAGCGCACCAAGATCGACCTGTCCGCGCGCGACGAGGTCCCCTTCAACATCCCCTTCATCACGATGACGTCGCAGGGCCAGCCCCTGAACATCGAGATGAAGTTCACGCGCAAGATGCTGGAGCAGCTCACCAACCACCTGGTGGACCGCACCCTGCAAATGGTGGCGCGCGTGCTGGTGGACTCGGGGCTGTCCACCAAGGACATCGACGAGGTGATGCTCGTCGGCGGCCAGACGCGCATGCCCATCGTCCAGGACCGGCTGACCAAGTTCTTCGGCAAGCCGCCCAGCAAGGGCGTGCACCCGGACGAGGCGGTCGCCATCGGCGCGGCGCTCTACGCGCACTCGCTCCAGGACGACACCAACCTGCGCATCCAGCTGCTGGACGTGATTCCCATGGCCATCGGCCTGGAGAAGGCCGGCGGCGCCTTCCACGTCGTCTTCCCGCGCAACGCGCCCATCCCCAACGCCAAGCAGCTGTTGGCCACGACCAGCATGGACAACCAGACCGAGCTGGCCATGCGCATCTTCCAGGGCGACCACGACGTGGTCGCGCGCAACGACATGCTCGGCGAGTTCACCTTCTCCGGCATCCAGCAGGCCCGCGCGGGCGGCGTGCAGGTGGAGATCACCTTCGACGTCAACGTCGAGGGCATCCTCACCATGCGCGCCCGGGATCCGCAGACCGGCCGGGAGATGAAGACCACGGTGCGCGTCACGCAGAGCTGACGGTCCGGTGGAGGGCCCGCGTCCTCGCGCGGCCCTCCCGGACGACGGTGCCCGTTCCTTCCTGGGAACGGGAAGCCTCCCCGCTAGCTCGCCGACGCGGCGAGGCCCGGCTCCCGGGACTCGTCGAGCGGCTCCGAGTGCAGCAAGGGCGTCGAGTCCCCCGCGGCGCGCGGGCGCGCGGCCTCGCCCTGACGCAGCTCGAAGACGGCGAGCGGAGCGGCGGTCCCGGGCAGCACCCGTTCGCCCAGGGGCTCGTACCCGAAGGGCTCGCGGGCGCGCTCACGTGCCCGGGCGCTGACCAGCACCTGCCCCCGGCCCGCCACGGACGCCAGCCGCGCGGCCGTGTTCACCACGTCCCCGAGGACCGTGTAGTCGAGCCGCCCCGAGGCCTTGGCGCCGATGCTGCCCGCCACCAGGTCCCCCGCGTCGATGCCGATGCAGACGCCGTGCGCGTGCGGGCCACGCTCCCCTCCCCGGCTCGCGAGCACCTCCAGTTGCCGCCGGATGGCGAGGCAGGCCTCCATGGCGTGGTCCACGTGCCCCGGCCCGCGGAAGACGGCCATCACCGCGTCACCCACGAACTTGTCGACGGTGCCACCGCGCGCCAGCACCTCCGGGACGATGGCCTCGAAGTTGGCGTTGAGCCGGCGCAGCGACTCCGGAGGCGGCTCCTGGTGGAGCACCTGCGTGAAGCCGTCCACGTCGATGAAGGCCACCGTGCCCTCCTGCCGCTCCCCCTCCATGGCCTCCGTTCCCTCGAGCATGGGCGGCAGCCGCTCCAGCACGCCCCGGGAGACGAACATGCGCAGGAGGCCGTTCTCCTCGGTGTAGCGCACCGTGCGCCGCAGCTCGCGCACGTGCTTGAGCGTCTTGACGAGCGTCGCCTCCAGGTCCGGGAAGTCGATGGGCTTGGTGATGAAGTCGAAGGCCCCCCGGTTCATCGCCGTGCGCAGGTTGGCCATGTCCCCATACGCGGAGACGATGACCACGCGGGTGAGCGAGCTGACCTCACCCACGCGCGACAGGAAGGTGAGCCCGTCCATCTTCGGCATGTTGATGTCGCAGAGGACGACCTCCGTGTCCGGGTGCTGGCGCAGCTCCTCCAGCGCCTCCTCGCCGTTCGCCGCGAAGAGGAACTGGTAGACGGAGCGGCGGATCTGCTTGCGGAAGCTCTGCTCCATCAGCACCACGACGTCCGGCTCGTCGTCGACCACGAGGATCTTCGCCGGGCGCGCCGGCCGCCCCGCGTCCACCTGGGCGGTGAAGGCGGTCGACAGCTCGTGCGCGGACTGGTAGCGGCGCGACGGCTCCACCTCCAGCGCTCGCGCGAAGAACGCGTCCACGCCCGTGCCCAGCTCCGGGACCAACGAGGACGGCGGCACGGGGGGCGGCGGGACGTTGCCCAGGCGGAACTGGCGCAGCGACTCCAGCGGGAACGGGTGCTGGCCGGTGAGCGCGCGATAGGCCAGCACGGCCAGGGCCCACAGGTCGCAGCGGTGATCCAGGCGGGGTGACAGGCCACGCAACTGCTCCGGGCTCATGTAGCGGGGCGTGCCCGCCGTCTCCTCCTCCGGATGGGGATGCGCCGCGCCTTCCTGCGTCAACAGCGCGAGGCCGAAGTCGAGCACCTTCACCACCTCGCCGGCGGCGGTGCGGGCGAGGAAGAGGTTGGCGGGCTTGAGGTCGCGGTGGATGACCCCCGCCGCGTGCGCGGCGGTGAGCGCGCGCGAAATCTGCGCGAGCAGCCGCTCCACCATGGCGAGCGACAGGCGCCCGCGGCGGTACAGCAGCGCCTCCACGTCCTCGCCCTCCAACAACTCCATGACGATGTAGGGTGTCTCGCCGCCCAGGTCGCAGTCGTGCACCTGGATGACGTGGGGGTTCTGCAGCCGGGCGACGGCCTGCGCCTCCCACTCGAACTGCTGGCGCGCGTGCGGCGTGGGAGCGCAATGGCTCGCCATCAGCTTGAGCGCCACGCGACGCTGGAGCTTGGGATCGAACGCCACCCAGACCGTGCCCATGCCACCGCCCGCGAGCACGCGCTCCAGGATGTACCTGCCGCCGACGATGCGCGGCTCCGACTGGCCGATGTCGTTCATGTGAGGGTCGCCCCGAGGGAGAAGGATGATGACACAAGGGGTCCACACCGGGTACTCCGCGCCGCCCACTCCCTACCCGTCCGGACGGGCGGCCGTAACAAGTCTTCACGCACGCGCGTGTTAACGTGCAGGCCCCGTTCCCCCCGACACGCGACTCCCGCACTACCCGTGGAGGCGTCATGCCCGAAGCACCCATCCCTCCCCGCCTTCCAATCCCCGATCTCCGCCCAAACCTCGACGCGCCGCCGGACGAACCGGATGGTACGCAGTATCCCGGCCTCACGGTTCCTCCTGGGCCCCGACCGGGCATGCCGCACAACACGATGACGTCCAACCGGACGCCCTTCGTGAAGGAGCCCCTCCAGGTGCTCGCCGGCAAGCTGCCGCCGGATCTGCACGGGCACGTGTTCGTCGCGGGTCCGAGCGTCCACGCGGGCTCCCCCGCGCTCGCGTCCGACGGCCTCGTGTTGAGGCTCGACTTCGACGGCGCGCAGGCGACGTTCAGCTCCAACATCATGGAGACGCCGTCGTACTACGCGCGCCAGCCGGTCAACGCGGGAGAGACGTCGCGCGGGCCCCTCACGCGCTACCTCAACGAGTTCCGCGACACGACGTTGTCGGACGTCTCCATCGCGCTGGGCGCACAGGAGGCCCCCAACACGGCGCCCTTCCTGGTGGAAGGCGAGAACATGCTGCTGGTGACCACGGACGCCGGCAGGCCGTGGGCCATCCACCCCAGGACGCTCAAGCCCTATACGCCGCTGGGCTACCTGCGTGAGTGGAAGCCCGCCATCCCCACGCCGTGGGGCTTCCCGCTGCTGCAGACGACGGCGCATCCCGCGTTCGCGCCCGAGGCCGCGGAGCCCATCTCCCCGGAGAAGGGCTCGCAGCAGAAGCCGCGCCTGTTCTTCACCAACCACGCGCCCAAGTGGCCGCTGGGCGACGGGTGGACACAGCTGGCGGCGTGGGACACGTGGGAGAACCGGCTGCACCACTGGCAGTTGATGGACGCCGCTTCCGGCAAGCCGGTGGTGACGCAGTCGCTGCACCAGATCGCCGTGACGCGCGACTACGTGGTGCTGCTCGACAGCAATTTCCCCGTGAACTTCTGGAACATCGCGGTGCAGGCCGCGCTGCCGGGGATGACGCGCGTGCAGCGCTGGGTGGACAAGCTGACGTCGAAGGCCACGTACCCCCAGGCGGTGTTCTGGGTGGTGCGGCGCGCGGACCTGCGGCCCTCGCCGGGCACGCTGTCGCGGGACAACCCGCCCATGGTCCCGGCCCACCGCTTCCAGTCCGGCGGCGGCGGCCTGCACTTCGCGGCGCGGTACGAGAACCCGGACGACGTCATCACGCTGGTGGCGGGACACTCCCCCTCCGAGGACCTCTCGCACAGCATCCGGGAGGGCGACCTCCTCATCAACGGCAACCGCGCCCAGGCGTACCAGGACGGCATGCCCACGGCCGTGCCGGTGACGCGCAGCGCGCTGGGGGTGCACCACATCGACATGCGGCGGCTGCGCATCGAGTCGAAGCAGTACTCGAATGACGACTACACGTGGGGCCTGACCGTGTTCTCCAACACGGGGCTCATCAACGGCGAGTTGGAGACGAACCTGCGGCTGTTCCTGCGCGAGGTGCCGCGCCCGCCTGGCAACGAAGGACTGCCGGACTGGGCCATCCCGGAGGAAGCGCTGGCCGTCTACTTCAACTCGGATGGCTTCACCGCGGACATGGTGCCGGAGTACGTGTACCAGCTCTACAAGCCCATCGTCGGGGACCGCGAGGGGCTCCCCATCCGCGAGGGGCGCGCCGCCAGCTTCTTCAAGTTCTTCGTGAACACGGGCCGGTTCGAGGGCTACGTGCTGCCCACGGGGTGGTTCGGCTTCGCGCCGCAGTTCGTGCCCAGCATCAAGCTGCCCAAGGTGCCCTACTGGAAGGGCTATCTCGTGGCGCTCGTCGTCTCGGACCCGACGCCGGACCTCCCGCCGGACTCCACGGGCGACGAGGTGTGGATCTTCGACTCGGAGAACCTGGGCAAGGGGCCCATCTGCCGGCTGGGCAGCAAGAACTTCGACGTGGGCATGACGCTGCACACCACGTATCTGCCGCCCGGACTGGAAGACATCCTCACGGGCCACGTACCCGACGACCCGCCCTACAGCGTCGACGTGCGCGACGACTACGACGTCGACGAGATGCAGAAGGAATACGAGGCCTGGCTGCCCGGCCTGTTCCCGCGCATCCCCCAGGCGCTGTTCTTCCCGTGGCGGCTCGGCGTGCGCTGGGTGCTGAACTTCCCCAGGCTGCGCCAGGTGTTCGAGCAAGCGGTCTACCCGAACTTCACCTCGGGCCGCCCGAAGAAGCGCGAGGAGTAGCGCCCCGGGCAATCCCTCTCGTCAGCGCACCTCGCTGGCGAGAGGCCCTCATGAGTCATTGCAGACCACGCACCGCTTGCCTCGTTCGACAGAACTGGCGCAACTCTTCATGCGGGACGCAATTTCTCTCTTCCGCCGCCAGGCACACTCCCTGTCACGCTCCCATCACGCCCCAGCGCCTATCCAACACCCACGGCAGGGATCCACCCCAGCCCGACGCTGGCATCTGGCGTCCCTCACCTTGGGAGCGTTCACCTTGTTCAAGAAAGCACTGGTTGCTGCAATGTTCCTGGCCCCGTTCGCGGCCAGCGAAGCGCGCGATGGCATCAAGCCCGGGAATGACACAACAGCCGATGTCACAGGTGACGGGCTGGACGACTTCATCTATTTCGAGTCCGATCGCACCATCAAGATCGCCGCCTCCACCGGGACAATCTTCTCGTACAAGACGACGTGGAGTTCGACGGCCTTCAATGAAGCCTATGGCGCTTGGTTCGCGGATGTGACGGGCGACGGGCGAGCGGATGCCATTGGCATCCAGGAATACAACGATGGCAGCGCGATTCGCGTCATCGTCCGCCGCTCGAACGGCTCATCCTTCCTTCCCGAGGAGGAGTGGTACAACGAGACAGGCTGGAGCGGTTGGACCCGGTTCGACTTCAAGGACGTCACGGGCGACGGCAAGGCCGACTTCGTCCTGAACCGCAATGTTCCGGGAGGCGATGGGATCTTCGTCGCCAGTTCCAACGGTAACGGGTTCAACACCCGCACCGCATGGACCCTCGACTCCTTCGTCCCCGACCGTCAGATGTACTACGAAGACGTGACAGGGGATGGCAAGGCAGACGCCATCGCTCACAACGACAACAGCATCCTGGTCCGGGCGTCGACGGGTACGTCCTTCGGTCCGGTGTCGACGTGGCTCTCGGTGGCCTTCAATGGAACCAAGGGCGTCTGGGTCACCGACGTCACGGGTGATGGGAAAGCAGACTTCATCGTCGAGAACGCGGACGGCGTTCAGGTGCGTACGTCGAGCGGAACCTCGTTCCTGGGCAGCGGATACTGGACCAGCGCGCTGGGAGGAAACCTCCCGACATGGATCGCCCGAGTGAATTCCGACAACAAGAGCGACATCATCTATCGCTACTATCTGCTCCAGAACTGCGTGCCGCAGCCCTCGTGCAATGGCTGGGGCATCATCCGCTACTCAGACGGAGCGACCTTCCTCTCGCCTGTCTACTGGTACTGACCAAGCGGGCCCTTGAGCCGTCCCGGATGCACGGAGGAGGGAGCGGCGCGGAAGCCCCTCAGTCGTCTGCGGTGACACGGGCCATCGCCGCTCGTGTCGCCGCCTCGAAGTATTCGTCCGGGACGGAGGCGAGGACCTCGTCGCGGGCGCCGCGAACCCACGTCCACCGGTGGCCGATCTTCGTCACCAGGCCCCATGCGCCATCCTCCAGGCGCGCGATGAAGTGCTGGGCTCGCCGCTGACTTCCCGCCTGTCGCCAGAGCACCTCGGCCACCTCCGGAACCGGGACACCCGCGGGAAGTCGCGCCGCGATGGCCGCGCGGCACTCCAGTCGGACGAGGGTGGCATCGAGCGCGGAGAGGAACTCCCGCACGCGCATGGCGCTGCCTGGGGGCGCCTCCCGCAGGAAGGTGATGACTCGCGACACCGCCTCCTCGAGGTGCGGCGTCAGGTCCGTGCCACGCCCCATCGCCGCGGCGGCCCCCGCGACGAGCCGGACCACCGCCATCGGCGTGGCCTCGTCGGGAATGGGCCGCGAGTCGAAGAACAGTCGATAGTGGAACCAATCCGTGGGCCTGTTCAGCGTCCGCCCGAGGCCCCGAGCACGTGCATCCGCGAGAGGCAGGCGCTGGTGCTTCCACAGAAACGTCCGCACGTCGTCGGCGATGCGCCTCGCCAAGGCCTGGTCCACGAGTCCGGTGACGGAGGGCTCCAGGAGCGCGAAGCACCACAACCCCAGTTCGACCAACTGCTCTTGAGCGCAGACCGGCGGTGGGCCCCCCAGCCCATAGGGGCCCGGGGGACGCTCCTCCGGGTGCGCGGCCAACAGGGCCCGCTTCAGGAGGATGTGACAGGTGTCCCACGTGTCGCCGGTCGTCGTCATTCCGCCGCGCGTGCCACCACCGGAAGCCGTTCATGCGGGGCCAGCCGCTCCGCCATCACCTGGTCGACGATTTTAGCGGAACACAGCACGGCCGGCAGCCCCGCGCCTGGATGCGTGCCCGCGCCCACCATGAAGAGCCGCTCCACGTCCTCGCTCTCCGCCTGGGCCCGCAGGAACGTGGTCTGCATCAGCGTCGGCGCGAAGCTGAACGCGGCGCCCCGAAACGCGCGCAGCTCGTCCCGGAAGTCCTCGGGCGTGAACACCCGCGACGTCACCACCTGCGACTCCAGTCCTGGCAGCAGCGTGCGCGACAGCCGCGTCTCGAGCTTCCGTCGGAACGTCTCCGCGCGCACGCGCCAGTCCGAGCTGTCGCCCAGGTGCGGCACGGGCGCGAGCACGTAGAACGCATCGTGCCCCGGAGGCGCCAGTCCCGCGTCCGTCGCCGTGGGACGGTGGAGGTACAGCAGCGGCTCCTCGCCGGGCACGCCTCCCCCCGAGGACAGGTGCTCGAACATGCCCCGGAAGTCGCGCCCGAACAGGAGCGTGTGGTGGGCCACGTCGGGATACTGGCGCCGCGTCCCGAAGTACCAGAGGAACACGCTCATCGAGTACCGCGCCCGCTGGATGCGCGCGTCCGTCCAATGCCGCCTGGCGTGTCCAGGCACCAGTTGCTGGTACGTCCACGCCGCGTCCGCGTTCGACACCACCGCGTCCGCCGGCAGCCACGCGCCCCCGCGCAACCTCACTCCCGTGGCGCGTCGCCCCTCGACGGTGATCTCCGCCACCTCGCACCCGTAGCGGACCTCGCCGCCCAGGGACTCCAGCAGTGCCACCAGGCCCCGGACGAGCGCCCCCGTCCCACCCGCCGGGAAGAAGCCTCCCCAGCGGCGCTCGACGAACTGGATGGACGTGTACACCGCGCTGGCCGGCGCGAACGGGCTCCCGCCGATGAGCAGCGGATGGAAGCTGAGCGCCTGCCGCAGCCGCTCGTCACGGACGTGCCGCGACACCAGCCCGTACATCGACCGGTACGCCTCCTCTCGAACCAGCGTGCGGGTGAACGGCACGAGGCTCAGGACATGCGGCACCGGCGTACTCATGAGCGGGCCGATGCCCGCTTCATACATGCGCTCGACCCGGGCGCTCAGCGCCAGGTACCCGGCCTCGTCCCGAGGAGACAGGCGGCGCACCGACTCGAGCATGGCGGCGCGGTCGCTGTGGTAGTCGAACGTGACGCCGTCCGGGAAGCACATCCGGTACAGCGGTGACACCGGGCGGAGCACCACGTGGTCCGCCATCCGCTGACCCGCCAGCGCCCACAGCTCCTCGAACAGTTGCGGGCAGGTGATGATGGTGGGCCCGGCGTCGAAGGTGAAGCCGTCCTGCTCGAAGACGCTCGCGCGTCCCCCGGGGCCGGGCCTGCGCTCCAATACCGTGACGCGCCACCCGCGGGCGGCCAGCCGCACCGCCGCCGCCAGCCCACCGAAACCACTGCCGATGACGAGCACTCGGCTGGCGTCTCGGGGTGTGTCGGGAGCTACCCTGGGCAGAGGTCTCATCACCGGAGGGGTTGCATCGCACACCCTGGGCGGCGGCTCCAGCATCACCGAGCAGGCGCCCCCACTGACAGGTAGTCCCGGTGGTGTTGCGAGCCCTCGGTGCCACGGCTAGCCTCCACCGCCTAAAGGGGGGTGCCGCGCCCCTGCGCGCACGGGTTCAGCAATGATTGAAGTTCCTGGGTACCGAAGCGACAGCGCCCTTTCCTCCTCCGGCCCCTTCCCGCTCCTGCGCGCCACGCGCATCCAGGATGGCGCCTCCGTGACCCTCAAGGTCGCGGACACCTCCCGCCCACCGCTGGCTCAGCAACTGCGACACGAGTTCGAGCTCACCCACGCGCTCCAGCTCGACGGCGTCCTGCGTCCGCTCGCCCTCGAGGAGCCACGCCAGGGCGTGCAGGTGCTCGTGCTGGAGGGCTATGGCGAGGCCACCCTCGCCACGCGACTGGGCCAGGGGCGGCTGGACGTCCGCGCCGCGTGCCGCATCGCCGTGTCGCTGGCGCGGGCCCTGGGGCAGTTGCACGCCTCGGGCATCCTCCACCGCAACCTCCAGCCGGCCAGCGTCCTGCTCGGCGCGGAGGGCGCCTCCGTGAAGCTGACGGGCCTCACGCTGGCCACGCGCCGGGCCCGCGCCGAGGTCGCCCCCGTCGCACCGGAGCGGCTGGAGGGCGCGCTCGAATACCTGTCACCGGAGGGCACGGGTCGCACGCACCGCAGCGTGGACTCCCGCAGCGACTTCTACTCGCTCGGGGTGATGCTCTTCGAGATGTTCACGGGGCGGCGCCCCTTCGCGGACGCCGACGCCCTGGGGCTCATCCACGCGCACGTGGCCGTTCCCCCGCCGTCGCCCCGCTCGCTCGAACCGGCGCTGCCAGCACCGCTGTCGGACCTCGTCCTCAAGCTGCTCGCCAAGTCCCCCGAGGACCGCTACCAGAGCGCCTACGGCCTCGTCGCGGACCTCCAGCGCTGCCTCGACACCCTCGACGCGACGGGCACCCTGCCCCCGTTCGAGCTGGGCACGAAGGACGTCCCCGAGCGCTTCACGCTCCCGGACAAGCTCTACGGGCGCGACACGGAACAGCTCGCGCTGCGCGAGGCGTTCGAGCGGGCGGCCACCGGGCGCGCGGGCTTCGTGCTCGTCACCGGCGCCGCGGGCCTGGGCAAGTCCGCCCTCACCGGCTCGCTCAAGCGCCCCGTCGCCCGCCGGCATGGCCTGTTCGTGCGTGGCAAGTACGACCAGCTCCTGCGCGACACGCCCTACAGCGGCATCTTCGAGGCGTTCCGCGAGGTGGCCCGCAGCCTGCTCGGCGAGGAGGACCTGGAGCAGTGGCGCCAGCAGTTGTTGGAAGGCCTCGCGGGGATGGGGCGGCTGGTGGTGGACGCGGTGCCGCGCCTGGGCCTGGTGCTGGGTGAGCAGCCCCCCGTGCCCGAGCTGGGCCCCGCGGAGTCGGAGCTGCGGTTCCAACTGGTGCTGCGCAAGCTGGTCGGCTCGCTCGCCACGCCCGAGCATCCGCTCGTCATGGTGCTCGACGACCTCCAGTGGGCCGACGGCGCCAGCCTCCAGTGGCTGCGCTCGCTGCTGACGGACAAGGGGCTCCAGAACGTCCTCGTCGTCGCCGCCTGCCGCGCGGAGGAGTTGGGGCCGGAGCACCCGGTGGAGGTGCTGACGCAGGCGCTGCGCGAGGCGGGTGCCCCCCTGCAACGCGTCGACCTGTCGCCCCTGCCGCCCGAGGTCCTGAACCGGCTGGTCGCGGACGTGTTCCCTCCCGCCGCCGGACAACCGGACACGCAGCTTGGCGCGACGGTGCTCTCCCTCACGGAGGGCAACCCGTTCTTCGCGGTGCAGTTGCTGCGCGCCTTCTACGAGCGCGGCCTCGTGCGCTTCGACGCGGAAGGAGGCGGCTTCCGCTGGGACGGCGGCGCGCTCCGGGGCCAGGACTTCAGCGACGGCGTGGTGGCGCTGCTCACGGCGCGCATCCGCGAGCTGAGCCCGGGCGCGCAGGCCCTGCTCCCCGTGGCCGCGGCGCTCGGCCACACCTTCTCGCTGCGGGGCCTCGCCCTCGTCCTCGAGCAACCCAACCGCCAGACGGAGCTCGACCTGGACGAGGTGCTCCAGGCGGGCCTCGTGGCGCCCGTGGGCGGCCCGCCCGGGGATGGGGAGCCGGCGGACACGTTCCAGTTCGCGCACGACCGCGTCCAACAGGCCGCGCTCGAGTTGCTGAGCGCCGAGGCGCGGGTGGAGCTGCACGCGCGCATCGGCCGGCTGCTCCTGCGCCACACGCCGCCCGCGCTCCTGGACGAGCAGCTCGCGGACATCGTGAGCCACTTCCACCTGGCCCTGCCCGTGCTGCGGGACGCGGAGGAGCGGCACCGCGTGGCGGAGCTCGACCTGCGCGCGGGCCGGGGCGCCAAGTCGCGCGGCGCGTGGGCCGCGGCGCTGCGGTTGCTGCTCACGGGGCGACAGCTCCTGGGCGACGAGGGGTGGAACCGGGACCGCGTGTTGTCCTTCGACCTGCACGTCGAGGCGGCCGAGGCGGCCTACCTCGCCGCGGACTTCGAGCAGATGGAGCGGCTGGCGACCACGGCCCTCGCGCACGCGGTGGACCGGCTGGAGCAGGTGCGCGTCCACCTGGTCCGCCTCCAGTGCCATTCACACCGGGGCGAACACGAGCGCGCGGTGGACCTGGGCCTCCATGTGCTGGACACGCTGGGCCAGAGCTTCCCGGCGCGGCCCATCCAGCCGCACGTCCTGGCCGCCGTGGCGAAGACGAAGGTGCTGCTCGGCATGCGCAAGCCGGAGGACCTGGAGTCCCTCCCGGAGCTGACGGACCCGCTGCTGCTGGCCACGCTGCGGCTGATGATGAAGCTGGCCGCGGCCGCGTTCATGGCCCGTCCCCTGCTCTTCCCGCTCGTCGTGCTGCGCACCCTCCAACTGTCCATCCGTCACGGCGCGACGGGCACGGCGGCCTTCGGCTACGTGGGCTACGGGCTGATGCTGAGCGTCCACCTGGGAAATCCCGAGGAGGGCTTCCGCTACGGGCGGCTGGCGCTGAAGACGGTGGACCGGTTCCAGGCGGAGAGCCTGCGGGCCATGGTGAACTTCCTCTTCAACCTGTTCATCCGCCACTGGAAGGAGCCGTTGTCCCCCTGCGTGGACGACTTCTTCATGGGCGCGCGCAAGGGACAGGAGACGGGAGACATCGAATACTTCGCCTTCAGCGCGAGCGCGGGCTGCGCGGTGTCGCTCGTCGCGAAGGACGGGCTGTCGGACCAGGGGCCGCGCATCGACCGCCACCTCGACGCGCTCGCCGCGCACCGGCACCCCAACGTCCCGTTCCTCCAGTACACCCGCCACACCCTGGACGCGCTGACCGGCGCGGCGGTGGGAGATCCGGCCACGCGGGAGCGGGAGCTGCTCGCCCTCTATCACCAGCAGGGCTACGCGAACGGCATCGCCACCTGCGAGGTGATGCGCACCATGCGCTGCTGGCTGTGGGGGGATGCCCGAGGCGCCGCGGCGAGCGCGGCCGAGGTGGACGCCCGCGTCGAGCTCATCACCGGGCAGATCTACCTGCCCTGGTACAAGTTCTTCCAGGGCCTGGCCCTCATCGCCCTCCACCCGCGACGCGGGCCGCTGGAGCGACTGCGCGCCTCCCGCGCCATCGATTCGATCCGCAAGCAGATGCGCGGCTGGGCCCACACCGCGCCCATGAACTATGGCGCCCGCGCGGAGCTGCTGGACGCGGAGCGGGCGCGCCTGGACGGCCGGGACGTCGAGGCCGCGGACGGGTATGACCGGGCCATCCGGCTCGCGCGGGAGCATGGGCTGTCGCTCGACGAGGGCGTGGCGTGTGAGCAGGCCGCCCGCTTCCATCTGGGCCATGGGCGCGAGCGCGTGGCCAGGGCCTATCTGGAGGAAGCCCGGGCCGCGTACCTGCGCTGGGGCGCGAAGGCCGTGGCGACGCGCCTGGAGCGCGAGCATCCGCGCCTGCTGACCTCTCGGCCCGAGCCCCTGCGCGTCGAGGAGACGAGCGGAACGCCGTTGGCCGCGCTCGACCTGGAGTCGGTGCTCAAGACGGCCCGCGCCCTGTCGGGCGAAATCGTCCTCGACAAGCTCCTGCGCAAGCTGATGACGCTGCTCATCGAGAACGCGGGGGCGCGGCGCGGCTACCTCATCCTGAAGAAGCACGAGGGCCTCTTCATCGAGGCCGAGGGCTCCGTCGATGGCGCCCACGTGCTGGTGGAGCAGGCCGTGCCGGTGGAGTCCTCCACGGCGCTGCCCGTCTCCATCATCCATTACGTGGTGCGCACGGGAGAGACGGTGCTCCTGGACGACGCCACGGCGGAGGAGCCCTTCTCGGAGGACCCGTACGTGCGCTCGGCGCGGCCGAAGTCCGTGCTGTGCAGTCCGCTGTTGAAGCAGGGCTCGCTGACGGGCGTGCTGTACCTGGAGAACGACGCGACTCGCGGCGCGTTCACCCCCGAGCGGCTGGAGGTCCTCCGACTGTTGTCCTTCCAGGCCGCCATCTCCCTGGAGAACGCGGGGCTGTACGCCAGCCTGGAGGAGTACAGCCACACGCTGGAGCGGCGGGTGGAGGAGCGCACCATCGAGCTGCAGACCAAGAACGTGGAGCTCGCGGACACGCTGACGCGCATCCAGGAGATGCAGCGCCAGTTGGTGGCGCAGGAGAAGCTGGCGTCACTGGGCGCGCTCACCGCGGGCATCGCCCACGAGTTGCAGAACCCGCTCAACTTCGTGAACAACTTCTCGGAGCTCTCCGTGCGGCTGGCCGGCGAGTTGGAGACGTCGCTGCGGGGCGTGTCCGGCAGACTGGAGACGCGGACGGAGGAGGAGGTGTTGGAGGTGCTGGAGGACCTGAAGCAGAACTCCCAGCGCATCCAGTCCCATGGGCGTCGCGCGTCGGACATCATCAAGACGATGTTGCGCCACTCGCGGCGCTCGGAGGGCTCGCGCAGCCGCGCGGACCTGAACGTGCTGATTCGCGACAGCGTCAACCTGGCCGTCCAGGGCCTGCGGGCCCGGGCGGGGGCCTCCACGGTGCAGACGGAGTCGGAGCTGGACCCGGGCGTGGGGACGGTGGAGGTGGTGGCGGGCGACATCAGCCGCCTGCTCATCAACATCCTCGACAACGCCTTCTACGCCACGGTGCAGAAGCAGCGAGGGCTGGGCCCCGACTACGTCCCCCGCATCCAGGTCTCCACGCGCCGCGTGGGCGACCGCGTGGAGCTGCGCGTGCGGGACAACGGTCCGGGCATCCCGGAGGCGATTCGCGACAGGCTCTTCGACCCGTTCTTCACCACCAAGCCCGCGGGCTCCGGCACGGGACTGGGCCTGTCGCTCTGCCACGACATCGTCCAGGAGCACCAGGGCGAGATTCGCGTGGAGAGCACGCTCGGCGAGTCTACCGAGTTCGTCATCACCCTCCCCGCCCCCCGAGGCGCCCGCGTGGGCGCCGTGGCCTGACGCGCCCCTGTCGGCGGTGGACGCCGGACATGCGAAGGCCCCTCGTTCCACCAGGGAAGGAGGGGCCCGCGAGCGGGTCCGGAGCCAGCCCGGACCCCGAGGTGAAGCGACGCGCCGCTAGGCCGTCTTCTTCTCCTTCTCCATGACGAGCTGGGGTGCCTCGTGCCGGGTGATGACGTTCTCGGTGATCTTGCACTCCTTGACGCCCTCGCGGAACGGCACGTCGTACATGATCTCCAGCATCGCGTCCTCGAGGATGGCGCGCAGGCCACGCGCGCCGGAGTGACGGCGCATCGCCTCGCGGGCGATGGCGCGCAGCGCCTCCTTGGTGAAGGTCAGCTTCACCTTCTCCATCTCGAAGAGCTTCTGGTACTGCTTCACCAGGGCGTTCTTCGGCTGGGAGAGGATGATGACCAGGTCCTCTTCCTTCAGGTCGTTGAGCGTGGCGATCATCGGCAGGCGGCCGATGAACTCGGGAATCATCCCGAACTTCATCAGGTCCTCCGGCTCCGTCAGCGCCAACAGCTCGCCCACGCTGCGCTCCTCGCGGTGGGTGATCTTCGCGCCGAAGCCCAGGCCCTTCTCGCCCACGCGGCGCTTGATGACGCCGTCGATGCCGTGGAACGCGCCGCCACAGATGAACAGGATGTTCGTCGTGTCGACCTGCACGTACTCCTGCTGGTTGTACTTCTTGCCACCGCGCGGAGTGACGTTGGCCCGGGTGCCCTCGATGATCTTCAGCAGGGCCTGCTGCACGCCCTCGCCGCCCACGTCGCGCGTGGCGCTGGGCATGTCGCCCTTGCGCGCGATCTTGTCGATCTCGTCGATGTAGACGATGCCGCGCGCCGCCTTCTCCACGTCGTAATCCGCGTTGTGGAGCAGGTTCTGGATGATGTTCTCGACGTCCTCACCCACGTAGCCGGCCTCGGTGAGGCTGGTGGCGTCCGCGATGGTGAACGGCACGTTGAGGAAGCGCGCCAGCGACTGCGCCAGCAGCGTCTTGCCGCTGCCCGTCGGACCGATGAGCAGGATGTTGCTCTTGCTCAGCTCCACCTCCTCGCCCGTGGGGCTCTTCACCCCGGGCCGAGGACGGCTGGTCGGCTTCTTCTGATAGATTCGCTTGTAGTGGTTGTAGACCGCTACAGAGAGGACCTTCTTCGCCTGGTCCTGCCCGATGACGTAGTCGTCGAGGAACGCCTTGATCTCCGCCGGCGTCGGCAGGCTGACCTGGGGCTTGCCCTCCTCGCGCTCGTTCTCGTCCGCGATGATGTCATTGCACAGCTTGATGCACTCATCGCAGATGTAGACCGTGGGACCCGCAATCAGCTTGCGGACCTCGCGCTGCGATTTGCCGCAGAACGAGCAGGACAGGTTGACGTGGTGCTCCTTCTTCACTGCCGCCTCCGAGTTCGCCGACCCCGGTACCCCCGGAGCCACTTCGCCGTCCACCGCTCCCCTACCCAAACGGCCTGCCCACGTCTCGAACAGCCGTCAGGCCCACCTACATGGGGCCCACAACCACTATAGGGCCCTCCTCCTCGGGCAGGAAGCCCGGCGGTGCGGGCCCGTTACGGAGCGTACAGCCTCCACAACGGGTCAGCGTTCAGTAACAGCGAGTCAGGCGTCAGTCACGCCCGAGGCGAGCTCTTCGACATCATCCGCCAGGGCGGCTGCCCGCTCGGCGACGGCGTTCGGTATCTTCCGACACCCCGCCAGCTCGCTCGCGAGCTTCCGGGCCATGGACGCCAGCTTGCGCACCTGGAGGCTGTCGGAGGGAGGCTCCGGCGGCGGCTTGGGGAAGCGCTCCGTGAACTCCTTCTTCAGCTCCGTCGGAGACTTCTCCGGGCTCCAGATGCTGTCACGTAGGGATTTGTATTCAGTGGGCGACAACTGCCCCCGCTCCTCCGCGTCGGCCAGGACCTCGATGACCTCGAAGGCCGGGGCCTTCTCCGGGAACTCCTGCGCCTTGAGCTCCTCCTCGTCCTCGTGCTTGGCGAGGAAGCTGAAGGAGCGCGTGAGCTTGAGGGCGGTCTGCTTCTTGATGTGCAGTTCCTTGAGGCAGTACGCCTCGAAGGTGGGGTAGCCCCACTCCTCGAACTTGGCCTCGTCCCGCACGCTGACGAGCAACTTGCCCAGCTCGGCCCAGGTGGACTTGAAGCGCTTGGCGGCCAGCAGCACGGTGTGGCGGAAGGTCCCCGGGGGGACACTCATCGCCTTCTTCGCGATTTCGGTCTCGGCAACGGATGCGGCGGACATGGCCCCGGTATGAGGCATGGCCGGGAGGTGGGCAAGAAACTGACCCTACCCTCGCTTGCCGATGTTGAAGGCCAGTCCCACCGTCGCCCGCTCGCCTTCGTAGGCGCGGAACGGCCACTTCTGCAGCTCCGACAAGAGACAGTCGTAGAGTGGACCCTTCTTGAACTGGGGGTTGTCCACCCAGAGCTTGCTCACCCGGCCATCGTTGCCGATGACGAACTCCAGCGGAATCTTCGCGGCGAGCCCGGGACTGCGCTCGGCCTCCTCCTTGAAGCAGCGGAACAACGTCGACTTGTTGCCGGCCACCACCTTGTTGATGGCGGACTGGTCGAACTGCTGCCCCATCTCCAGGCCGTCCGGGTCGGTGGCCACGGAGCCCGAGGGACGCGGCGGCTTGCGGTCCTCGGCGCGGGTGGCGACCGCCGTCGGCTTGGTGCCGGGCTTCGGCGCCGTCTCACCCGCGGGCTTGCCGGCCGGGCGCGCGGTGCCGTTGGTGGGGTACTCGAAGAGCTCCTCGTCGTCCTGACGCGCCTGGGCCAGGCGGATGACGGGGGCCTCCATCTCGATGCCCTCGAAGTCCTCCTCGCCGAACCAGCCGTGCACCGCGGCGTTGCGCGCGAGGACGAAGCCGCCCGTGCCGAGCACCAGCACGAGGCCCGCCGCCACGCCGGCGAGGAGCGCCATCCGCTTGCGGTTCTTCTCCTGCTCGACGAGCACCGCCGCGTCCACGCGGGCCCGGGCCTCCTCGAGCGCCACGTGGACCTTGAAGGGCTCCACGTCACGCATCTTGTGGAAGTCCCGCTCCCCCGCGAGCGCGACGAGCGCATCCGGCGTCAGCTCCCCACTCTGGAGCTTCTCGACGATCTGCCGCCCACTCACCGGTCCGAGGACCAGGTCACCATGACGGAAGAGCCAGTGCCCCTCCACGTCCGCCGCGAGTTCTTGTCCAGCCGCCATTTCGCGCGCGAGTATCCCGTGTAACCCCGCGCTCTCGCAACGACGTGCTCCCACCCACCTCCAACAAACGGATTCCTGTCGCACTGTGGATCTGGTACCGCGGCGGAAACTTCCGCGGCTTCCAGCGCCAGGTGGAAGGGCCCACGGTGCAGCAGGCCCTCGAGGAGGCCCTGCGGGCGGAGGGTGTGCCGGCCACGGTGATGCCCGCGGGGCGGACCGACCGGGGCGTCCACGCGCGGATGCAGGTGGTGAGCGTCCGACTGGAGGCGGGAGACTCGCCGGAGTCCCTGGAGGCGCGACTCCCCGCGCGGCTGCCGCCGGGCCTGGGGCTGTGTCGGGTGCGGGCGCCGCGCTCCTTCCATGCCCAGTGGAGCGCGAACGGCAAGGAGTACCGGTACCGGCTGTGGCTCGGCGACGGCCCCGTCCCAGGTGACCTGGCGCCCTACGCGCTGGACGTGGCCCGCGAGCCGGGCCTCGAGTCGACGGGCGTGCGGCCGGAGCGGCTCGTGTCGCTGCTCTCGCAGGCGACGGGGACGCGGGACTTCATCGCCTTCCACGAGAAGTCCAGCCCCCAGAAGCCGCGCACGCTCGCGTCCGCCGCCCTGCACGCGCTGGGCGACGACCTCTACGAAGTGCGGCTGAGTGGGGATGGCTTCGCGCGCTACCAGGTGCGCTACCTCGTGGGCAGCGCGCTCAAGGTGGCCACGGGGCGGCTCCCGGAGGAGCACTGGCGCGCGGCGCTGGAGACGGGGACGGCCATGGAGGGCTTCAAGGCGCCCGCGCACGGCCTGGTGCTCTGGGAGGTCCGCTACCCTCCGGAGCTGGACCCTTTCACCGCCGGGGAGCGCCTCCACCCCCCGGGGCTTCCGCTCGAGCCACCCTTCCACTTCGGGTGACGGGCGGTCGGGCCCGGACGGCCGTCAGTCGACGAGCCGCTCTTCGTACTTCGCCAGCAGATCCGAGATGGCTTCCCGAAGGTACTCGCTCTGGCGGATGCGCGTGGAGCGCGACAGCTCCTTCAGGGCGTCGAGCTTCTCGCGGTTGAGCCGGAAGACCACCGAGGTGAGGCGGGGATTCATGTCCAAGTGCGCGACCTCCTACAGATGCGCACACCATCTCACAGGCTTGATGGATCACAAGATTTCTACCGTGATCCGCCGACCGGGAAGATCCACTGCACCCCGGTGAAGGCCTCGGCGTCGCCGCGCAGTCCGGATCCGAACCCGAGCGTGAACCCGAGCCCCCCGTACACCGCGAGTCGTTCCGAGAAGGTGTGCCGCAGACCCAAACCTACGCGAGGCCCCAGCCACGGCCCAGAAAACGGCCGCACGACGGCGCCGAGGTCGAAGAAGGTCTGCCAGTCCTCCTGGCCGTAGACGCTCCGGAAGCCCCCCACCAGGGAGAGGTCCGGCTCCCGGGCGCTGCCGCGGATCATCACGAAGACCTCGTTGCCGGAGTAGCCCACCGTGAGGCTGGCCCCCACGTCCAGGATGGCGTCGAGTCCCTGGATCACCTCGTCGTCGGAGCGGTTGATCAGCTCCGTATAGGAGGCGCCGGGCCCGAGGATCAGCGAGAAGGCCCGCCGCTCCTGGTAGGGAGTGTCCACGTACTCGGCGGCCCGGGCTGGCGCGGACGCGAGGAGCGCCAGGAGCGGGAGCCCGAACGTCGCTCCCCTACCCCACGTCGACGCCATCGAAGGTTCGCGGGCCATCTCGGGTCGCGGCGCCGGCTCCATGACGTGGCCGCGGATCAGCTCACGACCGGCAGCGCGAAGCCCGTGGCGCCCTGGGTCGCGGGCTTCGTGACGCCCGCGGCCTCGTTCATGCGGCCGGACCGGAAGGGTTCCAGATCCAGCGCCACGAACTTGAACCCCAGCGCCAGGAACGCGGTGTTGATCCGCTGGCGCACGTCCGCCTGGAGGAAGCGCTCGTACTCCTCCGCCGCGACCTCCAGCCGGGCCACCTCGCCGTGGTAGCGCACGCGGAACTGCCGGAAGCCCGCCTTGCGCAGCTCCGACTCCGCCGCGGCGATCTGCAGCAGCCGATCCCGCGTCACCGACGTGCCGTACGGAATCCGCGACGCCAGGCACGCCATCTGCGGCTTGTCCCACGTGGGCAGCCCCAGCGACTGGCTCCACGCGCGGATCTCGTCCTTCGTCAGCCCCGCGGCCGCCAGGGGCGACACCACCGCGTGCTCCCGCGCGGCCTTGTGTCCCGGGCGGTGATCCTTGAAGTCGTCCGCGTTGAAGCCGTCCAGCACCACCGCCATCCCCAGCTCCTGGCGCCGGGCCTCGCACAGGTCGTAAAGCTCCGTCTTGCAGAAGTAGCAGCGGTTGGTGGGGTTGGCCGCGTACTGCGGGTTCGCCAGCTCGTTGCTGCTCACCACCACGTGCCGGGCGCCCAGCCGCGCCGCCAGCGCCCGCGCCTCCTCGGCCTCCTCCGGCGCCACGGACGCCGACAGCGCCGTGAGCGCCAGCGCCCGCTCGCCCAGCTCCTCCACCGCCACCTTCAAGACGAACGTCGAGTCCACGCCGCCGGAGAACGCGACCAGCGCGCTGCCATGGGCCCGCAGCGCCGCGCGCATGGCCTCCAGCTTCGGACGGGACGACTCACACAGGGCCTGGATTCGCTCGGGGCTCAACATGGGGCACTCCTAAAACGGAAGGGCCCCGGATTGCACGCGCATCGCGCGGCAACCTGGAGCCCTCTCCAGCAGTGTAATCATGGACCCCGGAAGGGCCCACCACCCGCCTCAGCGGACCTTGCGCTTCGCGGGCTTCTTGGCCGCCGTCGCCGGCTTCGCCACGCGGGCCGCCCGGGTCGCCGGACGCGCCTTGGCGCCCTTGTCCGTCTTGGCCGCCGCCTTCGCGCCACCGGCCGCCTTGGGCGCCGCCTCCGCGCGCCGCGCCTTGGGCTCGCCCTTCTCCGGCTTCTCACCCTTCTCCGGGAGCGGGTTGGCCTTCATCTTCTTGCCGGTGATGATCTTCAGCTCCTCCGTCGACATGTAGCCGAGGTCGAGCAGCGACTGGAAGATCTTCGCCGCGCCGTCCTCCACCGACTCCACGTCGGAGTGGATCGTCACCTCGGGCGAGGTGGGCGGCTCGTACGGCTCCGTGATGCCGATGAAGTTGGGGATCTCCCCGTTGAGCGCCTTCTTGTAGCGGCCCGAGCTGTCGCGCTCGATGAGCTTCTCGGTGGGGCAGTCGACGTAGACCTCGACGTACCGGCCGATGCTGCGGCGGTTCTCCTCGCGCTTCGCCTTGTACGGGCTCACGCACGGCACCAGCGCCGCCACGCCGTTGCGGGTCAGCACGTTGGCCACGTACCCCAGACGCCCCGCGATGGTATTGCGCTCCTCCTTCGAGTCACCCAGCCCCGCCCAGAGCTCATCCGCGAGGTCGCCCTCGTCGAGGATCTCCACATTGCGGCCGACCTGCCGGAGCCTCGCCGCGATGTAGGCGGCGGTGGTGCTCTTCCCGGTACCGGACATGCCGGTCAGCCAGAGGGTGAATCCAGTGTTGGAGGCCATAAGGGTTTTCAACTCCCTGCGCCCGGAGCGCTTCTTGCACGTCGCGTTGGGACGCCGCAGATCCGAAGATGGCCGTGGTTATAGACGAAAACCCACGCACTTGACAATTCACACACACCTTTCCGCAGGTGGGGGGAACAGGCAGTCAAGTGCCTGCCGTCACTCGGCTTTTTCGTTCTTGAAATGGTCTTTTCAGACCCGTTGCGCCTGAAAATCTCCATCCCGCCACACGTACTCGGACACCCAGGTCACACAGCCCCGGTGTACGGATGCGATGAGGTAGGAAACATCGGGCAGCAACGGCTGCCCGTCTGGCGCAGCTAAGTCACGGTCCACGCCGGAGAAAGTCGCAGGCGCATCTACATGGGAGTGGAAGACGGACACGACCCGTTCTCCCCGCGCCTCCGCCTGGATGCAGAGGGCGAGCCACTCCCCGGGTGAGAAGGCGTAGGCCACGGCCGGGCACGGGGACGCGTTGCGCAGCGGGCACACGCGCCAGTCCCCGGACGGGTTCGACTGGAGGACGACCCCGCACCCCTCCTCCGGGTAGCACGCCTCCAGGTGCCGGACGATGGCCTCGCGCACGGCCTGGGGCCAGCGCCCGTCCGGCCAGGGCGTCACGGCGCGTCCGGCGCCGCCTTCGCGGCGCACCGGGCACATCGCCGCAGGGCCATGTCCTCCAGCACTCCGGGCGCCCTCAGCCAGCAGCCTCCCAGCGAGGGTCCCACCCCCAGCCGCAGCCGCTGGAACACGAGCGCCCCCAGCGCGCCCACCGCCACGCCGAGCGCCCCGTCCGGCGGCGAGTCCAGGTGGC
Source organism: Myxococcus dinghuensis (assembly GCF_024198235.1). Lineage (GTDB taxonomy): Bacteria > Myxococcota > Myxococcia > Myxococcales > Myxococcaceae > Myxococcus > Myxococcus dinghuensis. The sequence goes on along the minus strand of NZ_JAKCFB010000010.1, from coordinate 66,562 downwards.
GCACCGTCTCGCCGAAGCACCAGAGGCATCCCTGGGGCCCCCGGTAGACGACGCCCGCGCGGAAGCCATCGCCGCACAGGGCCACCCACGGCGCCTCGCCGCTCCACGCCGTGGGCAGCTCCGCGATCAGCCCCTCGCCTCGCCCGGTGCCGGCGGCGTCCGGGTTCAGGGCCGGCACCTCGCGGGCCAGGGTCGTCGTCACCGGCTGCCCGATGTCCCGGGCCGCCACCAGGAAGCCAGGGGCCCACGGGCCCAGCGTCAACGCGCCCACCGCCGACACGGGTGTACCGCCGCCGGCGAGGTACGCGGCCGCGGTCATCCCCGCCGCCCCCGTCGCGTCCACGCGCGCGCCCCCCGCCAGCAGCGCCTCCTGCCCGCGGCCCCCCACGTCCTTCAGGAGGATCTGCCGCGAATAGCGGAGGATCTGATCTTCTCGCAGGGCCATGGAGCGTCAGCCTCCCGCCATCGCGGGGATCAGGGTGAGCCGATCCGCGTCGCGCACCGGCGTGTCCAGCTCCGCGAGGCCGCGGATGTCCTCGTCGTTGAGGAAGACGTTCACGTACCGCCTCACCGCGCCGCGCTCGTCCAGCAACCGGGTCCCCAGGCCGGGGTAGCGCGCGTCGAGGTCCCGGAGCACCTCGCGCACGGTCGCGCCGGAGGCCTCCACCTCCGCCTGGTTGCGCGTCAGCGCGCGCATCGTCGTGGGGATGCGGATGGTCGCCATGGCTCAGCGTCCCTGCTTGCGAAGCACCAGCCGGTGCGTCCCGTCCGGGCGGGCGTCGAGCGACACGACGACGTGCCCCTCCTCGCTCGCGTTGCGTGGCACGTTCTTCAGCGGCTCCGCGCCCCGGAGGATGACCTCCAGCAGGGCCCCGGCCTCGAGCGCCTCCAGCTTCAGCTTGGTGCGCACGTAGGTCATCGGACAGACCTCGCGGGTGATGTCCAGCGTCGCCCCCACGCCCTCGCCGACGTCCTCAGCGCGCACAGGCCCCTCCCTCTCCCGCGTCCTCGGGGAACGGCGGCACCTGCGTGACGAGGCAGCCGGCGCAGTCCTCCGCCCGCCGCACGCGCGTGAGCCGGCCCGTGAGCGACGACGCGTCGAGCACGTGCAGCGACGCCTCGCCGGGCACGCGCCGGGCGACCCCCGCCAGGAGCTCCAGCGACAGCAGCGCCTGCACCGCGCCCACCAGCCCCGCGAGCGAGCCGAGCACCCCGGCCTGCGCGCACGTGGGCACCGCGTCCGGCGGCGGAGGCGCCTCGTAGAGACACCGCAGACAGGGCCCGCCCGGCTCCACCCGCATGGCCTGGCCCTGCATCCGCAGCACCCCGCCGTAGACGAGCGGGACGCCCGTGAGCACCGCGACGTCCGACAGGAAGAACTTCGTCGCCACGCCGTCCGTCGCGTCGATGACGACGTCGTGCGCGCGGAACAGGCCCTCGACGTTGTCCGCGTCCACGCGCTCGGGCACCACGTCCGTCGTCAGCGCGGGGAAGGCGCGCGCGAGCCCCGCCGCCGCGGACTCCGCCTTGTTGCGCCCCACGTCCCCGGGCCGGTGCCAGAGCTGGCGGGGGAGGTTCGTCACGTCCACCCGGTCCGGGTCCGCCAGCGTCAGGTGGCCGACACCCGCCTGCGCGAGCGCCAGCGACGCGGGACAACCGAGCCCCCCTGCCCCCACGACGAGCACGCGGGCGCGCTCGATGCGGGAAGCCTGGGGAATCCGGGGATGGTGGTGTTCTTCGTCGTGGCCGTGCATCGGATTGCTGCTCCGCGGGGGCGGATGCGAATAACGTGCGGCCCCCGGCGTCGCACCAGGCAACAGTCGGGCGCAGACGCCCTCCCACCGTCCCGCTTCGCGGCGGACCCCACCTGCCAGGACATATGAGAAACCTGACCGGCGTGCTCGTCTTTTCCACCACCCTGCTGCTCGGGGTGGGTTGTCACAAGAACACCGGGGAGTCCTCCGGCCCCGCGGACGCATCGACGCTCGGCGCCGACCCCCAGACGGACGCCACGAAGACGGCCCCCTCCCCGACGGAGTCACCCGCGCCCGCCCCGGACGCCTCGGCCACGCCCCCGGGCTCGGGCAAGGTCACCCCGGATGACGTGGCGAAGACCGGGAGCGGCCAGGACGGCGCCACCGACACGCGCCCGCGCAAGGACAAGGACGCGGGCGTGGACGACGCGACCCTCCAGGGCTGCGTGGACCGCTGGCTGAAGAAGCACCAGTTGGACGCCTACGGACACCCCGAGGGCAGCATGTACGCAGGCGGCACGCCCCTGTTCGACGAGCGCACCGGTGAGTCCAAGGACCGGCTGACCTACGTCTTCGAGCAGCACCCCGAGGCCCGCAAGGTCTGCATGACGCCGCCGCGTCCCCGCTGACGCGCGGGCCCGGAGGCCTCCCCTGCCTGGCTGGAGGGGAGGAAGGCCCACCTCGGGATTCCCGGCCCCCCGGTTGCTCCCGTAAGCTGCGCCCCAATGGATTCGAATCTCGCCCTGGGCGAGGAGACCCCGGCCAGCAGCGACCTCCGCGCCCGCGTGCGCGAGGTCCTCACGCGCCGCAAGTTGACGGACACCGTCTCCGCCGAGCAGGCCGCCGCCTCCTGGGAACAGGACCGGTTCGTGGCCCGCGCCCGCGCGCTGTTCTACGCGCGCATGATGTTCCTCACCCTGGGCCTGCTCATCCTCGCGGTGCCCACGTGGAGCGGATACTTCGGCCTGACGGGCGCCTTCTCGTTCCTCGGCTACTTCACGATGCTGCTCTACAGCGTCGCGAACCTGCTCGTCATCGACCACCCGAAGGCCGGCCGCTGGGTGACGTACACCACGCTGTGCATGGACCTGGTCATCCTGGTCGTGCTCATCGCCAAACCCCAGGTGGGCGGCGGCCTCCAGAGCCCGCTGCTCGCCACGCAGCTGCTGTTCACCACGCTCTTCTCCATCCTCTACCCCAAGCCGCTGGCCATCCTCCCGCCGCTGCTCGCGCTGCCCATCACCACGCGGCTGGACCTGCTGCTCAACCGCTCGGTGACGGCGGTGGAGCTGCTCACGCTGCTCTGGTACCTGGCGCTCAACTTCATCATCGTCTACGTGCTCGTGTACCTGAACGAGCGCGAGGCCGCCGCGCACCGCGAGGTCGTCGCGCTCCAGGGAGACCTCAAGGAGCTGGCCGTGGTGGAGGAGCGCAACCGGCTGGCGCGGGAGATCCACGACGGCCTGGGCGCGTCGCTCTCGTCGATGATCATCCAGGCCGAGTTCATCCTGAACCTGGCGCGCGAGGACGGCCTGCGCTCGGAGATCCGCGAGCTGAAGGCCACGGCGGAGGAGTCCATCGAGGAGCTGCGCCGCTCGCTGCGGATGATGCGCGAGGACTTCGAGCTGTCGCAGGGCCTGGAGGACTACGCCAAGACGTTCAACGACCGCACCGGCCTGCCCGTCCACTTCGAGCGCACCGGCAGCCAGCGCAAGCTGTCCCCGGACGCGCAGCTCGCCCTCTTCCGCATCCTCCAGGAGTGCCTCTCCAACGCGGTGAAGCACGCGGAGGCCAGGAGCGTGCACGTCCGGCTCGACTACACCGATGACCGCGTGCACCTCATCGTCCGCGACGACGGCAAGGGCTTCGACCCGCAGCGCACACCGCGCGGACACTACGGCCTGTTGAACATGCGCGAGCGCGCCATGAAGCTCGGCGGCCAGCTCATCGTCGACGCGTCACCGGGCAATGGCGCCCAGGTGGCCTTCTCCCTTCCCTGCCCCCAGTCATGACCGGAGCCCCCGTGGACGCGCCTCAGCCTCCCACCACTTCCCCCCAGACGCCCATCCGCGTCTTCGTGGTGGAGGACCAGACGAAGATCCTCAAGAACCAGCTCCGCCTCTTCGAGGGCCACCCGGACATCGACATCGTCGGCACCGCGCTGTCGGGCGAGGCCGCGCTCGAGGACGTCCCCCGGCTCCAGCCCGACGTGCTCCTGCTCGACCTGGGCCTGCCGCGCATGAGCGGCATCGACGTCACGCGCGAGGTGAAGGCGCGCTACCCGAAGATGGAGATCCTCATCTTCACCATCTTCGACGAGGAGGACAAAGTGCTGGAGGCCGTGAAGGCGGGCGCCTCCGGCTACATGCTCAAGGGCTCGCCGGTCGACAAGATCATCGAGGCCATCAAGGAGGTCCGCGCGGGCGGCACCGTCATCCAGCCCAACCTCGCCCGCCGCCTGCTGCGCCACTTCCGCGTGGAGCCGGACACCGCGCCCGTGCCCACCGAGCCGTTGGAGGGTGCCTCCGCCGCGTCCCCCCCTCCGGAGGCCGAGCCCGCCGCCCCCGCCGCCTCCGAGGAGCCCCCGCTCAAGCCCCTGTCGGACCGCGAGCGGGAGATCCTCCAGCTCATCGCCAAGGGCGTCTCCAACAGCGAGGCCGCGCGCCTGCTCAGCCTCAGCAAGGCCACCATCCGCACCCACCTCGAGCACATCTACCGGAAGCTCGAGGTGACCAACCGCGTCGAGGCCGTCACCGAGGGAATCCGCAAGGGCCTCATCTCCGTCTAGCGCCCGCCCACCCCGGCCCGGTCGGAGCGGGGTGCTCCGGACGGGCCTCGGCGCGCGTCACGGCCGGGCCGCGCCGGCCGCCTCGATGACGAGGTCCGCGTATCGGTTGACGGGGTCCTCCGGGGTGGTGCCGTCCCGGAAGTAGAAGGTGAAGGCATCCCAGGCATCGGGGCGCGCGTCGTTGGCGAACATCCACAGCGCGCCCGCGCCCACCCCCGACACCCGCATGCACTCGAGCCAGCCCCGGTAGAGCGCGCGCCGCTGGGACAGGTCCAGGTCGCCCGCGTTGCGCAGCCCCAGCTCGCCCACCAACAGCGGCTTGCCCAGGCTCCGGGCAATGGCCGCGTGCTCGCGGATCCAGCGCGCCCCCGCCTCCGCCGTGCCCGGCCCGTCGAGTCCCCAGGACTCCGGATAGAAATGCACCGACGCGAAGTCGATGTACGGCGACGCCGTGTTGCGCGTGAAGCTGGAGCCCGGCGTGCGCAACATCGTCGTCCCCACGCGGGACCAGAACGCGGCGTCGTAGCCCTCCGAGGACGGCTCGAAGCCCTCCTCGCCCGTACCCACCAGGTGACTCGGGGCGCGGGACTTCACCTCGCGCGCCACGGTGTCGACCCACGCGCGCAGCTGCGCGCCCTCGCGGTCCAGGCCACGTCCCCGGGGCTCGTTGAGCAGCTCCCAGGCGAGCACGGCCGGATGGTCCCCATAGCGGATGCCGTCCTCGGTGTTCACCCGCTCCAGCATCCGCGCGACGTGCTCGCGATACAGCGCGATGACGGTGGGGTCGGTGAAGAAGCGCGGGTCGCCCTGCACGGGGTTCGGCAGGCCGGCCCACGTCACGTACTGGCGTGTTCCACCATACGCATCCCAGTAGTTGCCCAGCGTGAGCACCAGGCGGACGCCATGGGCCCGGGCGCGCGACAACACCCGGTCCAGCCCTCGCAGCGACACCTCGTCGTATTGGAGGGGCGCCACCTGGAGGGTGCTGTCCCCCACCTTCTCCGGCGCCTCGTTGTGGCCGTTGGTGCGCAGCGCGACGACCCCCATCGCGGAGGCCTTGGCGAACACCTCCTCCACCACGGGGGACACCGCGCGCCCCTGGCGCACGTCGCGCGCGGCCTCTTCCTGGAGGAAGTAGGCGTTGAGCACCATGCCTCCGGACGGGAGCCTGCCGAGCCGCTGCGGCGAAGCGCTGACGCAGTCCGCCGCGACCGCCTCGAGCATCACCGGCTCTCCCTCGCCACAGGCGCACAACCAGAAACCGAGGACGGAGGCGAGGCACCCGCGAAGCCAGGACATGGAGCCCATGGTAGCGGATGGGCTAGGTTGCATGTCCGACATGGAGCTCCGACTCGAAGGCGTGTCCAAGACATACCCCAACGGCACGCGGGCGCTGAACGACGTCTCCCTCACGATTCCTCGTGGCATGTTCGGCCTGCTGGGCCCCAACGGGGCAGGCAAGTCCACGCTGATGCGCAGCATCGCGACGCTCCAGGACGTCGATGCGGGCGCGATGACGTTCGACGGCATCGACGTGCGGAGGGACAAGTCCCGGCTGCGCGACGTGCTCGGCTTCCTGCCCCAGGACTTCGGGGTGTACCCCAAGGTCACCGCGTGGGACATGCTGGACCACCTCGCCCAGCTCAAGGGGCTGTCCGTGCGGCGGACGCGGCATGACGCGGTGAAGGCGCTGCTCACCAAGACGAACCTGTGGGAGCACCGCGACCGCCGGCTGGGGGGCTTCTCCGGCGGCATGAAGCAGCGCTTCGGCATCGCCCAGGCGCTGCTGGGCGACCCCAGGTTGCTCATCGTCGACGAGCCCACCGCCGGACTCGACCCGGCCGAGCGCTTCCGCTTCCACAACCTGCTGGCGGAGATCTCCACCGACGTGGTGGTGCTGCTGTCCACGCACATCGTCTCGGACGTGGCGGACCTCTGCCAGAACATGGCCGTCCTCGCCCAGGGGCGGGTCGTGGCGAGCGGCCACCCGTTGCGCCTGGTGGAGGAGCTCCAAGGGCGCGTCTGGAAGCGCTTCGTGGGGGCCCAGGACGAACTGGACGCGCTCGCCAGGCAGTTGGAGGTCATCGCCGTCCGGCGCGTCGCGGGGCAGCGGTTGGTCCACGTCTACGCGGAGAGCGCGCCAGCAGGGTTCGAGCCCGCCACCGCGGACCTGGAGGACGTGTACTTCCACGCCCTGGCGCGCGCGTCCCGTCAGGCCTGAGCGAGGACACCATGTTCAGCGCACTCGTCACGTTCGAGCTGCGGCGCCGGGTCAAGATGATCTCGACCTGGGTCTACGCCCTGGTGCTGGCCGGCGCGGGCCTCATCCTGATGATGGCCTCCGGCGGCGTCTTCAAGAGCATGTCCGCGAGCTCCGGCTCCGAGCGCATCCTCGCCAACAGCCCCTACTCGCTCTACAACTACATCACCACGCTCGCCCTCTTCGGCCTGCTCATGGTGGCGGCCATCTTCGGACAGGCCGCGCACCAGGACTTCGGCCACGGCACGTGGATGCTCATCTTCACCAAGAACGTGAAGAAGGCCCCGTACCTGCTGGGCCGCTTCCTCGGAGCCTTCGCCTTCAGCGCGGTGCTGATGCTGTCCATCGTCCCCGGCCTGCTCGTGGGCGCCGTCGTCGTCTGGCTGGTGGACAAGACCCAGCTCGCGCCGCACCAGACGCTCGCGTACCTCTGGCCGTACCTGGTGGGCGTCTGGCCCACGGTGTTCCTGGCGGGCGCGGTCTTCTTCTCGCTGGCGGCCCTCACCCGCCGGATGGCCCCCGTCTACGTGGGCGTGGTGGTGATGGTGCTGGGCTACCTCGTGCTCAGCTCCGCCATGGATGACGTGGCCAACCAGCAGCTCGGCGCGTTGCTGGACCCGTTCGGCTTCCTCACCTTCGACAACGCCACCCGCTACTGGACCCCCGCCGAGCGGAACCGGGACCTGGTCCCCTTCTCCGGTCTGCTCCTGGCCAACCGCCTGTTGTGGAGCGCCGTGGGCGCGGCGCTGCTGGGCCTGACGGTGGCGCGCTTCCGCACCACGGTGGAAGAGCACCGGGGCGGCAAGGCCCGACGGGACGAGTCCCCCGAGGCTACGGCCGTCGTCATCCCCACCACCGCGCGCGTCCCCACCTTCGGGAGCTGGGTCCGCACGGCGCTGAACGGCGCGTGGCTCGCCTTCCGGGACGTGCTCCGCTCGCCGGTGTACTGGTCCTTCGTCGTCGCGGGGCTCGCCTTCATCCCCATGGGCGTCATGCTGTCCAAGCAGATCTTCGGCACGGCCACCTGGCCGGTGACGTGGCAGGTGCTGGAGGTCGCGACGAGCATGTTCACGCCGTTCGTGCTCATCATCACCACCTTCTACGCGGGGGAGCTGGTCTGGAAGGAGCGCGACGCGGGCCTGGGCGACATCGTGGACGCCACCCGCGCCCCCACCTGGGTGGGCTACGGCGCGAAGCTGCTGGCGCTGCTGCTCGTGGTGCTGTCGCTCAAGGCGGTGGTGGCGCTCGCGGTGCTGGTCACCCAGGTGGGCCAGGGCTACTTCGACATCGAGTGGGGGCTGTACGCCTCCAAGCTCCTGCTGCTCGACTTCACGCACGACGTGCTCCTGTGCGTGCTCGCCTTCTTCGCGCAGGTGCTCATCCACCAGAAGTACCTGGCCTACCTCGTCATGGTCCTCTACTTCGCCGCGCAGGCCGCGCTGCGACTGTTCGGCGTGGAGGATCTGCTGGTGCGCTACGGCGGGGAGCCCGCCGCGCCCTACTCGGACATGAACGGGTACGGCCACTTCCTCTCCGCCATCGCCTGGCACCGGCTGTACTGGTACTGCGCCGCCGTCCTCCTCGTGGGCGTCGGCTCCCTGCTCACCATCCGGGGACGCGGCACACGGTGGAGGGAGCGGCTCGTCGAGGCGCGGGCTCGGCGCTCCCCGGCGTGGACGCTGTGCATGGCCGTGGCGCTGGCCGGCTTCGTGGGGACCGGCGCGTTCCTCACGTACCACAAGCGCATCCTCCACCCGTACGTCACCACCAAGGACACCGAGCGCGGACTGGCGCGGTACGAGAAGGACTACAAGTCGTTCGCCGCGCTGCCACATCCGCGCGTGACGGACGTGGACGTGACCATCCACATCCATCCGGAGGAGCGGCGCCTGGAGGCGCTGGGCACCTACCGCCTGCGCAACAAGACGGCGCAACCCATCTCCCAGGTGTTGATGGAGCTGCCGACCGACGCGCGCGTGCGCAAGCTCACCCTCGCGGGCGTGGACACCCCGGCCCGACGTGACGCGCCCCTGGGGCTGTTCATCTTCGAGCTGCCCACGCCCCTGGCGCCCGGCGCGGACACGGACCTCGTGTTCGACCTGGAGTTCACCCCGGACGACCTGAGGCACGGAGGGACCCGCACGGACATCGCGGGCAACGGCACGTTCTTCAACCACGGGAACCTGCCCACGCTCGGCTACCAGGAAGACGCGGAGTTGGAGAACGACGGCGACCGCAAGGAGTACGGCCTCGCGCCCAAGGAGCGCCTGCCGGACCGCGACGACCCGAAGGCCCGGGAGAAGAACTACATCGCCACGGACGCGGACTTCGTCTCGTTCCAGGCCACCGTGAGCACGTCGGCGGATCAGATCGCCGTGGCGCCGGGCTACCTGGAGAAGGAGTGGACGGAGAACGGGCGGCGCTTCTTCCGCTACAAGATGGACCAGCCCATCCTCAAGTTCTTCTCCGTGCTGTCCGCCCGCTACGAGGTGAAGCGCGACCAGTGGAACGACGTCCGGCTGGAGATCTACCACCACCCCACGCACACGTTCGCGCTGGACCGGATGATGCGGGGCATGAAGGACGCGCTGACGTACTGCTCGGAGAACTTCGGTCCCTACCAGCACCGCCAGGCGCGCATCCTGGAGTTCCCCCGCTACGCGACGTTCGCGCAGGCGTTCCCCAACACCATCCCGTACTCGGAGGCCCTGGGCTTCATCGCGCGCGTGCGTGACGACAAGCCCGACGACGTGGACTACCCCTACTACGTCACCGCGCACGAGATCGCCCACCAGTGGTGGGCCCACCAGGTCGTCGGCGCGCGGGCCCAGGGCGGCACCATGACGTCGGAGACGATGGCGCAGTACTCCGCGTTGATGGTGCTGAAGCACACCTATGGGGCGACGAAGATGAAGCGCTTCCTGCGCTTCGAGCTGGACCGCTACCTCATGGGCCGCGCGATGGAGCGCAAGAAGGAGGTCCCCCTGTCGCGCGTGGAGAACCAGCCGTACATCCACTACAACAAGGGCAGCCTCGCGATGTACGCGCTCCAGGACTTCATCGGCGAGGACCGCGTCAACCACGCGCTGAAGCGCTACGTGGAGAAGGTGCGCTTCCAGGGGCCGCCGTACACCGGCTCCGCGGAGCTGCTCGGCTTCCTGCGGGAGGAGACGCCTCCGGAGTACCAGTACCTGCTCGAGGACCTCTTCGAGACCATCACCCTCTACGACAACCGCGCCGTGTCGGCGACCGTGCGGGACGACGGCAAGGGCGCCTGGGAGGTCACGCTCGAGGTCCTCGCCAAGAAGTACCGCAGCGACGACAAGGGCAACCAGACGGAGCTGGAGTTCGACGACTGGATGGACGTCGGGGCGCTCGACGAGCAGGGCGAGGCCGTGTTCCTGGAGAAGCGCCGCATCCCCAAGGGCGAGTCCAAGGTCACCTTCACGGTGCCGACGAAGCCCGCCCAGGTGGGGATCGATCCGCTCAACAAGCTCATCGACCGCACGCCCCAGGACAACGTGACGTCCCCCTCGACGGAGGCGCCGCTCGCGCTGGGGACGCCCACCCAGCCCTGAGGCGTCCGCGAGCTACCAGCGGATGCGCAGGTCGAAGTCCTCCGCCGAGGTGGAGCGCTCCACTTCGACGGAAGGGTTCTCCGCGCCCGCCTGGCGAAGGGCGCCCTCGCAGGTGCCCGCCGCGGACTCATGCGGGAAGGGGTAGTTGCGGAACTCGACGCGCCAATCGCTCGGCGCCAGCATGAGGGTCTGGATGTAGACCGGCTCGAACACGGACTTGAAGCTGAGCGCGACCCGCTTCATCGCCCGCTCCGGTCCCGCCACCTTGAGCGCCATGCCCACCACGCGCCCCACCAGCGTCTCGAAGTACGAGCGCACCAGGTCCCGCCCCATCTGACGCTGGGCGGCCTTCGGCCCGAGGTGCGAGTACGCCGCGCGCTGCACCACCGTCTGGCAGGCGATGAACACGGAGCCCGGATAGAGCGCGCGCGGCCGGTCCACGTCGTATCCCGCGGCGAGGAGGTCGGCACGGAGCGCACCATCCATGGGCGCGCAGCGGACCAACGAGTCGAACAGGGTGGCCTGCACGATGACTTCGGTTGCCATGTGGAGGGCCACCCTAGGAGGTTCGTCGTCATGAGGGAAGCTGGCGAGCGCGACAGCCCATGACGCACCTGCTCACTCGCCCTCCCCCATCGTTCGTCGAGCCGGGAATGAAACAAATTTCCGTCCCGTCTGCGCCCAGGCGACCTCGGTCGCCCTCGACTCCCGTGAGACATCTGTACTCATGTCTCACGGGCCGTCACGTGTCGACGCGCTCCTCGACGTCGAAGCGCCCGGCCGTCACCTGGTGCTTGTCGACCACGAGCGAGTCCGCGCGCAGCGTGCCGCGAACCTCCAGTCCATAGTCGTTGCCGGACGCCTCGACCCGTGTGGCCTGGAGGTCGCCACCGATGACGACCGGGCCCACCGTCTTGAAGGTCTCGCACGTGAAGTGGCCCCCGACGAACAGCGGCGCCCCCTCGAAGTTGGTCGCGAGGCCCTTCACCGTCAGGTTGCCCGTCACCAGCAGCGAGCCGACGGTCAGCTTGCCGTCGAGCTCCAGGTTGCCGTGGTGGCACAGCATGGGGTTGGAGAGCTTCTTGACCTTCTTGTCCTTGGGCGCGCGCGTGGACACGGCCTGGATGAGGCCCACGGCGGCGAACACGAGGTCCGGGTGGAACGAGGCATGCTCGTGGATGCCCTCGTAGAACTCGTCGAGGTTGACCGAGTGCGCCTCCACGAAGACGCCCTCCATGAGCAACCGGAGCTTGTCCCACGACTGGGCGCGCACTCCCGCGGGGGGCTCGGCGGAGAGGTAGCGCAGGACGGCCTCCTCCGAAAGGTCCTTCGCCTTCTTGGGTGGGGGCGGACGCTGGGACTTGGTCGGCTTGAGCAATTCCACCAACAGCGACACCACTCTCCGGCTGTGCCGCGAACCGCGCGCGGTGGAGAGGACGGTGCGGCCCCCCGGGAGAGGCACACGTGGGTCCACGCCCTGCTCGATGAGGAAGCGGACGACGCGGTCCGCGCCGAACTCGGCGGCGCGGTGCAGCGGGGTGTCGTAGTGGTGGGGCGCGCGGATGTCCGCGCCATGCGCCATCAGGAGCTGGATCAGCTCGACGTTGTTGTGGGTGACGGCGTTGAGCAGCGGCGTGTGGTGGTTCATGTCCTCGAAGTCCAATTGCACGCCCGAGTCCAGGAGCTGGCGGATGCTGGCCAGCGTCACCGCGTTCTCCGCCTGTTCCTCCGTCAGGCGCTCGACGTACTCCGCCTCGCGCACCGGCTTGACGTAGGTCTCGATGAAATGATGGCTCTGGATCTTGCGGATCAGCGTGAGCAGGTCGTCTTGCTGCTGGGTCATGGGTGGCCGCGCTCCGAGTGCATCGCGAGACATCTCTCGGCCCCACCACGGATGCAACCGCTTCCCTGCCCGGCACGTGGTGAGAACCGCAGCCCCCGCCCCGACGGACGCACCGGCTTGTTGGCAGGCCTCTCCTCCCCGCCGCGCCCCCGCCCCCACCCTCCTCCGAAAGAGGGCCCCGGGCTTATTGGCAGGGCTGGGTGGCGTGCGCACCACGTTTACCGCCATCTCGCCATTGCCCCGACGCCTCTTTACGCCTAAGGGAACGGGAAAACGGCCCGCCCCTGGCGGCGCCTCCCCCATTCGCGAGGACACAGCATGTCGCAGGTGCCTCTTCACATCGCCCAGGAGTTCAAGGCCCCCTCGGTGGACGAGTGGCGCCGGCTCGTGGACAAGGACCTGAAGGGCAAGCCCTTCACGGTGCTCCAGTCCGCTCTCGAGGGCGGGCTGACGCTCCAGCCGCTCTACACGCAGGCCGACGCCGCCCAGGCGACCCCGGAGTCCCCGGGTGTCGCGCCGTATGTGCGGGGCACGCAGCCGCTCGGACAGACCGAGGGTGGCTGGCTCGTCTGCCAGGAGTACGCCGAGCCCGACGTCGTCGCCGCCGCGGAGGCGCTCCGCGTGGACCTGGACAAGGGCGCCCTCGCCGTCTGGCTGTGCCTGGGTGAGGCCCAGGGCATCCCCGTGCGGAGCCAGGGCGACCTGGAGCGACTGCTCGCCCCCGTCCGGCTCGCGGAGACGCCGGTCCACCTGGAGCCGGAGGCGACGCCCCTCGTGTTCGCCCCGCAGTTGCTGGCGGTCGCCGAGAAGGTGGGCGTCCCGCGCAAGGCGCTCCAGGGGTCGCTCGGCATCGACCCGCTCGGCATCCTCGCGCGCTCCGGCGCGCTGCCGGGCGGGGCCGCCACCACGCTCGCGGAGGCGGCGCCCCTGGTGACGAGCCTGCGGGAGACCGCTCCGAACCTGCGCCCCGTGCTCGTGTCCACGCGCGCCTACGCGGACGCGGGCGCCACGTCGGTGCACGAGCTCGCATGGGCCATGGCCACGGGCGTGGAGTATCTGCGTGGCCTGGAGCGCGCGGGCGTGGCGCCGGAGACCGGAGCGCGCGCCATCCAGTTCGCCCTGTCGGTGGGAGGCCAGTTCTTCCCGGAGATCGCCAAGCTGCGCGCGGCGCGGCTCCTGTGGTCCAAGGTCGTCGCGGCGTCGGGCGGCTCGCCCGAGGCGCAGGCCATGGTGCTGCACGCGCGGACCGCGAGCGCGACGAAGACGCAGCGCGACCCGTGGGTCAACATCCTGCGCGCCACCTCGGAGTCGTTCGCCGCCGTCGTCGCGGGCGCGGACAGCGTCAGCACGTCCCCTTTCGACGCGCCCCTGGGGACACCGGACGAGATGGGGCGTCGGCTCGCGCGCAACACGCAGCTCATCCTGCGCGACGAGTCCAGCCTCAACCGCGTCGCGGACCCGGCGGGCGGCAGCTACTACCTGGAGCAGCTCACCTCCGACATCGCCCGCGCGGCGTGGACGGAGCTGCGCCGCATCGAAGCGCTCGGGGGCATGGAGAAGGCCCTGGCCCAGGGTGACATCGCCCGGGTCCTCGCGGAGACGCGCGCCGCGCGCGACAAGGCGGTGCGCTCGCGCAGGCAGCCCATCGTCGGCGTCAGTGAGTTCCCCCACCTGGGCGAGGCGCCGGTGAAGCGGCCCTCCCGCCCGGCGGCGCCCTCCGGCGCGGGCCTCGCACCCACGCGCGTGGCCGAGGCCTTCGAGTCGCTGCGCGACGCGAGCGACCGCTACCTCGCGGCGAAGGGCACCCGCCCGTTCGCCTTCATGGCGAGCCTGGGCACCGTGGCCGAGCACACCGCCCGCTCCACGTGGGTCGTCAACGCGCTCGCCTCCGGCGGCATCGAGGCGCGCGAGCAGCACGGCTTCGCGGACGTGGCGGAGACGGCCCAGCGCTTCGCCGAGTCCGGCGCCTCGCTCGCGGTCATCTCCGGCCCGGACGCGCTCTATCCGGAGTGGGTGCCCGCGCTGACCGCGGCGCTCGAGGCGAAGGGCGCGCGCGCCGTCGTGGTGGCGGGCCGCCCCGGCGACCAGGAGGCCGCGTTCCGCGCGGCCGGAGTGGACCTGTTCATCTTCGCGGGCGCGGACCTGTTCGCGCTCCTGTCCTCGCTGCACGCGCAGCTCGGAGTGGCCTGATGCGCACGCACGTTCCCGACTTCGCCGGACTCGACTTCGACGCCCCCCAGACGCAGCCCACCGCCGCCACGCGCGACACCCAGCGCGCGAGCGCCACCGCCAGCACGCGCCAGGCCGAGCGCTGGGACACGCCGGAGGGCATCCCCGTCAAGCCGGTGTACACGGCCGAGGACCTGGCGGACGTCGAGCACCTGGGCTCGCTGCCGGGCCTGCCGCCCTTCGTGCGCGGCCCCTACGCCACCATGTACGTGCAGCAGCCGTGGACGGTGCGCCAGTACGCGGGCTTCTCCACGGCCGAGGCCTCCAACGCCTTCTACCGCCGCAACCTCGCGGCCGGACAGAAGGGCCTGTCCATCGCGTTCGATCTGGCCACGCACCGGGGCTACGACAGCGACCACCCGCGTGTCGCGGGCGACGTGGGCATGGCGGGCGTGGCGATCGACTCCATCAAGGACATGCGCATCCTGTTCGACCGCATCCCGCTCGACCAGATGAGCGTGTCGATGACGATGAACGGCGCGGTGCTCCCCGTGCTCGCGCTCTACGTGGTCGCGGCCGAGGAGCAGGGCGTGCGCCCCGAGCAGCTCAGCGGGACCATCCAGAACGACATCCTCAAGGAGTTCATGGTCCGCAACACGTACATCTACCCGCCGGGCCCGTCGATGCGCATCATCGGCGACATCTTCCGCTTCACGGCGGAGAAGATGCCGCGCTTCAACAGCATCAGCATCAGCGGCTACCACATGCAGGAGGCGGGGGCGACGCAGGACCTGGAGCTGGGCTACACGCTCGCGGACGGCGTGGAGTACGTGCGCGCGGGGCTCGCGGCGGGGCTGGGCGTGGACGCGTTCGCGCCCCGGCTGTCGTTCTTCTGGGCCATCGGCATGAACTTCTTCATGGAGGTGGCGAAGATGCGCGCGGCCCGGATGATCTGGGCCCGGCTCATCAAGGGGTTCAACCCCAAGAGCGACAAGAGCCTGGCGCTGCGCACCCACTCCCAGACGTCCGGGTGGAGCCTCACCGCGCAGGACGTGTTCAACAACGTGGTGCGCACGTGCGTGGAGGCGATGGCCGCCACCCAGGGCCACACGCAGAGCCTGCACACCAACTCGCTCGACGAGGCGATCGCCCTGCCCACGGACTTCTCCGCGCGCATCGCCCGCAACACCCAGCTCTACCTCCAGTTGGAGAGCGGCACCACGCGCGTCATCGACCCGTGGGGCGGCAGCTACTACGTGGAGCGCCTCACCCACGAGCTGGCCCAGAAGGCCTGGGGCCACATCCAGGAGGTGGAGGCGCTGGGCGGCATGACGAAGGCCATCGAGGCGGGCCTGCCCAAGCTGCGCATCGAGGAGGCCTCCGCGCGCACCCAGGCGCGCATCGACTCGGGCCGGCAGGCCATCATCGGCGTGAACAAGTACCCGCCCGAGCGAGAGGACCAGATCGACATCCTCAAGGTGGACAACACCGCGGTGCGCGAGGCGCAGATCGCCCGGCTCAAGCAGCTTCGCGCCGAGCGCGACGCGGCCGAGGTGCGCCGGCGGCTGGACGCGCTCACGGAGGCGGGCCGCCGCAACGAGGGCAACCTGCTGGCGCTGGCCATCGACGCGGCGCGGGCGAAGGCCACGGTGGGGGAGATCAGCGACGCGCTCGAGAAGGTGTTCGGGCGCTACGAGGCCACGGTGCGAAGCGTCTCCGGCGTGTATTCGAGCGAGGCGGGCAAGGACGCCCAGGGCATCACCGAGGCGCGCGCGGCGGCGGACGACTTCCTCGCCCGCTTCGGCCGCCGGCCCCGCATCCTCATCGCGAAGATGGGCCAGGACGGACATGACCGCGGGCAGAAGGTCATCGCCACGGCGTTCGCGGACCTGGGCTTCGACGTGGACATCGGGCCGCTGTTCCAGACGCCCGAGGAGTCCGCGCGGCAGGCGGTGGAGAACGACGTCCACGTGGTGGGCGCCAGCTCGCTCGCGGCCGGCCACCTCACCCTGGTGCCCCAGCTCAAGCAGGCCCTGCGCGAGCTGGGCCGCGAGGACATCATGGTCGTCGTGGGCGGCGTCATCCCCCCGCAGGACTACGACGCGCTGCGCGCCGCGGGCGCCGCCGCCATCTTCGGCCCCGGCACCGTCATCTCCAAGGCGGCCATCGAGCTGCTCGGCAAGCTGGCCGCCGCGCAGGAGGAGGAGGCGTGAAGCTGCTGACGGCGGACGCCTACGTCGACGGCGTCCGCGCGGGAGACCGGGCCGTGCTCGCCCGGGCCATCACCCTGGTGGAGAGTGGCCACCCGCGCCACCAGGCGTTGGCCCAGGAGGTGCTCACGCGCCTGCTCCCCCACACGGGCGGCAGCCGGCGCGTGGGCATCAGCGGCGTGCCGGGCGTGGGCAAGAGCACGTTCATCGACGCGCTGGGCATGCACCTGGTGGGCGCGGGACGGCGCGTCGCGGTGCTCGCCATCGACCCGTCGAGCACCGTGTCCGGCGGCAGCATCCTGGGGGACAAGACGCGCATGGCGCGGCTGTCCCGTGAGGAGGCCGCGTACATCCGGCCGAGCCCCTCCAGCGGCACGCTGGGCGGGGTCGCGCGCAAGACGCGCGAGACGCTGCTGTTGTGCGAGGCCGCGGGCTTCGACGTGGTGCTGGTGGAGACGGTGGGCGTGGGCCAGTCGGAGACGGTGGTCGCCGACATGGTGGACTTCTACCTGGTGTTGATGCTCGCCGGTGCGGGCGACGAGCTGCAGGGCATCAAGCGCGGCATCCTCGAGGTCGCGGACATGCTCGTCGTCAACAAGGCGGATGGCGACAACCAGACGAAGGCCGAGCGGGCCCGCGCGGAGCTGCGCGCGGCGCTGCACCTGATGCGGCCGGGCTCGGAGCCCGAGGTGACGACCTGCAGCGCGCTCCAGAACCTGGGCATCGACCGGCTGTGGACGTCCGTGGAGGCCCAGTTGGGCAAGCGCGAGGCGTCCGGCGTGTTGACGCGTCGACGCACGGAGCAGCAGATCGGCTGGATGTGGGCCATGGTGCAGGACGGCCTGCGGGCGGCCCTGCATGCGAACCCCACCGTGGCCGCCCTCGTCCCCACGCTGGAGGCGGAAGTGCGCGCCGGACGCGCCACGCCGACGTCCGCCGCACTGCGCGTGCTGGGCGCATTCCTCCCGGAATCGAGGGCTTGACAGCCCGCGTCGTGTGACGGGCGGGCCCGCTTCAATCGCTTGCCCGTCCCCCACCGCGCTCCTACTGTACGCGGCGTGCGAAACGTCCAGTTGACCTCCGTTCCCATGCCCTACAAGCCGCGATTCCACGTGCGAATCGTGACGGCCGCCTCCCTGTTCGACGGGCACGACGCGGCCATCAACGTCATGCGCCGCCTGATGCAGGCCTCTGGCGCGGAGATCATCCACCTGGGGCACAACCGCTCCGTGGCGGAGATCGTCGACTGCGCCATCCAGGAGGATGCCCAGGGCATCGCCATCACCTCCTACCAGGGCGGCCACGTCGAGTTCTTCAAGTACATGATCGACCTGCTGAAGCAGCGCGGGGCGAACATCAAGGTCTTCGGCGGTGGTGGCGGCACCATCCTCCCGAGCGAGATTGAAGAGCTGCACGCGTACGGCGTCACGCGCATCTACTCCCCGGACGACGGGCGGGCCATGGGCCTGCAGGGGATGATCGACCACCTCATCGCCGAGTGCGACTTCGAGAAGCGCCCCGCGGACTTCGCGCAGGCGCTCGCGGCCCGGCCGGCGCGCGAGCCCTCGCGCATCGCGTCGCTCATCACCGTCGCGGAGAACTTCTCCGCCGTGGGTGATGCCCTGCGCGACGCGCTCCAGAAGGCGCGCGCCCAGGGACCGCGCGTCCCCGTGCTCGGCATCACCGGCACCGGCGGCGCGGGCAAGTCCAGCCTCGTCGACGAGCTGGTGCGCCGCTTCCTGGCGGACTTCCCGGACAAGACGCTCGCGGTGCTGTCCGTGGACCCGTCCAAGCGCAAGTCGGGCGGCGCGCTCCTGGGCGACCGCATCCGCATGAACGCCATCGACAACTCGCGCGTGTACATGCGCTCCATGGCGACCCGACAGAGCAACCTCGCCCTGTCCAAGCACGTGGGTGAGTCCATCGAGGTCTGCAAGGCCGCGGGCTTCGACCTCATCATCGTGGAGACCTCCGGTATCGGTCAGTCCGACACGGAGATCACCGAGCACTCGGACGCCTCGCTCTACGTGATGACGGCGGAGTACGGCGCCGCCACGCAGCTCGAGAAGATCGACATGCTCGACTTCGCGGACATCATCGCCATCAACAAGTTCGACAAGCGCGGCTCGCTGGACGCGCTGCGCGACGTGCGCAAGCAGTGGAAGCGCAACCACAACGCCTTCACCACCGCGGATGACGCGGTGCCCGTGTTCGGGACCATCGCGTCGCAGTTCAACGACCCGGGGATGAACCAGCTCTACCGGTCCATCATGGACACCGTGGCGCGCAAGACGGGCGCCCCGCTCGAGTCGAAGCTGGCCGCCACGCCCGGCATGAGCGAGAAGAAGTGGATCATCCCGCCCGAGCGCACCCGCTACCTGGCGGAGATCGTCGAGACGTGCGAGGCGTACGACAAGTTCGCCCGCGCGCAGGCGGCCATCGCCCGGCGGATGTACCAGTTGCACGGCACCATCGAGGCGCTGCGCGCCAACGTGGGGAAGAAGCGGCTGGAGATCGTCGAGCCCAAGGACACGTCGGACGTGGTGCACGTCACCGAGCGCGTCGAGGGCGAGCCCGCGTACCTCACCGAGCTGGTGGAGCTGTACAAGGACCTGGAGACGCGGCTCGACCCGGAGTGCCGGCGGCTGCTGGCCGAGTGGCCGGCGACGAAGCGCCGCTACGCGGCGGCGAAGTACCAGTATCAGGTTCGCGACAAGGTCATCGAGCTGGACCTCTTCACGGAGTCGCTCTCCCACCTGCGCATCCCGAAGATCGCCCTGCCCCGCTACGAGGACTGGGGCGACATCCTCCTGTGGTTGCTGCGTGAGAATGCCCCGGGCGCCTTCCCGTTCACCGCGGGCGTCTTCCCGCTCAAGCGCGAGGGAGAGGACCCCGCGCGCATGTTCGCCGGCGAGGGCGGCCCGGAGCGCACCAACAAGCGCTTCCACTACGTCTCGCGCGGGCTGCCCGCCAAGCGCCTGTCCACGGCGTTCGACTCCGTGACGCTGTACGGCGAGGACCCGGACCACCGGCCGGACATCTACGGCAAGGTGGGCAACTCGGGCGTGTCCATCGCCAACGTGGACGACGCGAAGAAGCTCTACTCCGGCTTCGACCTGGCGGACCCGTCCACGTCGGTGTCGATGACCATCAACGGCCCCGCGCCGATGCTGCTGGGCTTCTTCCTCAACGCCGCGGTGGACCAGCAGTGCGAGAAGTGGATCCGCGCCAACGGCAAGGTGGAGGAGGTCGAGAAGAAGATCGACGCGCTCTACCAGGAGCGGGGCCTGCCGCGTCCGCGCTACCAGGGTGACCTGCCGCAGGGCAACGACGGGCTGGGCCTGCTGCTGCTGGGCGTGTCCGGCGACGAGGTGCTGCCCCGGGACGTGTACGAGAAGATCCGCGCGTCGACGCTGCAGCAGGTGCGCGGCACGGTGCAGGCGGACATCCTCAAGGAGGACCAGGCGCAGAACACCTGCATCTTCTCCACCGAGTTCGCCCTGCGGCTGATGGGCGACATCCAGCAGTACTTCACCGACAAGAAGGTGCGGAACTTCTACTCGGTGTCCATCTCCGGCTACCACATCGCGGAGGCCGGGGCGAACCCCATCTCCCAGCTGGCCTTCACGCTGGCCAACGGCTTCACCTTCGTCGAGTACTACCTGTCGCGCGGGATGCACATCGACGACTTCGCGCCCAACCTCTCGTTCTTCTTCTCGAACGGGATGGACCCCGAGTACACGGTGCTCGGCCGCGTGGCGCGCCGCATCTGGGCGAAGACCCTCCGCGACAAGTACGGCGCCAACGACCGCTCGCAGAAGTTGAAGTACCACATCCAGACGTCGGGCCGGTCCCTGCACGCGCAGGAGATCGCCTTCAACGACATCCGGACCACGCTCCAGGCGCTGCTGGCGCTCAACGACAACTGCAACTCGTTGCACACCAACGCGTACGACGAGGCCATCACCACGCCGACGGAGGAGAGCGTGCGGCGTGCGCTCGCCATCCAGCTCATCATCAACAAGGAGTTCGGCCTCTCCAAGAACGAGAACCCCAACCAGGGCTCGTTCATCGTGGAGGAGCTGACGGACCTGGTGGAGGCGGCGGTGCTGGCGGAGTTCCGCGCCATCTCCGAGCGCGGCGGCGTGCTGGGCGCCATGGAGCGCATGTACCAGCGGTCGAAGATCCAGGAGGAGTCGCTCTACTACGAGACGCTCAAGCACGATGGCTCGCTGCCCATCATCGGCGTGAACACCTTCCTCGACCCGAAGGGCTCGCCCACGGTGCAGCCGCCCGAGGTGATTCGCGCCACGACGGAGGAGAAGGACTACGCCATCTCCGCGCGCGACGCCTTCTGGAAGCGCAACGCCCAGACGACGCCGGCGGCGCTGGAGGCCGTCAAGCGCGCGGCGCTGGACAACGGCAACATCTTCGCCGCGCTGATGGACGCCTGTAAGGTCTGCACGCTCGGCCAGCTCTCCCGCGCCCTGTACGAGGTGGGCGGGCAGTACCGTCGCAACATGTAGTGCGGCGACGAGGCCCTTCGCGCGCCACCGCGCGGAGGGCCCGCGTCACTTCCCCGGGCGCGGAGCCCCGCCGCGCTCCACGCCTCGCCAGGCGGCGCGCGACAGCACGGAGATGGACGCCTTCGGGTCCGACTTCGCGCGCCCGGTGAGCCACTCGCGCAGCAGCTCCTGCGCGGGCGAGTAGACGATGGCCAGGAAGACGTCGAGCGACATCGGCTCGATGGCCCCGGCCTGGACGTGCCCTTGCAGCCACTCACGAAGCCGCCCGAAGGTGCCGCGGTTCTGGTCGCGGATGCCGGGCTCGGAGCCGGAGATGGCGGAGATGCGGCGCGCGACCAACAGGAAGCGGGCCTGCTTCGGGTGTGCGAGCGCCCACTCCAGGTGGAAGCGGACGAGCGCCTCGACACCCTCCTTCGCGCCCGGCAGCCGCTGCAGCTCCCGCAACGCCCCCTCGTGGTACTCCTCCAGGACCTCCAGGTAGAGCGCCGTGGCGATGGCGTCCTTGCTCTCGAACAGGTGGTAGATGCTCCCCGTGCTGGCTCCGGAACGGGCGCGGATGGCCGCCATCGTCGTGCCCTCGAAGCCCGCCTCCAGGAAGCACTCGAGCGCGGCCTTGAGGACGTCTTCCTTCCGGCTCCCCGGGTTGCGCATGCCCTCACCCTACTATAGAACGTCATTCTAGAACGATGTTCTAATCATGATGGGAGGAGCCATGGAGTCCTTCATGGAGCTGGGCAACGCGGTGCTGGCGCAGCAGTCCTTCAGCCAGATGATGGGGACGAAGCTGACACGCCTGACGCTGAGCGAGGCGGTGCTGGAGCTGCCCTTGCGCGAGGACATGAAGCAGCAGCACGGCTTCGCCCACGGGGGCGTGCTGAGCTACATGGCGGACAACGCCCTCACCTTCGCCGGTGGCATCGCGATGAAGGGGGCGCCGGTGGTGACGTCGGAGTTCAAGATCAACTACGTGCGCCCCGCCGTCGGCACGCGCCTCATCGCCCGGGCGCGCCCCGTCCACGTGGGGCGGCGCCAGGCGGTGTGCCAGTGCGACGTGTTCGCCGTGGATTCCGAACGGGAGACGCTGGTCGCCGTGGCCCAGGGCACCATCAGCGCCATGGGCGGCCGGGAGGAGTGAGCCTCCCGGTCAGCGGATCAGCGTCACATTGCCGTACGGCAGACTGCCACCCGACGAGCCGTTGATGATGTTGTCGTGGCAGTCGCTGAGCTGCACGCGCCAGACATACGTACCAACGGGCTGGTGTTCGCCCTGGTAGGTGCCGTCCCACGAGAAGTCCAGGAGCGTGCGTCCCTCGGAGTAGAAGATGTTCTCGCCCCATCGGTTGAAGACCCAGAACCTGGACCCGGGATAGTCCTCGATGTTGAGGGGCCTGAAGAGGTCGTTGATGCCATTGCCGTCCGGCGAGAACGCGCTGGGAACGGCGACCTTGCGCGGGTTGCGCTGCTCGATGATCTGCGGCGCAGCGCCAGAGCACCCCGAGACGCTGTCCGCCACCGTCAACATGTACTCGTGGACGACGGCGGGGGCGGGAGGGTCGGTCGGTGCAGGCGGGGCACCGAGCGCTGGCAGGGAGAGGGTCGGCACCTGCGCCGTCGTCGAGCTGAGGTACGTCCCCGGCGACCAGTTGAAGCTCGGGCTCTGGGGGCGGAACGGGTCCGCGAATTCCAAGGAGAACTTCGGGATGAGGAGGCGGGAGATGCTGCTGCCATTGCAGGAGAGCCACGGCTCCCGCATGGGCTCCACCACCATCCGCTGTACGAAGTGGGTCAGCGAATTCGACACCATGGACTGGTACGGATTCGCGGCCTCGAACGCCTTCAATCGATACTGGAAGATGCCCGCCGACGGCTCCGAGTACGAAGCCGCGAGTGACGTGGCACCAGGGATGTCGTGCCAGCTGTCACCCTTGTCGTAGCTCCGTTGCCATTGAAAGGCTGGAGAGGAATACGGGCTGGAGGATGGCCACCATCCGTGGAGACTCACCGAGCCACGCGTGCAGACGTGCGCCTTGTCCACCACGATGCCGCTCTGGAATGACGCGACGATGGGCGGCAAGCACGGCGCGAAGGCGATGTCATCGAGCACCAGGTCGTTGCCGTTGTGTTCTCCGTGGCGATTCACGACCACGACGTCAAGCGACGTCACGCCGACCGGGAGGTCGAACATGAAGCCCACCTTCCGCCACGCGAACTGCGAGGTGAACGGCACGGTGATGTTCGCGCTGCTCGCGATGACGGTTCCTCCGCTGTGCAGCTCGAATTGAATGGAGGGGTCTTGCCAATCAGCCACCTCCACGTTGACCAGGTTTCCCACCCAGGCGGAGAACTCATACCGGAACGAAGAGGTCAGCCCCTGGACCGTGGTCCGATAGAACTCCCCCAGGGACTCGTTCGCGTCGACCATCAGGAAGTAGCCGTTCGAATCGCCCGGCGTGTGGTCGCTCGGGATTCCGTGCCAGTTGGCCCTGCACGCCACGGAGCTGTTGGTGCGCGTGTACTCGTTCGGACTGATCGCGCAACTCGGGTTGTAGAGATACGTGGTGGCCCCCACAGGCAACGCAGGCCCTGGATTGGGGCCACTGCCGAAGTCCACCAAGGCGGCAGGCTGTCCGAGCGCGCCCTCGCAGAACTTCGACGAACTGGCGTTGGGGTTCACGACGTCCAGCGCGGCGGAGCCGGACTGTCCACCCAGGTCCTCGTAGACTTCGATGCCCCCGACGATGTCCTGGTTGTTGGGGGCCGTGTCCCACAGGATGACCACGGAGTGCTTGTCCGCGCCGACGAGCGTCCCGCCCGCGACGCTCCAGCTGACGTTGGCGTAGTTGTCGTGGGCCTGGGTCCACGACTCCCATTCGACGAGATAGGTCTCGATGGAGCCCTGCACGGGTCGCAGGTTTCCGACGATGGCGTTGTCCGCGAGCGCCACGAGGGGCAGCAGACACGCCACCAACGACACGAGCTTTTTCATGGGTCAGGCACCGGCATGGGGTGGCACTCGAGAGACTGCACGCGGCGGCGCGCTCACGGACTCGAGCACACGGCACCGCGCCATGGAGTCACCCGACTCCATGAGCCTTCGATACACCCACACGCTACGCCTGATTTACTTGAATTACAACACTCGCACGTTCACAGCCGCCCGGTGACGACCGATGTGTCACCGGGCGGGGATGTACACGCGAGCTACAGCCACTTCGGCGCCTGACGGCGCGCGGGAGGCGGCTCGGCGCGAGGTGGCACGGAGGCCTGCGGCGCCGCATTGGCACCCGCCGGACGTGGCGCGGCGCTCGGACCGCGAGGGGCCTGTGCGTTGCCGCGACCCGCCCCCGACCCACCCGGACGCGCCGAGCGGTTCCCCTCGGAGCGCCCCTGGCCGCCGGGGCCGCGGCCGCCACGACGACGCCGGGAGCCGTTCCCCGGGGCGTTGCCACGACCACCACCACCGTCCTGCTGGCCCTGTCGCCCGCCGCGAGCCTGGGCCGCGGGCGCCGGCCCCCGCGAGGGCGCCTGCACCGAGGCAGAGGCCGCGGGACGCGGCGCCGGGCTACCGGAGCGGTACGGATGCTCCTCGACCACCGGCACGGACCGACGGATGGTCTTCTCGATGTCGCGCAGGTACGCGCGCTCCTCGGCGTCGCAGAAGGACACGGCCGTCCCGGTCGCGCCCGCGCGGCCCGTGCGGCCGATGCGGTGCACGTACTGCTCCGGCACGTTGGGCAGGTCGTAGTTGATGACGAAGCTCAGCCCGTCGATGTCGATGCCGCGCGCCGCGATGTCCGTGGCGACCAGGACGCGGATGTCCCCCGAGCGGAAGTCATCCAGCGCGCGCTCGCGCGCGTTCTGGCTCTTGTTGCCGTGAATCGCGGCGGCGTACACCCCGGCCTGCTCGAGCTGCTTCGCCACGCGGTTGGCGCCGTGCTTGGTGCGCGTGAAGACCAGCGCGCGCGGAATCCGCGCCTCGTCCTTCAGCAGGTGCGTCAACAGGCCGCGCTTCTGCTCGCGCTCCACGAAGTACACCTGCTGCGTCACCGTCTCCGCCGTGCTGGAGACGGGCGTCACCTCCACGCGGATGGGGTCCGTGAGGATGTTGCGCGACAGGTCGACGATCTCCGGCGGCATCGTCGCGCTGAAGAAGAGCGTCTGACGCTTGAGCGGCAGCGCCTTGATGACCTTGCGCACGTCGTGGATGAACCCCATGTCCAGCATGCGGTCCGCCTCGTCGAGCACGAACACCTCGAGCGAGCGCAGCGACACGAAGCCCTGGTCCATCAAGTCCAGCAGACGACCCGGCGTCGCCACCAGCACGTCCACGCCGTTGCGCAGCGACTGCACCTGCGCCGCCTGCCCCACGCCGCCGAAAATCACCGCGTGCCGCAGCGGCAGGTTCCGGCCGTAGGTCATGAAGCTCTCCCCCACCTGCCCGGCCAGCTCGCGCGTCGGCGTGAGCACCAGGCAGCGCACCGGCCGCGCCCCGCCCGCCGGCGCCTTCGCCGACAACCGCTGGAGGATGGGCAGCGCGAACGCCGCCGTCTTGCCCGTGCCCGTCTGGGCCACGCCCAGCACGTCCTTGCCCAGCAGGGCGTGGGGAATCGCCTTCTCCTGGATGGGCGTGGGGGTGGTGTAGCCCTCTGCATTGACGGCTCGCAGAAGGGTCTCGTGAAGCTGAAGTTCGTCGAAAGTCATGTCGTCCTGGGAAACGGTAAGCCCGCCTCCTCGCCACGAGGAGGCCCGCGCAGCGCGCTCTTCCGACTCGAAGCCGGAGGCGCCTGGCGGTGCGCGGCCAGACCCGAATGGCCGAACCGCTTGGGAACGTGAAGGAACAGGAGGGCCCCCCCGCCCATTCCGGAATCACGGCGGGAGACCCTGCCCGCTCCTCGCCCCAAAGTCCCGCGGAATCAACGGGGTGCCGTACGTTTTACCCCACGGCCGTGCCACCGGGAGCCTGCCCGCCTACTCCTCGACCCGGGACACCGCGGGCGACTCCACGACGCTCGCGTGCAGATACACGGTGCGTGCGTTGAGCGGCTGGATGGCCCGGTTGTTGGGGTTGATGTGGGGCAGCCGCTGGAAGCTGGCCAGTTGGACATCCGACAACGTGACCGGGTGCTTCATCACGTACCACTCGACGCCCTCCGTGCAAGGCGGCGTGGTCAACGAGCCCTGGTAGTGGAAATACGTCGGGTCCTTGGGGAGCAGCGCGGAGGCCTGGATGAGCGCGCCCTGGGGGTCGCTGTGCTCGCCCTCGCCCCAGGGCAGGTGGCTGAAGGCCGTGTCGAGCACCGCGTTGTGGGCCCCGACCTCGAAGAACACGCCCATCACCACGAGCCGGCCCTTCGCGTCCTTGTGCACCAGGTGCATCTCCAAGGGGAAGTGCTTGCCGTCCTCGGTGTGCTCACTGGGGGTGTGGAAGTGGAACTGCGCGAGCGTGTAGTCCTTCCCGTTCACCCGCAGCGTGCTGCCACCGTCGTACTGGAACTCCACGGTGTGGCCATTGTTCACCATCCGCACACGGCTGGAGGCGTAACGGAAGACCGGCGCCGGCTGCGGGTCGACGGCCGCGGAGGACGTCACCAACGCGACGGGCGTCTCCTCCTTGCCGTTCGCGCAGGTGCGGGCGCCGGGCAGCTCGCCCCAGTGCGTGGGCCCGAGCGTGTCGACGTAGCCCCAGTGAGGACTCCCCTCCGGAGCATGTGCCGGAGGAGGCGCCTTCGCCTCCGAGCGCGCCTCATCGGCGAGTGACAGGGACGAGGAGACCACGAAACCAGTCAGGAGCGCGCGACGAAGCCCCTGGGAGAACGAGCGAGGAGGATGGGCCATGGCGATATGGGGAGGCTCCGGAGGGGCCTCGGATGTCGCCTCCGTTCTAGCGCGTCGCCCGGGGGCGCGCACGTCACGCGCGTCCCCGCCGGACGGAGGGGGCCCCGTGGCCAACCGGGGCCCCCCACCTCCTACCTCACCTCACGCACGCGCCTCCGTCAGGGCGGCCTGGAGGGCCTCCGACAGCGGCTCGTACGTCCCCAGGCGCATGCTCGCCTGGGCCCTGCCCTGCGTGCGGCCGCGCAGGCCCGTCACGTAGCCGAAGAGGCTGGCCATGGGCACGCGCGCCGACACCAGCCGCGCGTTGCCCCGGGTCTCCATCCCCAGCACCCGCCCCCGCCGCGCCGCGAGGTCCCCCAGGACGTCGCCCAGGTACTCCTCCGGCGTGGTGACCTCCACGTCCATCACGGGCTCCAACACCTGCACGCCCGCGGCCTTCACCGCCTCCTGCAGCGCGAGCGAGCCCGCCATGGCGAACGCCTGGGGGGTCGAGTCACGCACGTGCGTGTCCCCGTCCACCAGCCGCACCTCCACGTCGACCAACGCCACGCCGTCCCGCACGCCGCGCGCCATGGCGCCCGTCACGCCCTTCTGGATGGCCGGCACCAGCTCCTTCGGGATGGAGCCACCCTTGGTGTCGTCCACGAAGACGAGCCCCGCGCCGCGCGCCGCCGGAGCCACGTCCAGCACCACGCGCGCATACTGTCCGGGCCCGCCCGACTGGCGGGCGTGGCGGTACTCCTGGCGCACCGCGCGCTTGAGCGTGTCGCGGTAGGCCACCTCGGGCTGCCCCACGCGCGCCTCCACGCCGTACTCCGTCCTCAGTCGATCCACGACGACCTCCAGGTGCAGCTCACCCATGCCGGACAGCAGCACCTGGCCGCTCTCCGGATCCACCCCCACCTTCAGCGACGGATCCTCCGCCGCCAGCCGGTGCAGGCCCTCCTCCAACTTCGGCAGCTCCGCGGTCGAGCGCGCCTCCACGGCGAGCTGCACCACGGGCTCCGGGACGCCGAGCGACTCGAGCACCAGCGGTGCCTCCGGGTCGCTCAGTGTGTCGCCGGTGCGCACGCCCTTGAGGCCGAGCGCCGCCGCGATGTCTCCCGCATGGACTTCCGAGACCTCCTCCCTGCGATTGGCATGCATGAACATCAGCCGTCCCACCCGCTCGCGCTTGCCGGTGGCCGCGTTGACCAGCACCGTGCCCGCGCGCAGCGTGCCCGAATAGACGCGCAGGAAGACGATGCTCCCCACGGACTTGTCGCTCATCAGCTTGAAGACGAGCGCGGTCGGCGTCTCCTCGTCGGAGGGGACGCGCGAGGCGCGCCGCTGCGTGCCGGGCACGAGCCCCTCGACCGCCGGCAGGTCCGACGGCGCGGGGAGGTAGTCGACGATGGCGTCCAGCAGCATCTGCACTCCCTTCTTCTTGAACGCCGAGCCGGCCAGCACCGGCACCAACGTCCGGGCCAGCGTCCCCGCGCGCAGCGCACGCACGAGGTCCTCCTCGGTGATGTCCTCCAACCGCCCGTCCACGAACTTCTCCAGCACCCGTTCGTCCACGTCCGCCGCCGCCTCGATGAGTCGTTGGCGCATCGCCTCCGCCAGCTCACGCGCCTGCGGCGCGATGGGCAGGCCTTCGCGATACACCCCGTCCTCGCCGTCGAAGAGGACCGTCTTCATGCGGACCAGATCCACGAGCCCGTGGAAGTCCGCGCCGTCGCCCAGCGGGAGCTGGACCGCCACGGGCCGCGCCCCGAGCCGCTCCTCGATGGACTCCACGCTCATCGCGAAGTCGGCCCCCACCTTGTCCATCTTGTTGATGAACGCGATGCGGGGCACGCCGTACCGGTCCGCCTGCCGCCACACGGCCTCCGACTGGGGCTCCACGCCCTGGCTCGCGTCGAACACGGCCACCGCGCCGTCGAGGACGCGCAGGGAGCGCTCCACCTCGATGGTGAAGTCCACGTGTCCCGGCGTGTCCAGGATGTTGATGCGGTGGGCCGCGCCCGCGTTGGGGCCCTGCCTGGGCGTCCAGAACGCCGTCGTGGCCGCGGAGGTGATGGTGATGCCACGCTGCTTCTCCTGCGGCAGCCAGTCCATCTCCGTGTCGCCCGCGTGCACCTCGCCCGTGGAGTGGATGCGACCGGTGAAGAACAGGACGCGCTCGGTGAGCGTCGTCTTGCCCGCGTCGATGTGCGCCATGATGCCGATGTTGCGATACCGCTCGATACGCGTGCTGCGGGACATAGGAACTCCGTTCCCGTCGGGCAGCGAGGCCCACGGGTTGGAATGGGTGAAGGCGCGGGTTGAGAGGGATTGCCGACACGGGACGCCCCAGGCACACGCACGCGCGACACGCCGGAGGAGCGCGGAAGGCTCGCTCAGGGACGCATGCGGGCACACGAGGGCTCCCTCGGAGCCTGGGCGGAACCGGACTTCACGGCACACGGGAACCAGCGGACCCGCGCGCCGGAAGGACTCCGGCCCGCCTGCTCAAATGTCGAGCAGAACCTCGTGACGGGGGGCGAGGCACACGTCCGCCGCCGGCGCGGACGGGCGCGCAATCAGCAGGGCTGTGAAGGAGACGGTCCTCATGATGCGGAATAGATAAGACAGACACCCGCCATTGTCAACACGGCGCCCGCCCCGCGAGCCCTTGCGCGCGACGCGCAACGCCCCGGGGCCCCGCGCATCACCGCAGCTCGGCGGCGAATTCTTCACGGTAGCGCGTCTGGAGCTGCTTCAGCGCCTCCGCCATCCCCACGGCGCGGTACTGGTCCGCCAGGAGCCGCCAGGCCTCCATGTGACGGGGCTCGAGCGTGACGACGCGCTCCAGGTGCTCGCGGGCCTCCGCGCGCCGGCCCGCGTTGGTCGCCAACCACCCCAGGATGAAGTGCGCCTGCACCGCCTCGTCATGCGCGGCCACGGCCTCCCGACACGCGGCGCGCGCCGGTCCCAGGCGCCCCGCGCGCAGATGCACCTCACAGTCGAACACGTGCAGGATCGCCGCGCGTGGGAACTCCCGCTTCATCCAAGCCAGGCGCGACTGGACCTTCGACGTGGGCCCCTTGTCGAAAGCCACCTCCACCTCCTTGGCGGCGCGCACCAGCTCCCCTTCGCGCTCCATCGCCACGCCGCTCCGCGACACATCCGTCGGAAGTGCCAACCACCGCCGCGTCTGCGAGGTCCAGCTCCGCAGCGCCTCGAAGTCCCGGCCACCGGCGGCCCGCTCCAGGGCCTGCTCGGTGTACGTCACCGCGCCGGTCTCCTTGAAGAACGCGGCCAGGTCGTTCCACAGCGCCGCGGGCGTCGCGGGCTGGGCCGCCATGCGCTGACGGGCGCGGAGCAGTTGCGCCTGCGCCTCGAGGGGACGCCCCCCCCGGAGGTCCAACGCCGCCAGATGCAAGGGCGCCTGCGGCGCGTCCCGGAAGTGCTCCGCGGTGGCCTCGCACTGCTCGCGCGTGGCGGGCAGCGTGGGCGCCGCGCGCGTGCCCAGGTAGCAGACGATGCCCTGCACACGCGCGTCCTCCGGGTAGCGCCGCGCGAGGGGCTCCACCTGCTGCGCGGCCATCTCGACGCGCCCCTGCTGGTCCAGCGAGAGGATCTCCTCCAATCGCTTCTGGTCATCTCTCGCCATGGGCGGAGCCTGGTGGCGCGGCCCCAGCGGGACCTTGCCCTCGCGCACCTTCGCGAGCCAGTCGACGACGGCGTCTTTCTCCGGGCCCTCCCAGTCCGGCCACGTGGTGGAGCTGATCCACGTCCCCAGTTCGGTGGCCCAGGCCTTCGCCGCCGCCGCGTCGCGGCGTCCATTCGAAGCATGCCGGAGGCTGGTGGCCAGCAGCTCCATCGTCTGGGGCGCGAACGCGCCCTGGTTGGGCGCATAGGAGGGGAACATCATCCAGTGCGAGTTGCCGACATGGAACGCCCCGAGCGTGTGGGCCCACTCGTGCAGCAACACGGAGGTCTCCTTGTGCAGCTTGCGCTCGTGATAGAGCGACTCCCGCTCCGCCTCCGGCAGGTGCGTCAGCACGCCCATGATGGCGCGGACCTCCTCCGGATTGCCCATCTCCCGCAGCACGCAGTGGCGCCCGAACATCCGCGCCATGCCCAGCTCGTGCTGCGACGAGGAGAAGAACTTGAGCGACGACACGAAGCCGATGACGAGGTCCACGTCCTCGCCCGGGTCGAGGGTCTCCAGCTCCACGAGGGACTTCTCCAGCTCCCCCTCGACACCGCGATGCGCCCACTCCCGGGTCGATTCGAGCTCGAAGACGACGCCGAGCGGGCCCCGGACCACCGCGCTCGCGCGCTGGAGCTGGGCGACGACGGTGCTGCGCCAGCGCAGCACCTGGTCTCGATAGTCCGAGTCGGCATAGACCCGGACCCGGAGCGGCCTGAGGGATTGGGAGGCCGAAGGCGTCTGCGTCTCCAGCTTCGTCGGCGCGAGGGTCCGCGCGAACTCCCGTTCGTAGTCCACGGGGCGCTTCACGCACGACACCACGGCCCCCAACAACACGGACAGCGCCACCCAACAGGTGACGCTCCGCAACTCCAGACGGCCGTTCATGGCTTCCCCCACGCGCGTCGAGGCTCCGTGGCAGGCCGCACTCGACCGAAGGCTCGAGCATCTCATGCCCCGGCGACAGGAAGCCAACCGGAGCCGACGACCGCCGACGCGAGAGCCGAGGCCCGCCTGACGACCGAAGTACGCCGAGCGCTAGATGCTCAGGGCCCGCACCCGCGCCGCGAGGTTCTGGGTGAACAGCCGGTAGATGCGCAGCGCCGCGGCCTCGTGCGTGTCCAGGTAGTGCTGGAACCCCGCGCGGGTGATGCGCAGCGCCCGCACCGTCGTGCGCGCCTTCGCCCGGGCGGACACGGGCGCGTCCTGGACGAGGGAGATCTCCCCCAGGTAGGCCCCCGGCCCCAGGGTGTTCAGGTGCCGGGCGTCCGGCTCCGCGCCGCTGAACACGTCGACGCTGCCCTCCAGGAGCACGAAGAGGCCCACGCCCAGCGTCCCCTTCTCCAGCAGGACACTCCCCGCGGGGAGGAGCACCTGCCGTGCCACGCGGTGGAGGTCCTTCATGTCCGCCAGCGACAGCTCGCCGAAGATGGGGATGGCCTTGAGGTAGTCGTAGCCACTCGCGTCCTGCTCGGGGGTGGGCGCGGGGAGGCGCGCGATGACGGCCTCCGCCTCCGCGTCCATGCCCATGCGCCGCAAGAGCCTCGCCTTCTCCGCGACCAGCGCCGGGTCCCCCCGGGCGCCCTCCGAGCCACGCACCGTGTCCGCCAGGAGCGCCAGAGCCCGGCGCGTGTACCCCTCCGCGTCGAGCAGCTTGCACATGCGCAGCACGGACTCCACGTGCCGCACGTCGCCCACGGGGACACACCCCAGCGCGTCCACCTCCGCGTGGAGCTGCCCCAGCTCTCGGTAGAGCTGCGCGCCCTCGAAGGGCCTCCCCAGGCGGACCAGGCAGTTCGCCACCGACTCACGCGCGCCCAGGCCCCGGTACACCTCCAGCGCCCGCTCCAGCGCGCCGCCGCGCTCGAAGGCCGCCGCCGCGCGCTCCACGTCACCCGCGCGCAGGAACGCCTCCGCCGCCTCCACGTATTGCCCGTCCAGGAGGTAGAGCTCCGCGACACGCGCGTCCATGTCGCAGCCCTGCAGGAGCGACGCGGCCCCGGAGAAGTCCCGCGCCCACCGCAGCACCTCCGCGAGCCGCTGGCGATCCCTCGGCGACACCTGCGCGGCGTCCCGCAGGAGCCGCTCCCGCTGCGCCGCGCTCAGCTCCTCGTAGAACCGCGCCGCCATGTCGGGCGACTCCATCAGCAACAGCGCCTGGAGCGCCTGGAGCGTCCCCCCGCCCTCCTCCACCACTTCCGGCTCGGCCCGTGACATCGCGCGTCTCCCCCGTTCCGGGCCGTGGGGCTGTCCCACGCGAGGCACTCGAGACGGGCCCCTGGGTCCCGGAAGACGTGACTCCCCGTATATCATCCCTCTCCCCACATCGAAGGCGAGGAAGCCGCTACGGGGCGGGCCGTGCGCTCAGCGGACCGACACCAGCTCCGTGTCGAAGATGAGCACCGAGTACGCGGGGATGGCGCCCGGGACGCCGGACGCTCCGTACGCCAGCGACGAGGGGATGACGAGGCGGCGCTTGCCCCCCACGCGCATGCCGGCGATGCCCTGGTCCCACCCCTTGATGACCGAACCCCGCCCGAGCACGAAGGACAGCGCCGGTC
This sequence comes from Myxococcus dinghuensis, assembly GCF_024198235.1. GTDB lineage: Bacteria > Myxococcota > Myxococcia > Myxococcales > Myxococcaceae > Myxococcus > Myxococcus dinghuensis. The sequence goes on along the minus strand of NZ_JAKCFB010000010.1, from coordinate 33,359 downwards.
CGTCGCCGGAGCCGTCGAACTCCGCGCCGTCCGGGAGCCACCCCGTGTAACGGACCGCGACGACGGTCCCGTTCGTCGCCTCCGCCCCCGTCCCCGGCTCGCCCAGGTCCTGGATGTAGAGGCCGCTGGACAGCCGGTTCATCGCCGCCAGGTCGACGCCCAGGCTCTCCGCGTACGTCACCTTCGTCGGATCTCCATTGTCCGGGTTGCCCGACGAGGGGCCGTTGGAGTCATCTCCACATCCCACCAGGGGCAGGAGGAAGGCGCAGAGCAGCAGGGTGCGAAGCATGGTGAGGACCTCTTGGGAAGGATGGCCGGAGACCGGTGATGAACGAGGGCCACAGCCTGCCCCGACGGGGCATCCCACGAAAGCGGAAGCGTGATCGCCTGCCTGCCGACATGAACCACCCCGTCCGGCCGAATGGGCGGGCGCCCCACCCCGGCATCCGCTATTCAGGGAAGTGCCATGCCCCGCTGGCTCAGCCTCCTCCTCTTCCTCGTCCCGGTCCTCTCCCTGCTGGCTGTGGCGCACGTCTACCTCTACCGGCGCCTCGTCCGCGACGTGACGCCCCGCGCTGGGCTCCGGCGGTTCGCCCAGGTCGTGTTCGCGCTGGGGTTCGGCGGCACCGTGGGCTTCCGGGTGCTCGACTGGATGCTGCCGGCGGAGGCGAGCCGGGTGCTGGGCATCGGCCTGCTGTCGTGGACGGGCGTGGTGATGTACGTGCTGTTCTTCACGCTCGCGCTGGACCTGCCCCGGCGCTTCGTCGCGTGGCGTGCCCGGCGACGCCACCCGCCCGAGCCCGAGGCGCCGACCTCTCCGGAGCGCCGCGCCCTGCTCTCCCAGGGGCTGGCGCTGGGCGCGGGGCTCGCGGGCATCTCCGTCAGCGGCTACGGCGCGTGGCGCGCCTTCCATCCGCCCGACGTGCGCGACATCCCCGTGCCCCTGCCCCGCCTGCCGCGGACGCTGGATGGCTTCACCCTGGTGCAACTGACGGACATCCACGTGGGCGACCTGCTCGAGCGCCGCTTCGTGGACGAGCTGGTGGCGCGCACCAACGCGCTCTCCCCCGACCTCATCGCCATCACCGGCGACCTGGTGGACGGCTCGGTGGAGCGCCTGGGGGCCTTCGTCGCCGGGCTCGGTGCGCTGCGCGCGCGCCACGGCGTGTACTTCGTCACCGGCAATCACGACTACTACTCCGGAGCGGACGCGTGGGTGGCCTTCCTGGAGCGGATGGGCATCAACGTCCTGCGCAACCGGAGCGTCTCCATCGGCGACGCGGGCGGGTCCTTCGACCTGGCGGGCGTGGACGACTGGAGCGCCGTGCGCATGGGCGAGCCCGGGTACGACCTGGACGCGGCGCTGCGCGGCGTGAGACCGGACCGGGCCAGCGTGCTGCTGGCGCACCAGCCCTCCAACTTCGACGAGGTCGCCCTGCGGGGCGTGGGGCTCCAGCTCTCCGGCCATACCCACGGCGGACAGATGTTCCCCGGCAACCTCGTGGGGGACGTCATCTGGGGCGACCGCAACGCCGGACTGAGCCGGACCGGGGGCTCCCTGCTCTACGTCAGCCGGGGCTGCGGCTTCGTCGGCCCGCCGATGCGGGTGGCCGCGCCGCCGGAGATCGCCCGCCTGGTGCTGACGGCCACCTGAGCCCCCGGGACACGCGGCGGACCGCCTCCTTCTCCGCCACCTCCCGACCCGACCCTCGTCAAATCAATGAGTTGGCGGAGTACCCCACCGGGGAAACTCCGCCGGAAACACTTTTCGGAGCAGGCCGTCCATGAGCCGGGTGATGGGGAGTCCCTCGGACGAAGAGCTCATGGAACGGTTCTGCGACGGAGCACCAGACGCCTTCGAGGCGCTGTTCGCGCGCCATGCCGCGCGCGTGCAGGGCTTCCTGACGCGCATGGTGCGCGACGCGCCGCTCGCCGAGGACCTCTTGCAGACCACCTTCCTGTCCGTCATCCGAGCCCGGGGGCGTTATGACCCGGGAACACGGTTCGTGCCCTGGCTCATGACCATCGCGGCCAACGCCGCCCGGGACTCGCTGCGCCACCAACGCCACGTGGACGCGCATGCGTCCGATGAAGGGAGCGCGGAACCCACCTCCGCGTCCCCGCCCTCCGGGGACCCCTCCCTCCGCCGACACCTGCTCGACGCGCTCCAACAACTTCCACCGGACCACCGCGAGGCGGTGGTGCTCAGCAAGGTGGAGGGTTGGTCGTTCGACGAGATCGCCGCCCTGCGGGGCATCAGCGCGGGCGCGGCGCGCCTGCGCGCGCACCGGGGCTACGAGCGGCTCCGGGAGTTGCTGGATGGGCTGGAGGCGGAGGCATGAAGCCGCCCGTCGACATCGACGCCCTGCTCACCGAGGCGCCTCGTCCGCAGGCGGCCTCGCTGGAACGAGCCCTGGCCGCCGCGCGTGGAGAGCTCGCGCAGGACCGGCCCGTGCGCCGCTGGCGGACACAGGTGGCGTGGCTGGTGGCCTCCTCGGGAGGACTGGCGCTGGTGGCCGCCCTCGTGATGGTGCTGGGCGGCGCGCTGAGCCTCGGGACGCTGCTGGGCCGGGCGCCGCTGCTCGCCCTCCTCCTGGGGACGAGCACCGTCTGCGCCTGGGCGGCCCTGTCTCCGCGAGGGCGCGTCCTGCGTCGCTGGGGCGTGGGGCTCGCCATGGCTTGCGCGGCCACGCTCGTGCTCGCGCGAGGCACGCCGAATACGGCGCCGACCTTGCCCGCGTGGGTCTGCACCGCCAGCCACCTCGCGCTCGGCCTCATTCCGTTGGTGGTCGCCCTGGTCGCCCTGCGAGGCGCCGTGTTCCAGCCCCTGCGCGCGCTGTGCGCGGGATTGTCCGTGGGCACGACCGGTGCGTTCGTTGGCGAACTGGCCTGCGAGCAGGACTGGCGCCACGTCGCCTCCTATCACCTCATTGCCTGGGCGCTGCTCGCGCTCATGGCCCTCGTGTCGTCACGCTCCCTCAAACCCCGCTCCTATGCCCCATGAACCAGGATCCTTCTCTCATCGTGAGCAGTGACGTGGACGGCGCGCCCGTGAGGATCGGCGAGCACGTCAAGGTCGTCAGCGCCTCCAACGACGGCACCATCACCCCGGGCTTCCTCGGGCGCATGGGCGTGGTCGTGGCGCTCGTCTACGACGACCCCATCCACCAGTACCCCACCGACCCGCTCATCCAGGTCCGCGTCGACGGGCTCGGCGAGGACCTGTTCTTCCCCGAGGAGTTGGAGCTGGTGCCGGAGTGGGCCCGCCACCGCATCGCCCAGCAACGCCGCGACGCGCGCGAGCCGCGCAAGCCCGCGCCCCGCGCGCAATAGCAGACATCCGGGCCCCGAGGCCCACCGCCGTCCCCCGCCATCCAGCTCCGAGAGTTCCCGCGTCATCTGGCGCCATGGCCCACGACTGCCTTCATCTCGGGCATCACGCCCACGTCGGCAGGGGCGACGGACAATTCCTCTCACAGCGAATCAAGCTGTGATTCGAGCAATGCCATCCCATACTCGCGGGCCACATCCGCGCCGCCCCACCGGGTGGAAGGAATTGGCACGGGGCTCGAACGGACACGGGGGGAGGTCCTGAGCAGGAAGCGCTGGAAGTGGGCGGCATTGGCGACGTGTCTCCAGGCAGGAGCCGCGCTGGCGGAGGACCCCGCCACCCTCGCGGTGTGGCACGCGCTCGGAGGAATGCCCGAGGTGGCCTTCGGCAACGCGGCCCAGCGTCATGAATCCCAGACGGGAAATACCGTGGTGGTCTCCCAGTTCGACGACGAAGCGCAGTTGCGTGACGCCCTGCGCGTCGCCGTCGCCTCCGGCAACGCGCCGGACGTCGTGGTGATGAACCACACCCTGGCCCCGGAGTTCCGGGACGCGGGCGCGTTGCAGGCGTATTGCCTGCCCGGCGAGCGCCCCGAGTGCGAGGGAGGAGACCCACCCCGCTGGTGCGCCTCTGCGTCCAACGGCCGCTACGGAAGCCCCTATGGAACGTTCGCCTCGACGATGATTCCGGACTTCCCGATGGATGCCAGCCGCTGCCTCGAGGAGGGCTGCGGAGAATGCGTCACGGAGGGCGCCCGGCCCGCCTACTGCGACTCCGTCTCGAGGGGGTTCTCACGGCGTGCTCGCGCCCCCGCGGCGTCGTTCTGAGTCGAGACGTGGGGATGCGCCCCGTCGGTCGGGGAGCGGTGTTACCCTCGCGAGCGTGACACCGCTTCCCCCTCCCGACTTCCGCCCGCTGGGACGTCGGGCCTACGGCTCGATTCCACACCTGCCCGGCTCACGCACGGGCCCCGCGGACCGACACCTGTCACCCGCCCTGGCGCGAGTCCTCACCGACCGCGCACGCGACGCGCGCGACCACGTCGTCGTCCTGGAGAAGCTGGACGGCTCGTGTGTCGCCGCCGCCCGCGTGGGGGACTCGCTGTTCGCGCTGGGACGGGAGGGCACGCTGGCGGCCCACTCTCCGAACGAGGCACGGCGACTGTGGGCCACGTGGGTCGACCGGAACGCGCGCCGCCTCCTGGACGTCCTCCAGCCAGGGGAGCGGGTGGTCGGCGAGTGGCTGGCCCTCGCCCATGGCACCCGCTACGCGCTGACGCACGAGCCCTTCGTCGCCTTCGACCTGCTGCGCGAGGAGGGACGCGCGCCCTGGAGCGAAGTCACCGCTCGACTGGGCGCCGTCGGCATCCCCGTTCCCGGGCTCGTCCACGAGGGCTCGCCCCTGGGCGTCGGGGCCGCGATGGCGCGACTGGACGCGGGCGGCTTCCACGGTGCGCGCGACCCGGTGGAGGGGGCCGTGTGGCGGCTCGAACGGCGCCTGCCCGAGGGCGTCAGGGTGGAGCTGCTGGCCAAGTATGTACGCCCCGGCAAGGTGGACGGGTGGCTGCTGCCAGACCACTCCGGCCAGCCGCCCCACTGGAACTGGCGCCCGGAAGACTCCTCGCCCTAGACATCGGGAGATGTCGTCGTGACACGCGCGACCTTCATCACTGGCAATCGCTACAAGGGCGAGGAAGTCGCCCGGCTGCTCGCGGGCATCGACATCGCGTGGCGGAAGCTCGCCTTGCCCGGCCAGGAGCCCGAGCCCGCTCCGGTCGACCTGGGCACGCTCGCGACGCGGAAGGTGCTCGCGGCGTACCAGGTGCTCGGCGCGCCGTGCTTCGTGGAGGCCACCGCGCTGGAGCTGGAGGGCGGCCCCACCTTCACCGGCGCCGCGTTCAAGAAGGCGTTGCTCGAGCAGGGAGAGTCCGCGTTCCTCGCCCGGTACGGCGGACGCCGGGGGCGCACCCGCGTGACCGTGGCGCTCTCGGAGGACGGCCGTCCCGACCACGTCGCCCTCTTCGAGGATGCCCTGGAGGGCACGCTGCTCTCGGCGCCGCGCGGCGAGGGCGGCTACGGGTGGGATCGCGCGTGGCTGCCGGATGGCTACCAACGCACGCTCGGGGAGATGCCGCGCAACAAGTTCATCCTCAACATGCGCCAGCGGCCCTACCTGGAGCTGGCGGACCGGCTGCGCCCACCGTCCCAGGGTGGCGCCTACGAGGCCCACGTCACCGTGTCCGCGCGCTCGGAGGAGGAGCTGCAGCGCTTCCGGGCGTGCTGCGACACGGCGGGCGTGAAGTGCCTCTTCATCGAGCTGGGCCGCGGCGCCGAGCCCTTCCAGCCCATGACGTCCTCGTACCACCACGGCACGCGGCGACAGGCGCTGGTGGAGGTGAGGGAGCTGGCCCGAGGACTCGCGGCCCAGGGGTTCGACGTCACGCGCATGAAGCTCGAGGCCCTGGGGAAGAACCGGGACATGCCGGAGGACGACGCGACGGCGCGCGCCCAGCCGACGAACTACTTCGAGTTCCACGTGAAGGTCGTCATCCCCGCGAGCGGCACGGACCTGGAGACCTTGCGCGCCCGCTGTGAGCGCCATGGCGCGCACCTGTCCCGCAACGCGCGCAAGCTCCGCGCGGACGGCAGCGGGGAGCGCTTCGTCACGCTGCGCGTCCACGGCCTGGGCAAGGCGAACGCCGACGCGCGCTTCCAGTCCCTGGTCGAGGACCTCGCCTCGCAAGGGCACACGCTGACGCAGCGGCTGCGCGAGTTCACCGTGTACGACTCCAACCACGCGCTCGACCGGGGCTGGCTGGAGGACGCGCCATGAACGCGCACGACGTGCCCCTGCGCGCATCCGTCGCGGTGCTGCGCCGGCTCGCCCGCATGCCGGACGCCCCCGCGCTCGTGCTCCGCGGCGGGTTGATGATGCGCCTGTGGAGCGGCGCGGTGCCGCGTCCCATCGAGGACCTCGACTTCCTGGCCCGCTTCCCCTTCCACGAAGGGGCCACCGTCGCGCGCCTGGAGGCCCTCTTCCGCGTGGACGCCGGGGACGGTTTCTCCTTCGGAGACTCACGCTCCGAGGTCATCTGGGCGGAGACCCCCTTCCCGGGGGTCCGCATCCACGTGCGCACCCTCCTGCCGGGCGTGGAGACCCCCTTCGAGCTGCGCATCGACACGGGCTTCGGCGACCCCATGGAGCCCGCGCCCGCCTGGGTCGACTACACCTCCGAGGACGGCGCGCCCGCGCGCGTGCTCGCGTGCCGACCGGAGACGCTGCTCGCGTGGAAGGTCCACAGCCTCTTCGAGCGAGGCAAGGGCCGCTTCCGCCCGAAGGATCTGTTCGATGCCTGCCTGCTGCTGCGCCACGCGCCGCTGGAGCTCGACGCGCTGCCCCGCGCCCTGCGGCTGGCGTTCGACTCGCGTGGGGACTCGCTGGAGCTGATGGAGCGGCTCGTCTCGGGTGAGTTCGGCCAGAGCCCGTGGAGCCTGGAGAAGTGGGCCCGCTACCGGCGGGCCGAACCCGAGGGACGCCCCGAGCAGCTCTCGGAGGTGGTGAGCGAGACGGGCCAAGCGCTGCGCCCCGTCTGGGAGGCCGCGCGCGCCCTGCCCTCGTCCCGCGTCAGTACGACGCGGTGATGCCCCAGTGGATGCTGGAGTACGTGTCCTCGGCGACGCCGCCGTTCTCCCAGCCCAAGCGCGCGCCGGCGCCGGTGAAGGTGTCCTTGAACCGCGACAGCTTGAAGCGGACCGAATAGCCGAACGGGCCCCAGATTTCACCGGACGCGCCCAGCTCTGCCTCCCAGCCGAAGGTGGACACCGCCGTGCCGTAGTCGCTGACCTCCAGCTTCAGCTCGCCGCCCTCGTCACTGAAGCCCGTCCCGGGCTTGGGGCTGATGAAGATCTGCCCCGCGCCCTCCAGGCGGACCCACCGCATCAGCGGCACGGAGACCTCCAGGCCCGCGGACGGGAACAGCCGGTGCGTGCCCGACAGCGGGCTCTCCGCGGACTCGTCCACGTCGAACGAGCGGGTCAGGAGCCCCGCCCTCACGCCCGCGTAGCCGAGCGAGGCGCGCGAGTCGCCGCGGCCGAAGTAGTAGCGGTACATCGCCTGCGCCGTGAGCACGGAGTCGGTGGCCACCACCTCGTGCGTGCCCCCCTGACCGACCTCGTTGTAGAGCGTCACGTTCGTGGACGCGTAACCGCGGCGGTAGCCGAGCACCGCGCCCAGGCCCCGCACGGCCGACGTGCTCCGGGCCAACGGCAGCAGCTCCAGCTCCGCGGAGATGCCCAGATAGGGCACCGACGAGTCGTAGTCGGAGCGGTCACCGAGCTGCTCCGCCTCCGGCTTCTTGTCGAACTCACCGCACGACTTCACGCCGGGACGCGCGCAGTACCTCCGCCACGTGGTGGTGCCGCCCACCGTCAACCGGGCGATCGGCGGACGCACGGGCTCGCTGCCCACCGTGCCACCCGACCCCGTGTCCACGCCCACCGCGAGGAAGGGGTCCGTGGTGGTGTGCGACTCCGGCTCCTCCTCCATGGGCGGAGGGCCGTCCTTCGGCTGGGGCGCGATCGCCAGCGCCTCCGACGGGCGCGGCTTCGGCGGCTCCTTCACGGGCTCGACGGGCTTGGGCGGCTCCGGAGGCAGCGGGCGCGGGGCCTCCGCCGGGCGCTCCGCCACCGTCGTGGGAGCCTGGGGCTTGGGGGCCTCGACGGAAGGCGGCGCGGGCGGCGCGGGGACCGGCTTCACCGGGGCCTCGGCCACGGGCGTCGCGGGCTCCAGCGGCTCCGACGGCGTCACGCTCGACGGCGACTCGAAGACCGTCGGCGGCGGCGCGCGCAGCGCGTTCGAGATGGCGAGCGCGGCGGCGTTGGCGTCTGCCGTGGACAGCTTGCCGCGGGTCAGTTGGAACGACTCGTCCGAGACCACCGCGCCGCTCGCGTCCAGGACGCGCAGCGACAGCGACGCGCCCTCCACCCGGCCGGTGACGGCGCCGTCCAGCTTCATCTTGGGAGCGGCCTTGGCGAGCGGGGCCTCCGTGAAGACGACGGGGCCCTTGAGGCCGCCCTGCTTGCCGATGGCGCCGTACTGCTTCAGCGAGGCCACCTTCGCCTGTCGCGAGCGCCGCAGCGAGGACTCCAACTGCGCGCGCAGCTTGCCGCCCTTGTCGCCCTCCACCGTCAACACCACGACGCTCGGGGGAGCCTCCTTCGGGGCCGCCGTCTCCGCCTTGCGTGGCGTCGTCGCCTTCACCTTCGCCTTGGCCTTGCTGACCTGGGCGGGGCTCGCGCGCTTCTTCTTGACGACCGCCGCTGCTGCCTGCGGAGCCGCCAACGACGCGGCCAGGAGGAGGATGAGGCCCCAGCGGGCCCTCGCGTGTTGGATGTTCATTCCGGACTGGAAGGTTCACCCAGCCCGCACGCGAAGTCCAGGCTCCCCAGAGGACGGCTCAGGCATTGAGGTGCGCGGCCCCGCCCACCACCGTCGCTGACACGGACGGTGCGGCCGGGACGAGGTCCGAGCCCTCGGCCCCGTCCCCCGGCTCGCCCATCTCCGCCGCCACGTGCCCCGCCCGGCCGATGCCCAGGAAGTCCCGCCGGTAGATGCGCACCATGGCCATGAAGATGGAGGCGATGAGCGGGCCCACCAGCAGCCCCATCATCCCGAACACGGCCAGGCCGCCGAACATGGACAGGAAGACGAGCAGCGGGTGCAGGGCCATGCGCGCCCCGCACAGCCGGGGGCGGATGACGTTGTCGATGGTCCCCACGAGGAAGGCCCCCCACGCCAGCAGGAAGACACCCTCGCTCACCCGGTCGACGGCGATGAGCACCACGCCGATGGGCCCCCACACCAACGCCGTGCCGCCGACCGGGACCAGCGCCACCAGCACCATGGCCGCGCCCCACACGCCCGCGTGGGGGACTCCCGCGATGAGCAGCCCCACGAAGCCCACCGCCCCCTGGACGAGCGCGGTGACGGTGTTGCCGTAGACGATGGCGTAGGCCACGTCCGTGAATTCACGGGAGAACGCGTCGAAGTAGCGGCGATCCAACGGCACCAGCCGCGTCACCTCCCGCACCAGCCGACGACCATCCAGGAAGAAGTAGTACATGGACACGGTCATCAGGAACATGTTGACGAGCAGCTCCGTGCCCGCGCCCACCAGGTCCTTGAGCAGCGCCGCGCCGCCCGTCACCGCCGCCATCAGCGAGCGCTCGGCCTCCGCGCTCTCCGGGTCGAACCGCACGTAGCGGGCGAGGCTCCGGGGCAGGCTGGAGAGGAAGTGGTGCCGCAGGTCCACCCGCTCCAGCAGGTCCTGCGCCTGGCCCACGAACTGGAGCACCTCGCGGGCGACCATCCAACCCACCAGCGCCAGCGGCACCAGGATGAGCAGGAACACGGTCGACGTGGACAGGCCCGCGCACAGCGGCCGGCGCCCCGGGAACCGCTGACACAGGAAGTCCTGGACCGGCTGGAAAAGGACCACCAGGAAGCCGCCCAGCAGCACGGGCATCAGGAACGGCAACAGGATCCTGGAGAACAGAATCAACGCGAGCGCGAACAGCCCCGCGAACACGAAGTTCGACCACCGCCGTGAATCAGCCACCGCCCCACCCCGCCCCGCCCGACGAGCCCACCGACCGCCAGCAACCTATGGCTCGTACTTCCCTCCGGGAAGTCCGGCCCTGGTACCTGGGGTGACGCGCTCGTGACTAGTGGACGTTCGGGGGCCCTCCCCGGCGATGCGGCCGGCATCGAGGAGGCGTGTCCTACCCTTGTCCGTCACGGCGACCCGGGATTCACCACGGGTCGCCAGCACGGGGCGCTGCCTACTTCTTCTTGCCCTCGGCGGCGGCCTTGGCCTCCGCCTTGTTCTTCTTGGCCCGCTTCTTCCAGGCCTGCTTGATCTTCATCTGCACGCGGCGGTGCTTGCTCTTGCTGCGGGCCATCGCTGACTCCTGTGCTCCGGAAAGGGAGCCTCTATGAAAAAGGGGGCCTTAACTATCAGAACCGGAAGGGCTCCCGGAAGAGGAACCCTCCGGAGTCGTTCCGGGGGGGCTGTCGGAGGCCTCCGGAGCCGTCCCGGCGCCCTCGTCGTCCTCCGGGGCGGGCCGGGTGGGGAACGGGATGCCCTCCGCGCCCCGGACCTGGGTGGGGCGGGCGGAGGACACCGTCACCTCCCCCTCGCGGTCCTCGTCGGGGGGGCGGTCCTTGGAGGCCGGGGCGCTGCTCTGCTGGGGGCGCTTCTTCACCGCGGCGAAGATGGGCTTGCAGGCGTCCACGAACTTGCGGACCTCGTCCAGGGGGAGCGCCGGGCAGTGGTTGCCGTTCACCCCCGTCATCGAGGTGGCCATGCACATGGCGTTGAGGATGGCCTCCTCCGTCGCCTCCATCACCGCCTCGTAGAGGGGGTCCAGGCGCTGATCCAGCAGGAGCTTCAGCTTGTAGACCATCTTCTGGGTGCGGCGCGGGATGATGTTCGCGGTGGAGAAGCCGACCACGATCTCGCCCGATCCGTGCGCCGCGTAGCTGCCCACCCGGCCGATGCCCAGGCCCACGCGCTTGCACAGGCGGTTGATCTGATGGCTCAGCAGGGGCGCGTCCGTGGCGACGACGGCGATGATGGAGCCGTACGTCATGCCGCGCTTGGGCGTGCCCTTGAACTTCTCCGCCAGCACCTCGCCCACGGGCAGGCCGCCCACCCGCAGGTTGTGCATCTTCCCGAAGTTGGACATCACCAGCACGCCCAGCGTGTAGCCCCCCAGCACCTCCGGGAGCTTGCGCGACGCGGTGCCGATGCCGCCCTTGAAGTCACACGTCACCATGCCGGTGCCGCCGCCCACGTTGCCCTCCTGCACGGGGCCGCTGGTGGCGTTGCGGATGGCCTCGAAGACGTGCTCCTCCCGGACGTGGCGGCCGGAGATGTCGTTGAGCCACGAGTCGTCGCACTCGCCCACCACGGGGATGATGACGTCGTGCTCGTCGCCGATGCCCGGGTAGCGCTCCACCAGGTGGCGCGCCACGCCGTCCGACACCGCGCCCACCGCCATGGTGTTCGTCAGGAGGATGGGCGTCTCGATGAGGCCCCACTCCATGAGCTGCGTCATGCCGGAGACCTCGCCCGCGCCGTTGAGCACGAAGCCGCCGCCCGTCATCCGCTCCATGAAGATGTTGCCCTTGTTGGGCATGATGGCCGTGACACCCGTGCGCACGGGGCCATGACCGGGCCTGAGCGGGCCCTCGCCCTGGATGAGCGTGCAGTGCCCGACGAGCACCCCCTCCACGTCCGTGATGGCGTTGTACTTCCCGGGCTTGAAGCGCCCCAGCGGGAGGCCCAGCTCACGAGCCCTGACGCGCGGTCCGTTGTACTCGGGGATGTGCACCATGCCGGGCACACTAGCGGACCATCACCTACCGTCAACCACTCCGGACGGTGAAGGCCCGCCTGGCACCGGCCCGGGCAACAGAGCCCGGGCCCGCCCGGGCGTCAGGACTTGAGCTCCAGGCGCGGCATCACCTCGCCGTTCACCGGGCCATGGCCGTTGGGCGCGCCGCCGGGGGTGGCCACGACGGAGGGCAGCACGGGCGACGGAGCGGGCGTGCCGGGCTCCTCGGGCAGCGAGGGCACCTTGTGGAGCACGGGCACCACCGAGTGCTCGGAGGCGGCGCGGCGCGCCTCGCGCTCCTTGTAGCGGCGGATGGCGGGGGCCATGATCTCCCCGATGAGCGTGCGGTAGTCCATGCCCGCGCCCTGCGCGATGAGGACCAGGTCGCTCCACCCCGGCGTGAGGCCCGGCAGCGGGTTGCACTCGATGAAGTAGATGCGCCCCTTGTCGTCCATGCGGAAGTCGATGCGCGCCACGTCGCGGCACCCCAGCGCCATGAACGAGCTGCGCGCCGCCGTGCGCAGCTTCTCCAGCAGCGCGGGCTCCAGCTTGGCCGGCGCGTCGTAGCGGATGCGGTCGGTCCAGTCGAGCTTGTGCTGGAAGCTGTAGACGGGGTTCTTCTCCTCCTTGTCGAGGAAGACGATCTCCATGGGCGGCAGCACGCGCGGGCGCCGCTCGCCGAGCAGGCCCACCGTGAACTCGCGCCCGCCCACGTACTCCTCGATGAGCGCCGGCTGCTGGTACTTGCCGGCGATCTCCCGCACCACCTCGCGCAGCTCCGCCTCGCTGTGGCAGACGCTCTTGGTGACGACGCCCTTGGAGCTGCCCTCCGCCACCGGCTTCACGATGAGCGGGAAGGAGGTGAACTCCTTGTTGAGCCGCTCCTTGCCCGTGGCCATCAACTGGAAGTTGGGCGTGAGGATGCCCGCCTGGCGGACGATCTTCTTCGCCAGCGCCTTGTCCAACGCGATGGAGAGCGTGGCCGGATCGCTGCCCGTGTACGGGATGTCCAGCAGCTCCAGCATGGCCGGGACCTGGCTCTCGCGGTTGCGGCCCTTGAAGCCCTCGGCGATGTTGAAGACGATGTCGAGCGGCGTGCTCGACAGCACCGTGGGCAGCTCCGCGGTGGCCTCCAGGTCGATGACCTCGTGCCCCCACGAGGCGATGGCCTCGCGGATGGCCTGGAGCGTGTTGGGCGAGTCGTACTCGGCCTCGCTGTCCTCCACCGACTCGCCGTGGGCGCTCGGCTTGACGCGCTTGACGTTGTACGTGAAGCCCACGCGCAGCGGGCCCGTCTTGCGCGCCGGCTTGCCCTGGCGCCGCGCGGAGTCCTTGATCTTGTAGCGCTTCGCCGCGCTCTGGATGATGGAGTTGATGACGCCGTCCAGGTGCAGCCCGTCCAGCTCCGCGGACGCGTAGATGCCCGCGCCCGGCTCCAGGCTGGGCAGCGCGTTGATCTCGAGGAAGTACGGCACGCCCGCGTCGCTGAGCCGGAAGTCGATGCGCCCCAGGTCGCGGCAGTCGAGCGCCTGGTAGATGCGCTGGGCCATCTTCCGCACGTCCTCCGCCGTCCGGGGCGGGATCTGCGCGGGCGCGCGCACGCTGACGGCGTTCTCCTTCTTCGTCTTCAGCTCGTAGTCGTAGATGGCGTAGCGCCGGCCCGCCGTCACGGTCGGGTCCACCACGTACTCCACGGGCGTGAGCACGCCGTCGTAGTCGTTGTCCACGGCGGCCAGGAACGGCACCGTCAGGTCGCGGCCGGAGATGTACTCCTCCACCAGCACGCCCGCGGGGTACTTCTCCAGCGCGGCGGCGACCTTGACGCGCACCTCGTCCAGCGTCTCCGCGATGGAGTCCTGGGTGATGCCCTTCGAGGAGCCCTCGAAGTTGGGCTTCACGATGACGGGGAAGCGCAGGTCCTGCGCCGTCAGCTCGCTGAGCTTCTCCACGTACTGCCAGCCCGGCGTGCGGATGCCGTGCTTGGTGAGGATGAGCTTGGTGAGCTGCTTGTCCAACGTCACCGCGAGCGCGTACGCGTCCGAGCCCGTGTACGGGAAGCCCAGCTCGTCGAAGAGCGCGGGATAGAACGCCTCGCGGAAGCGGCCGCGGCGGCCCTCGGCGGTGTTGAAGATGAGGTCGGGGCTGTACGCCTCCAGCCGCGCCACGGTGCGCGAGGCGGGACCGCTGACCTCGAAGCGCTCCAGCCGGTGGCCCAGCCGTTCGATCGCCGCGGCGAGCGCGTTGACCGTCTCCTGGGTGTCGAACTCCGCTTCCTCTTCCGAATCAGACAGCCTGAGGTTGTGGGTCAGCGCGATGCGCACGGTAGCCCCCTTCTCTTCTTGAGCGAGCGACCGCGGCGCACTTTTGCCGCGGACATGAGTCTGCCCGGAGCGCGCTGATGCGCCACGGGGTCGCGAGCTGCAACGGTTGCGCCCGCCACAACCTTCCCATCCACCACCTGCGTCTGCGCCCACGTGTCGCCCAGCCGCCAGCCGAGCGGATCCTTCAACACGCGCCACGCCTCGACGCCGCCGATGACGAAGAGCCCCGCCACCGCGGCCACGTTGCCCAGCGGCGCGGGCATCATCCCCAGCAACACGACGAGCGCCAGGGGCGCGTTGCGCAGCGTGCTGTCGCGGTGACGCGCCGCCGAGCGCGTCGGCAGGTGCATCACCTTCACGCCGAAGATGCGCTTGCCCACGCTCTGCCCCTGGAGCATCCCGTCCGCGAGCAGCAGGAACAGCAGCGCCACCACCATGCCGGCGGCGCCGCACACGACGTACAGGCCCCACGCCACGCCCACGTCGACGAGGCGCGCGCCCAGGCGCAGCAGCAGGGAAGCCTTGGGATACGGAGACACCGGCGCGGTGTCCTCCACCACGAGCCTCAGCGCCCTGCCGCCACCGCGACTGGCCGCCATGAGGACCCGCTCTCGCTGGGCACTCACTCCTCGGGCTCCAATGTCAGACCCTCCTCGAGGGGTTCCGGCTCGTCCAGCCCCGCCAGCTTCGCCAGGCGCTCGCGCGCGCTCAGCTGGAACGGCGGTGGAGAACCGGCGTCCGTCTCCCAGTCATTCCCCCCCACCGGCGCCACGAAGGGCTCCGGCTGCGCCAGGCGCACCAGCTTCTCCCGGGCCGTGTGGACATCCGGCTCGGCGGCGGCGGCTCCTGGGCGGGTGAAGAAGATGAACGCCATGGCCGGCCGCTTGGAGGCATCGCGCATCGCGAACTGCACGCCATCCAGGTTCCAGCCCTTCGCCGTCCACTCGTTCAGGGCCCGCTCCAGCGCGCCCTCGTCCACCGTGGACAGCTCTACCACTTTGTACTGCAACGGTTCGGGGGTACGAACCACGGGGGCGCGCCCGCTTCCGGGGCGCCGTCCCGACTGCCCTCGCCGGCGTTGGGGCGGGGGCTTCTCCGACCTGCGTCTGGGACGCTTCTTGGTGGGCATCGTGCGCGAGCTATTTGGACGCAACGCCCGCGGCGGATCAAGCGGCAACCCGCGCGCGACGCGTCGGGATGTTGCCTACAGGAGCTTCGCGGCTTCCAGCGCGTGGTAGGTGATGATGAGGTCGGCGCCGGCGCGCTTGATGCCGGTGAGCGTCTCCAGCATGACCCGCTCGTAGTCGACCCAGCCGTTCATCCCGGCGGCCTTGAGCATGGAGTACTCGCCGGAGACGTTGTAGGCGGCCAGCGGCAGGTCGAAGCGCTCGCGCACGGCGCGGATGACGTCCAGGTACGCCAGCGCGGGCTTGACCATGAGCATGTCCGCGCCCTCCTCCACGTCCAGGGCGACCTCCTTGAGGGCCTCGCGCAGGTTGCCGGGGTCCATCTGGTAGCCGCGGCGGTCGCCGGACTTGGGGGTGCTCTGGGCGGCCTCGCGGAAGGGCCCGTAGTAGCCGGAGGCGTACTTGGCGGCGTAGGAGAGGATGGGCACGTCCGTCAGGCGCACCTCGTCCAGCGCGCGGCGGATGGCGCCCACCCGGCCGTCCATCATGTCGGAGGGGGCGATGATGTCCGCGCCGGCCTGGGCGCAGGTGACGGACATCTGCGCGAGCAGGGGCAGCGTGGCGTCGTTGACGACGTGGCCCTCCTCCAGGATGCCGCAGTGGCCGTGGTCGGTGTACTCGCACAGGCACACGTCGGCGATGACCTGGAGGTCGGGCTCGGCGTTCTTGATCTCCCGGATGGCGCGCTGGACGATTCCGTCACGCGCGTACGCCTGGGAGCCCTGCGCGTCCTTGTGGTCGGGGATTCCGAACAGGATGACGGAGGGGACGCCCAGCGACCTCGCCTGGCGGGCCTCGGCCACGGCGTGCTCGAGGGACAGGTTGAAGATGCCCGGCATGGAGGAGATGGGGCGGCGCACGTCACGCCCCTCGACCACGAACAGGGGATAGATGAAGTCCCCCGGATCGAGGCGCGTCTCACGCACCATCTCACGCAGGACGGGAGAACGACGCAGGCGGCGGGGGCGGTGGACGGGATGGGCCATGGGTCGGCGGTATAAACCGCCGACGCCCGGCCTTCATCGTTTCCGTGTGGCCGCCCGGCCGCTCAGCCTGCGGCGAGCCGCCAGCTGGACTGATGCCGGTGGCGCTCCCGGGCGTGGCGCTGGGCCCGCACCTCCGCGATGTCCGCCTCGTGCAGCGCCCTGGCGTAGCGCACGCGGGCCGCCTCCGTGCCAGCGGCCAGCCCCTGCTCCGCCGCGGCCAGCTCCCGACGGGCCTCTTCACGCTGCTGCTCGACGCGATCCTCGGACGTCATCCCGCTTCTCCTACGTTGGGGTGTGCCCGGAGGAGATTGCAGGAGCCGGACCAGCGAACCGTTGTCGCCAAGATGGCGAAAGGACGGGGTATCGCGGCGCGGCAGGGACGGCAGGCGTGCGAAAGGGGTTTCCCAGCGCCGCGAAGAGGGCGTCGCGGGAATCCTCACGCGCGCCCGGCCGCCCGGCTCCTCCGCGAGGCCTCTCGGAGGCAATCATCGGCTGGCCCGCTCGTCTACAGTCCTGACCGTGACAGACAGCATGCCTGCCATCGAAGTGACGGACCTGCGCAAGACGTACCACCGCCCGTTCCGGAAGACGGGGAACATCGCCCTGCGGGGCATGACCCTGACGGTGCCCCGGGGGAGCGCGTTCGGCCTCATCGGCCCCAACGGGGCCGGGAAGACGACGTTCATCAAGAGCATCCTCGGCATCGTCCAGCCCTCGCACGGGACGATACGGGTGCTGGGGGGCTCCCCGGAGGACACCGCCGTCCGCGCCCGCATCGGCTACCTGCCCGAGCGGCTCCACCTGCCCAACGCGTGGCTGCCCACCGCGTTCCTCGGCACCGTCGTCCAGCTCAAGGGCCTCCCGCCCGACCCGGCCGGCAACCTGCGCATGCTCGAGCGCGTGGGGCTGGGGGACGCGGTGACGCGCAAGATTGGTGGGTACTCCAAGGGAATGAGGCAGCGGCTGGGGCTTGCGGCGGCCCTGCTGGGGAAGCCGGACCTCTTGATCCTCGACGAGCCGACGGACGGCATCGACCCCATGGGGCGCATGGAGGTGCGCCGCATCCTCCAGGAGGAGGTGCAGCGGGGCGCGACGCTCTTCCTGAACTCGCACCTGCTGGCGGAGACGGAGCGCGTGTGTGATCGCGTGGCCATCCTCGCGGACGGGCAGGTGGTGCGCGAGGGGCGGATGGAGGACCTGGTGCGCGGGGACTCGCGCTGGGTGGCGCGCTTCGCGCCGGGGGTGGACGCGCCCAGGCTGGCGGAGGCGGGCTTCGTCGCCGGGGGCGCGGACGGGGTGTTCCACGTCGAGGCCACGGACCCGGGGGCGCTCAACGCGGCGTTGGACCGGGCCCGCGCGACGGGGGCGTTGCTGGTGGAGCTGCGCCGGGACGGCATGGACCTGGAGTCGGTGTTGCTGGGGACGGTGCGCGCGCGGACGGGGGTGGCGGCATGAGGCCGGTGTTCGGAATCGCGGGCTACGTGCTGCGCGAGGCAATCTCACGGAAGTTCATCCTGGCGTTCCTGGTGGGCATCACCCTGGTGCTCGCGGTGGTGGCCATGAGCCTGCGCCTGGACGTCATCGACGGGGCGCTGGCGGCGTCGCGGCTGTTCGGCAACGAGCTGCGCTCGAGCATCCAGTCGGTCGACGTGGCCTTGCGGCCCGTGTACCAGGGCGCGGCGTTCATCGTGTTCTACGGCGGCATCCTCTTCGGCATCGTGGCGTGCTCGGACTTCGCGCCGGGGCTGATGTCCCCCGGGCGCATCGAGCACCTGCTGGCGCTGCCGATCCAACGCTGGCAGTTGATGGCGGGCACGTTCCTCGGGGTGATGACGCTCGCGCTGGGCGGCACGCTGTATGGCACCACGGGGCTGGTGGTCATCTTCGGCGTGAAGGCGGGATACTGGACGGCGGGGCCGCTCATCGCGGGGTTGATGGCGTGCGTGGGCTTCGCGGCGGTGTACGCGGTGATGCTGACGACGGCGACGCTGGTGCGCAGCGCGGCGCTGTGCGCGGCGGCGGGCTTCGCGCTGCTGGTGGGGGGCATCGTCGCCGGGCACCGGCAGGACATCTCGACGTTCTTCGAGGAGGGCGTGAGCCGGACCCTCTTCATGGCGGTGACGGTGATGCTGCCGCGACTGTCCGCGCTGGCCGAGGCGGCGGGCCACATCTCCGCGTCCACGCCCCTGGAGGTCCGCTCGTTGGGGACCCTGCTGCTGGGGGTCTTCGTGTTCGGGCTGGGAGCGCTCGCGGTGGGATTCTGGCGGTTCGAGGGAAAGGACTACTGACGTGGAGAAGCGCCAGAAGCGGAAGCTGTGGCTGGGGGTGGCGGGGCTCTTGTTCGCGCTCGCCGCGCTGCTGATGTTCACGGGCCAGGGCGAGGAGTCGCGCCCGGAGGCCCCCAAGGTGGAGTTCCCCCGGCGGATGCGCGCCCCGGAGCGCGAGCGCGCCGAGCGCCGCAGGACCCAGGTCGCGCCGCCACCGGTGGACGCGGGCACCGCGGAGAAGGAGCCGGCGCGGCCGAGGGATCCGCTGCTCGCCGCCCTCCCCCGGGGCAAGGGCAAGACGGCGGTGGTCATCGAGGCGAACGCGCTGAGGCACTCGCCCATCGGCGCGTTGCTGCTGGACTGCCTCATGCGGGACGGCGGCAAGCAGCTGGACGAGTTCCGCAAGGCGAGCGGCGTGGACCCGCTCCAGGACCTGGACCGGCTGGTCGTCACCGACGAGGGGATGATGCTGTCGGGCAACTTCGAGAACGCGAAGTTCAAGGAGCTCCTGGGCGAGCGCACGTCGTTCGACTACGGCGAGAGCGCCCGGGTGTACGAGCCCGGTGACACGACCGTGCCCCAGAAGGACGGCACCACCGTGCGCCGGCGCGGAGGCGGCTCCATCGGGACGTGGAACAACCAACTGCTCGTCGTGGGTGAGTCACCGGACGAGGTGAAGGCGGCCATCGACCGGGTGGAGGGGCGCGGCGGCGACGAGCCGCCCCTGCTCACCGAGAACAGCACCTACGGCGAGATGTACGGCGTGCTGTCCGTGGAGCACATCGCGCGCCTGTTCCCGCCCGAGCAGGCGCAGTTGGCCGAGCGGCTGCGCGCCGTGGCGCAGAACGTGGAACTGCACATGGACGCCAGCTCGGACGTCGCGCTGGTCGCCGAGGTGACGGGCGCCAACTCGAGCGAGGTGGAGGACCTGGGCAAGTCGCTCGGCGCCGCCCTGTCCCTGGCGCGCCTGCAGGCCCAGGCGGGTGGAGACAAGAAGGACAAGGACCTGGCCCAGTTGCTCGACTTCGCCAAGGTGCGACCGGACGGGGACTCGTTCACGCTGGAGATGGCGGTGCCGTTGTCCATCATCCAGGAGCGCCTGGCCTTCTGTCGTGAGGGGCGGAAGGAGGAGGCGGCCGCCCAGGCACCGAGCGAGGAGCCCGCTCCCCCGGCGGCCTCCGACGCCTCCACGCAAGGCGCCGCGGCGGCGCCATCGGGCGAATAGACCCGCAAGCAAGGAGGGTAGGGATTGACCCTGCCCCGATCTGCGCCCGGCCCGTGTGTCGCCCTGGCGGTTGTCCGCAGAGCGAGGAACGTGGCTGGTCCCAGGAGGTTTCTGTCAGACTCACGGGGGTTCACTGGCCCTCCCCCAGGGCCTCCCTCGCGAGATCCACTTTGACGCGTTCCCGCCTGTCGAAAGTCGCGCCCCTCCTGTTCGGCTCGGGGCTGTGTGCCCTGATCTATCAGACGGTCTGGCTCCGGGAGTTCCGGCTCATCTTCGGCGCGAGCACCGCAGCCTCAGCGGCGGTCCTCGCCATCTTCATGGCGGGACTCGGACTCGGCAGCGCGTTGCTCGGGGGGCGCGCGGATCGACAGACGAAGCCGCTGGGGTTCTACGCGAACCTGGAGCTGCTCATCGCTGCGAGCGCGGCCGTCAGCCCGTTCCTCGTCGCGCTGGTGCGCTCGGCCTATCTCGGTCTGGGCGGCACCGTGAGCCTGGGCATGTTCTTCGGGACGAGCGCGCGGCTGCTGCTGTCCGCGCTCGTCCTCGCCGCGCCCACGATCCTCATGGGCGGCACGCTCCCTGCGGCTGCGCGGGCCGTCCAGTCGGATGACGACCCGCACCGGCGCAACCTCGCCATCCTGTATGGCGTGAACACGCTGGGGGCGGTCACCGGCGCAGTCCTTTCGACCTTCTTCCTCCTCGAGGTGTTCGGCAACCGGAACACCCTCTGGCTGGCCTGCCTTCTCAACGCACTGGTCGCCATCGTCGCGCGCAGCACCAGCCGCTCGATGGAGGCGACGCCCACGGCCTCGAGAGAGCCCGTCCCCACGACCCCGGACGCGCCAGCCGCGGCACCATCCACCGTGGGCTCCCTTCCGCCACAGCCCTTCGTCCTGCTCGCGGCGGCGATCACGGGGTTCACCTTCCTGCTGATGGAGCTGGTCTGGTACCGGATGCTCGGGCCCATCCTCGGCGGGACGACCTTCACCTTCGGCCTCATCCTCGCGATGGCCCTGTTCGGCATCGGGCTCGGCGGCGCGGCCTACGCCTTCGGGTTCCGCTTCCGCCAACCCACGCTGACGGGGTTCGCACTGAGCTGCGCCGCCGAGGCGGCGTTCATCGCCCTGCCGTTCGCGCTAGGGGATCGGCTCGCCGTCACCGCGGCGCTCCTTCGGCCGCTCGGCAACGTCGGCTTCAGCGGCATGGTGCTGGGCTGGGTGCTCATCGCGACGGTCGTCGTGCTACCGGCCGCGTTCATCTCGGGAGTCCAGTTCCCGCTGCTGCTCGCGCTTATGGGACGGGGCGGACAGAACGTCGGCAAGCAGGTGGGGCAGATCTACGTGTGGAACACAGCGGGCTCCATCACGGGCTCGCTTGCGGGGGGCTTCGGCGTGCTGCCCCTGCTGACCGCGCCTGGGACGTGGCAGCTCGTGGCGGGCCTCCTCGCCACCCTCGGACTGGCGTCCGCGGTCGTGTCACTACGGAGCGAACGACGCTACGGGGCAGTCCTGGGGCCCGTACTCGTCGCCGGACTCGCGTTCCTGCTCCTGACCGCCGAAGGCCCGACGTCCGCCTGGCGACACGGCGGCGTCGGCGCGGGCCGCTCGGGCCTGGAGATCTCGAACCTCAATCAGATCGAGGCGTGGCGGCAGTACCACAAGAGCATCATCACCTGGGAGACGGAGGGAGTCGAAAGCAGCGTGGGCCTCTCCGCGACCAGCGGCCTGGCGTTCATCGTGAACGGCAAGTCGGACGGCAACACCATTGGTGATGCGCCGACGCAGGTGATGAGCGGATTGCTCGGCACCCTGCTCCACCCCAACCCCCGCAACGGCCTCGTCATCGGTCTAGGAACGGGAAGTACGGCGGGCTGGATCGGTCAGGTCCCGCAGGTAGAACGCGTGGACGTGGTGGAGATCGAGCCCGCCATCCTCGAGGTCGCCCGCCGCAGCGCCAGCGTCAACGCGAACGTCCTCGACAACCCCAAGGTCCACGTCTTCAGCGGCGACGCACGCGAGGTGCTGCTGGCCAGCAAGCAGACCTACGACATCATCTTCTCCGAACCGTCCAATCCCTATCGCGCTGGCATCGCCAGCCTCTTCACACGGGACTTCTACCAGGCGGTCAAGGGACGGCTGGCCGAAGGGGGAATCTTCATCCAGTGGCTCCAGGCCTACGAGGTGGACGCGATGACCATCCACAGCGCCTACGCCACGCTCGCCAGCGAATTCGAATACGTCGAGACGTGGCAGAGCCACAGCGTTGATCTCCTGCTCGTCGCGACGCGCAAGCCGCTGGTCCATGACATCGCCCGGATCCGCTCGCGCCTGACCGAAGTCCCCTATCAGTCCGCGTTGCGTGACGTGTGGCGCACCGACGAGGCGGAGGGCGTGCTCGCACGCTTCGTCGCCAATCCGGGGCTGACGGCCCAGGCCGCCGAGGCGGGCGCAGACTTCGTCAACACCGACGACCTCTCGTTCATCGAGTTCGCCTTCCCGCGAAGCCTCGGGCGCACGACGGGATTCTCCGTCGAGGCCTTGTGGGCATCCTCGCGAACCCTGGGGACCGACCACCCGTTGAATGTAGAAGGCGCCGTGGACTGGGACCGCGTGGAGCAGCTCCGCGCATGGAACGGCTTCGCGCCGAACGCGAAGCCCCCCCGACCGAGCCCCGCCTTCGTGGAACGCCAGACCTTCATCGACACCTGGCGCCGTGGGGCGGTGCCCGCGGCGCTCGCGAGGTGGCGCGAGAAGCCATGGGAGCCCCGAGGCCCCAAGGAGACGATGACGCTGGCCTTCGGCCTGGCGGACCTCGGGGACGAGGCCGCGCTCCCGCTCATCACAGCCGTGCGCCCCACCCTCCCGGTGGAGGCCGACCTGTGCGAGGGCATGCTGCGACTGCGCCAGAAGCGCGCGGCGGATGCCGCGCAGCTCTTCGAACGCGCTTTCGTGACGATGAGGAAGCATCCCTGGTCCCCGCTCGATTTCACCCGCAGCGTCCTCAAGCAACTCCCCTTGATCGCCCGCGCGGACAAGGCCCTCGGACGCAAGCTCTTCGACCTCCTCGCCCAGCCCTTCGCGGCAGAGGCCCTGACCCAGCCCCGCCAGGATGCCCGAATGGACCTGGCCCTCGCGTTGGACTGGAAGGGGCTGTGCGTGGAGCTGCTTGCAGCTCAGGAACCACATGTGTCCTGGGATGGGCGGACGCTCACGCTTCGCCGCCGCTGCTACCAAGAGAACGGGCACCCGCTCGCGGCGACCGCGGAGGCGGACCTCGCGCGCTTCATCGATCTATCCGCCGCCGTGCTCCTCCCGCAGGTCTCCAACGGGTCCACTCCCGCCCCGGCAAGCGCGCCCGCGACGCCCCAGGATCAGGCGGACGCGTCGCTACAATGAACCAACGATGAAGGCTGGGGCCTGGTGCCGCGGAGCATTCGCGGCCCCCACCCCGAGCCTCGGGCTACCGCGCTCACACCACCATCGCGCGGACCTCCGCCGTGAAGGCGTGCTCGTCGTCGGCATGGACGACGAGCGGCGGCAACACCATCAAGTCCGCCCGGCCTCCCTTCACCGCGTGCAGCAGGACCAGCTTCGCGGGCCGGTCCCCGCGGGGATGAATCCAACGCACCGTGCGCGGCTCCAGTTCGTGCGCGCGCAGCACCGACACCAGCTCGCTGAAGCGTGACGACGGGTACACCAGGAAGAGTCCACCGCGCGGCTCCAGCAGGTGTGCCGCCGCGCGCGGCACGTCCTTCAACTCACAGGTGATTTCATGCCGGGCGAGCGCCTTCTCCTCGGACGCGCTCGTGCGCCCGGTGGCGCGCGCCCGGTACGGCGGATTGCAGACCACGTGCGAGAAGCGGCCCCCGGGGAACTGCTCCTCCACGCGGCGCAGGTCACCATGCACCAGCGTCACCGCGCGCTCGCAGCTGTTCAGGTACACGTTGCGCTCGGCCAGCGAGAACAGCCCGGGTTGCAGCTCCAGCGCGGTGATGTCCTCCAATCCCAGCCGCCGCGCGAGCACGAGGGGGATGATGCCGCAGCCCGTCCCCAGGTCCATCAGCCGGCCCCGCGGCGCCCCACCCTCCTGGACCGTGAAGTGCGCCAGCATCAGCGGGTCCAGCGTGAAGCGATACCCCAGCCGCCGCTGGAGCACCTGCACCGCGCCCCCGCAAATCGAATCGAGGGTCTCCCCGGGCCCCGCTTGGAGCTCGAGCCGCACGCGCCGGGGCCACTCCTCCGGCAGGCCTCGTGTCAGCAGCCTCACAAGGCAAAGCTAGGCTTCCGTGTCGAGGAACAGAAGGCCGGCGGGCGGCAGGGGTTCCACACGCAACGTCCGCGGGGGCAACGTCGCCTGCGCCTCCATCACCGCGCGCACCTCCCACACCGGAGGCGGATTGAGCGCGAAGCCCGCCTGGAACGTCCCCGACTCCACCCCCTGCACCAGCGCCTCCAACCCCTGCACCGGGAACACCTGGGGATGTCCCGGAGCCTCCGGGTCCTGGATGCCCAGCACCGTCCTCAACACCAGCGCGTTGAGCAGCGCCAGGTCCAGGCTCCGCAGCGTCGGGTTGCGCGGCGCGCCCTTGAGGTGCGCCAGGTCCAGCCCCTGCCGGAAACGCAGGATGCGCCCCCGACCTCCAGGCAGCACCAGCAGCACCGCGTGCTGGCCCGAAATCATCGTCGCCAACCGCTCGCGCGCGGCCACCTGCCCCCGCGGCGTGTCCAGCGGCGCGTCCAGTTCGTAGACCCGCGCATACGCCGTCACCAGCGTGAGGAACGTCTCCTCCTTGAACGTGTCCACGCCCTTCAACGCGCGGTGGATGGGCCGCAACTCCAACCCCGGGTCCGCCAGCGGCACCACCGCGGCGAGCGTCGGCCCGCGCTCGTTCAGCGCGGTCAGCGGGCGCATGGGCGCCTCGTCCAGCACCGCCTGGATGCGCTTGGACACGGGCGAAGGCTCGATGCGCCGCAGCGACAGGGAGTGCCCGTCGTATTGCCCCTCCCACACCACCACCGAGCGCTCGCTCGCCTCGGCGAGCAGCCCACGGAAGACGCCATGGTCATCCGCCGTCAGCGTGACGGCCGGCTCGGCCTCCCAGGCCCGGGGGCGGTACGGGTCGTGCTCCAACGGGGCGCCCGCATCCGGCTGGAGCGCGCAGAGCAGGTACCGCACCGGCGGACCCGCCAGCTTCCCGGCGGGGCTGTGCACCTCCACCAGGTACAGCGCGGGCCGGGTGTCGCGCAGCAGGGCCCCCGAGTCCCGCTGGCGCCGCAGCTCGGCGCTGGGGTTGGCCGCCTCGAGCAGCGGCCGGACATGCGACGGCTGGGGCACCGCGTTGCTGCGCGGCACGTAGCCGCTGGGCTCCAGCGAGTGCCCAAGTGAGGTCAACAAGGCCGGGAACGGATGGACGCGCGCCATGGCGGGGAAGGTGGTGCTGGATGCCCCGCCGTGCCATGGCGCGTGCCCGCCTGCTCCCCGGGCCGTCTACCACCAGACGTTCTTGTACTGCCGATCCCTCGCCGACTTCAGCGACGAGCGGTCCACGCTCTCCTCCCACAGCAGGCTCACCGTGGTGATGGCGCCCGCGGAGCCGAGGAACGACAGCACGTAGGGCGTGGACTGGTTGAAGCCGCCCAGCACCAGGCCGGAGATGAGCAGCACCGCGCCGCCCACGCCCGCGCCGAACAGGTCCGCGCGGAGGATCTGCGACGGCGTCGGGTCATACCGCATGGTCGCCAACGCCAGCGCGCCGGCGCCGATGCCAGGCGCCAGCAGGAGCGCGTCCCGCCACGTCTTCGAGGAGATGTCCGTCCCTGAGAAGTGGACGACCGCGAGCAGCAGGGCCGCGTACGCCGCGCCCCAGCCCGCGCCCGAGGACACCAGCAGGCCGTCGTTGAGCGGCAACTGCCCGCCACCCAGGCCCGCGGTGAGCCACGCGCCCAGCTCCGCCCCCAGGAAGGCCGACCAGGTCAGCACGCCCGCGTCCTGGGAGAACAGGTCCATGAAGCCCGCCATGAACATGCCCCCCACCACCGAGTTGCCGATGGTGAAGGACGCCATCGGCCGGTCCACCCAGTTGTTGAATTGCCACCACGAGGACGCGCCGAAGCCCAGGCCCGCGCCGATGAGCGTGCCCGCCAGCATCGCCTCGCGCGAGCTCTTGTCGAAGCTGAAGTCGTTGGCGAACGCCTGGGTGAAGAAGCCACCCAGCGCGCCGAGTGTCGTGTGGTGGGCAATGAACTTGAAGCTGCCCGGGCCCGACAGGAACGGTCCCTGGCGGCGCTGTCCGTCGAGGATCGCCCCGTTGTCCACCGACACCGGCTGGAGCGGCGAGCCCACGCGCTTCTCCTCCGTGGCGAACGTCGTCGAGGGCGCGGTGCGCAGGGGCGTCGGCTCCGGACGGAGGACGGGCGCATCGCTCGTGGTGGCCGGGCCCTCGCCCGCCTCCGACATCCCCTGCGGCTGAGCCGTCACTGGCGGGGCGTCCAGGGGCTGCTGCGCGGAGGGCGGCGCGAGGCTCGGGTCCTCGTCCATCCGCGAGGTGGAGGGCTCGACCGGGTCCTCACCCTGCGCGGACGGATACGCGGGCTGCGCCGGCGCGGGCTCCGGGTAGCCCTGCGACGGATAGGTCTGGGCGCGCGCGGCCTGCGGCAGCGCGAACGCGAGGGTGACGGCGGAGAGGTGGATCCAGCTTCTCAGAAATGACACGCAAGGACTCCTTGGGTCCACCATGCAGAAGACCACAACCGGCGCGGGCGTGCTGGTTTTTGCATGACCCTTCCCCCACCCCGCGGGCAGGACGTTCGCCCCCGAGCGTCGGCAGGCGACCATTTGTCCGAGCGCACTACAATTCTCTCGCGACGCGCTCCGGGCTCGGGCATCCCTGGGCATCATGCCCAACGGGTTCTCGTGGTCCGAGCTCGGTGTCGACTCCGCTCGTCTGCTGGTCATCAAGGACGTCCCCCTCCCCGACGAGGGTCGGGACTTCGTCCTCTACTGGTGCATGGTGAACCATCGCGTGGAGGAGAACCACGCGCTCGACGTGGCCATCGCGCTGGGCAACCACCTGGCGCTGCCCGTCGTCGTCTACCAGGCCATCCGCCCGGACTATCCCCACGCGTCGGACCGGCTCCATGCGTGGGCCCTCGAGGGCATGGCGGACATGGCCACGGCCTGTGCATCCCGCGGCCTGCCCTACTGGCTGGAGCTGCCGCGCACGTCGCGCCAGCATCATCCACGCATCGGCCAGTTGGGGCGGCGCGCCGCCGCCATCGTCTCCGACTTCTTCCCCACGTACATCATCCCCGGCCACCTGCGCGGCGCCGCCCGGGCCTTGAACGTGCCGCTGTTCGCGGTGGACGCGTCCTGCGTGGTGCCCATGCAGCGCATCCCCTCGCTGCAGGCCGGGGCCTATACGTTGCGCCCCAAGCTGCAGAAGCTGTGGCCCGAGTACCTCGGCCGCACCCTCGCGGCGCGGCCACTCGAGGCGGCCTCGGCGGGGCGCAAGCTGGAGCCGGGCTTCGAGCTGGCCGATGCCAAGCACGCGCGCGCGAACCTCGACGGCTTCCACATCGACCACGCGGTGACACCGCTGGCGGAGCGCGGCGGGCGCAAGGCGGCGCTCAAGGCGCTCGACGCCTTCCTGCACGAGAAGCTCCAGGGCTACGACACCGGCCGCAACGACCCCGGCCTCGCGCACCAGTCGGGCCTGTCTCCCTTCTTCCACTGGGGAAACCTCTTCGCCGGCGAGGCGGCCCGCGCCGCCATCCGCGCGCGTGGCACGGACGACCCCTCCGTGCGCAGCTTCCTCGAGGAGCTGCTGGTGCGCCGGGAGCTGGGCTTCAACTTCTGCTTCCACACGCCGGAGAACCGGCAGCTCTCCGTCGAGTCCCTGCCGGGCTGGGCGCGCGAGACGCTGACCCACCACCAGAAGGATCCCCGCGAACACCTGTACTCGCTGGAGCAGCTCGAGCACGCGACCACCGCGGACGGCTTGTGGAACGCGGCGCAGCGCGAGCTGGTGGCGCGGGGCCGCATCCACAACTACCTGCGCATGTTGTGGGGGAAGAAGATCCTCGAGTGGAGCCGCACGCCGGACGAGGGCCTCCAGCGCATCGCGCACCTCAACGACAAGTACGCGGTGGACGGGAGGGACCCGGCGAGCGTGGCCAACTTCATGTGGGTGCTCGGGCTGCATGATCGCCCGTTCCAGGAGCGCAAGGTGCTGGGGAAGGTGCGGCCCATGAGCTCGCCGCGCACCGCGGAGAAATACGACCTGGCGCCCTACATGGCGCGCTGGGGGCGCCCTGGAGACCCGCCCGTCAAGCTCAAGCGAGCGCGCGGGGCCCCGAAGCCGTGAGCAAGCCTGTTGACATCGAAGCGCCCAGAGGTGACACGACGGTTTCCTTCCCGTCCCATCGCCACTAAACGCAGGGATGGGACACCGACGTCAGGAGCCGTGCCATGGGCATGATGAAGTTCGATATCCCCCACTCCCTCCCGAAGGACGAAGTGAAGAAGCGCGTCGAGCAGCTTCTCCAGTACTGGGGAACCAAGTACGGCGTGAAGGCGGACTGGCAGGGCGAGGGCGCGCGGATCGCCGGCAAGGTGATGGGCATCCAGCTGGATGCGTCCTTCAAGATCACCGACAAGGCCGTCGAGGGCGAGGGCACGGACCCGGGCATGCTGCTGCGCAGCCAGGCCAAGTCCTACCTCCAGAAGAAGTTCGGCTCCGTGCTGGACCCGAGCAAGACGCTGGACCAGGTGAAGGGCTCCCTGGACTGAGGGCGCCCCGCCTCCGGCTCAGTGCGGAGGCTGCTCCTCCAACGCGGCGAGCGCATAGCGCGCCGCGCGGGAGATGGCCTCCGCCGAGTCGGGCATCTCCGGGTAGTGCCCCGCCAGCGTGCGCTGAGGGAAGCGCAGTTGGGCAATCGCGTTGCGGTAGCTGCGGCGGGCGCCGTCCGCGTCCTGGCTGCGCTCCTGGACCTGGGCGAGCAGGTAGTGACCGATGGCCAGCGTGGGCTCGAGGAAGAGCGCCTTGCCCAGCTCGGAGCGCGCCTCCTTCAACTCCCCCGCCTGCAACGCCGCCACGCCGCCGAACACGCGGGCCTCCACGCACAGCGGCTCCCGCTGGATGGCCTGGGCGAACACCTCGCGCGCCTCGGGGATGCGCCCGGTGAGCGAGAAGAGGTTGCCCAGCGTCAGCAGCGCGTCCAGGTCGCTCGGCTCGTCCACCAGCAGGCGCTCCACCCCGGAGATGGCCCCGGCGAAGTCCCCTTGCGTCATCTTCCGCACCGCCATGGCCAGGCGCTCCGCGGGAGGCAGCAACTGCGGCCACGCCGCGGGGACGGGCGCCTCGCCGGTGACGATGCGCGCGGATGCGCCCACGGCGGGAAGCTCCACCGTCGCGCGGGTGGTGCGACCCGCGGCCTCCGCGCCCACGGCCGGCAGCTCGAGGGTGATGCGCGGGCGGCCCAGGTCGTTGGTCCGGGCCTGCGCGGCCGGCGGATGCGTCGCCGCCGGAGCGGCCACGGCGGGCGCGCCCACGGCCGGGAACGTCCCCGTCGCGCCAGACACACGCGCGGGCACCACGGGTGTCCCCACGGCCGGGAACGTCCCCGTCGCGCCGGGCGCGCGCGCGGGCTTCGGCGGCACCGCGGGGAACGTCCCCATGCGCGGCTGACCGGTGCTGAGCGCGGGCAGCGGAGCCACGGCGGGGAAGGAGCCGGTGAGCCCCGCCACGGCGCGAGAAGGCAGCTCGGGCGCCGCCGGACGAGACCGGCCTCCCGCGGGCTCGATGGCCGGACGCGCGTACACCGCGGGCGAGAAGGGCTCTGCCTCCGGCTTGCGCTCGATGGACTCCTGCCCGGGGTACGGGTGGATGCGCAGCGGCGGCGGCCGGTACGCGCGGTCGCTCGGCGGACGGCGGTACACGAACGCGCCGTCCACTTCGATCATCTCGAACCGATCGAACACCTTGAACAGGCTCTCCGAGTACCCCAGGAACAACAGGCCACCGGGGCGCAGCACGCTCAGGAAGCGGTCCATCAACCCGCGGATGGTGGGCAGGTCGAAGTAGATGATGACGTTGCGGCAGAGGATGAGGTCCAGCGACGACAGCGCCACCTTGTCGAAGACGGGCACCGCGAGGTTCTGCCCGTCGAAGCGGATGTACTCACGCAGGGTGGGCAGGGCCTCGTGTCCGTCCTCGGTGGGCCGGAAGAAGCGCGCCAGGCGCTCGGGCTGGATGCCCGCGCTGCGCCGGAAGTTGAAGCGCCCCTGCCGCGCGGCCTCCACCGCGGCCAGGTTCAGGTCGGTGGCCCACAGGTCCACCTCCACCGCGAGCGCGCCCAGCTCCGCCAGCACCATGGCCACGCTGTAGGGCTCCTCGCCCGTGGCGCAGCCCGCGGACCACACGGAGACCTTGCGCATCTCCCGCCGCGCGCGCGCCAGCAGGTCCGGCAGCACGCTCTTCTCCAGCGCGCGGAACTGCTTCCCGTCGCGGAAGAACTCCGTGTGCCCCACCGTGACGAGCGGCAGCAGCGCGCGCAGCTCCTCCTCGCCACCGGGGCCCGTCAGCCGCTGCAGGTACTTCTCCGGCTCCTCCACGCCCAACACCGGCATGCGCGTCGACAGCGCCAGCCGGAGGCTGTGGAACCCGTCCGGGGTGATCTTCAGCCCCGCGTTCTCCAGGAGGAGCGCGGCGAGCTGCTGAAGCACCTTGTTGCTCACATTCAGCACGCGTCCACCCACTGCAGCAGCGTGGGGCCGATCTGCCCGAGCGGCAGCACCTCCTGCGCCGCTCCGAGCAACACCGCCTCGCGAGGCATGCCCCACACCGCGGAGGTCTCCTCGTCCTGCGCGATGGTCCGCCCACCCTGCTCCCGGATCTCCTTCAAGCCTCGCGCCCCGTCACGCCCCATCCCCGTCAGGATGACGCCGATACACCGCGGGCCGAAGGCTTCACCCGCCGAAGTGAGCAGCATGTCACACGATGGGCGGAAGCCCCTCAGCGGCGGACCGGAGTCCAGCTCCAGCCGGCCCTCGGGTCGCACCAACAGGTGACTTCCCGACGGAGCGATGTACACCGCCCCCGGCACCATCACCATGCCGTGCTCCGCTTCCTTCACCGCCAGCTCCGTCTCCATCGTCAGCCAGTGCGCGAGCCCCTCCGTGAAGCCCTCGCTGATGTGCTGGCAGTAGGCGATGGGCGCGGGAAAGTCTCGTGGAATCTTTCCAAGGACACGGGCAACGGCCTTGGGGCCGCCGAGCGACGCGGCGATGGCCACGAGCGGATACGGAGCCTGCGGCGGCTCCTCACGCGGCGTCCGGGTCCCGGACCGCGTCTGTGTCTGGCGCACGGCCTTCACCTGGGCCAGCAGCACCAGCTTGCGGGCCACGTGGGCCCAGAACTCCGGCCCCGGGTTCGCGGGGCGCTCGATGACGTCCAGGGCCCCCAGCGCCACGGCCTGGAACGCCTCCTGACCGGAGAGCGCGCCCGGATGCAGCGCGAGCACCGGCACCGGCCGGCCCTCCATCACCTGGGCGATGGCCTCCAGCGCCTCCAGGCCCGTCAGGTCGATGAGGAGCACGTCCGGGAAGTGGCGCTGCGTGGCGACGAGCGCGTTGGCGAAGTCCACCTCCGCGGGCCCCACCGGGACGAGCGAGTCCCCGTCGAACAGGCCCCGGGCCGCGAGCGCGCGCAGCCCCTTGCCCACCATGAGCACCCGGAACGCCATGACCACCGCAGCCGTGCCGCCCAAACGTGGCTCCTCAGGTCAGCCGGTCGATGGCCTGCGCGAGGACTTCCACGCCCAGCTCCCCCTTGACGAGGTACGCATCCGCGCCCGCGTCCAGCCCGCGCCGCTTGTCCTCCGGCGACGCGAGCGAGGACAGGATGATGACCGGGATGCGCGCCACCGCGGGCGTCGACTTGAGCCGCCGCGCCAGGGAGAAGCCGTCCATCTTCGGCATCTGCACGTCGGTGAGGATGAGGTCGTACGTGTTGTTCTGCACCTTGCCGTAGGCCTCCTCGCCGTCCTGCGCCTCCTCCACGGTGTGGCCGAGCGCCTTGACCAGCGCGCCCTCCGTGGCCCGGGCGATGGGGGAGTCGTCCACCAGCAGCACCCGCAGGCGCTTGGCCGCGGGGGCCTGGGTGACGGGGCGGGCCATGCGGCGCACCTCCGCCATGATGTCCGGCACGTGCAGCAGCACCGCGATGCGGCCGTCCTCCAGCGCGGCCGTGCCCGCGATGAACGGCGCGCCCTTGAGGAACTCGCCGCCGCAGGGCTTCACCGCCACCTCGCGCTCGTCCACGAAGCCATCCACGACGAGCGCCGCGTGGTCCTCGCCGTGGCGCACCACCACCGCCGGCGGGCGGTCGAAGCGGTTGCCGCCGTTGAGGCCCAGCAGCGGCCCCAGCGCCACGAGCGCCGTGGGCTTGCCCCGGTGCCGCACCGCCAGGGTGCCGAAGATCTCCAGCCGGTCCTCCGGCTTGACGCGCATCACCGCTTCCACGTCCGCGGCGGGCATGCCGTAGACGTCGTCGCCCAGGCGCACCAGCAGCACCTTCATCAACGCGAGCGACTGCGGCAGGCGCAGGGTGATGGTGGTGCCGCGGCCGATGCGGCTGGACACGCCCACGGAACCGCCGAGCGTCTCCACCTTGCGCTTCACCACGTCCATGCCCACGCCGCGGCCGGACAGCTCGCTGACCTGCTCGCGCGTGGAGAAGCCGGGCCGGAAGATGAGCTCGATGGCCTCGCGCTCCGACAGCGCGGCGGCGTGCACCGCGGTGATGAGCCGCTTGTTGATGGCCACCTGGCGCAGGCGCTCCGGGTCGATGCCGCGCCCGTCGTCCTCCACCTCGATGTGGAGCATGTCGCCGTCGACGCGCACGCGGATGCGCACGCGGCCCGTCAGCGGCTTGCCCAGCTGCTGACGCGTGTCCGGCGACTCGAGGCCGTGGTCCACGGCGTTGCGCAGCAGGTGCACCAGCGCGTCGCGCACGTCGCCGAGCATGGACCGGTCCACGCCGATGTCGGCGTTCTCGATGAGCAGGTCCACCTCCTTCGCCTGCGTGCGGGCCATGTCGCGGACCGCGCGCGGGAAGGCGTCGAACACCGTGGACAGCGGCACCAGCCGGGCCTCGGCCACGTGGTCCGCCATCTTCGACAGGTTGCCGTGCAGCGTGTTGATGCCGTCGTCGTTGCGCCGCACGAAGCGGAAGGCGTCGTCGCGCAGCATGTGGAGGTCGCTCTCCACGCGGTCGAGCAGCGAGCGGACCTCCGTGGAGATGTCGATCTGCTCGGCGAGCCGCAGGAAGCGGTCCCCCAGGCGGCTGAAGCGCTCGAACAGCGCCTCCGTCTCCGAGCTGCGCAGCCGTCCCCGCGCGCTCTCCACGAGCAGGTCACCCGCGAGCAACCCGAGCGAGTCGAGCACCTCCACGTTGACGCGGATGGTGCGGTCGGCGATGGCGGACTTGGCCGCGCTGGGCGCCTCCTCCTCCGTCTTCATCGCCGCGTGCGCACCGGGCGCCGCGGCCTCCACCGGCGGAGGCCGGGGAGCGGCGACGGGCGCCACGGGCTCCGCGACCGGCGCGGGCGCCGGGGCCACGGGAGCCGCCACCGCCGGCTTCGGCGGCG
>NZ_JAKCFB010000001.1 GCF_024198235.1 Myxococcus dinghuensis | reverse complement strand
GGCGGCGCGGTCCGGGGCGCCGGAGGGGGCTCCAGCGGCGCGGCCGTCCGAGGCCCCGGGGGCGGCTCGGGCAGCGGACCGGAGCGGCGCGGCGGCGCGGCGGGGGGCCGGAGGTTGCGCCCTCCGCGCTGGGGAATCGTGGACTCGCCGTCGCCGTAGTCCTCGTCGTCCACGTCCTCGCCGCCTTGCGAGGAGTGGACCGCGGGCGACGTGTGGATGGAGGTGGACAGCTCCGCGTCCAGCTCGTCGTCCGGCCCCTGGGCCGCGGGCAGGTCGCGGGGACGCGCCATCTGCGTGGCGGGCTCCGGCTCGTCGCGCCAGGCCGCCGCGGGCAGCGAGTCCGCGGAGGCGCGGCGCGGCGAGGGACGCGCGGTGAGGCCGGGCGAGGCCGCCGCGGGCTCCGCCATGGGCGTGGTGGAGGAGAGCGTGGGCGCGGTGGTGTCCAGCGGCGCGGGGCGCCGGGGAGGCTCGGGGGCGGCCTTGTTGCCCACCAGCGGCACCGTGGCGTCCTTGCGGCCCAGGCCCTTGGCCATGGGGATGTGGAGGATGGTGCGCTCCTCCTCCTCGCCCAGCAGCCGCGCGATGTACTCCGAGACGTCCAGGCTCTGCTTCACCTCGCCCGACTGGAGGAAGGCCTCCAGGTCCGCACGCACCGCCGAGGCGCGCGGGTAGCGCTGGGTCCGGTCCTTGGTGAGGCAGCGCATGATGATGCGCGACAGCCCCACCGGATAGTCCGCGCGCAGCAGGTGCGGCGGCTGCGGCTCCTCGAAGCGGATGGCGTAGAGGATGCCCTCCGTCGTGGGCTTGGCGAAGGGCTGCTTGCCGGTGGTGATTTCGTAAAGCATGGTCCCCAGCGCGAAGATGTCCGCGCGGTGGTCCAACCGCTCCTGCGACACCTGCTCCGGGGCCAGGTAGAGGAACTTGCCCTTGATGACGCCGGGCTTGCTGCGCTCCATGAACGCGCCGGCCTTGGCGATGCCGAAGTCCACCAGCTTGACGCGCCCGTCGTAGGCGATCATCACGTTCTGCGGACTGACGTCCCGGTGGATGAGCTCCAGCGGGCGCCCGTCCACGCCCCGGCTCTGGTGCGCGTAGTCGAGCCCCGCCGCCACGTGCGCGCAGATGCGGGCGGCGACACCACTGGGCACGCAGGCGCCGAACTTCAACTCCTCGGCCATCACGCGCCGCAGGTCCACGCCCTCCACGTACTCCATGGCGATGAAGATGTTGTCCCCCTCCTTCCCCAGCTCGTGCACCTGCACGATGTTGGGGTGGTGGAGCTGCGCGGCGATGCGCGCCTCGTCCAGGAACATCTGGACGAACTCGGGCTCCTCCGACAGGTAGGGGAGGATCCGCTTCAGGACGACCAGCTCCGGATCCGGCGGACGCTGTGCCAGGAACAGCTCCGCCATCCCACCCACGGCGAGCCGTTTGATCAACTGGTACTGTCCGAACGGAATGGCCGTCTGGGGGGAGTTCACGGAAGGGGCGCGGCGCCTGACACGGTGATGGGTTGGACTTTCCCGAGCTTACCTACAATCAATGGGTTGGGGGAGCCACCCTCCCCCATCGACGGCTAGAAGACACCCGACAGGGCCATTCCCCAAAAAAGAAACCGCCCCTCCCGAGATGGGCGAGGGGCGGTCTCGTGGGCGGATCCGCCCGGGGCGGGCGGAGGGCCGGGACTACGGCGCGGGGGGGGTGCCCGCGTCGAAGTCGAAGTCGCTGGCCATGTCGGCGCAGCTCATCGGGTACACCACGTAGGTGTACGGGTTCTCCGTGCCCGGGATGACGCCGTTGCCGTAGGCGCGGCACGTATAGACCTCCGTGCCGGCGTCGTTGACGATGACGCCGCCGTCGGTGCAGGGCAGGTTGGTGAAGGTCTCGTAGACACCGTGGATGCCGTTGGTGAACGTCACGGAGCCGCCGTCCTCGACCACCGTGCGCGCGTCGCAGGCCGCGAACGTCTTGTAGTTGCCGACGAGGATGCCGCCCTCGACCTCGAAGCCGAGGTACGTACCGGAGTCGGAGTCCTCCGGGCGGAACTTCATGGCGGTGGGCTTGGCGTCGACGATGGTGAGCGGGCCGGGGATGTGGACGCGCGCGCCGCCGAACTCCGGGTTGGCCTTGGCGTTGCCCTTGTCCGCGTTGCCGAAGCCCGCGGGGACGGCGTTGTCCGGCGGCGCCGTCGTGGTGCCCGTCTTGGTGATGACCAGGGAGCCGGTGATGGACGAGTCGCCGATCTGGTAGTTGCTCTTGATGACCGGGCGGTACGCGTCACGCGCGTGGGGCGCGTTGTCCGTCGCGTCCGACTTGAAGCGACGCAGCAGGCCCTGGATGGTGAGCACGTCACCGACGATGGGCTCGTAGTTGGTCGTCTTGTCGGTGTAGAACTTGTCGACGTAGATGCCCTCCTTCGGGAAGCAGGGGTTCACCACCCAGAAGCGGGCGATGAAGTCACCCTGGCCGCCGCGGGTGATCTGGCTCACCGCCGTCACCACCACGCCCTCCAGCGTCACCGCCAGGCCGCGCGTCTCGTTGGCGCGCAGGTTGCCGATGGGGCCCATGCCGTTCACGGGCGCGGGACAGGAGCCGCCGTCCGTGGTGCCACCGTCGGTCGTGCCGCCGTCCGTGGTGCCGCCGTCGTTGCACGCGCCGATACAGCCCGCGTCCTGCTGCCCCTGGGGCTCCTCATCGTCGTCACGACCGGAGCAGCCACCCACCGATACCACCACGGCGGTAGCGACCAACGCCGCGGCGCCAAGCGTCTTGCGCAGTTGCATGTCTCGTCTCTCCATTTCCTATCGCGGCGCACGGGGGTTGAAGTCGACGCCGGTCGGTCCGAGGATGGGAGGCCTTATACCGGCCGCTCGCGGGGGGCGGCAAGGAACCCTCCGCGACACTGGTGACACCTCTGTGAACTCGGGGAACCCATGCGCGGACAGCCCATTTTCCTCCAGGGACTCCGGCCCACACTGCATATCTCGCATCGTGGTGGCGCACTGCTCGCGCCGGAGAACACGCTCGACGCATTCCGTCAGGCAGTGGAGCGCTTCCACACGGACATGCTCGAGCTGGACGTCCACGTCACGCGCGACGGCGAGGTCGTCGTGGCGCACGACGCCACGTTGGAGCGCTGCACCAACGCACGGGGCGCGCTCGACGCGCTCACGCTCCCGGAGTTGCAGCGGCTCGACGCGGGGTATGGCTTCACGCCGGACGAGGGCCGCACGTTTCCATTCCGGGGCCGGGGCGTGCGCATCCCCACGCTGCGCGAAGTGCTGCGCGCCTTCCCGTCGCTGCGACTCAACGTGGAGCTCAAGCCGGACGTGGAGGGACAGGAGGACGTGCTCGCCCGCTTGCTGGAGACCGAGCAGGCGGTGGACCGGGTCTGCGTCGGCAGCGAGCAGGACGCGGTGGGCGAGCGGCTCGCGCGGCGGCTGCCCCGCGCCTGTCATTTCTACCCGCGCGACGCGCTGGCCGCGTTCGTCATCGCCCTGCGCGCGGGCGAGCCACCGCCGGAGGACGACCGCTTCCAGGTGCTCGACATGCCGCTGTACTTCGGCGAGGTGCGGCTGGTGGACGCGGACTTCCTGCGCGCGTGCGCGGCGCGCGACAAGTGGGTCAACGTCTGGACCGTGGATGACCCGGCGGAGATGGACCAGTTGCTCGCGGAAGGGGTCGGCGGCGTGATGACCGACCGGCCGGACCTCTTGAGGCAGCGAATGGACGCACTCGCCAAGCCGGGTTAAGCCCTGCTTCCATGCCTCGTACGACCTCGCGCCAGCGTCCGACACCGCCCGCGGCCACCGTTGCACCGCCTCCCCCCGCCGCGCCGCAGAAGGCCGTCGCGCCCGCGCGTCCGCGCAACGGGCTGAAGGTGAAGGCCCCCAAGGGGCGCCGGTTCGTGGCGCTCGCGGGCAACATCGGCGCGGGCAAGACGACGGCGGCGAAGATGCTCAGCCAGAGCTTCGGCTACGAGCTGTTCGACGAGCCCGTCATCGACAACCGCTTCCTCAAGGACTACTACGCGGACATGTCGCGCTGGTCCTTCACGCTCCAGCTCGAGTTCCTCATCCGCCGCGTGGAGCACCACGAGCTCATCCACTCGTACCGGCGCAGCTGCGTGCAGGACCGCACGCTCTACGAGGACCCCGAAATCTTCGCCAAGTACCTGCACGGCCTGGGGCACCTGACGAACGCGGAGCTGGACCTGTACTACGAGTACTTCCAGCGCCTGTCGCGCCACATCATCCGGCCCGACAAGGTCATCTGCTTCGAGGTCGGCAGCGTGGACGTACTGCTGGACCGCATCCGCACCCGCGGCCGTGAAGAGGAGAAGGGCATCCGCCCCCAGTTCCTGCGCGGCCTCAATGGCTACTACGCGTCCTTCCCCCTGGTACTGCAGGAGAAGTACGGCGTGGAGTGCCTGGTGATGGACGTCTCCCGGCAGGACATCCGGCGGGGCAAGGGGCGCGAGGAGTTCCTGGACCGCGTCTCCGCCTTCCTGGCATGAGTCACCGCGGGCCCGCCGCCCTCCCTTCCCTGGCGGCGCCCAGGATGGTGGGTGAGAGATGAGCGACCTGAGCCCCAAGCGCGCCAAGGACACGGAGGTGGTGATGACCCAGCTCATCCTGCCTCCGGACGCCAACAACCTGAACGCCGCGTTCGGTGGGAAGGTGATGGAGTGGATCGACATCTGCGGCGCGGTGGCCGCCCAGCGCCACTGCCGGCAGGTCGTCGTCACCGCGTCCATGGATGACCTGCACTTCCACGCGCCCATCAAGGTGGGCTGGGTGGCGCTCCTCCACTCACGCGTGCTGGCGGCCTTCCGCACCTCCATGGAGGTGGGCGTCACGGTGCACGCGGAGAACCCGCTCACCGGCGAGCGCACCCTCACCACCAGCGCGCTGATGACGTTCGTCGCCATCGACAAGGACGGCAAGCGCGTGCCGGTGCCGCCGCTCCTGACGGAGACGGAGGCGGAGGAGGAGGCCTTCAAGGAGGCGGAGGCCCGGCGCGCGCAGCGGCTCGCGCGCCAGAAGGAGAACCAGTCCTGGCTGAAGGTGATGAAGCCCATCGCCGGGGCCTGAGGACCCGCGCGGCGCCAGGGCCTGGAACGACACGAGCCGGAGGCGGACCTGGGTCCCCGCTCCGGCTCGTAGGGGACCGAGTGGCCCCGCGTGACTCACGCCACGGCGCGAATCAGGTCGTGAACGACGTGCCGCAGCCGCAGGAGGACTTCGCGTTCGGGTTGTTGAACTTGAAGCCGGAGCCGGTGATGGCGGAGACGTAGTCGATCTCCGTGCCGCCCAGGTACTGGCTGCTCATGCCGTCGGTGGCGATCTTCACGCCGTCCTGCTCCCAGACGGTGTCGCCGGCCTTGGACTCCTTGACCAGGTTCAGGTCGTAGCCCAGGCCGCTGCAGCCGGCCGGCACGACGCGGATGGAGAAGAAGTAGCCCTCGAAGCCCTGGGCCTTGATGACCTCCTTCACCTGCCGCACGGCGGCCTCCGTCAGGAGCACGGGCGCCTGCGAGGCAGCCTGGGGAGCCGGGGCGGGAGCGGGGGTCGTCGTGGTCGTCGTATCCATGTGCGGAAAATCTCCTCTCGAACCGGGCTTTATAACGCCCGACCCCTGAAAATCCATGGGCCCGGCCCCCCGGTCGCCGTGAAGTGCCCATTCCTCCCGGTCCCCCTCCACCTCCCGGGTTATACCCCGCCCCATGGCCCCCACCTTCCGAGAGCTGCTCGCCGGAGTGAAGCAGGAGATCCGCGAAATCACCGTGGATGAGGTGAAGCGGCTGCTGGACGGGCGGGCGCCGGTGAAGCTCGTCGACGTGCGGGAGGCGGACGAGTACGCGGGGGGGCGGCTGCCCGGCGCCGTCCACATCCCCCGGGGCTACCTGGAGCTGCGCATCGAGGAGCGTGCGGGGCGGGACGAGGAGCTCGTCGTCTACTGCGCGGGCGGCACGCGGTCGGCGCTGGCGGTGAGGACGCTGAAGGAGCTGGGCTACACGCGGGTGGCGTCGCTGGCGGGTGGCTACAACCGCTGGAGCGACGCGGCGCTGCCGGTGGAGAAGCCCTTCGTGCTCACGGCCGAACAGAAGGAGCGCTACCGCCGCCACCTCATCCTCCCGGAGGTGGGCGAGGAGGGCCAGGCGAAGCTCTTGAAGGCGCGCGTGCTGGTGATGGGCGCGGGGGGACTGGGCTCGCCCGCCGCGCTGTACCTGGCCGCCGCGGGCGTGGGCACGCTGGGCATCGTCGATT
This sequence comes from Myxococcus dinghuensis, assembly GCF_024198235.1. GTDB lineage: Bacteria > Myxococcota > Myxococcia > Myxococcales > Myxococcaceae > Myxococcus > Myxococcus dinghuensis. The sequence continues at coordinate 695,918 of NZ_JAKCFB010000001.1, read as the reverse complement.
CGGACGTGGTGGAGTTGAGCAACCTCCAGCGTCAGGTGCTGCACACCCAGGAGCGCCAGGGCCAGCCCAAGGTGGTGAGCGCCCGGGCGGCCCTCGAGGCGCTCAACCCCGACGTGAAGGTGGTGCCCTTCCAGGAGCGGCTGACGTCGCACAACGTGCTGCGGGTGCTGGAGGGCTTCGACCTGGTGCTCGACGGCGGCGACAACTTCCCCACCCGCTACCTGCTCAACGACGCGTGTGTCATGCGGGGCCTGCCCAACGTGCACGGCTCCGTCTTCCGCTTCGAGGGCCAGGTGACGACGTTCGCCCCGGGCCGCGGCCCCTGCTACCGCTGCCTCTACCCCGCGCCGCCGCCGCCGGAGCTGGCGCCCTCGTGCGCGGAGGCCGGCGTGCTGGGCGTGCTGCCCGGGCTCATCGGCCTGCTCCAGGCGAACGAGGCCCTCAAGCTCATCCTCGGCCAGGGCGAGCCGCTCGTCGGCCGGCTCCTCACCTTCGACGCGCTGGGCACCCGCTTCCAGGAGCTGAAGCTGCGCCGCGACGCGACCTGCCCCGTCTGCGCGCCCGGCGCGAAGGTGGAGCTCATCGACTACGAGCGCTTCTGCTCCACCGCCGCCTGACGCCCCGCGCGAGGAATCCGCCCCATGCCCATCCCCCAAATCACCCCCGCGCGCCTCGCGGAGCTGCTCGCCGGCCCGCCCGAGTCGCGCCCCGCCCTGCTCGACGTGCGCTTCCCGCAGGAGCACGACTTCGTCGCCCTGCCCGGCTCGCTCCTCATCCCGCTGCCGGACCTGTTCGACCACCCCGAGGAGCTGGAGGCCCTGCGCGGCCGGCCCGTCGTCGTCTACTGCCACCACGGGGTGCGCAGCCTGGACGGCGCCGCGTATCTGATGTCGCTGGGGCTGGAGGCCGTGTCGCTCCAGGGCGGCATCGACCGGTACTCGCTCGACGTGGACCCGGCGCTGCCCCGCTACTACTGACGCCGCGTGGGGGTGGGGCCCGGTGCGCGGGCCCGCGCGTCGTCAGCCGAGGAACGCCGACAGGTCCTCCATCTGCTTGGTGGGCTGGTTCGGCTTGATGTCGACCTCGAAGAAGACGGGCTCGCGCAGCGGCCCGCCGCTCAGCTCCAGCTTGTGGCGGCCCTCCATGAGGTCGATCTTCAGGCCCGACTTGCCGTGGACGCCCTGGTAGACGCCCACCTGCTGGCCGTTGCGGATCACGGAGATGCCGCGGACGCTCTCCGGCTTGAGCTGCAGGAGGAGCTGCCCGCGCCGGAACTCGTAGGTGAGCACCTTCGCCTGCCCCGGCTCACCGAAGGCCAGCGTGTCGGTGTCCTCCTTGTAGATGCCCTGCTGCTCGTTCTCCAGGATGAGCGTGTCCTGGAGGTGGGCGCCGGACACCAGCGTCATGGGCGTGAAGCCCAGCTCCGTGACGGGCTTCGAGCCGCCGCACCGCTCGGTGTGGCGCACGGAGACCTTCACCCGCTCGTTGGTGTTGACGGTGACGAGCACGCCCTGCCCGTCCGACGCCGTGGCGCTGAGCACCGCGAGCAGCGGCTTGTGGAAGATGGCGACCACGGCCAGCAGGCCGACGATGAACGCCACCGTGGCGACGTTGCGCGTGGCGATGGTGCGGCGCGCGCGCTGGCTGCTGGAGTCGATGGCCCGGTTGACGTCGTCCGCGGCGCGCGAGGCAGGGGTCGACGGCAGCGACGCGCGCGAGCGCGACGGCGCGGGTGGCATCTCCGCGCGGCTGGAGGTGCGGCGGCGCGGAGGCTCCGGCGCGGAGACCTGCGACTGCATCCCCGTGCGCCGGCGCGGCGGCGGCGAGGGCTCCGGCGGCGGCAGCATCGTCCGCTCGTCGTCCTCCTCGTCCCCCTCGTCTTCCATCCGCGTGCGCTCGTCCAGGTCGAGCGCGGCCGAGGAACGCCGCGGCGGCGGCGCGTCCACGTCGACGGCGAGCGCGGCGCGCGTCTGCGTGCGGCGTGGCGCGGCGGCCGGCGGGGGCTCCCCCGGGTTCGTGGTCGCGCTGCGGACATCCGAGCGGGAGCTGGTCCGGGCCACCTGGGTGGCGTTGGCGTTGCTGGGGCGCCGCAGCGCGTCCGCCGTCCCGCTCCGGCGGCGCTGGGGGGCGTCCATCGCGCCGGAGGGCGCGTCCCACTCGCCGGGCTCGTCCTCCACGACCGGAGCGCCACCGGTGCGGCGCGGCGCGGGCGCCGGGGCGCGGGAGGGCGCGGCGCGACCGCGCTCCTTCGGAGACGAGGACTCGCCCGGGGGCGCGTCCCAGCTCATGTCCGCCGCGGACGGGCGACCGCGGCCCCGCTCCTGCGGAGGCGGCGTGGGCGGCATGGGCGCGCCGGAGCTGGCGGAGTCCTCGCCCACCGGGACGACCTGTCCCTGGGCCTTCTCCTCGGACAGGCGGTCCGCGAAGAGCGTCTCCATCAGCTCGGAGATCTGGACGGAGCCGGCCACCCAGCGCTGGCCGACGAGGATCTCCTCCAGGGCCGTCTGGAACTGGCGCGCGTCCCGGTAGCGGTCGTCCGCGCTCTTGGCGACCGCGCGCATCACCACCGGGTCCATCTCCTCCGGCACGTCCGCCACCTGCGACGGCGGCTGGATGGCGCACTCCATGGCGGCCTGGAGGGTGGCGAGCTCCGAGTCGCGCTTGAGCGGGCGCACGCCCGTGAGCAGTTCGTAGAGGACCAGGCCGATGGCGAAGATGTCCGCGCGCCCGTCCAACGGCTTGCCGGCGGCCTGCTCCGGCGCCATGTACGCGAACTTGCCCTTGATGGCGCCCGACTTGGTCAGCGTCGCCTGGTCCGCCGCCTTGGCGATGCCGAAGTCCACCAGCTTCACGGAACCGTCGAAGCTGATGAGGATGTTCTGGGGCGAGATGTCGCGGTGCACCACGCGCAGCGGCCGGCCCGCGTCGTCCGTGCGGCTGTGGGCGTAGTGCAGGCCCTCGCACGCCGCGGCGACGATGCGGATGGCCAGCGGGCGGGCGATCCACTGCCCCGCGCTGGCCGCCTTGCGCATGACGCGGCCCAGGTCCTCGCCATGGATGAACTCCATGGCGATGTAGTAGGTCCCGTTGGCCTCGCCGAACTCGTAGACCTGCGCGATGTTCGGATGGTTGAAGCGCGCCGCGATCAGCGCCTCGTTCCGGAACATCTCCACGAATTCACGATCCTCCGCCAGATGCGGAAGGATGCGCTTCACCACGAGGTTCTTCTGGAACCCCTCGATGCCCATCTGACGCGCCAGCCACACCTCGGCCATGCCGCCGGTGGCGAGCTTCTTCAGGAGCTGATATTTCCCGAACGATTGAGGGTTCATCCCGGGACTCTGGCCGGGGGAGTTGGCACAGGTGGATTGCTACAGGGCACGGCATCTTAGGGGACAGCCGTCCCCATGGCAAAGGCGGTCGGAGTGGAAATTCGGGGGGGCGCTCATCGCCTGCCTGGTCGCGCTGCCCATCCTCGCCGCCCTTCCTCCCAGGAAGGATCAAATCCGCACGGAGAGGCGGGGTGACGTCCTCGAGTTGCGGTGGGCGGACGCCGAGGAGCGGCTGCAGGGTACGCTCTACCCCGCCCTGCCCCGGACGGGTCAGCCGGCGATGCTGTCGCTGCACGTCGGCGCCTTCGAGGGCGAGGAGTTCACCGGCCCCCTGACGCTCACCGTGCACCTGGAGGGCGCGCCCGACCAGTTGACCCGGACGCTGACCCGCGACGGGGTCAACTGGCACACCGAGCTCGTCCTCGAGGAGCCCGGCCTCTATGAGTTGGAGGTGCGCTACCAGGCCCGCCGGCTGAAGGTCGTCACCGGCCAGCTCACCGTCGCCGCCCAGCCCCTGCCGCCGTGGCTCGGTTGGGGGCTGGTGGTGGTCGGCGCCGGCGCGGTGCTCGCGCTCGGAGTGCGCGGCGCGGTGCGGCGCCTGCGTCCCGTGGAGCCCCCTCCCCGGGACGCACTCCCGTCCCAGGAGGTGGTGGCCCCCGCCGCGCCCGTGACGGGTGACGCCACGCCTTCCGGACCGGCGACTCCGGAGGCCGCCACCGCGGCGCCTGCGACAGGGAACACCGCCCCGGACGAGGCCCCCGCCCCACCGGCGGATGCCACGTCCAACCGGTAACTCCTTCCACCGCGCCGAAGACATTCGTACAGGCCCGGCTGGTCGCGCCGTGGAACTTTCGTTCCCTGTGACGAACCCGTCACGCCCCGGTCACGGCGATCCACCGGCCCTTCCCGCCCCATTCGTGTCCACCGGCGTCCGCCAGCCGACGTTCAGGGTTCGGGCACCGCAGTTGCACGAGGCCTCTTCCGGCGGCGACGGGGAGGCGGGGACATGGGCGGGTGGCGGTTGGATGAGGTGGGGAGGCGGGGTCTCCTCGTCGCGGTCCTCCTGAGCGGACCGGCGTTCGCGCGGCAATCCGCGGCGGGCGGGGGCACGTCCCCCGACTCCGTCGAGTGGCGCGGCGAGGACGACCTCTCCGGCGGCGTGGTGGATGGCGTGGAGGCCCCCGACAGCGGCCCCCCGGAGGGCGCCGAGCCCCTGGAGCCCGCCGTCGCGGCGCCCGGCGGACTGCCGGAAGAGGCGCTCGCGCAGGCGCTGCCGCCCCGCATCCCCCCGGGTGACGCGGCGGCGCCGGAGACGCCCTCCGTTGCGCCCCCGGGCGCGCAGCCTCCGCCCGAGCCCTCGAAGCAGGGCAAGAAGAAGAAGGCGAAGCCGGGGACGCAGCCGGAGGACTCGCTGGGCGAGGACAGCACCGCGCTCGACGACACGCCGCCGGAGGAGGTGCAGACGGTGCGCGTCTTCGGCCGCGTCTACGCGCGCGCCAGCGCCGACGAGCGCGCCGAGTACCAGCGCAATCTGAGCATCCCGTCCGCGCGCGTGGGCGTGGGCACGTCGCTGCCCAACCTCGAGGCCGAGGTGAGCGCGGACCTGGCGGACAAGTCCCTGCTCAAGGACGCCTTCGTGCGCCTGGCGGACGACAAGAAGCGCTTCCGCCTCTATGGCGGTCAGTTCAAGTCGCCCTTCCTCCAGCGCCGGCTGGAGGGCTCGTGGAACCTGCCCATCCAGGGACGTGGACTGGTGGACGACTACCTGACGGACGTCTACGAGCTGGGCGGTCGGCGGCTCGGGCTCATGGGGGAGGTGCGCCTCAAGGGACTGTGGGACGTGCGCGTGTCCGCGGGTGTCTTCCAGGGCGCCAAGGACGAGCTGGGCGTGCGCACGAAGGAGGACCTCGCCGGACGCATCAGCGTGTCTCCGCTGAAGAAGCGGCTGACGCTGGGCGTGAGCACCTATGTCGCGGAGGCCCTGGACCGCGCGCGGCGGCACGCGGTGGCCGCGGACGCGGAGCTGAGGCTGGGGGACCTCAGCCTCTCCGGAGAGGTCGTCACCGGACGGCTGCCCGTGGGCCCGTTCACCGCGCAGTTGATGCTCGCGAGCTGGCTCATCCCGGTGAGCGCGGCGTGGGCGCTGCAACCCGTGGTGGGCGCCGAGGGGCTCCAGCTCCGGGGCGACGTGGAGGGACGTGGCCACTCCGTCCTCGGGGGCCTCAACGTGCTCCTGGGCAACCGGTTCCGGGGCCAGTTCCAGGTGGAGCGCGCGCTGCGGCCGGGGGACGCGGCACCAGGACTCGAATACTCACTGCAACTCGCCACCCGCTTCTAAGAGTGGAGACACGCGGAATGCTGTCGTTCGCCGAGGGGGAAGTCACCAGGCTGCGGCGTGAGTTCAAGCTGGTGATGGAGGAGACAGAGGCGTTGGCGCTGTGCGCGCGGGTGTCCCGGGAGCTGGGCGGACACGCGCCCCAGCCCACGCGCATCGTGTCCGTGTACTTCGACCGGCCCGGCTGCCCGCTGGCGTTGCGCGCGCTGCGCTCGCCGGAGGATTGCCTCAAGGTCCGCACCAAGGAGTACCAACCAGACGTGGGCGCCGGGGGCGTGGAGCGCGTGGTGCTGGAGGTGAAGCGCGAGCGCCATGGCCTGACGCAGAAGCGGCGCGTCTGGGTGCCGCGCTCGGAGCTGGGGCGCGTGCTGCGGGGTGGCGCGCGGCTGCTGCCGCTCATCACGGGCGGCAGCCTGCTGCCCGTGCTCGCCGTGACGTACCAGCGGCATGTCTACCAGGCGTCACACGCGTGGCGGGTGACGGTGGACCGGGACATCGGCTACCACCAGATTGCCCCGGAGCTGGCGATGTCACAGCTTGCCCTGACGGCGGAGCGGCTGGGGCCGCCGTCGGCCGTGGAGCGGCGCGTGGTGGTGGAGGTGAAGCATCTGGGGCACGAGCTGCCCGACTGGCTCGCGTCGCTGCATCCGGGGGGCGCGCCGGCGTACAGCAAGTTCGCAGAGGGGATGACGAGGGTTCACGCCTTCGTCGTGGATGGGGTCGCGAGGGGATAGGGCACCGTGTTCATCGACTTCGAGGGAATTGACGGCAGCGGCAAGACGACGCTCTCCAACCTGCTCGCGGGGAGGTTGAAGAAGCTCGGCTACCGGGTGGCGCACGCGCGGGAGGGAGGCGAGCTGCAGGCGCCCACGGCGCGGAGGGTGCGGGAGCTGACGCGCGACGCGAGGCTCCTGGAGATGTCCGCGCGCACCGAGTTCTTCCTCAACCTGGCGCGGGACGCCCAGCAACTGGAGGAGGTGGTGGCGCCCGCGCTCGGGCGCGGCGAGGTGTGCATCACCGACCGCTATCTGTACTCGCAGCTCGCGCTCAGCGGCGGCGGGCGCGGCCTGCCCATGGACGAGCTGCGGCCGGCGGTCGAGCTCGCCGCGCAGGGGCTGTGGCCGGACCTGGTCATCCTGGTGGACGTGGACCCGGACCTCGCGCGCTGGCGCAAGCGCCTGGGCAAGGCCCAGGGAGGGCGCGCGTCGGACGGAGACAGCCGCAAGGGGCTCGTGGGCGCGGGGCTCGCGGTCCGCGTGCGCCAGGCCTTCCTGGAGCTGGCGCGCCAGGACCCGCGCCGGTGGATCATCCTGGAGAACGACGACGTGCCGCTGCGCGTGCTGGAGCAGCGCCTGGTGGACGCCGTGCTGGCGCGACTGGAGGGGCGCGAGACGCCCGTGCAGCGCATCGCGCCCCTGCCCGTGGCGCCGCCGACGGGCCCCGCCTGCGTGGAGGACGTGGAGAAGCGCTTCCTCGAGGCGCTCGACACCGTGGAGGCGCGCGAGCCCGCCCTGGCGGCGTGGATGCTCGGTGGCCTCCCCGGGCTCGCCGCGCACCAGCGCCGGCTGGGGCTCGTGGAGTTCTACCCCGGCCTCGTCGCGCGCGGGCTGTCCGACCTGGACGACGCGCCGGCCTGGACGCTGCGCGAGGTGCTCGCGCCGCGGGCCCCCGCCCAGGTGGCCCAGGGGCTGGGGAGCATCTCCGGCCCGCGGGCGATGATGATGCGCGAGCGGCTGTACACACAGGTCCCCGCGGAGGTGCTCACGGGCCTTCGCCGCGACGACTCGCCCCAGGCGTGGGCCCTGCGCGAGCGCGGCGTGAAGGACGGGAAGCTGGCGGAGGTGCTGCCAGGCCTGGGAGGCCTCGACGGCGACGAGGCCTGGCTCCTGCGCGAGGCGGGCATGCAGCGCGGGCTGTACTCCGCGGTGGCCCGCAGCCTGGGGGGGCTCGACTCCGAGCGCGCGGACGCCCTGCGCGAGGTGCTGCTGCCGCAGGATCGGCTCGCGGTGCTGCGCAGCACCACGGGGCTCGACACGCCGGTGGCGCGCGGGCTGCGCGAGGCGTTGGAGGACAAGGCCCTGAAGCTGGTGTTGCGTTCGCTCTGCGGGCTCGTCACCGACGAGGCCTGGGGCCTGCGCGAGCGCGGCGCGCCCCTCACGAAGGAGGCGCTGGACTCCCTGGACGGGCTGGACGATCCGCGGGCGTGGAAGCTGCGCGTGGCGCACGCCGGGCGGTGGCCGGCCACGGCGCTGTCCTCCCTGCGAGGGCTGCCCCTGGGCCCCGAGGCGCGGGCGCTCATCACGCGCGTGCTGGAGGCACATCCACGGCGGCTGTCCGTCCTGCGCAACGCGTACGGCGTCATCGCCACCGCGCGCGCGCTCGCCGCGCATCCGCCCTCCGCCCGCGCCAGCCGCGGGGTGACGGAGTCCTCCGCGCAGCAGGTGGAACGCTAGGAGCCCCCAGGCCATGGATGCCTCGTTTCCGGGACTGCTGGAGAGCGCCAAGGAGGAGCTGGGCGCGCTGTCCATCACGGTGATGCTGCCGCGCATGCTCGCGGCGGCGCTCATCGGCACGGTGTTGTCGCTGCGGCCCTGGCGGCTCGTCATGCGCCGACCGCTGCCGAAGTCGGACATGATCCAGGCGCAGGTGCTGCTGTGCGCCGCGGCGGCGGTCATCACGGCCGTCATCGGCGACAGCGTGGCCAAGGCGTTCGGCCTGGTGGGCCTGGGCGGCTTCGTGCGCTTCCGCTCCGGGCTGAAGGACCCGCGCGACGCGGCCATCCTCTTCCTGATGATCGGCCTGGGCATGGCGTGCGGGCACGGCAGCCTGGGGCTCGCCGCCGTGGGCTCGCTGTTCGTGGCGAGCCTGCTGTTCGTGCTCGACCTGTTCAACCGGGAGCCCGCGCCCGCGCCGAGGCAGCGGCTGCTCGTCTCCGCGCAGGCGGACGACCTGGTGGGCGCGGAGCAGTCGCTCCGCACGGCGCTGGGCGAGCGGAACGTGCTGGTGAAGAGCTGCGCGCTCGACTTCGACGGGCGGCGGCTGGAGTTGGAAGTGGAGGAACCGGTGCCCGGCTCGCTCACGGCGGCGCTGGGCCGGGCGGAGGGCACGCCCCTGCGGGGGCTGCGATGGACGGCGGTGAGCCCCAAGGGGCCTCGGGAGGAGCTGACATGACGCGCAGGTGGAGGGCCGCGCTCGCGGCCGGGTGGATGCTGGTGGGGTGCGGCGGCAGCAGTCTTCCGGCCACGGGCGGCCCGGGGACGGGCACCCCGCCGGACGGGAACGTGGGCCTGCCGCCCACGGGGACGGACGAGCCGGACACGCAGGGCGGCTCGCTCTGGCCGCTGACGGCAGGCTCCGTCTGGGTCTACGACATCCTGGACCCCGTCCATGGCGCGTTCCAGAAGCAGGTGACCATGGAGGGAGAGAAGGAGGTGCCGGGGATGGCCGGGAGCCGCGGCATGCTCGTCCACAGCAGGCAGGACCGCGTGGCCACGGGCGTGCTCTACGAGGAGTACTCGTACCAGGCGGAGCTGCCCAACGGCCTCGTCGTGCGGCTGCGCGAGGAGGACCACCGCGACGGCGTGCTGGTGCGCACCACGACCTGGAACCCCGCCACCGTGAAGTCGCTGGCGCGCGCGCCCTCGGCGCTGCCCTGGTCCTACCAGAGCGCGGTGCAGGAGTTCACGGTCCTGGGCGACGGCTCCCAGGAGGACTCCGACCCGACGTATACGTGGCGCGTCGTGGAGATGGACGTCACCGTGCAGACCAAGGCCGGCACCTTCACCAACGCCATCAAGGTCCGCCGCGACAAGCTGAACGACGCGGGCGAGGTGAAGGACGGCAAGGAGCGCACGTACTGGCTGGTGCCCGGCGTGGGCAAGGTGCGCGAGGAGGGCGAGCGCACCGAGGAGCTCGTCCGCTACGACATCAAGAAGTGACGCCCGGCCGGGCACGCGCGGGGCGCGCGGGCGCTCGCTCCCGCGCCCGCCTCCGGCGGCACGGCAGGATGAACGTCGGAGAATGAACCGTTGGGCCTCCGTCCCGAAATGGCTCGGGAGGAGGCTCAATGCACCGAAAGAGACGCTTCACCCCACTGCCCCTGGCCCTGGGGCTGACGCTGCTGGCGGGCGTGGCATCCGCGGGTGTCCTCGCTCGCGACCCGTACCTCCAGAAGGTCGGCCCGGACACGGCCCTCGTGGCGTTCCGGCTGGCGTCCAGTTGCTCGCCCGAGGTGCGCTACGGGCAGGGCTCCGCCAGCCAGGTCGCCCGCTCGGAGAACACGGGGCGCAACCACGCGGTGGTCCTCACGGGGCTGAAGCCGGGCACCGAGTACACCTACGAGGTGAGCGCGTGCGGGTTGAAGACACCGGCCCGGACGTTCAAGACGGCCCCCGTCCCCGGCACGCGCAGCGTGCACTTCGCGGCGGTGGGGGACTTCGGCACGGGCGGCTCGGACCAGAAGGACGTGTCCGCGGACATGCTGAAGCGCAAGCCGGAGCTGTTCGTGGCGCTCGGCGACAACGCGTACCCGGACGGCACCGAGGCCGACTTCCAGGACCACCTGTTCGCCCCCATGGCGGAGCTCCTGTCGCAGGTGCCGCTGTTCGCCTCGCCCGGCAACCACGAGTACGTGACGAACCAGGGGCAGCCGTACCTGGACAACCTCTACATGCCCACCAACAACCCGGCGGGCTCGGAGCGCTACTACTCGTTCGACTGGGGCCACGTGCACTTCGTGTCGCTCGACTCGAACTGCGCCATCGGCCTGGCGTCGGCGGACCGGTGCTCGCTGGCGGCGCAGAAGGCGTGGGTGGAGGCGGACCTGGCGGGCACCACGCAGCCCTGGAAGATCGTCTTCTTCCACCACCCGCCCTGGTCGTCCGGCGAGCACGGCTCGCAGATGACGATGCGCAAGCAGTTCGGTCCCCTCTTCGAGAAGTACGGCGTGGACCTGGTGCTCACCGGGCATGACCACAACTACGAGCGCAGCAAGCCGATGAAGGGCGACGCCGTCTCGAACGCGGACGGCATCCCCTACCTCGTGGTGGGCGGCGGCGGCGCGGCGCTGCGCGGCTTCGCCACCAGCCGGCCGGACTGGAGCGCCATCCGCGACAACACCCAGCACGGCTTCCTGGACGTGGAGGTCGTCGACGGCGTGCTCACGGCGAAGCTCCTGACGACGTCCAACACCGTGCTGGACAGCCTCACCCTGCGCAAGGACCTGCCCCCGGTGGAGCAGCCGCCCCCGGCGGACGCGCTGTCCGTCACGGTGGAGGGTGAGCGCGGCGTGGCCCCGCACCGCGCCCTCTTCCGCGCCACCACGTCCCAGGACGTGCCGGTGACGTGGGACTTCGGCGACGGAGGCGCGGCCGAGGGCGCCACCGCGGAGCACGTCTACACGAAGGCGGGCCAGTACACGGTGACCGCCACGGCCACCTTCGGCTCCGTCCCCCGGACGGCCACCGCCCTCGTGACGGTGAGCGCGGACACGGGCTCCGGCAACGAGGGGGACGGCGGCACCACCCCGCCGACCACCACCCCGCCGCCGACCACCCCCCCGCCCACCACGACCGACCCCGACCCGCAGCAGCCGGGCACGTCCAACCCCGGCGTCATCGACTCCGGCGCGGACAATGGTGGGGGCGGCGGCGGCTGCGCGGCGACCCCGGCCACGGCGATGCTCCCCGCGGCGGGCCTCTTGCTGGCCGCCCTGCTCCGCCGCCGGCAGCGGGCGTCCCGCGACTGAGCGGGCCCCCACGGCCCCGTCGTTTCCATCCTGCTGGAACGGACCCGGGTACTCCCGGGGGACACTCACGTCCCCGGGATGCCCGGTTTCGTTTTCCCCGCTTGTCATCCCACCCCGGGAATGCAAAGGCCCCTTCCCGCCATGTCCGTGAAACACAAGCCCCGCCCGGCCTCGCGGCCGTCCTCGAAGAAGTCCCCCTCCTCCGCCGGGAAGAAGCCCGCGCCCTCCGAGCGCGAGCGCGCCCAGCGTCCGCTGCGGGAAGACCTGGTGCTCCAGGCGTGCCTGGAGGCATACGGGCTGGTGCGTCACGAGGGGCGCCTGTCGGACCGGGCGCTGGACTTCACCCTCCGACGCAAGGCCAACCTCTATTCGTCGGAGCGCCGCGCCGTCGCCGAGCGCGTCTATGCCCTGCTGCGCCGCCAGCGCACGGTGGACTTCCTGCTGTCCCGGGCGTCCCCGCGCTTCGACGCCCTGGACAAGACGCGCCAGGACGTGTTGCGCCTGGCCGCCTCGCGCGTGCTGCACGGCGAGCCCATGGCCGACGTGGCGAGGACCTCGTCCCTGCATCCCCAGGACGCCCAGGCCCTGAACAAGCTGCCCGAGGCCGCCGCCGCCCTGGAGGCCCTGCCCGAGCACAAGCGCTTCCCCATCGCCGCGTCGCTGCCGGACTTCCTCGCCGAGCACTTCCTGAAGCTGTACGGCGCGGACGCCCCGCGCGCCGCCGAGGCGATGAACGAGCGCGCCCCCCTCACCGTGCGCGCCAACCTGCTGAAGGAGGACCGCGACGCGCTGGCCCGCCGGCTCGCGGCCGAGGAGGTGGAGGCCACGCCCACGCCGCTGTCCCCCCTGGGCCTGCACCTGGAGACGCGCCTCAACGTCTTCGCGCTGGAGAGCTTCCGCGAGGGCTTCGTCGAAATCCAGGACGAGGGCAGCCAGTTGCTCGGCCTGCTCGTGGACGCGCCGCCCACCCGCGTCGTGGACGCGTGCGCGGGCGCGGGTGGCAAGACGCTCCAGTTGGCGGCGCAGATGAAGAACCGGGGCGACCTGCACGCGCTGGACGTGGACGAGCGCCGGCTGGACGACCTCAAGAAGCGCGCCCGCCGCGCGGGCGTGCACAACGTGCGGGCCCAGAAGATTCCCGCCGAGGGTGCGGAGGCCGAGACGGCCCTCGACGCGCTGCGCGGCAAGGCGGACCGCGTGCTGGTGGACGCGCCGTGCAGCGGCACCGGCACCTTCCGCCGCAAGCCCGACGCGCGCTACCGCCTCACGCCCGCGGACCTGGACATGCACGTGGCCCGGCAGAAGACGCTGCTCGAGCGCTTCTGCGCCCTGGTCAAGCCCGGCGGACGCCTCATCTACGGCACGTGCAGCGTGCTGCGCGAGGAGAACGAGGGCGTCATCGAGGACTTCCTCTCGCGGCACCCGGACTTCAGCGTGCGGCCGGTGGCGGAGCTGCTGGGCGCGGAGCTGGGCGGCAAGGTGGGCCCCGGCCCCTACCTGCGGCTGGCGCCGCACACGCACGGCACGGATGGCTTCTTCGGCGCCGTCCTGGTCCGGGCGAAGTAGCCTCCCGTCGCGGAGAGGAGAAAGGCCCGGCCATGTCCCACACCGTCCGTTACCGCGTCTCGATGCCCCGGCCCCACACGCACCTGGTGGAGGTGGAGGCCACCTTCCCCGGCGGCCCCGCGTCCCTCGAGGCGCGGATGCCGGTCTGGACGCCGGGCAGCTACCTGGTGCGCGAGTTCGCCCGCCACGTCCAGGACGTGACGGCGCGCGCGGGTGACGGGACGCCCCTGACGGCGCGGCGGGTGGACAAGCGGACGTGGCGGGTGGACGGCGCCGCCGGGCGGGACGTGACGCTCACCTACCGCGTCTACGCCAACGAGCTGACGGTGCGCACCAGCCACCTGGACGCGTCGCACGCGTACCTCAACGGCGCCACCGTCTTCCTCTACACGGAGGAGACGCGCGGCCTGGAGCACCACGTCGCGGTGGAGGAGCCCGCCGGGTGGCGGACGTCGTGCGCGCTGGAGTGGCGCGACGGCGCCTTCGTCGCCCCGGACTACGACACGCTGGTGGACAGCCCCTTCGAGGTCGGCCCCCACCGCCCGCTGACGTTCGTCGCCGCGGGCGTGCCGCACGAGGTCGTCGTGTGGGGGGACACGCTGGCGGACCCGGAGCGGCTGTGTGGCGCGCTCCAGCGCATCTGCGAGGCGCAGGCGAAGGTGTTCGGCGGGCTGCCCATGCCGCGCTACCTGTTCCTGCTGTACCTGACGGACAAGGGCCGCGGGGGACTGGAGCACCAGGCCAGCACCGCCCTGCTCTTCCCCCGCACCGCGGTGGCCTCCGGGCGTGGGTGGGAGGACCTGCTGACGCTGGCCGCGCACGAGTACTTCCACCTGTGGATGGTGAAGCGGGTGAAGCCCCGGGCGCTGGTGCCCTTCGACTACTCGCAGGAGAACTACACCACGCTCCTGTGGGCCTTCGAGGGCACCACGGCCTACTACGACAACCTCTTCGTGCGCCGCGCCGGGCTGATGTCCGCGCAGCGCTACCTCACCCGCCTGGGGGAGACGCTCACCACGCTGCACTCCACGCCGGGGCGCCGCGTGCAGACGCTGCTGGAGTCGTCGCTGGTGAGCTGGGTGAAGCACTACCGCCCCGACGAGAACTCCCCCAACAGCGCCATCTCCTACTACCTCAAGGGCGAGGTGATGTCGGCGCTGCTGGACCTGGAGCTCCGCCGCGCCACCGGCGACGCGCGCGGGCTGGACGACGTGCTGCGGCTGCTGTGGCAGCGCCACGGCGACGGCTCCGGCGTGCCCGAGGACGGCGTGGAGGCGGCGGCGAGCGAGGTCGCCGGCAAGGACCTGACGCCGTTCTTCGACCACGCGCTGCGCACCACCGAGGAGCTGGACTACTCCGTCTTCGCGCACGTGGGCCTCGAGGCCTGCTTCCGGCCCCGCGAGTCCGCCGGTGACAAGGGGGGAACGCCGCCGCCCAAGGGTCGGGCCGCGGACGCCAAGCCCCGGGGCTGGATGGGCATCACCTTGAAGGGGAACGCCACCGTGGCCACGGTGATGGACGGCTCCCCCGCGCAGGAGGCGGGCCTGTACGCCGAGGACGACGTGGTGGCGCTGGACGGGTGGAAGGTGGATGGCGCGTCGCTCCTGGCCCGGTGCGAGGAGAAGTGGCCGGGCGAGAGCGTGCGCGTCACGCTCTTCCGGCGGGACCGGCTGCTCGAGGTGCCGGTGACGCTGGGCGCCAAGCCCGCCGAGGCCGTCTGGCTGGCGCGCGTGGACAACCCCACCGACGCGCAGAAGGCCGCGTACCAGGCGTGGCTCGGCGCCCCCTGGGACGAGGCCCCCGGCGCGGCATAGGCTGGGCGGGCCATGCCCGCCGCCGAGCCCGTCATCGAAGAACCCATCCTGGGTCCCCAGTCCGCGCCCGTCCGCTGTCGGCAACACCCGGGAGAGCTCGCCGGCTGGCGCTGCCAGGCCTGCGGCGCCGCGCTGTGTCCCGAGTGCGCCGAGGAGCGGCGCGTCCAGACGGTGGAGCTGGTGGCGTGCGGGGCGTGTGGAGGCACCACCCAGCCGTTGCTCGTCCACCGGGGCGTGGTGCCCCTGACGCGGCGGCTGCGCGGCATCTGGCGCTATCCGTTCACGTCATCCGGGCTCCAGTTGCTCGTGGGCGTCAGCCTCTTCCTCGCCGCGGTGGCATGGATGACACGGGTGAGCTTCCCCGTGGCGAGGATCCCCCTGGTGGTGCTCTACGGTGGCGTGTTCTGGGCGACCTTCTTCGGCGTGGTGCGCGGCAGCGCGCGCGGCGACACGTCGCTGGAGGCGCCGGACTTCAGCGACATCTTCCGGGACGCGCTGCTCCCGGGCCTGCGCGGCCTGGCCACCTTCGCCATCGTGTGGCTGCCGGCGCTCGGCTACGCGCTGCTCACGCAGCGCGCCCCGAACGCCGCCCTGGGCATGTTCTACTGGTACATCGAGTGGAGCCTGCCCCCCGCGCTCGTCGCCGACCCGGTGTTCTGGGTCCTGGTGGTCATGGGGGCGCTGTGGCTGCCCATGGCGCTGCTGATGACGGCGGCGGGTCAGCCGCCGTGGGCCATCGTCGACCCCCGCCTGGGCTGGCGGCTGCTCCAGGGGTTGGGCCGCGACTACTGGGTGGCCACCGGCGCCCTGGCGGTCCTGGGGGTGCTGCACGCGGTCGCCCACGGCGTGGCCACCGGGCTGCGCCTGCTGGACCTGACCCTCATCTCCGACCTGCTGGCCGAGGCCGTCACGCTGGTGGTCCCCCTCCTCGCCGCCCACGTGCTGGGCCTCCTGCTCTACGTCCGAGGAGACAGCGTGGGGTACGGCGTGGCGCGCGACTACGTGGAGCCGGTGCTGGGTGGCACGAGACCTCGCCGCCGGGTCGCGCCGCTGGGCGAGGCGATGCCCACGGCCCAGACGGCGCAGGTCGTGGAGGCGGCGACGGAGGCGAGGGCGACGTCCGCCCAGTTGGCGGACCTGGGCGCGGCGGTGGAGGCGCGCGACGTTCCCCGGGCGATGGCGCTGTATGCCGAGCTGGGGCAACTTCCTGCCCTGCGAATCCCTCCCGCGCACCACCTGTTCGTCGGCCAGGTCGCGGCGACGGAAGGAGACTTCCCACTGGCGGTCCAGGCGCTGGAGCGCGCCGCGGACGTGGCGCCCGACGACCCCACCGCGCCCCGCGCGTTGGTGCTCCTGGCGCGCGTGCTGGGCGAGCGGATGAACGACGTTGCACGCGCGGAAGAAGTCTACCGCTACGTGCTCCACCGCTACCCGGACACGAACGCGGCGCGCTTCGCGAGCGAGCGCGTGCGGCCGACCTCCGGATGAGCAGGCATTGCCGCGCGAACATCTCGTCCTCATTTTCCAGGACATGATTCGGGCGCGGTGGTGCGCAGTCCTCATCGGAATCGGGCTCCTGACCGGCTGTGACGACGCTCCCCGCGTGCAGCGGGGCGTCGATGACTGCGAGGCGGAGCTCATGGCGGTCCACGTGGAGGTCGTGTCGGCGGATGGCGCGCGGGTGCGCGGCGCCACCGTCACCGGCACCAACACGAAGTCCGACGCCAGCATCACCGGCGTCACCGACGACCAGGGCGTCACCACCGCCATCAACGAGACGCTGGCCCCCAGCGCCGTGCGCGTGGTCGCCACCGCCGGCACCAAGGTCTCCCCCGCGGCCCGCGTCGAGTGGGTGTGTGACGGCTGCAACTGCCTCCCCGAACCGGCCGAGCTCCGGCTCCAGTTGAGCCCCTGAGGACGGCCAAACTCCTCGACTTTTCCCAACCTGACGTGGAATTCAGGTCGGAAGCGCACCAGGGAGGTTGTGCTCGGGGCGTCGGCTGCGGTACGGCTTGAGGCATGCGCGCGACCTGCCCGCCTGCCCCCCTCCAGTCCCTTCCCGTCGTCGGAGCCAGCCACCTGTCGGGCGCTCCCATGTGTACGGTGCAGGGGACGTGTCGGGGCTGGCGCGGCGTTCCCCCTTCGGGGAGTGCCCCACGTACTACCGTTCCGGTAGGTCCTCGGGTCCGCCAGCATGTCGACCGATAGCCGGGAACATTGGCTCCAGTGCGCGCTCGGGGAGCTGACCGAGCGCTTCGTCACCCAGGCACACCCCGTCCCCGCCGGACTGCTGGAGGCCCTCGAGGCCGACCCGCGGCGCGGCGCCCAGCAGCTCGCCCGGCGCATCCGCGCGCGCCAGGAGCGCAACCGCTCCGAGGGGCAGCGACTGCGGCACCTGCTGCGCTTCGAGACGGATCTGTGGGAGCAGGGGCACACGCACGTGGCCGGCGTGGACGAGGCGGGCATGGCGCCGCTGGCCGGGCCGGTGGTGGCCGCCGCGGCGGTGCTGCCCAAGGGCTTCCGGCTCAAGGGGCTGGATGACTCGAAGAAGGTGCTCGACGCGCGCAAGCGCGAGGAGCTGGCCGTCGCCATCAAGCAGGGCGCGGTGGCCTGGGCGGTGGGACGCGCGGAGGTGGAGGAGATCGACCGCCTCAACATCTACCACGCGGGCCTGCTGGCCATGCGCCGGGCGGTGGAGGGCCTGGGGCTGACGCCGGACTTCGTGCTGGTGGACGCGCGGAAGATCCCGGAGTGCCCCGCGCCCCAGCGCGGCATCATCAAGGGCGACTCGCTGTCGATGAGCATCGCCGCCGCGTCCATCCTCGCCAAGACGACGCGGGACGCGCTGATGGCCGAACTGGACGCGCGCTTCCCCGGCTACGGGCTGGCGGAGCACAAGGGCTATCCGACGGCGAAGCACGTGCAGGCGCTGCGCGACAAGGGGGTGCTGCCCATCCACCGGCGCAGCTTCGGCCCGGTGAGAGAGGCGCTGGGGCTCGTGTCCCCCGCGTCCGACGCTCCCGTGCAGGCGGAGCTGTTCGCCGCCATGCCATCCGCGAAGAAGGGCGCCCTGTGAGCACGGACCGAGACATCGACGGTTGGCTGGCCGAGCGGGGAATCACCCTCGGCGACTCGAGGGCCCGCGCCCGCGCGCTGCTGGAGGCCGCGGGGCTCACCCGCCCCGGCAAGGCGCGCATGAGCGACCCGAAGCTGGCCACGGCGGCGAAGCTCCTCGCGGAGCGCTTCTTCCCGGTGTGCGCGGACGGCGCGTGCCTCAAGGTGGCGCAGGCCACCGGCCGCGAGCCGCTGCGCGTGGAGCCCCGGAGCCACTGCGAGGGCTGCGGTGGCTCCGCGAACCACCGCGCCGAGGTGGCCTTCGTGGAGAGCTGCCACCGCCACGGCGTGCGCAAGGTGG
Source organism: Myxococcus dinghuensis (assembly GCF_024198235.1). Lineage (GTDB taxonomy): Bacteria > Myxococcota > Myxococcia > Myxococcales > Myxococcaceae > Myxococcus > Myxococcus dinghuensis. The sequence goes on along the minus strand of NZ_JAKCFB010000001.1, from coordinate 677,710 downwards.
TGGTGGTGGGCGGCTCGCCCGCGGTGCGCGAGGAGCTGGAGGCCAAGCTGGGGCGGCACATCGCCCTGCGCATGGTGGACGGCACCGAGCGGCGCACGTCCGACCGCGCCCGGAGCGACCTGGAGTGGGCGGACCTGGTGCTGGTATGGGGCGCCACGGAGCTGCACCACAAGGTGAGCGGCCACTACACGCACGGCGGCCCGGCCTACAGCCACAAGGTCGTCCACGTCGTGCGCCGCGGCGTCGCGGCCCTGCTCGAGGAGGGCATGACGCACATCGAGCGGGCGCACTGAACCCGTCAGGCCCCGCAGACCGGCCTTGCCCCCGCGGGGGTGGGCCGGTCACGCTGCCGCCCATGAAGACCGAGCTCATCTTGTTGAGGCACGGTGAGACCGAGTGGAACGCCCTGGGGCGGCTGCAGGGCCACCAGGACAGCCCGCTGAGCGCCGAGGGCCTGCGCCAGGCGGACGCGCTCGCCACCCGACTGTCCACCCTGCCCTTCACCGCGCTGTACAGCAGCGACCTGGGCCGCGCGCTGCAGACGGCCCAGCGCATCTCCCACCGCACCGGCCACTCCGTACGCTCGGACGCGCGCCTGCGCGAGCGGGGCCTGGGCATCCTCGAGGGCCTGACGCGCGAGCAGGCCCGCCAGCGGCACCCGGACGTCTTCGCCGCGTACGCGACCAACGCGCCCGACTTCGTCGTCCCCGGCGGGGAGAGCTCGCTCCAGCGGCTGGGCCACGCGGTGGCGTGCCTGGGCGAGCTGGGCGCGCGTCACCCCGGGGAGCGGGTGGTCATCGTCACCCACGGCGGCGTGCTCAGCAGCTTCTTCCGGCACAGCCTGGGGATTCCCGCCGACACGCCCCGCGCCTTCTCCGTGCTCAACGCCTGCTGGAACCAGTTCGACTACCACGACGGCGGCTTCCGGCTGGTGACGTGGGGCGACATCAACCACCTGCGCGACGACAGCCGCGACGACACCTGAGGCGAGGACCGCCCGAGCGCGCACGCGCCCGGGACGGACACGGGCGTGGCGTCAGACGTCCGCCCGCCCCCGCGAATCCGAGGCCCCCATCGCGCCGCGCAGGGGCGCCCGCGTCCGCTCGCAGTCCGACAGGAGCCGCCCGGCCTCCGCGATGGCGTCGAGGACGACGGTGGCGCCGTGCCGCATCTGCTCGACGGTGTGCGACGACATCACCTGCATGCGGAAGCGCGACTCGCGCAGGCGCACCGCGGGGTACTCCACGAGGTTGGGGAACACGCCGCGCTCGAACACCAGCTTGGACGCGATGCGCGCCAGCTTCGGGTCCCCCAGGGGAACGGGGACGACGTTGGAGGGCTCGCCCAGACACTTCACGCCGCGCTCGGCGAACGCGCCCCGCAACGCGACGATGTTCTCCAGGGCCCGCGCGCGCAGCGCGTCTCCCTCCTCGGAGCGGATGATGCGCAGCGACTCCCGCGCCGCCGCGGCCTGCACCGGGAGGATGGCGTTGGAGAAGATGTGCGGTCCGCCCATGACGCGGACGAACTGGCGCACCGCCGCCGAGCGCGTCGCCACGAAGCCGCCGTTGGACGAGAACGTCTTGGAGAACGACCCCACGACGAGGTCCACCTTCCCCAGCATCTCCTGCGCGCCCAGGCTGCCCGTACCCCGGGGGCCCAGCGCGCCCAGGTCGTGCGCCACGTCCACCAGCAGCGTCGCGCCGTACTCGTGGCACAGCGACTGGAGCTCGTCGAGGCGCGGCACGTCCGAGTCCATGGAGAACAGGCCCTCGGTGACGACGAGGATGCCGTTGGACGTGTCCTGCGCGCGGATCTCCTGGAGCTTGCGGCGCATGGCGCGCGCGTGGAGGTGGGGAACCCGCGTCACCTTCTGCGTGGCCGCCATGGCGCCCTGCTGGAGGCTCGCGTGCGCCAGCGCGTCCAGCACCACGTGGTCCTCCGGCCGTACCAGCCCGGCGATGGCGCCGAAGCACGCGCCCCAGCCGGTGGCGAACAGCGCCACGTAGGGCATCTCCAGGTGCTCGGCCAGCGCCGCCTCCAGCTCCAGCGACGGCGGCGTGTTGCCGCTGAACATGCCGGAGCCCGCGCTGTGCAAGCCGAAGTCACGGATGGCCCGGTGCGCCGCCTCCACCACCGCCGGGTGCGTGGACAACGCCAGGTAGTCCTGCGAACCGAAGTTCAATCCCTGTCGCGCCACACCCATCTCGCTGCGCACCGCGCACTCCGCGGCGGGCGCGCCATCCAGGCTGCGCGAGTACGGCCACAACCCTGTCTGCCGTCGCGACTCCTGCCATTGGAAGAACGGCTCTGTTCGACCCAACAGGTCGGGTCCCGTGGGATGGGTGTAATTGGCGATGAAATGGGTAAAGAGGGGGGAGTCGAGTTGATCGCAGAAATCCATGAACACTTCCGAGGGGGGAGGGGACGCTGGAATTACAGGAGCGTCGCGCTCTGGGGGGAGAGCGCGCCTTTAATGCTCTTGCATCTTTCCAGTGTCAATGGCCACGGAGTGTTCAGTTGTTTCCGATTATTTCATCCTGACAGGGTTCACCACGTCGGATGCAATCGCATCACCAAGACAACCTGATTGCTCCTATCGCCGCGCCCAATCCCAGACGGGGAGCGGAAGGCCCGGGTGGGCGCTCCGCTCCCGCGTGGGGAGCGCTACTCGTCGTTCTGGCGCAGGGCCGCGAGGACGTTGAGGTCCTCCAGGGTGGTGGTGTCCTGGGAGGACTGCTTGCCGGCGGCCACGTCGCGCAGCAGGCGGCGCATGATCTTCCCGGAGCGCGTCTTCGGCAGCGCCTCCGCGAAGCGGATCTCATCCGGGCGGGCGATGGCGCCAATCTCCTTCGCCACGTGCTGGGCCAGCTCCTTCTTGAGCTCGGCGGAGGGCGCGTGGCCCTGCTTCAGCGTGACGAAGGCCACCAGCGCGGTGCCCTTGAGGTCGTCCGGCCGGCCCACCACGGCGGCCTCGGACACGCGCGTGTGGGCCACCAGCGCGCTCTCCACCTCCGCGGTGCCCAGGCGGTGGCCCGCGACGTTGACCACGTCGTCCACGCGGCCCATCAGCCAGAAGTAGCCGTCCGTGTCCGTGCGCGCGCCGTCGCCGGTGAAGTACTTGCCGGGCAGCTCGCTGAAGTACGTGCGCACGTAGCGCTCCGGGTCGCCGTACACCGTGCGCAGCATGGAGGGCCACGGGCGGGTGACGAAGAGCAGCCCGCCCTGCCCCTTCGGCACGGGGTTGCCCTGCCGGTCGAGGATCTCCGCGTGGATGCCGGGCAGCGGCAGCGTGGCGGAGCCGGGCTTGGTGGGCGTGGCGCCCGGCAGCGGCGAAATCATGATGGAGCCGGTCTCCGTCTGCCACCACGTGTCCACCACGGGGCAGCGGCCCTGGCCGATGACGTCGCGGTACCACATCCACGCCTCGGGGTTGATGGGCTCGCCCACGCTGCCCAGCAGGCGCAGCGACGACAGGTCGTGCTTGCGCGGGTGCTCGTCCCCCAGGCGCATGAAGGCGCGGATGGCGGTGGGCGCCGTGTAGAGGATGGTGGCCTTGTAGCGCTCGATGATGTCCCAGAAGCGGTCCGCCGCCGGGTGCGTGGGCGCGCCCTCGTAGATGAGGGTGGTGGCGCCGTTCATCAGCGGGCCGTAGACGACGTAGCTGTGGCCCGTCACCCAGCCCACGTCGGCGGTGCACCAGTACACGTCGTCCTCGCGCAGGTCGAACACCCAGCGCGTGGTGAGCGACGCGTTCACCGCGTAGCCGCCCGTGGTGTGCAGCACGCCCTTGGGCTTCCCGGTGGAGCCGGAGGTGTAGAGGATGAACAGCGGATGCTCGCTCTCCACCCACTCCGGCTCGCAGACGTCGGACTGGCCCTTCACCAGGACGTCCCACGCCACCAGCTTCGGGCCGGACAGCGACAGCGCGTCACCGGTGCGGCGCGCCACCACCACCTTCTCCACCGACGGCATGTTGGGCAGCGCGGCCTCCACGTTCTTCAGGAGCGGGACCACCGCGCCCTTGCGCCAGCCACCGTCCGCGGTGAGGACCACCTTGGCGCCCGCGTCGTTCATGCGCTCCTGGAGCGCCTCCGCGGAGAAGCCGCCGAACACGACCGAGTGCACCGCGCCGATGCGCGCGCACGCCAGCATCGCCACCGCGGCCTCCGGCACCATGGGCAGGTAGATGCCCACGCGGTCCCCCTTCTCGACGCCCAGGGACTTGAGGCCGTTGGCCAGCCGGTTCACCTCCACCGCGAGCTCGCCGTAGGTCAGCTTGCGCCGGTCCATGGGCTCGCCCTCGAAGAGGATGGCGGGCTTGTCCCGGCGCGTGGCGAGGTGGCGATCCAGGCAGTTGTAGGCCAGGTTGGTGCGCCCCTCGACGAACCACTTCGCGTGCGGTGGCTTCCAGTCGAGCACCGTGCGGAAGGGCTCCTTCCAGTACAGCTCCTCGCGGGCCCGGTCACCCCAGTACTTCTCCGGGTCCCTGGCGGCCTCGTCCCAGAGGCGCTGGTAGTCCGCCATGCTCTTGAGATGGGCGCGCTGGGAGAACGCCTGGGGCGGTGGGAAGACGCGGGCCTCGGTCAGGACCGAGACGATCTCTTGCTGCGTTTCAGCCATGGGCTCCTCCGCAGAGTGGGTGACGACCCCTCTGTTCTAGGAACCCACGAGCTTCTGCTCAAGCAGACTCAGTCGCAGCGCTGGTCGCCCTTGACCGCTTCGTAACGCATCCACAGCTCGCAGCCGCACTCGGCCGGGCGCAGCTCCGTCGCGTAGCGCACCCGGAGCACGCCGTCGAACCGCGTCTTGCACTGCGTCGTGGCGTCCATGTGGATGCTCACCTCGTCGAGCAGGCACGACTCGCCCCGGACGTCGGCGACGGCGTTGATGATGCTGCCGTCGAGGGAGAAGTCATCCCCTTCCGCGAGGAAGTAGCCGATGAGCTGCGAGTCCAGCAGGCCGAAGTCCAGGCGGACGACGCGCCCGGTGACCTGGAGGGTGCCGAAGAAGCGGTCCTTGTTGGCCTCGAACAGGCCGCACTCGTCGCGGAACACCTCGACGGGCGTGAAGGTGTAATCCCCCCCGTCCTGGTCGAAGGGCAGGCAGCCCGCCATGGCGCTCACGAGCAGCGCGGGCACGAGGAGGCGGAAGCGTCTCACGGTGGACACGGCGCGCACCATAACCCACGAACGAATCGAGTGCAGTGCGCTCGTCGCCGTGGAGGGTAGACTGGGTGGCATGCCCGAATATCGCAACCCCAAGCCCACGGTCGACTGCATCATCGAGCTGCCGGGTGGACGAATCGTCCTCATCCGCCGCGCGAACCCGCCCATCGGCTGGGCGCTGCCGGGCGGCTTCGTGGACGAGGGCGAGCCCCTGGACGCCGCGGCCATCCGCGAGGTGAAGGAGGAGACCGGACTGGACGTGAAGCTGGTGGAGCAGTTCTTCACGTATTCGGACCCGAAGCGGGATCCGCGCCAGCACACCCTGTCCACCGTCTACATCGGCACGGCGCAGGGCGAGCCGGCGGGCTCCGACGACGCGGCGGAGGCGCGGACGTTCGCGGTGGACGCGCTGCCCCAGGACCTGTGCTTCGACCACGGCACCATCCTCTCCGACTACCTGACCTACAAGCGGACCGGTCAGCGGCGGAAGCTGTAGGGAGCCGCGGGTCCGGATGCAATACGCGCTCGTCCTGCTCGCCCTCGGGGCCCTGCTGGCCCTGCACGAGCTGGGGCACCTCGTCGCCGCCCGGCTGCTGGGCGTACGGGTGCCCCGGTTCGTCTTCGGGTTCGGCCCTCCGCTGATGTCCTTCCGGCTGTGGGGGACCCAGTTCATCGTGGGGGCGGTGCCGCTCGGGGGTACCGCGCACATCCAGGGGATGAACCCGCACCGCGCGGACGCGGCGGAGTCCGCGAGCTTCCGCGCGCTCGGCCCCTTGCGGCGTATCTTCATCATCCTGGCGGGGCCGGCGACGAACTACCTGGTCGCGCTGGGCATCCTCTTCGCGCTGTACACGTCGGGCACGCACGTCGTGGTGCCGCTGACGGTGGGCACGGTGACGCCGGGCTCGGAGGCGGCGCGGGCCCAGTTGCTGCCGGGCGACCGCATCGAGACGGTGGATGGGCAGCCGCTGCGCAACTGGTCCGACTTCGTGGAGAAGGTGGCGGTGGGCGTGGGCAAGTCGCTCGAGCTGAAGGTCGAGCGGCACGGCGAGTCCCGCGTGGTGACGGTGCGCCCGCGTGCGGACGAGCGGGGCGAGGGTCGCATCGGCGTCAGCCAGCAATACGTCTACCGCGCGCATTCGCCCCGGGAGGCGCTGGGGCACGCGTTCGTGCACACGACGAAGCTCGCGTCGGAGGGCGTGGCGTTCTTCCTGCGCGTCGTGAAGGGCGAGTCGCGTCCCGGCACCGTGGCGGGCCCCGGCGCGCTGGTGCGGCAGGAGTCCTCGGACGCCATCTCCTCGGGCGCGGACTCGGTCCTGCGCGCGTTGGTGGCGGCGTCGGTGGCGCTCGCGCTCCTGACGCTGCTGCCCGTGCCCGGCCTGGATGGAGGGCGGGTGCTGTTGCTGCTCGTGGAGGCCGCGAGCGGACGCAGGTTGCCTCCGCGCGTGGAGACGGTGGCGCAGACCCTGGGGTTCCTCGCCATCTCCGCGGGCATCGTGCTCGTAGCGGGGACGGAGATTCGCGGCGCGATTCCCGAGCGATTCAGGATGGGAGGAGTCCTTCCCTCGGGGACGTCCGCACAGGCGGGGACCGCGACCACGACGGGGGGCGACGCGGGCACCGCGCCATCGGCGACACCCGGTCCGGTGCCGGGGCCCCCCGTCGTCCCCGCCGCGGGAACACTGCCCACGGGAGTGCTCGCGACCCCCGCCTCGGGCACCCTGCCCGCAGCGACGGGAAGCGCGCTGGTGTCAGCGGATGCGGGGTCGAAGGTCTCTGCGCCCGTCGCGACCGTTGGGCTGTCCGATGCGGGACCAGCAGGGGTCATCGCCTCGGACGCGGGCAGTCTCCCGTCCGTCGCGGTGAGCCAGGACGCGGGAGCGACAGGCCCGACGAGCGGCGGCACACCGGTGTCACCGGACGCGGGCACACAGCAACAACCGCCCAGCACGCAGATGTCCGCGGATGGGGGGACCGTGGCGCAAGCCCCCTCCCCTGTTTCGGTTGCACCGACCTCCGGCACACCGACGGCCTCCTCGGCTGCGGTGACGCCGGAGCGAACCTCCGGCGCGGCCCCGGGCACGACCATGTCCGCGACCTCGGATGAGGGCACTCCGGCGCAACCGCCCAGCCCAACCCCAGGCGCGACCACCTCCGCGACCTCGGACGCGGGGACTCCCGTGCGACCGCCCAGCCCAACCCCAGGAGCGACCACCTCCGCGACGGCGGATGCGGGGACTCCTGTACGAACGTCCAGCGCGGCCCCAGGAGCGACCACCTCCGCGACGGCGGATGCGGGGACTCCCGTGCGAACGTCCAGCGCGGCCCCAGGAGCGACCACCTCCGCGACGGCGGATGCGGGGACTCCCATGCGAACGCCGATCCCGACCCCAGGCACGACGGCGGAGGCAGGGACGCAGCAGTGAGCAACCACGCCGGGCCCAGACACGACCACGCTCGCTGTCTCGAACGCCGGCTCCCTGGTGGTGATGACGCACAGGACGACGGTCCTCGACGCTGAAGCATCGGCCTCGCCGCGTCGACTCGGCCATCCGAGAGTTCCCTCGCGATGCATGGCCACCGTACGCGCTGTCGGTCAGCCATCCGACGAGATGACGGCGCCCTGTCATGGCGCCCCACGGACAAGCTGGGCTCGGCGTCCAGCAAGCACGGTGTCGCGCCCACGCACGGCGCGAGCTGCTCGTCGTTCATGCGCGCCATGCCCCGATGTCCACAGTGGACGAGGAGCACCCAGGCGCGCCCCGAGGCCCACCACGCCGAGGACGTGGACCAGGTAGCACCGAGCACAGGGAGGGATTCTCGGGCGAGCCTCGGGAGTCCCCCAGAGACTCGCGCGACCGCCTGCGGGCACGAGACGCATCGAAGTGCTCGCCCCTCATCGAGGCGTGATGCTCACGCCTGTTGGCGGCGCGAACCGAGCGCGGCGCGACGCTGGATACGTCGCCTGCGACTCCTCGGCCTGGAGCCACGCGCGAGGGGTCCCACCTTCCGTAGTGCTCGCCCCTCGCCTGACCAGGCGGCCGGTCGACCCGCCGCGCCGAGGCCCTGCCCCGTACGGGAACCCGCCGTACATCCGGGGTGTCGGGTAGCCGGGCGGACGTTTCGTGTCGAACATGGACGTTCGAGAGGTCGATGGAGGGGCCGAAAGCCCCCGGGACGCTTATGCTTGCGCGCGCGATGAGCAACAAGGTGGCAGGTGGGCTGTACTTCGAGCTGTATTGGGGCGAGAACCTCGCCGAGGCGTGGAGCTACGGCATCGAGCAGACGAGCATCCACGCCGCACCCGATGAGAAGGCAGTGCTCCCGCTCTACGGCTTCACGCTGCCCGAGGAGCCCTTCCTCATCGCCGAGCGCACCGAGCGGGGTTGGCTCATCCATCTGCCACCCAAGGCCCAGGTCGAGCACAAGACGAAGGGCACGGCCTATGGCCCCGTCCCCGACACGCAGCTCCATCTCCAGCCCGGGAAGACGTCCGTGGAGCTGATGGAGGGCTCCACCCTGCGCCTGTCGGAGGGGCAGCTCTTCCTCCAGGTGCAGGGCTCCGTGGTGAAGGAGCGCATCGGCCCCATCGATTGGAAGGAAATGGGCTGGCTCGCCATCGTCGGGCTGCTGTTCCTGAGCCTTCCGTTGGGGTTCCTCATCGCGGGGCCCTCGCCCGAGCGCGCGGCGGAGAACAACGCTCGCGCCCTCCAACAGGCCGCGGAGAAGGAGGCCGCGCGGCGCAAGGGCATGGGCCTGGACACGCCCATGCGCCCCATCACGGACGCGGAGCGCTCGGCGAAACCGGACGCGGGCTCCGGCGTCAACGTCCCCGCGACGTTCCGCGTGTACTGAGCCTCACGGCCCCAGGCCGACCCACACCTCCCCATCCTCGAAGAACTCCTTCTTCCAGATGGGGACGTCCTGCTTGAGTCGCTCGATGGCGTACTCGCAACCGCGGAAGGCCTCCTGCCGGTGGGGCGCCGCCGCCGCGATGACCACCGCCAGCTCTCCCGGCACCAGCGTGCCCACCCGGTGGACGATGGCCAGCCTGACGCCGGGCCACTTCGCCGTCGCCTCCGCGCCGATCTCCGCGAGCTTCTTCTCCGCCATGGGCGCGTAGGCCTCGTACTCCAGCCGCAGCACGCGCCGCCCCTTCGTCTGGTTGCGCACGGAGCCGCTGAACGTCACGAGGCCGCCATACGCGTCCCCCCCCACCGCCTCGACGACCTCCTCCAGGCGAAGCGGCCGGTCCACGACGGAGAACACCCCCGGTCCTCCCCCCGCCACCGGTGGAATCAAGGCCACCTCGGCGCCCGGACGCACGGGCGCATCCACACCCACGAACGCCTGGTCCACCGCCACGCGCAGGTGCGGCAACAGCCGCTCCAACCCCGGGTGTCGTCCAGCCAGCAGGCGCAGCACCTCCGCCACGCTCGCGCCCTCGGGGACCTCCACCACCTCGCGGGCACACCCCGCCCGCTCGCGCGCGGCGGCGAAGTACAGCACGGTGATGGACGTGCCCGGGCTCACCGCATGGACTCCCAGCCGTCGTCGCGCACCGTCAGCCGCCCCTTCACGCGCGCCCCACCCTCCACGAGCGAGAAGTCCAGGAAGCCGAGCTCCAACGGCGTGAGCTGCTCCAGCAGCGCACCCATGAAGGACTTGGCCGTGACGAGCTCCGCCGTGGAGACGCCGGGCACCGCCTTCGTCGCCCGCAGGTCCGCGCGCAACTGCCCCAGGTCCACCATGAGCGAGACATGGCCCGCGCCGAACGCCTCGCCACCGAAGCGCTCACGCAGCGCGGCGCCCACGTCGCCCCGGGGCCGGCCCTCCAGCACCTCCCCGGCCACCAGCGTCGCCCGCTCCGGGCCCACCTTCAGCTCCACCGGCTGGCCCTTCAGCAGCGTCCGGTAGACCTTGCCGCCCGCCACCTTCTCCGCCTGGTAGCGCAGCGGCGAGGCCTCGAGGTGCTCGTCGATGAGCCGCAGCACCGGCTCCGCCGACGTCAGCCCCGCGTCCACGAGCACCGAGCCGCGCACCTCCGGACTCTTGTTCTGGATGAGGTGCTTCAGGAACGCCGGCGCGTCGAAGTAGACGAGCATCGCCACGTCGCCGCGCAGCGCCTTCAGCAGGGCCTCCGCGTCCAGCCCGCGCTCGCGCCAACGCTCCAGCGTGCGCACCCGCCGCTCCGAGCCCGGTGAACCGAAGGCCAGCTTCGCCAGCTCCTCGGGCGGGATGGAGAGCTGCGCGGCGGCCACCGGACCCAAGGCCGTCTGAGACAGGAGCGCGGACGCCGGGGCGCTCGCGCCCTGGAACAGGGGCCGCGTGGACGACATGAACCCATCCAGGTCCACCCGGTCCGGCTTCACCGACAGCGAGGCGAACACCCCGCGCAGCGGCGGCGGCTCCTCGCCATCGTCCGCGGGAGGCCCCGAGTACAGGTACACGCTGCCCTCGGCCACCTTCGCGCGCAGTTCGTGCAGCAGCGGCTCCTCGGACAACCCCGCGCCCGTCAGGCCCGTCACCACCTGGCGCGGATACGCCATGTCCGTCGTCGGCGCGGGCGGCACCACCGCCATCGCCTGCACCGGCGCGCCGTCCTCCGGCACCTCCGGCGACTCCGGCACGACGAGGTACAGGTAGCCCCGGTCGGTGAAGAGCAGCATCTCCTCGCCGTCCTCGGCGGAGCGCAGCCGCGCGGCGCCATCCTCCAGCGGCGACACCTCGTGGCCCGCCTCCTGGGCCGCCCGGAGCACCGCCTCCATCGCCGCCTCGGGCTCCGTCACGCCCACCAGCGCCACGGTGCCGTCGAACTCCGGCAGGAAGAAGAAGCCCGCGCCCTCGTCGGGGTCCACGACGCTCGGGCCCCCGTCGATGCCGCGCAGCAGCAGCGCCATCAGCGGCGTCGCCTCCAGCTCCTGCCGCGCGTTCTCCGCGCCGATGAGGCGCTCGTAGAAGTCGACGAGCGGCTCCAGGTTGCCGCGCAGTCGGGGAATCCACAGCACCGAGCGCGCCTGGGCGGGCACGGCGCGCAGCACCGGCCGGGGCACCACGGTGAACTTCACCCGCGCCACCTCTTCACCGGAGACGAGCGCCCGCGCGGTGTACGTCCCCGCGCGCGCATAGGCATGGGACAGGCGCGCGCCCTCGAACGTCGGCGTGCCGTCCCCCGGCTCCCACGTCACCTTCGGAGCGCCGGGCTCCTTCGAGCCCAGCTCCACCGGGACGCCCGCCTCGACGGTCCGGTCCTCGCCCAGGTCCACCCGGACGGAACGATGGCAGCCGGTGGCCCAGGGGCCCACGGCGACCATCAACCCCAACGTCACGACAGCGCGGAGACGACTCGGAGCGAGCGGCATGCGCCGCTAATAGTCCAGCGTGAGTCCGAACATCCAGCGCCGGCTGGACAGGTCCAGCCCACCTGCGCCGAAATTGTCCACATCCGCGTAGGAGTACTCGGCGAACAGGTAGCTGTGGTTGACGCCGAGGTCGGAGTCGAAGTCGCGCGCGAAGCGCGGCTGGAGCACATCCAGCAGGAAGGACACCCCGGCCGTGGCGGCCCATCCCCACTTGCCACCCGAGCCCTTGATGCCCTGGGCCGTGTTCGTGCTGTCACCCTTCGTGACCCACCACGGGGTGTAGACAAGGCCCAGCTTCCCGTAGGGAACCAGGGGGATGCCCCATTCGAACGCCGCGTAGTCGAACTTGTAGAAGCCGTTGAGCTGGAGTGGCACCAGCTTCAGCGCCGTCTTCTCCGCCGCGTTGCCGCCGCCCGCCAGCTTCGCCGCTGCGTACTTCTCGCCGTAGCCGGCCGACAGGCCCACGCCCGCCGTGCCGATGCCCTGGTAGAAGAAGCGCTGCATCTCCAGTTCGATGACGAGCAGCGACGACTCGCCGAAGGTGTCCTTGTAGGGCGTGGCGCCGTTCAGCGCCTTCTCCTTGTCGATCTCCGGTTTGTACCCGCCCGCGCGCACGACGATGGCACCGCTGCGAGGGGATTCAATCGGCCCCTCGGGCACCACGACCGCCTGCTCTTCCTGTGCCCAGGCCGGGAGCGCCGCGCTGGCGCACACCAGGGCCACACCCAGGGCTGTTGCCCGCTTCATGACTGCTTCCTCCTCGACGTCACCCAGAAGCCGAGAGCCGCCAGCACCGCCCCCAGCGCAATGCCACCACCGCCCGCCCCACACCCGCCCGTCTCCTTGCCGCCCGCGTCGATATACGCGTCCCAGAACCCGTTGCTCGGGATGGGCGTGCCCGTGGAGAGCGCCGAAGCCGGGCTCTGGTTGCCCGCCTTGTCGAAGGCGAAGGCCCGCACGCCGTACTGGACGCCGTTCTCCAGGTTGTCCATCCGGAACGTGGTGTTGTCCGTCGCCTGATCCTTCGAGCTGACGACATCCCCCGCCGTCGGCGTGCCGCCGTCCTCACCCGCCACCAGCGACACCACCTCCACCCGGAGCTGCGTCGCGGTGCTCGGCACCGACACCGACACGCTCAGCGCGCCGTCCAGCCCCGTCACGCTCGGCGCGTCCGGAGCGACCGGCGGCGAGGGGTCGAAGATGAACGACACGGAAGTCGTCCCGACGTTCGAGTCCGTGTCCTTGCACTGCCCCAAGGTGTCCACGGTCTTCGTCGTCGCGCACAGTTTGAAGGTCTTTTCGGTCGTCTGGCCCTCGCAGGTCAGTCCACCCTTCGTGAGCGCATCACTCATCCGCAAGGTCAACGTGCCGGTCAGCGACACCGTGTCCCCCTGGGAGATCTCCTTGAGGGTCAGGTCCCCGGTGCCCGGGGTCCCGGTGCAGTTCTCGTCGGACAGCCAGATGAAGAGCGTGTCGCAGGCGACGTTCCCCGTCCGAGTCCAGGTCACCTGTTTGGGGGTGGCGCAGTCGGCCTTCGAGACGACGATCTCGTTGCTCTGGATGGCCGTGCCGGAGAAGGACACGGACTGCCCCAGGGCGGCCGATGCGAAGAGCAGGGAGACAGCGAGTGTGAGGCGCATGGGTGAGCGGAGGCTAGCAAGCGGGAGGCCACTCACAACTGCTTCCCGCGGGCCGGGTTTCGGCCACTTCCCGCCGTCTCCTCGCGCCAAACAGGCAGGCCCCCCTCCCGCCGTGTGCCAATTTGTCAGGCGGGGCGCTCGGCCAGCTTGAGGCCGGTCTCCACCAGGTTGAGGGCGGCCCCCCGGGTGGCGTTGTCCACGGCGGCGAACAGCGTCACCCACTCCGGGGCCTGGGGGAACGCGCGCACGCGGCCCACATGCACCGTGGGGTCGGACGTGACGAGCATGGGCATGGGATAGACGCGCTCGCCCGGGGCGTCGAGCACCTTGAGGGCGGGCGACGTCTTCAGGGCCGCGCGCACCTGCTCCACGGGGCCCGCCTTCTTCAACTGCACGTTGAGGGTGAGGCCGTGGCCGTAGAAGCTGGGCACCTGCACCGCCGTGCCGGCGATGACGGGCACCTCGCCGCGGCTCGAGAACAGGCGCGCGGACTCCAGCGTCCAGCCGCCCTCCTCCTCCGTCCACGGGGAGTTCACCATGAAGCCGCCCACCTGGGGCACGAGGTTGAAGCCCACGCGGTGGGGGAAGGCGTGGGGATCCGGCTCCCGCCCGGACATCAGGTCCGCCGTCTGCTTCTCCAGCTCCGCCACGCCGCGCACGCCCGCGCTGGACACGCCCATCAGGGCCGTCAGCTGCGCGCGCGCCACGCCGAAGGCCCGGCGCAGCGGATCCACCACGTGGACCGCGGCGGTGGTGACGGCGCCCGGCAGGCACACCATCCGGCCCTTGAAGGCGGCGGACAGCGCCTCCGTGTTGAAGCCCGGCAGGACGAGGGGGACGTTGCCGTCCCCCCGGAAGGCGGAGCTGGCGTCCACCACCCACGCGCCCGCGGACTGCGCGGCGGGGGCCAGCGTCCGGGAGACCTCCGCGGGGGTGGCCAGCAGCACCAAGCCCGCGCCCCGGAGGGCCTCCGGCGTGGCGCGCTCCACCTCGAGCGAGTCCTCCCCGTACTCCACCTCCAACCCCTTGGAGCGCTCCGAGCCGAAGGCCCGCACCTGCTCGGCGGGGATGTCCCGGGCATACAGCGCGGCCAGCACCTCGCGGCCCACCACGCCGGTGGCGCCCACCACGGCAATCTGAAAATCGTCCTTCATCGGAGTGTCCTTTCGCCTCCCCCGGACGCGCGGGCGCGCGCCACGGACGGGGGCCTCAGTCTTCCTTCAGCCGCGCGGTGGGCACCGGGCCCGGCAGCGGCGGGAACTTGGGGTTGCGCTCCGGCTCCGACGCGCGCACGTAGTGCGGCTCCATGGCGAAGAGCGCCTGGAGCGAGAAGTCCTCCGGGAAGCGCACCAGCCGCGCCAGCTCCACCGCGGACGGGAACGCGGGCCCCGGCAAGAGCCGGTGCGGCGCCACGCCGTGCTTCTCCAGCGCCGCGCGGTAGTCCACCAGCGCCGGCCCCAGCGCCACCGCCCGGGGCTCCGCCGCCAGCCGCGCGGCGACCTCCTGGGGCGACATGGCCGTCTCCGGCTCCAGCGCCTCCACCGCGCTCCCCCGGCGCACGTAGGCGCCCAGGTACAGGTCGTCCTTGCGCGCCACGGCCAGGCAGTACAGCGGCACGTCCTCGGGGCCCTCCAGCGCCACCGCGGCCAGCGACGAGGCGCCGGCCACCTTCAGGCCCGCCGCATACGCCAGCGACTTCACCGTCGCCAGGCCGATGCGCAGCCCGGTGAACGAGCCCGGCCCCAGGCCCACGGCCAGTCCCTCCAGCCGCGCCAGCGTCACACCCTGCCGGGCCAGCAGCTCCCCGACGACGCCGGGCAGCACCTCGCTCTGCTTCGCGGGGGGGCCCACCACGACGTGCTCCACGGTCCGCACGGCACCGTCCGGACCGCGCTCCACCAGGGCGAGCGACAACGTCAGCGTGGAGGTGTCCAGCGCGAGGAACATGGGCGGCTCACTACACCGGCGCGGCCCACATTGCTTGGGGAATCTCCGACACGGCGTCGCGGCAGCGGTACAGCCGCACGCGCACCACGCCCTTGTCCAGCATGTCCAGCTTCGAGGCGGCCGCGCGCGACACGTCGATGATGCGCCCCTCCACGAAGGGCCCCCGGTCGTTCACCCGGACCTCCACCGAGCGGCCGTTCTCCATGTTCACCACCCGCAGGCACGCGCCGAAGGGCGCCTTGCGGTGCGCCGCGGTGAGGGCGTGCTGGTTGAAGCGCTCGCCGCTGGCGGTGGGCCGGCCGTGCAGGCCCGGGCCGTAGAACGAGGCCAGCCCCTCGCCCACGTACGAGCGGGGCATCTGCTCGCGCCGCGTCACCCGGGGCGAGCCGGGCGCCGGCGCGTCCTCCCGGGCCGCATCCGGCTTCGCCGCGCGCGAGGCACAGGCGGTCGTCAGTCCCAGGCCCAGGAGGAGGACGGCGGTGCTCGCGCGCATGAGGCCTCTAGCGGGTCAGGTCGTTCTTGAAGACGAGCAACATCAGGAGGAACAGCAGCGCCAGGCCCACCATGTTCGCCACCTCCCGCACCCGCACGGGGATGGGGCGGCGGCGGATGCCCTCCCAGACGGCGGCCAGCAGCGCGAAGCCGTCCAGGATGGGGATGGGCAGCAGGTTGACGACGCCCAGGTTGATGGAGATGGCCCCCATCAGGTCCAGGAACGCCTCGGACCCCATGGCGGCGGTGCGGGCGGCCAACTGCGCCATCATCACCGGCCCGCCGAGCTGATCCAACGGCACCGTGCCCACGAACAGCCCGCCCAGCGACTTCACCGTCTGGGCGATGAGCTGCGGCACGCGCAGCGAGGCGCGCCGGAGCGCCTCCCCGGGCGAGTACTGGATGGAGACCTTGTCCTCGAAGCCCCGGTCCGCGGACGGCGGCAGGTAGCGCGCCGCGCCGAGGATGAGCGGGGAGGACTTGTTGCCCATCACGTCCTCGAACTCGACGCGCGCCTGGGTGAGCCGCTGCGTCTGCTCCGCGCCGTCCGCGCCCCGCCACGACAGGGTGAAGGGCTCCTCCTTGAGGGTGCTCAGCCTCGCCTGGAGCGAGGAGAACGACTCCAGCTTCTCGCCGTTGAGGGAGAGGATGCGGTCGCCCGCCTGGAGGCCGGCCCTGGCCGCGGCGCTGCCCGGGAAGACGGTGCCGATGTACAGGTTCGAGGACTCCGCGCCCAACGCCGCCAGGCCCGTGCCCGGCTGACGCGCCATGGTCGCCTCGACGACCTCCGGCATCGCGCCCGTCACCGCGCCCGCGTCCACCGGCACCATGCGGCGCACCACCAGCTTCAGCGGCGTGCCCTCCGGCAGGTGGTTCAGCTCCCGGTAGAGCGCGACCTCGTCCGCGACGTGCACGCCGTTGATGGACAGGACGCGGTCGAACGTGCGCAGCCCCGCCGCCTGCGCGGCCGACCCCTGGGGCACACCCACCGTCGGCGGGAAGGGGGCGGGATACACGCCGATCATCCCCCGCTCCACCGTGTCGATGACGGACGTCTCCACCGTCTTGCGCGGCGTCACCGTCAGCGTCAGCGGCTTGCCGTCGCGCTCGACGACCAGCGGGATGGGGCGCTCGAAGCGCCCCTCGAACGCGTCCCGCATGTCCTCGAACGAGCGCACCGCCACCCCGTCCACGGACGTCACCCGGTCGCCCGGCTGCACGCCCCCGAGCGCCGCGGGCATGCCCGGGTCCAGGGAGCTGACCAGCGTGGAGGTCGTCTGGTGGGGGCTGATGAAGACGAAGAAGTAGACCAGGACGGGGAAGATGAAGTTGAAGGCCGGGCCCGCCAGGACGATGAGGCCCCGCTTCCACGGGGGCTGGGCGAGGAAGCCCCGGCTGGCCTCCTTCGGGTCCAGCTCCTCGTGCGGCAGGTCCCCCGCCATCTTCACGTAGCCGCCCAGGGGCAGCAGCGCGATCTGGTACTCGGTCTCACCCTTCGTGAAGCCCACCAGCTTCGGACCGAAGCCGATGGAGAACTTCAAGACCTTCACGCCACAGGCCTTGGCCACGAGGAAGTGGCCGAGTTCGTGGACGGTGACGAGCACCCCCAACAACAGCAAGAACGCCCCGATGCCCTGGAGTGAAAACATGGGGGCAAGAGTAATCGTGCCCCTCGGGCCGGACAACGCACATCTGGGCCCGGCGGGCGTCCGGGCGAGCGAAATCGCACGCTTCTACGGCAACAGGCCACGCACGAACTGCACGTAGACGAACACCAGCGGCGCGTTGAACAGCAGCGCGTCGATGCGGTCCAGCACGCCGCCATGCCCCGGGATGAGGAACCCCGAGTCCTTCACGCCATAGGCGCGCTTGAGCATGGACTCGCACAGGTCGCCGATGGGGCCCAGCACGCCGCCGGCGAGCCCCAGCAGCACACAGTCCCACACCGTGAAGACGGGGAAGAAGAAACCGCGGGCGATGAACATGCCGCCCACCGAGCCCAGCATGCCGCCGAAGAAGCCTTCCCACGTCTTGTTCGGGCTCACCTCCGGGTAGAGCTTGTGCTTGCCCAGGAAGCGGCCGAAGAAGTAGGCGGCGGTGTCGTTGGCCCAGGTGATGGTCAGCGCGCAGATGACCCAGGCCAGCCCGTCCCCGGGGAACAGGCGCAGCGCGGACAGGGCCGTCAGCCCCACCGCGCCGTAGAGGAAGCCGTTGACCAGGTGCGCCGTGCGCGTGGGGGCCTCCGCCAGCGGGCCCTTGAACAGGTGGTAGATCCACGCGAAGAAGGCGAAGACCACGGTGAGCCAGAAGGCCGTCTCCCCCGTGCCCGCCGCGTTCTTGAGCGGCAGGAACGGCATCACCGCGGCGAAGGCCATGCCCACCCAGGAGGCCACCGTCAGGCGCTTCTGGACGATGAGGTAGTACTCGCCCACGCACGCCGCGGCGGCGAACCCGAGCAGGCCCGCGCTCCAGACGCCGCCCAGGAGGAGCAGCAGCAACACGAGCGGCAGGAGCGTCACCGCCGTCACGATGCGCACGACGAGGTTTCTGTTCTTGTCGTTCACGCCTTGGCCTGTTGAGGGGGGTCCTCCCGCTTGACCTGGGCGGAAGTGAGCCCGAAGCGCCGCTCACGCTGCTGGTACTGCGACACGCAGCGGAGGAACTCCTCGGTGCGGAAGTCCGGCCAGAGGGCGTCGGTGAAGCACAGCTCCGCGTACGCCATCTGCCAGAGCAGGAAGTTGGAGATGCGCAGCTCGCCGCTGGTGCGGACCACCAGGTCCAGGGGCGGCAGCCCGTGCGTCCAGAGGAAGGACTCGAAGTCGGACTCCTCCGCCTGCGCCGCGGACAGCTCCCCCTTGGAGATGGCCTCCGCCATGCGCCGGACGGCCTGGAGGATCTCCTCCCGGCCCCCGTAGGAGAGCGCCAGCGACAGCACCATGCCGGTGTTGTGGGCCGAGTCGGCGATCAACCGGTCCAACGGGTCGCGCACATACCGGGGCAGACGTCCGACATCTCCCACCGCGTTGAGGCGGATGCCGTTGTCGAGGATCTCCGCGCGCTCCCCTTCCAGGTACTCACGCAGCAGGTCCATCAGCCCGGCGACCTCCTCGGCCGGGCGGGCCCAGTTCTGGGAGGAGAAGGCGTACAGGGTCAGGGCCTGGATGCCCAGGCGCCGGGCGGTGCGGGTCACCTCCCGCACGCTGGAGCTCCCCTCGCGGTGGCCCTCGAGCCGGTCCAACCCCCGCGACTCCGCCCACCGGCCGTTGCCATCCATGATGATGCCCACGTGGCGCGGCACGGGCCGGGCCTTGACCTGACTTTCGAGGGCGGAAACCACTAGGGGGCGTTCCATTCGAGCCGCGCACCCTACTGGTGACGCCGCGTCGCGTCCACGCCAGCGTGGCTCAACAGTCACTCCGTCCCCCTGGGCGGTCGCCTGGAACCGATGAGTGGTCCCAGGCCCCGCACCCATGTAGGCCAAGGTGGGCAGCGACGGACCTCAGGGCCTCAATAGAGGGGCCACTGGGGCCGGACGATCTCGATGGGGCCGTCCAGCCAGGGCTCGTAGGCGGCCGCGTCGGCCACGCGGTAGGGCTTGCCGTAGGCGCGTTCGAAGTGCTCGGCCCAGTTCGGCTGGCTCCCGTCCAGGTCCGTGAAGCCGTACTCGCGGGCCAGTCCCCAGGAGCTGTGGACGCGGCCCGCCTTCGCGGCGACCCGCGGGTCCGCGGCGAGCGCGGCCACGGCCCGGCCGACGTACGCGGGGGTCTCCGAGGCGATGAAGTCGGGCTCGTTCTTCACGGCGTCGCGCCAGGTGGCCTCCGTGACCCCGAAGTTGTCGAGCATCTCCTCGGAGCGCAGGAAACCGGGCGTCACCGCGAGCGCGGTGAGGTGGGTGCGACGCAGCTCGCGGGACATGGCGAAGGCCAGCCGGATGACGGTCATCTTCGTCAGGTCGTACGGGAGGCTGCCCCGGTAGCCGAACGAGTCCCCGTCCGTGATTTCGATGAGGAGGCCGCGCTCCTGCGGGAGCATGACCGGCACCGCGTAGCGGCTGGTGACCAGGTGGGTGAAGACGGCGCGCTCGAACATGGTGCGCGCCAGGGCCGGGGACTGCTTCCAGAACGGCACGCCGAACTCGGAGATGGCGTCGCAGCCCCAGATGTCGTTGACCAGCACGTCGATGCGCCCCGCGTCCTTCTGGATGCGCTCGCAGAGGGCGGCGACCTCCTCCTCCACCGTGTGGTCCACGCGCAGGGCGATGCCTCGCCCCCCGAGCGCGGTGACCTGCTCCGCGGTCTCCTCCAGGACCTCCGGCCGGTTCGGCCCGGACGCGGGGTTGCCGCGCACGCTGCGGCCCGTGCAGTACACCGTCGCGCCCGCCGCGCCGAGCATGGTGGCGATACCGCGTCCCGCGCCTCGGGTCGCGCCCGCGACCAGCGCGATACGTCCTTCGAGTGGCTTCTCCAGGGTGGACCTCCTCCAGTCAGTGCTGGCGGCCACCCTACGCGGCCAATCCTGACACCTCCTGTCATGATTGCCCCGCTACAGTGGGGGCACCATGCGCGCGGACCGGCTCGTCAGCTTGATGTTGCTCCTGCAGACGCGCCCGCGGATGACGGCGGGCGACCTGGCGCGCGAGCTCCAGGTCTCCGAGCGGACCATCCACCGGGACCTCGACGCGCTCTCGCGCTCCGGCGTGCCGGTGTACACGACGCGCGGGGCCGCCGGCGGCGTGGCGCTCGTCGAGGGCTGGCGCACCCAGCTCACCGGGCTGACGCGCGCGGAGCTGCACGCGCTGGCCGCCATCAGCGGCGCGCCCGGTGGGCTGGGAGCCCTGGGCCTGTCCGCGCCGCTGCGCAGCGGGCTGGTGAAGCTGTCGGCCGCGCTGCCCGCCCTGCAGCAACCCGCGCTCGAGTACGCGCGGCAACGGCTGCACGTGGACGCCGCGTCGTTCTTCGCGCAGGAGGAGGACGTGCCCCACCTGGGCGTGCTGCGGGACGCGACCTGGCAGAACCGCCGTGTCTCGCTCGGGTACCGGGACTTCGACGGGAAGGCGGGGCGCCGCGTCGTGGAGCCCTACGCGCTCGTGCTGAAGGCGGAGCGCTGGTACCTGGTGGCGGGCACGGACAAGGGCCCGCGCGTCTACCGCGGCTCGCGCATCGAGGCCGTGCGCCTGCGGAGGGAGACCTTCGAACGCCCGGCGCGCTTCGACCTGCTGGCCTTCTGGAGGGACTGGTGCGCGCGCTTCGCCGGGCAACGGCCGCGCTACGACGTGACGCTGCGGCTGACGGCCCAGGCGGAGGCCACGCTGCGGCGCATGCGTCCGCCGACGGACACGGCGCGGTTCGACGCGGGACGGAGGGAGCGCGACGGTCGGCGCACCGCCACCGTGGACTTCGAGCGGGAGTCCATCGCGCTGGCCCAGGTCCTGGAGGCGGGCCCCGGCGTGGAGGTCGTGGAGCCCGAGTCCCTGCGCGCGCGCCTCGTCGACCTGGCGCGCGCGGTGCTCGACACCCACGGCAGAGACGCGTCGCACGCGACGCGTCCGCGTCACTCCTCCATGAAGTTGTGACGGATGGGCGTGGTCTTCCCCGCCTTGATCTCGACGACCTTGGTGACGTCCTTGCCGAGGTCGGCGTTGGAGAGCTTCAGCGTGTGCTTGCCCTCGGTCAGCTCGACGGGGTCCAGGGGCGTCTGGCCGTACGACTTCCCGTCGATCTTCACCACGGCGTACGGGCGCACGCGAATCTCCAGGAACCCCTTCGCCACGGGCGCCCGCACCGCCACGCGGGGACGCGCGGGTTTGGTCGAAGGCTCCTCCGACGACTTCGCCGACGCCGCCTCCCGCGCGGGCTCCGACTCGACCGGGGCCGCCGGCTCCACCTTCGCCACGACGACGGGCTCCGGAGGCTTCGGGTCCTCCGGCGGTGGCGCGGAGGGCTGCGTCGGCGCCACCGGGGCGTCTCCCGTCGCGCCCGGACGCGCGGCCTCGGCGACGGGGCGGGCCTCCGCGACGGGAGTCGGCTCGCGCACGGGGGGCGCCCCCTTTCCTCGCGAAGCCTCGCCCGCGCCCACCGGCAGGGGCTTCACGTCGACGCTCGGCGCGCGCTCGGGCCACAGCAGCGCGACCCCCGCCACCGCCAAGACGCCGCCCAAGGCCAGGGCCGCCACGAGCATGCCCCGGCCCTTGGTCACTCCGGAGGAGACCTGCACGCCGGTCGAGATGTGGTCCTCGTCGGGCCCGGCGACCTCCGACTCCGTCCCATCCTTCTTCGCCGTGGCCAGGGGCGTCGTGGCCAGGGGCGCCGTCACCGCGGCCATGCGCGAGGAGTTCCACCCACCCCCTCCGCCCGCCCCCGCCTCCATGGGCAGGCCCGCCTGCGGGGGGAGCGTCGTGCCCTTGCGACGCGCCGGGGTTCGAGCCGGCGCGCCACCTCCCAGCACCGCGTCCACCGCCAGCGGCGCGGGCGTCGTGGGCGCCGTCACGTCCACCGCGTCCGGACGTGGACGCTCCAAGGGCGCGGACGGCGCCGCCATCGACCGCGACGCGCTCAACGGCTTCGGCCCGCTGCCCGCCGGTCGCGGCGCCCCACCGCTGCCCACCACGCCGTGCGCGGGAGAGCCCATCAGCGGCCCCGTCGAGGAGTCGCCCATCACCTTCGTCACGAACTGCGAGAGCTGGTACGCCCCCACCGCCTCGCCCGACGACAGCACGAAGTGCTCGAGGTCGGACTGCAACGCGCGACAGTCCGGGTAGCGCGCGTCCCGGTCCTTCGCGAGCGCGTTGTCGAGAATCACCTGCAGCATCGGCGGCACGTCCGCGCGCCGCGCCGTCACCGGGATGAACGGCTCGAACAGGATGGCCTGCATCGTGCTGGCCTCGGTCGTCGCGTCGAACGGACGCCGCCCCGACAGCAGCTCGTACAGCACCACCCCCAGCGCGTACACGTCCACCCGGCGGTCCAACGGCAGCGTGCGAAGCTGCTCGGGCGGCATGTACGCCACCTTGCCCTTCACCACGCCCGTCTGCGTGCGGTGCCCCTGCCCGGCCACCTTCGCCACGCCGAAGTCCACCACCTTCACCGCGCCCTGCCGCGACACCAGGATGTTGTCCGGGCTCACGTCGCGGTGGATGATCCCCAGCGGCGAGCCCGTCTCCGGGTCGCAGAAGTCATGCGCGAACGCCAACCCCTCCGCCGCCAGCGACACCAGCTTCGCGCACACCACCGGCGGCAACGGGACCTCCGCCGCGCGCTTCACCAGCTTGCGCAGCGTGGGCCCGTCGATGAACTCCATCGCCAGGAAGTAGCTGCCGTCCGCCTCGCCGAAGTCGAAGATCTGCACGATGTTCGGGTGCTCGAGCTGCGCGGCCAGCCGCGCCTCGCCCAGGAACATCTCGACGAACGCCGGGTCCTCGGCCAGATGCGGGAGGATCCGCTTCAGGACGAGCGTCTTCTCGAACCCCATGGGGCCGGCGGCCTTCGCGAGGAAGACCTCCGCCATGCCCCCCGAGGCCAGCTTCCGGACGAGTTGATACTTCCCGACTTGCATGCGCTCCAGCGTTCTCCCAGGTTTTCCCGGAAAAGTGAAATGAGCGCGCGAATGTTCTGCCTTGGACCATGCAACCAGGCGTCACGGAGTTTGACCCTGGTGCGACGTGCTCCGTAGGATCCGCGGCACGCATGCCCCCGAAGGTCATCGGTCCCTACCGCGTCCTGGAGACGCTCGGCAGCGGCGGGGCGGGAACCGTCTATCGGGCCCTGGACCGCCGCACCAACGACGAGGTCGCGCTCAAGCTCCTGTCGGCCGGACCGGCCCTGGACGAGCGGGCCGCGAAGCGACTCGTGCGCGAATTCGAGACGCTCGCCGACCTCTCCCATCCGAACGTGGTGAAGGTTTTCGAGGCGGGTGTACACCAGGGCTGGCCCTATCTGACGATGGAGCTCATCGAAGGGCTCACGCTGCGTCACTACCTGGACATCCGAGGTGACGACCTCGTGTCGCCCAGCAGCAGCAGCGTGCCGCGCAGCCCGCTGTCGGTGCGCCGCACGGAGGACGACGACTTCGGTCCGGGCAGCGACAGCATCTCGGACTCGATGGGGACCTCCTCGCCCGGCGCGGGGCTGTTCAGCCTGGACGCCTTCAACGAGGAGGCGCCGAGCGAGGACATGGGCGGCTTCGGGGGCATGGGAGACGACAGCCCCGACTCCGACGACTCACTGGAGGGCTTCGACCTCCCGCCGCCGCCCCCGCCCCGCAAGCCCGCGGACGACGGGCGCCTGCTGCGCGAGGAGGAGCTGAACCGGCCCGAGCGCATGGGGCGCCTCAAGGACACCATGCTCCAGTTGTGCGAGGCGCTGGCCTACATCCACGGCCACGGGCTGGTGCACCGCGACCTCAAGCCCTCCAACGTCATGGTGGACGAGGACCGCCAGGTGCGGCTGATGGACTTCGGCCTGGCGAAGTTCCTCGCGGACGACGTGGCCATCACGGAGGCCGGCAAGCTGGTGGGCACCTACCGCTACATGGCGCCCGAGCAGATCCTCGGCGAGCCGCTGGATGGACGCTCGGACCTGTACAGCCTGGGGGTCATCCTCTATGAGCTGCTCAGCGGGCGGCCCCCCTTCGAAGCGAAGACGCCGCACGAGTTGTGGCGGCAGGTGCTGGAGACAGAGCCTCCGCCGGTGCTGGCACTGAACCTTCACGGGGACCCGCAGTTCGCGCGCGTCGCCCACCGCCTCATCCGCAAGGAGCCGGACGACCGGTTCCAGACGGCCGAGGAAGTCTACGAGGCACTTTCCGAGTGAGCGCTCCCAAGCTGCACACCTTCGCCGTGGCCGCCGACAAGGCGGGCCAGCGGGTGGACCTGTTCGTCGGTGACGCGCTGAGCCTGTCGCGCGCCCGGCTCAAGCGACTGTTCGAGGCCGGCGCGGTGAAGGTGAATGGCCGCCCCGCGAAGAAGGGCCTGCTGGTGGCCGCGGGCCAGCAGGTCGCGGTGGAGCTGGAGGAGGAGACGCGCGAGGCCGTCCCGGACGAGGACTTCCCCCTCGTCGTCCTGCACGAGGACGCCGCGCTGCTCTTCGTGGACAAGCCCGCGGGCAAGCCGTCGCATCCGCTCCAGTCCGGCGAGACGGGCACCGTGGCCAACGCCCTGGTGGCGCGCTTCCCCGAGTGCGCCCAGGCGTCCGTCGACCCTCGCGAGGGCGGGCTGTGCCACCGGTTGGACGTGGAGACGTCCGGGGTGCTCGTCGCGGCGCGAACGCGCGCGGCGTGGACGACGGTGCGAGATGCCTTCGGGGAGCGCGCCGTGGACAAGCGCTACCTGGCGCTCGTGACGGGGCCGCTCGCGGACGAGGGCGACATCGACCTGCCCCTGCGCCACCACCCGCGACATCCGGACCGCGTGGAGCCGGCTCCGCACGGCGCCGAGGACGCGCGCGAAGCGGTGTCGCGATTCCGGGTGCTGGAGCGCACGGGCGAATACAGCCTCGTGGAGGTGCGCATCTTCACCGGCGTGCTGCACCAGGTGCGCGCGCACCTGGCGGGAATCGGCGCGCCCATCGTCGGCGACACGCTCTACGGAGGGCGCGAAGCCCCGGAGCTGGGGCGCTTCTTCCTGCACGCCCGGGCGCTCGGCCTGGCGCATCCGGAGACGAAGCGCCCCATGCACGTGACCAGTCCCCTGCCCCCGGAGCTGCGCGGGGAGCTGGAGCGGCTGGGACTGCGCGTGCCCGGCCAGCGGCCGGAGCCCTCCAACGAGGCCTGAGCGGCAGGCACTCGACGCCGATGAAGGGGCTGGAGCCGCATCGCGGGGTGGGCGGGACTATTCGCCCATCACCTTCACGATGACGCGCTTGCGGCGCTGGCCGTCGAACTCCGCGTAGAACACCTGCTGCCATGGCCCCAGGTCCAGCTTCCCCGCGGTGACGGGGATGATGACCTGGTGATGGACGAGCATCGACTTGAGGTGCGCGTCGCCGTTGTCCTCGCCGGTGCGGTGGTGGCGGTAGTCCGGCCCCTCGGGCGCGAGCTGCTGGAGCCACGCCCAGATGTCCTCGTGGAGACCAGCCTCGTCATCGTTGACGAAGACGCCCGCGGTGATGTGCATCGCCGACACGAGCACCATGCCTTCCTGGATGCCACTCTTGCGGACGAGCGACGACACCGTGTCCGTGAGGCGCACCAGCTCCCGGCGCTGCTTCGTCTCGAACCACAGGTACTCGGTCAGGGTCTTCATCGGTGCGGGCGACCTCCTCGCCCGATTCTCTCACCGACGCGGCGCCCCACCAGCGCCGTCTGGGCAACCTGCATAGACTGTTGGGATGACCTCACGCGCCTTGTTCGTGTTCATGCTGTGCATGTCCGCGCCGGTGCTGGCGCGGGAGCCCGAGTCCCGCCCCTTCGACATCGTCATCGTCGGAGGAGGCAAGAGCGAAGCCGAGGCCCGAACCGCGCTCGACACACTCGCGGCCCGGGTGACCTGGGTCCGGGTGGCCAACAGAAGCAGCGGCGTGGGGGTGAGGAAGTCCGACGACTTCCCGGGCCTGACGAAGGGCCAGTACGTCGCGGTCCTCGGCCTCTGTCCCCGCGGGGGGAAGGCGAGGCCCGCCCCTCTGCTGAAGGCCGTGCAGGGCCACGCGCCCGGCGCCTACGTCAAGCACATCCAGGGACGGTACGACGACTCCTGCCCTCCCCTGGAGGCATTCCAACCTCCGGGAGCCAAGGAGAAGCCGCTCCTCGACCGCATCCAGCGGGAGCCCACCTCCGCCAAGGCCTATGTCGCGTACGGGGAGTTCCTCAAGGACCAGCGACGCTTCGACGAGGCGGCGGCCATGGCCAGCCACGCCCATGACCTCGACCCGGACGACCCCATGCCTCCGGTCCTGCTCACGCTGATTGAAGCCTCGCGCCCGGACTGAAGCGCTCCGAACCCGCACCAGCCCAGGCGAGGGCTCGACCGCGTCACCCCCTGCTCATCGCGGGCGGGAAACCATGACGCCGCGCCCGCCACACGACCCACGACGTGGGCACGAGCAGCAGCACGAGCGTCCAGGGGAACGCGCGGACCCCCACCGTCTCCAGCAACACACCGCCCAGGAGCCCACCGCCCGCGATGGCGATGTTCCACACCGTGACGAGCATCGACTGGGCGACGTCCGCCGCCTCTCCCGCGGTCTTCGCGGACGCCGTCTGGAGCAGCGTGGCCACGCCCCCGAAGGCGAGCCCCCACGCCGCCATCCCCGCGTAGACCACGGCCGGCGTGCTCCCCCAGAGACCGAGCAGCACGCCCACGCCGAGGAACAGCGCCGTGCTGCCGAGCATCAGCTCCCGGAGCCACCGGTCGATCATCACCCCGATGAGCCAGATGGAGACGAGCGCGGACACGCCGAAGACGAGCAGGACCACGTCGATGCGCTCCGCCAAGCCGGACGGGACGATGAAGGGCGCGACGTACGTGTAGAGGACGTTGTGCGCGAGCACGAACGCGAGCGTGGCGAACAGGACGGAGCGGACTCCCGGCAACGTGAAGACGCTCGCGAGGGACAGGCGCTGGTCCGCCGCCTGCCCCGGGAAGTCCGGGAGCTTCGCGAGGACCCAGCCCACGAGGAACACCGTGAGCACGCTCATGATGCCGAACGTGGAGCGCCAGCCCACGGCCGCCCCCAGGAACGTGCCCGCCGGCACGCCGAGCGACAGCGCCAGCGGCGTGCCCACCATGGCGACCGCCATCGCGCGGCCCTGGAGATGCGCGGGCACCATGCGGGCCGCGTAGCCCGCGACGAGCGCCCACAGGAGCCCCGCGAACACGCCCGCGAAGAACCGCGCCGCGAGCGTGAGCACGAAGTGCGTGGACACCGCGGTGAGCGTGTTGACGACGGCGAACCCGGCGATGGCGACGAGCAGCAAGGGTTTGCGGCGCCAGCCCTGCGTCGCCGCCGTGAGGGGAATCGCCGTCAGCAACGTGCCCAGCGCGTAGAGCGTGACGAGCTGCCCCACCATGGACTCCGACACCGCCAGGTCCACGCTCATCCGGGGAAGCAGGCCCGCGGGCAGCGCCTCCGTGAGGACGGTGATGAAGGCGGCCATGGCCAGGGCGAGCAGGCTCGGCAGGGGGAGTCGTTCGGAGTGGGCCGCGCCGCCCGAGACGTCGGGCGAGCGCGCGGGAGCGGTCGGAGTGGAAGTCATGGCGCGCAAGGTAAAGCCGTCGCCGGGTTCCAACCACGAGGCTAGAGTTCCGGACACATCGGACATCGATGTCCGGAATCATGGAGGGCACGGATGGACAGCCTCGGCTCGCTCAACGCGTTCGTCCAGGCGGCGGAGACGCGCAGCTTCACGCTCGCGGGGCGGCAGCTCGGGGTGTCGTCCTCGGCGGTCGGCAAGGCCATCGCACGACTGGAGGCCCGGCTGGGCGTGCGCCTCTTCCACCGCTCCACGCGCACCATCACCCTGACGCCCGAAGGCGCGCTCTTCCTCGAGCGCTGCCGCCGCATCTTCTGCGAGGTGGAGGCCGCGGAGCTGGAGCTCGCCCAGACCCAGGGCGCGCCCCGGGGGCGGCTGCGCGTCAGCATGCCCATCGTCGGCATGTTGATGATGCCGACGCTGAGCGCCTTCATGCGCGCCTATCCCGACATCGAACTGGACCTGGACTTCACCGACCGCGTCGTGGACGTCATCGACGAGGGCTTCGATGGCGTCGTGCGCGCGGGCGAGGTAGGCGACTCGCGGCTGATGAACCGGGTGCTGGGCACGTTCCGGCTCATGCTCGTCGCCTCCCCCGACTACCTCCGCCGCAAGGGAGCGCCGAGGAAGCCGGAGGACCTGATGGCCCACGCCTGTCTCCACCACCGCTTCGCCACCAACGGCAAGCTGGAGGCGTGGCCGCTGCGCAAGGGGCGCAAGGAGCTCACCCTGCCGACGACGGCGGTGGCGAACACCATCGAGCCCCTCATCTTCATGGCCGAACAGGGCCTGGGCATCACCTGCCTGCCGGACTTCGCCATCCGCCGACAACTGACGCAGGGCACGCTCGTGGAGGTGCTCGACGGCCAGACCCATCACCGGGGGACGTTCCGGATGTTGTGGCCGTCGAGCCGCTATCTCTCGCCCAAGCTGCGCGTGTTCGTGGACTTCATGGCGAAGCACCTCTTCGCCACGTGAGCCCCCGTCAGTACGCGTAGAAGACGGCCGGCGTCGTGCTGGTGAAGTAGTTGTAGTACGTGGCGACGTAGTTGCTGCCGCTGCCCGTCTCGCCCGGGAGCGGCCCCGTCTTCTGGCCATAGGCCACCAGCGTGGTGCCCGCGTCCGTCTGGTCCAGGTTGCAGCTCGTGACGTTTCCCGCGCCGAAGTTCACCACGATGGCGTCGCGCCGCACGTCCCCGAGCGTCGCGGGGTCGATGTGGATGACACGGCATTGGGTGTTCCCGCTGCCGCTCGGCGAACCCTTGAAGGAGAACGACGCCGCCAGTCCGATCTGCGTGGCGATGACGGCAATGAATGGCGTGTTGTACGAGCGTCCCAACTCCACGCTCGCCGCCGCGTAGGGACAGGTCGCGGAGGCCTGTCGCGTCAGGTTGATGGCATTGACCGGCGGATTGGGCAGGGGAATCAGGGTCGAGGTGATGGTGTACGTACAGCCCTGGAACGTCGCCGTGGTCAATCCCGCGCGCTGCTCCGAAAGGGACTCCTGCTCGGGCGACGACTCGGGAAGACCGCAGGCAGACAAGGACACGACGGCACCAAGGCAGGCGATGCGGGCGAAGACTTGCATGAGGTGTGGGCTCCAGTAGGGAGGAATGGACAGCCTATCCCAAACCCGACAAAACCATCACAAGGCACGCCCATCCACGTGGCGCGTGTTGGACCCTCCCCATGATGAAAGGCATCCATCCTGCCTTTGGAGAGACGACATGCCGCCCGTCCGTGGCCCCTCACGTCCGCGCTCGAACTCCTTGCAGTCCAACTCCTCCGCCAACCCCACCGCCGCCCCTGCTCGGCCCACGGGGACACCCCGCACGCCGAAAGCACCCGAGTCGAGCGGCCTCCACTCCCATCAGAAACAGGACACGACGGGAGGCTCCAAGTACACCATGGACCTGATGGAGCAGCCGCAGCGCAAGCATCCGGCCGTCAACCTCACCCCGCAGCAGGCGGCAGCGCAGGCACCTCCGCCCCCGCCTCCGCCCCCGGGCCCTCCCCCGACCCTCCAGACCAGCAACGCCGTCGCACAGGCGCGACCACAGCCCTACGTCAGCCCGTTCAACGGCAACAACCTCCAGGGCTCCTCGGGGTACGTCCGTCAGTCGAACATCGCGCGTGAGCCCGCGCTCCCCCAGTCCATCGCGGTGGACCCCCACTCCCAGGAACTCTTCCGCAATGGGAGCAAGGGCAACGTCTTCTCCGGCGTGATGAACCTGAACAGCGGACAGATCCACCTGACGCCCCTGGTCCCCAGGGATGGCGGGCCGAATGGCCCCCACTTCCCCCTCGACAAGCTCGCCCAGGCGAAGACCGGGACGGAGGCAGGCGGAGCGAAACCCGCCATTCCGCTCCTCCATACGAACTTCACCCAGCGGTTCGCCAACCTCCAGGCCCAACAGACCGCCCAGGCTCCGGCGGGTCAGGGACAGACGCCAGCCTGGCTGGCGGAGAAGAAGCGCCGGACCGACATCTCCAGCCACCAGCAGCTCGTCGAGCGGGTGGGAGGCAATGAGTCGGACTACGTCGGCTTCTCCGTCCACCGGGGTGAGAAGGGCGACATCAGCAGGATGTCCTTCACCTCGCGCTCGCTGAACAACCCTCACTTCGAGACGCGCCCCACCGCCACCAGCCACGGCATCCCCACGACCTCCGCGGACGGCAGGCTCTCGGAGCGGTTCGCGAGCGAGGTCCTCAAGGGCCTGAAGCGGGACCTCGAGCCCTGAACCAGACGACTCCGCTGGCGGCGGACATGCCCGTCAGCGGAGTCTTCGAGGGACGGAGCGGCGGCTACTTGTGGACGAGCATGTAGTTGGCCGAGCCGGTGTACCAGGTTCCATGCGGCGCGTTGGAGTACCGGTACTTGTATTGAGCGACGACCTGCCACGTGTATTGGTTGATCTGCACCACGTAGCAATCGATCCTCAGCAAGGCATTGTCCCCCTCGGAACCGGGCTCCTCCATCCCCAGCCGGTAAGGCGAGACATGGAGGACCCAGTCGCCAACCGTGCCGTAGGGGACGGTGATGAAGTCCCCGTGATTGACGACACCGCCCTGCGCGTTCTGCGCGTGGCTTTCGCCGGCGTACAGACACGAGAGCAGCGCGAGTACCGCGAGGAACGAGAGCGGATGACTGCGAGACATGGAACCTCCAGGGGTGTCGACACGGGCGGGATGGCGCCGTGCCGGGGCAAACCCTTGTCGGAGACGCCGCGCGACTTCAACCAACCCACCCTCGGGGCTGAGTCATCCAGCGGCCATCCCGTCATTCAATGACAGGGATTGGTCACCGCCCCGGCCCACCGGGCAGGAGCATCGCCCGCAGGTCCTCCACCGCGTGGAATAGATAGACAGGCCCGCGCCGCGCCAGCGCGTCCGCCTCCGTGTAGCCCCAGCTCACCGCCGCCGCCGCGATGTCCGCCTCGCTCGCGGCCTCCAGGTCGCGAATCTCGTCGCCGACGCAGAGCGCCTCCTCGCGCCGCACGCCCGCGCGCTTCACCATCGCGCGGAACTTGGCGGCCTTGCCGAAGAGTCCGGCGCCACAGTCGAAGTGGTCCACGTGGGTCACCAGCCGCCCCAGCACGGCGCGCACGGAGGCCTCGCTGTCCGAGCTGACGATGGCCACCGACTTCCCAGCCGCCTTCAGGTCCACGAGCAGCTCCGGGACGCCGGTGAACAGACGCGTGGACGCCGCCGCCGCGAGCTTCTCCCGGCGCATGTGACTGATGATGAACGGCAGCTTCCACGCGGGGACCTTCATCCTCGCCATGATTTCGCGGCCGGAGAGGCTGCGCATGGACTCGAACTCCTCCGGCGACAGGCGCGCCAGCCCGAACCGCTCGGCCACGCCGTTGAACACGGCACGGAACCACGGAAACGTGTCGGCGAGGGTGCCGTCGAAGTCGAAGATGATCAGGCGGTATGCGGGCATGCGCGGCTCCCGGGAGTACCACGGTCGACGCCGCGACGGGGACCACGCCCTCGCGCCCCGGGCGCGTGTCCGCCCGCCAGCAGGAGCCGTCCGCGCTCCGCGTTGTCGCTGGCCCTCCCCCGCCGGGCGGGCGAGAGTCCGGGGCCTCCCGGGGCCGCGTGGCTCCGGGCCTGGAGGGAGCACGGAATGAAGGCGGCAATCCTGGAGGTGCTCGGGCAGACGCCCCGGTTCGGAGACTTCGACGAGCCCACGGCCGAAGCGGGCGAGGCGCTCGTCACCGTCGAGGCGGCCTCCATCAAGCAACTCGATCGCGCCATCGTCGCGGGCACGCACTACAGCAGCCCCCGGAAGCTGCCCGTCGTCTGCGGCACGGATGGAACGGGGCGGCTCGCGGACGGCACTCGGGTCTACTTCTCCACCCACCGCCGGCCGTTCGGCGCCATGGCCCAGCGCGCGCCCGCGACCTGGACGGTGCCCATGCCGGAGGGCCTCGACCCGGCCCTGGCCGCCGCCATCGTCAACCCCGGTCTGGCCGCGTGGCTGCCCCTGCTGTGGAGGGGCCACCTGCGTCCGGGCGAGTCCGTCCTCGTGCTCGGCGCGACGGGCGCTTCGGGGAGGCTCGCCGTCCGCGCCGCCCGGCTCCTGGGCGCGGGGCGTGTCGTCGCGGCGGGGCGCCGGCAGGACGTGCTGCGCACGCTCGGCGCGGACGCCACCATCGACCTGCGGCTCGGCCGCACGGAGCTCCAGCAGGCCTTCGCCGCCGAGGCCGCGAAGGGCCTCTCCATCGTCGTCGACTACGTCTGGGGACCGGCGACGGAGGCGTTGATCTCCGCGCTGGTGAAGTCGGACCTCGGCACGGAGGACACGCCCGGTGAGGGGACCCGCATCGTCTCCGTGGGCGCGATGGCGGCACCCGACATCACCCTGCCCTCCGCGGCGCTGCGAGGCTCGCGCCTGTCCCTCATCGGCAGCGGGACCGCGAACTTCCCGCCCGTCGACCAGATGAAGCCCATGGTCGCGGACATCCTTGCCCGCACCGCCCGGGACGAGCTGTCCCTGGAGGTCGACCGCGCCCCGCTGTCCAGCGTCGGCGAGGTCTGGGCCCGCTCCGACGACCCCGACCGGCGCCTCGTGCTCACCCCGTGAGGGCAATGCCTCTCACGTTCGCGCGGGCCCACGAGGCCAGCCAGACGCACCACGTCTGGCTTCGCCCGGAGGGCCGCTCCACGCCCCGCCGACGCGATGGGAGGGCCGCTGGCCGAGGGGAGATGGCGGCTCCGGTTGCAGGCGCATCCGGGGTGCGCTCGCGACTTCACCTCCACGCACTTCAAGCGTCAGAGGGAGTCGTTAGAGTGACTCTTGCGATGCGAGCCATCATCCACTTGGACATGGACGCCTTCTATGCGTCCGTCGAGCAGCGGGACAACCCGGCCCTCAAGGGCAAGCCGCTCATCGTCGGCGGGCACGCCCAGCGCGGCGTGGTGGTGGCCGCCTCGTATGAAGTCCGCCCCTTCGGCGTGCGCAGCGCCATGCCCATGTCGCGCGCGCTGAAGGCCGCGCCCCACGCCATCGTCGTCAAGCCGCGCTTCCCCGCGTACGCGGAGGCCAGCGAGCAGGTGTTCGCCATCTTCGAGCGGTACACTCCGCTCATCGAGCCGCTCTCCCTCGACGAGGCCTTCCTCGACGTCACCGCGTCGGTGGGCCTGTTCGGCACGCCGGCGGACATCGCGCGGCGCATCCGCAAGGAGATTTCGGAGGAGCTGGACCTGCCGTGCTCCGCGGGCATCGCCTCCGCGAAGTTCGTGGCGAAGATCGCCTCGGACCTGGCCAAGCCCAACGGGCAGCGCGAGGTGCGGCCCGAGGAGACGGTGGCGTTCCTCGCGGGCCTGCCCGTGTCCCGGCTGTGGGGCGTGGGGCCCAAGACGGAGGAGTCGCTCCAGCGCGCCGGGCTGAAGACGATTGGCGACGTGGCCAAGCGCGACGTCGAGTGGCTGGAGGCCCGGCTCGGCTCCAGCGGCCGGCACCTGTGGGAGCTGTCGCAGGGCATCGACACGCGCGAGGTGGTGCCGGACCGCGCGGCCAAGAGCGTGGGCGCGGAGGACACGTTCGAGGAGGACCTCACCGGCGTGGACGCCCTCAAGCCCCACATCCACGCGCAGGCCCTGCGGGTGGCGCGGCGTCTTCGGCGCGCGAACCTCAAGGGCCGGGTGGTGCAGCTCAAGCTGAAGCTCTCCGACTTCACCCTCCTCACGCGGCGCACCACGCTGCGCGAGGCGACGGATGACGGACAGACGCTCTACCGCGCCGCGCTGGAGCTGCTCGAGCGCGCGCACGAGGGCAAGCCCATGCGGCTGACCGGGGTGAGCGTGCAGTTGGACGAAGCGCCGCCCCAGTTGGGCCTCTTCCCCGCCGCGCCGCCCCGCACGGCGAAGCTGAACGCCGCGTTGGATCGCATCGCGGACCGCTTCGGCAGCAAGGCCATCACCACGGCGGACATCGCGGGCACCAGCGGCGCCGCGGACGCGGAGGAGCACCGGTCCGAGCGCCCCGTGGAGAAGAACAAGCCGCGGCGCTGAGGCCGTGCCCGTCAGTCCGCCGCCGGCACCAGGTCCGGGGGTGGCGGCTGGCGCGCCGACTCCTCGCGCGACATGAGGACCACGCCCACGAGCGCCAGCGCGCCCCCCGTCAACTGCACCCAGTCCGGCGTCTCGGCGAGCAGCGCCGCCGCCCACACCGTCGACAGCACGGGCTCCCCCAACGCGGCCACCGCGACGAAGGGCGCGGACAGGTGGCGCACGGAGGCGTTGAGCAACGAATGGCCGATGAGCTGCGGCACCAGCGCCAGGGCCACCAGCACGCCCCAGGTGCGGGGCGGGAAGCCCGTCAGCGGCGCGTCCACGGCGCCGTGCGCGGCCACCAGCGCCACGGCGGCGACGGCGTAGACGACGCCCACGTAGGAGCCCAGCGACAGGGCCTCCCGCACGCGCCGCCCCACGACGAAGTACACCGCCGCGAGGATGGCGCCGACCACCGCGAGCACGTCCCCCCAGAGCGCCGTCCCGCCCGCGGCGAAGTCCCGCGCGCCGATGAGGACACTCCCCGCGAGGCACAGGAGCAGGGCCACCACGCCCCGCCTGCCCACGCGCTCGGACAGCGCGAGCCAGGCGAAGAGCGTCACCCAGACGGGCTGCGTGGTGACGAGCGCCACGGAGCTGGCCACGGTGGTGTACTGGAGGGAGGCGATCCACGTCGCGAAGTGCAGCGCCAGGGCCACCCCGGACAGCACGAGCCAGCCCCAGGTGCGGGCGGACAACGCGGACAGCTCCTCGCGTCCCCGCCACAGCGCGAGCGCGAGCAGGGGCACGGCGGCGAAGACGAGGCGCCAGGCGGAGATGGCCAGCGACGGCGCCTCGGCGAAGCGGATGAGGGGCGCGGCCCAGGAGACGGCCACCACGCCCACCACGAGCCCGCCATACACCCGGGCCCGTGACTGGGAGGCGCTCACGCCTCGCCGGCACCCGAACCGGAGGAGCCCGCGGACGCGGAACCCTCCCCGGAGGAACGGCGGCGGCGGCGGCGGCGGCGGCGCTTGCGCTGGCCCCCCGGCTCCGAGCCCTCGCCGTCAGCGGACTCCGCGCGCGGAGACGGCACCTCGCCGGCCTTCCACGCGTCGAGCTGGTCCCGCCCCTCGCCGGTGGCCTCCACCGTCATCTCGTAGACGGTGAGCGCCTCTCCGAACAGCGGGTGGCGACGGAAGGCGGCGCTCTTGCGGCGGCGCTCGCCCGACAGGGTGCGCTGGGCCAGCAGCAGCATGCGGCAGCGCTCGGCGATGCGGCGGGGCAGGCGCGCGGTCTGCACGAAGCCCGCGAGCAGCTCCTCCACCACCTGCGACACGGAGGGGCGGCCCCCCTCCTGCGGCTCGGCCGGCGGCGTGGAGCGGCTGATGGGCACCAGCAGCGCGGCCAGGAGGATGGCGTCGTCCAGCGACTCGCCCGCCCTCACCCGCCGGTCCAGCGACTCGGCGAACGCGTAGAAGGTGCGCTCGCCCTCCTTGCCGTGATGCTTGAGGTACGCGTTGACCGGCGGCAGCAGCAGCTTCAGCGCGTCCAGCGCGTCCAGCAGCTTGAGGGCCGGGGCGGAGACGCCGCCGCGGATGAGGCGGAAGGTCTCCTCCAGGAGGCGCGCGGGCGCGCAGCGCGGCAGGTCCTCCACCGCGCCCTCCATCGCCGCGTAGGTGCGCGACTCGATGTCCAGGTCCAGCTTCGCGGCGAAGCGCACGGCGCGCAGGATGCGCACCGGGTCCTCGCGCATGCGGACCTCCGGGTCGCCGATGGTGCGGATGAAGCGCTCGTCCAGGTCGCGGCGCCCGCGGACGTAGTCGATGACCCGTCCCTCGCTCACGTCGTAGAACAGGCCGTTGATGGTGAAGTCCCGGCGGCGCGCGTCCTGCTGCGCGGTGCCGAAGACGTTGTCGTGGGTGATGAGCAGGTCATCCTCCCCCGCCTCGTGCTCCTCCTCCGGCGCCGCCGCGCTCTCCAGCTCCGTGGGGTTGGCGCGGAAGGTGGAGACCTCGATGATCTTCCCACCCTTGAAGTAGACGTGCGCCAGCCGGAAGCGCCGACCGATGAGGCGGCAGTTGCGGAAGATGGCGCGCACCTCGTTGGGGTGCGCGCTGGTGGCGACGTCGAAGTCCTTGGGCTTGCGACCCAGCAGCAGGTCGCGCACGCAGCCTCCCACCAGGTACGCCTGGTGTCCGTGCTGGTGCAGGCGCAGCACCACCTTCAGCGCGTCAGGGTCCAGCTCGTCCGGGTCGATCTCCGCCGGCTCGCCCGAGGCGCGCAGGTGGGGCGCGTGCAGCTCGCGCTCGAAGGGCGTGGGCTCCGGCTCCGGCTCGAGCACGGTGGGCACCTGCTCCACCTCGTCCTCGCGCGCGGCGGCGTCCGCGGCGTCCTGCGCCTCGGCGGCGGCGAGCACCTCCGCGGCCCCCA
This sequence comes from Myxococcus dinghuensis, assembly GCF_024198235.1. Lineage (GTDB taxonomy): Bacteria > Myxococcota > Myxococcia > Myxococcales > Myxococcaceae > Myxococcus > Myxococcus dinghuensis. The sequence continues at coordinate 640,984 of NZ_JAKCFB010000001.1, read as the reverse complement.
GGACGGCCTCGTCGAAGCCGTTCTCCAGGCCGTCGGACTCGTCGTCGTCCTCCTCGTCGTCCTCCGCGTCGTCGTCGACGTCGGGGGCGAGCAGGCGGGCCGGCGCATCCATCGCGGGGAGGGGGCGCTCGGCTTCGGAGACGGGTGTGGAAATCGTGGGTTCAGCGGACACGGGCTCGGAGGCGTTCGCCTGTTCCGAGGGCGGAGCTGTCAGCTCCAGATTGGAAGACATGGAAACCTCTTGTTCGCCGCGCTCGGAGCCCACCGCCGCCTCGAATGAGGTCACCTCGCGCGCGTCGAATTCGGGCGCAGGTGGCGGGGGACCGCCGGCAGGCGGCGTTTCAGTCAAAACTCGCTTCATCACCTTGGACACCCCGACCCGGGGTGCTTCAGGGGCAGCCGTCTATAGCGCATCCACCCATGGGGGGTGTAGCGCACTTTGTGCGGGCCCTCCTGGAGGGTGGAGCCGTCGTACCCCACCCGGCGCGTCCCGGGCGAAGGGGGGCCTGGCCAGGCGGTCGGAGAGGGGGCGAAGGGCATCCGGTTCGGGGCGCGCTCCAGGGGCGGCGGAATGTGGCACTCACGCACGAGTATCCACCTCGTGACCGGAAGCCCGCGGGGTCGCCGCCCTCCCGGATGACTCTGTTCCCCATCAACACTCCGGTGGCCCGAAACGTTCTGGGAACAATCCGTCCCGGCCCCCCGCCCGCCTGGAGGGTCCCCCCGACAGACGGCACACCGGGGAGGGCACGCCCGGGAGCCCCGGGGGCGACCAGGCGACCCCCATCCCCGCCGAGCCACCCCGGAGGTCGGGCGGCCTGGGGTGGACCTCAGGGGGAGGGCTTGGTGCGGCCCTTGTGGTTGCGCGGCAGGGCGTGGTGGATGAGGGAGACGTAGTCCACCGCCTGCACCGGCGGGGGCGGAGGCGGCGTGCCCAGCGCGGCCAGGCGCTTGCTGAAGGCGGAGAGGATGTCGGGCATGGGCCGCATCGCCGCCAGGAGCTTGTTGGGCCCCTCCAACGCCTGGGACAGCGCGATGGCCGCCTGCTGCAGCGGCAGGCCCCGGCGCAGCAGGTCCTGGAACGAGTTCGACAGGGTGATGATGTTGTGCCCCGCCGTCTGCACCATCTCCACGGCGATCTTCAGCACCTGGGGCGCGGACAGGTGGCCGTCCGCGAGCAGCACGAGCGCGGCCTGGAAGTAGTTGAAGATGGGCACCACGCGCGGCCCGTAGGGCGTGAAGTGCGCGGGCGGCGTCAGCTTGTCCAGGTGGATGAAGATGCGCCGCACGGGGTCCGCGACGGCGATCTGCTTCCACGCCGCCCGCACGCGCTCCGCGTCGTCCGGGTACACCCCGCCCGCCTCCAGCACCTGCGACAGCACGCGCTCGTCCACGCGCCCGGCGATGAGGTCCGCGTAGAGCGAGTAGATGAACGCGTCCGCCTCCGCGTCGTCACCGAAGAGCACCTCCTCGGCCTCCACCGGCGCGTGCACGCGGCTCTCCAGGATGGCGGGCAGCTTGTAGCCCACCTGCCCGCGCAGCGCCCGGAAGCGCCCGCGCAGGAGGTTGCCCACGTTGTCCTTGAGGACGAACTCGTCCCACCGCACCCCGTCCAGCTTGAGCTTCTCCTCCAGCACCGCCCGCATCTGCTTGGGGCTGCCGGAGACGATGCACAGCCGCGAGTCGCCATTCTCCGACAGCTCGCGGATGAGCGCGCTGGCGCCCGGCACCGCGACCTTCTCGTGGGCCTTCTGGAAGGCGGTGCGCAGCAGGTCCTTGAGCGAGTCGAAGTCCGTCTGGAGGTACGTCTTGTCCAGGTCCCAGCGGTAGATGCGCCGTGGCGGACGCGGATCGATACGGTCCGGCAGACTCACTTCTGGAGGCCTTCCCGGATGGCCTGCCCCAGGTTGTTGGCGACCACCTTCGCCGCCACCTTGCCCGCGTTGGCGATGGCGCGCGCCTTCGACCGGCCGTGCGCCTTGATGAAGATGCGGTCGAACCCGAGGATGGGCGCCCCGCCGTACTGGTTCCAGTCCGTGATGTCCTTGATGCGCTGGATGCCGCTGGACAACATGGCCAGGCCCGCGCGCCAGCGCAGGCTCTCCTTGTAGGCGTACTGGGCCAGCTCCACGACGGTCTCGTGCACGCCCTCCAGCATCTTCAGGCACACGTTGCCCACGAAGCCGTCCGTGACGATGACGTCCGCGGTGCCCTTGGGGATGTCGATGCCCTCCACGTTGCCGATGAAGTTGATGGCGCCCATCTCCGACAGGCGCGCGTGCGCCTCCACCACGCGCGGCGGGCCCTTCTGCGGCTCCACGCCGTTGGAGAGCAGCGCCACCTTGGGCCGCTCGTTGCGGGAGATGATGCGCGCGTACGCGGAGCCCATGACGGCGAACGTCACCAGGTCCTCCGCGTTGGCCTCCACCGTGGCCCCCACGTCGAGGATGAGGGAGAAGGGGTCCTCCTTGGCGCCGCGCACCGAGCGCGTGGGGTACACCGTGGCCAGCGCCGCGCGGCGCACGCCGGGGATGAGCTGGAAGTGGCGCGCGCACGCCAGCACGCCCGCGCCCGTGTTGCCCGCGGACACCAGGGCCTGGGCCTCGCCCTCCGCCACCAGCCGCGCGGCCACGGACACGGACGCGTTGGGCTTGCGCGCCAGCGCCTCGCCCGGCTTCTCGTCCATGCCCACGAAGTCCGCGGCGTGCTGCACGGAGATGCGCTCGCCGTTGTGCTTGGTCTCCGCGAGCGCGTTGTCGATGAGGGTGCGGTCCCCCACCAGCAGCGCGTGGATGTGAGGGGAGTCCAGGGAGAGTTGCGCGGCACCGCGCACCACCTCCGCCGGGCCGTGGTCCGTCCCCATCACGTCGAAGGCAATCGTCACCGGCTGCGGCTGCTTCCCCACCATGGCCTCCATCTTACGACCTTTGTCCGGCCCTGGCGCCTGACATTCTCGCCTGGAGCACCAGGGAGGATGCCAGCAGCGCCCCCAGTCCCACCATCGCCGCCGCCGTCCCATACGGCGCCGGGGGGCCCATGCGGGTGAACAGCCACCCGCCCAGCGCCGGCCCCAGGATGCGCCCCAGCGAACCGGAGGCCTGGTAGGCCCCCAGCACCGCGCCCAGCCGCTCCGGCGGCGCGTGCAGCGACACCAGCGCGGACAGGCACGGGTTGGTCAGCGCCGAGCCCACCGCCAAGAGGCCCATGACGGGGAACAGCCACCCGTAGGTGGGCGCCATGGGCAACAGCCCCAGGCCCAGCGCGGTGAAGACGAAGCCCGCCGTGGCCACCTGGGCCTCTCGCGCGCCGCCGCCCTCCCCGCCCACCAGCCGCCGCACGAGCCCGCCCTGCACCAGCGCGCTCAACACCCCCACCGCCGCGAACAGCCACCCGGCGCGCAGTGACGCCTCGCGCAACACCGCCGCGTCCGTCACCACCGGGTGCAGGAACAGCCCGCCCTCCAGCGCCACCGGCCCGCTCGAGAGGAAGCGCGTCAGGAGGTACACGGAGAAGGTGCCCTCCATCTGCGAGAAGGCCGTGGTGTAGGCCAGCACCAGCACCAGGCAGCGCGCCACCACCGGCAGCCCCAGCGCCACGCCCACGCCCTTGAGGGTGCGCGCGTGCCCCGCCGGGGCCCCGGGCACGCGGGACTCCGGGAGGAAGAACCAGGTGCACGCGAGGTTGACGGCCACCAGCGCCGCGGCGAACAGGCCGATGGCGAGGTTGCCGCCCCACGCGCCCAGGAAGCCTCCCAGCGCCGGCCCCAGCACGAAGCCGATGCCGAACGCCGCGCCGATGACGCCCATCCCCTTCGCCCGCTCCTCCGGACGGGTGATGTCCGCCACCACCGCCTGCGCGGTGGCGATGTTGCCCCCGGACACCCCGTCGATGACGCGGGCCAGGAACAACAGGGGCAGCGAGTGCGCCACGGCGAACAGCAGGTAGCCCACCAGGGAGCCCACCTGGCTCGCCAGCAGCACCGGCCTGCGGCCGTACCTGTCGCTGAGGCGGCCCAGCACCGGGGCGGCCACCAGTTGCATCAGCGAATACACGGAGATGAGCAGCCCCACCGTGAAGGGCGAGGCTCCGAACTTCACTCCGTACACGCCCAGCTGCGGAATCAGGATGCCGAACCCGATGAGGTCCAGCGACACGATTCCGAACACGACGCGCAGTGACGCCGTCCGGCTCACCCGCTGCTCCTTGCTCTCCAGAAAGAAAAACCGCCGGAGCGCGCAAGATAGCGCCCCGGCGGTGGGAATGCGCGGGAGGTGGAGGCCTCCCCGGACGATTCGACGCTACATCGCCTCGGCGGACTGCATGCTGCGGTTGGCGGTGTCGCGCTCGATACAGCCCTTGGTCAGGGTGTACTGGTAGGTGCCCAGCTCGTCGCGCCAGTACTCGCCCTCGTACGGCCAGTAGAGCTGGTCGTCCGCCACGGCCACGGAGTACCGGTACTTCTTGACGATGGCCGTGCGGCCACCCGCCTTGAGCTGCTCCTCCAGGAACTCCTTCTCCTTCGTCGTCGTCTCGAACTTGATGCGCAGGCCGTTGGCGAGGAGCTGCTTGAGGGCCACGAGCTCCGTCTCCAGCTTGCCCTTGGCCATGATGCCCGCCTTGGAGATGAGCGCCACGCGCTGCACCTTCAGCTCCTCCAGGAGCTGCTTGCTCAGCTCGGAGTACTTGAAGGTGTCACCCCGGCCGGCGAAGGCGTCCATCTCCCCCTCCAGCTCGAGGATGGAGTCGTTCGTCTTGCGCAGGTCCTGGTCGGTGAGGGCCAGGCGGAGGATGCGCTCCAGGATGAAGTCCGTCTGGTTCTTCTCCAGGCCCTCCTTGTTCTTCTTCTGCACCTCGGAGAGCACCGAGTAGTACTCGCTGGCCTCCATGTTCTTCTTCACGAGCGCCTCCAACTGGTCGTGCACCGGCAGGTAGGTGCGCTCGAAGTCCTGGAGGATGATGTTCGACTCGCGGTAGCGGCAGTTCTCGTAATAGATGACCGCCTTGAGGATGAGCGCCTCCGGGAAGTACTCCTCGCGGAAGAAGGGCGACGAGAGCGTGATGAGGTTGCCCAGCGCCTGCTCGTACTGGCCCACGCGGTAGTTGGCCCAGCTCGCCTCGAAGAGCGACTCCAGCCACTGCGTGTTCCCGCGCTCCACCTTGCCCAGGTAGAACAGCGCGTAGCGGTTCTGCTGCATGCCGTAGTGCGTGCGCGCCAGCTGCATGAAGGCCAGCTCGCGCAGCGACTTGTCCAGCTTGGCCTGCTCGGCGGACTTGCCGGGCATGGGCCGCGTCAGGCGCACCACTTCCTTCATCGCCTCCACGGAGGCCAGCATCTCCCCGTTGCCGCGCTTGGACGCCGCGTCCTTCTGGCGGCTGCCGTTGCGGAACGACGCGATGCCGTCCAGGTAGCGGGCGCGCGGATAGAACGGGTCCTCCTTCGGAATCAGCAGCGTCAGGCGCTTGACCTCGGAGAAGCTCTTGTCGGCCTCCGCGGGCTGCCCCACCTGGTCCAGCGCCCGGCCGCGCACGAAGTGGTAGCGCGCCAGCAGGTAGCGGAACTCGTTGCGGTACTTCTCCGGGAACTCCTGGTTCGCGTGCCGGGCGATCTCATCGAGGATGACCGTCTCGTTCTTCGTCTTGCGGCTGATGAAGAACAGCCACTCGAGGCTCGTCTTGAAGAACTTCGTGGACGGGCCCAGGGCGAGCAGCTTGGAGAACTCCCCCAGCGACGAGTGGTACATGCCCATGCGGTAGAGCGACTTGGCGAGCACGTAGCGCGCCTCCGTGTGCAGGCCCGCGAGCTTCGGGTCCGCCAGGAGTTCGTGAGAGGCCATGGCGGCCTTCTCGTACTCGTCGTTCTTGAACAGGCTGATGGCGATCTCCAGCCGCTGGCGGTCCGCCGTCTTGCCGGACACGTCCACCGCCTCGAAGGACATGGTGGGCGCGGCGGGCTTGGGCGACTCCTGCGTCAGGTCCAGCCCCAGCCCACCGGAGCTGGCCGGAGGCGAGGCGGGCGTGGGCACGGGGGTGGCCGGGGCCTGCTGCACGGACGTGGCGGCGGGCGTGGACTCCACCGGCGTGCGCTCCGCGGGCCCGGAGGCCTCGGCCTCCGAGGCAGACTCCTCCTCCTCGGCCGGAGCGGTCGCCTTGCCGCGCGAGCTGGCCTTGCCCTTCTTCTTCTTGCTGCTGCTGGACTTGGCCGACGTGGTCTTGCCCGACGACTTCTTGCCGCCGCGCTTCTTCTTGGACTGGCTGCCGAGGTCCAGGCCCTCGAAGCTCTGGGCGAAGCTGGGGGCCGTCCACGCGAGCACGAGGCCGAGGACGGCGAGACGGATGAGCCGGAAGGAGCGCATCATGACTCGGGATTGGACGAGGGGAAGAAGAAGGACACACCCAGCTCGAACAACAGCTGGTTGCGCAGGTAGTTGGCTTTGTCCGGGTTGCCGCTCTTCTCGACGTAGATGAGGTCACGCACCTCCGTGCGCAGCGTCATCCAGCGGTTGAAGAAGAAGCGCAGACCGACGCCCACGTTGCCACCCGGGGTCAGGTAGTTCTTCGCGGGGGCCGTGATGGCCAGGGTCGGGTCGAGCTCCGGGCCGCGGTACTGGACCACGCTCGCGCCGGCGACCCCGTACAGGTCGAAGTGGACGAACTTCTCGGCCAGCAGCGACAGCTTGCCGTAGATGGGCGCCCACTGGACGTCCACGCCGCCCAGCAGCTTGAGCTGCCCGGGGGCCTTGCCATCCAGCTCCTTCATGGAGGGCGAGGCGCAGCCGCGCGTGCCGCCGTCCGTGCCGTCGGAGAAGGTGCAGATCTGCGCCGCGCCCGCCACGGAGTTGACCGCGTAGCCCACCCGCAGGCTGACGCCGAGCGTCTCCAGGGGGTGGTACGTCAGCGTGCCGCCGAAGAGGTACTTGGTGAAGAACGCGTCGCGCAGCGACACCGTCGCGGACGGGCTGAACTCGAAGCGGCCCTTCTTCAGGAACAGGTGCCCGGAGACCGGGGGGACCCGCTCGCGCAGGGGGCCGAGCCGGTCCTTGTCGACCTCGGAGACGTCGCCGGCCTCCTCCTCCTCGGAGGACTGGGCGCGCGCCAGGACGGGGGCCGCGAGGCACAGCGTCAGGAGCAGTCGGAAGAGGGACTTCATTCCGCGTCCCTCCCCGTCGACCGGAAGGGCAGGAACAGCGAGATGCCGGCGTTGAGCGTCATGACGTTCTGGACGGCCCCCTTCGCGCTACCCAGGGGCTGATCCACATAGGAGGTGTTGATGAGCGCCACGTTCACCGCCACGAAGTCCTTGGCCACGAAGCGCATGCCCAGGCCCAGGTCCGCGGCGGGGTTGAGCCCGCGCCCCGGCAGCGACGAGGTCTCCGTGTTCACCACGCCCGCACCCGCCAGCAGGTAGCCGTCGAAGTGCAGGATGGAGTTGAGGAAGGCCACCTTGCCGTACAGCGGGCTCCACTCCACGTCACCCATGGCGGACCAGTTGGGCACCGAGTTGTAGATCTTGCTGTTGAAGGTGCGCTTGGCGGTCCGTACGTCGTCGGACGGCACCACCTGCATCCAGGAGCCGCGGGCGGAGATCGCCAGCGTGTCCGCCAGGTAGTAGGCGCCGCGCAGCGACGCGCCCACCTTGGAGTAGAACGGATCATTCACCGACACGGTGATGGCCGGGGTCAGCTCGAAGCGCCCCTTCTTGCGGTACACCTTCCGCTGGAAGCTCTTGACCCGATCCTCCTGGGTGATGTCCGTCAGGGGTGGGAGCGCTTCGGGCGGCGGAGCCTCCTCCTCCACCGACTTGGAAGCCACGGCGGGCGTGGCGTCCTCCGCCGGCGGCGGCGTGGGTGATTCGTCCGACGACTTGGGCTGGGTCTCTTCCGTGAGGTCGAGTCCCATGCCCTCCTGGCTCTGGGCGGGTGCCAGGGCGGGCACCAGACACAGGGCGAGCAGCAACGTGTGGCGGTTCAAATCCGGGGGCTCCGTGGGGGGAGGGGGGAAAGACTCCACCGGGGGTTCAGCGCGACTCTTCGCTCCGCCATCCTATCGGTCGCATCCCCGCCCAGCAACCGCCCCGAACATGCCTGGTCACGTTGTATCTCTCCGGTATTCCTGCACAATTCCATACCCGACACCCGCGCTCACGGCCGTTGGCAGTCCAGGGTGCTGTGCTACCCTGAAAGGACGATGTCGCGGGGCCCCCCGTCGTCCCGCGCCCCTCCCCCTTCGTCGAGGTCTCATGAAGAAGTTCGTTCGAAGCGCCCTCATCCTCACGTCCACCGCGCTGTTCCTGGGCGGGTGCAAGGTGAGCAGCGAGATTGGGAAGCCCTGCAACCTGGTGCGCAAGGCGACGCCAGAGGAGCTGGCGCAGGGCTCCGACAAGACGGTCGACATGCTCGAGAAGGAAGTGACGTCCACACAGGACGTCGTCTCCTTCGGGGCGGTGGAGTGCGAGGACCTCATCTGTATCCGGGACTCCGCGTACCCGCGCGAGCTGGGGCCGGACGGCAACGTCAACGAGAACGCCATCGCCCGCGGCTACTGCAGCAAGCCCTGCGTGGAGGGCTCCAACGCGTGCGAAGTGAAGGACACGAGCGACGTGGAGCCGAACCTGCCGGGCCGCATGGCCTGCCGCCCGCTGCTGTTGGATCAGGACACGCTCGACGCCATCCGCTCCGCGGACGAGGCCTTCTACCGGCGCATCTTCGGCGAGAACAACTCGCCCTACTTCTGCGCGGGCGCGCTGCCCGGTTCGCAGGGTGGGTGACAGTTTCCGACGCGGGACATAGACCTTTTCCCGCGTTTCGTTCGTAGAGGCAGGGCCCGCGTCACCGCGCAAGGAGCCCTGCCCATGAACCGAACGGTCGTCTTCCTCTCCCTGGCCGGAAGCCTCGCCCTGGCGGCACTGGTGCTGGGGCTCCCCCAGGTGAAGGGCCCTCCCGCGGGGCCCGTGCCGGTCATCGCGGACCCGCTCCCCACCCCGCCAACGCCTCCCGTGCCCCCCATCCAGGGGGTGCCCGGTTCGCTCACGATGACGAGCCGGCTGTCGCATCCGTACGTGCCGATGGGCGCGTCGGAGGTGTTCGCCACGGTGGACCTGACGGGCGCGGAGGTGCCGGGGGCGAAGCGCAGCCCGGTGAACCTCGCGCTGGTCATCGACCGGTCCGGCTCCATGAGTGGCTACAAGCTGGCGCAGGCGAAGCAGGCCGCGCGGCACCTGGTGGGCCTGCTGCGGGAGGAGGACCGGCTGGCCATCATCCACTACGGCTCGGACGTGCAGAGCCTGCCGTCCATGCCCGTCACGCCGGGCAACCGGGAGCGGATGCTCCAGTACGTGGACGGCATCTGGGATGACGGCGGCACCAACATCGCGGCGGGCCTGAACGCGGGGCGCTTCCAGTTGGCGTCCGCCCACGGCCAGTTCAAGGTCAACCGCCTCATCCTGATGAGCGACGGGCAGCCCACCGAGGGCATCACCGACGACGAGGGCCTGAAGCAGCAGGTCCGGGAGATTCGCGCCAGCGGCGTCACGGTGAGCGCCATCGGCGTGGGCACGGACTTCAACGAGGACCTGATGCAGGCCTTCGCCGAGTTCGGCGCGGGCGCCTACGGCTTCCTCGAGGACGCGGGCAAGCTGGCCGTCCTCTTCCAGAAGGACCTGCAGCAGGCCGCCACCACCGTGGCGCGCGACGTGACGCTGACCTTCACCCTGCCCGCCGGCGTCTCCCTGGGCGAGGTGCTCGGGTACAACGCGCGCCAGTCCGGCAACCAGGTCCACGTGGCGCTGCCGGACTTCTCCTCCGGTCAGCTCGAGCGCGTCGTCGTGCGGCTGGTCGTCAACGGCGACTCGGTGGGGCGCTCCGTCCGCGTGACGGACCTGAAGCTGGGCTACACGGACCTCATCCGCAACGTGGGCGTGGAGAACGGCGCGGCCCTGTCCGCGATGGTGACGGACCGCGACGAGGAGGTGCTGGCGAAGCAGGACAAGGACGCCACCGTCTACGCGGCGCGGGCGCGCAGCGCGGTCAACCTCCGCAAGGCCGCCGAGGCGCTGCGCGACGGGCGCCGCGAGGAGGCCAAGGGCTACATCCGCGACAACCAGAACCTCTTCGAGGCCGCTGGCGCGGTGGCGAGCCCCGCCGCGGTCGCCGCGGACCAGGCCGAACAGCAGGCGACGCTCGAGGAGTACGAGCGCGCGGCGAGCGACGAGGAGATGCGCTCGGCGGTGAAGACGTCGAAGGTCAAGGCCCTCAAGAGCTTCGGCCGGCTCGGCTCCACCTACTGACCCGCGCCTCGCGCCACTCCCCCACCCCGCTCCCGGCCCTGGCTGGAAGCGGGGTGGTTCGTTTCAGGGGGACGGCGTCGGTCGCAAGCAAGGGGGTTGTCCGCCCCCCTCAGGCGGGTCGGCGCCCTCCACCCACGCGGCCCCCTCGGACCGGAGCGACGCGGTGGAGGGCAGGCAGAGGTCGTTGTCGTCCCACGTCGTCGACGCGGGCGCCTGCCGTTCGGTGATTCGCGTGCAGCGCGCGTCACGGGCACGTCACGCAGGTGCGCGAGGACCTGCGCCCGACGGCCGACCCCGCCGAGGGCGCGGCTGACCGCACGGGCCCCGACGGTGCTCCCGACACCGCGCGCTGGCGTTCTCGGAAGCCCTGCGAGAGGACCCGATGCGACCGCGCGCGGGAAGACACACCCTGAAGAGGGGCCGGGCCTTCGGAAAGAGCAGCCATGACGGGATTGCGGGCGACCCGACGCACGGCTGATTCCGTTCGCGGGTGGGTGAAGGAACGGAAAGAACCCATGGAGTGGCCCCACCACCACACCCGGGGTCGCGCCGACTTTCCAAGTTGACCGTTGGAATCGCCCCGCCCTATCTCCGCGTTCCTCCTGCCCTCGGCCGGAGGGCGCGTGGGCGCATTGGAGGCGTGGACCGAATGGCGAGCGGAAACACCCCCTGGGTCGGGGTCATCATGGGCGGGAAGAGCGACCTGGAGCACCTGCAGCCGGGCATCGACATCCTGAAGGAGCTGGGCATCCCGCACGAGGTGCGCGTGGTGTCCGCGCACCGCACGCCTGACTGGATGATGGAGTACGCGTCCACCGCGGAGTCGCGCGGCCTGTCGCTCATCATCGCCGCCGCGGGTGGCGCGGCCCATCTTCCAGGGATGGTGTCGAGCAAGACGCTGCTGCCGGTCATCGGCGTGCCCATGCCCACCACGCTGCTGGCCGGCATCGACGCGCTGCTGTCCATCGTGCAGATGCCCAAGGGCGTGCCCGTGGGGACGCAGGCCATCGGCAAGCCGGGCGCCGCCAACGCCGCCCTGCACGCGGCGTCCATCCTGGCCCTCAAGTACCCAGAGCTGCGCGAGCGACTGGCGGCCTGGCGCAAGGCGCGCACCGACGAGGTGCTGGCGCATCGGGAGTTGTCATGAGCGACAAGCGCGTGGTGCTGCCCGGCGGCACGATTGGAATCCTCGGGGGTGGGCAGTTGGGCCGGATGATGGCCCTGGCCGCGCGCACGCTGGGCTTCCAGGTGCAGGCGCTCGACCCGGATGCCACCTGCCCCGCGCGCTCCGTCGTCGACCGCTGCCTCACCGCCTCGTTCGGGGACGTCGCCGCCGCCGAGGACCTGGCTCGCGGCTGCGACACCGTGACGCTCGAAATCGAGAAGGTTCCGCTCACCACCCTGGAGGCCGTGGCGCGGCACGCCCCCATGCGCCCGGGGGCGCCGGTGCTCCACGTGGTGCAGCACCGCGGACGGCAGAAGGGCTGGCTCGCGAAGGGCGGCTTCCCCGTGGGGCCGTGGCGCGAGGCGCACTCCGCCCAGGAGCTGGCGGAGGCCATCCAGGCGCTCGGCGGCCGCTGCTTCGTGAAGTCCAGCGAGGGCGGCTACGACGGGCGCGGCCAGGTCGAGGTGAAGAGCGCGACCGAGGCCGCGACGGCGTGGAAGGAGCTGGGCGAGCGCTCGGTCGTCGTGGAGGCCGCGCTGGACCTCCAGTCGGAGCTGTCCGTACTGGTGGCGCGCAGCCCGAAGGGTGAGCTGGCCGTGTACCCGCCCGCCTTCAACCACCACGAGGAGCGCATCCTCGCCTGGTCGCTCCTGCCGGGCCCGCTGCCGGCCCAGGTCTCCGCGAAGGCGACGGAGCTGGCGCGCGGCATCACCGAGGCGCTCCAGGTGGAGGGACTGCTCGTCGTGGAGCTCTTCCTCCTGCGCGACGGCACGGTGCTGGTGAACGAGCTGGCGCCGCGCCCGCACAACAGCTTCCACTCGACGGAGGTCGCGTGCCTCACCTCCCAGTTCGAGCAGGCCGTGCGCGCCGCGTGCAACCTGCCGCTGGGCTCGGTGGAGGTCGTGCGTCCGGCGGCCATCGTCAACCTGCTGGGCGACCTGTGGCTGCGCGAGGGAGGCCCGCGCTTCGAGGACGCCCTGGCGCTCCCGGGCGTGCGGCTGCACCTGTACGGCAAGCGCGACGCGCGCAAGGGGCGGAAGATGGGCCACCTGTCCGCGGTGGGCACCACCCCCGAGGACGCGCTGTCCCGGGTGCAGGCCGCCGCCAAGGCCCTGGGAGTCTGAGGCGATGAAGACCAACGCCGCCCGGCTGCTCGACTCGCTGGGCGTGAAGTACTCGCTGCGCGACTACGAGGTGGACCCGGAGGACCTGTCGGCGGAGACGGTGGCCGCCAAGGTGGGCATGCCCCCCGAGCAGGTCTTCAAGACGCTCGTCGCGCGCGGCGACCGCACCGGTGTGCTGATGGCGGTGGTGCCCGGCAACGGGGAGCTGGACCTCAAGGCACTCGCGCGGTTGTCGGGGGACCGCAAGGTGGACACCGTGCCGCTGAAGGAGCTGCAGCCGCTCACCGGCTACGTCCGGGGAGGTTGCACGGCCATCGGCGGCAAGAAGGACTACCCGGTGTTCGTCGACGAGACGCTGGAGCTGTTCGACGAAGTGGCCGTGTCCGCGGGCGTACGGGGCACGCAGCTGGTGCTCGCCCCGGCGGACTACCTGCGGGTGACGAAGGCGAAGGTCGGCCCCATCTCCCGCGACAAGGCCTGAGGCCCGTCAGGTCGACGCGCCCTTGTCCGGCATGAAGAGCACCTTGCCGGACGTCATGTCCGCGGAGGCGATGCGCACCGCCTCGCCCGCGGACTCCAGCGGCAGGCACGCGCGCACGGGCAGCTCCAGCGCGTTGCCCAGCAGCGTGGGCACGCCCATCAGCGCCTTGAGCTGCTCGCGGCCGAAGCCCCGCCGGGCCCAGTCCGACAGCGAGAAGCCGTCCACCGACTTGCGGCCGAACATGACGTCCGCCGGGTCGATGCGGCTCTCCTGCTCCGACAACGCGCCATAGACGGTGACGCGCCCACCCTCGGGCAGCGCGCCGAGCATCTGGCCGGTGAGCCGTCCCGCCACCGCGTCGAAGGCGAGCGACACCTTCAGCTCGTGACACAAGAGGCGCAACCGCTCCTCGAACTCCGGCTCCTCGCTGCTGAGCACGTGCTCCGCGCCCACCTCGCGCAGCCGCTCCACCTGCTCCGTGCGGCGCACCACGTGCACCATGGGCAGGTTGCGCCGCCGCGCCAGCGAGGCCAGCATCAGCCCCACGCTGGTGGCCGCCCCCGTCTGCGCCAGCGCCGCGTGACCGCCCTCTCTCGCGCGCTCCATCAACACCCACGCGGTGCAGGGGTTCACGAAGAGGCTGGCGCCCTGCTCGTCGGAGATGTGGGCCCGCAGGGGGATGCACTGGTGCAGCGGCACCACCGCGTACTCCGCCCACAGCCCGTCCCCGCCCACCGGGGCCACGCACGCCACGCGGCGCCCCACGAGCAGCTGCCCCGCGAGCCCTCCGGCCGCCACCACCGTGCCACTGCCCTCCAGGCCCGGCACCACCGGCAGCGCGTTGCGCGGCCCATGACGCCCCCGGACGAACTGGAGGTCCGACGGGTTGATGGGCGAGGCCGACATGCGCACCAGCACCTGACCGGAGGTGGGACGGGGCACGGCGCGCCGCATCACCTGGAGGGACTCGGGGCGCCCGTCGTAGGCGGTGAGCACCAGCGCGCGCATCTCCGGGGGAACAGGGGGGGCTCTCATCCAGCAGACCTTTTAATTCGCCGGTACGTGAAAGGGGGAGAACTGTCTTTCCGCCGCCCGGCTCCGGGGTGTCGATGAACGCCACCATTTTGCAACTCCACCACCGCGAAGCCTTCGAACACACCGTGACCCGCGCGGTGGTGGCCGGCGCGGGCGCGGGGCTCGTGCAGCTCGTGTCCACCCGCGTGGGGCTGTCCCTCCCACTGTCGTGGCTGGTGCCGGCGGCCGTCGTCCTGGCGTGCGCGCGCGGGGACCGTTGGGACCGCATCCTGCTGGGCGGCCTGGGCGTGGTGCTCACCGCCCTGCCCTACGCGCTGGGAATGGCGCCGGCCTGGACGGTGGCCTGCAGCGCGGCGGCGGCGGGGGCGCTGCTGGTGCGCGCGCGGTTGAGCGAGCGTGGCACGGAGGGACAGGTCGCGGAGGCGCGCCCCACCCTCGTCCATTTCGGGCTGGGCGGCGTGCTGAGCGCGGGGCTGTGCCTCGCGGGGCTGGAGATCGCCCGCGTGTTCTCCGCGCGCCTGTCGGACGTGGCGACGCCGGCGCTGCTCGCGGCGTGCGTGACGGGCGGCATCCTGGGCCTCTTCGTGGGCCTGAGCGCGGTGGCCGCGCACCTGGCCCTGTCCGCGGACCCCGTGGAGGCCCGCGCCGAGGAGCTCATCCCCCGTCTGGCCGGCGACTTCCGGACGCAGTGCGAGCGCGCGCTCTCGCTGTATCGCCAGTGTGGCCAGTCGTTGGCGCTCCTTCCCCGCGAGCCCGCGCGCGAGGAGCTGGCCCGCACGCTCGCCCGCATCACCCGCGACGCGGTGGAGCTGGCCTCCGAGTGGGCCGGCGTGGAGGCCCAGTTGGAGGAGCGCGCGCAAGCGGAGCTCCAGGCGGAGCGCGAGGAGCTCGAGCGCAACGCGAAGGCCACCACGGACCTCGTCGCGCGACGACAGCTCGAGGGCGCCGCCGCGTCGCTCGCCGAGGAAGTGGAGCGGCTGGGCGAACTCATGCGCCGCCGCGAGCGCATCCTCGCGAGGCTCCGCGCGGAGGTCGCCTTGCTGGAGCGCGCGCGCGTCGCGCTGCTGTCGCTGCGCAGCGGTCAGGCGCAGCTCAAGGCCGCCGAACTCTCCGCGCTCGCGCGCCGCTTCCGGGCCCTGTCCTCCGTGCAATGGGAGGAGGGACAGACCCTGGACACCGTCGCCACCCAGGCCTCGCTCGCCCAGGTCCCCCCCATCCAACCCGCCGAGGAGGGGTCCTCTTTACCGGTCGGAAATTCCCGAATTCGAGATTCCTGAGCCGGACAAACGAGCCTTCCCGGACAGTCAGCGAGCCAACGGACCGCCTTTCCGCACGCTGAGTAGTGGTTGTTACGGTGAGCAGTAGGCATGAACTGTAGACGTGGGTACCGTCAGGTAACATTTGCCACGTCATGACCCGCCCCCTCGTCCAACAACCTGGCCCAATTCCCCTCTGGTTGTGGAATGGCACCGAGCCCGGGGTCTCCTCGGCCTTCCAACCCATCGTGGATCTGCGCAGCGGCGAGGTCATCGGCTACGAGGTGTTGTCGCGTGGCCAGGGCTCGCTGGAGTCGCCGCTGGAGCTGTTCTCGCACGCGCGGCTCGCGGGCTACACGTGGGAGCTGGAACGCGCGTGCTGGACCTCGGCGCTGCGCTGCATCGCGTCGCTCTCGCCTGAGCAGCGTCGCGCGCCGTTCTTCTTCAACGTGAGCCCGGATGTGCTCAGCGACCCGCGCTTCGGTGATGGGTCCACGCTGGCGCTGCTGGAGCGGCACGGGCTGACGCCGCAGCACCTGGTGCTGGAGCTGACGGAGAAGGCGGTCATCGAGGACGGACAGCTCTTGCAGCGGTTGACGCGAGAGGTCTCCGCGCAGGGCTTCGGCCTGGCGCTGGACGACTTCGGCGCGGGGCACTCGGGCCTGGTGACGCTGGTCAACTGTCTGCCGCGCTTCATCAAGCTGGACCAGGCGCTGGTGCGCGACGTCCACCTGCATCCCTACCGACAGCACCTCGTGAAGTCGCTGGTGGACTTCTCCGCGAGCGTGGACGCCATCCTCATCGCGGAGGGCGTGGAGACGTGGGACGAGATGATGGTGCTGCTGCGGCTGGGCATCCGGCACGCGCAGGGCTACCTGCTCGCGCGCCCGGCCCCCTCTCCAGGTCGCCCCACCGACTCGTTCGAGAGCCGCCGTCGCGAGGTGATGCGCGCGCTCGAGTTCCACGAGGAGGAGCGGGACGCGAGCGTGGGCGCGCTCGTCATCCGTCGCGCGAGCGCGGAGGCCACGGCGTCCGACGAGGAACTGGGGCGCATCTTCCGCGAAGCGCCGCAGGTGGACCACGTCGTCCTGCTGGAGGGCTCGCGGCCCAAGGCGCTGGTGACGCGCAAGCACTATGCAGCCTGGACGGAGGGGTCCGCCGCGCGCCCCGCCGACCTGCAGCCGCTCATCATCGAGGACCGGATGGCGGTGACGGCCCTGGTCGGCCTGGCCATGGCGCGCGGCGCCGAGGCCGTCTACGACCCGGTCATCGTCACGGACGACCAGGGCCACTTCCTCGGCACGGTGACGATGAAGCAGATCCTCCTGCGCTCCACCGAACTCGCCGGCCGCCCGTCGACGAAGTAGCGCCGGTTCGACCGGCTCCCGGCGTGGGATGTCGTCCCCACCGGAGCCGGTTCGTGGGGGGTTCGAGAAGAGGGGCTTCGCGCCCTGCATCCGGAGCCACGGCGCCGCGATTCATTTCTGGCACACGTGCGGCGAGCCGGGTTCGGAGCGGAAGGCCCAAGCCTCCTGACGCGGCGCCGCTGGAGATTCGCGCGACGTCAGTCACTCAGCGGCGACTCACCCTCAATGCAGATGCAGCCGGCCGTCCTCGAAGAGGAGGCCCGAGCATCCTGACGCGGCACCGCTGAAGATTCGCGCGACGTCAGTCACTCAGCGGCGACTCACTCCCAACGAAGGTGCAGCCGGCCGTCCTCGAAGAGGAGGCCCGAGCATCCTGACGCGGCGCCGCTGGAGACTCGCGCGTCCCCTCCGACCTCAGCCGCTCAGCGGCGACCCACTCCCGACACAGGTGCTGCCACCCGTCCTAGCAGCGGAAGGTCCGAGCGTCCTGATGCGGCACTGCTGGAGACTCGCGCGCCCCGCCCTGCATGACGGAGCGCGCGCCCCACCGGCCTCAGCCGCTCAGAGGTGACTCACTCCCATGTCAGGTGCAGCCGGCCATCCTCGAAGAGGAGGCCCGCGGCCTCCAGGTCCGTGGAGCCGTTCTCCACCGCGGGCAGCACGTTGCGCGGCGGAGCCAGCAGCGTGTCCCGGCCCTTCACGAAGCCCTGCTCGCGCACCAGCACCATGTAGGCCCGGCCCAGCGCCAGCGCCCGCTCGCGCGACGGCGTCAGCAGCCACGCCAGGTCCCGGTCTCCCCCCGGCGCCGCGCGGCGCACGGCCGCCTCGTCCACCGCACCGCCCTTCCCGAAGAAGCGCGCGAGCAGTTCATCGTTGGCCCGGAACTCGTCGCCGCCCTTCACGCGCTCGAAGTACGTCAGCACCTCGGGCTTCGCGTGCCCCGCCTGCGGGACGTCCGGGATGCCGCGCAGATCCTGGTGCCGCCACCCTTCGCGGCCCGGCACCTTGCGCGGGAAGCCGAACGTCTGGTCCACCGTCACGCCCAGGTTGGTGTGACACCCCATGCAGAAGGCGTGCTCCTCCAGCGTCTGGAGACGCAGTCGACCCTGGGCGTCCTCGATGAAGCCCTGCAGACGCCAGCCGAACTCGTTGATGAGGCCCAGCTCGGGCGTGCCCGGGAACGCGGGCAGTCGCCCCCGGTTCTTCTTCTCCTGCTCCTCCGCGTAGAACACCATCACCTGCTCGTTCGAGTACTCCTCCGCCTTGCGCGAATAGCGGACCTCCTTCATCCGCGTCGACAGCAGGGAGGGCGCATCCGGGTCCACGTACCGCACCGTGTGCAGGAACTCGACGCCGCGCGGATAGAACGCCCGGCGCACCGGCACCTTCGCCGCCCCGCCGACGTACGTCCGCGGCAGGCCGCGCACCTCCTCCACGCGCGAGGACAGGACGCCGTCGCCATCCAGGTCCACGCCGCCCGCGCGCTCATCCACCGGCTCCACGCGGCGGCGCCCTTCTTCCGGCCGCGACAGGCCAGGGTCCATCGTCATGGCCGCCTCGAGGATGGCCAGGTTCAGACGATACACCTCCCGCGAGGCCCGCCCGTCGGCGTCCGTGCGGAACTCCACCGGCAGCCGCACGAAGATGTCATCCGTGCTGCCGTTCGTCGGCCAGAACGTGCCCAGGAACGGCTTGTAGCGCACCGCGCGCCAACCACTGCCGTCCCTCGCGAAGCCCTCGTCGTCGAAGCCACGCGTCAGGTCCAGGTCCGGCACCCAGCCCTTGTAGCCGCCCACGCGACGCAGCAACGCGTCGCGCAGCGGCGTGTAGTTGTCCTGCCGGAGGTACGTGAGCACGTCCTCCTCGGACAGCTCCGCCATCTGGGCGGAGCGGTCCGTGAAGAGGTTGCTCCAGTGGTTCGTGAGGCCCACGTCGCTGAAGGCGTACTCGGCCTGCAGCGACTCGTCGTCCATCACGTTGAAGCCGACGCCCCCCGTGTGACACGTCCAACACGGGTTCGAGACGCCCTCGGTCTTCGTGTAGCACATGGACGGGATGGGGGCCTCGCGGTTGGCCACCGTGCTCCCGCTCGCCAGGGCCTGCGCGAGCGGGTCGAAGGGCGGCTCCGGAGCGGGCGGAGGAACGTGCGTCCTCCACACCGCCGCGGATGCGAGCATGCCTCCCAGCGCGAGGAGCACGACGACAACGCCTCGCGCGCCAGCCTTCGTGACAGCGGCCATTCGCGGTGTCCCTCCCGTCCCGGTGCCGACTACGGCCAGACGCTGTAGTTGTCCTCGCCCGGATGCTGGACGCTGACGAACAACGTCTTCATGTCCGAGCTGAACGCGGGGCCCGTGGCCTCCGCGTCGCTGGGCATGGACAGCACCCGGAACGCGCGGCGGAAGAACGGGTTGCCTCGGTGCGCGGGCTTCTGGTTCAGGTAGTAGACGCCGTCGGCCGCCTTGTTGACGCCGAAGTTGCCGTCCGTGCCGAACCACACGCCACCGTCACGGTCGATGACGAGGTTGTCCGGCTTGGCCGCCGAGTACTCCGGCGCCGCGCTCAGCGACGCCGTCTCGCCCTTCCACACGCGGAAGAAGCGGAACGTGCGCGAGGAGGCCGGCGCCGCCGTGTTCTCCTCACGGATGCCGAAGATGGAGCCCACCTTGTCGACGGACCGGTTGTCCGTGGCGGCGCGCGTCTTCGCCACCCACGCCCCGCTGCCGTCCCGCGTCGCCGTGGCCACGCGGCCCTGGCCGTCCAGCGCCGTGGGGTCACCGTGCTCCGTGAAGGCCACGTAGAGCAGCGGCGAGCCGCTGGGGTCCTTGGGGTTCCACTCCAGGTCCTCCGGGCGGTTGAGCTCCATCACGCCCACCTTGTTCGCCGCCGTCCACAGCAGCTTGCGCACCTGGTCGTCGTCAGAGAAGCCGCCGATGGCGTTGTAGCTGGCGTCGCGCAGGGCCGCGCCCACCGTCAGCGTGGGCTGACCGAACGCCTCCGCGTTGGGCGCCACGTCCGCGCTATCCAGGCTCAGCCGCACCCAGCGCCCCTGTCCCGGCGCCTCCTCGGTGGGGACCGCGCCCGTCGCCAGCGTGTCGCCCGTGCTGTTGTCCAGGCCCGCGAAGTGCGCCGCGTACACCACGCCCTCGTCGAGCAGCGCGCGAATCTCCGCCCGCGACATGCCCTCCGTGTACGGCCGGCTCGTCACGTACTTGAAGATGCGGCCACCGCGGCGGTCATCGCCCGCGTAGAGGACGATGGGCTGCCCGGCGAGGAGCTTCCAGTTCGCGTCCACCACGAACGCGGCGTTCTCCCAGTGCGCGCGGCCCATGCCGCCCAGCTTGCGGTGCCCCACGCCCGGCTTCGCCGCGTCCTTGCCGTACCAGTGCTCCGCCGGCTGCCCCGGGTCGACCTCCGTCAGGAAGCCGAACCCGTCCTTGCGGTGCGACGAGTTGACGTCCGTGCTGATCATGTCGCCCGACGCGGGCGCGGAGAAGTCCGGCGCGAGCGGCGCGCCGGGCGCCATGCCGGGCGCGTTGGGAATCCAGTCGTTCTTCCCCGTCCACAGGCTCCCCTCGGGGTCACCGTAGACGCCCTGCACGTTCTCCTCGCCGGAGAAGATGGTGCCCCACGGCGTCTGGCCACCCGAGCAGTTCGAGTGCGTGCCCGGCACCACGCCCTCGGGCAGGGCCGCGCCGCTGTCGTCGCGCTCGGCGCCGGACAGCTTCACGCCCACCACCCGCGCCAGCGTCGCGCTGGAGGCGTCGTAGCGCAGGTTGGCCGAGTTGCGGTCCACCGCCCACTCACCCGTGGCCGGGTCCTGCACCACGCGCAGCCACGAGCCCCCCACCTGCTTCTTCCACTCCTTGTTGTAGGCGACGAGCGAGTCCTCCTGCCACGTCGTCCCGTCCGACACCGCGTTGGAGAGCGTGCCGGTGTTGCGCAGGAAGCGCGCGAAGTCGAGGTGCTGGCCGATGGGCGCCGTGCCCACGCGGGGCTTGGTGCCGGAGATGTACTCGTGGTTGACCCACAGCCAGCCCGCGCCGCCGTTGCCGTGGTACTGGGGCGCGTTGCCGTTGGACGACCAGCCGTCGCCGAAGTACGCGACGTAGTCCGTGTTGCCGCCGAAGCGGGCCCCCGCCTTGCTGAAGGTGAGGGGGTCCATCCACTTGACGACGGTGGAGGAGAACAGCCCCGGCACCGTGCGCACCGTGTCCGTCGACGCGGGCGGCAGCGGGAACACCAGCGGCGAGGGCAGGCTGCCCGCGACCACCTGGTCCACGCGCGCCTTGACGTACTCGGCCAGGTTGGTCGCCCCCGTGCCCAGGTCGCCACGGAAGGTGACGGCGATGAGCGAGGACAGCGGCGTGCCCTGCTCCACCCCGGGCGCGCGCGTCACCGCGCCAGGACCGGGCTGCCCCAGCGTCCCGGGCCCCGTCGGCCCGGCGGGCCCCTGCGCGCCATCGTCACCATCGGTGCCCGGCGCGCCCGGGGTGCCATCGTCGCCCGCGGGCCCCTGCGGGCCGGGCGGGCCTTGCTCTCCCTCACAGGCGGTGATGGACAGGGTGCTACCCAGCAGCATCGTGCTCGTCGCGAGCCGCAACAGACGAGAAGCCTTCACAGCACTACCTCCAGGGGTTGTGCGCCGGGCCAGGAGGCTCCCGGACGCGCGCACATCCTGAGGAGGTGGTGTGGCAGCGACTTGTTCAGTGCGTCACTTCTTCATCACGCCACGCTCGCGCGGCGTCACGCACACGAAACAGGTGCGGCCTCACGGGACGATTTC
Organism: Myxococcus dinghuensis; assembly: GCF_024198235.1. Taxonomy (GTDB): domain Bacteria; phylum Myxococcota; class Myxococcia; order Myxococcales; family Myxococcaceae; genus Myxococcus; species Myxococcus dinghuensis. Next base: position 619,488 of record NZ_JAKCFB010000001.1, on the reverse strand, counting down.
AATCCCGGAGACACCCTCGAACTCCACGGTGGCGCCCTTGCGCACACCGACCTTCTCCGCCCATCCACCGGGGACCTCCAACACGTACTGGCTGGGCAACCCCACCGAGCGCGAGTCGAACGTCCGGGGCGCCGCGCGCGACACGATGCCCGCCACGTGCAGGTCCGAGGTGATGAACAGCATGTCCAGCGGGATGAGCGTGTTGCGCATCCAGAAGCCCTGCACCTCCTGGTGCGGGAACAGGAAGAGCATGCCCTTGCCGTCCGCCAGCTCCGTGCGCCACATCAGCCCGCGCTGACGCGACGGAGGCGTGGCCGCCACCTCCACCTCCACGCGGTGCACGCCCCCGAAGGCGTCCTTGAGGCGCACGTGCGCGATGGGCAGCGGTGGGCCTGCGTAGTCCTTCGCGGTGACGTCGGTGACGGGGGTGCGCACGGGAGCGGCGGGGGGCGGGGGGGACGGCGGGGGCTCACGCCCCTCGGCCTCGCGCTGGCAACCGGCCAGCAGCAGCGTCGACAGCAGGGGCGTCAACCAGCGGGGCGCGCTCATGGGTGCTGGGGGTGCAGCGGCTTGTTGAGCAGCTTCTCGGTCAGCTCGGGGCCCAGGCTGTCGGACATCAGCCGCTCCACCACGGTCTCGAAATCCACCCGCTGGGTGTCGCTGCTGTAGATGAAGCGGATGCCCATGCCGGGCTCCTCTCCGTCGGCCTTGGACCAGACGACCTCGCCCAACAGTTCGAAGGGCGCCTCGCGATGGGGCACCGTCAGCTTGAAGAGGAAGCGCGTGCCGATGGGCAGCGGCTTCTTCGTCTTGATGAAGGTGCCGCCCTTGCTGATGTTCTTCGTGTAGTCCGCGAAGAACGAGTTGAGCTTCTTGTAGTCGACCTTCAGCTCGATGGGCGCGCGCCCGTGCTGGCGGTGCTCGGGACCTGTCTTCTGTTCGGACATGCGGCCCGGGAGTATAGGGGAGCGCATGGAGCAAGTCCTCACCCGTGCCCTGGCGTTGTCACATCGCCCGGCCGTCCTGGCCGTCCTGCTCCTCCTGGCGGGCGGCGGCGCGGCCCTCGTCCTCCTGCCCCTCTTCGGCGTCCCCGGCTTCGAGCTGGGGCTGGCCATGGCCATCGCCGTGGGGCTGCTGGGAGGGGGGACGGGCGTGGCCGCCGCCGCCCAGGAGCGCCGGCTGCTGCTCGGCGAGGACCCACACCCGGCCCGGGCCACCCGCGCTGGAAGTGCCGGTGGCGCCACTGCCCGGGCCCTGGGCGCCGCCGTCCTCCTCAATGTCGCGGCGCTGGTGCCCCCCTTCGTGACCTCCACCCTGTTCGCCTGGCTGCGAACCGCGTGCGACCCCTTCGAGCTGGTGGGCTTCTATCCCATGTTGGCGCTGCCCTCCGCCCTGCTCGCCTCCGCCTCCGGCGTCCTGTGCGGCTTCGCGGCCCGGCGCCCCTCCCGCGGGGTGGGCCTGCACCTGCTCCTCGTCCTGGCGTCGCTGGTGCCCACCGTGTGGCCCATCGTCGCCGGCCCCCAGGTCTTCGCCTTCAACCACTTCCTGGGCCACCTGCCCGGCCCCCTGTACGACGAGGCGCTGGAGCTCACCCCCGCGCTCGGCTGGTTCCGCCTGGAGACGCTGTTGTGGGTCTGGGTGCTCGCGGGGCTGTGCGCGGCGCTGCTGGACGTGCGCACCGGGCGGCTGACGCGCGCGGGCGCGCGGACCTGGGGGCTGCTGGGGCTCGCGCTGCCCCTGGTCGCCATCGCGTTCCTGGAGGCGCGCGGGCCGCAGTTGCGCACGCGGATGACCGACACGTACCTCGCCCAGGAGCTGGGCGGGGTGCGGGACACCGAGCACTTCCAGTTGCACTACCCCCGCGGCAAGTCCCGCGAGGAGGTGGACCGGCTGGCGCGGGACATGGAGTTCCGCTGGACGCAGGTGCACCGCTTCCTGGGCGTGGCCCCCGCCGAACGCATCCGCGTCTGGCTCTACCGCGACGAGGCGCAGAAGCAGCGCCTGGTGGGCGCGGGCCGCACGCAGTACGCCAAGCCCTGGCGCGTGGAGCTGCACATCCAGGACAAGGCCTTCCCCCACTCCACCCTGCACCACGAGCTGGCCCACGTCATGGCCGCCCCCGCCGGCAGCGGCCCGTTCCACGTCACCACGCGCCTGGGGCTGTGGCCGCTGATGGGCGTCATCGAGGGCTTCGCGGTGGCGGCGGACGGCCCCGCGCAGGGCGACCTCACCCTGCACCAGTGGGCCGCGGGCATGCGCCGCCAGAAGCTGGCGCCGGACATGCGCAAGCTGATGGGCCCGGAGGGCTTCTACCAGTCCGCGCCCGCGCGCGCGTACACCGTGGCCGGCTCCTTCCTCCTCTACCTCGCGGAGACGTACGGCGCCGACAAGCTGCGCGCGCTCTACGCCCACGCCGACTTCGACGAGGCCTACGGCCGGCCGCTCGACGAGCTCGTCACCGAGTGGGAGCACTTCGTGGACGCCCTGCCCCTGGACGAGGCCGCCATCGCCCGGGCCTTCGCGCGCTTCCGCGCCGGCAGCCTCTTCAGCCGCGCCTGCGCCCGCGAGGTGGCGCGGCTGACCGAGTCCGCCCGCGCCTCGCTCGCCACCGACCCGGCGGACGCGCTGGAGCGCTACACCCGCGCCGCGGCGCTCCAGCCCGAGGAGCCCGGCTTCCGCCTGGGCGCGGCCGCCGCCCTCTCCTCCCTCGAGCGCTACGACGAGGCCACCGCCGTGCTGGAGCAGCTCACCGCCAAGGTGAAGGGCCAGGTGGTGTCCGAGGCGGAGGTCGCCATGGCGCGCGCGGACGTGGAGGCGCGCCGGCAGCAGCCCGCCGCGGCGCGCGCGTACCTCGACGCCGTGCTCGCCCTGGACGCCACGCCCGAGCTCACCCGCACCGCCCAGGTGAAGCAGGCCGCGCTGGACTCCACCGCGCGCCGCGAGCCCATCGACGCGTACTTCCTCGCGCCGCGCGAGGAGCTGCGCCTGCTCATGCTCTCTCGCGCGCTCCAGGCGGTCCCCACGGACCCCTTCCTCAACTACCTGCTCGGGCGCCGGCTCCAGCAGGTGGGCTCCCCCGCGCTCGCCAACGAGTACCTCCAGCGGGCCCTGGCGGACGAATCGCTGCCGCCCGCGCTGCGCCGCGAGGCCCAACGTCTGAAAGTGGAGGCTTCCTACCTCTCCGGCGACTGCGGCGCGGTGCGCCACGAGGTGGGTGTCCTCCCCGACTTCGGCCCCGCCTTCAAGGCCACGGCCCTGGAGTGGGTGGAGCGGTGTGATTTCGAGGAGAAGACCTTCCGGGGGCCCCTCGTGCCACGACAGGCTTTCCGCTAGCCGAGCTTTCCGCTAGGCAGGCATCCGACACAGCGGCGACGAGCCAGGACATCCCAGGAGGGAATCGATGCGGTTCGAGAGCAGGCAGCGGATCCAGGGGACGGTGGACGAGGTGGAGCGCGCGCTCCTCGACGAGCGGTACTTCGAGTTCCTCCTCAAGCACCACGGCGTCCTGCTGGAGCTCCAGCCCCTCGAGGTGAAGGACGAGGGCGACAAGGTGCGCCGGCGCGTGCGCTACCGCCCCAAGCCGGTCATCGAGAGCATCGGCCCCAAGCGCGTGCCCCCGGAGTGGTTCGCCTTCATCGAGACGTCCACCTACGACAAGCGGCGCAAGGAGATGACCTTCTCCAACGTGCCCACCTCCCACACCATCTCCAAGATGCTGGTGAACACCGGCACCATGCGCTTCCGGGACCTGGGCGCCGGCCAGACGGAGCGGACGATGGACGGCGAGGTCTCCCTCAAGCTGCCGTTCCTGATGAAGCCGCTGGCCCTCATCGGCGAGAAGATCATCCAGGGCGAGGGCTTGAAGATCCTCGACAACGAGCTGCCCGTCCTCAACCGCTTCATCTCCGAGGTCATCCGCAAGGGCTGAGGCACGCGATGTGCAGGCGGGGCCTGGGGAGAAGGGTTGACTCCTCCGCATTGTCTTCGTAAGGCCCCGCCATGCTCATCCGCCTCTCCGCCCTCTGCGCCCTGTCCCTCCTGGCCGCCTGCGCCGCCAAGCGCATCCCCGGCACCGACATCGACGACACGTCGGAGACCCGTGCCATTTTGGCAGTGATGGAGCAGTACCGGTCTGCCGTCGAGGCGAAGGACGCCGCGGCGGTGGCGTCGCTGGTGTCGAAGGACTTCCACGAGAACGCCGGCACGCCCAACGACCCCGAGGACGACCTGACGGCGGAGAACCTCGCGCAGTACCTGGAGTCGCTGTTCGCGCAGGTCCAGTCGCCCAAGGTGGAGCTGGAGGTTCGCCGCATCGAGGTGGGCCGCGACCTGGCCACCGCCGTCTACTACTGGAAGGCGAACTGGCGCATGACGCAGCTCACCTCGCGCCTCCAGAAGGAGGCGGAGCTGGAGCGCATGGTGCTGCGGCGCGAGGGCAACACCTGGAAGATCGTCACCGGCATCTGACGCCGGGCGCCCTCACAGGCCCAGCAGGCGCGCGTAGCCCTCCGGCCCCATGGCGGACAGCGCGCGCGCCCGGGCCAGGTAGGTGCGGTAGTCCTTGCGCACCAGCTTGTCGGCCGGCAGCGGGGACAGGTGGTAGTCGCGGATGCGGCTGGCCGTGAAGCGCACCGCCCCGAAGAGCGCGTGGCCGAACAGGTTCGCGCGCTCCACCGGCGCGAGGGGCCGCACGTCCTGGTAGCCGCGCACCAGCGCCCGGCACAGGTCCGGCAGGTACTGGCCGCCCTCGAAGCACCACGCGTTGAGGGTGATGACCACGTCCAGCCCGTAGGCCTCCCGGCAGGCCATCTCGAAGTCGAAGAACGAGCCGACCCGGTCCCCCAGCCACTTCACGTTGTCGGTGAAGAGGTCCGCGTGGATGACGCCCAGCGGCTCCAGCCCCTGGCGCAGCGCCTGGGCCCGGTCCAAATCTCCCTCCAGCCCCTTCGCCACGGACGCCAGCTCCGCGTCCGGGTGGCGCGACAGCCCGTGCAGCCACCCGCGCACCACCTCCGGGCTGTACGGGTTGGCGCGCGAGCCGGTGAAGGATTGCGTGTCGCGGTGCAGCTTGCCCAGCTCCGCGCCCAGCCGCTCCAGGTGGTCCGCGGTGAGGCCGGGGTGGCGCAGCTCCTCGCCGGGAAGCCAGTGGAAGACCGTCACCCGCCCGCCCTCCAGCTCCACGAAGGGCGCGCCGTCGCGCGTCGGCACCAGCACCGGCGACGGGAAGTGGTAGGCGGCCAGGTGCGTCAGCAGCGCGGCCTCGAAGCGCAGGTCGTCCGGGGAGCGCACCGTCGTGTGGCGGACGAAGTAGCGGCCGGTGGCCGTCTCCACGCGGTGGTTGGTGTTGATGGAGCCCTGGGGAATGGGCGTGACGCCCTGGAGCTGGCCGAGCGCGAAGGTGTCCGCGATGCGCGTGAACGTCGCGGGGGACAGCACCGTGTGAACCGCCATTGCTCACTCCTCCATGCTCCGGGCCGCGTCCGTTGACACCCGGGAGGGCCGTACCTAATAGCATCCAACTCCAAGCCTGGGAGACAGATCCATGAGCACCGAGGGTCATGGCGACTGGAAGCAACGGGAGAGCTGGCGGAGCGCCCTGGCCCAGGTCGCGGTGGTGGCCGTGTTGCTCGGGGGCGCGGTGACGTATTTCGTGCACCGCGGGGGCGTGCGCCAGCAGGCGGAGGAGCACCTGCGCGCGGCCCGCGCCGCGGCCCTGCGCGGCAACCCCGGCGACCTCGAGCGGGCGGTGAAGGAGCTGGACGCCCTCTTCCAGGTCGACGAGGACTCCCGCGACGCGCAGGCGCTCGCCGCCGACATCCAGACGGTGCTGTGGCTGGAGCACCGCCAGCCCGGCGCGGACGCCCGCGCGCGCGAACACCTGTCGCGCGCCGAACAACTCGAGTCGCGCTCCGGGGAGCGCTACGGCGCCCGCGCCCTGCACCTCATCGCCGAGGGCAAGGCCGCGGACGCGGAGACGTACCTCGCCGACCTGCAGGCCCAGGGCGCCACCAGCCCCCGGCTGACGCTCGCGCTGGCCTTCACCCTCCAGGCCCGGGGTGACCTGCCCGGCGCCCGACAGGCCTTCGCCCGGGCGGCGGAGGTCGCCTGGAGGGATCCACGCTTCACCACCGCCTACGGCGAGGCGCTCCTCGACGAGGGCCAGTACGCCCAGGCGGTGGAGGCCTTCCAGCGGGCCACCAGCGTCAACCCGGACCACCTGCTGGCCGTGCTCGGCGAGGGGCTGGCCCAGGCGTACCAGGGCAAGAAGCCGGAGGTGTCCCGACGCGCGCTCGAGCTCGCCCGGCAGCGGCAGGCGGAGCTGACGCCCGTGCTGCGCGCCCGCGCCAGCGCGCTGCGGGCGGAGCTGGCCCTGGTCGGGGGCGCGCTGGACGAGGCGGTCCAGGCGTCCGACGAGGCGGTGAAGAGCGTGCCGGACGACGTCTACGCCCTCTTCTCCCGGGCGCGCGTGCTCGCGGCCCGCAAGGCCCCGGAGGCGCGCGCCGCCTTCCAGGCCGCCGTCACCCGGCGCCGCACCGCGCCGCTGCTGTACCTGGACGGCGCCCGCATCCTCCAGTCCGCCGGGGACGGCGCGGGCGCGCTCTCGCTGCTGGACGCCTACGAGAACACCTTCCGCCCCGTCCAGGTGACCACCGCGGACGGGAAGAAGGTGGGCCTCCTGGAGCAGGACGGCCGCTACTGGCTGGCGAGGGGCCAGTTGTTGCTGACGGCGGACCGCCAGGACGACGCGCTGGCCGCGTTCGACAAGGCCATCGCCGCCCGGGGCGTGGGCCTGGCGCGCGCGCAGTACGCCAAGGGGGCGCTGCTGGTGGCGCGCAAGGACTACGAGGGCGCCAAGGCGCTCCTGACGCTCGTCGCGCCGGACACCGGCGCCGGCACCCTCCCGGAGGCGTACGCCGCCATGGGTGACGTGCTCTTCGCCCAGAGCGCCTACGCGGCGGGCTGCCAGCACTACTACTTCGGCCTGATGCGCGCCCATGCCCAGGGCGCGCCGCGGGAGGAGCTGGCCGCGCGCATCGACTCCGTGAAGAAGGGCCTGGAGGCCGCCGGCCAGGGCACCATGGCCAAGGCCTGGGTCAGCGAGACGGGCGCCCTGCTCCAGTAGACGCTACAGCAGCTCCGCGGCGTCCAGCGGACGGTACTTCGCGCGCACCACGCGCCAGGTGCCGTCCTCCTCCTTCTCGAACGTGCCCTCGATGAGGTAGGCGTTCAGCACGCTGTCCGCGGCGAGGTCCTCGAGCTTCTCCGCCTGGGAGCGGCCGAAGATGAAGCGGCCCTGGAAGTCCCCCTGCGAGGGCGACACCTCGTGGACCTCCAGGTGGGTGGTGAAGACGCGGACCCACTGGCCGCGCAGCACCTGCGCCGTCAGCACGCCGCGCAGGTCCTGCTTGGACCAGCCACTGTCGGACTTGAAGCGCTCGGACACGCCCTCCATCACCCCGCCGACGTTCTTCGCCTCCGCGGCGCGCGTCAGGGTGACGACCTGCCGGGTGATGGCCTCCACCACCCCCGGCTGCTTGCGAGGCCAGAAGTACAGCACCGCGCCGGCCACCCCGAGCGCCAGCAACACCCCCATCACCCGCGAACGTGACAACGTCACCATGGCCTCCTCACGCCGCCTCGGGCTCGAGCACCAGCTCGTCCGCGTCGATGATCTCCGCGGGACGCAGGGCCTCGCCAATCTGCTTCAGCCGCCGGTCCGACAACTGCTCCAGGTACGTGCGGATGTGCGGGAAGGCGCGGACCAGCTCGTGGAAGGCGTTGCGCTCCAGGAAGGCCGCCGCCGTCTTGCGCGTGGCCACCACCGTGGCCGTGGCGCGCAGGCCCGTCAGCAGCGAAATCTCCCCCGCCACGTCGCCCTCGCGCAGCACGCCCAGCGTCACCGTGCCGCCGGCCGGGTCCTCCTTCTGCACCACCAGCTCTCCGGCCAGCACCAGGAACAGCCCCGGCGAGTGCTCGCCCTCCACCAGCACCTTCTCGTGTCCCTGCAGCGCGCGGAACGCGAAGCGCTGCAGCAGCGCGCCGCGCTCGGACTCCGGCAGCGTCTGGAACATGGGCGAGGTGGCCATGAGGTTGCGCGCCATGCGCTGCTGGGCGAAGTCCGCCAGCACCTGCGGCGCCGTGGGGTGGTTCTTCGCCACCGCGTTGAGGTGCTCGCGGCGGATCTCGAACACCTCCGTGTCCGACACCGCGCTCACCGTCGCCGTGGGAGGCGCGCCCGTCAAGAGGGCGATCTCCCCGAAGATGGAGCCGCCGCCCAGGAAGCCCAGCGTCCGGGCCTCGCCGTCCATCTGCCGCGTCACCTCCGCCTTGCCCGCGACCAGCACGTAGAGGTGGTCGGCGGGCTCGCCCTCGCGGCTCACCACCTCCTCCGGACGCACGCGGCGCCACACCATGAGGCGCACCAGGTCGATGAAGGAGTCGCGGTCCAGGTCCGCGAACAGCGGCAGCGGCGGCCGGCTGTTGGGGTCCGCAACGCCGCCCGGGTCCGGCGCGGCGAGCACCTCGATGGCGCGGTTGGACAGCTCCTCGCCCACCAGGCCCATCAGGTCGGTGTCCACCTTGCCGTCGTACAGCGTCTCCGGCGGCAGCGGCGGGGGCACCACGGCGCGGCCCGGCGCGCTGCGCACCGCGCGCGAGTGGACGCGGATGAGCGTGTCCTTCAACCGCCGCTCGTTCGGGGACAGGTCCAACGCCAGCTTGCACGCGGCCATCGCGGACAGGAGGTAGTCGCGGCGCAAGAGCCCCTCCGCGCACGCGTGGTAGGACGTGACGGCGCGCTCGCGCTCGCCCAGCTCCGCCAGACACCGGGCCGCCATCATCCGCGACCGGTGGTCCGCCGGCACCCGCCGCACGGCCTCCGCGAACACGGCGAGCGCCCGCTCGAACTGGCGCTCCTCGATGAGGTCCATCCCGAGCTCACGCAGCGACGAATCGCTCATCCCGTCCATCCTCCATCATGCAGGGGCCTCGCCAAGGCGCGACATGCGCCTCAGGGCTGCAGCTCGCCCAGGTACATCTCCGCCTTGCGCTTGACGTCCGAGCCCTCGGAAGCCGTCTCGATGACGACCTTGAACTTCTCCGCGGCCATCTGCGGGTCCCGGTCCTTGATGACATAGGCCTGCATGTAGAGCTCTTCCACCTTTTTCTGGAGGGCGTCGAGCCCGTCCCGCGCCCGCCCCTCGGAGGGGTTGAGCCGCAGCGCCTCGCGGAAGTTGAGCGCCGCGCCCGCCAGGTCGCCCTTCTTCAGCTGCCCCTGCGCCGCGGCCAGCGCGGAGGTGGCGAGCTGCTCGTCGAGCGTGTTGCCCAGGGAGCCCCGGAAGCCGATCTGCCGGTACAGCTCCGTCGCGCGGCGCAGCGGCTTGGCGGCCGACTCCAGCGCGTTGGCCTGCATCTTCCGCTGCGCGTCGTCCAGGACGACCTGGAACTGGGGGATGAGCTTCTGGAGGGAGCGGGCGCGGTCGCGCACGTCCTTGTCCGCCTTGTACTTCTCCACCACGCGGTCGCACTCGAGCACGGCGCGCTTGTAGTCGCCGCCGTTGAAGCGCCGCTCCACGTCGATGAACGCCTCCTCGATGAAGAGCTTGCGCTGCTCCTTGGCGTTGAGCGCGGCGCGCTCCCGGGCCGCGCGGTCGCGGCGGGCGTCGTCGGTGGCCTCCTTCGCCAGCTCCGCCTCCAGGTCCGCGAGCTTCTGCTCGAAGGCCGGCCGGTTGAGGGACGGCAGCCGGTCCAGCAGCGGGCGCACCTGCTCCGGATCCCTGGCCGCCAGCGCCGCCTCCACCTGCTGGACGCGGAAGACCGTCTCACGCTCCTCCAGCTCCGCCTCCAGCTTGCGCCGCGTGTCGTCCGTCTTCGCCGTGCCCTGGGGCGTGGCCTTGAGCTTCGCGCGCGCCTCGTCGAACTGCTGGCTGTCCATCATCGCGCGCACGGCCTGGAAGGACTCGGTCACCTCCAATTCCTTGCGCGCCGCGCGGCCCAGCCCCTCCTCGTCGACGCCGGGGATGAGCTTCTCCGCCTCCTCGACCAGCCGCACCGCGTTGGCGTAGTCGTCCGCGCGCACCGACTCGCGCGCCTTCTGCATCAACAGCCGCGTCCGCTCGACGTTGGGGTCGACCGGAGGCGGCGGCGGCGGCGCGCTCGGCGACAGCAGGAGGAACAGCATCAGCAGGACCACCACCCCGCCGCCCACGCCCACCAGCAGCTTCACCTTGGAGTCCATGCCGCCGCTGGCCCCACCGCCGCGCGCGGGAGGGCGCGGACGGGGGATGGCGATGGCGCCCTTGCCCCGGACGGGCGTGGGCCCCGCGTCGTTGCGCGCCTTGAGCTCCTCCGGGATGCGGTAGTTGGCGTTGGTGGCCTCGTTCAGGCGCGGGTCGCTCGGGTCCACGTCCGAGCCCCGGGCCGCGCCCGCGTTCTTGCGCGCCTCCTGGCGCTCCTTGGAGGACTCCTCGCGCTCGCGCTTCTCCTCCTCCTCGCGGGCCTCCGCCTGGGCGCGCAGCTCCTTGATCTGCTCCGCCTCGTCCACGAAGCGCAGGCGCGTCTTGCCGATGGAGATCTCATCCCCGTGCTTCAGGACGCACTCGTCCACCCGCTGGTCGTTCACCTGGGTGCCGGAGATGCTCCCCAGGTCCCGCATCACCACGCCGCTCTGGCCGTAGACCAGCTCCAGGTGCCGCCGCGACACGGACTGGTCGTCCAGCAGGAAGTCGCAGTCCTTGCCCCGGCCCACCACCATCCGCACGCCCTGGAAGCGCTTCTTGCGGCCCCGGTCCGGCCCGGCCAGCACCAGCATCTGCACCGGGGGCCCGGCGCGCGTGGACTCGGAGTTGTCCTCCTCCTCGTCGCGTCGACGCGGCGCGTCCTCCTCCCGGGACTCCGGGATGGAGCCGACGCGCGTCTCGTCCGTGCGCGAGCGGGGCGGCTCGGCGTCCCCGTACAGCTCCGGGTTGCCGGCGCCGTCGTCGGACTCCTCGCCGCCCGGGGGCGCCGCGAAGTCCTCGTCCGCGGAAGAGGCCTCGTTGGAGGGGCGGGCGCGGGACCTCGCGGGTCTGGAGTCCGCTCCCGAGCCACCGCCGGAGCGGCCGGCGCCAGAACGGGAAGAGGGAGGAGGACGAGCAGGCATGGGGTGGGGTCCAGGTTCGAAGCGGCCGCGCATCTTAGAGCGGCGCCCCCACGGTGGGAATGCGACAAGCCGGCCAGCGGGGAAAGAAGCGCGGTCATTGTCCGTTGCTCCCGGCAATGGCCCCTCCTATGTAGGTGCCCACACCCCAACGCTTCACCGCGGGAGTCCCGAAAATGCCCCGAGCGTCCGCGCCCACCCGGCGCGCCACTTCCTCGCAGCTCGCCCCCCTGGCGGCCCGACGCCCCACCCCCGCCCCCCTGCTGCCCCAGCCGCTGCTCGAGCGCCTGCTCGCCGTGGCCATGGCCCGCGGCGGGGACTTCGCGGAGGTCTACGTCGAGCGCACCCAGACGACGTCCGTCTCCCTGGAGGAGTCGCGCATCAAGAGCGCCCAGACGGGCCTGGTGCAGGGCGTGGGCGTGCGCGTCATCTCCGGCGCGAAGGTGGGCTACGCCTACTCCGACGACTGGGACGAGCCGGCCCTGCTGCGCGCGGCGTCCACCGCGGCGATGATCGCCCAGGGCACGGGCGCCGAGCGCGCCTTCCCCGTCTCCCGGGTGGCGGTGCCCAGCCACTTCCGCATCCCCGCCTCGCTGGCGGACGTGGAGGTGGCGCAGAAGGCGGCGCTGCTGACGCGCGCGGACGAGGCGGCCCGCGCCTTCGACTCGCGGGTGACGCAGGTCAACGGCGCCTACGTGGACAACACGCGCCGCATCGCGGTGGCGAACACGGAGGGCCGCTACACCGAGGACACGCTGGAGATGTGCCGGCTGTTCGTGCAGGTGGTGGCGCAGGGCAAGCGCAACGAGCGGCGCATGGGCCAGTTCGGCAGCGGCGGCCGCGTGCCCTTCACCCACTGGCTCACCTTCCCGCCGGAGGACGTGGCGCGTGAGGCCGCGCGGCAGGCGGTGGCCACGCTGGGCGCGGTGGACTGCGCGGCCGGACCGCAGACGGTGGTGCTGGCCCCCGGCTGGAGCGGCATCCTCCTGCACGAGGCGGTGGGCCACGGCCTGGAGGCGGACTTCATCCGCAAGGGCACCTCGCTCTTCGCCGGCAAGGTGGGCGAGAAGGTGGCGTCGGACCTGGTCACCGTCATCGACGACGGCACGGTGGCCGGCAACCGGGGCACCCTCAACATCGACGACGAGGGCAACGCCGCCGAGCGCAAGGTGCTCATCGAGAACGGCGTGCTCAAGGGCTACCTCTACGACGGCCTCAACGCGAAGCTGATGGGCCAGCGCTCCACGGGCAGCGGCCGGCGCGAGTCCTTCCGCCACCTGCCCATGCCCCGGATGACGAACACCTTCCTGGCGCCGGGCAACCACCACCCCGAGGACATCCTCAAGGAGGTCAAGCGCGGCCTGTACTGCGCGACGTTCGGCGGCGGCCAGGTGGACATCAGCAACGGCAACTTCGTGTTCGAGGTGAGCGAGGCGTATCAAATCGAGGACGGGAAGCTGGGCCGCCCTGTGAAGAACGCCATCCTCATCGGCGTGGGGCCGGAGGCGCTGAAGAACGTGTCGCGCGTGGGGTGCGACCCCATGCCCGACCCGGGCATGGGCACGTGCGGGAAGAACGGCCAGAACGTCCCGGTGGGCGTGGGCCTGCCCACCGTTCGCATCGACAACGTCACCGTGGGCGGCACCCAGGTCGGCTGAGCCAGAAGGGCACCGGAAGACACCATGGACTACCAGAAGCTCGCGAAGAGAATCGTCCAGCGCGCGGAGAAGAAGGGCGCCCGTCAGGCGGAGGCCTTCCTCGAAGTGGGCCGCCAGAGCAACGTGCGCGTGCGCGACGGACAAATCGAGGACCTCACCCAGTCCACGTCCAAGGGCGTGGGCCTGCGCGTCGTCGTCAAGGACCGGCTCGGCTTCGCCTTCACGTCGGACTTCGAGCCCGCCGGCCTCGAGCGGCTCGTGGACCAGGCCGTGAAGCTGGCCGAGGCCGCCGCGCCCAGCAAGCTCAACGGCCTGCCCGGCCAGAAGGACCTGGGGCGGTACGCGGACACGGGGGACCTGTTCGACCCCGCCGTGGCCAACCTGCCCGGCGACTGGAAGGTGAAGGCCGCGCTGGAGGCGGAGAAGGCCGGCCGGGAGGTCGACCCGCGCATCGCCACGTTCAACGCGGTGGGCGCCGGGGACTTCGTCTCCGAGGTCTACGTCGCGTCGTCGGAGGGCATGTCCGGCGGCTACTCCGGCACGTACGTGTACCTGTACGCCATGCCGGTGGCCTCCGAGGCCGGGCAGCTCCAGAAGGGCTACTGGCTGGACTACAAGCGCTTCCTGGCGGACCTGGAGGCCCCCGAGTCCATCGGCAGGGAGGCCTCGCGGCGCGCGGTGCGCATGCTCGGCGCGAAGCGGGTGAAGACGCAGCAGGTGCCGGTGCTGTTCGACCCGCTCGTCGCCGCCTCGTTCATCTCCGGCATCGCCGACGCGGCGGACGGCAACTCCGTGTACCAGAAGGCCAGCGTGCTCGCGGCGCACCAGGGCAAGCGGCTCGCCGGCGCGCACGTGACGCTCGTGGACGACGGGCTGCTGCCGCGCGGCCTGTCCACCGCCCCGTTCGACGGCGAGGGCGTGCCCACGCGCCGCACGCCCATCCTCGAGAAGGGCGTGCTGCGGAACTTCCTCTACGACGCGTACACCGCGCGCAAGGCGAAGGCGCGCCCCACGGGCAACGCCACGCGCGGCTACAGCTCGCTGCCGGGCATCGGCACCAGCAACCTGTACCTGGAGCCGGGCACGAAGTCGCCCGAGGAGCTCATCCGCGAGACGGGCCGGGGCTTCTACGTCACGTCCCTGCTCGGCCACGGCGCGGACCCGGTGTCGGGCGAGCTGTCCGCGGGCGCCAACGGCCTGTGGATCGAGGACGGCGAACTGACGCACGCCGTGCAGGAGGTGACGGTGGCGGGCAACCTGCTCACCATGCTCCAGGACCTGGACGGCGTGGCGAGCGACCTGCAGTTCCGCGGCGGCTCCACCGGCGCCCCCACTGTCCGCTTCCGGCAGCTCACCCTCTCGGGCGAGTAGCCCCACCCCTCGCGCCCTCCTAGCCTGAGGCGGGCGCGGGGGACGCCTCCCCCCAGGGGGAGGCCGCGTGTCAGGGCCTCCGGCTACACCCCTGTCGTCGATTCCGCAGGTCGAGGAGGGCGTACCGCCATGGCAGCCAAGTCCGCACGAAAGACGGCCGCGAAGAAGCCGAGGGCGAAGTCGGCCACGCCGCGCAAGCCCCGCCGCAAGAAGGCCGAACCCAAGTCGCGGGGACTCACCCCGGCCGACGTGGCCAGCGACTCGGTGGAGTACCCCACGGACATCCTCGAGGGCATCCGCGGCGACGGCGGCGAGGTGCTGGGCGTCTACCGCGAGCCCCTGGGCGGCCACCCCGTCGTCCTGGCGGTGCTGCCCATCGACAAGGTGGAGCCCACCCCCTACCAGCGGGACTTGTCCGAGCCGCACGTGAAGCGGCTGGCCAGCGCCATGGAGCGGTTGGACCGCTTCCTCGACCCCGTCATCGCCGTGCGCAAGGAGGGGCGCTACTGGACGCCCAACGGCAACCACCGGCTGCACGCCAGCAAGCTGCTGGGCGCCAAGTCCATCGTCGCGCTGCTGCTGCCGGACGAGGACGTGGCCTATCAAATCCTCGCCCTCAACACGGAGAAGGCCCACAACCTCAAGGAGCGCTCGCTGGAGGTGGTGCGCATGTACCGGGACCTCGTCGGCGCCCGGCGCGAGGGCGCGGAGACGGGCTTCGCCCACCTCTTCGAGGAGCCCGCCTTCATCACCCTGGGCGCCGCCTACGAGAAGCGCCCCCGCTTCTCCGCCGGCGCCTACCACCCCTTCGTCAAGGTGGTGGAGGGCTTCCTCGACCTGCCGCTCGCCCAGGCCCTGCCCCTGCGCGAGGCCCGCGCGGACAAGCTGCTGGAGCTGGACGACGCCGTCGTCTCCGTCGTCGACGCCCTCAAGGCGCGCGGCCTGCAGAGCCCCTACCTCAAGAACTTCGTCGTCGCCCGCGTCAACTTCCTGCGCTTCCGCAAGGACGGCGGCAAACCCGACTTCGACGCCACCGTCGAGCGCATGCTCGCCAGCGTCCACACGTTCAACGTCGACGCCGTCAAACGCGAGGACATCGGCCGTATGGGCGGCGGCCCCGCCGACGGTGACGAGGAGCACGCGTGAGGCCCGGGGATTGCAAGAGGCGTCCCCCACCATGACCGGCCCCACCGTCCTGGTCGTCGACGACGACCGCGCCAACCTCGACTCCGTCAGCCGCATCTTCCAGCGGGAGAACATGGCCACGCTGGCCGCCACCAACGGCACGGAGGCGTTGGATCTCCTGCGGCGGCCGGAGGTCACGGTGATGGTGACGGACCTGATGATGCCCGGCATGGACGGGCAGGAGCTCCTGCGCGCGGCGCGCACCATCCGCCCGGACGTGGAGGTGGTGTTGATGACGGCCTACGGCACCGTGGAGACGGCGGTGGCGGCGATGAAGGACGGGGCCTACGACTTCATCACCAAGCCGCTCAAGCGCCACGCGCTGGTGAAGGCCGTGCAGAAGGCGCTGGAGAAGCGGGCGCTGGTGTCGGAGAACCAGACGCTCAAGGCGAAGCTGGCGGAGATGAGCGCCGCGGGCGGACGCACCATGGTGGGCCAGTCCCCCGCCTTCCGCGCCATGCTGGACACCATCCGCCAGGCCGCGCCCTCCACCGCGACGGTGCTGCTCCTGGGCGAGTCCGGCACGGGCAAGGAGCTGGCGGCGCGCTCGGTGCACGAGTACTCGCAGCGGGCCAAGGGCCCGTTCGTCGCGGTCAACTGCGGCGCCCTGCCGGAGAACATCCTGGAGGCGGAGCTGTTCGGCGTGGAGCGCGGCGCCTTCACCGGCGCGGTGGCCCGGCGCGAGGGCCGCTTCGAGCGCGCCCACGGCGGCACCCTCTTCCTCGACGAGGTGGGCGAGATGCCCCTGCCCGCGCAGGTGAAGCTGCTGCGCGCGCTGGCGGAGGGGGAGATCGAACGGCTGGGCGGCACGCAGACGGTGAAGGTGGACGTGCGGCTGGTGGCCGCCACCAACAAGGACCTGCAGAAGGAGGTCGCGGAGGGCCGCTTCCGCGAGGACCTCTACTACCGGCTCAACGTGGTGGAGATCCGCGTGCCCGCGCTGGCCTCGCGCCGCGAGGACATCCCGCTGCTGGCGGACGCGTTCCTGCGCCGCTTCGCCGCCAAGAACGGCAAGGCCCTCCGCGGCTTCTCCCCGGAGGCGCTGCAGACGCTGGAGAACTACGCCTGGCCCGGCAACGTGCGGGAGCTGGAGCACGCCGTCGAGCGCGCGGTGGTGCTGGCGCGCGGCGAGGTGCTCGAGGCCAGCGACCTGCCAGAAGCCGTGCGCAAGGGCCCGCTCGGCGCCGCCAGCCAGCTGGTCATCCCCATCGGCACGCCCATGGAGGAGGTGGAGCGGCGGGTGATCCACGAGACGCTGCGCCACACCAAGGGCGACAAGACGCTGGCCGCCCGCCTGCTGGGCATCGCCGCCAGGACCATCTACCGCAAGCTGGAGCGCGAACAGTCCACCGGCGCGGAGGCCCCCGTCGGCTCGGACGACTGACAGGGCGTCACAAAAGCCCCCGCCCGGCTTTGACAATTTGTCCCACGCGCCGGCGCCCCCTGCTCCCCTGCCCGCCGCCGTCCCTCATTCCGGAATAATTTCGAGTGCTTGGCCGTCCCCCAAGGATGGCCTGCCTGTCCCGGCCGGTGGCACCTGCCTTGCTCCACCCGGGCCCGGCTTTCTTCATGGAAGCGTGGATGGAAACCTTCTTTCGCAAATACTTCTGGACGGTGAGCCTGCTGTTCATCCTCCTCGTCGCGCTGCTGGCGGCGAAGACGGTGAACCTGTTCGTCGAATCCTCCATCTCCCCGGTGCCCAGCGCCGGGACGGCGGCCCGCGCGCCCACCAACCCCCGCAACGAGCAGGCGGGGGCGCTGCCGGACATGCATGAGCTGTCGCGGCTGACGGGCATCAAGATTCCGGAGCCCGAGGTCGCGGTGAGGGAGCCGACGACGCCCACCGTCGACCCCAACGCCGCGCCGGTGAAGAGTGGCCTGCGGGTGAAGCTGCTCGGCACGCTGGTGGCCGGCAACCCCGACTGGTCCTTCGCCTCCATCCAGGACATGGTGACCCAGCGCTCGCAGACGTACATGGTGGGCAACAACATCCAGGGTGCCACCATCGAGTCCATCGAGCGCGAGCGGGTCATCGTGCTCAACAACGGCCGCCGCGAGTTCATCGACGGGCAGCCGGGTGACGGCGCCCAGGCGTATACGCCGCCCACGCCGCCGGTGGCGCAGGCCAACACGGCGCCACCGGGCAACGGCAGCGGCATCCGCGCCGTCAGTGACAACGAGTACGAGGTTCCGCGAGCGGAGATCGACAAGACGCTCAACAACCTCAACGACGTGGCCATGCAGGCGCGCATCGTCCCCGCCTTCAAGGACGGCCAGGCCGTGGGCTTCAAGCTCTTCTCCATCCGCCCGGATTCCATCTACTCGAAGATCGGCGTCCAGAACGGCGACGTCATCCGCCGCATCAACGGCTTCGACCTCAACAGCCCGGAGAAGGCGCTCGAGGTCTATTCCAAGATGAAGGACGCCTCCCGCATCGAAATCGAGATCGAGCGCAACGGAGCGCCGATCCGCAAGTCCTACAACGTTCGCTAACCCCACGTCGCGCCCGCTCCTCCATGAAGACGCTCCCGTCCTGGATGCTCTGCCTGTGCCTCGCGCTCGCCGTCCCCGCGCAGGCCCAGCGCCGCCCCCCTCCGCCCGGCTCCTCCGCGACGCCGGGTGAGCGGACCATCACCCCTTCGTCTCCGCCCGCCGGCTCCGTCGAGGAAGCCAACCAGGGCCCGCGCCGCACGCCCACCTGCGAGGAGGCCCGTCGCAACGCGCGCTACGGCATCTACTTCGACAAGGTGGAGATCGAGAAGCTCGTCCAGACGGTGGCGGACGCCACGTGCCGCACGTTCATCCTCCCGGAGAACGTGCGCGGGAAGATCTCCATCATCGGCCCGGAGAACGGCCGCGTGGAGGTGGACGCGGACGCGTTCTACTCCGCGTTCCTCGCCTCGCTCGACGCCAACGGGCTCGCCGTCTACCAGTACGGCCGCTTCATGAAGATCGTCGACAAGCGCTCGGCGAAGCAGAACCCCATCCCGACGATCACCGAGCCGGGCCAGCCCTACACCACCAACGAGCAGATGGTGACCAAGCTGTTCCGCATCCGCAACGTGGAGGTGGAGCCGCTGCGCGGCGTGCTGCAGCAGCTGGTGTCCAAGGACGGCGACACCATCCCGTACCCGCCGGACACCATCATCGTCAACGACGTGGGCTCCAACATCCACCGCCTGGAGCGCCTCATCGACCAGCTCGACACGCGCGCCGCCAGCGACGAGCTGCGTGTCATCCAGGTGCAGTACGCCTCCGCCCAGGAGATCGCCAACACGGTGCAGCGCCTGTTCGAGTCCAAGGGCTCGCGCCCCGGCCAGCGCCCCGGCACCTTCACCCAGGGCGGCACGCCCACCCCCGGCGTCCCCGGTAGCGAGGCCGCGCAGGTCGCGTCCGGCGGTCCGGAGTCCTCGAGCGGCCCGGTGACGCTGTCGCAGATCATCCCGGACGAGCGCACCAACAAGCTCATCATCGTCGCCAGCCCCGCCGCGTTCGACCGCATCCAGGACATCGTCGCGCAGATCGACATCCCCTCCGGCACGAGCGGGCGCATCAACGTCTACTACCTGGAGAACGCCAACGCGGAGGAGCTGGCCAGCACGCTCCAGTCGCTGGCGCAGGGCACCGCCAACCGCCCGCGCGCGGGCGGCGCCCCCAACGTGCCCCCGGGCGTGCCGCGCCCCGCCGGCGGCACCCAGGCCGCGGAGCTGTTCAGCGGCGAGGTGAAGATCTCCGCCGACAAGGGCACCAACTCGCTGGTCATCGTCGCCAGCCAGGCGGACTACAAGAACATCGTCCAGGTCATCCAGCAGCTCGACGCGCCCCGCCGCCAGGTGTTCGTGGAGGCCGTCATCATGGAGGTGAACCTGGACCGCAACGCCGAGTTCGGCGTCAACGTGCACAGCGGCTTCTCGCTCAACTCCAGCGAGGGTCCGGTGCCCGGCCTCGTGGGCACCAACAACGGAGGCTCCGGCCTGCCCCCGTCGCTGAGCCTGGGCAACCTGGCGCAGTTCGGCGGCTTCCTCGCCGGCCTCCAGGGCCCCGTCATCCCCGCGCTGGAGAAGCTGGGCCTGGACATCCCCGCCTTCGGCGTGGTGCTCCACGCGATGCAGCAGAGCTCCGACGTGAACGTGCTCTCCACGCCGCACATCCTCACCAGCGACAACGAGGAGGCCGAAATCACGGTGGGCCAGAACGTGCCCTTCCAGTCCGGCTTCAACCCCTCGTCGCTCGGCTCCAGCGTGGGCGGCACCGGCACCACCGGCGGCCTGAACACCTCCATCCTCGGGAGCCTGGGCGGCCTGGGTTCGCTGTACGCCCCCATCCAGCGCCAGAACGTGGAGCTGAAGCTGACGGTCAAGCCGCAGATCAACGACAGCGACTACATCCGCATGGTCATCACCGAGCAGACGGAGGAGATCGCCTCCAACGACCCGGTGCTCGGCCCCACCACCAGCAAGCGCAGCGCGAAGACGACGGTCATCGCCAAGGACCAGGAGACGGTGGTGCTGGGTGGCATCATGCAGGACCGCACCATCGAGTCCGTCAACAAGGTGCCCATCCTGGGTGACATCCCCATCATCGGGAACTTCTTCCGCGACACCTCGCGCCGCAAGACGAAGACCAACCTGCTGCTCTTCCTGACGCCGTACATCATCCGGGGCCCGGAGGACTTCCGCATCATCTTCGAGCGCAAGATGAAGGAGCGGCAGCAGTTCGTGGAGCAGTTCTACGGCCAGGTGCCGGGCCACGACGTGGCGGTGGACTTCAGCCGCAAGCCCGGTCCGCTGTCGCGCATGAACCAGGCGGTGCTGCGCGAGCGCCAGCGCGTGGAGAACGGCGGCCCCGGCGTGCAGGGCGAGCGGGTCATCGGCCCGTCGTCCGGCCGCGCCTCCCCCGCCCCGTCCTCGCAGCCCCCGGCCGCCACGCCGCGTGAGCCCGCGGTGAGGGAAGTCGCGCCGCCGCCGGCGGGTTCACAAGAGTCCACCCCCGCGACCGGGACCCCGCCGGCGCCCACGGCACCCGCGCCGGAGTCTTCTCCGGACGCCTCGCCCGAGCGCCTGCGTATCCAGCCCGAGTCGGGGAACCAGAGCCCATGAACGTGACCGCCGACCCCACCCTCACCGCCGCCTCGCCCGACGCGGCCCCCGTCCGGAACGACGCCACCCAGCTCGTCTCCCACGGCCAGGCCTTCCTGTGTGGAAGGCCGCTGGGGGAGATCCTGCGCGCCATCGTCCCCTCGCTCACCGAGGAGAAGCTCCAGGAGGGGCTCGCCGCCCAGCAGGAGAAGGGCGGGCGCATCGGCGAGGTGCTCGTGGGGATCAAGGCGGTCAGCGCCGAGGACGTCGCCAAGGCGCTCGGGCACCAGCTCGACCTGCCCTACCTGGCGCGCATCTTCACCGAGGAAGTCGACGCGGACCTGGTCAAGCGCATCCCCATCAACTTCGCCAAGCAGGCGCACGTGCTGCCCCTGTCCATGGAGGGGGACTCCGTCGTCGTGGCGGTGGCGGATCCGCTGGACACCTCCGCCCTGGACCACACGCGGCTCCTGCTGGGGCAGAGCATCAGCCCCCGGCTCGCGCTGGAGTCCACCATCGTCGACGCCATCAACAGCGTCTACGACCGCTCCGTCAACGAGGCCGAGCAGCTCGTGGACGAGATGGAGACGCAGGACCTGGACAGCATCGCCCACGAGCTGGACGAGCCCCAGGACCTGCTCGACGTGGACGACGAGGCGCCGGTCATCCGGCTGGTCAACTCCGTGCTCTTCCGCGCCGCCAAGGAGCGCGCGAGCGACATCCACATCGAGCCCATGGAGCGCGAGCTCCTGGTGCGCTTCCGCGTGGACGGCGTGCTCCAGGAGGTCATCAAGCCGCCCAAGCGCTACCAGAACGCCATCGTCAGCCGCGTGAAGGTGATGGGGCAGTTGAACATCGCCGAGAAGCGCCTGCCGCAGGACGGCCGCATCCGCATCAAGCTGGCGGGCCGCGACATCGACATCCGTCTGTCCACCATCCCCGTCACCAACGGGGAGCGCATCGTCATGCGTCTGTTGGACAAGTCCGCCACGCTGCTGGACCTGGCGGAGATCGGCATGAGCCAGCAGACGCTCAACTCGATGGAGAGCGTCATCAAGCGCTCGCACGGCATCGTCCTCGTCACCGGCCCCACGGGCTCCGGCAAGACGACGACGCTCTACGGCGCGCTGTCGAAGATCAACACCCCGGACCTCAACATCCTCACCGTCGAGGACCCGGTCGAGTACCAGCTCAAGGGCATTGGCCAGATGGCCATCAACCCGAAGATCGACCTCACCTTCGCCCAGGGCCTGCGCGCCTTCCTCCGCCAGGACCCGGACGTCATCATGGTGGGTGAGATCCGCGACAAGGAGACGGCGGAAATCGCCATCCAGGCGTCGCTGACGGGCCACCTGGTGCTCTCCACGGTGCACACCAACGACGCCGCGGGCGCCGTGACCCGTCTGGTGGACATGGGCGTGGAGCCCTTCCTCGTGGCCTCGTCGCTCACCGGCATCCTCGCCCAGCGCCTGGTGCGCCGGGTGTGCCCGGACTGCCGGCTGGCCTACGAGCCCACGGACGCGGAGCTCAAGGAGCTCAGCCACACGCGCGCGTCGTTCAAGCAGCGCTACGGCACCCTGCGCATCTACAAGGCGACGGGCTGCCCGTCGTGCAACCGCAACGGCTACCGCGGCCGCACGGGCATCTACGAGTTCCTGCCGGTGGACGACGACGTCCGCCAGCTGGTGCTCAAGAACGTGGACGCCTCCACCATCAAGAAGTCCGCCATGGCCAAGGGGATGACGATCTTGCTCGAGGACGGCGCGCGCAAGATCTCCCTGGGCGAGACGACCATCGCCGAGGTCCTGAGCATCACCCAGGAGGACATGTAACCGTTCGCTCCTCCCTGGGAGGGGCCGGGGTCATCGAGCCATGCCGGTCTTCGAGTACAGAGGCCTCAACGCCGCCGGGAAGCAGGTCAAGGGCCTGCTCGAGGCGGACTCGCCCAAGACGCTGCGCTCCAAGCTGCGCGCCGACGGCATCTTCCTCACGGACGTGCTGGCGCAGGCCGAGGGCAGCCGGGGCGCGGTCACCAAGGGCGCCAACGCGGCACTGGTGGCGCGCGACATCGACCTGCGCAAGCTGGGCCGCGGCCGCGTCAACACCGACGACGTCGCCATCTTCACCCGGCAGCTCTCCACCCTGCTGGGCGCGGGCGTCACGCTCGTCGAGTCGCTCTCCGCCCTGGTCGACCAGGTGGAGAAGGAGCGCTTCAAGCGCGCCCTGTCCGACATCAAGCAGCGCGTCAACGAGGGCTCGTCGCTCGCGGACGCCATGGGCCAGCATCCGAAGATCTTCCCCGCCATCTACGTGAACATGGTGCGCGCGGGCGAGGCCTCCGGCGCGCTCGACGCGGTGCTCACCCGCCTGGCGGACTTCACGGAGAACCAGGCGCGGCTGCAGCAGAAGATCCTCAGCACCATGCTCTACCCCGCCATCATGATGGTGGTGGGCGGCGGCATCCTCGTGGCCCTCATGGTCTTCGTGGTGCCGAAGGTGACGAAGATCTTCGAGACGATGAAGCAGACCCTGCCGCTCAACACGCGGCTGCTCATCGCCTCCAGCAACTTCTTCCAGAACTGGTGGTTCATCGTCGTCCCGATGATGGCGCTGGGCGCGTGGCTGTTCGTGCGCTGGACCAAGAGCGCCAAGGGCAAGCCGAAGTGGGACCGCTTCACCCTCAAGGCGCCCGTCATCGGCAGCCTGGTGCGCCTCTTGGCCATCTCCCGCTTCGCCCGCACGCTCTCCACGCTGCTCAAGAGCGGCGTCCCGCTGCTGGCCGCCATGGACATCGTCAAGGCCATCATGACCAACAGCGTCCTGGCGGCCGTGGTGGAGAACGCCCGGGACTCCATCCGCGAGGGCGAGAGCATCGCCGCGCCCCTCAAGCGCTCCGGGGAATTCCCGCCGCTGGTGTACCACATGGTCGCCATCGGCGAGCGCTCCGGCCAGTTGGAGGACATGCTCACCAACGTCGCGGACAACTACGAGACGCAGGTGAACGTGCGCATCGGCGCGCTGACGTCCCTCCTGGAGCCGTTGCTCATCGTGGCCATGGGCGCGGTGATTGCATTCGTCGCGCTCTCCATCCTGATGCCGATCCTCCAGGTGAATTCGGCCATCCGCTAGAGGCGACGGAATGATGAACGACACCCTCGACCGTTGGGTACAGCGTGTGACGCTCGTGGCGATGCTCGCCGTGGCGGCGGCGCTGGTGACGGTGGGAGCCCGGCTGTACGGGCCCCGGGCGAATCCGACGCCCCCGGGCGTGGTGGGCGGGGCCCGGGCGCCCTGACAAGACGACACGAAGACTCAGCGGTGGCTTGCCAGAAAGTCACCCCAACAAGGTGAGAAGAGACATGAGCCAGACGACGAACAAGCAGCAGCAGCGCCGCCGCAGCCGCCGGGGCATGACCCTCATCGAAATCATGGTGGTCATCACCATCCTCGGCCTCATCGCCGCCGCCGTGGGCGTGGCGGTGATTCCGCAGCTCGAGGCGGCCCGCAGGGATCGCGCCTCCCTGGACATCAAGAACATCCAGAGCGCGCTGAAGCTCTACTACACGAAGAAGGGCAAGTACCCGGACACCGCCACGGGCCTCAACGGGCTGGTGGAGGTCCAGGCGCTGGAGGCGCTGCCCAAGGACCCGTGGAACAACGACTACGTGTACCTCAACGAGGGCGGCAAGCCGGTCATCATCTCCTACGGCGCGGACGGCACCGCGGGTGGCGAGGGCAACGACGCGGACATCTCCTCCGCGGACACGGGCTCCGCCCACAAGTGAAGAAGTAGACCTCCCCACGTGTTGACAGGGCTTCGGGTATGAACGAGCACGCCTCCACTCCATCCCAGATGCCCTCGTCCACGGGGGCCCCCCCGGCCCGGCCCGCCGCGCTGGGGAAGCTCATCCTGGCGACCGTCTTCCTGGTCGCCACGGGCCTGGCCTTCGGGCTGGTGTTCGCGACGGAGGACCGGTCGCTCTCCACGGACCAGCGCCGGGCCCGCACGGAGATCCGCCGGCTGGAGGGCCTGTTCAAGGCGCACCACCGGCTCATGGGCCACTTCCCGTCCAAGGAAGAGGCTTTCACGCCGCTCATCGAGGCGCACCTCATCGAAGCGGTGCCGCTGGACCCGTGGGGTCACCCGTACGTCTACTGGATGGACGGGAAGAACGGCGCGGTCGTGTCGTACGGGGCGGACGGGGTCAAGGGCGGCAAGGGCGAGGACGCGGACATGAGCAGTGGAGGCGTCCTGGCAGACTGGGGGCAGCCGTGACGAGGACCACCCCGCCGCGCCACCGTCGCCTCGGCCGGGCGCAGCGCGGCCTGACGCTCATCGAGATCTCCATCGCGCTCATCATCGTCGCGCTGCTGTTCTCCGCGGCGGTGATGGGCATCGGGACCATCACCGGCGCCAAGGCGAAGGGCGCGGCGGCGGAGCTGGCGGGCACCATCCGCTCGCTCTACGACTCCGCGGCGCTGCGCGGCAAGACGTGCCGGCTGGTGTTCGAGATTCCGGAGGCCAAGGAAGAGAAGGCCACGCGGTATCATGCCGAGTGCGCGGAGAGCGCGGTCACCACGTCCAGGGACCGGGACACGGCCCTGCGCGACGAGAACCGCGACCGCGAGCAGACGCGCCGCTCGCGCCGCACCGGTGACCGCGAGGAGCGCAGCTACCTCGCCTCCGGCGGCACCGCGCCCACCACGGACGAGCTGATGGAGGGCGAGAAGCTGCGCGTGGAGAGCGCCTCGCGCTTCTCCTCGTTCACGTCGGAGGAGCTGGCCGCCCGCGACCTGCCGTCCGACGTGCGCGTGTCCGTGTGGACGCGGCAGCAGAAGGAGCCGGTGGAGAGCGGCGTGGCGTACCTGTACTTCTTCCCGCAGGGCTACACGGAGAAGGCCTACGTCTACCTCTCCCAGGGCGACAACACGTGGACGCTCGACGTGTCACCCCTGACCGGCAAGGTGAACATCGCGGGCGAGGCGCTGGAGGTGCCGCGATGAGACGCAACCAGGGATTCACGCTGCTGGAGGTCGTCGTCGCCCTGGCCATCCTGGGGCTGGCGCTGATGGCCATCTTCGACCTCAACGCGGGCGCGGTGAACAACCACGTCTACACCAAGCGGCTCACCGTGGCGTCGCTGCTGGCGCGCTCGAAGATGACGGACGTGGAGCAGAAGCTCTTCGACGACGGCTTCAACGCGGACGACGACGAGGAGTCCGGCGACTTCTCCGACGACGGCTGGCCCAACTTCAAGTGGAAGGCCCGCGTCATCGCCCCCAAGCTGGACGGCGTGACGCCGGACCAGCTCATCGGCGCCATCTTCAACCTGCCCATGGGCGGCGACTCGAGCGACCCCATGAGCGGCATCGCCAGCCTGTTCAGCGGTGGCGCCGGTGGCGGCAAGGACGGCGCGTCCTCCAACGGCCCCACGCAGGCGGGCGGCGGCATCGGCGGCGCGGCCATGGGCATGGCGCAGCCCATGTTCACGCAGATGGTGCAGCAGCTCACCCAGACGGTGCGCGAGGTGCACCTCACGGTGTACTGGCAGGAGGGCTCCACGGTGGAGAGCATCGACCTGGTGACGCACGTCGTGTCGCTCGGGCCGGGCTCGGACCGCAACGGGGGCTCCACGCTCAACCAAGCCGGCGGCAACACCGCGGGCGCCAACAACCAGTGGGTGGACCCGGACACGGGCGCGCTCGTCGCCAACCCCATCCCCGGCCCCGACAACCAGATGCTGCACCCGCAGACGCGCCGGCCCCTGATGAACCGCCAGGAGTGGCTCAACCGCATGAACGGCGGCCAGCAGCGCTCCGGCGGTCAGGGCGGGCTCATCCCGGGCGGCATCCAGGGTGGCGTGCGGCCCCCGTTCCAGGGGCTGCCCGGCTTCCAGCGGAGGGACCGATGATGCGGCGCTCGCGCGGCTTCACGCTGATGGAGGTCATGGTGGCCGTGGCCATCACCGCCCTGATGGGCACGGTGGTCGCCATGGCCTTCCAGACGGGCCTGGCGGCGAAGGACACGGTGGAGACGGAGGCGGACCGCTACCGCCAGGTGCGCGTGGCGATGAACCGCATGACGCGGGAGATCGGCTCCGCGTTCGTCAGCGCCCGGTACGACCCCAACCGCTTCCGCGACCAGCAGGACCGGCCCACCAACTTCGTCGGCGAGGGCGACCGGCTCCTGTTCACCACGTTCGCCCATCAGCGCCTGTACACGGACGTGAAGGAGTCCGACCAGGCGGTGGTGGAGTACTTCGTGGAGCCGTCCTCGGACAAGCAGGCCAAGGGGCGCATGGACCTGATGCGCCGGGGCAACCCCAACGTGGGTGACCGGATGGACCGCGGCGGCACCACGGACGTGCTGCTGGAGGGCGTGAAGAAACTGGAGTTCGAGTACTGGAACACGGAGAAGAAGGAGTGGGATGACGAGTGGGACACCCGGCGCACGGAGCAGAAGTCCATCCTGCCCACGCGCGTGAAGGTGACCGTCTACCTCGTGGACGAGACCGGGAAGGAAGCGCGCTACACGACCCAGGCGCGCATCATGCTGAACACCGAACTGCCGAGGTTCTGAGCCATGCCCCTGCCCTTCTTCCAGCAGGCGCCCCGGAGGCGCCGCCCGCGAGGCGAGGCCCCTCCCCAGGGCCAGCACGCGCGGCGCTCGCGCGGCGTGGCGCTCATCATCGCCATCGTCTCCATCGCCCTGCTCACCGTCATCGCCACCGAGTTCGCCTACAACACCCGCGTGGACCTGCAGCTCGCCGCCAACCAGCGGGACGAGGTGCGCGCGTACTACATGGCGCGCTCCGGCGTGGCGCTGTCCCGGCTGTTGCTGCGCTTCCAGAAGCAGGTGGACGCGACGCCCATCCCCAACCCGGCGTCGCTCCTGAGCCAGTTCATGGGCGGCCAGAGCGGTCAGCAGGGCAACACGCCCCAGCCCAGCTCGCTCAACATCCAGTTGTGGCGGATGGCGCGGGTGGACTGCCACCTGCTCAAGGGGCTGGTGAAGAGCGAGGGCATGACGGACGGGGACGGCCCGCCCCCCCTCGAGGACGAGGCCCAGGATCCGGGCTTCAAGATGGACGGCGAGGAGGACCCGGCGTCGCGCGCGATGTCCGCGCAGATGACGCGCCGCTCGTTCGGCGGCTTCGAGGGCTGCTTCCTGTCGACCATCTCCGACGAGGAGGAGAAGCTCAACGTCGCCCGCCTGCTGTCCGGCGGTGGTGACGCGCTGCCCACCGCGCTGCGCATGATGGACCTCTTCGGTGACAAGCGCTTCGAGTTCCTCTGGGAGCGCGACGACGCCAACCGCGTGCGCAGCAACCCCCAGGACGTGATGCTGGCCATCAAGGACTGGGAGGACGAGGACAAGACGGGCTCCACCATCAACCCCACCGACCCCGTCAACCCGCTGCCCAACGGCTTCTCCGACGAGGGCTCGCCCTACAGCCGGTACGAACCGAACTACGAGCCGAAGAACGCTCGCTTCGACAGCGTGGACGAGCTGTACCGGGTGCACGGGGTGAACGACCAGTTCATGGCGGCGTTCCGCGACCGGCTCACGGTGTACCCGAGCGTCAACTCGAAGCCCAACATCAACACCGACGACCCGGTGATGATGGGCCTGGCCATCATGTCCGTGGCGGACCCGGCCCGGCCGGACCCGCGGCTGAAGGACCCGGTGTTCCTCAACGAGCTCATCACCCGCATCCGCTCGGCGCGCATGTTCAGCTTCTTCGGCATGGCGGTGCAGGACTTCGTCGCGGTGGTGGAGAGCGCCGGCGTCGCCGTCAACCCCGCCGTCAAGTCCAACGTCGCGGGCAACCGCCTCGTCAGCGACAAGAGTCAGACGTTCACCATCAAATCCGTGGGAGAGGCGGGCAACGTGCAGAAGACGCTGACCGCCGTCGTCCAGCTCGACAACGCGCTGGGCACCCTCCTGTATTGGAGAGAGGAATAGCATGGCCCGCATTCTTGGCCTCGACCTGGGCAGCCACTCGGTGAAGGGGGTGGTGCTGGAGTCCAGGACGAAAGGACACGCCACCCGGAGCTACGTGGAGGTCCGGCGCGCGCAGGAGGGTGAGCGCGCCGACACGCTGCGCGCCGCGGTGCAGGAGCTCGTCGGCAAGCTGCCCCCGGGGCACTCCGACCAGGTCGTCATCGCCCTGCCCGGCCCGGCGCTCATCACCCACACGCTGGGCCTGCCGTTCTCCGACGCGCGGCGCATCGAGGCGACGCTGCCCTTCGAGATCGGCAGCCAGCTGCCGTTCGACATCTCCGAGGTGGTCTACGACTACCAGGTGGTGGGCCTGAAGGACACCGACGGCAAGGAGAAGGCCAGCGAGCTCCTCGTGGGCGTGGTGCGCAAGGAGGAGCTGCGGTCGCTGCTCGCGCTGCTGGGCGAGCTGAAGCTGGACCCGCGCATCGTCACGCACCCGGCGCTCGCCTACCAGAACCTGCTCCAGCAGGCCGCGGGCCTCTTCGAGGGCACCGGCGAGGGCGGCGTGGTGGCGGTGGTGGACATGGGGCACGAGCGCACGTCGGTGGCCATCGGCCGGCCGGGCGCGGGCGTGCAGTTCGCGCGCACCTTCGCCGGCGGCGGACGCGACCTGAGCAAGGCGCTGGCCACGGAGTTCCAGACGTCGCTGGCGGAGGCCCACCACTGGAAGGAGCAGCACGGGGCCATGGCCAGCGCGGCGCAGGGGCCGGACGCGGAGCGCGCGGCGGCGGCGTTCGTGCGCGGCCTGCAGCCCATGCTGCGCGAGCTGCGCCCCACGCTGAAGGCCTTCACCGCGCGCAGCCGCCAGCAGGTGGGCGCGCTGGTGCTGTGCGGCGGCAGCGCGCGCATGCCGGGCCTGGCCGAGCAGTTGTCGAAGGACCTGAACCTGCCGGTGCGCGTGCTCGCGCTGCCCGCGGACACGGCGGAGGCCATCGAACCCGCCGCGCAGCCGTCCGCCGCGCAGGCGTACGCGCTGGCGCTGCGGGGCAACGCCACGGGCGCGAAGGCGCCGCGCTTCAACTACCGGCGCGGTGACTTCGCCTTCAAGGGCGACTTCGACTACGTGAAGGACAAGCTGGGCCTGATGGCGGCGTTCGCCGCGACGCTGGTGCTGCTGCTCGTCGCGTTCGGCGTGGTGCGCAACTCGGTGCTGTCACGGCGCGAGGCGCAGGTGGACGCGGCGCTGTGCGAGACCACGCAGCGCATCCTCGGCCGCTGCGAGAAGGACTACAACCGCGCGCTCAACCTGCTCAAGGGCGTGGAGAGCCCGGCGGCGGCGCTGCCCCGGCTGTCCGCGGTGAACCTGCTGGCGGAGGTGACGCAGCGGGTGCCGCAGGACCTGCCGGTGAAGTTCGACCGCATCCAGATCGACACGGAGCGCGTCATCCTCCAGGGTGAGACGGATTCCTCCAAGCAGGTGGACACGCTGTCCAACGCCCTGCGCAACCACGCCTGCTTCAAGGACGTGAAGCAGGGCAAGGTGGAGCGCAGCCGGGACGGGCAGAAGGTGACCTTCCGGTTGGACGTGCAGGTGCAGTGCCCCGGCACCGAGGGAGGGGAGAGCTAGTCATGGCCAAGCTTCAGGAAGCCTTCGCGCCGGCGCAGCAGTGGTTCGAGCGGCTGAGCGACCGCGAGCGTCGCATGGTGTCCATCGCCGGTGCGGCGGTGGCGGTGTTCGTCGTGTTCGCCATCCTCATGTCGTTCGCCAACAGCGCCTCCGGCTACCGCAAGCGGACGCAGGACAAGCTGGCGAAGCTGCAGGAGGTGCAGGCGTTGGCGGCCAGCTACCGCGAGGCGCAGACGGCGCGCCAGTCCGTGGAGAACCAGCTGACGTCCAGCAACGTGCAGCTCATCTCGTACATCGAGGACAAGGCCACGGCGGCCGGGCTGCAGGTGCCGAACATGACGCCCAAGGGCGACATCCCCATCGGCGACGGGAAGATCCAGGAGAGTTCGGTGGAGCTGACGTTCACCGACGTGGACCTCCGCAAGCTGACGGACTTCCTGCGCACGGTGGAGAGCGGGCCGGGCGTGGTGAAGGTGAAGTACCTGCGCATCGAACCGCGTCCGTCGGACACGCTGGCGGCGTGGACCACGGTCGCCACCTACCGGATGAAGCAATAAGCCATGGCGACGGACAGCAAGGCGGCGCGTTGGAAGGTCATCGTGGGTTACGGCGCGTTCGCGGTCGTGGCCTTCATCCTCTGTCTGATGTTCACGTTCCCGTACGACATGGTGCGCACGCGCCTGGTCACGGAGGCGGCGCAGGCGGGGTTCGCGGTGCGCATCGGGGCGCTGCGGCCGGGCCTGGCCGGCGTCACGGCGACGGACGTGCGGGTGAGCAAGCCTCCGCAGCCGCTGAGCGCGGAGACGGTGGCGGCGCTGGCGCGGGGCGAGGGCGGGATGCTCGGGGCGGCGGAGCTGGGCGAGGCGGTGGTGCTCGACAGCGTGGCGCTGCGCCCCACCCTCTTCCCTCCGGGCGTGGCGGTGCGCGCGTCCATCATGGGCGGCACTGCGACGGCCTCCGTGGGGTGGCTGGGCGACATGACGGTGCGCGCGGAGCTGAACAAGCTCAAGGCGAGCGGCGGCAACCTGCCGAAGTTCACCGGCGTGGACATGGACGGCGAGCTCAGCGGCGTGCTGTCGCTGTCCGTGCCCAAGGGCAAGAGCCCGGAGCCGGACCTGTCGCAGGCCAACGGCGAGCTGTCGCTCGACACGCAGAACCTCATCATCAAGGGCGGCAAGGCGTCGCTCCCCATGGGCGCCGGGCAGTCCATGGCCATGGACCTGCCGCAGGTGGCGCTGGGCGGGCTGGTGGGCCACATCCTGTTCGAGAAGGGCATGGGGACGGTGAAGGAGCTGAAGCTCAAGGGTGACGACGTGGAGCTGCTGGCCACGGGCACGCTGAAGCTGGGCAAGCGGCTGGAGTACAGCGAGCCGGCCATGGAGGTGAACGTGCGGCTGGACCCGGAGGCGCAGAAGCGCCTGGGGCTCCTGGCGGCGGGCCTCACCATCCTCCCTCCGGACAAGAAGGACCCGTCGTTCCGGGCGGCGAAGCTGGGCGGCTTCCTGAACCGCCCCACCTTCCTCCCCCGCCGGTAGCACCCCGCTCCGGGGCCTGGGGTTGAAAGCGCCGCGCCCGGGCGTGTAAAGCGCGGGCGCAACGTTTTTCCGCGCTGGAGGGCTGGGGATGCCGGAGCTGGTGTTTTTCCGTCGTGGCGAGGAGGTGTTGAGGGTGGGAGTGGACCGGGCACGGTTGGTGCTCGGGCGCGGCGAGCACAGCGACGTCGCGATTCCCGACCCCGAGGTGAGCCGGCAGCAGGTCGCCCTGCACTGGGACGGCGAGCGCTGCCTGCTCGAGGACCTGTCCGGCAAGGGCACGGTGGTGGCCGGGGAGAGCGTGGCGCGCGGTGAGCTGGCGGACGGCGCGGACCTGGCGCTGGGCCAGTGGCGCGCGGTGTTCCGGGTGCGTGGCGGGAGCGAGGGCTCCGACGTCACCACGGAGGTGGGCCACACCACCTCCATCCAGCCGAGAGACCCCCAGACGGTGCGTTGGGTCCCGGCGCAGGTGCGGGTGAAGCAGGGCCTGAACGAGTCGGTGCACCGGCTCACGGGCGAGGGCTTCACGGCGGGCAAGGACCCCTCCTGCGAGCTGGTGCTCCAGGACCGGTTCGCCTCCAGCAAGCACCTGAAGGTGACGCGGCGGGACGGGCTGTTCCAGGTGGTGGACCTGCGCTCGACGAACGGCACGTGGATCGGCCCCGTGCGGATCTTCGAGGCGGAGGTGCCGCTGCCCACGACGCTGCGCGTGGGCGAGACGGAGCTGGTGCTGGAGGCGGCGCCGACCGGGCCTCGCAAGGAGGTCGCGTCGTTCCACGGCATCATCGGGAACGACGCCGCGGTGAAGGGGCTGGCGGACCTCATCGAGCGGGTGGCGCCCTCCACGGCGGCGGTGACCATCCTGGGTGAGTCCGGCACGGGCAAGGAGCTGGTGGCGCGGGCGCTCCATACGTGCTCGCCGCGGGTGAACAAGTCGCTCATCCCGGTCAACTGCGCGGCCATCTCCAAGGAGCTCATCGAGAGCGAGCTGTTCGGCCACGAGAAGGGCTCGTTCACGGGCGCGGCGAACGCGCGCAAGGGCGCCTTCGAGGAGGCCGACGGCGGCACCCTCTTCCTGGACGAGATTGGCGAGCTGCCGTTGGATTTGCAGGCGAAGCTGCTGCGGGCGCTGGAGAGCGGTGAAATCAAGCGCGTGGGAGCCAGCCGGCCCATCAACGTGGACGTGCGGGTGGTGGCGGCGACGAACGTGGACCTGCTCGCCGCGGCGCGAGAGGGCACCTTCCGCGAGGACCTGTACTACCGGCTCTGCGTGATTCCGCTGCACCTGCCGCCCCTGCGCAGCCGCAAGGGAGACGTGCCCGCGTTGGCCGAGCACTTCCTGAAGCTCTATGCCCCTCGGGGCCAGACGGTGCGCTTCTCCCCGGCGGCGGTGGAGCGCCTGCAGGGCCACGCGTGGCCGGGCAACATCCGCGAGCTGCGCAACGTGGTGCACCGCGCCCTGCTCTTCCGCAAGGGGCCGGTCATCGACGCGGGCGACCTGTCGTTCGACCAGGAGATCAACAAGGAGACCGGCATCGCGGTGCCGGAGCTGCCGCCCGGGATGACGCTGGAGCAGATGCTGGAGAAGCTCGAGCGGCAGATCGTCGAGGCCGCGCTGCGCCGGTACAACAACAACCGCGAGCGCGTGGCCCGCGAACTGGGCGTGGCCCGCTCCACCCTCTTCAAGCGCCTGAAGGACTGGGGCCTGACGAAGCAGGACGAGCAGGAGTAGCGCCCGGAACTCGCCGCAGCCGACCTCCCGGGAAGGGGGCACGCATCCCATGATGCGCCCCCTCCCATGAGGAGTCAGGTCACGTCGGGCATTCGCACGTGGGTCCCGTAGAAGACTCCATCGGTCCACGGCTTCGGGAAATACGGAGCACCCCCTTTCGGAGGAAGGGCTCGCGGGTAGATGAGCACCAGGAGCGCGAAGTTGCCTGCGTGGGCCGAGGCCAGGATGTGCGCCTCCAGGCGTCGCCTGCCGAGAGAGTCCATCCCGGCCTCCTGCACGACGACGATGTCCGCAAACGAGGCGGAGATCTCGAAATCGAGGAGCACCCTCTCGAGGAGACGAAACGCTCCCCGCCGCCAATTCGATGACGCTCGCTACCTTATCGACGTTGCCGCCTACCACCTCGCCGTCGCGCCCGCTGGAGCCACCCTCGTTCAATCCGGCAGAATCGGCGGCCCGACGTAGGAGCCCGATGCTTCCAGCACTTCCACCAGGCGCCGGAACTCTTCGTATCGAGCCCATGCGTGCAAATGCTGCCGGTGGAAGTGCAGGTAGTTGAACTCATACAAGGGCGACGAGGGATCCCCGGACAGGTACCACGTGTTGTACCAGTCCGTGTCGATCTCCTCACCGCAGACCACACATCTGCGGTGAGGCTCCTTCACCTTCTCGAGGTACTCCTCGCTTCGCCGCTCCGCCAGCTCACGCAAGGGATGGTTCTCGAAGCACGCCTCATGGAACGCCAGTCCGGAGAGCGGGAAGAGAGGGTCCAGTCGATTCCGCACGAAGTGCGGAAGACGCGCCCCAGGTCTGCCCTCAATCGGTTTTCCGCAGATTCCACACGGCATGCCTCCGACGAACACCATGCGCACTCCTCCGGCTACCTCGGCCCCTACTGAGAGAATATCGAGAAGTTCTCAGGGAACGGATGGTCCACCTCGATCAGGTATGAGAACCGCTGACGCAGGCTACTCAGCGCCGCGAAGTCTGCTGGCGAGGGACCAGGCTCGGAGCCTCTCGTATGGGTGTGCATTATCAGCCTCCGGAACGACCCTGGGGCGAAATCGATCCCATCTCGACCGCCGGAGACAATCCACCGTTGCCTGCCGCCCAACGAGATGACGGCATGCTCCTCATTCAACGCCCGAGTCAACCCATCGAGTTCTTCGGCAAGCCCGATGAGAGACTCGCCATGCTCGACCTGTCGGATGTACGTCGGCGGCCGGTAGTCCTGGCCATTCGAGCGTCCGTGAACACTCACGGCGGGACTTGAGCGGAACGTCGACTGAACCTTCGAGATGGCCTGCTGGCCATGTGCCTTGCCCGTCAGCCGAGCCGCCTTGGCGAACCTCCCGCTCGCCAGTCCTCCGACCACCGCTCCGACTCCATAGAAGTCAGCCGCCGTCCCTCTCCCATCCAGGATGCGCGCCCCGCTCTCCCAGAGCGCCTGCCCCCCACCGTTGACGAGGTGGTAGATGCCGTAGGCCGTCATGCCCAGGCCCAGTGCGAGCGCGCCAGGAGGAGAGAACGCCGCCACGACGCCGAGGCCATAGGCCGTCCCCACCCCCATGCCCAACCCCGACAGCACACCCGCCAGCGCGTAGGCGCCGGCTTCGACACCCGATACCCGGCTGCCGTTCGGGTCCGCCGCGCCCGCATCCGTCTTGCTGGCCGCCGCCGCTGCGGGCACCCAGAAGTCGTACTCCCCCGGTGCAAAGACCGATGACGTCGTGGTGAGCGTCTGCCCGCCGGTCGCCTTCACGAGCTCTGGCTCCGGGCGCCCCGCCACGATGACGTCCGGCGTGAAGTCCTCCTCGAAGAACTCCGTGGACGGCGGTCCCTCCGCGCTCAATCCCGTGGGGTCCGTCAAGGTGAGCGGATTGTTGAGGACGTAGCTGTACCGGTTCAGGGACTGGCTGAAGAGCGGCGCCTGGACGATCGGATCCGGGCTCAGGAAGCGCCCGAGCCTCGGGTCGTACATGCGGCCCTTCATGTTGACGAGCCCCAGGTCGTCGTCCTCTTCGTGGCCCGTGAAGCCTAGCTGGGACGCGAGCGCGCCTCCCGCATGGGGCAGGGCCGGGTTCGACGCGTTCTTGCGCAGGCCGAACGGGTCGTACTTGTAGCGGCCTACAATCGCGCCGCCGCTGCCCGTGACGGACTCCACCGACCCCAGGTGGTCCGTGTGCAGATACGCCACCGACTCCGCGCCGGGCGCCGGCACGTCCGACCACTCCACCTGCGCGGCGACACCATCCCCGCCGGGCACGTAGAAGACGTGGGAAATCGTGGTGTCCGGCCTCGTCCGCCGCTCGTACAGGCCGCCGATGTACACCGTGCTCGCGCCCTGGTTGTCCTGCTTGAAGGTGCGCCGCTGGTGGGCGTCGTAGCCGAACGTCCACTGACGCGTGCCCTCGGTCACCTGGCTGGGCAGGTTGAAGTACGTGTACGCGAGCTGTCGCAGCGCCCCACCCGCCAATTGGCGTTGGCGGAGGTTGCCGTTGCCGTCATAGGCGTAGGCATCCGCGCCGACGCTCGTGACCGCGTGAGGCCCCGCGGAGCCCGCGCCATAGACATACGTCCGCTCCTCGAAGGGCGCCTGGCTGGTGGTCCCCAGCTTGGAGGAGCGATACGTGAGGTTTCCGAGGACGTCGTAGCCGTACTGGAACAGGGCGTTGTTGCAGCCCTTGTTCACCTTCCACTGCGTCAGCCGGTTCAAGGCGTCGTACTGGAAGTCCTCCGTCACCTGCGCGAGCCGGTCCACGCGGCTCTTCAGGTTCCCGTTGTCCTCGTACACGTATGCGAGCTGCTGGACGCTCCCCGCCGCGCCCGTGGTGTCGATGAAGCGCAACTGGTTGAGGGCGTCGTAGCGCCGGGTCGACGTGACGCCATTGCCGAACGTCTCCCCCGTGAGCAACCCCGCCGCGTTGCGCGCCGTCGCCGTCCAATAGGCATGGCCCGTGTTGACGTTGCGCACGGCGGCCAGATGCCCGAAGGCGGTGTAATCGTAGAAGACGCCCATGCGGGCGCGTCCCGCGACCTCCGGGTAGCCCAGCGTCTGGAGCCGGCCCAGGGCGTCGTACGTCATGCTCAGCCGGTACTCCTGCCCCTGGACGTTCCACCGCTCATGCGCGGGGCGGCCCAGGGCGTCGTACTCGTAGGTCTGGACCACGCCGTCCGGAGACGTGGCCTGGTGCAACGCCCCCAGGCCATTGAGGGCCGTATCCCAGCTCAGCGACGTCACCTGGGCGGGGCTCCCGGAGGCGGCGGGCTGATTCGAGATGGAGGTGGCGCGTCCCAACCCGTCATAGGTGCGCGTGACGGTGTTGCCGTTGCCATCCGTCTGCGTCCGCACCTGTCCGAAGGCCGAGTACCAGGCCCGGCGCTGCCCGGCGTCCGGGTCGTCCAGCAGCGTGCGACGGCCCAGCCGGTCGTACTCCACCAGCGTGTCGTTCCCCTGGTCGTCGATGATGCGGCGGGGCAGCGAGAACGGTCCGTACTCGTACCGCGCGATGACGGTCCCGGTCGCAGTGACGTTGCCGCTCCGGATGTTCCGCCCCAGAGAGTCCTGGAGGAGGTAGCCGGCGTTGCGCTTCTCGTCCCAGGTGAGCGTCTTCAGGCCCTCGTACTTGCGCTCCTGGAAGGTGCCGTCCGGGTGGATCAGGGTGAGCAGGCGCCCGCGCCGGTCATAGGTGAAGCGCTCGTTGAGGATGGGGCCCAGCTCCGTGCGGGGCATGGACCGGGTCTCCACGCGGCCCAAGGCGTCGTACGTCGTCTCGACCACGGACCAGCCGCCGTCGAACCCACGCGTCTTGCGGCGCACCTCCCGCCCCATCATGTCGAAGGCGACCTGGGATTCCGTCCCGTTGCGCGCACAGCTCGACAGGTTCGGTCCCACCGTGGCCGGGCCGCACGACGCGAAGTCCACCTCGCGGAGGTCGACGAGCGGGCGCTCCGCGTCGACCCCATAGCTCACCACCACGTCAGCAGAGTCCGGGCCATCCTCGGCGCGCTGGCGGCCGAAGGCGTCGTAGTACCAGCGGGTCTGGGTACCGACGGGGCTCTGCTGCACCGTGGGCACGCCCAGGCCCCGGTCATGGGCCAGGTCCGTCCGGAGGACGGGGGCGTTCGGGTCATCCGGCGACGGGTACTCGAGCTGCGCGGAGACGAAGAGCCGCTCCGCCGCGTCGTATTGCACCTGCGTCCGTCGCTTGCGCGCCGCGGTGTCCGTGCTCTCCACGCGCGTCACCAACCCCAGCGCGTTGTAGGTGAACTCCGTCTGCAGCCACACGTCGTCGCGCTCGGGTGAGGTCGCGCCCGGCTCCACGGTGACGCGCCTGGGCAGGTTCGTCGTCGGCAGGCAGCCCACGCCGTCGCAGTACTCGTACCCCGTGGTCCGGGTGACGGAGGGCAGGCCCGGAACGGTGCTCGTCACGCTCCGGTTGCGGAGCAGGCCCAGCAGGTGGGCCCCCTGCGTCGGGTAGTTGTCGTATGCATCGACCGTGACCGTTGTCGACCCGTCCTGCGCGGTCTCCTCGTGACGCGTGATGTTCCCGTAGCTGTCGTAGGTGTTGGTCGCCGAGTGCTGGCGGATGACGCCCACGTCACCCGCCGTCTCGGTCTCCGTCACCGTGTACGTGAACGGGAAGACGACCTTGTTCCCGGCCTTCGCCTGGTACTGGTACGTGAGGTTGCGCTGGAACGAGTCCTCCAGCCCCGAGGCCATGGTGACCGAGGTCTTCTCCTCGTAGGGGCGGTGTGCCTCCAGGTAGAAGCCCAGCGTGCGCCGGTCGTTGTGGTAGCGCGTGGTGGTGCGCTTGAAGGCCTTTTCATCGACCTGGGTCCGCTCGGAGAAGCCCAGCCAGCCGCGGCCCAACAGGTCCGTCCTGCCTCCGGCGTAGGAGTACGTGAAGTTCCGAACGGGTGAATCCCAACTCTGCTCCGAGTGGAGGGTCACCAGCCACTGCGCGCGCAGGTTGCACGACTGCGGATAGGTACAGACAGCGGACGCGTGGTGGTTCGCGGTCTTGGAGGGCGAGGTGAAGGTCGTGGCCTCGTAGGAGACGTCCACCCGGTTGCTGAGCCCGTCCACCACGGCCTTCAAGACGTCGGTCTTGTACCCGTTGCGCAGGTACAGCACGAGCTGACCGCCCTCCATCTGGATGATGTCCGTCAGGCCATCACCGTTGGCGTCCAGCAACTGCGTCAGCTTCATCCCCCAGCCGGAGCCCTTCATCGAATACTTCGAGGGGTCATCCGAACTGACACTTTGGACGTTGCCCCGTCCCGGGAGCTGGCCCACGGGGATCGCCAGCGTCCGCACGTTGAAGCCGGTGCCGTTCGACTCGAGCACCACATGGGTGGTGCGCGTGCTCACGCCGTAGCCGTAGTCCGTCAGCAGGAGGTCCTGGCGGCCATCCTGGTTGAAGTCCAGCACGCGCACGCCCACGTCGGCGAGGCGGTGCGAGGGATGCAGCCTGCCGAAGCTCACCTCCGCGCCCTCGGGCATCACCTGCGTCACCGGCGGAGCGAAGCCATTGCCGGTGTTGATGGAGATCTCCAGGTTGCCCGCCCCCTGCAGGCCCTGTCGCTCCCGCTTGGCGCTCACCGAGTCCGGCAACCCGTCGCCGTTGATGTCGATGAACCAGTGCTGCCGGTAGATGTACGGGTTGTAGCTGTTGGGCACCGGCAGGGTGGAGAGCGTCGTGGTGAGCTTCTTGCCGACGACGCCCGGGCCGGTGCGCCCCAGCGCCACGAGGAACCGGGAGTAGCCATCCGCGGGGCCCGACTGGGGCTCGCGAACCAGCAACTCCGTGGCGCCGTCTCCGTCGACGTCCACCGCGTAGCCGGCGTGGTCCAGGCCCGCGCCCACGGCGGTGCGCTGGTTGGCCGCGGGGAACACGGGGCCACCGGAGGTGTCCACATCGGTCAGTCGGGCGCCCCACTCGTAGGGGAGCGAGCTGCCCGTCGTCCGCGTCAGGCTCCGTACCGCGTCGGGGTAGCCATTGCCGTCGAGGTCCGCGAGGTGGAGGCTGGGCACCCGCGCGGGCTGCGTCTGGTCGAACCAGAAGTCGAAGATGTCGTTCTGCCCGGCGGCGAAGCCCGTCCCGTTCGAGAAGTGGAACTGGTAACGCCCGTTGGTGCCCGTCGTCACATCCGGCAGGTACAGGCCGACGACGTCGACCTTGCCGTCGTTGTTCAGGTCGACGGTGCGCAGGTCATCCGCCGTGTCGCCGCTGCGCGCCTCGGGGAGGTTGGGCAGTTCCACGGGCGGGCCGAAATCACGCCCGTTGGTGTTGAGGCGGACATACCAGCGCGGCGGCTGCAACCGGAGCCCCACGGAGCGACTGAAGCGATACATGATGTCGTCGCGGCCATCGCCGTTGATGTCCAGGGTCTGGAGCGTCCAGAAGTCCGGCGCGGAGGCGAACCCCTCGCTGTCGGGGATGCCACCGTTCTCCGCCGGCGACGGCGTGGCCGCGGACACCGGGACGCGCAGGAAGAAGTCATCCCCGCCCGCGGGCAGCAACTCGCGGCCGACACGCGGTCCACTCAGCTCCCAGGTGAACGTCGTGGGACGCTTGCAAGCCCCCTGCGCGTCGCACTCCTGGAGGGTCGACAGGAGGCTGCGTCCGGAGACGCTGTCGTTGCGGTAGGTGAAGCTGTAGCTGCGCAGCGGCTGCGTGCTGCCCGGTCCGAGCATCCGGATGGTCTTCATGCGCCGGGCGCTGACCAGCTTGAACCCCGACACGAAACGCTCCGTGCGGTCCGGACGCTCGGAGACCTCGTCGTAGTCGAACCACACCACGCGCTGCGGCGT
Organism: Myxococcus dinghuensis; assembly: GCF_024198235.1. Classification (GTDB taxonomy): domain Bacteria; phylum Myxococcota; class Myxococcia; order Myxococcales; family Myxococcaceae; genus Myxococcus; species Myxococcus dinghuensis. The sequence continues at coordinate 579,406 of NZ_JAKCFB010000001.1, read as the reverse complement.
CCCCACGGAGGCATCCGTCGTGGAGCCCGTGTAGCGGAGCGCCCTCGGCAGTTGCTCGTAGCCGTATCCCTCCTGGACGCCGCCACCGCCGTGGACACGCAGCTCGTACTCGACGGACAGGTAGTTGCCTTGCCGGTCTCGGAGACGCGACAGCGACCAACCCAGGCGCACGGTCTGGGAGGTGTGGTCCGCCACCACCGTGGCGTCCGCCAGGTTGCTGGAGCCGGGCACGAAGTGCATCCGGTAGCCCTCCACCCGCGAGGCGCCGTCCCGACCGAACTCGAGGACGAGTCCGTTCTTGAGCTGCACCTCGAACCACGAAGGCCCCTTCGAATCCTCCTGGCGGGCCACGACGTGGGAGAACTCCTCCACCTCCGTGGTGAACGTCCGCTCGCCCGAGCTGGTGCTCCCCACCTGAACCAGCCGCTTGCCATCCAGGCAGAAGGCATCCGAGGCATCGAACATCACCGGCGCCGGTGCCCCGTCCTGCACGGACGTCTTGTTGCAGCGGGAGATCTGCGACAGACCGCCCAGGCCCCACCCCACGCCCAGCAATCCGTTACCCGAGCGGCTGTGGTAGTTCAGCGACAACGACGGCTGGATGCCGGCACGCCCCGGTGGCACCCACAAGGGGACGTGGTAGGTGGCGGCCCCGTCTGCGGTGACCTCGAAGCTCCCGGGAGTCGTCCCCGGCACGAGCCCCGTGCTGTCGCGCTCACTCGGGACGATGGCGCCAGCCAGGGGTGGCAGCTCCTGATCTCCCGAGAGCGCTGAATGGGTGGGCAACGGATCCGACGAGGAGTCCCACACGGACTCCACCGTGGGACCGCAGGACACGACCAACTGGGTGAAGTACATCCACAGCGTCAGCAACGAGAGAACGCGTTTCATCGAGACACCTCGCAGGAAGGCCGCGCCAGGACTCCGCGCGCTCCCTGCTCGAAGTGGAAATGGTCAGGAGTCCCGCGTTCCTCGCGGCGGGTTGTGCCGCGAGGAACGTGGACACGAGGTCAGAAGCCGCCGGGCGTTCCCTGGCAGATGCCGTTGCCCTTGCACGTCATGCCCGTGGGGCAGGTCCCGCAGGCCACGAGTCCGCCACAGCCATTGGGGGCGTTGCCGCACTCCCGCTCACCGCAGACCTCGTAGGCCGGATACGGCGTGCAGCCACACACGTTCGGCGTCCCGCCGCCACCGCAAGACTGGGGGCTCGTGCAAGTGCCGGTGGAGCCACAGGTGTAGGTGCCACCACAGCCGTTGGACACCGTGCCACAGTTCTTCCCGGCGCAGGCCGTCGCCTGGGGGATGGACGTGCAGCCACACACGTTCGGCGTCCCGCTACCGCCACACGTCTGCGGGCTCGTGCAGGTGCCCGTGGGGCCACAGGTGTGGAAGCCACCGCAACCGTTGGGCACCGTGCCGCAGTTCTTTCCGGCGCAGGCGAGGTCGCGAGAGGACGGCGTGCAACCACAGACGTTCTCCACGCCGCCACCGCCACACGTCTGGGGACTCACGCACCCACCACAGTTGAAGGACGCCGTGCACCCATCCGAGACGATGCCGCACTTGCCCTGACAGGCCTGGGTCTGCGTCATCGGCGTGCACGCGCCGCTGCAGACATTGGGAACCCCGTCCCCGCCGCAGGTGCTGCTCCCCGAGCACGCGCCACAATCCAAGGGCCAGCCACATCCATCGTCGATGACGCCGCAGTTCTTGCCCTGCTGGGCGCACGACCTGGGGGTGCACTGACAGACGGCCGAGTCCGTCCGGCACACGTCGTTCTCGTCGATGGCGCCGTCGCAGTCGTCATCCGCGCCGTTGCAGGTCTCCGCCGGTGCCGTACACGCCCCCCAATAGCGGACACCGTTCGTGACGTTCAGCATGCACGTCTGCGACGAGCCCAGACACACGCCCGCGCCGCTCTGACACTCGCGCGTCAGGCTCCCGGTCGGCTGCCCGGGCAGGTTGTCCTCGATGCCATCGTAGTCGTCGTCACAACCGTTACAGTCCTCCGGGCCCGGCGTCGGAGGCTGACAGGCCCCACGGGAGCCATCGGCGCGGCATGCGGCCGTGGCTCCGTTGCAGCGGTCCTCATAGCGGTCGGAACAGACGACACGCGCGCCCACCTGGTACGAACACTGGAACGCACCGCTGGTGCACACGCTCGTGCCAGGACACCCCACGCCGCTCTGGCAGGAGCCATTGGTCAGTGGGCCGTTGTTGGTGGGGTTCTCATCCACCTGCCCGTCACCATCGTCGTCGCAGCCGTTGCACAGCTCGGAGCGATACGCCGAACAGGAGCCGGCGATGCGGACGCCGCCCCCTTCGTCCGCGGGCCCCACCGTACAGGTCTGGGTCCCCGCCCGTCCGCAGACGGAGCAGGAGGTGCTGGAGCTGCCGTCGAACTGACAGGGCCCGAACTTCGTCCCCTCACAGGACCGGGACCCGAGGCAGCCGTTCAACTGACAGGCCTCCACCTGGCCGTCCTCGCATGCCGCGCGAGCCTCGTTCGACAGCAGCAGCGCGACACATGACAGGGCGAGAACCAGACATCGATTCAGGGGATGCGGCAGCGACATGAGGTCGACTCTGAGCAGGCACGAGGAGACACGCCGGACCCCGGCCTGCCCCTGTCGCGCGCGGATGGATGTTCACTTCCATCCGAGCTACGGAACGAGCCGCACATCCTGGTCGCGGAGGAAGCACCTTTCTCTGAGGCCGCGCTCTCGGATTCTGCGAAATGGCTCGACCCTGGAGGGCCCCTCCCAGGTCGGACCCGCAAATCCACGGCCCGTTTCCACCCTCACTGGGTCGGAGACGACGAACCGTGAAATGTGCGCCCGCCTCGCGGGGCGATAGACCCATTTCGGGCGTCATCCGTTCCAACGGGGGTCCCCGACACCGGGGTGTCCAGGAGCCCACCCGTGATTCACGCCGCCGTCGTCGATCTGCCTCCCCTCACCCAGCTCTACAACGAGCACCGGGCCCGCGCGCTGGCCATCGCCCGGCGCATCGTGGGTGACTCCGACGACGCGGAGGACGTCGTGCAGGACGTCTTCACGCGGCTGGCGTGGAAGTCCCCCGGCTATGGCGGACGCGCCGCATGGACGACGTGGCTCCATCGCGTCATGGTCAACAGCAGCATCAACTGGCTGCGCGCGCGCAAGCGTCGCGAGCGACTCAGCCACGAATCCTCCGAGCCCCTCACGCCCGAGGCCCAGGCCGTGGGCGCGGAGATGAAGCGCCACTTCACCTCCGCCATGGCGGAGATCAACGACCAGCAGCGCCAGGTGCTCTACCTGCGCGAGATGCGCGGCCTGAGCTACCCGGAGATCGCCCGCCTCCTCCAGATTCCCGAGGGCACCGTGAAGAGCACGCTCCACCGCGCCCGGCAGCGCACCTTCGGCCTCATGGCGGAGCGCGGCCACCAACCCGAGGACCTCCCGCTCCACGCGGAGTCGGGCACGCCCTAGACGCGAGCGCCCCCCGGCCCACGGTCGCCGTCCCTGATGACGAAGAACATCGACTGATGACGGCAGACACCAGGGACGGAGGTTCCCGCACGCCTCACTGCCCGAGCGCCCACGTGGAATATCCAGGGTTTGGCGGCGCGGAGGGCCAGCGCCCGAGGTGGCACAGCGGATGCTCTAGGGGGTCGTGTCGCATCACTTCCTCCGCCTCCCCCAGGAGCCGCCGCCATGAGCCTCTCCCCTCTCTCCAGCGCCACCCGGTCCGCCGCTCGTCCCGCCACGTCGTCGCCGTCGCTCCAGGCCACGCAGCAGAAGACGGCCCTCCAGTCGCCGACCCAGGCGTCGGCCGGACGGCGTCCCTCCGCGCTCCAGCAGGACGGCTTCGACGCGGGCGGCAGCCGCGCCGCGAACCTGGGCAAGCTGCTGGAGGGCACGCTGTCGGTGATGAACACGCTGGTGCAGATGATGTCCCAGCTCGCCGCGAATGGCGGCGCACAGGGCGCCAGCGGCGCGCCGCTGGGCTCCGCGGCCTCCCCGTCGTCGTTCGGCTCCAGCGGCTTCTCGCCCTGCGCGTCCGGGAGCAAGCCACCCGTGGAGCTGAACCCGGGCGCTTCCGCCGCGGCCCCGGTGGCGGGCCCGAGCGCGGCCCCCGTGTCGAGCGCTGTCGCCGCTCCGGTGTCGAGCCCCGGCGTGACCTCCACGTCGAGCCCGTCCATCACGGGTGACGCGAAGCTCGGCGGCAACCTGCCCCCCGGCCTGGAGAAGTACCGCGGCGCCATCGAGTCCGCCGCCGCGAAGGCCGGCGTGCCCGCGTCGATGATCGCCGCGCAGATCTGGCAGGAGTCCCGAGGCGACCTGAGCGCCGCCACCACCAACGGCGGCAACGGCCTGACGGACACCGGCCTGATGCAGGTCAACCCCAACACCTTCAAGGAGCTCCAGGCGAAGCACCCCGAGCTGCAGGGCAAGGACCTCTCCGACCCGGCGACCAACATCCTCGCGGGCGCCTGCTACATGAAGGACATGAAGGAGCAGTTCGGCAGTTGGGACCTCGCCCTGCGCGCCTACAACTCCGGCCCCAACGGCGTGGACCGCGGCAACCCGGATGCGATTCCCGCCGGCACCGGTGACGCCACCTACGTGCAGAAGGTGAAGAGCTTCGCGAACACCCTCGCCACGGGCCAGGGCACGCTGCCGGCGTGACGGTGGCCGCGGGAGACGTGGCGCCCCCGGGCCTCGTGCTCGCGGGGCGTCCATGAGCCACCGTGGTGGCTCGCGAGCTAGCGAGGCGCGGTCTGCGGAGGCACCACGCGCCGAGGGGCATCGTGGCCGCGCGGGAACCAGACGCCGCGCTCGCGGACATCCCCCAGGTTCGGCAGCACGTGCCCGGCATCCAGCGTCGACACGTCCACGTCCTCGACGAGCCGGAGGACCCGGGGCAGGTCCGAGCCCTGGAACACACGCTCGCGGAGGAGCACCATCGCATCCTCCGCGTCGCGAGCGCTGACGCCACAACCGAGCCGGGTGCCGACGGGCAGCGCGTCACCCGACTCGAACTCGAACCAGAACCTGCGCCACATATGCGGGATACTACTCCTCGCCCTTCGCGCCGATGAACTGGTCGCCCTTCTCCTTGAACAGGAGGTTGAAGCTGGTGAGCGAGCCGTAGACGCGGGTGATGTAGCTCTGCATCTCCACCTTCTCCGCGTCGCTGAGCTTCGGGTGGGCGTTGAGCTTCTGCTCGAGCACGCGCAGACGGTCCCGCACCATGACCACCTTGTGGAACAGGTTGTCGATGGGGAGGTCCTTGGCCTGCAGCTCCGCGTTGCCGGGGACGAGGCGCACGGTGCCGCCCTCCCACTTGCCCGCCAGCGGCGGCGCATCTGTCAAACCGGACGCCTCCCGGAAGATGTCCATCAGCTCTTCACGCGTCATGTTCAGCCCTTCCAGGTCCACCACTTCGTTGGGGTCCGCGCGGCGCCGGACGACCACCGGCGCCACGCTCCTCGCGCTCCGCTCGCGCGAGGCCGGGGCCTTCGCCGCCAGGGGCGTGGCCGTGCCTCGGGGCGCGTACTTGTCACAAATGGGCGCGGACGGAGGGAACAAGCCGCGAGAGGCCTGGAGACGACACGGCCCCACCCACCCCCGCCGCTCGTCCACCGAGTGCGGGCTCCACAGCTTGCAGTTGCCGCACACCTGCTCTTCCGGCCGGAAGGTCGGAAGCGGCGGTGAGGCGTCCCCCGGGTCCGTCATCAGCGCGTCTCCCCCGCCACTGGCGGGCCCTTGCGCACGCCCAGCTCCCGCAGCAGCGCGTCCGCGTTCTCCACCTGGTCCAGCATCCACAGCACGTACCGCACGTCCACGTTGACGTTGCGGGCCACCTCCGGGTTGTAGCCGAAATCGTTGGCCACGTTCTCCCAGACGCGGTCGAAGTTGACGCCCACCAACTGGCCGCGACCGTTCACCGTGGGGCTGCCGGAGTTGCCACCCGTCGTGTCCGCGTCCGCCAGGAAGTTCACCGGCACGTCCTTGAGCTTCTTGTCCACCCAGGGGCCGAAGCGCTTCGCCGCCGCCACCGAGGACACGCGCTCGGGCACCACGAAGGGCTCCTCACCCGTCTCCTTGGCCAGCATGCCCGCCAGCGTCGTCTGCGGCGTGGCCACCAGGCCGTCACGCGGCGCGTAGCCCTGCACCTTCGCGAACGTCACCCGCAGCGTCCCGTTGGCGTCCGGCGCCACCGGCTTGCCCGCATGCGCCATCACCGCCTTGCGCCACTCCGGCCGCAGCCGCAGCACCGCGCCCGCGCGCCGGTCGCCCGCGTCGTCCATGGCCGCCTGCTCCTTCGCCAGGTCCAGGCCGAACGCCAGCAGCGGGTCCTTGCGCGCCTCGAGCTGCGCGAGCGACTCACCGGCCATCTTCATCCGCTCGGCCAACGTCAAGAGCTGCGTGCCCGCGTACATCGCGTCCACCTTCGCGGCCACCGCCTTCGCGTCGAACGTGGCGCCGAAGTGCGTGTCCACGGCGGCGATGCGCTCGTCCGGTCCCAGCGCCTGCGCGCGCTTCACGAAGGCCGCCAGCAGCTTCTTCTCCGCCGGCACGAACAGGTTCTTCTGCTCGCGCTCCAGCCGGTCCTTGATGCGCGTCAGCTCGCGGTCCATGTACTCCGGACGACGCTCCAGGTCGGGCTTGACGCGCTCGGCCGCCAGTCGCCCCAACGTCGTCCCCATCGCCGGCCCGCGGGCCAGCCGCGTGGACGCGCCGAGCAGGAACTCGCGCTCGAACACCTTCGCGTTGGACTGCTGCTCGGCGAGCAGCGCCTCGCGCGCCGCCAGCGCCCCGCCCCACTTCGCGCCGGACTTGCGCGCCCAGGCCTCCACCGCGGCCTCCGCCTCGCGCTGCTTCTCCACGATGTGGCCGCGCTTGAGGCCGGCGAGCTGCCCGCCCGCGTTCTTGTAGACGTTGTGCAGGCCCTTGAGGTTGGAGGCCACGGCGATCTTCCCCGCCGGGTCCTTGTCCCCCTCCTCCTCCATGATGCGGATGGCCTCGCCGTACACGTCGCGCATGCGCGGGTACGCGCGCGCCTGACGCTCCGCCATCTCCTCCGCCAGCAGCGCGCGATAGGTGCGGCCCGGGTAGCCGAGCACCATCACGAAGTCGCCGGGCTTCACGCCGTCGGTCGCGAGTGGGAAGAAGAACTCCGCCTTGTAGGGCACGTTCTTCTCGCTGTACTGCGCGGACGCGCCATCCGGCGCGCTGTAGGCCCGGAGGATGGCGAAGTCGCCGGTGTGGCGCGGCCACATCCAGTTGTCCTCCTCGCCGCCGTACTCGCCCACCGCGCGCGGCGGCGCGTAGACGAGCCGCACGTCCTGCAGCTCCACCGCGTCCACCAGCGTGAAGTTCACGCCCCCGTCGAACGTGGCCACCTGACAGCGCGTGGCCGGGCGCTTCTCGCACCCGGCGACCAGCTCCTTCTGCTTGCGCTCGATGGCCAGGTAGCGCGCGCGGTCATCCGCGCCCTGCGGCACCGCGGCGAGCACCTGCGCCGTCACGTCGGTGAAGGCGCGCGGGACCTGCACGCGGGCGCCCTTGCCGGGCAGCTCGTCCTTGCGCTCGGTGGCGGTGAAGCCCTGGGTGATGAGGTCGCGCTCGGGCGTGCTGTGCTCCTGGATGACGCCGAAGGCGCAGTGGTGGTTGGTGATGACCAGGCCCGTGGAGGAGATGAAGGCGCCGGAGCAGCCCCCCACGTTCACCGTCCCCGCCAGGAGGCCGGTGCCCCGCTTGGGGTCCCACAGCTTCTGGGGCGCCAGTTGGAGCCCCTGGGCACGAAGCCACGCCGGGTCCAGTTCGAGGACCTGCTGGGGGGTCCACTTGCCTTCCCCGGCCAGGACCGGGGTCGCCACGAGCGACAGGAGGAGGAGCGTCTTCTTCATGACCTCCCTCCCTACCCCGTCCGACGCCCGCACGCGACACCCTCCTGCATGCGACGCTTCGCGGCAAGAACGGGAGTTTCCTGGGAAGATGGACCGCATTTAGCTGTTCGAGCGTCCAGGACCGGAGGGAACGGATGAAGACCGCCAGCGGTGCACAGCTCGACACGGGCCGACTGGTCCTCCTCGTCTCCATGCTCGGGGTGGGCTGGTACTTCTGGTACTCGCCCGTCTTCTGGCCGCTCAAGCTGCTCGTGGTGATGATGCACGAGAGCGGGCACGCCCTGGCCAGCCTCCTGGTGGGGGGCTCCGTCGACCGCATCCACCTGGCGGCCAACGAGTCGGGGGAGTGCCTGTCGCGGCTGCCGCCGGGGGTCCTCCGGCAGGTGGTCGTCTACTCGGGGGGCTACCTGGGCAGCGCGGTCGCCGGCGCCGGGCTGCTGCTGGCCACCTTCCGGTTCCAGCTGCGCCGCTGGGTGCTGGGCGCCGCGTGTGTGTGGCTCGTGGTCATGGGGGTGATGTACGCGGGAGACGCCTTCACCCTCGCCTTCTGCGTGGGGACCGCCGTGGTGATGGGCGCGAGCGCGAAGTGGCTGCCCGACGGGGCGGTGGACTTCCTCAACCTCTTCATCGCCGCCTTCACCGCCCTGTACGCCGTGTTCGACCTGCGCGACGACCTGTGGAACAGCGCCGTGCGCTCCCGCAGCGACGCGGCGCTCCTGTCCGACATCACCTACATCCCCGCCATCGTCTGGGCGGCGCTGTGGACCCTGCTCGCCGTGGCCCTGCTCGCCATCGCCGCCTGGTGGTCCATGCACGGCCGGCCCCGCAACCTCCAGATGCCCCCCGTCTCAGCCCGGATGCGAAGAACGTAACCCAAGCAACAAAAGAAACTCAGATACAAAAACAGGACACTCCCGGTAGAGTGGGTTGCGCAGCACCCCACCTTCGAGAGGTGTTCTCATGAGAAGCGTCGTCCTGTCCGTCTTCGTGGCGGTCCTCGCGGCGTGTGGTCCTGGCGCGGAAGAGGCGTTCGCCCCCGAGTCCGGCACCCAGAAGTCCGCGATCAGCATCACCGCGGAGGACCAGATCGTCACCCGGATGCCGAGCAGCTCCGGGGCCACGCTGGGCTACTCCGAGTACCTGCCCCCCGGGTACCTGACGTCCACCGAGCGCTACCCCACCATCATCCACCTCAACGGCATGGGGGAGCTGGGCCGGGCGACGACGCAGAGCGAGCTGTACACCATCACCACGAAGCACGGCGCGCTCAAGCACATCCGGGAGAGCGCCACGTGGAAGACGTACTTCGGCCAGAAGAAGGCGATGGTGTTCGCGCCGCAGGGCTACGACAACTACTCGCCGGAGGAGCTGCGCCCGTTCATCCAGTTCATCGTGGCCAACTACCGGGTGGACCCGACGCGCCTCTACCTGACGGGCCTGAGCATGGGTGGCTGGGGCACCTGGCGCTACGCGCGGCTGTACGGCAACGAGCTGGCCGCCATCGCGCCCATCGCCACCAACATCGGCGCGCCGGGCGACACGCTCACGCTGCTCGACGGCGCGGCGGTGTGGGCGGCCAACAGCTTCAACGAGCGCGGCGCGAACATCTCCTGGCTGCTGAGCTTCACGAAGCTCTACGGCCAGAACTCGGCGATCAATCCGCCCGCGTCGGAGGTGGATTCGACGAATACGTACCTCTTCGACAAGACCACGAAGGCGTGGACGTCGCAGGCGGGGTTGATCGGCACGGGGACGGCCGTCGCCCGAATCGTCAACTTCAAGGGCGAGGGTCACTTCGGCTGGTCGGAGACGTACAGTCAGCAGTCCTTCTGGAACTGGATGTTCGCCCAGCAGCGCGGCGGCACGCCCACGCCCACGCAGTACACGCTCACGGTCAACAGCGGCTCCGGTGACGGCAGCTATGCCTCCGGCACGCAGGTCACCATCACCGCGGATGCCCCGGCCTCCGGCTACGTCTTCGACAAGTGGACGGGCGCCACCGTCACCAGCGCCACCTCCGCCACCACCACGCTGACCATGCCCGCCGCCGCCACCACCGTCACCGCCACCTACAAGCTGGCCACCGCGCCGACGTACGTGCTCACGGTCAACAGCGGCTCCGGCGACGGCAGCTACGCCTCCGGCACGCAGGTCACCATCACCGCGGACGCCCCGGCCTCCGGCTACGTCTTCGACAAGTGGACGGGCGCCACCGTCACCAGCGCCACCTCCGCCACCACCACGCTGACCATGCCCGCCGCCGCCACCACCGTCACCGCCACCTACAAGCTGGCGAGCACGGGCGGCGTGTCCATCACCACGGAGAACGAGGTCATCGGCCGGCTGGCCACGACGACCGGCGCGCCCTTCCCCTATGCCGAGTACCTGCCACCCGGCTACCTGACCTCGCCCACGACGACGTACCCCGTGGTCCTCCACCTGCACGACTCCGGCGAGTCGGGGTCGACGAGCACGGAGGCCCAGCTGGTGGAGGTGGTGTCGCGCTACGGCCCGCTGAACCTCATCCGGACCAGCGCCACCTGGAAGACGTACTTCGGCCAGCAGCAGGCGATGGTGTTCGCGCCCCGCTCCACGGGCGGCACGTGGGACGCCGCGCAGCTCGACACGCTGGTGAGCTTCCTCAGCACCCACTACCGCGTGGACCCAAAGCGCATCTACGTCGCGGGGCGGACCATCGGTGGTCACGGCGCCTGGAGCTACGGGTACAGCTTCGGCGACCGCGTCGCGGCGCTGGCGGCCATCGGCTCCAACCTGGGCGGCCCCGGCCCCGCGCTGACGAAGCTCGCCAACGTCCCGGTGTGGATGGTGGACGGCTGGGTGACGTCGTCCACGTGGACCGGCCAGCACTCGTGGCTGCGCGGGCTCACCAAGGTCTACGGCTGGGACCAGTACCTCACGTTCGACAACCCGGCCGCGGCGCTGACGTACGTGTTCAACGCCACGACCAAGACCTGGTCCACCCAGGCGGGCGCGTACGCGACGGGCACCTCACCCATCCGCTTCACGGTGTACCCGCAGGGCGCGGACTTCGCGACGCCCACCTACGAGAACGCGGCGTTCTGGGACTGGATGTTCGCCCAGCAGCGCCCGTAGTCGGCCGACGCCACCGGGCCTCCCTCCCCTCCCGCGAGAGGCCCGGTGGATGGAGTCCGCGAGTCAGTCCTGCGCGACGGAGAGCTGGCCACGCATCTCTCCGTAGTAGGTATGCGCCTTGGTGTGCAGGTTGAAGTAGAGCACGCCCTTGCGCGCCAGCCACTCCAGCCCGGCGATCGTCTTCGTCTGGACGGGCAGCCCCGGCTCCACCGGGCAGCTCTCCGGCAACATGGGCTTGAGGCCCGGCGCATGGTCCACGAACTTCACGTTCTCGTTGGACAGCTCCGTGGAGAACGTCCCGTCCACGAACAGCTTCGACGCGGCGGTGTGGTGGCCGAAGTCCACGATGATGGGCCCGAGCATGCCCGGGGGCCCGCAGTGGACGTGGAACATGAGGATGTCCTCCGGGTTCACGCCTTCGATGCGCACGTCGACGTAGGCCTTGCTCAGGTCCTTGGCGAAGCGGATCTGCCCGTAGCCCCGCGACTTGCGGCTGGCCCGGGGCGTCGAGGGCGCCGTGGCGCCCAGGCTCTTCTGGAGGAGCTTCGGGGTCTCCGACTCCTCGCCGGGCTCCTGCGCCGGGCTCAGGAAGGCCTCGTAGACGGTGAAGGTCTTCGAGCCGAGCGCGGGCTCCTTGGCGAAGGCGGGCTGGACGGACAGGGCGAGGAGGGCCGCGAGGGCCGTGGGCGTGCGCATGGAGGAGTTCCCCCTTTGAGAGAGGCCTCCATGGGTAGCGCGAGACGCGGGCGCCGTGCTGCCCGCAGGCGGCCAGCGGGTGGCCGGTTCCTGTGCACCGCGCGCGTTCCGCGGTGGGACGCGGCCTCACTTCCTCGGGCGCATGCGGAACGCGACGAACGACGCCACGTCCGGAAAGGCGAAGTAAGGGTTGTGCCGCCGCACGTCCCCCATGGGCGAGACGGGCACGTCCGCGTAGTCGTGGCCCGGCCACAGCCGCGTGGTGTCCGGCACCTTGAGCAGCACCTGCGACAGCGAGCGGTACATGTCCTCCGGGTTGCCGCCCTTCAGGTCGCACCGCCCGCACCCGCTGATGAACAGCGTGTCCCCGGACACGAGCGAGTCACCGGCCAGCAGGCAGTGGGAGCCCGGCGTGTGTCCCGGCGTGTGCAGCGCCTGGAAGGTCTCCGCGCCCACCGGCACCGCGTCCCCCGGCCCCAGGGGACGCAGCGCGTCCTTCAGCTCGCGCAGCTCCTCCGAGAAGTCGACCTCCGCGCGCTGGGCGTAGACGGGCACGTCGTGCCGGGCCAGCAGGTCCGGCAGTCCGTTGATGTGGTCGAAGTGGCAGTGCGAGACGAACGCGCCCACTACGCGCTTGCCGTCCTCCGTCACCGCGCGCTCGATGGCCGCCACGTCCCAGGCGGGGTCCACCACCAGGACCTCCGGTGAATCGGCGGCGCCCACGAGGTAGACGAAGTTGTCCATGGGTCCCAGCTTGAGCTGGCGTACGTACGGGTTGCGCATGGTCCTGCCTCCCTTGGAACGCCTCAGTCTAACGCCGAGGACTTGATGCGGCCGCGCCTTCCCTCTTGAATGGGTGGCTTTCCACCCTGGAGGACCACGCCCCGTGAAACGCGTCCTGCCACTGCTCGTCTGCACCCTGCTCGCCGGTTCGAGCGCGCTCGCCAAGCCCAAGGAGCGCTCCACGTTCCGGTACACCGCGCCCGCGGATGGCGAGCGCCCCGTCATCGTCGACGCCGTCATCGGCCCCCAGGGCAGTGACTTTGCCATGCGCCTGCGCTTCGACAAGGAGCCGTGGGGCGAGGCGTGCAAGAACCGCTGCGCCAACACCACGCTCCTCATCGACACGGACAACAGCAAGCAGACCGGCCTGAAGCTGGCCGCCGGCGCGCCTGGCAACGGCGCCGACCTGGCGATCATCATCCAGGGAATGAGGGACCACGCGCAGGAGGGCGGGAGCGCCCAGACGTGGCTGCGCGTCAAGGTACGCCTGCTGGGCAACGAGGCCAGCAGCGTGGACGACGGCGAGCTGCTCGCGGAGCTCAGCCACCGCCAGGACACCGACCGCATCCAGTCCGACGACAAGACCGTCTACCTGCTCATCGACGCCACCAGCGCCTCCCTCCCCTCGGCGCGCAAGGCGCGCGTCGTCTACCAGCCCCCCGGAGGCAAGCCCATCCAGGTCGCCATCTCCGGCATGATTGGCGGCGGGGGCGGCAAGGGCGTGCGCATCTTCAAGGACGGCAACTGGGGCCGCGCGCCCACCGCGAATCCCTGAGCCTCACGACGACGCGGGCGGGCCGAGGTGGACCTTTCGGGTCCCGCCGACGCGGGAGGTCCTCCGGCCGTATCCCACCTCCACGCCCGCCATGACGTGGCGCGTCCTGGAATCCCCCAGAAGACGCGCTTTCGCGGCCAGCCTCCCGCTTCGGACCAGGCGCCCTGTCGCCTGTCCGCCCACACCGGCCGTGCCGCCTCCGAACCCTCCCTGCAGGTCATCCGCCCCGGAATTTCGCGGGGTTGGAGGTCGGTTCCATTTGGACGGAGAACTATACGGGCGTATAGGTGGGACGTCTCCGAGTATGCGCAACCCCCCGAATTCGTTCCAATTGTCAGGGGGCCATGGTAGTCCCGCCGCTTTGTTACAGAGTCCCGACCCCGTGTAGCGGAGTGAGTGAGTCACGCACCGCGTTCGGGTACGAGACGTTCTCACCTGGGTTCGACGAGCATGCGCGCAGAAGCCGAAAAGAAGACGTCCAAGAAGCAGGGAGCCTCGGGCGGCGGAGGCGGAGCCTCGGGCGCGGCGGGTGGCGGCGGCGAGGGGTTCGTGCCTGCCTCCCTGGCTGAGGAGGCGCGGCGCCGGTATCTCAACTACGCGGTGTCGGTCATCACCTCCCGCGCCCTGCCGGACGTGCGCGACGGCCTCAAGCCCGTGCAGCGCCGCATCCTGTACGGCATGTGGAACGACCTGAACCTGTCGTTCGACACCAAGTACCAGAAGTGCGCGCAGGTCGTCGGCGCCATCATGGGTCGCTACCACCCGCATGGCGACGCCTCCATCTACGACGCGCTCGTGCGCATGGCGCAGGACTTCTCGCTGCGCTACCCGCTGGTGGACGGGCACGGCAACTTCGGCTCGCTGGACGGCGACTCCGCCGCGGCCTACCGCTACACCGAGTGCCGGCTGGACAAGCTCGCCACCGAGATGCTCCAGGAGCTCGAGCGCAAGACGGTGGACTTCCGGCCCACCTATGACGGCACGCGCAACGAGCCCATCGTCATCCCCGCGCGCGTCCCGCAGCTCCTGATGAACGGCACCACGGGCATCGCCGTGGGCATGGCCACCAACATCCCGCCCCACCACCTGGGCGAGCTGGTGGACGCCCTGGTGGCGCTCGTCGACAACCCGGAGCTCCAGACGAAGGACCTGCTCAAGTGGGTCAAGGGTCCGGACTTCCCCACCGGCGGGCAGATCCTCAACGACAAGAAGGAGCTGCGGGAGATCTACGAGTCGGGCCACGGCTCCATCCGCATCCGCGGCGAGTGGGACACCGAGGAGCTCAAGCGCGGCGGCACGCAGATCATCATCACCTCCATCCCCTACACGGTGAACAAGTCCACCCTGGTCGCCAAGATCGGCGAGCTGGTGCGGGATCGGAAGCTGCCGCTCATCGTCGACGTGCGCGACGAGTCCACCAAGGACGTGCGCATCGTCCTGGAGCTGAAGAAGGACGCCAACGCCGAGCTGGTGATGGCGTACCTCTACAAGCACACGCCGCTGCAGACGACGTTCGGCGTCAACCTCACGTGCCTGGTGCCCAGCAAGGACAACCCGGACGTGGGCACGCCGGACCGGCTCGACCTCAAGCGCATCCTCCAGTACTTCCTGGACTTCCGCTTCGGCATCGTCACCCGGCGCTTCCAGCACGAGCTGGGCGAACTCCAGAAGCGCGTCCACCTGCTCGAGGGCTTCGAGAAGGCCTACGACGCGCTGGACGAGATCATCCGCATCATCCGCCAGTCCGAGGGCAAGCAGGACGCGGCCCAGAAGTTGATGGCCCGCTTCAAGCTGGACGAGCTCCAGGTGGACGCCATCCTGGAGATGAAGCTCTACAAGCTGGCCCGCCTCGAAATCCTGGTCGTCCAGAAGGAGCTCAAGGAGAAGCGCGCGGAGATCAAGCGCATCGAGGGCATCCTCCGGGACAAGAAGAAGGTCTGGGGCACCGTCAAGGACGAGCTGGGGGAGATCAAGGGCCGGTACAACGACAAGCGCCGCACGAAGATCGGCGGCGCGGGCTCGGAAGAGGTGGAGTTCAACGCGGACGCGTTCATCGCGGACGAGGACGCCCACGTGGTCGTGACGCGCGACGGCTGGGTCAAGCGCATGCGCGAGGTGAAGGACCCGGCATCCACCCGTCTGCGCGAGGGCGACGCGGTGATGACGGTGCTCGCCGGCAGCCTGAAGGCGAACCTGGTGCTGTTCAGCAACTTCGGCACCGCCTACGTCACGCGCTTCAACGACATCCCCGCGTCCACCGGCTACGGCGACCCGGTGCAGAAGCTGTTCAAGTTCGACGACGGCGAGCGCATCGTGGCCTCGCTGTCGCTCGACGCGCGGCTGCCGCGCCCGGCGAAGCTGGTGGGCGTGACGAAGCACGGCCTGGGCATGCGCTTCCTGCTGGAGCCGCACCTGGAGGTCTCCACGCGCGCGGGCCGGCGCTACGCCAAGACGGGCGAGGGCGACGAAATCATCGGCGTGCAGCCGGTGGGCGAGAAGGACCTGCTCGCCGTGCTCACCCAGAAGACCAACGCCCTGGTGTGCAAGGTCGCCGAGGTGAACGAGCTGGCCGGTCCGGGCAAGGGCGTCACCGTCATCAAGGTGGACGAGGGCGACCAGGTGGTGGACTTCCTCGCCGTCGCGCCCAACGACAAGGACGCGAAGCTGGAGTTCGAGACGCAGAAGGGTCGCAAGCTCTCGCTGGCCCCCTCCAAGTACGGAGTGACGGGCCGCGGCGGCAAGGGCCATGAGATGTCGAAGCGCGACACGGTGGAGAGCGTGGCCCGGCCCGTCGTCTTCATCCAGTTGCCCGAGAAGAAGGACTAGCCAGAGGACGCCATGGCGACGAAGAAGGGAAGCTACACAGGCGAAGACATCCAGGTCCTCGAGGGCCTGGAGCCGGTCCGCAAGCGCCCGGCCATGTACATCGGCGGCACCGACAGCACGGGGTATCACCACCTGCTGTGGGAGATCGTCGACAACTCGGTGGACGAGGTCATCAACAACTTCGCCACCCAGGTCGACGTCACGCTCCACAAGGACGGGCGCAGCATCACCGTGGTGGACAACGGGCGCGGCATCCCCGTGGACACGGTGGCGAAGTACAAGAAGCCGGCCCTGGAGGTCATCTTCTCCACCCTGCACGCCGGCGGGAAGTTCGACCAGGGCAACTACGTCCACTCCGGCGGTCTGCACGGCGTGGGTACGTCCGTGGTCAACGCGCTGTCGCGCAAGGTGCTGGTGGAGATCAAGCGCGACGGCAAGAAGCACGTGCAGACGTACTCGCGTGGCAAGACGACCAGCCCGCTCAAGTTCGAGGGCCCGGCGCGCGGCAGCGGCACGTCGATCACGTTCGAGCCGGACCCGGAGATCTTCGGCGACAAGCAGAAGTTCGACTCGGAGCTCATCCGCGACCGGCTGGAGGCCAAGAGCTACCTGCACAAGGGCATGATCGTCGTCTACAAGGACGAGACGGCCAGCCCCGCGGTGACGCACACCTTCAAGCACGACGGTGGCATCGCCGAGTACCTGGGCAAGCTGGTATCGGACCGGCAGAAGGCGCTCGTCCCGGCGGGCAGCGCGCCCTTCTACCACTCGCGCGACAACGGCGTGCGGCTGGAGGTGGCGTTGGCGTGGACGGAGGCCACGGACGAGTCCGTCCGTTCCTACGTCAACGGCATCCCCACGCCCATGGGCGGCACGCACGAGGCGGGCCTGCGCAGCGCCATCGTCAAGGCGGTGCGCAACTACATCGAGACCCACGAGCTGACGCCCAAGGGCGTGACGCTCACCGCGGAGGACATCCGCGAGGGCATCATCGCCATCCTGTCCGTCTACGTGGTGGAGCCGCAGTTCCAGGGCCAGACCAAGCAGCGCCTCAACAACGTCGAGGTCAACAGCCAGGTGGACGGCGTGCTGCGCCCCGCCCTGGAGAAGTGGCTCAACGACAACAAGAGCATCGCCGAGGCGGCGGTGGCCCGCATCGTCCTCGCCGCCCGCGCGCGTGAGGCCAGCCGCGCCGCGTCCCAGGCCGTCAGCCGCAAGTCGGCCGTCAGCCACCGGCTCAACCTGCCGGGCAAGCTGGCGGACTGCTCGTCCACGGACCCGAACCAGAGCGAGCTGTTCCTGGTGGAAGGTGACTCCGCAGGTGGCTCCGCCAAGCAGGGGCGCGACCGGCGCACCCAGGCCATCCTCCCGCTGCGAGGCAAGGTGCTCAACGCGGAGCAGGCGTCCACCGACAAGGTGGCCACCAACAAGGAGCTCCAGGACATCGTCAGCGCCCTGGGCTGCGGCATCGGCACGGACTTCGACATCACCAAGCTGCGCTACGGCCGCATCTTCCTGCTGATGGACGCCGACAGCGACGGCCACCACATCGCCACGCTGCTGCTCACGTTCTTCTACCGGCACCTGCGCCCGCTCATCGAGAGCGGCGCCGTCCACATCGCCCAGCCGCCCCTGTTCCGCGTGGACATCGGCAAGGAGACGTACTGGGCGCTGGACGAGGCGGACCGCGACCGCATCATCCGCGAGAAGGCCAAGGGCAACGCCAAGCCCAACATCATGCGCTTCAAGGGTCTGGGCGAGATGACGGCCGACGAACTCAAGCAGACGACGCTGGACCAGAAAAACCGGATGAGCCTGCGAGTCACGATCGACAACCCGTTGGAGACGGACCGCGTCATCAACGACCTGATGGGCCGTGACGTGAGCGCGCGCTTCAAGTTCATCATGGAGCGCGCGGGCGAGGTCGAGGCGCTCGACGTCTAGCCATCGGTCAGGCTGCCGCGCGGCGGGGTCCTCCCCGCCCCGGACCTGCGGGTCGGTTCAGGGCGGGGGCTCGTGACGGGGCCCCCCCGCTCGGCTAGCATCCGGCGCCGTGACCACGTTCCGCAGACTCGCCCTTCTCCTCTCGCTGCTGCTGGCCGTCCTTCCCGCCCACGCCCAGACGGCGCGGAAGAAGTCGACGCGCAAGAAGGCCGTGACGACGAAGGTGTCGAAGAAGAAGCCGGGGAAGGCCCCGAAGCAGAAGACGCCCCCCGAAGAAGACGACGTCCAGGAGACGGACGAGGTCGACTCCACGGAGCCCATGGTGTTCGGGGACTCGGAGGACACCGGCGACGCCAGGCCGACGCCGAAGCCCCCTCCCCCGGCCGTGGCCCAGCCCAAGGCGCCCCCCGCGGCGACCGAGCCCGCGAAGCCCACCGTCGCGCAGCCGCTGACGCGGCCCTCCGTCGCGGCGGCCGCAGGTCCGCTCGCGCTCTTCTCCGTGGCCCGCACGCCCGACCTGGCCGACGCGGCGCAGAAGCTCGAGGGTGAGCTCACGCACCACCTGAAGAAGGGCGGCGACGTGCAGTTCGTCGACCTGGCCCTCGCCTTCCCCGCGCAGGAGCCCGTGGTGCTGACGAAGGCGGACGGCCTCTACGAAGAGGGGCGCGCCGCCTACGACAACCTGGACCCCGAGGCCGCCGAGTCGCGCTTCCGCGCGGCGGCCGAGGCGTACGAGAAGGCTCCGGCGGACCTCCGCGTGGAGCGATTGGGCGAGACGTACCTGTTCCTGGGCGCCTCGCGGATGCTCAACGGCGACACGGCCGGCGCCCGGGAGGCCTTCCTGCGCTCCGTGGTGGCCGACCCCGCCGCGCGCCCGGACGCGGCCCTCTTCGGCCAGGACGTGCAGAAGGCCTTCGACGAGGCGCGCGCCGAGACGAAGGCCCGCGCCGCGGGCACGCTGATGGTCCAGTCGCAGCCCGAGGGCGCCCAGGTGCGCGTGCACGGCCGGGACGTGGGCGTCACGCCCCTGGCGGGCGTGGCGGTTCCCGCCGGCCACCACCCGGTGCTGGTGGTGATGCCCGGACACGAGCCGTATGCCGAGTACGTGGAGGTGAAGCCCTCCGGCGCCGCCACCGTGAAGGCCTCGCTGGCGCCGGTGCCGGGGCTCGTCGCCCTGCGCGAGTCCGCCGCGCGCTCCGCGTCCGCCGCGGCGTTCGAGGCGGAGGCCCCGTCGACGGAGACGCTGGGCGTCGCGGATCGGCTCGACGCCCGCTACCTGGTGCTGACGGCCGTGTCGCACGACAAGAAGGGCCGGCTCCAGGCGGAGCTGCAGGCGTGGGACGTGCTCACCCGGGCCCGGCTGCGCGGCGTGAGCATCGACCTGACCGGGCGCGACCCGAAGAAGAGCGCCGCGGCCGCCGCCGAACAGGTGCGCACCTTCATGAAGGGGGAGCTGGCCCCCAAGGCGGGCCAGGGAAGCCCCGTCGCCAGCGACTCGGTGCTGCGCAAGCCATGGTTCTGGGCCGTGGTCGGTGGCGCGGCGGCCGTCACCGCGGGCGCCGTCTTCGTGGCGACCCAGGACAAGGGGCGCCCGTTCAACCCCGTCTCCGGCGGAATCGGATTCTGAGGCGCGGGTTGAATGCCCGGCCCGTCGCTCGCGTCGCCCGTTTCAGAGGTCACCCCATGAGAGCCCTCCTCCTCGCCCTGCTCCCCACGCTCGCCCTGGCGGCACCGCCCGCGCAGACGCGGCGTGTCACCAGCATCCTCGTGCCCATGGATCCGGACTCAGAGGCCGGCAGTGTGCAGATGGAGAGCTACATGAACGACGCGCTGGGGAACTTCGCCGGCTTCACGGTGCGCAAGCCGGAGGAGATCTTCGGCCTGCCCGGCGACCCCAACGCCCAGTCCGCGCTGGAGCGCGCGCGCAAGGGCTACACGGAGAGCGCCGCCGCCTTCGACAAGAAGGAGTACGACGACGCGGAGGCGAAGATCCGCGCCACGCTGAAGGAGCTGTCCGGCGCGCCGGCGGCCATGCGCGGCTGCTCTCCCCTGTGCGAGTCGCTGGCGCTGTACGCCGCGGTGCTGCACCTGCGCGGCGACGTCGAGGAGGCCAAGCTGGTGCTCATCGACCTCATCGCCGTGTCGCCCACCTTCGAGCTCAACCCCAAGCGCTTCAGCCGGGACTTCATCGCCCTGCGGGTCCAGGTGGCCACCGGCCGCTCGTCGCTCCTGCGCGGCAGCGCCACGGTGAAGTCGCGTCCGGCGGGCGCGCGCGTCTACGTGGACGGCGACCTGGTGGGCTACACCCCGGTGACGATTCCCGCGCTGTCCGTGGGCAAGCACCTGCTGCGGCTGGAGCGCCCGGGCTTCCGTCAGTACGGCCAGCTCATGGAGGTGACGCCGGACGACGTGGAGGTGAGCGCGGACCTGGCGCCCACGGCCGCCTACAAGTCCTTCGACGGGCAGTTGGACCGCGTGGCCAGCGAGGTGTCCCGCGGCATCTCCCAGGCCAACGGCGTCTCCAGCCTGGGCAAGTCGCTGGGGCTGGAGCGGGCGATGCTGGGCACCATCAAGGCGGCCGGCGAGGGCTCCGAGGTCATCCTCGGCTACTACGACATCCGCACCGGCAAGAAGCTGGGCGGCCGGCGCGTGGTGCTCCAGGGCGACGAGTTCGGCCAGCTCAAGCAGGAGATGGAGCGCATCGTCAATCAGCTGGTGAACAACGCCGAGGGCGGTGGGGAGAAGGTCGTGCGCAGCGCCGACCCGCTCGACGGCAAGGGTGGCATGGAGGACTGGGGCGCGGAGGACCGCGGCGGCAAGACGCGCTCCCAGGACAAGAAGCGCAAGGCGGGTGACGACCCGCTCGACGGGGTGTCCGGAACCGAGGACTGGTGACCCGAGGCGCTTGTCCCGGGACGGGCAATGCCTAGAGTCCCGGGTCTCATGCGCCTGCTCGCCCTCCTGCTGCTCCCGTCGCTCGCGCTGGCCCAGACGAGCAACATCGTCCAGCCCCCCGTCCCCACGCGGGGCATGACGCTGCCGCCCACGGGCGCGGCGCTCATCGACGAGGCCCCCGCCCTCTCGCTCAACCCCGCGGGCCTGGGCTTCGTCGACTCCGCCCAGCTCTTCTACCTGCACGAGCGCAACCTCGAGGAGGACAGCCTGGGTGACGGCGTCTTCCTGGGCGCGCGCCTGTTGGGCCTGGGGCTGGGCGCGTCCATGGAGTGGATCCGCGGCCACGACGAGCCGCACTACCGGCGCACGACGCTGGGCCTGTCGCTGGGCACGCGGACGCTGCAGTTGGGCGCGTCGTGGCACGCCTTCAATTCGGACGACGCCGACATCGACGCGCTGGACACCTTCGACGTGGGCTTCACCGCGCGGCCCATGCGGGCCTTGTCGCTGGCGGCGGTGGCCAGGGACCTCAACGCCCCGCGCGAGGGGGCGTTGAAAATCAAGCGCAGCTACGACCTGGGCCTGGGGGTGCGCCCGCTCGGCGAGCGCTTCACGCTGGGCATCGACTGGCTGTTCACCGAGGGCGCCTTCCGCGAGGGACAGGCCACCTACACCCTCCAGGCGGAGGTCATCCCCGGCCTGCGGCTGGGGGCCGGCGTGTCCCACGGCTTCGTGGACGCGGTGCCGGTGGCGCTCCAGGTTTCGGCGACGGTCGACAGCCGACACCTGGGCCTGACGTACGCGGTCGGCGGCGGGAGCGACGGCACCGACCACGTCATCGGCGTGCGCCTGTCCTCGGAGAGCTACCGCTCGCTCAGGGCCTCGGGCGGCGTGGTGACGCTGCTGGACCTGAACGACGCGCTGTCCGGCGGGGGCACCGCGCTCTCGACGCTCCTGGGCATCAGCGCGACGGACCCGTACCTGCGGCTGTCGCGCTGGCTGGACCTGGCGGAGAAGGACCCGCGGCTCGCGGGCGTGGTGCTGAAGATGGAGGGCCTGCCCGACGTGGACTGGGGCAAGGCGGAGGAGCTGCGTCAGGCGGTGCTGAGGCTGCGCGCCGCGGGCAAGCGGGTGATGGCGGTGCTCCTGACGGTGGACGACCGGGGCTACTTCATCGCCTCCGCGGCGGACCGCATCTACGCGGTGCCGGAGTCGTTCCTTCAGGTCAACGGCCTGTCCGCGCAGCTGCTCACGGCGGGCGGGACGATGCAGAAGCTGGGCGTGCACTGGGACGTGGCGCGCGTGGGCAAGTACAAGACGGCCCCGGAGCAGCTCACCCTGGACGTGGCGAGCGACGCGGCGCGCGAGTCCGCCAACGCGCTCCTGGACACGGAGGTGGCCTGGTACGAGCGCGCGGTGACGGAGGGCCGCAAGGTGCCGCTGGAGAAGCTGCGCGAGCTGTGGGTGGAGGGCCTGCCCACGCCCAGGCGCGCCCAGGAGCTGGGCTTCATCGACGGCATCATCGCCCCGTCGGAGCTGGACGCGAAGGTGCGCGAGCTGGTGCCCCGGGGCCACTTCAGCACGACGTACGGCCCGCGCGACGAGCGCGAGGGGCGCTGGGGTCGCCGCCGTCGCATCGCCGTGGTGCCGGTGCTCGGCAACATCGCCGGGGGGCGCAGCCGCGAGGACCCGCTGGGCTTCAGCCGCATCGCGGGCGCGGAGACGGTGGTGCTCGCGCTGGAGGAGGCGAAGTCGGACCCGTCCGTGGTGGCCATCGTGCTGCGCGTCGACTCCGGCGGTGGGGACGTGCTGGCCTCGCACCTCATGTACCAGGCGGTGCGGGACGCGGCGAAGGCCAAGCCCGTCATCGCCTCCATGGGCGACACGGCGGCCTCCGGCGGCTACTACGCGGCCATGGCGGCGAAGGAGATCTACGCCCTGCCCACGACGGTCACCGGGAGCATCGGCGTGTTCTACATCAAGCCCGCGCTCCAGGGCCTGCTGGGCGACAAGCTGGGCCTCACCGTGGAGAGCCTGCCCCGCGCGCCCATGGCCGACCTCTTCTCCATGTGGCGCCCGTGGACACCGGAGGAGCAGGTCACCGCCCAGAAGTGGGTGGACGCGTCCTACGACATGTTCATCACGGAGGTCGCCCAGGCGCGGAACATGGACAAGGCCGCGGTGGACGAGGTGGCGCGGGGCCGCGTGTGGAGCGGCAGCGACGCGCTGGCGCGGGGCCTGGTGGACCGGCTGGGGGGCCTGCACGACGCGGTGGCGTCCGCGCGGCGTCACGCGGGCATCCCGGACAGCGAGGAGCTGGACCTGCAACTGATGGGCGAGGCCCGGGGCTTCTTCTCCGGCGCGGGCGGGGAGCCGGGGGTCCGGGCGGCGCTCGCCCTGCTCCCCCAACCGCCCCAGGCCCTCCCGCCGTCCCTGGTGGAGCTGGCCCGGGAGGCGGGGCT
The DNA here is from genome assembly GCF_024198235.1 of Myxococcus dinghuensis. Taxonomy (GTDB): domain Bacteria; phylum Myxococcota; class Myxococcia; order Myxococcales; family Myxococcaceae; genus Myxococcus; species Myxococcus dinghuensis. The sequence continues at coordinate 556,014 of NZ_JAKCFB010000001.1, read as the reverse complement.
GAGCGTGGAGATGCTGACACCCGGGATGAAGGCGATGCTGCCCTTCACCCTCACCATCCGCTGACGGCGCCGGGAACGGGCGGGAGGTCCGGCCCCCAACACCGGGCCGAAAAAACCGGGAGCGCGCCGCGCTTCCTCTGTTAGTGTTCCACATGCACCCCGGTCGGCTTCCGGGCCGCCAGGGTGCTCCAGGGACCGGCGGTTTCGGCCTGCGTACCCAGGGCCCCGCGCCCGGTTCCCTGTCCCACAGCCTGAGTCACCTCGCGTCCCCCCGCCATCCCCTCGGGACGGCCCCGTGTGGGACGCCATCGGTCTGGAAACCCCATGAGTGAAAATTCCGACAACCGCGACCCCCGTGATGCCCCCCCGATTCCGGCGGCAGCCCGCCCCGCGCCGCCTCCCGAGGTGGACGACGAGGGGGGCGACGACGGCGACGACGACGGGGGTGACGAGGGCGAGGGCGCGGGCGGCGGTTCCGCCCCCGGTGGCGGCCCTGGTGGACAGCCCGGGCAGGCGGGCGGCCGTCGCCGTCGCCGCCGCCGCCGTCGTCGTGGCGCGCAGGTGCTCTTCACGCCGGACGGTCAGGCCTACCGGATGACGGCGGGGCCGGACGGCCAGCAGGTGCAGGTCTTCCTGACGCCGCAGGAGCTGGAGCAGTACCGGCAGCGGCAGGCCCAGCAGCAACAGCAGCAGCAGCAGCAGCAGCAGACCCCGGGCGGCGGCGGCCAGCAGCAGCAGCACCCGCGCCAGCAGCACCACGGCGGCGGACAGAACCAGGGCGCGCAGCAGGCGAACCTGACCCCGGTGGAGGGCGTGCTGGACACGGAGGCGAAGGGCCCCAACGCGTTTTTGCGTCAGCTCAAGCGCAACCTGCTGGCGGCGCCGGACGACCCGGAGCTGCCGAAGAACCTGGTGCAGAAGCTGCGGCTGCGGCAGGGCCAGTACCTCACGGCCTTCGCGCAGATGCGCGGCCACAAGGGCGTCATCCAGCGCGTGGACACGGTGGACGGCCGGCCGCTGGACGGCGCGCCCCGCCTGCCCCACTTCGCGGACCTCACCTCCGTGGACCCGACCGACCGGCTCAAGCTGGAGAACGGCCACAAGGAGATGGTGACGCGGGTGCTGGACCTCGTCTCGCCCATCGGCAAGGGGCAGCGCGCGCTCATCGTCGCGCCGCCGAAGACGGGCAAGACCATCATGCTCCAGCGCATCGCCCAGGCGGTCATCTCCAACCACCCGGAGGTGCACGTCATGGTGGTGCTCATCGACGAGCGCCCCGAGGAAGTCACGGACATGCGCCGCAGCATCAAGGCGGAGGTGCTCGCGTCCAGCTCGGACCGGCCCACCGGTGACCACCTCAAGGTGGCGGAGCTGGCCCTGGAGCGCGCCCGCCGCCTGGTCGAGGCCGGGCGGGACGTGGTCATCCTGCTCGACTCCATCACCCGCCTGGCGCGCGCCTACAACAAGGAGACGGACAACTCCGGCCGCACGATGACGGGCGGCGTGGACAGCCGCGCGCTGGAGCGCCCCAAGCGCATCTTCGGCGCGGCGCGCGCGACGGAGGAGGCCGGCTCGCTGACCATCATCGGCACGGCGCTCATCGACACCGGCAGCCGCATGGACGAGGTCATCTTCGAGGAGTTCAAGGGCACCGGAAACTCCGAGGTCACCCTCGACCGGCTCCTGGCGGAGAAGCGCGTCTTCCCGGCCGTCAACATCTCCCAGTCCGGCACCCGCAAGGAGGAGAAGCTCTTCAGCATGCGGGAATACGAGAAGGTGAAGAAGCTGCGGCAGATGCTCTTCTCCGTGAAGCCGGTGGAGGCCATGGAGGCGCTCGTCAAGCGGCTGTCGCGCTACACCTACAACGACGAGTTCCTCGACGAGCTGTAGCCCCTCGTGGTGGCAGTGGTGCAACGGGCCCTGGATTGCGTAAGGTGGCGGCATGATTCAGGGCTCGGGCCGCTGCCACTACCACCCGGAGCGCGCCGGCCTCGGCGTCTGCGTGGAGTGCCGGCGCGTCATCTGCCGGGAGTGCACCACCCAGTTCGAGGGCATCAACCGGTGCGCGTCGTGCCTCTCCACGCGGCTCAAGGCGCTGGAGGGGCCGGGCGAGCGGCGCGAGTGGACGGTGGGCAACGTGCTGCTCGCCGTCGTGGGAATGGGCATCGTCTGGGTCGGCATGCTGGCCCTCGCGGCGGCGGTGAGCTGACCCATGGCCGTCTCCGCGCTCGAGCTCCGCCCCCGCTCCGCCCTGGCCCTGTTGGACGCCGCGCTCCGGCTGTGTGCGCGCAACACCGGCGTCTGGGCCCTCACCCTCCCCGGCGGCGTGGCCGTCATCGCCGCCGTGCTGTACGTCGTGGAGGAGGCCCGGCTGGGGCACCCGCTGTTCGTCCCCGCCCTGGCGCTCACCGCCGCGTGGTACCTGCGGGGCCTGTGCCAGGGCGCGGCGACGCACCACGTGCAGGCGCTGCTGCTCGACGGCGCGGCGGAGCCCTCCATCGGGGCGTCGGTGAAGGCAGCGCTCCAGCGGCTCCCCGGCCTCCTCGTCGCGGTGGGCTACCTCTTCGCCTTCAACTGGCTGGTGCTGCTGCTCACGCTGGGCATCGGCTTCTTCCTCTTCGCCGCGCAGGGCGTGGGCTACGCGGTGGTGATGCAGGGGCGCGGGCGGCTCCTGGGCCTGTATGGGCTGTGCACGCGGCAGTTGGGCCCCGCGCGCGGCACCGCGCTGCAGGTGCGCCTCCTCATGGCCGTCCAGGTCCTGGTCTTCGTCAACCTGCACGCGGGGGCCAACTTCCTGCTGTTCCTCCTGCGCAAGCTGGTGGGCATCGACCTGACGTTCGCGGAGCGTTTCGCGTCGCTGGACAGCCCGCCGTGGCTGCTGTTCCTCGCCTCCCTCACCTTCGCGCTCTTCGAGCCCGTGCGCGCCGCGACCGCGACGCTGCTGCTGGTGGACGGGCGTGTGCGGCAGGAGGGCCTGGACCTGCTCGCCGCCGTGCAGCAACTGCCGGCGCGCAACACGGGCAAGCCCCTGGGCTCGCGCCACGCGGCCGGGCTCGCGCTGGTGCTCGTGGCCGGCGCGCTCCTGACGGCCCCGCCCGCGCGCGCCGACGACACCCCGGCCCGCCCCCCCGTCGCCTCCGGCAAGGACGCGGCGAAGCGCCTCGAGGCCGTCACCACCGCCTGCTCGGACGAGGAGCATCCCCCGACCCGTGACGCCCGGCTCGACGTGCTCGGGGAGCTGGGCCCCGCGGAGCAGGGCAAGCTGCAACGGCTGGTGCGCGCCGTGGAGCGCACCGCCTACGACGAGGAGGACTGCGACGCCGCCATGTCCCTGCTCGAGCACGGCCTCGTCCAGGGCGCCGCGACGGCCGGGCCCTCCTCCGGGACGGACGCGCGGGCCGCGTCCTCGAGGGCCCGCGACATCCTCGCCCGCGCCGAGTTCGCGGTGGCGCCGCCCAAGGAGGTCGCGCCCAAGGAGGAGGCCCCGCCTCCCGAAGTCCCGGGCTGGTTCCGCCGCTTCCTCGACTGGCTGGGGGAGCTGCTCAAGAAGCTCTTCGAGCGCGACGCGGCGCCCGAGCCCTCCGACCCGTCTTCCTCCTTCGTGAGCGCGAACACCGTCGCCAACGTGCTGGTGATGCTGCTGGTGACGGCCACGCTCGTGTTGCTGGGCGTGGTGCTCATCCGCGTGCTGGGGGGCCCCCGGAAGGCGCGGGCCCAGGAGGCGCTGGAGGTGGCCACGCTCGACACCCGGAGGCTGGCCGGAGACCCGATGCACGCGCTGTCGCGTCCCCCCGAGGGCTGGGCCCACCTGGCCGACGAGCTCGCGGCGAAGGGGCAGTACCGCGAGGCCGTGCGCAGCCTGTACCTGGCGCTGCTGTCGCGGCTGCACCGCGACGGGGCCATCCTGTACGACGTGACGCTGTCGAACTGGGACTACCTGCGCCAGTTCAAGGGGCGCGCCGAGTGGAAGCCGCGCTTCCGCGAGCTGACGCTGCGCTTCGACTTCGCGTGGTATGGCAACACCCCCGTGGGCAGCGCGGGCTACCAGGAGTTCCGCACCCTCACCGCGCCCATGCTCGCGGCCGCGCCCACGCCGGAGGCCGCCGGTGCGTGACCGTTTCCCATGGCTGGTGGTGGGCCTGCTGGTGCTCACCGGGGTGCTCGGCACGTACCTGGTCCAGGGCGCGCGCCGTGGCGAGTTCGCCGACACGCTCTCCACCTTCCGCGCGCAGGAGGACGGCGCTCGCGCCCTCTACCTCTTCGCGGAGGAGAGCGGCCTGCCCGTCACGCGCCGCATGTCGGACCTGCGCGTCATCTCGAAGGACGCGCCCGCCCTGCCCGTGCTGCTGGCGGTGGAGGTGGCGGGCGCGCGCGAGGACGACCTGGAGCAGACGCAGCTGGCCTCCGACGAGCCGGACGCCGGCCTGTCCGACGAGGACGTGCCCCGCACGGGCTTCAATACGCTGCGCACGAGCGCCCTGGAAGACAGCGAGGTGACGCAGGTGCTGGAGCGCGTGGCCGCGGGGGGCTCCCTGGTCTACGTGCCCTGGGGCTCGCGGGAGAACCCGCTCCTGGACGCGCTGGGCGTCAAGCTGATGAAGGCGGACACGACGCTGCCCATGCGCACGCTGGTGCCGCCCATGCCCACGCCCTACACGCGCGGCGTGGAGCGCGTGGAGGTGAAGGTGCAGGCCTTCTTGGAGCTGCCCGCGCCCGCGGTGCCGGTGCTGGAGGACGAGCGCCTGGGCTTCACGGTGGCCGCCGTGGTGCCGCACGGCCAGGGGCGGGTGCTGGTGGTGGGCGCGCCCGAGCTGGCGATGAACCGGGGGCTCGCGCGCGCGGACAACGCGCAGTTCTGGCTGAGCAGCCTCGCCGCGCTGGGGCCCGGCCCGTACGAGTTCGACGAGTTCCACCACGGCTTCACCAACGAGCGCTCGGTGGTGGACTTCGCGCGGCGCTACGGGCTGCAGTTCGCGGTGCTCCAGTTGTTCGCGGGCGTGCTGCTGTGGTCCCTGGCGCTCAAGCGCTTCGGCCGGCCGCAGCCCCCTCCCGAGTCCGCGCGCGTGGGCGCCACCGACGCGCTGTTCGCCATGGCCCGGCTGTACCGCGAGGGCCGCCACCACGGCTTCGCCGCGAAGCTCGTCTCCCGCGGGCTGACGCAGGAGCTGGCCTTCCACGCCGGGCTCCCGGCGCACGCCTCCCCCACGGCCACGTGCGAGGCGCTGGCCGAGCGCGGACGCAAGGACCTGGCCCAGGGCCTGGGCGACGTGACGGCCCTCTCCGAGACGGCGGCCAGCGACGCCGACATCCAGCAGCTCGCCGCGATGGCGGCCCGGCTGCGACAACGCATCCACTCCGCCGGCAACGCCCGGCGCAGCACTCCCGGAACCTCATGAACGCGACCGACTCCCTCCATTCGCTCGTCCCCTCCGGCTCCGCCGTGCAGGCCGCCAACGCCATCCGCGACGGCGTGCTGTCCCAGGTGCGCAAGGCCGTGGTGGGGCAGGACGAGGCGCTGGAGCTGATGCTGTGTGGCCTCATCGCCGGTGGCCACATCCTGCTGGAGGGTGTGCCCGGCGTGGCCAAGACGCTGATGGCCAAGGCGCTGGCGCGCGGCATCGGCGCGGACTTCAAGCGCATCCAGTTCACCCCGGACCTGATGCCCGCGGACATCCTCGGCACGAGCGTCTTCGACCTGAAGTCCCAGGCCTTCGTGCTGGTGCGCGGCCCCATCTTCACGGACCTCTTGCTGGCGGACGAAATCAACCGCGCGCCCGCCAAGACGCAGTCCGCGCTGCTGGAGGCCATGCAGGAGCGCGGCGTGTCGCTCGAGGGCCGGCACATGCCGCTGTCGCCCCTCTTCACGGTGTTCGCCACGCAGAACCCCGTGGAGTCCGAGGGCACCTATCCGCTGCCCGAGGCGCAGCTCGACCGCTTCCTGTTGAAGATCGACGTGGGCTACCCCTCGCCGGACGAGGAGGACGCCATCCTCGCGTCCGTGCACCGCGGCTTCGACGCGGGCGACCTGACGCGGGCGGGCGTGGGCCCGGCCGTGACGAAGGACGGCATCCTGGCCGCGCGCGCCGCGGTCAACGAGGTCAACGTGGAGCCGCCGGTGCTGACGTACATCCGCAAGCTGGTGGCGGCCACGCGCGCCTCGGGCCGCATCCGCCTGGGCGCGGGGCCGCGCGCGGGCGTGCACCTGCTGCTGGCGGCCAAGGCGCTGGCGGCGCTGCGCGGGCGCAGCTTCGTCACGCCGGATGACGTGCGCTTCCTGGCGGGCCCGGTGCTCAAGCACCGCCTGCTGCTGTCCCCCGACGCGGAGCTGGACGGCGCCACGCCCTCGGAGGTGCTGCGCGAGGTGGTCCAGTCGGTGGAGGTCCCGCGGTGATTCCCACGGGGCGCCTGTGGGCCCTGGTGGCCCTGCTGGCCGTGCCCATGATGGCCGCGGGCTTCATGCCGGGCCTGGGCGGCGCGGTGCTGGCGCTCGACGCGCTGGCGCTGGTGCTGGCCGGCGTGGACTTCCTCGTCGCGCGCGCGGCGCGGGTGGAGGTGCTGCGCAGGCTGCCACAGCGGCTCAACGTCGGCGTGCCCAACAAGGTGGAGCTGCGGCTGGTGCACCGGGGCACGCGCGCGGTGGAGCTGCGCGTGAAGGACAGCGTGCCGGAGTCGTTCACCGCCGCGCCCGACGAGGCCTGGCTGGAGGTGGCCCCCCAGAGCGAGACGCGCTGGGTGTACCGGGTGACGCCGTCCAAGCGCGGGCGCTTCGACTTCGGGGACATCGCGGTGCGCGTGCAGGGGCCCCTGGGGCTGGTGCAGCACGAGCGCGCCATCCCGGCCGCGCAGGCCATCTCCGTGTACCCGGACCTGCGAGGCGCCAACCGCATGCTGCTGTCCGGGGCCATGCTGGACCTGGTGAACCTGGGCCTGCGGCAGCTTCGCCGGGACGGCCGGGGCAGCGAGTTCGCCCGCCTGCGCGACTACGCCCAGGGCGACAGCGGGCGCGACGTGGACTGGAAGGCCACGGCCCGCCGGGGCAAGCCGGTGACGCGGGTGATGGAGTCGGAGCGCTCGCAGTCCATCCTCATCTGCGTCGACGCGGGCCGCTCCATGGCCGCCCAGGTGGAAGGGCTCACCAAGCTGGACCACGCGGTGAACGCGGCGCTCTTCCTCGCCTTCGTCGCCGTGCGCAACGGGGACCGCGTGGGGCTGGCGGTGTTCGCGGACGGCGTGAAGACGTACCTGCCCCCCGCGGCCGGACGCGGGCAGTACCGCAAGATCGTCGACGCGCTCTACTCGACCACGCCGCACCTGACGTACGTGGACTACCTGGCGCTCTTCAAGGAGCTGAACGTCCGCCTCACGCGGCGCAGCCTGCTGTGCGTCTTCACGGACTTCCTCGACGAGGAGCAGGCCGCCACCATGGTGGCCCCGCTGCAACGGCTGGCGCGGCGCCACGTGCCCCTGTGCCTGTCGGTGAAGGACACCGCGCTCCAGAACCTGCTGCGCACCCCACCCTCCGGTCCCGAGGAGGGCTTCCAGCACGCCGTGGCGTCGGAGCTGCTCGTGGACCGCGAGGCCCTCAAGGCCCGGGTGAGCCAGGGCGGCGTGCAGATGCTCGACGTGCAGCCGGATGACCTGAGCCTCGCGGCGGTGAACCGCTACCTCGACATCAAGGCCCGGGGCGTGTTGTAGCCCCCGCGCGTGCTCAGGAGGCGAAGGACGCCGACGGTGGCGGCAACCAGCCGACGAAGCGCGTGTCCGGCACGTCGCCGCGCACGCGGTGCAGCCCGCGCTTGAAGAAGGCGTAGACCCGGAAGAAGGTCTCCAGCCCGGCGCGCTCCGCCTCGCTCAACGGCGCCATGGCGCAGACGACCTTCGGGTCGCCCCGGCCCGCGTCGATGAAGCCGAGGACGCCCTGCACCGGCATGCGCACGCGCAGCCCTCGCGCCAGGCGAGGCCCCATCACCACCGCGTCGAGCGGGTCGCCGTCGTCCGACATCAGGCCCGGGATGCTGCCGTAGTTGTACGGGCAGGGCAGCGGCGACACGAAGTCCACGGAGCCGTCCGCGCGGCGCTTCACGAAGGAGAAGCGCGGGCACTCGATGAGGACCTCGGGACTGGGGGGCAGCGGGGGCAGGGACATCGGCTCGGGCACGGCGAACGGGTGTAGCACGCCGCCGCGACGTCCGGAGGGCCCGCCCGTCAGGGGGCCGGGGCGGCGTCCAGCGCGCGCGACTTCTCCCGCGCGCCGCGCAGCCAGTCCGACAGCAGGTAGGCGTACACGCCCGCGCCCACCACGAGCGCGAACGTCACCTTGAACGCCACCGACAGCTTCGGCGGGTGGATCTGCGACACCGTGCCCTCGATGCAGCCGGCGAGCACGAACAGGGCGAGCGTGCCGAACAGCAGCTTCACCGCCGTCACCGACTCCTTGCGCAGCGCCTGTCCCCGGGGCAGGCCCTTGGGCGCCACCAGCCCGCGCGAGATGACGAGCCCCGCCGCGCCCGCGATGCAGATGGCGGTGATTTCGGGGATGCCGTGCGGGAGGATCCACGCCCAGAACCAACCGGCCAGGCCCTTGGCGGCGTACACCTGCGCGAGCGCGCCCAGGAACAGGCCGTTGACGAACAGCATCACCGCGGTGCCCAGGCCCAGCGTCACCCCGAGCGCGAAGGCCAGGAACGCCACCTGGATGTTGTGGGTGAAGAGGTACGAGGAGAACATGGCCTGCTGGCCCGTCGTCATCCCCTCCCCCGACGCCTCCGTGGCCGCGCGCTTCACCGGGTCCAGGTCCAGGTGCTCGGCGGGCACCAGGAAGTGCGCGGCGTCCGGGTCCACCAGCATGCCCAGGTAGCCGAACCCCAGGCCGGCGAGGAACAGCAGGAGCGCGGCCGCGTACATGCGCCACTCGTGGTGAAGGAGCGCCGGGAAGCCCCGGGACACGAAGGCCCAGACGTCCGCGAACCTGGGCCGCCGTCCCGGGTACGTCAGGGCGTAGGCGCGGCCCACCAGGTCGTTGAGATAGGCGCTCACGTCCGCCGAGCCGCTGCGGGCCCTCACCCAGAGCAGGTCGCTCGACACGGCGCGGTAGAGCTTCCCGAGCGAGCGCGCCTCCTCGAGGCTGAGGCCCCGCAGGCCTCGCAGCTCTGACGCGTCGAGCAGGCGCTCCAGTTGCTCCCACCGTGGCCGCCGCGACTCGATGAACTCCGCCATCTCCATGCCCCCACTCTAGCTCAGGCGACGGGCGTCCCCACCCTGCCCGAAAAGCGGCGGTTGTGGGAAAACAGGCCCATGACGTGTCGGATGGCGTTCCTGGGGATGGTCCTGGCCCTGCTCTCGGGGTGCAGCTCCATGCGAGCCCTTTGCCCGGCGGAGGGAGGTCGCCCGTGGGTGGAGGCGCGCAGTCCCCACTTCAGCATCCGCACCGACCTGGACGTCGAAACCGCCGAGGAGGCCGCGCAAGAGCTGGAGATGCTCCGCCAGGGCCTCTTGCAGGCCTGGGGCGGCAGCTTCGATCCCCCGGGCACGGTGGAGGTCATCGTCCTGCGAAACCGGCGCGAGCTGTCCGAGTTCACCAACGTCGCCATCGAGGGCTTCTCCGCCACCACGACGGACGGCCCCGTGCTGGTGATGGCGGGCAACGGCTACGCGCTGAGCGAGGACCCCACGGACATCTCCATCCAGGCCCACGAGCTGACGCACTACCTCTCGCAGTTCGCCCTGGTGCGGCAGCCGCGCTGGCTGGCGGAGGGGCTGGCCACCTATCTGGAGACCATCTACCTCAAGCCGGAGAAGCAGGAGGTCGTGCTGGGCACGCTGCACGCCCACTTCTTCGACCACGTGCGGCGCAGCGGCTGGCGCACCCTGGACGAGCTGTGGGAGTGGGACCGCAAGGGGCTGTTGGGCTCCGCGGAGTCGCGCCAGTACTACGCGTCCGCGTGGCTGTGGGTGCACTTCTTCATCAGCCAGCACTCCGAGCGCTTCGAGCGCTTCCAGAAGCGCCTCATGCGCGGCGAGGAGCCCCGCCTGGCGTGGGAGCAGTCCTTCGCGGGCGTGAAGGACCTCGCCGGACAGGTCCACGCGTACGTGCATGGCGGGCGGCACGTCTACTACCCGAGCATCACCGCGCCGCTCTTCCCCGTGTCCGGGGTGATTCGCATCCAGCCGCTCGAGCCGGCGGAGGTGCACGCCATCCGCGCGCGCCTCATCCTGATGACGCCCGGCGCCGCGTCCCCCGAGGAGCGCCAGGAGAAGGCCGAGCGGGAGATGGCCCAGGCCATCCGCGAGGACCCGTGGAACGTGTCGGTGGCCCTGCTGCGCATCCGCTCCGCGACGGACCCGGCCACCCGCCTGGAGCGGGCACGGCAGTTGGTGGAGCGGCACCCTCGCAGCGGCCAGGCCTGGGACGCGCTCGCGCGGTCCCTGGACGCCATGGGCGACACGGGAGAGGCGCAGGAGGCGGCGTGGCAGCGCGCGGTGGAGCTGCTGCCGGACAGCGTGGGGGCCCAGAACGGGCTGGCGCTCTTCTACGCGCGCACGACGCAGCCGGAGAAGGGGCTGGCGGCGGCGCAGCAGGCGCTCGCGCTGGCCCCTGGCAACGCCAGCGTGCTGGACACCTACTCCACCCTGCTCTTCCAACTGGGCCGCTGCCGCGAGGCGCTGGCCGCGCAGCAGCTGGCGGTGGAGATGCTCTACGAGGGCGTCCCCGACCGGCTGCGCCAGACGGTGCACGACACGCTGGCGCGCTACGAGGCGGTGTGTGGCTCCAACGAGGCCACGTCGTCGACGCCGCGCGGCGCGCCCGACACACACGAAGGGGCGCCCTGAAACGGCGAAGCGCCGGCGGTCCGCGAAGGACCCACCGGCGCCTCGTGCCTCCCACGGAGGGGATGCGGACTACTTCCTGAGCTGGTTCTCGAGCGGCTTCTTCTCGTTCGTCTCGAGCGACTTGGTCCAGTCGACGACCGGCGTCTGCCAGGCCATGCCCGTCTCGGTGGGCTCCGGGGCCAGCTTCTCGAACTCGAAGTTGTCGCCGCCGAAGTAGAGGTACTCTACCGTCGCCACGGAGTACTCCTTCTTGGGGTCGAGCGGCTTGCCCTTGGCGTCCTTGAACTTGTTCTTGCCCGCGGCGGAGAAGCCGGCGACGAGCGCCTGGGGGTTGGCGAGCTGCCGGGCCAGGTCCTCGCCCTTGAGCTTCACGACGACCAGCGAGTTCTCGAACGGCATGACGGAGTAGATGTTGCCGCGCGTCACCGCGCCGGCCGGCAGGTCGCCGCGGATGCCACCCCGGTTGAGGATGGCCACGTCGGTGCCGAGCGAGTCACGCACCGCGCCCGCCACCCACTGCGCCATCTGCGGCGAGCCCTGCTTGATGCCCGCCTTGGAGAAGCCGATCTGCTGGCCCAGCGCCTCGTCGAGCTGCGCCTTCCACTTGGCGATGAGCTGCGCCGTCTCCGCGTCCGGGGCGCCGCCCGTCGCGTCGACCAGCTTGCCCTCGACGGTGGTGATCTTGTCCGCGGCGGCCTTCGCCGGGTCGAAGGTGATGTGCGCGCGCAGGTAGCGGGAGAAGCCGCGGTCCAGCGACGCGAAGATGACGCCGTTCTCCTTCGAGTAGACCGGCTGGGGGCAGCGGCCACCGGCCACGACCGCCAGCTTCCACTCAGGGTGCTTGCCCACGACCGGCTGCAGGTCGGTGACGCAGGCGTCGGCCAGGACGACGAGCGTCTCGGCGCCGGCCTTGCGGGCCTCGTCCACCGCGCTCGTCAGCGCCTCCTCGTACCCCGTCACCTCCAGGCCCTCCGCGCGACCAGCCATGGCCGTGCGCACCGTCTTCTCCGACGCCAGGCCCACCACGCCGACCTTGAGGCCGCGGCGCTCGAACACCTGGAACGCGGGCAGGGACAGGTCGCCCGCCAGCGCGGGGTCCTTCACGCGGAGGTTCGCGGCGAGGAACGGGAAGCCGCCCACCGAGCGGTTCTTGATGAAGGCGTCCTTGCCGAACGCCAGCTCGTGGTTGCCCATGGCGGACGCCGCGTAGCCCATGCGGCCCATGACCTCCGCCGTGGGGGCGCCCAGGAAGAAGGACGACAGCGCGGGGCCGTTCCAGTGGTCACCCGTGGCGAGCGCCAGCGTGCCGGAGTCGGGGCACGACGCCTGACCCTCCTTCACCGGGCCGGGGCAGTGCTTCTCGTCCTTCACCCACTGGCCGAGCAGCTCGGCCGCGCCACCCTTGCCGTCGACGGGCTGGAGCTGACCGAACGCGCCGCCGGTGATGAGCAACGTCACCTCGCTGGGGACCGCGGGCTTCGCGGGGGCGGGCGCCGGCTGCTCTGCGGCCGGAGCGGCAGGGGGAGGACTGCTCTTCTCGCAGCCGGCCAGGGCGCCGAGCGCGAGGACCAACGCGCCGGACAGACGAGACTGGCGGAAGGGACGGGGGCGGTAAGGAGGGTTCGAGATCACGACAGCGCCTTTAGCACAACTCGAGACGTGATACTGTGAGAGCCGTGCCGGATCGCCAGGGCCCCGAGGGCTCGTCCTCATCACGAGGCGGGCAAAAGCAGGATGCGCGGAGCGAATCCCCCTCCCTTGGCCAGGTCCTGGCACAGGATTTCTTGGAAGACCTGAGAAAGGGCGCGACCCACTTCCAAGAGCATGGGGGCGGCCCCATGCCGACCGGGCCGGTCCGCCAGTTCATCCACGGGCTGAGCCTGCCGTTCCACATCGGGCGGGCGTTGCTGGCGGATCCGGTGGCGCGGCGGCAATACCTGCGGGTGGCGTGCCTCCAGACCTTGGCGGCGCTGGTGCTCGCGTTGACGTGCATGGGCTCCGCCCGGGAGGCGAGCAAGCCCAAGGCGGACGAGGAGTCGCGGCAAGAGGCGAAGACGTCGCTGGCGGAGAGCATCGAGGACATCGCCAACGCGGTGGCGCAAGAGACGGACGACCCCTCGGCGAGGGGGAAGGCGTTGGAGGTGGCCCGGCGCCTCGAGGCGAAGCGGACCGCGCGCGAGGCCGTGGAGCGCGTCCTGGCGCCGAGCCTCCAGCAGAGTGACGCCGCGCACGACAAGGCCCGGCAGGACCTGGAGCGGAGGCTCCAGGAGGGTGAGGCCGCGAGGAGCCGCGCGCAACGGCTCCTGGAGCGGACGCGCGAGGGTGGCGCGGCCGGGGGGGGTCCCACGACGGCGGACGCGAGGCCGGAGGGCTCCCCCACGCCGTCACCGACAACGGGTGAGCCCGCCCTCCGGCAGTCGTCGCCCCCGGAGCAGGAGACGCCCGCTCCGGCGACAGCGCAGGCGCCCGCCCCGGCCGCGGATCCGGGCGAGGTGGCGGCCCATGGAGAATCCGACCCCACGGCATCGCCGGCGGCCAACGAGGAGGCCCAGGTCTCGGAGGCGTTGGACTCCCTCGACGACGACGACCTCGAGGAGCTGTCCCCCGCGCTGCGGGAGCGCATCCGCGACCTCCAGACCGCGGCGAAGGAGGGCAAGGACCGCAAGGCGGTGGCCCAGGCCCTCGCGGCGCTCTTCGTGGAGCTCAACCGGGGCGAGGACACGCCCGCCTCCGGAGCGCCGCCCGCCTCCGCGAACGAGGCGACCACCGACGCCGAACCCGCGAAGACGACCGTGAAGACGAAGACCGACGCGCGAACCCGCAGCTCCTCGCGCGCGCCCAAGGTCCGGACGAACATCGACACGGACGACGACGAGGGCGAGGGCCGGGGCTGGTTCGCCCGTCGCTTCTCGTACGGCATCATCGCGTTCTGGGTGGCGCTGTTCGCGGCGCTCCAGCTCGCTCAGTGGGTCGTCCTCGCGTTGTCGCGCGACTATCACGACGTCGTCTCCCGGAACGCGAGCCTGCTGACGGGCGTCGAGCCGGAGGACGAGGCCCTCCGGCCGCGCTTGCGCATCAACTTCCAGTGGCTCCAGAAGAAGGTGCGGCGCCGCTGGCGGGCGATGATCCTCTTCGCCGTGGGCGTGCCGGCCGTGGCGTTCCTGGCCTCGCCCTTCTTCTGCTTCGGCCTGAGCAGCCCCGTCTTCACCGCCATCTCCTCGCTGTGGGGCATGTGGTGGCTGGTGGTGTTCACCGCCGCGAAGAGCGCGCGGGCCTGGGAGCCGGTCGCGTCGCAGACCGCGCCGTGGTTCCTGCGCGGCTGGACGTGGCTCACCACCCGCGTGCCCGGGCTGCGGTGGGGCGTGCTCCAGCGCTACGGCGCCACCTGGAACAAGCGCTCCGCCGAGCTCTTCGCGCCCATGGCGAGCGTGGAGCGCCACCCCTACGCCTACGCGGGCCTCGCGTTCGTCCGCTTCGTGGGCTCGTTCGCCCCGCTGAAGTTCTTCGTCCGCCCGCTCATCCCGGTGGCCTCGGCGCACATCCTCGACCTCGAGCACCACGCGCGCCGCGAGGCGGCGGAGGCCCGGGGTGACGAGCCGCCCCAGACGCCCGCTCCGGGGCACGGCGGCACCGAGGAGGCCATCCGCGTGGGGTGAGCCCCCGCGTCACGCGTCGCCGCGGGAGCGGCGCGGCACGTCGGGAGACTCGGGGGTGTCGGAGACGGGGCCCGTGGGCAGGGGCGGCGCGGCGGGAGGTTGCGGCGCGGTCATCTCCAGCCGCTCACCCGTCTCGCGAGAGTCCGGCAGCGCGATGAGCGCCTGGAGCTGGAGGCTCACGGCGCGGAAGAAGCCGGTGAGCAGCTCCGGGCGGTCCGCCAGCAGGTCGAGGAAGTCGCGCCGGTCGATGATGAGCACGCGCGTGTCCACCGCGGCCACCATGTCCGTGGGCCGGGGCGCGCCGTCCAGGAGACTCACCTCGCCGAAGGCCTGCTTGCCCTGGAAGCGCAGGACGTGCTCGCCGTCGTGGAACGCGTCGATGGCGCCCTCGACGATGACGTAGAGCGCGTCCCCCGGGTCTCCCTGGGCGTAGATGCGCTCACCCGCGAGGAAGGAGCCCTCGCGCGCCACGGCGGCGATGGCCGCGATGTCGTCCACGTCGCTCTGCGAGAAGACGCTGACGCCCTCCAGGGCGAACATCCGTTGGACAATGCGGTCGCTCAACTCACCCTCCTGCGGGAGCACGTCCAGCCCGTTGACCCGCGCGATGTGACGCGCGCACGCGCGCAGCACCACGTCCTCGCTCTGCACCAGCGCCGCCAGCCGGCGCCACAGCCGACCCGACGCGCCCGGAGGCAGCTCCTTGTGGTGCGCCTCCACCTGCTCCATCACCAGCTCGCGGACGTCCTCGGACAGCAGGTTGTCCAGGAGCTCCAACGCCAGGGCCCGCCGCCGGGGGTCCTTGCCCACCAGGTTGTAGTGGATGCCGCGCATGCGATGCGACGCGTCCAACAACCCCAACAGGAAGAAGGAGATTTCGAGCGCCTGGTCCAGCCGGTCGCCCACGGCCCGGGTGAGCAGCGAGCCGTCGCCCAGCGCGGCCCGGACGTCACGGTACGCCCCCACGAGCGAGCGGTAGACGTCGCGGCGGCGCCCCAGCGCCTCGTACACGCGCTCCACGTCCACCGGGTGCTCGGGGTGCTCGTCGCGCAGCCGCGACAACTGGGCGCCGATGCGGAAGTGCAGCGACGCGTCGTCACGGACGTTGGAGAAGAGCAGCGCGTCCTGCGCCGCCGGCGTGCCGATTCCGCGCAGCACGCGGGGCAGTTGCAGGCGCATGGTCAGGGGCGCCCGCTTGTTGTTGAGCTGCTCCTCGACCAGCGGCGTGACGTCGTCCCCCAGCGCCACCAGCGCCTCGCGCGCCGTCTTGCGCTCCTCGCGCCAGGTCAGGAACGGCAGCACCCGGGGCGCCAGGTCCACGTAACCACCCTGCCCCACCGCCGCGAGCGCCACGCGCCGCACCGTGCTGTCCCCGTCATCCAGGTAGCGCGCCAGCGCGGCGCCGAAGCGCTTGTCCTGCAGGCGCCCGAGGAGCTTCGACACCTCGCGCCGCTCCGCCACGGGCGCGCCCTCGCCGCGCGCCAGCAGCTCCTCGAGCGAGGCCAGCGCCACCGCGCTGCCCGTCGTCTTCACCAGCGCGCCGATGGCCGCGCAGCGCAGGCCCACGTCCGGGTGCTGGAGCAGCGGCGGCAACAGCCGCGTGGCGCGCTCCGGCGACAGCCGGGCCAGGGCCCACACGGCCTGGTCTCTCGGACGGCGCGGCCCCTCCTCCACCAGGCGCTCCAGCACCGGCGCCAGCTCGCGCGCGTCCAGCTCCAGCGCCAGCGCCACGCCGCGCTCCAGCACGCGCTCGCTCGGGTGGCGCAGGAGCGCGGGCAGGTGCGGGCGCAGCGGCACGTTCGCCTGCTCCATCATGTCCACCGCGCGCAGCACGCGGTCGGGCGCGGGCGCCGCCAGGGCCTCCGCCAGCAGGCGCTGCTCCTCCTCGCCCTCCAGCGCCACCTCCTCTTCCTCCGGCGCCCCCACCTGCTCCCCGAGCGCCGCGACGTACGCGGGCTTCAGGCGCACCAGCAGCAGGCCGAGCGCCGCGCACATGCCCACCACCGCCGCCGCCATGGTGACGCCCGTGGCCGTGCGTCCCGCGCCGATGAGCAGCAGGCCCGCCACCACCACGCCCGCCTTGCGCAACAACCCGTCCACCGCCGAGCGCAGCCCCTCGCGCTGGTCGTCCGGCACCGCCGCGTACAGCAACTGGATGCCCACCGGGAGGATGGAGTAGCTGACCGCCGTCTCCACCAGCCGCAACAGGTGCACCGGCCACAGGCTCGGGGTGACCAGCGTCGCGCCCGCCAGCGGCGCGAGCACCAGCGGCACCAGCGCGACGTAGCGCAGGAGGCCCAGCCGCTTGAGCAGCCGCTGCGTCAGGAGCAGCTGGAACGCCACGCAGAACAGGCCGATCCACAACTGCAGCGAGCCGAACAGCGCCGCGAGCGCGTCCTCGCTCAGCGTGCCCTCCAGCCGCAGCCGGAAGAGGTAGTCCACGAACGACGACAGCACCGCGAAGGAGATGCCCACCGCCGCGAGCACCTGCGCGTAGGGGCTCTCCGCCAGGTAGCTCCACGCCATGAACGACGTGGCCGCGGGCCGCCGCTGCGGGGGAGGAGGCGGAAGCCCCCGGTACAGGTGGTGGAAGATGGCGCCCGCCGCCAGCAACCCGAGCGCGCCGCTCACCACCATGGCGGGCGTGCCCAGCCGCTCCGCCAGCCCCTGCACCAGCAGACCGCCGACGATGCCTCCGCCCATGGCGAAGCCGTTGAGCGCGGTGAAGGCCCGCCGCGCCTCGCGCGCGTCGAACGCCGCCGCCATGCGGCCCCAGAAGCGGAACGACACCACCGTGGAGAAGGTGTCCGCGAAGAGGTACAGCGCCAGCGCCGGCGTGCGCTGCCCCGCGGACAGCGCCGCCGCGAGGATCAACGACACCACCCCACCCAGCCCCGTCAGCACGCCCGGAGACTCCAGCGGCGAGTCCGGCTTCGAGCGCGGCAACACCGTCAGCGCCGCCGTCATCAACGCGCCCAGGAGGTACAGGTAGGGCAGCACGTCCGACTCGAAGCGCGACAACACCAGCGCGTTCGCGGCGGTCTTGAGCTGCGTCACCCCGGCGATGAGCGCGAACTGGAAGGCGGCCGCCGGCCAGAGACGGCGGTCCCATGAGGATGTGTCGGAGGCGGCCACGATGCGCGAGGGGCGGGGAGACTACCCCACCACCCCGACAGCCATGAATAACACAGACGCCCGTCCGCCCGCCTCTCCCACGAGGCGGCCCCACGGGTCGGGGGGCGCCTCCCCCTGCGGGGCGACCCGTGGTGCGCGGGAGGTCGCCCGCCGGGCGACGGACGCGGCTAGACTGCGCGGGTGACGACCGCGACCGACACGCTGCTGGACGGCACCCACACGGTGCTTACACCGGAGTACGTGGAGTTCCGCTTCACCCTCGCGGGCATCTACTCGCGCTTCCTGGCCTGGCTCCTCGACACCGTCATCGTCGGGGCGCTGACGGCCGCGGCGCTGTTCTTCCTGAACGTGGTGATGATGGCCTTCCCGGGCGCCGCCAGCGCGCTGGGAATCGTCGTCTACTTCCTGATGGACTGGGGCTACGGCATCACCCTGGAGACGGCGTGGAGTGGACAGACGGTGGGCAAGCGCGCCCTGGGCCTGCGGGTCATCCAGGAGAGCGGCGTACGCATCGGCTTCTACCACGCCGCGTTGCGGAACCTGGCGCGTGTGGTGGACCGGCTGCCGCTGCTCTACCTCGTGGGTGGGGTCTCCGCGCTCGTGTCCGGCTCCCAGCAGCGGCTGGGGGACATGCTCGCCGGCACCATCGTCGTGCGCGAGCGCCGGCTGAAGGTGCCCTCCGCGCTGGGGGCCTCCGCCGAGGACGGCCTGCTGGCGGATCCGCTCTTCGTGTCGCGGGTGAAGCGGCTGACGACGGAGGAGCGGGAGCTGGTGCTCACCGCCGCCCTGCGCCGCGAGGAGCTGCGCATGGAGGCCCGGCTGCGCCTGTTCTCCGCCCTGGCCGCGCGGCTGCGCGACGCGCTGGCGCTGGAGAAGCCGGACCACCTGTCCGACGAGAAATGGGCGCTGCTGGTGGCGGCCGCCCTGCTGCCGCCCCCCGGCTCCCGCGCCCTGCCCGCCCGGCTCCGGGCGTCGTAGCGGCTAGAAGTACGCCGCCGCGCCCGCCGACAGCGTCAGCGTCGTCTGCGTCTTCTCGTTGAGCGCGATGTAGAAGTTGTACTGCCCGCGCACGCCCAGGCTCACCGAGTCCGACACGAAGAAGTCCACGCCCACGTTGGGCCCGATGCCGATGAAGTTGCTCGTCGTGCTCTTGAGGACGATGAGGTAGCTCACGTCGGAGCCGATGTAGGGCCGGATGCTCTCCTCCATGAACAGGTAGCGCAGGCCCAGCGACGGGGCCAGGCCCACGACGCGCTTCTGGCGCGGGTCCGTCGTGTCCTTGGGGAAGGCGATCTTCGACAGCGAGACGACCTCGAAGCCATTCTCGATGTAGAGGCTGGCGTCGATGCCCACGAACATCGTGTCGTCCAACCCCTTGGTGTCGTTGAAGTCCATGTAACCCAGCGACAGCCCCAGGCTGCGGTTGGCGAACTGGGCATGGGCCGGCGCGGCCCCGAACAGGGCCAGCGTGAAGACGACGGTGCAGAGCAAGGTACGCATGGGCGGTCACTCTAACCGCTGCAACCCTTGGAAATCAGCACGGATTCAGCCCGAGCCCGGGCGTTGCGCCCGCCGGGGTCGCTCTCCTACACTCCCCCGGCCATGCGTTCGAGCCGCTTCGCCCTGTCGCTGACCCTGGTCTGTGCGCTCCCCCTCGCCGGGTGTCTCACCACGCCCCCACCGCACGAGCGGGCGCTCATCAACAACGAGCTCTGCACGCAGGAGCTGCACAAGGGCGACCTGGTCCGCGCGGAGGTCTACTGCGACCTGGGCCTGGAGTTCTCCCCCCAGTACGCGGACCTGTGGGCCAACAAGGGCATCATCGCGCTGTCCGCCGGACGCACCGAGGACGCCAAGAAGCACTTCATCAAGGCGCTGCGCTACAACCAGGAGCAGCTCCAGGCGTACCAGAACCTCGGCTACATCTACCTGCAGGAAGGCGCCTACGGGAAGGCGCACGACAACTTCCGCCGCGCCCTCAAGGTCAACCCGGACAACCTGGACACGCGCTACAACCTGGCGCTGACCTTGATGAAGATGAAGAAGCTGGAGGCGGCGAAGAAGGAGCTGCGCACCCTGCTGGCCGTCAACCCGAGCCTGGCCGCCGCGCACCACACGCTGGGCGTCATCGCGTACGAGGAGGGCCAGTACGAGGACGCCATCGAGAGCATCGCCCAGGCCACCTCGCTGACCCCGGACGCGCCGGAGATGTGGCACGACCTGGGCACGG
This sequence comes from Myxococcus dinghuensis, assembly GCF_024198235.1. Lineage (GTDB taxonomy): Bacteria > Myxococcota > Myxococcia > Myxococcales > Myxococcaceae > Myxococcus > Myxococcus dinghuensis. The sequence continues at coordinate 536,163 of NZ_JAKCFB010000001.1, read as the reverse complement.
CGCTGCTGGAGGTGGCCCGGTTCCCGGAGGCCCGCGAGGCCTTCGCCAACTGCGTCCAGTTGGACCCCAAGGCCACCAGTTGCATCAACAACCTGGCCCTGGCCCAGCGCAAGGCGGCCCTCACCGACGCGGGCATGAAGGAGCTGCGAGACACCCAGCAGGCGGAGAACTCCGCCCCCGCGCTCTTCATGCTGGCCCGCCAGTACCGGGAGAAGGGCCTCCTGGCCGAGGAGGAGTCCACCTACAAGAAGTGCGTGAAGCTGGACGCCAAGTTCGCCCCGTGCCACTTCGGCCTGTTCCAGCTCTTCCAGGACGCCGACAAGCACGAGCACGCGCAGGTGGCATGCAAGAACTTCATGAAATATGCGACCGCGGAAGAGTTCCCCACCGAGTATCAGTCGTGCGAGAAGTACCTGAGCAACGCGACGTTCTGATGCACGGCGTCCCCCTCCAAGCACCTCCTCGATGAGCGTCCGCCTCACCGTCACGCAACGCAGCGAAAAAGGGGCCCAGGGCACCGAGCACGTCCTTGCGGACTCGGTCATCACCCTGGGAAGGGACAAGTCCTGCCAGGTGGTGCTCCCCCAGCAGGCGGTGTCGCGCAACCACGCGCGCATCTGCCAGGAGGGCAACCTCTTCTTCCTGGAGGACCTGGGCAGCGCCTTCGGCACCCAGCTCAACGGCAAGCCCCTGCCCAAGGGCGAGAAGCGCCTCCTGCGCAACGGCGACGTCGTCGCCATCGCCCAGTACGACGTGCGCTTCGAGAAGATGACGGAGCTCAACGGCGACGTCACGTCGGAGAAGACGTCCTTCATCGCCCGCGGGAACCTGAAGGACGTGATGCGGGGGCTGTCCGGCGCCGAGGAGCGCTACCTGCGCATCATGAACGGGCCCCGCGAGGGCGAGCGCATCGAGATCGCCGACGCGTCGGAGCTCCTCATCGGCCGGGACGAGAAGGAGGTCGACATCCTCCTGCAGGACGACCTCATCTCGCGCAAGCACGCCAAGATTCGCCGGGACTGGTCCGGCACCCACGTCGAGGACCTGGGCAGCCGCAACGGCATCAAGGTCAACAAGAAGCGGATCAACCGCAAGACGCTCAAGGACAACGACGAGTTGGAGGTGGGCGCGACGCGCTTCCTCTACGTGGACCCGTCCGAGCCCGCCGAGGAGCCCGTGCAGTTGGCCCCGGAGGCCAAGGCCTCGCCGCCCCCGTCGCCCCAGCGCCCCGCCCCCCCGCGCCGCGAGCCCAAGGTCGAGGAGCCTGAGCCTCCTCCGGAGCCGGAGCCCGCCCCCGTCCAGGAGGCCGCCGCGGAGGAACCCGCCGTCGAGGAGAACGCGGCCGAGGAGCCCGCCCCGCCCTACGTCGAGCCGGCCCCCGTCGAGGAGGAGCCGCCGGCGCCTGGCAAGTTCGACGCGCTCAAGGACAAGCAGAAGCTCGTCCCGCTCATCGTCATGGCCACGGTGGGGCTCTTGTTCCTGGGGCTGATGATCGCCGTCTTCGCGGGCGCGTGAGCGCTCCGGAGGGCCACGGGCCTTCCGGAGGGAGACGCGGCCTGACGGTGACGGGAACTGCCGACTACTTCCGGGACGTGGAGCCTGGGCGGGCGGCCTTGATCTGATCCGCCTGCTTCTTCAGGCCCAGCAGGGTGCTGCGCGCGCGCTGGGTGGAGCGCTTCTCGAGGCCCGGGTCGCACTCGATGGCGCGGCTCAGGTCCCTCAGGCCCTCCGGGATGTTGCCCCGGCGCAGGTGCACCTCGCCCCGGCCCACGAGCGCGTCGACGTGCGTGCCCAGCAGCTTCAGGGCCCGGTCATACGCGCCGAAGGCGTCATCCAGGCGCTCGAGCGTCAGGTACGTGGCGCCCAGTTGCGTGAGGAAGACGGGGTCCTTCGGGGCGGCCGCCACCAGGCCCTCGAAGATGTCGAGGGCCAGGCGCGTGCGGCCCGCCTGCAGCATGCCGTGGCCCGCGGCCGCGTACTCGTAGAGACGCTCCCGGCTCAATCCCAGGAACTGGGAGAGCTGGATGTCACCCCGGATGACCTGCTCGGCCAGGTCCTTGGGCACCTGGACCTCATCGGGGACCTGCGGCTCCGCACGCTCGGGCTTGCTGCTCACGGCCACCTCGGGAGGGACCCGTCGCCGGGTCCCCCGTCCTGCGGGTCAAGGTCAGAAGAAGACGTTCCGGGTCTTGACCATATCATTCAGCGACTGGATCTCATCCACCGCGCGGAAGAGCTTGGAGATGTTCTTGAAGCGCGTCTCCAGCTGCTTGCGAGCCTCCGCCTTGTCCGCCTTGACCTCGTCCTTCACGCCCTTGAGCGTGTCGAACACGCGGCCCAGGGCCTCGGAGATCTTCGACAGCAGCGCGTCGCGGGTGGAGGCGACCTCCTGCTTGGTCGGCTTCTTCGTCGCGGGCTTGGTGGAGGTGGAGCTCGTCGACTGGGCCGGCTCCTCCTTGGTGCGCTCCGCCACCTTGCCCAGCGTCGGGTACAGCTCGCCGCGGACCAGGTCCTTGCCCGTCTTGAACTTGTCGCCGCCACCCTCGTCGCCGGTGACTTCCTTGCCCAGGTGCGACCAGTCGTCGGACTCCTGGCCCATCACCAGCAGGTTGGCGTCGGTGTTCTGGAAGTCGTCCCAGCGGAAGCCGACCTTGGCCTCGTAGCCATCCTTGGTCAGCTCACCGACCTTGCCCTTGCCCTTGTCGATGTCGGTGACCTTGATGTGGTCGTCGCCGTTGGTGATGCTCAGCTCACCCGTGACGGTCATCCCGTTGCCCCAGGGCTTGGTCGTCACGTGGATTTCCGTGCCGTCCGGCAGGGCGAACGTGGTGTTGCGCTTGAAGTCGAACTTGCCGCCGTCGCTCTCGTCGACGTGCGGGTCGCCCCAGACGCGGGTGCTCTTGCCGTCCGGACCGGAGATCTTCCACTCGAACTGGCCCAGCTGCTCGATCTTGTACCCGCCCGGCGTGGTGATGGTGCCGTTGGAGTCGACCTTGAGCTTGTCCGCGGTGCGCAGCGGGTCACCGGCGATGACCGGCTCCGGCTTCTCCGTGGGGAAGCAGCCACCCGAACCCGCCGCGAAGCCCGTCTCACCCGCGCGCGACTCGGAGGTGAACGAGTTCTCGCCGAGCTGCTTCAGGGACTTCACCGCAGACTCGATGTCCGCGAGCGCGCGGTCCACCGTCTTCTCGATGAGGCCCAGGTTCTTGGTCAGCTCCGCCTCGCTCAGGCCGACCTTCAGGTTGCTGGCGGTCGTGGTGCGCGGCGTGGATCCGGCTTGGGTGATTCCCGTCATGACTACCTCCCGAAAGTTCGCGGAACCAGGCGCCCGAAAGCCCACAATCCCGCTGTCTTTCGATTGTCGGGCGCCCGCAGCGAAAGTTGCGCTGGAGGACGACGATTCCGATCAGACGGGACCTGGGTCAGGCCGCACCGCTACCGGGTGGAGATGCGCGCCACGGGCTGGATGTTCAGCTCGGGCGACAGCTCCTGATAGCTGAGCACGGAGAACGAGGGGTTGAACTCGTACTCGAGCAGCTTGCGCACGTAGCGCCGGATGTCCATGGCGGTGAGGATGACGGGGCGCTGGGCGCTGGGCGGCAGGTGGCCACACTCGGAGCGGACGGCCTGGACGATCTCCTGGGCCAGCTCCGGCTCGAGCGCCAGGTGGGCGCCGGCGGAGGTGCGCTTGATGGAGCCGCGGATGGCCTCCTCGATGTTCGGGTCCAGCAGGTAGACCACCAGGGTGCCGCTGCCGCGCGCGTACTTGTGGGAGATGTAGCGGCGCTGCGAGGCGCGGACGTGCTCGGTGAGCATGACGTTGTCCGCCTCCACCTGGCCGTACTCCGCCAGGGCCTGGAGGATGCCGCGCAGGTCGCGGATGGAGATCTCCTCCTCCACGAGGCGCTGGAGGATGTCCGTCAGCTTCAGCACGTTGACGACCTTGGGGATGACCTCCTTGACGATGGCGGGGAAGGCCTTCTCCAACTGCTCGAGCATCGTCTGCGTCTCCTGGACGCCGATGAACTCGCGCGCGTTGCGCCGCAGCACCGCGGCCACGTGCAGGATGATGTAGCCGGGCACGTCCCACGTCGTCAGGCCCGCGGCCTCCAGCGTGTCGCGGTGCTGCTCGGGGACCCAGGCGGCGGGCTGACGGGTGGCCGGGTTGATGGCCTCGAAGCCCTGGATGTTCATCAACCGCAGGCGCTCCACCGTGTCGTTGACCAGCACGTGGCCCAGGGTGGCCTGGCCGGTGACGACGGGCACCTCGTTGATCTGGATCTGGTACGCCCCCGGCGGCAGCGACGCGTTGCCGCGCGCGCGGACGCCCGGGAAGCGCACGCCCAGCTCGACGAAGAGGCCGTCGCGCATGAACGGGATGAGCTCGAAGAGGAACTTCCCGTTGTCCTGGCGCGAGTCCACATAGGGCACCAGCGCGTCGGAGACCTCCAGGACGATGGGCGTCACGACGGGGATGAAGAGCTCGGAGTCCGGGTTCATCGGCTCCTTGGGCGCCGGCTCCGACGACATGGGCGTGCCCAGGTCCGTCTCCATGGCCGGGCCCGCCTCCTCCACCATCTCCGACTCCTTCTGCTTCTTGAGCATCGACCACGCGCCGAAGCCCGCGCCCGCGCCCAGCAGGAAGAAGGGAATCTTGGGCAGACCCGGCACCAGGCCCAGCACGATGAGCATGCCCGCCGCGATGGCGATGGCCTTCGGGTAGGCGGTGAGCTGGCTGCCCATGTCCTTGCCCAGGTGGGCCCCCTCCTCCTCGCCGCCCACGCGCGTCACGATGATGCCGGCGCAGGTGGACACGAGGATGGCGGGAATCATGCCGACCAGGCCGTCACCGATGGTGAGCAGCGTGTACTTCTGCGCCGCGTCCGCCGCGGACATGCCCTTCTGCGTCACGCCGATGACGAGACCACCGACGATGTTGACGACGGTGATGATGATGCTGGCGATGGCGTCGCCCTTCACGAACTTCATGGCGCCGTCCATGGCGCCGAACAACTGGCTCTCACGCTCCAGGTCGCGGCGCTTCTTCTTGCCCTGGTCCTGGTCGATGGAGCCCGCGCGCAGGTCCGCGTCGATGGACATCTGCTTGCCCGGCATCGCGTCCAGGGTGAAGCGCGCGGCCACTTCCGCGACACGCTCCGAACCCTTGGAGATGACGATGAAGTTCACGATGACCAGGATGATGAAGAGGATGGCGCCGACGACGAAGTTGCCCTGCACCACGAAGTTGCCGAACGCGACCACCACCTCGCCCGGATCGCCCGTCAGGAGGATGAGGCGCGTGGTGGAGATGGTCAGCGACAACCGGAACATCGTGGTGATGAGCAGCAGTGTCGGGAACACCGACAGGTGCAGCGCCGCCGGCACGTAGAGGGACACCAGCAGCAGCACCACCGAGATGCTGATGTTCAGCGTCAGCAGCACGTCCAGCAGCAGCGTGGGCAGCGGGACGATCATCATCCCGACGATGCACACCACGACCACGGCCAGGACGATGTCGGAGTACTTCGAGAGGAAGCTGTTCGGATTGGAGGCGGACATCAGCGGGGAGCCATCCTAGTCCGCCCCCGGCCCCCAGCCCAAGGGGGGCCTCGCGGGGCCCGACCGGACCGGGTTCGGGAATCAGGAGGAGAAGAAACCGCCGGGACGAGGGACTAGCGCCGCTCGGAGCCCGGCTCGGAGACGCCCTGCGCCTCCTCCACGCTCTCCAGCGCGGCGGCGGCCAGCATGCGCGCCCGGGCGCTGAGCGGATCCTTGCCCTCGGGGTCCAGGGAGACGGCGTGGTTGAAGTCCCGCGCGGCCTCCATCACCTTGCCCTGGCGCAGGTGGACCTCTCCCCGGTTGACGAACGGCGTCAGGTCCGTGGGGTCCAGTTCGATGGCCCGGTCGAAGAAGGCCTCCGCCTGGTCCAGGTCCTCCAGCGCCAGGTGGCAGGCGCCGAGCGCCGTCTGGAAGTAGGCCTCCGAACCATCCGAGGCCGCGAGCTGCTCGAAGACGGCCAGGGACTCCTGGAAGCGGCCGTCCTGGAAGAGGTTGAATCCCTCGGTGGCCCGCTCCAGCAACTCCGGACCGGACAGCGGCTTTCCTTCAGTGTTGGAGACCGGCGCCTTGGCTTGGGTCGTCGTCATCTGGACTCATCCCCGGGGCGAGTTCGGAGGCGGCCGGGAGTCTAGCCCGCCTCCGCCGGCCCCACCAGTCAGGTACATCCTTTGTCGCGCTCAGCGATCCCAGCCGTCCTTGGCGGCCTCGAGCCGGGCCAGCATCTGCTTGATCGCGTTGTCGATGGCCATCTTCCCCACCACGGTGTTGGAGAGATGGGACTTGAAGCGCTCCGTGACGTGCTTCTCGATGTCGGCCAGGGAGGCGTTGGGGTTCGACTTCAGGAAGCTCGAGATGTCCGCATCCAGCTTCTCCGACATCTTCGTCACGGAGCTCTGGCCGAAGAAGCCGAGGAACTCCATGTTCTCCAGCAGCTTGTCGGTGCCCGCGGCGTCCGCGAAGGCCTTGCGGTCCGCGGCGGTCAGCTCGGCGGCGGGCTTCTTCTTGATGTCGTCGAGGATCGCCCGCTGCTCCTGGCGAGCGGGGCTCAGCGGCTGGGTCGCGGGCGCGGCGGCGCGCGGGGCGGCGGCTGCGGGGCGAGGACCATTCGTGACAGGCGGGGCCATGTGACGCACTCTCCGAAGGGGTGGGTTCCCCGGGATTCTCGCACGCACCGGGCAGAAAGTTTCGACTCGCGGACGGAGCGCGCGCCCCCGGTGGGACGCCGAAAATGAACCAGCCTCGCAACAGCTCCAGGAGCTGGTGCGAGGCCGGGGATGAAGCATGAGGCTGAGAGCTAAGAGACTGCTCAGCGGCCCATGTTCTGGATGACGGAGTCGGCCTGCTTGCCGAAGGAGGCGATCGCCTTGCTGATCAGCTGGGTGATCTGCTCCTCCTGCTGCATCTTCTGCTGCGCGCGGAGGAAGTCCTGCTGCTCCGGCGGGGCCTTCGCGATCATGTCGTTCATCGCGGAAGAACCCTGCATGATGCTGCTGACCGCGGAGTTGAAGTTGGCAGAGATGCTCATGACGTTCTCCTGTGATTTGGTTCGGTTGATGCTGCGGGGCGGAGTGCAGCGCCGGCTACAAACAGATTATCGGGGCGAGGGCTCGGGAGTTTCCTGCGACTTTTCCGGGATCATTTCCGGCATTTTCGCCGGCCCGGGCCCGGTGGGGAAAACGGGGAATCAGCCCTTCAACTTGCCCAGGCTGGGGTTCTTCATCCAGGCCTTGAAGGACTCGAGCTGCTGGGCCTCCTTCGGGGGAGACGCCGGGGGCGGCGGGCTGGCCTCCGGGTCGAGCGACAGCCCGCGCCGGTTGGAGGAGCCCTCGAAGCCGTCCTTGGTGGCGACCCCCGTCGCGGGGCGGGGAGCGGCCGGTGCGGGCGCGGGAGCGCCGCCAGCGGCCTCGGCCGGAGGCGTGAAGGCCAGCTTCGCCGCCATCTCCGGGTTCATCTCCTTCACCGCGTTCTGGATGGTGACACCGTAGGTGTTCAGGCGGTCCTGGAGGTAGGACACCGCCAGCCCCAGCACGGCGGGAACCGGGAGGATGGGGTCCTTCATGAAGCGGTTGAGGGCGCCGGTCACGTCACCGTACAGCTTCTCGTCGAAGGGGGCCGACGGGGAGGTGGAGGAGACCAGCATCTTCATCGTGCGGACGACCTGGAGGAACGTGCCCTGGGCCGTCTTGGTCTGGGCCTCCAGCTCCGCCAGCAGCTTCTCGCGCTTCTCCACCAGCTCCGAAGGCTCCGGCGGCAGCGGGAGCTTCTTCACACTCGTGCTCATGAAACCTCTCCACCTCTCCACATCGAGGGTTGGGGTGAACGAAGCGAGCCTAGCAGACTGTTCCAGGCTCACCTACCCGGCGCCATCCCCCGGCCGGGTATAGAAATGTGCTGAAATCAACGGCGTCCGAGCGCGGTCAGCATGGCCCCGGCCTTCCGGACGACGGGGTCCTCCGGGGGCGTCATGGCGGCGGCGCGGCGGAGGTCCTCCATGGCCTGCTGCTTCTGGTTCAGGGCCAGCTTGACCTCCGCCCGGCCCACGTAGACGGACGGGTCCTGGGGGGCGAGCTTGGCGGCGACGTCGAAGGCGGCGAGCGCGCCCTGCCCGTTCCCGGCGGCCATCTCCACCACGCCCAGCGCCTTGGCGAAGTACGCGTCCGTGGGGTTCACGGCGTACAGCCCCTGGAAGAGCGTGCGGGCCTCGTTGATCCGCCCCTGGTAGAAGAAGAAGTACGCCGTCTTGGCGATGGCGTAGAGCTCGTCGTTCGAGTAGCCGCGCACCTCGCGAAGGGTGGCCTTGCCGTCCGCCCAGCGCTGGAGGAGTGCCGCCAGCTTCGCCTCGTCCTGCGAATCCTCCGACGGCATGGTGCTAGTAGCCCTCGTCCTTCTGTTCGGCCCACATGCGCCGGATGATCTCCTTGGTCTCCTCGTTCACCTGATCCACCAGGGTGAGCATGGAGGACTCGCGCTGGAGCAGCGCCTTGAGGCGCTCCAGGCGCTCGGGGGGCGCGTTCACCCGCGCCAGGCCCCGCTCGAGCATGCGGCGCTCGTCGTCACCGCCGCGGCCGGCCACGCTGGCCAGGTGGGGCCGGTCGCTGAAGCCCTCCAGGTCCGCGTCGTGCCCGCCCGGGTGCGGCGGCAGGGGCAGGCGCAGCTCCTCCGAGGAGTGGGCCGGGCCGATGAAGTCCAGCAGCGCCGAGGACGCCAGCGCGGGGTTCTTGGGGTTGCCCGTCTTGCGCAGCTTCTTGCGGTCGACCTGGGACGGGTCGACGAGCCGCTCACGGACGCTGCGGGGTCCTCCCCAAGGCCACAGCGGCGCCTTGGGGGGCTGATTGTTGATTCTGGCCATCGTGGGTCCCAAGCTCACCCCAGGAAGGGGGGAGCCGTAAAGCCCCCTACCGCTTTCCGGACGCGGCCGCCTGTTCGCGCTGCAGCTCGTAGATGAAGTTGAGGACCTCGGCGACGGCGTCGTACAGCTCCTCCGGCACCTCCTGCCCCACCTCCACCCGGTACAGCGCGTTGGCCAGGGGCACGTTGCGCATGATGGGGATGTTGTGCTCCTTGGCGATGGCGCGGATCTTCTCCGCCTTGAGCCGCAGGCCCTTGGCCACCACGCGCGGGGCGCTGTCCTTCTCCTTGTCGTACTTCAGCGCGATGGCGATCTCGGTATCGTCACTCATGGGGCGCTCCAGGGCGTCGTGGTGATGATAGCCGCACCCGCGTCCCTCATGCGCGGACCTGGGGCCCGGGCGCGCCGTGCTTCAGTCCGTAGACGAAGTTGAGGACCTCCGCGACGGCGTCGTACAGCTCCTCGGGCACCTCGTGCCCCACCTCCACGCGCAGCAGCGCGTGCGCCAGCGGCACGTTGCGCAGCGTGGGCACGTCCTGCTCGCGGGCGATCCCCTTGATGCGCTCGGCCTTGTGGTCGATTCCCTTGGCCAACACCCGGGGCGCGCCGTCCTTCTCCCGGTCGTACTTGAGCGCCACCGCGACGTGGTCCGGGTTGGTGACGATGACGTCCGCCTCGCGCACGGCCTCCATCTGCGCGCCCTCCATGATCTCCTGGTGGAACTCCTTGCGCTTGGCCTTGTGGTGCGGGTCGCCCTCGCTCTCCTTGTATTCCTTCTTCACGTCGTCCTTCGACATCATCATGTCCTTCATGTAGGACTTGCGCTGCCACCAGACGTCGAAGATGCCGAAGAGGACGAAGAGCAGCGCGACGCGCGTGGCCACCCGCGTCACCAGCTCCCCCATGATGACCATGATGGTGCGCGTGTCCTGGCGGACGGTCTCCAGGACCAGGGGCATGGCGTCGCGGGCCACGCCGTAGACGACGTAGGCGGTGACGGAGATCTTGATGAGGTTCTTCAGGAGCTCCACCAGCGACTTCTTGCTGAACATGTTCTTCAACCCGCCGAGCGGGTTGAGCTTGTCCAGCTTGGGCATCAGCGGATCCATGGTGAACAGCGAGCCCACCTGGAGGAACTCCAGCAGGCCGCCGACCACCGCGCCGGCCACGAGCACGGGCAGGGAGATGATGAGCAGCGCGCGCACGGCCAGGTAGAGCAGCTGGCCGGTGGCGACGCGCAGGTCGTCGCCTCCGCGCGTCATGTGGTCGAAGGTGAAGGTGAACAGGCTGGAGACCTCCGTCTCCAGCGTCCCCCAGGACGCCTTGAGCGCGGCGAGGCCCACCACGAGCACCGCCACGCCGCTGAGGTCCTTGCTCTTCCAGACCTGGCCCTTCTTGCGCGCGTCGTCGAGCTTCTTCTGCGACGGTTCTTCTGTCTTGTCTCCACCGTCATCCGACATGGGCGCGTGTCCGGGTCAGGCGGCTCAAGCCAGCAGCTTGAGGGCGTCGTTGAGCATGCGCAGCATCGAGGCCATCTCGTCCTGCATGCGGCCCAGCAGCGCGCCGAACACCAGGAAGGTGATGAGCACGGTGACGAGCGGCTTGATGGACATGGAGATGAAGAACACCTGGATTTGAGGCGCCACGCGGTTGATGGCGCCGAGCGCCACGTCGGTGAGGAAGGCGGCCAGCATCGCCGGGGCCGCCAGGGCCATGCTCACCCGCATCATGCCGGCGAAGACCTTGATGATGAGGTCGAAGAAGGACCAGGAGCCCGTGCTGAAGCGGGGGAAGCCGTCCAGCGGCACCAGCACCAGGCTGTCCGCCAGCGCCTGGATGACCAGGTGGTGGCCGTTGAGGGTGAGGAAGAGCACCACCGCCAACTGCACCTTGAGGTTGGTGAACAGCGAGACCTGTTGCCCCAGCGCGGGCACGTACAACTGCGCGTTGTTGCTGCCGGCCATGGTGTCCACCAGCGTGCCCGCCACGCGGGCCGCCTCGAACACGGTGTTGACCACGAAGGCCATCACGAAGCCGATGAAGACCTCCTTCGCCATCAACGCGATGTACGGCAGCGCGCTCAGGGGGATGGTGGTGATGACGCTCGAGATGGACGGGTACAGCACGATGGACAGGGTCAGCCCCACGCCCATCTTCAGCTCGGTGGGGACCACCTCGCCGCCCAGGAACGGGCTGAAGATGAGCACGGGCATCACCCTGCACATCAGCAGGGCCACCGTGAAGATGGCGGCGGAGAGGTTCGCCCGAGCGGCCAGCTCGGACACGATGTCCGCGACGTTCATTTGATGAGCGCGGGGAACCGGTCGAAGACGTGGAAGGTGAAGCGCATCAACTGGCTGCCGATCCAAGGTCCCGTCATGGCGAGCACGCCGAAGACGATGATGACCTTGGGCGCGAAGGTGAGCGTCTGCTCCTGGATCTGCGTGGTGGCCTGGAACAGGGAGATCATGAAGCCCACCAGGAGGCTCATGAGCACCGGGGGGGCGGACACCACGAGCACCAGGAACAGCGCCTCCTGGGTGATGAACGTGAGCTGGTTCATGGGGTGTCTTCCTCCTACAGGTAGCCGACCACGAGGCCCTTGGCGATGAGGTACCAGCCGTCCACGAGCACGAACAGCAGCAGCTTGAAGGGCATGGAGATGGTGGTGGGCGACAGCATGTGCATGCCCAGCGCCAGCAGGATGTTGGCCACCACCATGTCGATGACGATGAAGGGCACGAAGAGCAGGAAGCCGATCTGGAAGGCCTCCTTGAGCTCCGACACCACGAAGGCGGGGATGATGACCATGAAGTCGTCGTCGTTCACCGCGTCGCGGTCCTCGCCCTGCCGCATCTTCTTGGCGAGGTTGTAGAAGAGCGAGCGGTCCTTCACGGTGACCTTCTTCATCAGCCACGCGCGCAGGGGCTCCTTGGACTTGTTGGCGGCCCCCAGCAGCGAGCCCACCGTCTCCGAGGAGAACACCCCGGGGCCCTTGGCCCAGACGTCCACGCCCGCCTCGCGGTACATGGCCGTGCCCACGGGCGCCATGATGTAGACGGTGAGGATGACCGCCAGCCCGGTGATGACCTGGGTGGGCGGAATCTGCTGCGTGCCCAGCGCCGAGCGGACGATGGAGAGCACGACGGAGATCTTCACGAAGCTCGTCACCATCATCAGCGCGAAGGGCACCAGGCCCATGGCCGCCAGCGCGAGGATGAGGATGAGCGGGCGCGACGTGAAGGAGTCGCTGTTCACCGCCTCGTTCGCGACGGACTCCGGGATGGCCGAGCCGCCGCGCTTCTTTTCCGCGAGCGCGATGAGGGGATGGAGCGACACCGCGGCCGCGAACAGCCAGGGCGACACGCGTGGGAGGAAGGTTCGGGCGGGGGTCGGGGCGTTCACGGGAAGGGTGTCATCAGGCGCCAGGGGGCTGGGACGACGAGCCACCGGAGCGACGGGAAAGGAGCTTCTGGAGGAAGGGGCTCAGGGGAACCACGGGAGGTGGGGAGGCCTGCGCGCGGATGCGCTCCACCGCCTCCGTGTCCAGCTTCGACAGGAGCTGGAGGCCGGACTCGCCGCCGCCCACCAGCAGGTATTCGTCCGCGGCCTTCACCACGAAGAGCGAGCGCTTGGGGTCCAACGTCAACCGCTCCACCACGGAGACCACGGTCTGCCGCCCCGGCGTGGCGCCCTGCAGCCCCATCAACCGGCGCAGCCCCACGTTCAGCGTCAGGTAGATGGACGCGACGACCGCGCCGAGCACGAACAGCGTGCGCACCAGCATCCACCCCATGCTCTCCGGCTCTTCCGACGCGGCCTCCGAGGACAGGTCGTCGCTCCACGGCGGGGGCTCCGTGGCGGACTTCGCGGCCTCACCGGGCCGGGGCGCCTCCTCGACGGCGGCCGGGGCCGGCTGGGCGGGCCCTCCCGCGGAGACGGCTGGCGCGGCGCCCGTCGGGACCTCGGACGGCCCGGCGCCGCTGGGGGACGGGGCCGCGCCCGAAGACGGCGCGCTCGTGGCGGGAGCGGGCTTCACCCCACCCTGCTCCGGCCGTCCGGTGCTGGTGGGGTTCGGGGACTCCGCGGCAGGCGCGACCTGCTGGGGCGGAGTGGATGCGGCGGAAGTCGGGGCCTGCGCCACGGCGACGCCGGGCGCGAAGGCCAACACGGCGCCCAGGGACAGGCGGATGAGGGGGTTACGGATGACTGCCATGGCTCGGGGGGCGAGGCTAGTGCATCGGCCGGAGGACCGCCACGGGCCCCCGTCAGGCCGCCCGCGCTCTCCCGCCCGCCCCTCGCCGCGAAGGAGGCCTCAGCTCGCCAGGGTCGTGACGCGCACGCCCAGCTGCCCCTCCAGCTCCACCAGCTCGCCGCGGGCGACCACCTTGCCGTTGACCGACAGCTCCACCGGCTCACCGGGGCCACGGCCCAGGGCGATGACCTCTCCGGCGCGCAGGCCCACCACCTCCTCGGCGGTGATGGGGATGCGGGCCAGCTCCACGGCGATCTGCAGCGGAACGTCGCCCAAAAGGTCGCTTCCGTCCGGCTTGTTCACGTCGTCCAAGGCCGCCCCTTCGGCATCCGGAGGCACATCCAGCTCCGGGTTGGTGAATTCCTCGTCCTCGTCCCCGCCCTCCTCCGTCGCCGAGCGGGGGTTCCCCGGCTCCCCGGGGATGATCTCGATGATGCGCGCCTGGTACTGCCCGTCCTCGAGGTACAGCTCGGCCTCGGCCCGGCCCGCGCGTCCCGGCCCCAGCAGCAGCCGCGCGGTGCCGTTCTCGCCCCGGTCCGGCCGCGCCGACAGGGCGTCCACCAGCACCACGTCCTTGACGCGCAGGCTCGCCAGGTCGAGCGCGGTCAGCTCCGCCGTGCCGATCTCCGCCCGGAGCCACCCGCGCACCGCCGACAGGCGCCGGGCGTTGGTCGCCAGGTCCCCCTTGACGCGGGCGCGCCGCTGGATGCTGTCCACCGCGGGCTCCGCCGCCTCCAGCACCGCCGCGGGCACCACCAGGCGCACCATGCCGCGATGCGGCCCCAGCGTCGCGTTGAGGTGCACCGTCAGCATGGGGCCGTCATCCCCCAGGCGCGCGGACACCTCGTCGACGCCCCGGGCCACGCCATCCAGCCTCGGCCTGGGGACCCCCGGTTGGAGCGCGGGGACCAGCACCCGCAGCGCCTCGAGGATGACGTAGCCCATCACGCCCTCCTCGATGTCCGTCAGCGGCCTCAGGCCCACCGTCTCCCCGGCGCCGCCCAGCAGCAGGTCCACCGCGGAGTGGGCGAGCGTCAGCTCCACCTCCATCACCGCCCGGCCCGGCAGCGCGCCCGGCGCCAGCACGGCGAGGAAGGTCGGGTCCCCGAGGAAGCGGCGCAGCTCCGCCATGGGCCGCACCTGCACGGACTCCACCGACAGGCTCACCTCTCCGTCGAAGAGGCCCTTGAGGCGCGTGGACATCGCCGCCAGCGTCCCCTCCGTCGGCGTCAGCCAGCGCAGGCGCTCCGCCAACAGGCCCTGCGCGCGGGAGACCTTCTCCAGGTTCTTGAACGTGAACGGGCGCCAGGCGCGCTGCGACTCGGCGCGCGACGGCTCGACGCGCTCGGAGCGCGGCGCCGGCTCCGCCCGCTCGGCCTTCTCCGGCCGGGCCTGCAGCTTGCGCAGGTCCACGAGCATCGTCCGCTCGTGGACGCCAGGACCTTCGTCCTCCGGCCCCACGCTCATGTCTTGGCCTCGAAGCGGATGTTCTCCAGCTTCAGGCCGCGGCCACCCAGGGCGGTGCGCAGCCCCTCGCTGTGCTCCTCGAGCAGCTTGAGCGTGTCGCGGTTGGTGCCGGAGAAGGTGGCGGAGATCTTCCCGTTGCGGGCGCTGACCTTGATGGACAGGCCGTTGAGGACGTCGCCGCGCAGGTCGATCTGGAACTCGGCCATGCCCGCGGCGTTGGTGCCCACGCGCACCCGCTCGACGATCTTCTGGGCGATCTCGCTCGCCATGGCCCGCAGCCGCTCGGAGCCCGCCGTGTCCTTGGGCTTGGCCACCGGCACCGGCGCCATCAGCGCGGGGTTGAACCGGAAGCCGGGGGCCATCTCCGCGCCGCCCTCCTTCTTGTCCTTGCCGCCCCCGCCACCACCGCCCTTGCCCCCGCCCGCGTCGGCGTCCGCGCGGATGGCGGCGCCCCGCTCCGAGTTGACCTGGCCCAGGGAGGACTCGGCGCTGCTCATGTCCGAATCGCGGCCCTCGGCGGTGCGGCGGTCGTCCTTGGCGTCCGCCGAGCGGGCCTGGGCGCGGTTCTCCGTGGCGCCCGTGTCCGCCCTGCGCTGCGTCTGGGCCATGCCCTGCTGGGTGTTCTGCTGGGGCTGCTGGAGCCGCTCGCCGAACGTCTTGCCGTCCTGCGTCGCCTTGGCCAGCACCTGGCGGGCCAGCCCGCCGCCCGGCGTCTGGGGCGTGGGGGTGGGCGTCGTCGCCTGGGGCTGGGCCTGCGGCTGCATCAGCTTCTGGAAGGCTGAGGCCCCCTCCTGTCGCTTCTTCGCCTGGCCCTCGGCGAGCTTCTTCTCCTGCATGAGGCGCTCGGCCAGGCGCGCTGCATCACGGTCGTCGTCGACTCGGCTCATGACATCTTTCCCGAGGGAAGGGGTGGCGGCAGGTTACTTGCGCTGACGCGCCAGGAACAAGGCATTGCCAATCTCTTCCTGGTTCAGCTCCTCCCGCTGCTGGCGCTCGGCGCGGACCTGCTTCTGCCAGGTCTCCTTGTGCTTCTCGATGGCCTTGAGCTCCTTGGCGGCCTCCGCCATCTCCCGGCGGCGCTGCTCCACCAGCCGCTCGGCCACCTTCACCGCCTCCCGCTGGCGGTCCACCTCCAGGGCCACCTGCGCCTCCTCGTCCTTCAGGCGATCCTCGAAGCGGCTCATCATGTTGAGGCCGTTGATGCCGGCCCCCTTGGCCATGATCTCCTTGAAGTAGGCGGCGACCTTCTCCTTGCGCTCGCGCTTGCGGCGCTCCAGGTCGTCGATCAGCCGCTGGAGCTCCGCCTTCTCCTTCTCCAGCGCCTTGATGGCGTCCGAAAAGGCGCGCTCGGCCTCCTCCTTGGCCCTCGAGCGCATCTCCAGCAACGTTTCCAACCGGTACGCGGGCATGGTCCCCCCATCCTACCCCGGAATCCCCGGGACGCACCCCCGTCCCGGGCGGACTACTCCTCGAACAGGGCGATGAGCTTCTCCACCGTCTCGTCGAAGCCCGAGTTCGAGTGGGTGTCCTGCTTGAGGAAGTCGATGATGGCGTCGTACTTGTCGATGGCGTAGTCGGTGCGGGGATCCGTGCCGTACTGGTAGGCGCCCAGCAGGATGAGGTCGCGCTGCTTCTCGTACGTGGAGAGCGTCTCGCGCAGCTTGCCCGCGGCCTTCTTGTGCTCCTTGGAGACGATGCCGCTCATCACGCGGCTGAGGCTGGCGAGCACGTCCATGGCCGGCCACTGGTTGCGCTCGCCCAGGGCGCGGTTGAGGATGAAGTGGCCGTCGAGGATACCGCGGACCTCGTCCGCGATGGGCTCCTCCATGTCGCCGCCGGCCACGAGGCACGTGTAGATGGCGGTGCACTTGCCCTTCTGCGAGTTGCCCGTGCGCTCCAGGATGCGGGGCAGCATGGAGAACACGCTGGGCGGGTAGCCCTGGCGGGCCGGGGGCTCGCCGATGGCCAGGCCGATTTCACGCTGGGCGCGGGCCAGACGCGTCACCGTGTCGAGCATGAACAGCACGTTGCCGCCCCGCTCGCGGAAGTACTCGGCGATGGCGGTGGCCACGTAGGCGGCGCGCAGGCGCACGAGGCTGGGCTGGTCGGACGTGGCGCACACCAGCACGGAGCGCTTCATGCCCTCCTCGCCCATGGCGTCCTCGATGAACTCGCGCACCTCGCGACCACGCTCGCCGATGAGGGCCACCACGCACAGGTCCGCCTGGGTGTTCCGGGCGATCTGCCCCATCAACGTGGATTTGCCCACGCCGGAACCGGCGAAGAGGCCCACGCGCTGGCCCTCCCCCACCGTCAGGAGCCCGTCGATGCAGCGCACCCCCAGGGGCAGCGGCCGCTCGATGCGCTGGCGCGTGAACGGGTCCGGGCAGTCGCGGTCCACGGACCAGTCGACGAGGCCCTCGTCCGGGAGCGCGCTGCCGTCCATGGGCTCGCCGATGCCGTTGAGCACGCGCCCCAGGAGCGCCTCGCCGCACTTGATGCTCAGGGGCTTGCCGGTGGGGATGACCTCGCTGTCCGGGCCGATGCCGTACAGCTCGCCCAGGGGCATGAGCATCACCTCGTCGCCCTGGAAACCCACCACCTCCGCCTTCACCGCGCCCCGGGCGCGGCTCTTGATGAGGACGAGCTCGCCCACGCGCACGTTGGGCACGCTCGCCTTGATGATGAGGCCGGTCAGCTCCGTGACGCGGCCGCGCACGCGCACCGTCTGCGCGTCCTTGATGAGGTCGAAGTAGTGGGAGAGGTCGATGGCCATGGGCGTGACTCCCCGGCGCTAGGCCGGCCCTTCCTTGCGGCCGTTGACGTCCGGCAACAGGACGTTCTGGAGCATCTCGAGCTGGGTGGGCAGCTGGGCGTCCACGGTGCCGAACTCCGTCTGGACGATGCAGCCCACGGGCGCCACGTCCGCGTCCTCCTTGATGGCCAGGTCCACCGCCCGGCCGATGAGCTCCATCAGCACGGGCTTGCGCGCCCGCAGCACCGCCGCCGTCTTCGGGTGGACGCGGAGGATCATGGACCGGGCGCTGCGCAGGTTGTCGATGGCCGCCGCGCACAGCTCCACCATCAGGTCCGGGTCCTTCTCCAGGCTGCGGCCGACGATCTTCTCCGCGATGCGCAGCCCCAGGGCGATGACGTCCTGCTCGTAGTTGCCGAGGATCTCCCCCGCCTGCATCTTCGCGCGGAGGATGACCTCCGTCGCCTGGGCGAGGCCCTCCTCGCGGCCCTGCTCGCGGGCCTTGGCGAGCAGCTCCTCCTTCTCGCGCAGGGCCTCCGCGAGGATGCGCTCCTTCTCGCGCTGCGCATCCTCGAGGATGGACTGGGCGCCCTGCCGGGCCTCGAAGACCTCGGCGTTCATCACGCCCGCGCGAGGGGGGCGCAACACCGGGCGGTCCGCCACCAGGGACGGCTCCGCCGTCCCGTCACCTTTGATCACCTTGCCGATCGCCATGGGCCGCTCCTTGCGGGCCGGATGCTAGCGCGTTCCGCCCTTGGGTCCACGCCCCCCGACGCCGGGTGGCACCGGCCTGTCCGACTCGGACGGGGCGCGAGGCCGACGCTGCACGGACGTCCCCTCTCCGCCCGAGGGCGCTGCGGGCGTGGAGGACGTGGCGGCCCGCCCGGCCAGCACCCGGGGAGGCCGGGCCTCCTGCTGCGGCGGCCGCGCGTCCCGGGCCGGGTCGAGCCGCACCGCGCTGATGCTCACGGACGAGCGCGAGCGGAAGACGCGCGAGCCCTCGGGCTCGTCCTGCGCCAGGGATGGCTCCGGACGCGCGCGCGCCTGCTGGACGCGGGAGGACTCACCCGCGCCCACCCGGGAGCGCTCGCGCACGGCGGACGCCTCGGGCGCCGGGTCTCCCGCGGAGCGGGCGCCCCGGTTGCCCAGTCGCGACGGCGGAGGCCCGATGCGGGCCCCGTCCGGGGCTGGACGCGCCGGGCGGCTGGGACGGGGCTCGCCGCTCCCCGGCTCGCGGTTGGACGGCGCCCCCGTGGAGGTGGGCTCGCGGCGGGGAGGGACGCGGTGCACGGCCGAGCCGTCCGCGGCGCCCTCTCGCGCGGGCCGGGCCACCTGGGACTCCTCCCGCTCGCGGTTGGACACCGCCCCCGCGCGGCGGGCGGCGCGTTCGGCCATGAAGTCGCGGCGGCCCCCCGGCTCGGCGTCCGGTGGACGACGGCTCGTCAGGCCTCCTCGGGGCGGCGCGTTCACCGCAGACGCCTCGCGCCCCCCTTCCGCCTCGCGCGACGACGACCCACGCACCGCGGAGCCCTCTCGAGCAGGTGGGCTCTGCCGCACCGCGGAGCCGTCCCGCGCCTGGGGTGGGCGCACCGTGGAGCCCTCCCGCGCGGACGGGACCTGCCGCACCGCGGAGCCGTCCCGCGCCTGGGGTGGGCGCACCGTGGAGCCCTCGCGCGCGGACGGGACCTGCCTCACCGCGGAGCCGTCCCGCGCCGGGGCCTGCCGCACCGCGGAGCCCTCCGCGGGCACGGGGGCCTGGCGGATGGCGGAGCCGTCGCGCGCGGGGGCGGGGGCGGCTTCGCGGGCAGCGGCCTTGCGCGCGCCGGGCGGAGGCGGGAGCACGGCGGACTGGCGCGGGGGCGGAGCCGTGGCCAGCCGCACCGGCCGGGAGATGAGCCCCCGGCTCGCCAGGCGCTCCAGGTCCATGACGATGTCGGTGCGCCCGCCGTCGCCGCGCGCGGTGGGACGGATGCGCTCCTCCCGCACCCACTTCGCCACGAGGCTCCCGAACTCGCCTCGGTACTTCTCCAGCATGCGCGCGGCGAACTCCGGCGACTGCGCCACGCAGGCGCGCGCCAGCCGCTGCACGCCCGCGCTGCGGATGGCGCCGGCGGGGTTGCGCAGGCCGTCATGCAGCTCCAGTTGCGCGCGCGCGTCCTCCTCCGGCAGCTTCCGGGGCGCGTTGGCCGCCACGGCCTTGGTGGCCAGGAGCTTCAGGTCCGGCGGCAGTTGTTCGACCAGGCCGTCCCGCTCGCCGTCCTGCAGGCCCGCCAGCGCCGGCCCGAGCACGCGCGCGCCCAGTCGATCACACATGGTGAGCAGCTCGCGCTGCTGCAACTGGAGCACGTCGGCGAACTTGAAGCCGGCGGACTGGGACGCGCCCGATTCACGCGCCAGCGCCTCCTCCAGCTTCCACCGCACGATGTCCAGCACCTGGGGGCGGACCTCGCGCCCCAGCTTGATGCGCGTCGGCGGCAGGTGGGCCCGCACGGCCTCCGCCAGGGAGGCCGGCAACGCGCGCAGGACGATCTCCACCAGCGCGCCCCGCTCACGTTGCAGCAGCGCGGCCAGCCGCTCCGGCTCCGCGCTCCAGAGCTGGCCGCGGCGCTCCTTCACCAGCCGCTTGATCTCCTGCACGAGCGCGGGGATGCGCTTCTCGCGGGGAATCTGCAGGAGCTCCTGCGCGCGGTGGCGCAAGAGGTCCCCCTCCTCCGACGGGAGGTGCTCCATGACGCCCACGCTCTCCTGACCGCCGAAGGTCACGGCCGTCAGGAGCAGCATGCTCTGGCGCTTGTTGAGCGAGGTGAAGAACGAGTCCAAACGTCACCTCGCGGGCCCCACGGACGCCCGCTGGGAGGAAGAAGGACGCCCCACCGGGAGGGGCGCGAAGGCCTCAGGACTCGGGCGGACGGACGCGGGGACGGGAGCCTCCACGCGCGGCCGGGGCGCCACCCGCCGCGCCACCGCCACGCGTGAACGACCAGAACGTCAGGCCCATCATGGCCAGCACCAGCACCGACACGCCGCCCAGCATCATCCGGAACTGGCTGGCGCTGGCGGCCGTCATGCGCAGCCCCAGCACGTCCTGCTGACGGTTCTCGTCGGTCCTCTCCGCCTTGGGACCGAGCGCGGCCGTCATCAGCACCGTGACGGCTTCCGTGCGCAGCTCCGGCACCGCGGTGGCCACGAAGGCCTTCACCGCGGGGATGTCGATGGGGGGCTTGCCACCATCACCCGGCCTGAACTTGATGAACACCGACGCGGACGGCATCGGCTTGTTCTCCGGCTGCGTCAGGTCGTTGTTCTCCGGGATCATCACGATGGCGCGAGCCTCCAGCACGCCGTCGATCTGGTTGAGCGCGTTGGAGACCTCGCCCGCCATGGCCTTGAGGAGCATGGCGCGCTCCTCCGTGGCGGTGGGGACCATGCTGCCCTTGGCGAAGTGCGACAGCCCCTTCTCCATGGGCCTGGGGAGCGAGTTGAGCTTGAGCAGCTCGGCCGCCTCGGTGGCGTCCGTCTTGGGCACGGTGATCATGAACCGCACCTCGTTGCCGCCCTCCTCCTTCTCCTTCTTCGCGTTGATGCCGTTCTTGCTGAGCAGGACGTAGATTTCGTTGGCGTCCGCTTCGCTCAGGTCGTGCTGGAGCTCGATGTGACAACCCGTCACGAGCACGAGTGCGAGGAGCGGGGCGGCGAACGCTTGCGGTCGGCGAATCATGGGCGTGGGGAGCTTACTAGGCCACCGGAAAACGCGGAAGGGCGCCCCCTCCAACCAGGAGGAGCCGCCCTTCGTCAAGCGCCACCGGGGACGGTGGACTGCAATCAGACCTGCGTCTTGACGACGTCCTTCAGGCCGGTGGTGGCCTTCTCCACCACCTTGCTCGTCAGGTCCAACTGCTGGGTGTACTGATACATGGACGCCTGGAGCGACAGCAGCTCGGCGTTGGTGAACTGCTTGCCGCTGGAGGCCTGGGCGATGATCTTCTCCAGGTTGCCGGCGCCCTTCTCCAGGTCGCCGACCACCGCGGACATCATGTCCGTGGCCTTGCTGGACTTGTTCAGCTCCGTCTTCGCGGCCACGGGCTCGGCGGCCTTCGCCGTCACGGGCTGGGAGGCGGCGGCGCTGACCTTGTTCAGGCCCGCCTTCTCCGCCTTGTTGACGGTCTCCACCTGGCGCACGGCGTCCGTGCGCTGCGTGGCCTGGGCCTTGTTCACGCCCTGGGCGGCGTCGACCTGACCTGCGCCCTGCGCCTTGTCAGCGAGAACTCCGTCGAACTTCGACGCGCCCGCCTTGTTCGTCTGCTGGACGCCCTGATCCTGCAGCTTTTGCTGCGCCACCTGCGCCGCGGAGATGCCCGCCATCGGACCCGCCATGTGACAGCCTCCTTGCATCCGTCGAGGTCGGAGGGAGTTCCTCCTCCTCGTTCAAGAGTTCCTTGAGCCGATCGATGGCCCGCGCATGCAGCCGCGACGCCCAGCTCTTCGACTGCCCGATTTCCGCCCCCGCCTCTTCCAGCGTCCTGCCCTGGAAGTAGTACCCCTGGAGCAGCTTGCGCTCCTTCTCCGGGAGCTTCTCGATCGCCGCCCGCACCCGCGTCTTCAGCTGCTCCAGCTCCAGCCGGACATCCACCGGCAGGGACTCGTCGGTATACCCCGCGCTGTCCGCCCCCTCCAGGCTCGAGGCGAACACCATCGCCAGACCCTGGACCGCATCCGAGATGTCACTGACATCATCGTCGAATGAGCTGCCGCGGTTGCTTGAGCCCGACTCGCGATCCGACAGATTCCCCAGATACGCCGCCGCCCGCTCCCCCACGAACGCGTTGCGGGCGTCCGAACCCCGCAGGATGCCCATCTTCCGCAAGCCGTCGAAGATGGCGCCCTTGATGCGGTAGTGGGCGAAGGTGAGGAAGTTGGCGCCCACCTTGGGGTCGAAGCGCTCCGCGGCCTCCAGCAGTCCTATCTGGCCGTACGACACCAGCTCGTCCAGCTCGAGCTGGGCGTTGAACTGCTTGCGCACGGTCGCCGCCAGCGACCGCACGTAGGGGCCGTACTTGCTGAGGATGGCCGTCCTGTCTTCACCCAGAGGCAAGTGCCGCTCACTCGGCCTTGGACCACAGCCGCTCGAGAACCTGGTTCAACCGGGGATCTTCCTGCAGGGCATCCGCGATCCGGTGCGTCAGGGCCGCGGACTTCATGCGCAGCTTCTCCTTCAGGACTTCGGCGACGAGCGCCTTGGTCGCCTCCTCCTTGTTCTTGAAGCCTCCGTTCTTCAACTGCCGGGCAATGGCCTTCGCCTGGGCGGCGACGGGGTCCGCGGCCTGCGGGCCCTGGACGTTGCTGGAGCCGACCAGCCCCGACGGCCCGACGAGGGACTCGGCGCGATCGACCCGGGCGCCGAATGCGGCTCCGCCCGTGGGTCCCGCCGGCGCGGCGCCCTTGGCACCACCCGCCCGCCCCTTTCCTCCGCCGCGTCCAACGCCACCGACAGCCATCGGCCTACCCTCCCTCCTGCTCCTACTTCTTCGCGGGAGGCAGCACCCCTGCCTCCTTCGCCTGGATGAGCGCCTGTGCGAGACGTGCCCCATCGCCATCGGGCTCCAACTCCAGGGCGGCCTTGAGCTCCTTGAGAGCCTCCGGGACCTTGCCCAGGAACAATAGTGCCTCGCCCACGTGCGCCCGGGGCAGGGCCGCGTTCGGCGCCAGCCGCTGCGCGGAACGATATGCCTGCAACGCCTTGTCGTGACGCCCCTGCGCGAACTCCACCGCGCCCAGCCCCAGCTGCGGGACCTCGCTCTTGGGCATCAGCGCCGCGGCGCCGGAGAAGATCTCCTTCGCCTTGTCGAACCGTCCCATGTCCAGCCACAGGTAGCCGGCCTCCAGCAACACCATGGCCTGCTGGCGCCCGAGGGGGACCAGGCTGTTCGAAATCTCCGAGACGCTCTCCGACATGGACCTCGCTCTTCCTTTCCCCACCCGGCGGTGGACGGGAGCGGCGCCGCTCCCACCTCCGCCGGGTCCGGGTCCGCCTCGCTACGACAGCTTAGCGGACGTTGCTGATGGAGTTCTTGATGCTGTCCGCACGGGCCTTCATCACGTTGGAGATGGCCGTGAAGGTCTGCGACTCCTGCTGGATGGCCGCCTGCAGGTTGAGCAGCTTGGAGTTCTCCTCGGCCATCTTGTTCAGCGAGAAGTTGCCGTTGACGGTGTCCGTGGTGCTGTTGTTGACCGTCACGTTGCCGCCCACGCCGCCGGCGCTGCCGACGCTCACGCCACCCACCACGCCGGAGAGGCCCGTCGCCGCGCCGCCCACCGAGGCGCCGACGGACGTGCCGCCCACGCCCACCGCGGTGCTCATCACGCCCGCGTACGGCGCGCTGCCCGAGCCCGTCGCGCCGCCCAGGGTGTGCATGGAGGAGACCGCCGCGGAGACGATGCCGCTGGCGGGCGTCATGCCGGCCACCGCGCCCACGCCCGTGCCCAGCGCGCTCGCGGCGCTGCTGATGCCGTTCTGGAGCCGGGCGCCAAAGCCCGTCTGCGGGGTCTGGCGCGCCGTCGTGACGTGGGTCGAGAGCCGGATGTTGGGGCCCATCATGTTGTCGATCTTCGCCATTGCATCCTCCAGGCGCTGCTTTCAGCGGGGAAATTGACAGGGCTCCCGGATGATCCCGGTGCCCACTCCCCCATTATCGACCCACCCTCGCGACAGTTGCCTCCCGGATCGCGAAAAAATCGGGGTGGGCCGGGAAAAACCCGTCATTTCCGACCCTTGGGCCCCTTCGCCTCCGCGATCAGCCGCTCCCGGGTCTCCACCAACACCTCCAGGAGCTCCTCCACGTGGCCGACGGCGGCCTGGACCTTCTTGCCCAGTTCGACCTTGGGGCCCTTGAGGACGGAGAGCCCGTCCTTCACGGGGGAGAAGAGGGCCCGGATGTCCTCCGTCGGCGTCCCCTCGAGCAGGGACTCGATGGCGGGGTACGAGAGCGCCGGCAGCTCCTGTGCGGGCGGGGGCGACTTGGGGGGCGGGGGCATCGCGGAAGACAGCTCCTGTCGGGCCAGCGGCGGCCTGGGCCGCTGGGCGCTTGTATTCCGGACGGTAGGGGAAAGCCCGGCAACCATCAAGCCGCCTGCTCCCCTCCCCCGGGGCGACCGTCCCCCCGGCCCCACCGGCAGGGGAGGGAACGGGCACGTGGCGGCCTGGTGGTGCAAGCCCTGGCCGCTGCCCGGGTCGCACCTAGCTTGTGGGTCAGCGGGGGGAACCACGAACCACGCACACCCCTCCGTCGCACTCACACAGGAGATTCTCCCATGAAGAAGCTGGTTGGGGTTTTCGCGGCGATGGCGATCCTGGGGTCCGGCGCGGCCCTGGCGGATGACAAGACCAAGACCCAGCAGGACACGTCCGCGCAGGGTGGCTCCGGCACGTCCGGGAGCGGGAGCATGCAACACGACAGCTCCTCCATGGGCGGCTCCGGCTCCGGCTCCATGATGGGCTCGTCCTCCATGGGACAGAAGGAGCTGAGCGGCAAGGTCGTCAAGACGGAGACGAGCAAGGTCTTCGTGCAGGACGCGCAGGGCGCGGTGGTGCCGCTCGACATCGACCGGACCACACAGTTCACCGACCCGAACCTCAAGAAGGCCAAGGACCTCAAGGAGGGCCAGGAGATCCGCGCCAGCTTCGAGGTCCGCGAGACCAAGAACATGGCCAAGAGCATCTCGCTCTCCGGCACGGGCGGCGCGGGCACGGACGTGATGTCGCCGGACTCCTCCATCAACCAGGGCACCGGGACCACGGGCAGCCCGGATGACCAGGGCACCGGCGGCTCCGGCATGGACAAGAGCAAGGACTCGTCCACCAACAGCTCTGGCAGCGACAAGAGCACCAACCCGGACAACACGTACTGACGTTCCCCGGGCACCCACGTCCATGACGGACATCCGGCCTCCCCAGGGGGCACCAGGGCCCGCGGCCTCCAGGTCGCGGGCCCTTCCCTTTCGTCCACGCGCCCACCCTCCCGCGGCGCCGCCGTCCGTCACCCTACGTTCACTCCATTCAGCATTGACTGAATGAAATGAACGAACTAAACGACCCCGCGCCCCACCGGGCCCGCCGCGACACGAACGCCGGCGGCCGGGCGGACGACACGGAGGCCGTGAATGAAGGACCTGGGCGTCGCCGAGCAGCGCTTCATCGAGTCGATGGGGCTGTACTTCGAGCGACAGGGCAGCACGCGCATCGGCGGGCGCATCCACGCGCTGTTGATGCTGGCGGACGAGCCGCTGTCGCTTCAGACCATCGCGCGCATGCTCAAGGTGAGCCCCGCCTCGGTGTCCACCAACATCCGCGCCAGCATGGCCATCGGGTTGGTGGAGCCCGCGAGCATCCCCGGCGACCGGCAGCACTACTACGTCGTCAACACGGATGGCTGGGAGAGCCGGCTGCGCACCGCGGAGGAGAGCGTCAAGGCGTTCGTCCGCGTGTGCCAGGAGGCCATGTCCGCCCCGCAGATGGCGAACAAGCGGCACCTTCGCGACGCCGCGGACTTCTGTGACTTCTACCTGGCCGAGATGGCTGGGATCGCCGAACGGTGGCGCGCCACGCGCGGCGCCCGCCCCACACCCCGCACCCCCAAGGCGTCGAAAGGACGTTCCGCATGAATTCCGGAGTCGCGCAGTCCCCCATCGTCTCCATCTCCCAGGTGACCAAGGACTACACCCTGGGCAAGGTGGTGGTCCCGGCGCTGCGAGGGGTGGACCTGCAGGTCCACCCGGGCGAGTTCATCTCCATCGCGGGCCCGTCCGGCAGCGGCAAGACGACGCTGCTCAACCTCATCGGCTGCGTGGACACCGCCACCGCCGGCGTGGTGCGCGTGGCGGGCCAGGACACCAAGCAGCTCAGCGAGCGGCAGTTGACGAACCTGCGGCTGCACACCATCGGCTTCATCTTCCAGAGCTTCAACCTGGTGTCGGTGCTCAGCGTCTTCCAGAACGTGGAGTTCCCGCTGCTGCTGCAGCGCAAGCTGGACAAGGTCCAGCGGCGCGAGCGGGTGATGCAGCTGCTGGAGCAGGTGGGGCTCGCCCACCACGCGAAGCACCGCCCCAACGAGCTGTCCGGTGGCCAGCGCCAGCGCGTGGCCGTGGCGCGCGCGCTCGTCACCCGCCCCCAGTTGGTGCTGGCGGACGAGCCCACGGCCAACCTGGACTCGGTGACGGGCCAGAACATCATCGACCTGATGAAGGAGCTCAACCAGAAGGAGGGCACGACCTTCATCTTCTCCACCCACGACGCGAAGGTGATGAACCACGCCAACGCGGTGGTGCGGCTGGCGGACGGGAAGATCCTCGACCGGCTCACCCCCGCCGAGGCCACGCGCGCCATGGCGGCGGGCGCGGAGGCGCACTGACATGGGCGGTCACCTCCGGTTGTTGATGCAGGTGGCGTTCCGCAACCTGTTCACCAGCAAGATCAACCTCCTCATCGGCGGCATCATCTTCTTCGGCACCCTGCTGGTCGTGGTGGGCGGCGCGCTGCTCGACAGCATGGACGACGCCATGAGCCGCAGCATCATCGGCAGCGTCGCCGGCCACCTCCAGGTCTATTCGGACGAGTCCAAGGACAACCTCAGCCTCTACGGCGACTGGAGCGG
This sequence comes from Myxococcus dinghuensis, assembly GCF_024198235.1. Taxonomy (GTDB): domain Bacteria; phylum Myxococcota; class Myxococcia; order Myxococcales; family Myxococcaceae; genus Myxococcus; species Myxococcus dinghuensis. The sequence goes on along the minus strand of NZ_JAKCFB010000001.1, from coordinate 509,131 downwards.
CGAGCCGGACCTCACGGTGCTGGACGACTTCAGCCGCCTGAAGCCCGTGCTGGAGAAGCACCCCAACGTGAAGACGGTGGTGCCCATGGGCACCAGCGGCGCGATGATCACCTCCGGCAACACGGTGGACCTGACGCTCGCCCGGCTGCGCGACCTGTACAAGCAGCGCGCGCAGAAGGGCGAGTCCCCCGCGCTGCGCGAGGGCATCGACAGCGTCAAGGCGCACGTGCAGCAGATGGTGGCGCTGATGGAGCAGCAGAAGGACAAGAGCCGGGAGCTGCTCAGCGACGCGGCGGTGGACCCACAGGAGACCGAGGCCCTGGCCCGCGCCCGCTCGGACGCGTTCTGGAACGGCTTCGAGCAGGACCCGTTCGGCTCGCTGGAGTTCCTGGAGAACCGCATCGCCCCGCAGCTCCCGGACGGCGACCTGCTGGACCTGCGCTACGTGGGCACGGACCTGGACGCGTTCCAGAAGTCCTTCGACCGGATGGAGATCGTCGACGGGCAGCGCGTCCCGCAGGGCAAGCGCGGCATGCTGATGTCCAAGTTCTTCTACGAGAACTTCCTCAAGCTGAAGTCCGCGCTGCGCCTGGACAACATCAAGCAGGAGCGCGACGTCAACCACAAGCTCATCGCCGAGGATCCGCAGTTGCAGCGCTGGGTGAAGGAGAACCAGACCCAGACGCGGGAGATCCTCTTCCAGCTCGACCCCATCAAGGCGCGCATCGCCACCGAGCGGCTGCAGAAGGCCCTGGGCAGCCAGGAGGCCTCCCTGGAGAAGCTCCTGTCGGCGTTCTTCACCACCACCGACGAGAACTTCGACGAGCGCTACCAGCGCTTCTACCAGGACCTGGCGCCGCTCTTGGAGCTGTACCGGCTGCGCATGGGGGACCCCATCACCATCACCGCGTTCACCCGCTCCGGCTACGTGCAGAGCGTCAACATGCGGGTCTACGGCACCTATCAGTTCAAGGGCCTGGAGAAGTCCGCCATGGCGGGCCTCATCAACCTGATGGACCTGATGTCCTTCCGCGACCTGTACGGCTACCTCACCGCGGACAGGAAGGCGGAGATCGCCGACCTGCAGAAGGGCAGCGGGCTGCGCGAGGTGTCTCGGGCGGACGCGGAGGAGTCCTTGTTCGGCGAGGGCAGCGGCAACACGCTGGTGGCGGACGCCACCCCAGGCCTCATCGAGGACTCGAAGCCCTTCGAGGGCGGCATGGGCGCGCTGCGGCGGGAGGACCTGGCCGCCCGCGTCTATTCGCAGGATGAAATCGAGAAGGGCGTCGCGCTCAGCGCGGCCGTCATCCTCAAGGACCCGGAGAAGCTCCAGCAGACGCTGCAGGAGCTGAAGCAGGCCGGCACGGACGCGGGGATGAAGCTGCGCGTGGTGTCGTGGCAGACGGCCGCGGGCTTCATGGGGCAGTTCGTGCTGCTGGCGAAGATGGTGCTGTACTTCGCCGTCTTCATCATCTTCGTGGTGGCGATCGTCATCATCAACAACGCGATGATGATGGCCACGCTCCAGCGGGTGCGCGAGGTGGGGACGATGCGGGCCATCGGCGCGCAGCGCTCCTTCGTGCTGAGCATGGTGCTGGTGGAGACCGTGGTGCTGGGGCTCGTCTTCGGCGCCGGCGGCGCGCTGCTGGGCAGCGGCATCATGGCGGTCCTCAACAGCGCCGGCATCCCCGCGGGCAACGAGGCGCTGTACTTCTTCTTCTCCGGTCCCCGGCTGCACCCCACCCTGAGCGCCGGCAACCTGCTTGCCGCGTTCGTCATCGTCCTCGTGGTCTCCGCCATCTCCACCCTCTATCCCGCGTTCCTCGCGACCCGGGTCTCGCCCCTCCAGGCGATGCAGACGGACGAGTGAGCCATGTTCCAGCTCTTCCTCATCGCATTCCGAAACCTCGGCACCCACCGGCGTCGCACGCTGCTGCTCGGCGGCGCCATCGCGGGCGTCACCACGCTGCTCGTCATCCTGATGGGGCTGTCCACCGGGATGAAGGAGTCCATGCTCCGCTCCGCCACCACGCTCGCCACCGGGCACGTCAACGTGGCCGGCTTCTACAAGGTCACCGCCGGGCAGGCCGCGCCGGTGGTGACGGGCTACCCGAAGATCATCGAGCAGATCCGCCAGGACGTCCCGGAGCTGGACTACGTCGTCCAGCGCGGCCGTGGCTGGGCGAAGCTGGTGAGCGACACCGCCGCCATGCAGGTGGGCGTCGGCGGCATCGACGTCCAGAACGAGCCGGGCTTCCGGCGCGTGGTCATGGTGAAGGAGGGCTCCCTGGACGCCCTCTCCCGACCGGGCACCCTGCTCATCTTCGAGAAGCAGGCCAAGAAGCTGGGCGTCAAGGTGGGCGACACCCTCACCATCGTCGCGCCCACCATGCGCGGCACCAGCAACACCGTGGACGTGACCGTGGGCGCCATCGCCGCCAACGTGGGGATGATGAGTGACTTCAACGTCTTCCTGCACGCGGCGACGCTGCGCTCGCTGTACCAGCTTCGCGACGACACGACGGGCGCCATCCTCGTCTACCTCAAGGACCTGAGCCAGGTGCCGCACGTCCAGGCGCGGCTGCGACAGAGCCTGGAGAAGGCCGGCCACATCCTCATGGACAACGACCCCCGGGCCTTCTGGTTCAAGTTCGAGGTCGTCAACCGCGAGGGCTGGACGGGTCAGAAGCTCGACATCACCAACTGGGAGGACGAGATCTCCTTCATCAGTTGGACGCTGACGGCGCTCAACAGCCTGACGGGCGTGCTCATCTTCGTGCTGCTGGTCATCATCGGCGTGGGCATCATGAACACGCTGTGGATCGCCATCCGGGAGCGCACGCGGGAGATCGGCACGCTGCGCGCCATCGGGATGCAGCGCCGGCGGGTGCTCCTGATGTTCCTCTTCGAGGCCATGACGCTGGGCGCGCTGGGCACGCTGGCCGGGGCGACGGTGGGGCTCGGGGTGTGCCTGGGGGTCAACGCCGCCAACGTGACCATGCCGGACGTGGTGGCGGTCTTCATCATGTCGGACAAGCTGAACCTGGCGGTGAACGCGGGCTCGGTCATCGGAGCCATGGTGTTCATCACCGGCTGCACGACGCTCATCTCGTTGATTCCCTCCTTCCTCGCCGCGCGCCTCAAGCCCGTGACGGCGATGCACCACATCGGATGACCCACATGAGTCTGAAGACCCTGCTGTCCGCCGCGGTGCTGACCACGGCCCTGCTGTCCGCTCCCGCCGCGCTGGCGCTGGAGCCGGCGGCCATGACGGAGCTGCTGGCGACCATCGACGACCGGCAGCGCAATGGCGGCGACTACAAGGCGCTCGTCTACCTGGAGCAGAAGGAGAAGGACAAGACGGACAACGTGCGCGAGGCGTTCGTGTACCGGCGCGACGCGGACGACAAGCTGATGATCCTCTTCAGCAAGCCCAAGACGGAGGCCGGCAAGGGCTACCTCCGGCTGGACAAGAACCTCTGGAGCTACGACCCCAACGTGGGCAAGTGGGAGCGACGCACGGAGCGCGAGCGCATCGCCGGCACCGACAGCCGGCGCGCCGACTTCGACGAGTCCCGCCTGGCCGAGGAGTTCACCCCCAGCTACGACGGCGAGGGGAAGCTGGGCAAGTACACGGCCCACCGCATGACGCTCAAGGCGAAGGACGGCATGGACGTGGCCTACCCGGTGGTGAAGCTCTGGGTGGACAAGGACTCGAGCAACATCCTCAAGCGCGAGGACTATGCGCTGTCCGGCCGGCTCATGCGCACCGCCCTCTACCCGCGCTGGAAGAAGATCTTCAGTGAGTCCAAGAAGGCCGACGTCTGGTTCCCCGAGGAGATCCGCATCTACGACGAGGTGGAGAAGGCCAACTCCACCATCATCCTCATCAAGTCGGTGGACCTGCGTCCGCTCGAGGCGAACCTCTTCACGAAGGCCTGGCTCGAGAGCAAGAGTCGATGACCCCCCGCACCCTCACGTTGGCCGCGGCGCTGGCCGCGGCCCTCGTCGCCCCGCCCACGCTCGCGCAGGCCGCGCGCCCGGACGAGGACGCCCTCTTCGGTGGAGGCGACGAGAAGCCCGCGCAGGGGGACACGCCCTCCTCCGCGGAGCCCTCCCAGGGCGAGCCGGCCGCGCCGAACCGCCCCAGCGAAGAGGACCTCTTCGGGGGCGACGAGGCGAAGGGCGCGGACGCCCACGCGGCGGGAGAGGCCGCGCGGCAGCAGCCCGCGCTGGTCGTGCCCCCACCCGAGCCCGGGGACCGCGACACGGAGGCCCTGTCCGGGCCGATGACCCGCAGCGCCTTCGACTCCGAGGAGGCGGTGGATGACCCGCTGAAGATCGGCGGCCAGTTCTACCTGCGCGGCTACGCGGCGGCGACGCGGGACTCGTCCTTCGGCGACACCAACTTCGCGGCCCCCACCCTGGTGGACGGCTACTTCGACGCGCGCCCCACCGACCGCCTCCGGGGGTTCGTGGTGGGCCGGCTCAGCTACGACCCGACCATCTCCTCCGCAGGCGTGACGGCCGCGGGCCTGCCCGCCACCGCCAACCCGCGCGTCCTGCTGGACCAGGCCTGGCTGCGCTTCGACATCGACCGGACCGTCTTCCTCACGGTGGGCAAGCAGCACGTGAAGTGGGGCACGGGGCAGATCTGGAACCCGACCGACTTCCTGTCTCCCCAGCGGCGCAACCCGCTCGCCTTCGTGGACCTGCGCACGGGCGTCTACATGGTGAAGGCCCACGTCCCCTGGGAGGCCCGGGGATGGAACGTCTACGCCATCGCCGTGCTGGACGAGCTGAGCTCGGACTCGGGCGCGCTCATCGACAACGCGGGCAATCCCACGAACGCTCCGGCGGAGAAGCCCGTCAACAGCCTCGGCCGCATCGGCGGAGCCCTGCGCGCGGAGGTCGTCCTGGGCCCCGCGGAGCTGGGCCTCAGCGCCGTGGCCCAGCGCGACCGCAAGCCGCGCTTCGGCTTCGACCTGTCGTCGGCGCTCGGGCCGGTGGACGTCTACGGCGAGCTCGCGCTCAAGAACAGCACCGACAGCCCGCTGTACCGGCTCCCGGAGGGCGCCACCGTCGATGACATCATCACGGAGCCGGCCCAGGTGGAGGAGTACTTCCCCTCGGGGCTCACGCCGCAGGTCACCGGTGGCGTCAGCTACAGCCTGAAGTATGGGGAGAACGACGTCGCGGTGCTGGGGCTCGAGTACTTCTACAACTCGACGGGCTACACCAGCGCCATCGGCTATCCGTTCCTGCTCTACCAGAACGCGTTCCAGCCGCTGTACGCGGGGCGCCACTATGGCGCGCTGTATCTCTTCCTCGACCGACCGGGCTCGCTCGAGCGGACGAGCTTCAACGTCTTCACCCTCTCGAACCTCTCGGACAAGTCGTACATCACCCGGCTCAACATGACGCACCGGGTGCTGAGCTATCTCACCGTCGAGGCGTACGGCGCCGTGCACTACGGACACGAGGGCGGCGAGTTCCGCTTCGGTGGCTTCTCCGTACCGGAGCGGCGGATCAACGACAACCTGACGATTCCGGGGTACTCGTTGTCGGTGCCGACGTTCGAGCTGGGCGCGGGACTTCGCATCGCCATCTGACGCCGCGGAAGTGGATGCATCGCATGGGGCCGCGCTTCCCTCTCGGGGGGCGCGGCCTCGTCGCGTTCGGGGAGATCGAGCGCCCGGGGACGGGCTGGCCCCCGAGCAGCCCGTCGAGCGCCATCCCGCGCTGCGAGGTGCCGGAGAATCCAGGAGTGAACACCCTTGCGACATGTCACCGTGGATTGCCCTCGCCGCTGGTTTGAGCCTCGGACAGGTCTCGGGGCAGACGACCTATCCCTCGCCGCTGGATCCGAACAATCGCGACCCGGCGGCGACAGCGCTTCGCAACGCGAACCAGCAGGCCGCCGAGGAGGCGGAAGGCGCCTGGCTGCCGCCCAACTACACGCTCCAGGGAGGCGAATCCGCCGCCCCCTACGCCGGCGGCCCCTACTACAACATCACCCCGGTGCTCCCGAACGGTGATGCCCCCGCCAGCTCCGGCGATGTCGCCGTCGAGGAGACCTACCCCGTCTATTCGCCCATTCCCTCGGCGAACGAGGCCCGCTCGGCGCAGGGCTCCGAGGAGGCGACTGGAGGCGGAGGGTACGCGGGGACGGGGCAACAGCCGCTCCCGACCGAGGCCTACCCCACTTCGAACTCGTACCCGTCTCCAGCCGAGACCGGCACGGGTGACGAGACGGCCTCCGGCTACACGTCTCCCTACGCCGCGACCTCCGAAGCCGAGGGCCCGGCGGAGGGTTATCCGGACGTTCCCCCCAGCGACTCGGACACCGGGGAGACGGACGACATCAGCGCGGCGCAACAGGGACCTCCCGCGGGCACCCCTGCCCCCGCTGCCGGAACGGGCGGAGGCGCGCAGTACGGCACGTCGAACGACCAGGGCAACACCGACGGCACCGGCACATCGAACAGCACGTCCGCCGATCAGACCAGCGTCGGTGGCGCGGGCACCTCACAACAAGGCGCTTCGTCCTCGGATACTAACGACACGGGCAGCGCAGGGTCGACTCAGCAGAGCGCTTCACCCTCGGACACGAGCGGTTCGCCCTCCGCACCGTACGACACGAACGGCACCGGCGGGTCGGGGGCGGCACCGCAGGGCGCTTCGTCCTCGGACATGAGTGGCACAGGCGGCTCGGGGGCGTCTCAGCAGAGTGCTCCGTCCTCGGATACGAGTGCCACCGGCGGCTCGGGGTCGACTCAGCAGGGCGCTCCGTCCTCGGATACGAGTGCCACCGGCGGCTCGGGGGCGTCTCAGCAGAGTGCACCGTCCTCGGACACCAATGGCACGGGTGGCTCGGGGTCGACGCAGCAGCCGGCGTCCTCCACGTCTCCGAACGACACGGGGAACGCGGGCACCTCCGCGGCCCCGAGCGGAAACACCTCCACGCCGGAGAACGGGAATGGCACGGGGGGGGCCGGCTCCGCCTCCACGACGAGCACGAACGCCAACGTGGGCTTCGGCGGCGCCGAGCCCGCCGCGACGGGCGACACCACCTCTCAACAAGAGGCCGAACTGAAACGGCTGCGCACCCAGGTGGAGCAGATGGAGGCGGAGCAGAAGGCCCGGAACGAGCAGCTCGACCAGTACTCGCAAGCCACCCAGCAACAGGTCGACACCTTCGGCGAACGCGCCGCAGAGACGGAGACCGCCCGGCAGGGCCGACTCTCCGACCTCCAGGCCGCCGGCGAATGGATGCTCGCCGCGGATGCCGCGCTCCAGCAGGGGGAGGACGACGTCGACAACGCGCTCGATATCGCCGACAGCGCCTTCGCCAACATCCGCGACAGCGCCGCGCAGTACGGTCAGGGCAGCGTCATCGTCCACGCCGACCGCGCCCGCGCCCAGCTCAACCTCGCTCGAGACGCCGCGGGCCGCAGCGACACCTACGCCGCGCGACTCGCCCTCCAGAACGCGGGCTACGAGCTCGCCCAGGCGCGCGGCGCCACCCTGGGCAGGTCCGGGACCGGCAACTCCCTGCTCAACCCCTGAGCCCGCACCGGGGCGCCTCTTCCGCGAGGCGCCCCGCCTTCTTCAGTTCGTCTCGCGGAAGATCATCAGGCCACGCGACGTCTCCGTCGCGTAGATGTAGCCGTCGCCGGGAACGGTGATGTTGCTCAGGCCCTCGAAGAACGACAGGCCGCGCCCCGTGTCCGCCTCACGCCAACTGTTGTAGTACCCCACCTGCCGCGGCATGCTCGGGTTGCTCACGTCCAGCACCCGCAGGCCGTCCTGGTAGTACGCCACATACAGCTTCGTGCCCGACAGCGTCGCCGTCGCGATGGAGACCTGCGGACGGATGCTGAACCCACCCACCTGGAGCACGCTCGCCGCGTTGCCCACGTCGAGCACGCTCACGTGCGCGCCCCAGTCCTCACCCGCGTCGAAGGCGTACGTGCGACCGTTGATCACCCCCACCGTCGCGGTGCGAGAGGTGCTCCCCGCGAAGCGCCCCAGCAGCTTCGGATCCGCCGGGTTGGTCGCGTCCGACACCGAGAGACCGAACGTCCAGTTGCTCACGTACAAGCGGTTGTTCAGCACCGCGACGTCCATCGGGAGTTCGCCGTTGGCGGGCAGCGCGCCGTCGACGTAGTACCGGTCGATGAGCTTGGGCTGGGTCACCGTCGTCAGGTCGAAGATGAGCACCTCGCCATTGGGCGAGGACGACGCGGCGTAGAGGGTGTTCCCGTCGATCGCCAGCGAGGTGGTCGCCAGGGCCACCGACGTGTCCGGCACCGAGCGGACGCGCGCGGGCGCCTTCGGATCCGTCACGTCGAACACCACGACGCCCACCTTCTGGCTGGCCACGTACAGCGTCGAGCCCCGCACGAGCAGGTCGTTGTACGCGTCGTCGGAGGGCTTGGCCGTCGCCACCCTCGTCGGCTGCGCGGGGTTGCTCACGTCATAGACCAGGAGCCCCTCCGTGCCGGCCGCGAGGTACGCATAGCCCCCAGCGACCGCCACCGCGCGCGCCGCGCCCGCCGTCAGCGCGGCCTCACCCACCAGCTCCACACCCGAGGCCTCCGTCTCCTCGCCGTTGCGACCGACACGCATCGCCTCGAACGTGCCCTGCAGGTCCATGGAACCGTCGACGCAGCGACGGAACACACCGGTCATCTTCCCCGCGCCATCCGCCTCGCACGCCGCGAAGGCGAAACGCAGCGTGCGGTCGTACGTGTCCATCACGTCGCTGGCCAGATACACGGTGTCCTGGGAGATCTGCTGGTCCGTCACCGCCAGCCCCAGCACCTTCGCCCCGGTCCCACCCGCGCCCGACAACTTGAACGCACCCGCGGAGCCGCTTCCGTCCGACAGCTCGACGTTCACGTTCCACACGCCCGTGGGCTGAACGCCCGCGAGCGTCGAACGCTGACAAGAGGACAGGTTGATGGCTTCGACATGACACTCCCGCTTGTCTTTGGAGTTGTCATCCTTGCCGCAGCCCAGGACCAGGACCAGCGTGCTGCTCAGTACGAAGAAGCGTCTCATGGCCCGCATCCATACCGGGCGTCGGCACTCAACGAAAGCCCTACTCTCTTCCCCGGAGGGCGGGCACGAACGACCCCCGCCCGGCAAGTAAACCGAAGGAAATAAACCAGGCGCTTGTGTACGCTCGCTCCCCGGAGCGAGCCTCCCCAGAAGTCCCTGCCTCGCTCGCCTACCACCCAAGAGGTGACCCCCGTGAACCCCCGTCTCCTCGCCGCAGCCGCGCTGGCCATGCTCGTACCCGAGCTGGCGCTGGCCCAGGTCTTCGTCGTGCCGCGCCGGCCAGGCAAGACCCCGGTGAACAGCTTCGAGTTCGCCTGGCGGCACGTCGACATCCTTGTCGGCCCGGAGGCCACCGGTGAGGCCAAGCCGCCGGACAGGACCGCCCACGACCAGCCGCCCGGTGCCCCTCCGGGCGCCCCCACCACCGAACCGCAGGCGAGCACCCCCGCCGCGCCCCCCTCCAGCCTGGCGCCCGAGGCACGTCCCCAGGCCGCCCTGCCCTCCACCGCCGAGGACGCGGGCACGCCCGCCGCGGTGGCCGGCGCGAATGACGACGCGGGCACGCCACGCCTGGGCGCGCTGGCCAGTGATGGCGGCAGCGACGGCGGCACCTCGCTCGCGGGCAACGTGTTCGACACGCCCGCGGACGGCGGCACGAGCGACGGTGGCTTCAACTACACGTACGCGAAGTCGCTCGGTACGAAAGCGGGCGGTGTGCGCTTCTACTTCTACGAGCGCGAGCGCGTGGTCGCCGAGCGCGCCGCGCCGCTCATCGAGGAGGCGTACCGCTACCTCGTGAACGAGTTCCAGTACGTCCCCACCGAGACGTTCCCGTACATCCTCTACAGCAGCTACCAGGAGTTCCTGCAGACCAACCTCTTCCCGCTGTCGGAAGGGACGCTGGGTGTCACGAGCACGGAGGACCTGAAGCTCACGCTGCCGTACCTGGGGGACCACCGCCTCTTCGAGGAGATCAGCACCCACGAGATGGCGCACCAGTTCACCATCCAGAAGACGCGCACCGTGGCCCAGCAGGCCAAGGTGTTCGGGGACCCGCTCCAGTCCATGCCGCTGTGGTTCATCGAAGGTCTCGCCGAGTTCTACGCCAAGCGAGGCATGGACCCCGAGGCGGAGATGCTGGTCCGCGACCTGCTGGTGAACCCGGACCTGTACAAGGGCTACGCGTTCCTCGACTTCTTCTCCCCCGGCCCCTACGGCTACCTGTGGATCTACAAGGTCGGCCAGGTGCGCGTGGCGTTCATGGAGGAGGAGTACGGCAAGGGCTTCACGCAGCGGGTGCTCGAGGAGTCGCCGCGGCTGGCGGGCGGCTCGAAGGATTCGCCGTCGCTCAAGTTCGAGGAACTGCTGGAGCGGCTCACGGGCGACGACCCCAAGCGCCTGTCCGCGCGCTTCGAGAACTGGCTGAAGCGCCGCGCGTACAAGTCGTACCTGGGTTCGGAGCAGTCCGCGCCGGCGCTGGACCTCCTGGACAAGGCGCCCGGCTACATCACGTCCTTCACCACCTCGCCCGACGGGCAGGTGCTGGCGATGCGCACCATCGTCCCGGAGACGGGCGAGAGCCGGCTGTACCTGATGGACCCGCGCGTGCCGGACAAGACGGTGAAGGTGGCTGGAGACGGTGTGCCGGGCGTGGAGTCGCTGCACCCCATCTCCGGACGCAGCTTCGCGTTGTCCAAGGACAAGCTGGCCTTCGTCGCCGAAATCACCGGGCGCGACATCATCTACGTCCAGGACTACGTCCACTCCGCGGAGAAGCGCGCCAACGACGTGCTCGTGCGCCGCAACCCCATCCGCACCGGCATCGACCGGGAGGTGGGCACGTCGGTGAAGCTCGAGCTGGGCGAGCGCAAGGCGTACCGCATCGACAAGCACGGCTTGCTGGCGGCGTACTCCCCCGCCATCTCCCCGGATGGGCGGTACGTGGCCTTCATCGGCATCCAGGACGAGGGCCTGCGGGACATCTACGTCATCGACCTGAACGCCAGCACCGACGCCAAGCCGCTGCAGCTCACCGACGACGTGTTCTCCGAGCGTCAGCTCACCTGGGGCCCGTCCGGCATCATCTTCACGTCGGATGCGACGTCACACCGCATGTTCAACCTGTTCCGCGTGAAGCTGGACGCGCCGCGACAGGTGGAGCGGCTGACCAGCGAGGAGCGCGACCACGCGGACCCGGTGGCCCTCGCGGATGGCCGCGTGTTCTTCACCGCCTTCAACAACAGCAGCTCCGACCTGCACGAGCTGATGGCGGATGGCCGCATCGTCCGCCGCACGGACCTGACGACCGGCGTCTTCGAGCCCGCTCCGGGGCCGGAGGGCAGCCTGTGGATGTTGTTCCACGTCTCCGGTGAGCGCCGCCCCGCGGTGCTGCGCCCGCCGCGCATGCTCGCGCTCGACGTGGCTCCGGAGCCTCCGCCCGAGCCTCCCAACCCGCTGGCGGTGCGGCCGCTGACGGACGCCACGGCGTACCGTCCGCTGTCGCGGCAGAACCTGGAGTTCGGTCCCATCTTCGGCTTCGCGGGCGCGGGTGGAGGCGGCTTCGTCGGTCAGTTGTTCGCCGCGGCCAGCGACCGCATGCGCGACCACCAGTTCGTCCTCACCCTGGCGGTGTACGGCAGCTTCGACCTGACGGACGGATACCTGCTCTACATCAACGACGAGGGCCGCACGACGTGGGGCGGGGGTCTGTTCCAGTCGCTGCGCTTCCGCGACGACCAGACCTTCAAGGGGCTGCCCGTCTTCTTCACGTCCGGCGAGCGCTTCTTCGGCGTGCTCGGCAGCATGCGCTATCCGTTGAGCACGTTCCTGTACCTGCAAGGCGACCTGAGCCTGGGTGGCACCAAGTACTTCCTGGACGACCCGACCGAGTTCTACCTCTTCTTCCCCGAGCGCAACCTGGCCAACCAGGAGCTGCTGTCGCAGTGGAACGCGCGCAACCGCAAGGTGCGGTTCCAGACCGAGCTCAGCGGCCAGGTGGGCTACGACAGCCTGAAGTACCACTACGCCACGGGCCCGCTGTCGGGCAGCTCCGCGCTGCTGGAGGTGACGGTGGGCGTGCAGCCCTTCGACGACGAGGCGTACGGCAACCTGCGCCTGGACGTGGAGCGCTACTTCCCCATCTACGGCCGCACGAACGTCTTCGTGCGCGGCGGCGCCGGGACCACGCTGGGCGGCCGTTACGCGCGCTCCTACTTCCTGTCGTCCTTCGACACGCTGCGCGGCGTGAACTTCGGCGACGAGAGGTGGCTGCTCGGCCGCAACTTCTTCTACTCCACCATGGAGCTGCAGCTCCCGCTCAACGACATCATCCGGGTCGCCTTCCTCAGCGACCTGGAGGCGGTGGCGGGCCTCGACTTCGGCGGCGTGGGAGATGGTTCGAGGGACCTGTGGAACCACCGCGTGCTCGACGCGGCCATCGGCGTCAACGTCGCGCTGGGCCCCCTGCTCCTGCGCCTGCACTTCGCCCGGCCCATCAACATCGGCGCGCCGGAGGGGAAGCCGGACCCTGGCTGGGTGACGAACTTCTCGCTCGGCATCGCCGGCCTCAACGGCTTCTTCGACCAGGGCAACACGGGAGCCAACGGTGGCGGCGCCGCGCCGCAGCCCATGTCGCCCGCGTTGATGCCGGCCGTGGGCGGGGGCTACACCGGACCTCGTCACTGACGAGGCCGGACACGAGCGCCCCCCTGCCCGCCCACCGTGCCGGGCAGGGACGCTCGCGGGGGGGAATGCGCCGCTCAGGACTGGGCCGCGACGAGCGCCGCGTTGGCGCGCGCCATGGGGCCTCCGTCGTTGGGGATTCGCTCGAAGTCGCCGCGCAGCGCCTTGATGGCGAACTTCTCCAGGTCGATCTCCCGGCGCGTGCGGATGCCCAGCGCGCGCAGCGGCCCGGACAGCGGACCGAAGCCGAAGACGGCGTGCTGGACCAGCAGCCCGCAGGCGACGCCGGCCAGCGCGCGCCACCTGCCGCCGTCCCGGCTCCCGAGCAGCAGGCCGAGCGCGCCCAGCGCCGACGCCCCCACCATGACGGCGCGGTTGAGGTCCCACTCCTTCTCCAGCTTCTGGAGGTAGCGGCTCATCTCCGGGCGGTCCGCGTGCGTCGCCATGTGCCGCACGCAGGCCTCCACGTGCGCGTCGATGCGACGGTTCACCATCAACGGCGTGTGGATGCGAGCCGAATCGGCTGACTGGTTCCAGGTCTCCATGGCGGGCGTCTCCCCTGTCGCGGCGCTCCTCCACATGAAGCTAGGCCCGACACCCCGAGGCGGGAACGGTGCGAGCGGACTCCCCGCCCGCCCGCCTGCCCCTCGGGAGGCACACGACCACCTCCCACCCGGGGCCGTGGCCCGACACACGGGCCGACGGGTCCACTGCCCTTCAGGGTGGTGAGACTGACCGACTCATGAAGGGCAAACCCTTTCATCGTCCGGACCCGACGATGCGCCTCGAAGGGGGTTGCTCCGTCCATTCCCCGACACGGTGAGTTCAGGTGCGACGAGGCACGCGCCTTGCTCAGTCGTCCCGCGATGACACGCTCACGACTCTTGTTCTGTCTTCCCGTGATGTGGCTGTGGGCTTGTGGCAACGGGACCACGACGCAGGTCGAGGAACCGACTCCGCAGGTGGAGAATCCGTCCGCCCCCGAGGCGCCCGTGGATCCACCGCCCGTGGACCCGCCCCCCGTGGATCCACCGCCACCCGTGGACCCACCGCCGGTGGAGCCGCCGCCGGTGGAGTCGGAGGTGGAGCGCGTCTTCAAGCTGCCCGCGCTCCAGACGTCCGTGCCGGAGTACGAGCTCATCATCCCCGAGGAGGCGATGAAGCTCTTCGCAGAGGACCTGTATGCACCGGAGCAGGACGCCGTCTTCAAGGCCGGAGGCACGGTGTACGCGGTGAAGGTGCGGCTGCGCGGCGCGTCCGCGCGCACCTTCCCGAAGAAGAGCTGGAACGTCAGCTTCGAGAAGAACGCGCGCTTCCAGGGGCGCACGTCCCTCAACCTGGTGGCGGAGTACGCGGACGCGTCGATGCTGGCGGAGAAGATGGCCTTCGACCTGCTCGCCGCGATGCGCGTCCCCGCCTCCAAGGCGACCTTCGTCCGGCTGAAGATCAACGGCCACTCCGAGGGCGTCTTCCTCGAGATCGAACAGGTGAACAAGGCCTTCCTCAAGGCCCATGACTTCGCGGACGACGACGCGACCATCTACCGGTGCGGCTGGAAGGACTGCGAGTTCAAGACGTGGCAGGTGCCCTACCAGGGGGACTGGACGAAGAAGACGAACGAGCAGCAGCCGGACGACGAGCTCCTCGCCATGCTCGACGTCATCAACCACACGCCGGAGCCCGACTTCGCGCGGACGTTGGACAAGCACCTCCAGTTGGAGCACTACCTGCGCTCCATGGTGTTGGACGCGCTCATGTCCAACAACTACGTGGAGGACTCGGAGAGCTACTTCCTCTACGACCGGGCGGTGGCGAAGTGGTCCTACGTCCCGTGGGATTTGAACAACGTGGACGCGCGCTGGTGGTACCCCGTCGCCGTCGAGGACATGCGGCTGAGCAGCAACAACATGCGCCACCCGCTGTTCAACTTCACCCTCACCGACGCGTGGGTGGAGAAGATGTACCTGCAGCGCAAGTCGGAGACGCAGGCCTATCCGGGCTATCTGCCCGTGTTCTCCAACCTGGGCACCCGGGTGCTGCTGAACCCCGAGCTGCGCGAGCGGCTGGGTGAGCGGCTGGAGAAGGCGCTCGACGAGCTGTTCACCTCCGCGGTGATGGACCCGTACATCGACGCGCTCCACAAGCTCATCGAAACGCCCATGCGCGCGGACCCCTACATGGATTACGGCCGCTTCGCGGCGGGCCGCGACTACCTCAAGCGCTACGTGAAGGAGCGCCGCGCCTTCGTGGAGAACGAGTGGAAGCGCATGGGCGCCCTGGACTCGACGCTGGTGTTCGAGGCGTTCGACCCGCGCGCGGGTTGGGTGGAGGTGGGCAACCGGGGCACGGCGCCCGTGTCGCTCGGGGGCATGGTGCTGACCACCAACCTGCGGGTGAGCCTGGCGCACAGCGACCACACGCCCACGCAGGTGCGCACGCCCGTGGGCGCGGTGCTGCCCGCGGTGACGGTGCCTCCCGGGAGGCGCGTGCGGCTGAAGACCTCGGAGCTGGGAATCCAGCTCGCCCCGCGGGGGGAGCTCGGCCTGTTCGACGGGAAGTCCGTGGTGGGCGTGAAGGACCTGCTCTTCTACGGCCAGCTGGCCACCGGCCAGCAATACGAGCGCGGCGCGCGGGGCTGGGAGGTGCGCTGACGCCCGGGCCACCGGACACAGGACGGGAGGAGAGGAAGGCCCCGGGGACGTGAGCGTCCGGGGCCTTCTTCGTTTCAGCGTCGCTCGCGGACCACCACGGTGCGCTTCGAGGTGAGGCCCCGGTCGTCCGTCACCAGGATTTCGTGCGTGCCCGGAGAGGGCGTCCACCACACGCGCTCGTCCGCGCGCGCGCTGGCCAACAGCGCCCCGTCCACGAACCAGGACAGCACACGCTCGTGGGAGGCCTCCGCCTCCAGCGGCACCTCCTGCTGGTCCGGCGCCACGCCGGGGATGAGCAGCACCACGTGGCCCGCGGACGGCGAGACGATGCCTGGCGCCACGCGCGCGCCCCCGGGCTCGCACCCCGGCGCGGCCGAGGGCGGCTCCGGCAAGCGGCGATGCTGCTCCTCCAGCCAGCGGCGGATGGTGGCCGGCCAGGTGACGAACACCCGCGACTCCGTCTTGCGCCCCGCCCTGCACGCGGGCCCCACGGCGAGCCCCGAGGCGACGTCCACCTCCACCCGCTGGTGGTAGGGGCACGACTGGGTGGGCACGGCCTCGCGGCGCGCGAAGACGTGCTTGCGCTGGGGGCACGCCTCCGTCGGCAGGTGCCCGGAGTACGCGCACACCTCCACGCGGATGAGGTCGGCCGGCGGATGGAGCTCCGACTCCGGCACCTCGGTGCCCTTCGGTCCCACGCCCTCGAGGATGTCGAACAGGAGCGGCGCCGCGGACTCCGCGCCCACCAGGTGCACGCTGGGCGAGTGGTCGAAGTTGCCCAGCCACACCACCGCCGTGTGCAGCGGCCCCGAGCCGGCCGCCCACGCGTCCCGGTTGCCGAAGCTGGTGCCCGTCTTCCAGTGCACGCGGGCGGGCATTCCCGTCAGTCGACGTCGCTCGGGGAAGTCCGGCCGGTCGCGCAGCGACAGCGCCTTGCGCGTCAGCCACGCCGCGCCCGGGGACACCACCCGCGCGGGCTCGCTCGCGGTGGCCCCGTCCGCCAGCAGCCGCAACGTCCGCGCGCGGCCATCTCCCGCGAGCGCCACGTACAGCCCCGCCAGCTCCAGGGGTGTCACCTCGATGCCCCCCACCGCCGCCGACAGCCCGTAGTACCCCGGCTCCGGCACCAGGCTGGTGACGCCCGTCGAGCGCAGCGCCGCGAGGAAGCGCTCCACGCCGAGCCGCTCCAGCAGCCGCACGAAGGGCGTGTTGAGCGACTGGGAGAGCGCATACTCCATCCGCACCAGCCCCTGGAAGCGGCCGTCGAAGTTCCTCGGGGCATAGCCCCCGTACGTCATGGGGATGTCCGCCACGAGCTGCTCCGAGCCCACCAGGCCCTGGTCGATGCCCATGGCGTACAGGAGCGGCTTGAGCGCGGAGCCGGGCGAGCGCGGGGTGGCGAAGCCGACGATCTGACCGCCGTGCGCCTCGTCGAAGAAGTCGAAGTTGCCCACCAGCGCGAGCACGTCCCCGCGCTCGCGGTCCACCACGATGGCCACGCCGTTGTGGATGCCCCGGGGCTTCAGCTCGCGCGACGCATCCCGCATGAGCCGCTCCACCAGCCGCTGCGTGCCCTGCTCCAGCGTGGTGCGCAGGCGCGGCGCGTCCGGCCGCTGGGCGCGCAGCCAGACCGCCACATGGGGCGCGTCACGCGGGAAGGCCACGAGCTCGTCGGGTGCCCGCGTGGCGCGCACCTCGGCGAGGACCTGCGCCGGCGTGACCTGCGCGTCGTGAGGCCCCCGGGGCAGCGCGTCCGCGTCCAGCAGCCGGCGCGCGACGTCGTCACGGGCCGCCGTCAGCCGCTCCACGTTGGCGGACACCGGGAAGCGACGGTTGGGGTTCTGCGGCACCGCCAGGAGCGTGGAGATCTCCGCCGGACTCAGGTGGGCGGCCGTGTGGCCGAAGTACGTCAGCGCCGCGGCCTCCACGCCCTCCACGTTGCGGCCGTAGGGGACGAACTGGAGATAGGCCGCGAGCACCTCCTGCTTCGACAGCCGCAGCTCGAGCTGGAGCGCCCGGAAGGACTCCACCACCTTCGAGCCGAAGGTGCGGGGCCGGGGCTCGAGCATCCGGACCAACTGCATCGTCAGCGTGGACGCCCCCGACACGCGCCGCCCACGCGTCACGTTGAGCAGCGCGGCGCGCGCCACGGCCAGGGGGTCCACGCCCGGGTGCGTGAAGAAGCGCTTGTCCTCCAGCGCGAGCAACGCCCGGAGGTAGGCCGGGTCGATGCGCTCCGTCGAGGTGGCGATGCGCCAGCGCTCGTCCGGCGCGAGGAAGACGTGGGCGGGCGTGCCGTCCCGGTACTCCATCACCACCGACGGTGGCGCGTGGAGCCGGGCCGGCAGCGGCACCCACCAGGCCAGGCCCACCCCCACCGCCGCGAGGGCCAGCAGGGCCCCCGCGGCGAGGGTGAACCTCTTCACGATGCGGCGGGAACGACGCATGTCAGAGCAGGCTGTCCTTCCACGGACCGGACACCTGCACCGTGCCGCCCGCCGCGCGCGCCCACTGGCGCGGGTCGTACATGGCCTCGACCTCCGCCGTGGGCAGGGTGAAGGCGCCCGCCGTCACCGCGCGCACCGCGTAGACGACCTTCTTCGACTCCCGCGCGTCGAGCGCCCCGAAGACCTCCACCCGGTCGTCCCGGAGGTTGACGTAGTCCGCCGCCCACTGCGACTCCGCGGTGGCCCAGTCCACGCTCCCGCCCCGCCCCAGCCGCGCGTTCTCGATCTCCCAGCCCGCGGGCAGGCGATCCACGAGGGCGATGTTCTGGATGCGCTCGGCCGTCGTGTTCTTCAGCTCCAGCTCCACGTAGATGAGGTCGGCCAGCGCCACCGGAGAAGCGCCCAGGTTCAACGGCGTGCCATCCTGCTCGCGGTAGGTGCGGGTCAGCTCGAGGCCCTCGCCGCCCACGCGCGGCTGGCCGTCGTTGCGCACGCCCTCGCTGCTGAGCACCAGGTACACCTTTCCCTTGTCCCGGCCCTTCAGCTCGAGCGTGAGGCCCTGCCGTTCACTGGCCCGCGCCAGCGCCCAGGTGCGGTCGGACGCGCGCGCATTCTTGTCCTGGACGGGCGTCACCTGCTTGCCGTCCGCCGTCAGCACCGCGGGCGTGAAGTGGGCCGCGCTGTCCTTCACGCGCTTGCCCAGGCCGGTGATGCCCCAGACCAGCTCCTGCGTCGTGTACCAGTTGCTGGAGTGCGTCTCGAGCGCGGACGCCACCATCTGCGCGAGCGGCTCCCCTCCGGCGTCACTGCCGAAGAGGTCCTGGTACGTGCTGAGCATGAAGCCCCGCCGACGACGGTCCGAGTAGAACGACCACGAGTTCCTGCGCTCGTCCGTGACGGGCGACAGGTCGGGGTCGCGCAGCTCCTTCTCGTAGCGACGGTCTCCGGAGAGCCACAGCGCGGCCTTGAGCATGTAGTCCGCCTCGCGCTCCTCGCCGGTGAGGGCCCGCGCCGACGCCTTCTGGGCGAACGTGTCCACCAGCTTCTGGACGCGCGCCTTGCGCCCCTTGCCGCCCAGGGCGAGGACGTAGTGGATGTAGGCCTCCTCGTTCCCGTGGTACCCGTCGTTGGAGCGCGTGCCGCCCTCGTACGAGGCCAGCCGGTTGCCCATCCACGTGAGGGCGTCGTTCAGCCGGTCCTGCGGCACGGTGTACTTGAGCTTCTGCGCGTCCAGCAGCATGTGCGTGGCGTAGGCGGTGCCCCAGTCCACCGGCACCATGCTCCCGGGCCAGTAGCCGAAGCCGCCGGAGGGCGTCTGCATGGACAGCACGCGGTTGATGCCCGCCTGCGCCATCTCCCCCACGCCGTGCCCCTTCGTGAGCGTGGGGTCCACGTCCTCGATGAGCTCCGACACGAACAGCAGCGGGCGCGTGGAGGACGTCGTCTGCTCGATGCAGCCGTAGGGGTATTGCACCAGGTACGACAGGTGCTGGAAGGACTGGCCATAGGGGTTGGCCGTCACCCACAGCGTGGAGCGCTCCGTGGTGGGCACCCACCCCTTGAGGAACTGCGAGACGTCCGTCACGCCGTCCGCCAGCTCGACGCGCCGCACGCGGCGCTCCTTCGGGCCCGAGGGCGACAGCGGCACGTCCAGCGACTCCTTCGACGTGTACCCTCCGCCCTCCACGGTGACGCTCAGCCGCGCGGCGCCCACGGACTGGGTGGCCCTGGCCTGGAAGACGAAGGTGGTGGACTTGCCGTCCTCCACCCGCGCCCGGCCCTCGCTCTTGCCGAGCAGCTTCAGCGGCGACTCGCCGCTCGCGGGCAGCAGCAGCCCGGGCACCGGGAGCATCTGCGCGTCCAGCGTCACCTTCACGTCCTGCGCCTTGCCGGACAGGTTGGTGACGAAGACGGGGACCTGGACCTCATCGTTCTGGGAGAGGAAGCGCGGCAGCGTCGTCTGGAGCACCAGCGGATCCCTCACGAGCACCTGGGCGCTGGCGCGGCCCACGCGCTGCGGCCCGGCCGTCACCGCCATCACCCGCACCGCGCCGCGGTACTGCGGCAGCGTGAAGGGCACGCGCAGCTTGCCGTTGGCCGGCACCGGCACCACGCCGCTCCACAGCGCCACGGGCTTGACCGGCTGCACGCGTCCCGCGGCGCCCCCTTCCGCGTCGCCACCCGTGGAGCGCGAGTTGCCACCCGGCGGCACCAGCAGCGTCCAGCCGATGGTCTCGTAGGTGTCCACGCCCAGCGCGCGCTTGGTGAACAACTGCTTCATGGGGTCCGGGCTCTGGAAGCGCGTGAGCGACAGGATGCCCTCGTCCACCACCGCCACCGTGGCGAAGGAGGGGCCCTCCATGGGGCCCAGCTCGAGCTCGACCGCGAAGGTCTCGTTGGAGCGGACCTCCTTGGGCGTCTTCATCGTCACCGCCTGGGTGTAGTCCACCGGCTCCAGCGTGACGCTGCCCACGCCGAACGCGCGGTCCGGCATGAAGGCCTCGGCCGACTCCAGGTGCGGGTCCTTCACCAGGAAGGCGCTCACGTAGACGTTGGGCGCGAAGACCGAGGGCGTGAAGCTCCACGTCGCCTCGCCGGGCTCCACGCTCTTCCACTCCGTGGCGAGCACGCGGTCCGTCTCCGCCGTGAACAGCACGCGGCCCTTGTAGGGCGCCTTGAGCTTCACCGCGATGGCCTGCCCCACACGACCCTGCGCCGGCAGCGCCAGGTCCAGCGAGGTGGGCTTGAGCGGACGCGGCGTCTGGTCCACGCGCGAGTCCTCGCCCCACCAGTAGTAGCGGCCGTCACCCGCCAGCTCCAGGTCCGTCTGCGCGTTGCCGGAGCGCACGCGCACCAGGTAGCCGGCCGAGTAGCGGCCCGGGGTGATGGTCAGGCTGAAGCGCCCGTCCTTCACCGTCACCGTCTGGCGGCTCTCGCGCTGCGGACGCAGGTAGCGCTGGTAGCGATCATACCCCTCGTCCTCGTCGTAGTAGGAGCCGTACTCCTCCTCGAGCGACACGGCCTCCACCTCCACGCTCCGGGGGGCCTGGGAGGTGAGCAGCTTGCCGTCCCAGTCCACCACCACGCCGTTGACGGTGAACGGCTTGCCCATGCCCACCTTGGACACGTTGGACTGGAGGCCCACGTAGTAGCGCTCCGGGTGGACGGGCGACGAGGCCTCGTTGACGGTGGCGCGTCCGCTGCCGGACTCGAAGACGGAGGCCAGCGCGCTCAGCCGCGCGGCGCCGCGCAGCGCCCCCGTGGCGCCCTGGGACGGGCAGTTGAGCAGCGCCTGGCCCTTGGCGTCGAGCGTGCCCTTCACCGTGCCGAGCGTCACCGGCGTGGGCTCCTTGCCGCCCCGGACCCACAGGCCATAGGTGTACTGGGCGTTCTCCTTCGGCTTGAAGGAGGACGGCACCAGCCGGCAGCTCAGCTCCACCGGGCTGCCCTCGGCCGAGCCGCCGAAGAGGTAGGCCGCCTCCACGGCCACGGGGATCTCCGTGCCCTGCGCGTAGCCGGAGGCCTGCGCCACCTGGGCCGTCACCTTCATGCGCTCGGGGACGAACTCCTCCACGTTGAAGGCGTAGGAGGCCACGTCGCGGTTGGCGACCTTCAGCGCCACGCGGTAGTGGCCCGTGTCCTGGAAGGCCTCGAAGCGCACGTCCAGCGCCACCAGGCCCGCCTCGTTCGTCTGGAGGGTGGCCTTCTTCATCTCGCGCTCGCGCGGGTCCACCACCACCAGCTCCACCGGCATGCCCGCCGCCGGAGCCTTGTCGTCCTGTCCGCGCAGCACGGCGGCCAGGTGCGCGGTGTCACCCGGGCGGTACACGCCGCGGTCCGACCAGATGGAGGCGCGGTAGGCCTTCTCCGACCGGTACGGCTCACCCTGCACGTCCGCGTTGGCGATCTCCGCCTTCAGCTCGTTGTACTTGAGGTACGTCATCTCCTCGCCCTGCCGGGCGATGAGGGCGAACGGCGCGCTGTCGTCCACGCCGGGCGCGGGGACCTTGATGACGCAGCCCTCCGAACCCTTCGTGACGCAGCGACCCACGGACTGCCCGCTCTTCTTCAGGAGCGACACCTCGACGCCGGACACCGGGTCCGTGCTCTCGATGCCCAGCGCCCACACGTGGACCTCGCCGGCCTCGTTCGCGCCGGGCGCGGGGCCCCCGCGCTTGGCGACGAGGCTCAGGTCGGTGAGGAGGATGCGCGAGGCGGCGGACCAGCGGTCGTTCCGGACGGAGACCTCCACGAGGCCCCGCGTGGACGGAGGGACGAGGCTGCCCACGTCCACGTAGGTGGTGACGAGCGTGTCCGGCGTGGACGGGAGCTGGAGCGTCTTGCGCACCAGCACGTTGGAGGTGCGCTCGTCGGCGGACTCCTGGTCGTCGTTGCTCATCCAGAAGACGAGGTTCTCCGGCGGGACGTGGCGGACGACGAGGTCCACGGAGGACAGGTTGAGGTGCTGCAGGGGCAGGTTGCGCCACGCGCTCCGGGGCAGGTAGCGGCCCGTGGACGAGAAGCCCAGTTGCGGCTGGCGCGCGGGCACGGAGACGGCCTTCTCGAAGTCGGAGAGGAGCACGCCGCCGCCCTCGGACATGGCGCCGGACGCGACCCGCACCGAGTAGGAGCCGCGCTTGAAGTCACCGAAGATGCGGAAGCCGCGCCGCGTCTGGGCGATGGAGAACTTCACGGCGGGGGTCAACCGGATGGCGTCCGCCGCCACCGCGTCCGACAGCATGCAGCCCCGGATGTTCGAGTCCCAGTAGTACGAGTCGTATTCGACGTTCTCGCGCGGGCTGGGCGGCGCGTCGCTGGCGACGTCCCGGCAGCTCACCTCCAGGAAGTAGCCGCTGTTGCCCGAGCCCCGGCTGATGCCGGTGATGTCCAGGCGCTTGCCGCCCCGGACCTCGAAGGACGCCTCCGCGAAGGGCGCGGTCTCCGTGCCGCCGGTGGCGGTCTTCAAGCCCGGCTTGAGCTTGAAGGCCACCAGGGTGCCCGCCTTGAGCCCCGGGTGGGTGAACTGCGCGATGACGATGTTGCGGGCGGTGGGGTGGCTCTTCCACTTCACCGAGGCGGCGGAGTTCCCGACCAGGAAGGAGGCGCGGGCCCTCACGGCGTCGACGCCCACCGGTCCGGAGAAGACGACGTCCGCCTCCACCTGGCCCTTGGAGATGTCGAGCTGCTTGGGCACCAGTTGCACGAAGCGGAACGACGGCGTGGTGAACTGGTAGGACCAGGCGCCCTCGGTCGGAGGCTTCACCACGCCCGACGCGGTGCCGAGCGCCTCGAGCGACACCGCGTACTCGGTGTCCGGGAGGAAGCCGGGCGCCTGCGCGGTGAAGGTGAGCGTGGAGTCACTCGTCCACGTCAGGCGGCCCTGGACTCCGGGCCGGACCCGGAGGACGGTCTCCTCCCCCACGCTTCCCCGCGCGAGCACGGGCCGCGACAGCTCGATGACGAGCGTGTCGGGGATGATGCCCTCGGCGGCGACCTCGCGGATGACGGGCGTGAGCGTCTCCACCACGATGGGCGCGGGGGTCGTCGCGCCAGGGCTGCCCGCGTCCTGCGCCGTGGCCGCCGCGGTGGGCGCGGGAGTGCCCGACGGCGTGGGCGTGGTGCCCTGGGATTCCTGCTTGCAAGCGGTGAGCGTCGCGCCCAGCAGCAGCGCAGCGATGAGCCAGCGCGCGCGGGGGGATTGGCTCGGTCCTGGTGTGACGGGGGTCTTCGGACCCATGGTTCCTCCGGAAGGTACGGCCCGTTCTTCATGCGGCGTGCCGAGACGGCACACCCGGTGTGGGGGGATTCTGTGGCTGGTCACCCACGGCCCGGGCGCGTCCCCCGCGCGTCCCCGGACCCACACGGTGTCTGGGGAGCCACACCCGACGTGGGCTCCCGAGCTCCGCGCGAAGCGGTCGGTCGCCACAGGCTATAGGAGGGCCGAGGGGGGCGGTCAACGGCCGAGGGACTCGCGCCGGGAAGGCGCTAAGGTGCCGCGGGTCATGGTGCAGCCCGTCCGTTTCGTCCTGATGCGACCGCGCAACGCGGAGAACCTGGGTGCCGCCGCGAGGGCGCTGAAGAACTGCGGCCTGTCGGACTGGGTCTGGGTGACGCCCGAGGTGGAGGACCTGGCCCCCGCGCGCAGGCTGGCGGTGCACGCCGAGGACGTGCTGGACGGCGCCCGCCGGGCGGCCACCCTGGACGAGGCCGTGGCGGACTGCGTCTGGGTGGTGGGGACCAGCTCGCGCAAGGTCGAGGGCAAGCGCCGGCTGCCGCCCCGCGCCGTGGGGGAGGAGCTGGTGTCCCGCTCGACGCAGGGCACCGTGGCGCTGGTGTTCGGCGACGAGCGCAGCGGCCTGACCAACGCGGAGGTGGAGCGCTGCCACGACCTGTCCGCCGTCCCCACCGCGCCCGAGCAGCCCTCCATCAACCTGGCCCAGGCGGTGCTGCTGTACGCCTACGAGGTGCGGGTGGCCACGCTGGAGAAGACGGCGCCGCCTCCGGGTCCGCTGCCGGTGGCCGCCACGGACACGGAGCTGGCGCAGGTGGAGTCGACGCTCGGCACGGTGCTGACGGAGGGCGGCTTCCTCGTCGACGAGCAGCCCGGGCGCACGGCGCTGAGGGACCTGTTCGCGCCCCTGCGCCGCTCACGCCTCACGCGCAAGGAGGCGCGGCTGTGGCTGGCCGCGCTCCACACCCTGCGCAAGCACCGCGCCGGAGGCTAGGCGGAGCGCGCGGGCCGGCCGTGGCGCCGCGGCCCCCCCGGTCCCGGAGGTGGCCCCCGCCGCTTGCGGGCCAGGCGCACGGCCACCCAGGCGAACACGGCCGCCGCGACGACGAGCAGCGCCACCCAGAGCCAGTAGCCGTGGCCGCTGGCGTTCGCCTGCTGGAGGTCGAGGCGTTCGGGTGCCTGGGCCAGCGCCAGCGCGGGGAGGAGCAGCGCGAGCAGCGGGGATGGGGACGTGCGCATGGGGGTCCTTTCTCCCGGAACCTCCGCACCCCGCGCCGGCGTCACAACCCCGGGCCCTCCCCCGAGGGCCGCCCCGCCCGCCCGCCGTCCAGGGCGGCCTACTTCTTCACGGCCTTCGCGCCCGTGAGCCGCGCGAGGAGCTTGGGGTCGTCCGGGAGCAGTCCCGCCCGGGGAAGGCGCAGCACCAGCTCACGCCAGCGCGGGTCGGCCTTGTACGTCCGCTGCAGCAGCGGCACCGCCTCGTCCACCCGCCCCACGCCCACCAGGGAGATGGCGTGCCAGAAGACCATCTCCGCGTTGTCCGGGACGAGCTTCTCCGCCGCGCCGTAGGCCGCGAGCGCGCCGTCGGTGTCCTTGCGCTCGAGCGCGAGGTCGCCCTCGTTCATGGCGTTGTAGGCGCGCTGGAGGGTGAGCAACCGGCGCAGCTCCACGAGCGGCTGCGCGTGGTCGTCCACGCGCAGGTCGAACCGGCGGTCCACCCACGGGCGCCCGGTGGACTTCGCGGACACGACCACGAGCGCGGCGGACTGCCGGCCCCGGATGTCGCCGCCCTGGGCCTCGGCGGCCTCGAGCGCCGCGAGCATGCGCTCGGCCAGGTCACCCTTCGCCTCGCGGAACGCCTTCGCCATGGCGGGCCACACGGTGTCGCGCTCCATCATGTTCGCCTGGACGGAGAAGCCCTCGCCGACGACGTGCCCCGCGGCGACGATGCAGCGGTCCCCCGTGTGCGCGGCCACACGCCCCTGCGCGTCCACCATGGCCACCTGCCGGACGCCGGGCGCGCCGTCCGCGGCGAGCAGGCCCGCCAGCGACTCCTGGGCGGAGCGGCCCGCGCGCATCATCTCCAGGCCCAGCCGGCCATACGACGGGTCGACGAAGGACTGGGTGGCGACCGCGCCGACGCCCGCCTCGGCCCAGGGCACGGTGGCGCCCACGGAGAACCAGTGGGACTGCACGGCCACGCCCAGCTCCCCGGTCACCGGGTCCCTGGCGACGATGGAGTAGGTGTGGACGGGGCGGCGGGGCGCGGGCTCGGCGGCGAGGGCCGGGAGCGCGAGCAGGACGAGGCAGGCGACGAGGCGCGACATGGGGACCTCCGACGGACAGAGGTCGGCAGGGTGAGGGAGCGGGCGCGCCACCGCAAGGCCCGGCGCGACACGCACCCGTGGCGCGTCCCTATCTTCAGGGCGCACACGGACGGAGGCCCGACATGGACCACATGCCCTACGAATCCATGGAGATCGGCGACGAGGAGCCAGGCGGCGGCACGCACTACTCCGGCGCACCGCAAGAGGACGAGGCCCGCCGGCAACCTCCCGCGGACGAGGAGGAAGGGGGAGCGGAGGTGGAGCGGCCTCCCCCTCCGCAGGACGCGTGACGCGAGCCGAGCGTCGGCGCGCTCAGCTGTCCCGCCAACCCTTGCGCTCGAGGAAGCCGGGGTCGATCACCCCGGCGCGGCGCAGCAGGGTGTACGCCATGAAGTCCGCGCTGGTGAGCAGCAGCGCCGGGTCCGCCCGGGCCCGCGCCACCGTGGTGCTCTCCGAGCCCGTCACCCAGCGGCGGATGTACATCGCCCGGCGGGGGAAGTCCTTGCCCACGTTGTCGCGGGCGTTGGCCCAGCAGTGGCTCATCTCGTGGATGTACGTGAAGAGCAGCTCGTCCGGGTTCGCGTCCGGCTGGTCGACGAACCCTCGGACCCGGAAGTGGACCATGCCGCTGCGATAGGGGTTCGAGCCCTCCACGTGCTCCCGCACGAGGCCATCCGGGCCCTGGGTGAAGGTCTGGCGATGGAACCAGGCCTTGGCCGACTTCAGCGTCGCGAGCGTCCCCTCCACGACCTCCGAGGTGATGAGCGACTCGCCCTCGCGAATGCGGACGTAGCCGACGTCCGACTCTCCGTCCGGGGCGCCCTCGTAGGTCGTATAGGGCTTGAGGTAGACGGCCTCGAACTGGAGCGAGCGGGCGGTGCGCGTCAGCATCAACTGGCAGAGCTGGAGCAGGGGCATGGGCGCCACGAGCGCGTCGCCGGTGAGCTCCTTGAAGCAGGCGTGAATCGGCTCGACGTCGACCAAGTCCTCATTCGTCCAGCCCGACTTCGTCCCCACGTCGCAGCCCCGCGCGACGATCTCCGCGAGCCGCGCCTCCACGAACGTTCCCTTCAGCGCCGGGACGTCCAGCCACTGGACATCCTTCTTGTCCTTCCACTTCGCGAAGGAGTTGATCGAAGGGTCCCATTCGACGACGTGGTAGTGGTCCTTCTCCGGTTCGGAGGCCGCACCGAAGTACGGGGGATAGGGCCCCGTGCGGACGAACTGGCCGCTCCACTGCTCGCCGCTGACCAGGTGGACGAGCTGCGTGTCGTTGGCCGCCTTGAACGACAGGTGGACCTTCATGTGACGGTTCCCCCGAGGACCGCGAGTCCCACGGGCGGCGGTGCGTTTCATCCGGCGTGCCAATCCCTCCGCGCCTCTCGGGGTACCAGGAGGGCCCACCGGGGACGCGGCCCCCCAGGACGCACGCGCGTCCCGGTCCGACGCGGGACGTCCCCTTTTCCACGTCACACGGCGGGCACCCCTTGTGTCGGAGACCGGGTGACGGGCGCCGGAAACTGGTAGACGTGCGGCGCAGCACGCCTCCGCCCCCGAAAGCAGCCATGCCCCGCAAGCCCGACAAGCCGAAGCCGCCGCAACACCAACGCTGGGAGGGCAAGGAGAAGCCGGACTGGTTGTCGCGCGCCCTCGCGCGGGCCGGCGTGTTTCCGCAGAAGGAGGCGGAGGACGCCATCCGCGCCGGACGCGTGAGCCTCAACGGCCGCGTGGCGAAGATGGCGCTGACGCCCGTGCCTCCGGGCGCGACGGTGCGCGTGGACGGCAAGGTCGTCTCCCTGGGGGCCCCCGCCACGCGCGTGCTCGCGTTCCACAAGCCCGCGGGCCTGCTCTCCTCCACCGTGTCCCAGCACCGCACGAACACCGTGTTCGAGGTGCTGCTGCCCCAGCTCCCCGCCGACCTCGCCGGCTACACGTGGCACGCCGTGGGTCGGCTGGACGTGGACTCCACGGGCCTGCTGCTCTTCACCAACGACGACAAGCTGGTGGCCCACGCGACGTCGCCGGACACGCACCTGCCCAAGCGCTACGTGGCCACGGTGTTCAGCATCGCGGACGACGCGCGCGTGGAGCCGCTGCGCCGGGGCATGACGCTCGACGACGGGCCCGCCCGCCCCGCGACGGTGCGCGTGCGCGACGAACACACCGTCGAGGTGACGCTCACCGAGGGGCGCCACCACCAGGTGAAGCGCATGCTCGGCGCGGTGGGGCTCCCCGTGCGCGCGCTCCACCGCGAGGCCGTGGGCGGCATCGAGCTGCAGGGCATGCCCGAGGGGACCTTCCGCCTCCTCACCGACTCCGAGGTCCGCGAGGGCCTGCGCTACACGGGCCGGTCGACCGCGGAGCCGAAGGACTGACGCCCCCTCGCGGTCTTCACGCCGCGCGCGCCAGACGGTTCGACGCCGACCGCGACAGGCGCCCCCCTGGGCGCCCATGAAGGAGGCGCGGGTTCTTCGAGCGACGGCGTCCGTCCCCCGAGGGAGCGCGCCGGCCTGGACACACGCGAGCCGCGCGCGCCCGTGGGCCCGCTGACGCTCGTGGACATGCCCGAGGCGTCCCGCGCCCTCGAGCTCACCGAAGACGTGGAGGGCGCGCGGGAGACCCCGCGCCAGGCGGGGCGCTCCTTCGAGGAGCACCTGTTGCCTCGAGTGGCTTCAAAGGGCCCCGGGCCTCGCGTACCTTCGCCCCATGGCGGACTTCGACCTGGTGGTGATTGGCTCCGGCCCGGCGGGTGAGTGGGGCGCGGTGCAGGCGGCGTTGGCGGGCAAGCGCGTGGCGGTGGTGGAGAAGGAGCCGGTGCTCGGCGGCACCGCGGCGAACACGGGCACCCTGCCCTCCAAGACGCTGCGCGAGACGGCGCTGCACCTGTCCGGCCTCAAGGCCCGAGGCCTCTACAGCGTGGAGACCACCCTGCGCCACGAGGCCACCGTCTCCGACTTCCTCTATCGCGAGCGGCGCGTGAAGGGCATGGAGCGCGAGCGCATCTCCGAGAACCTCACCCGCCACGGCATCCAGGTCGTCCGGGGCACCGGCTCGCTCACGGACGCGCACACGGTGTTGGTGCGACACCAGGACGCGCCGGACACGCGCCTCACCGGCGACGTCATCCTGGTGGCCACCGGCTCCTCGCCGTACCGCCCGCCGCTGTACCCGTTCGGGGACGTGCGCGTGCACGACTCGGACGAGGTGCTGGAGATCGGCCGACTGCCGAGCTCGCTCGTCGTGGTGGGCGGCGGCGTCATCGGCTGTGAGTACGCGTGCATGTTCGCCGCGCTCGGCATCCCCGTGACGCTGGTGGAGGTGAAGCCGGAGCTGCTGTCGTTCCTCGACGACGAGTTCTCCGCGCTGCTGGCCCGGCGCATGGAGGCGCTGGGCATCCGCCTGCGCTTCGGCCAGACGGTGGAGAAGGTGGAGGTGCCCGCCGGGTGCGAACAGCCCATCCGCCTGACGCTCGCCTCGGGCGAGGAGGTGGACGCCGACCAGGTGCTGGTGGCCTCCGGCCGCTCGGCGAACACCACCGGCCTGGGCTTGCAGGAGCTGGGCGTGAAGCTGGGCGCGCGCGGCCAGGTGGAGGTGGGGCCCGGCTTCCAGACGACCGTGCCCAACATCTACGCGGTGGGAGACGTCATCGGCTTCCCCGCCCTGGCCTCCACCTCCATGGACCAGGCGCGCATCGCCGTGGAGCACGCCTTCGACCTGGAGGGCCCGCTCGCCATGGCCCCCGTGCTGCCGTACGGCATCTACACCATCCCGGAGGTCTCCATGGCCGGTGAGACGGAGGAGGACCTGCGCAGGAAGGGCGTACCCTACGTGGCCGGCCGCGCCTCGTTCTCCACCAACCCACGCGGGCAGATCATCGGGGAGATGCACGGCCGCTTGAAGCTGCTGTTCCACCGCGAGAGCCTGAAGCTGCTCGGCGTCCACGTGCTGGGCGAGCAGGCCTCGGAGCTGGTGCACGTGGGGCTCGTCGCCATGCTCACCGGCTCCAGCGCGCGGCTGTTCATCGAGACCTGCTTCAACTACCCCACGCTCTCCGAGGCCTACAAGTCGGCCACGTTCGACGCGCTGGACCGCCTCAAGCACGGCCTCACCTGAGCGGTGGGGCCGGGGCCCGCCCCTCAGCGTCGGAGCTTCTCCACGGGGGTGCCCCGGAGGTTGCCCACCGTGAGGCCCACCAGCACGGGCTCGTCGCGCCGGGACGCCTCCGCCGGGCCACCGGCCGCGGCGCCCTGGGCCCCCTGGAGCAGCGCCTGGATGCGCTGCCAGCGGGCCTTCTCCTCCGACATGAGCCGGGCCAGCTCCTCCCGGGCCGCGGGGTCCGGAAGCCCGCTCGCGGCGGCGGCCACCCGGTCCAGGAAGGGCATGAGGTAGCCGAGGTCCTTCTCGAAGGCGCTGGGATTGGTCGCCACGTGCGTTCTCCTGATCCGCGTCGCCTCGAACCCTACCCCAGGCCCCGGCCGGCGCGCCCGCTCAACCGTGGTACACGCGCGAGGCGACGATGCGGCCCCCCCGGACCTCCAGGACCTCCGCCACCGGCATGGGGGCCTCGCCGGGCGCGTGGCGCAGGTACTCCATGAAGACCCGCTCCCCGTCCGCCGTCAGCGCCGTCTCCTCGTAGCGGAGGCCAGGCAGCCGGGCGATGGCCTCCCTCCACCACTTCGCCAGGGCCGGCCGGCCCACCAGCTTCCCGCCCGTCTCCGGGTGCAGGACCCGGATCTTCGGCGACGTGTGGGTGCAGTCCTCGGCGTAGAGCGCCACCAGGGCGTCCACGTCATGGGCGTTGAAGGCGTGCAGCCAGGCTCGGGCCACGGAGAAGTTTTCGCTCGCGCTCATGGTTCAAGACCCTCGGAAGAATTCGGCCCCGCGCCTCTCGACAGCGAAAGCCGGGGCCGCCTCTTATATAGGATGGGGCCCAGATTGTAGGAGAAGGTGGGAGTATTGGACTCCACCGTCATGCGGATTTGGCTGGAAACCAAGTCCCGTGGGAAGTAAGGGCCCCGCCTGCTCTGTTCCGTCAGGCACATTCAAGAAAAGAAGGACCGGATCGTGGCCGCCAACGCACCCATCGAGAAGATTCGTAACATCGGTATCTCCGCCCACATCGACTCGGGCAAGACGACGCTCTCCGAGCGCATCCTGTTCTATACGGGCAAGATCCACGAGATCCACGAGGTCCGCGGCAAGGACGGCGTGGGCGCGATCATGGACTCGATGGACCTGGAGCGTGAGAAGGGCATCACCATCCAGTCCGCCGCGACGTACGCGATGTGGGGCGAGTACAACATCAACCTCATCGACACGCCGGGACACGTGGACTTCACCATCGAGGTGGAGCGCTCCCTGCGCGTCCTCGACGGCGCCATCCTGGTGCTCTGCTCGGTGTCGGGCGTCCAGTCCCAGTCCATCACGGTGGACCGGCAGATGAAGCGCTACCGCGTTCCGCGCATCGCGTTCGTCAACAAGATGGACCGCGCCGGCGCGAACTACGACCGCGTTGCCGCCCAGTTGAAGGAGAAGCTGAACCACCACCCGGTGAAGCTGCAGCTCCCCATCGGCGCGGAGGACCGCTTCAAGGGCCTCATCGACCTCATCCAGATGAAGGCGTTCTACTTCGACGGTGAGAACGGCGAGAACGTCCGCGAGGAGGAGATTCCCGCGGACATGCTCGACGAGGCCAAGGCCCGTCGCCAGCAGATGATCGAGGGCGTGGCCGAGGTCGACGACCAGCTCGGCGAGCTGTTCCTGTCCGACGCCGCCATCCCCAACGACGCCATCACCGCCGCCGTCCGCCGGGCCACCATCGCCCTGAAGATGACGCCGGTCATGTGCGGCTCCGCCTACAAGAACAAGGGCGTGCAGCTCCTCCTCAACGCGGTGTGCGGCTTCCTGCCCAACCCCAAGGAGGCGACCAACGAGGCGCTGGACCAGAAGAACAACGAGGCGAAGGTCATCCTCGAGTCGGACCCGGAGAAGCCCTTCGTCGGTCTGGCGTTCAAGCTGGAGGACGGTCGCTACGGCCAGCTCACGTACATGCGCATCTACCAGGGTCGCGTGACGAAGGGTGACTTCATCGTCAACCAGGTGAACCAGAAGAAGGTCAAGGTTCCCCGCATCGTCCGCATGCACTCCAGCCAGATGAACGACATCAACGACGCGACGGCCGGCGACATCGTCGCGCTGTTCGGCATCGAGTGTGCGTCTGGCGATACGTTCACCGACGGCTCGGTGAACTACACGATGACGTCCATGCACGTCCCGGACGCGGTGATTTCGCTCGCCGTGGCGCCGAAGGACCGCTCCGCGCTGGCCAACTTCTCCAAGGCCCTCAACCGCTTCACGAAGGAAGACCCCACCTTCCGCGTGCACCGCGACGAGGAGTCCGGGCAGACCATCATCCGCGGCATGGGTGAGCTGCACCTGGAGATCTACATCGAGCGCATGAAGCGCGAGTACAACTGCGAGGTCCAGGCGGGCAAGCCGCAGGTGGCCTACCGCGAGACCATCAGCCAGAAGGGCGAGTTCGCGTACACGCACAAGAAGCAGACGGGTGGCTCCGGCCAGTTCGCGCGCGTGTGCGGCTACATCGAGCCGCTGCCCTCGGACGCGGTGCAGCAGTACGAGTTCGTGGACGACATCGTCGGTGGCTCGATTCCCCGCGAGTTCATCCCGGCCTGCGACAAGGGCTTCGCCGAGGCGGTGAAGAAGGGCAGCCTCATCGGCTTCCCCGTGGTGGGTGTGCGCGTGGTCATCAACGACGGCGCGTTCCACGCGGTGGACTCGTCCGAAATGGCGTTCAAGACGGCCGCCATCATGGGCTTCCGCGAGGGCTACTCCGCCGCCAAGCCCATCATCCTCGAGCCGATGATGAAGGTGGAGGTCCAGGCGCCCGAGGACTTCCAGGGCTCCGTCGTCGGTCAGCTCAACCAGCGCCGCGGCACCATCCTCTCCACGGAGACGGCCGAGGGCTACGTCACCGCGGTGGCCGAGGTGCCGCTGAACACGATGTTCGGCTACTCCACGGACCTCCGCTCGGCGACGCAGGGCAAGGGCGAGTTCACGATGGAGTTCGCCCGCTACACGCCGGTGCCGCGCAACGAGTCCGAGGCCCTGATGGCCGCGTACAAGGAGAAGCTGGCGGCGGAGCAGGCTGCTCGCAAGTAGTCCGCCCGCGACAGGCTTCCAGGTTGTAAGGAAGGCGCTCCTCATCAGTGAGGGGCGCCTTTCGCCTTTTCAGGAGTCGACCACCGTGACGCTGCTCCGTGCCGCCAACGTCCAGCTCGCCTTCGGCAGCCGCACCGTCTTCCAGGACCTCACCTTCACCATCGAGGAGGGTGAGCGCGTGGGCCTGGTGGGTGTGAACGGCTCCGGCAAGTCGTCGCTGATGAAGATATTGGCCGGCGTGTCGCGCGCGGACACCGGTGAGCTGCAGTTGCGCCGGCAGGCCCGCGTCACCTACCTCCCCCAGGAGCCGGAGTTCGCCGTGGGCGCCACGGTGGCCTCCGAGCTGTCCGTGGCCCAGGGCCCGCTGCGCGAGACGCTCGCGGCCCACGCGGACCTGTCCCGGCGCCTGGAGTCCACGTCCGCCGACGCGCAGCCGAAGCTGCTGGAGCAACTGGCCGCCCTGTCCGACCGCATCGAGCAGATGGGCGGCTGGGACACCGAGCACCACGCCAAGACGCTGCTGGACCGGCTGGGCGTGAAGGACTGGGACCGGCCGGTGGCGCAGCTGTCCGGCGGCCTGCGCAAGCGCGTGGCCATCGCCCGGGCGCTGCTGACGCGGCCGGACCTGCTGCTGCTGGACGAGCCCACCAACCACCTGGACGCGGACACCGTGGACTGGCTGGAGGAGGAGCTGGACAAGCTGCCCGGGGCGCTGCTGCTCGTCACGCACGACCGCTACTTCCTCGACGGGCTGGTGGACCGCATCGTCGAAATCCAGCCCGGCGGCGGGCTGACGTCGTACCCGGGCAACTACCAGGCGTACCTGGAACAGAAGCTGGTGGCGCAGGAGAACGCCGAAATCGCGCAGCACAAGCGCGAGCGGTGGATCGCCCAGGAAGTGGCGTGGCTGCGCCGGGGCCCGGAGGCGCGACGCACCAAGAGCAAGGCGCGCATCGACCGCGCGCAGAAGCTGATGGCGGAGAAGGGCTTCACCCGCCCCAAGGTCGCGGACCTGCGCGTGGCCGCCGCGCCCCGGCTGGGCCACACCGTCATCGAGTCGGAGGGGCTCGAGAAGTCCTTCGGCGACCGCAAGGTGCTCTCCAACGTGGAGTTCCGCCTCCAGCGCGGCGAGCGCGTGGGCCTGGTGGGCCCCAACGGCGTGGGCAAGACGACCTTCCTGCGCGTGCTGCTGGGCGAGCTGCCGCCGGACGGGGGCAAGCTCGTCATCGGCAAGAACACGAAGGTCGCCTACTACGACCAGAACCGGGCGCAGTTGGACCCGGAGCTGACGGTGTACGACGCCGCGGCGCAGGGCGAGGACTGGGTGGAGCTGGGCGACGGCAAGGTGGCGATGCGCGACTACCTGGACGACCTGCTCTTCCCCGTCCCCATGCAGCGCATGAAGGTGAAGGCCCTGTCGGGCGGCGAGCGCAACCGGCTGCTCCTGGCGCGCCTGTTCCTGGAGGGCGCCAACGTGCTGGTGCTGGACGAGCCCACCAACGACCTCGACATCGTCACCCTCAACGTCCTGGAGCGGCTGCTGCTCGACTTCGGCGGCAGCACGCTGCTCGTCACGCACGACCGCTACTTCCTCGACAAGGTCGCCACCAGCATCCTCACCTTCGAGGGCGAGGGCCGCGTCGTGCGCTACGAGGGCAACTACGCGATGTACCGCCGGCTCAAGGAGCAGGCGGACGCGCGCGCCCAGGCCGCCGCTCCCGCCGCGAAGCCCGCCCCCAAGAAGGAGGAGCCGGCCCCGGCCGCCAAGGCGGCGAAGAAGCCGGGCAAGCTCTCCTACAAGGACCAGCGCGAGCTGGACGGCATGGAGGCCGCCATCGAGGCGGCCGAGGCGCGCAAGGCGTCGCTGGAGGCGCAGCTCGCCGACCCCACCGTCTACAGCCAGAGCAGCAAGGTGGCCGAGGTCCAGAAGGACCTGGAGACCACCACCTCCGAGGTCGACCGGCTCTACACGCGCTGGCAGGAGCTGCAGGACCTCGCGGCCGGGACGGCGTGACCTTCATTTCGTGAATTCAGGATAAAACTCGGACTCTCATCCCCTCGGCGCGCGCGCGGCGCGCCGTCCCCCGGGAGTCCCAGACATGTCCCCCATCCGGAGTTCCCCGGCGCCCCGCCGGGTGCTGCTGTCGCTGTGTGCGTCGTTGGCCGTGGGCTGCGCGTCGAGTGACGGCGTCGCGGAGGAGGCGAGCGCGTCGCTCGGCCAGTCGCGCGCCGCCGTGGAGGACGCGCCCCCGGAGAACCTGCCCGCGGGCTTCCTCCAGGACATCGCGGAGGCCCTGCCCGCGAACCAGTCCGTCCCCATCCACCACCCCGAGTTCCTCGACGGGGGTCTCGACCCCAGCGTGCGCGTGGTGGCGGAGTCCGACGTCTGGGTGACGTTCGTGTCGGAGGCCGCCACCTTCCTCAACAGCTTCGGCTACTTCACGTACCCGGACGGCGCGCCGCCGGCGTCCGCGGCGAGCGTCGAGAAGCACCTCGTCTTCGAGAACGCGTCGGGCTGGGGCTCCGGAGGCGTGCTCACGGCCGGCGAGCGCAAGTACCTGGGCCGCTTCCCCGCCGGCACGCGGCTGGGGTTCTTCCTCGTCTCCAACGGCTGGAACTGGACGGAGGTCGACTACGGCCGCACCACCTACTACTCGCTGGACGCGCTCAACCCGGAGCCGCTCGCCGCGCAGCGCCGCCACGTCGTGTCGCTGTACCACCCGGGCACGCAGCGCCGCGTGCTCGCGTTCGAGGACTTCGACCGCGCGCACGAGCAGGCCAGCAACAACTTCTCCGACCTCGTCGTCGCCCTCAGCAGCAACCCGGTGTCGGGCACGGACCCCTCCGGCCCCACCCTCCCCGCCCGTCCGTGCCCGTCCGTGCCCACGACGTGGCCCGTGTCCTGCCGGCAGCTCCACCAGTACTGCCCCGCCCTGCCCAGCGGCGTGTACCAGCTCGATCCGTGCGGCACGGCGCCCGCCACGCACTACTGCGACATGGAGACGTCCGGTGGCGGCTGGACGGTGGCGGGCTGGCAGCCCGCGTCGGCGAAGACGGACCTGGGGATCAGCTCGCGCGGCACCGCGGGCGGCGCCAACTGGTCGCGCAGCCTCGCGTGCATCGCCTTCAGCGAGATCCGCGTCTTCAACCGCACCTACAACGAGTCGTTCGCCGAGTCGTACCCCCTCCAGACGTGGACGTACACCTCCACGAACATGGCCATCGGTGCGGCGGGCACCGCCTTCAAGCAGGGCACCTACGGCCCGAGCAACTCGGGAATCATGATGGGCTGCGTGGGCTACAACTACGGAGGACAGGTCTATCCCCAGTACGCCTGTGACAGCGACCGGCAGGGCGGGACGCGCGGCCACCTGGCGGACTACGCGGGCGAGTACTGCCCGGGCGGCCGGCTCGACGGGACGTGGGCCTGGAGCGACGGCGCCACCTGCCGCTACCGGAGCACGCCGTACGACTGGGGCTTCGCCATCCGCTGACGCCCCCCGACACGACGGGCCCGTGTGACGGCTCACGGGCCCGCCATGCTCAGTCGTACTTGAGCGCGATGATGGGGTCCACGCGCGAGGCGCGCAGCGCGGGCACCGACGTGGCCACCAGCCCCACGCCCAGGAGCACCAGCGGCGCCAGGACGAAGGACAGCGGGTCCAGGGCGCTGACGCCGTGGACGAAGCCGGACACCACGCGCGTCAACGCCAGCGCGCCCGCGCACCCCAGCACCACCCCGCCCGCCACCGAGCCCATGCCCTGGCGGAGCACCAGCTTCACCACCTCGAGCCGCGTGGCGCCCAGCGCCAGCCGCACGCCCATCTCCCGCGTGCGCTGGCTCACCAGATACGACAACACGCCGTAGATGCCCACCGCCGCCAACGAGAGCGCCAGCGCCGCCATCATCCCGAGCAGCACCATGTTGAAGCGCTCGGAGCCCAGCGAGCCCTCGACGTGGTCCTCCAGCTTCAGCGTCCCCATCACCGGCTGCTGCGCGTCCACCGCCCACAGCTCGCGCTGGACGGCGGCGACGACGTCCGCGTGGCCGCCCCGGGCGCGCACCAGCAGGTTCTGCGGCATCATCCGCACCAGCATCGACGCGAGGCCCTGCGAAATCTGCCCCGGCGCCACGTACATCACCGAGGGAGGCGCGTCGTCCAAGCCGTCCTCACGCACGTCCCGCACCACCCCCACCACGAGCCGGGCCACCTTGTCCCCCAGGGACGGCACGGACGGGGCCACCTTGATGCGCTGGCCGATGGGGTCCTCCCCCGGCCAGTACTTGCGCGCCGTGGTCTCGTTGATGACCACCACCGGCTCCGAGCCCGCCACGTCCGTCTCCGCGAGCAGCCGCCCACGCACGAGGCCGATGCGCATCGCGCCGAAGTAGCCCGGCGTCACCGGGCGGTACTGGCCCCAACCGGCCCCGGGCCCGTTGTCGTCCCCCGTGTACTTGCCTTCGATGGTGAACGACATGCTCGGCCCCAGCTCCATGGGCAGCGTCGTGGTGAAGCCCACGACCTCCACGCCCGGCAGCGTCCGCACGCGCGCCTCCACCTGCTGCTGGAAGCGCTCCAGCGCCTGCAACGCGCCGTAGCGCCCCTCCGGGAGCGACAGGCGCAGGACGTGGACGCCGCGCGGGTCGAAGCCCGGCTGCACGTCCCGCAGCGACGAGAAGCCGCGGATGAGCAGCGCCGCCCCCACCAGCAACATCACCGCCAGCGCCACCTGCCCCACGACCAGGAGCGTGCGCGTACGCCCCCCCCCCGGCCCCATGGTCGCCCGCTGCGCGCCCTCGCGCAGCGCCGTCTGGAGGTTCGTGCGCGACGCCTGCCACGCCGGCAGGAGCCCGAACAGCAGGCCCGTCAGGAGCGACGCGGCCAGCGTGAACCCCAACACCGCCCCGTCGATGCCCACCTGCGCGCCCCCCAGCCCCCCATCCCTGGGGAAGAGCGAGCCATCCGGCGCGAGTGACAACAACCCCGGCAGCGCCGCCGCCGCCAGGAGGACACCGAGCCCACCACCCGTCACGGACAACAGCACGCTCTCGGTGAGCAACTGCCGCACCAGGCGCCCCGGCGCCGCGCCCAACGCGGCGCGCACCACCAGCTCCCGGTTGCGCGCCGCCGCCCGGGCGAGCTGGAGGTTGGCCAGGTTGACGCACGCGATGAGCAACACCAGCGCCACCGCGCCGAGGAGCACCCAGAGCGCCAACCGCAGGTCACCCGCGAGGAACGTCCGCAGGTCCTGCGCGACGAACTCCTGGCCCCCGTCGAGGATGTCCGCGTTCTCCATGCGCACGCGCCCGCCCAGCGTCTTGAGCGCCGCCTCCGTCCCCTCGGACGTCATGCCCGGGCGCATCCGCGCGGTGACGAACAGGAAGTTGGAGTCGGTCCGGTCGGTGAGGTCGAGCTGGAGCGGCGTCCACAGGTGCACGCCCTTGGGGTACGCGAACGACGCGGGCGCCACCCCCACCACCGTGTACGACTCGTCGTTGAGGACGATGGAGCGGCCCACCACGTCCGGCGCGCCGCCGAAGCGGCGCCGCCACAGGCTCTCGCTCAGGACGACCACGCGGGGGCCGCCCACCACGTCCTCCTCCG
Organism: Myxococcus dinghuensis; assembly: GCF_024198235.1. Lineage (GTDB taxonomy): Bacteria > Myxococcota > Myxococcia > Myxococcales > Myxococcaceae > Myxococcus > Myxococcus dinghuensis. The sequence goes on along the minus strand of NZ_JAKCFB010000001.1, from coordinate 470,443 downwards.
GCAGGAACCCCCGTCCCAACGCGGGCCGCATGCCGAACGTCTCGAAGAAGGTGCCCGTCACGCGCATGCCCGGGAGCCGCTCCGGAAGCCCGTCCCCCATCACGTTGAAGCCCGAGGGCAGCACCTCGTACGCCGTGGCTTGGGAGAAGGGCGAGCCCTCCGCCGTCATCCACACGTAACCGGCGACGGACTGGGACGTCGAGCGCCCGTGTTCCTTCGACATCCGGACCACCTGCACCAGCCGGTCGGGCTCCGGGTACGGCAGCGGCCGCAGCAGCACCCCGTTCACCACGCTGAAGATGGCCGTGTTCGCCCCGATGGCCAGGGCCAGCGTCAGGACCGAGACAAGGGCGAATCCCCGGCTCTTGAGCAAGAGCCGGACGGCGAAGCGGACATCCTCGAAAAGAGCGGACACGGGGGGACCTCGGGGGGCGTGTGTCCGTCCTACGGCACACACCGAACGCCATTGCATCGATGCGGGTCATTGCATCTGCGTCGCACCCGCCATCGCGTTGAAACTCGTGAAACATGATTATCTCGCTGACTCGGGAGACCCGAGGGCGAGGCAACGTCAAGTCATGTGTCTCGGGGTGCCTGGATAGTTGCCTGGGAGTGGAGACTTCCGGCTGCGCTTGCGTGTCGTGTTCACACCATGCGACGTCTTCGCGCACGGGAGCAGTGGCACCTCGCGCCGCGCTCCTCATCAAGGAGTCGATGTGCCGTCACGCCTCGCGCTCGTGTTGCTTTCCGCGCTGTCCACCGTCGTCGTGCTGTCCCCCTCCAGCGCCTCCGCTCAAGCCCTCCCGACCTTCAACCTGCAGCGCTTGGAGCTGGACCCGGCCGCGCTGGGTTCGCTGGTCGTGAGCACCGGACGCGTCCTGCCCCAGGGCATGGTCCGCGTGGCGCTCCAGGGCCATTACGAGTACCTGCCGCTCCACTTCCAGACGCGCTGGGAGCCGGGTGGTGGCATGGGCCTGGTGGAGAACAAGTTCACCGCGGACGTCACCATCGCCGTGGGTGTCCTGCCGTGGCTGCAGTTGGACGCGGAGATCCCCTACATCCTGGCGCAGGGCGGGACGGCCTTCCGGGACGTGCCCGCGCCGAAGGGCTCCGGGATGGGCTCGCCGTGGGTGGGCGCGCGGGTGCCGGTGCTCAACCCGGACCTCGGCCTGCACCTGGCCGTGGACGTGTCCACGCAGTTGCCCGTGGGCGACAAGGCCCTGCTCGCGCGGGACGACTTCGCGCTGCACCCCAGCCTCCAGGTGGGCTACCTCGCCGAGGGCTGGCAGGTGGGCGGCCAGGTCGGCGTGCTGGTGCGCACGAAGCGCGACCTGAGCTCGCTGTCCGCGGAGTCGAAGGACGTCATCGGCGACGAGCTGCGGGTGGCCGCCACCGTGACGTCCCGCGCGGGCGAGCTGACGCGCGGCGAGGTCAGCGTGCTGACGGGAATCCCGCTCCAGGGCGGCCGCATGGGCGCGGAGCTGCTGGTGGCCATCCGCCGCCACGCCACGTCCTGGCTCGACCTCTACGTCCTGGGCGGCCCGGGCGTGGGCGCGGGCATGGACACGCCCACCTTCCGCTTCATCGCGGGCGCGTCCTTCTCCACGTCCCACGTGGACTGACGTCCTCCGGCTACTTGGGCATCACCTGCGCCGCCTTCGCGATGGCGATGGCGATGCCCAACACGCTCTCCCCGGCGATGAAGCCCGAGGAGACCGGCAGCACCGCCGCCTCGGACAGCTTGGGCTTGAAGCGCCGCAGCAGCGCCGCGATGGCCGAGCCGAGGAAGAACGAGATGGAGCTGGAGGCCGGCAGGACGATGGCCAGGCCGAAGGACGAGGCCGACGGCACGAAGGCCTTCAGCTTCGGCGGGGCCCAGCGCTCCAGCAGCACCAGGACGATGCCCAGGCACGCGCCGCACACCGCGCCATAGCGCGCGGTGATGGGCAGCGCCTCCACGCCCGCGGCCAGCAGCTTGGACACGCCCGCCCACACCATCACGGCCGGCGCGGGGAAGTCCACCGAGCCGAGGGTCTCCGCGTTGGGGATGAGCAGGTTGAACACCGGCACCACCACCGCCGCGCCCGCCACCACGCCGAACAACTGCGCGATGAACTGCTGACGCGGGTTGGCCCCCAGGAGCCAGCCGGACTTCAGGTCCGTGAGCAGATCCGCCGCGTGCAACCCCACGCCGCCGGTGGCGTTGGCGCTCATCACGTTGGCGGTGATGTTGCCCGGCGCCAGGCCTCCGAAGATGAGCTGGGTGATGGGCCCCAGCGCCTTGGTGGGCGTGGTGTCCGTCTCACCGGTGACGCGGCTGGCGATGACGCCCATCACCACCGCCAGCGGCAGGGCCAGCACGCCCGCCCACCAGGGAATCTGGAAGAGGTAGGCCATCAGGAACACGGCCACCGGCCCCAGCACCGCGAACCCCAGGGGGAACCACGCCGGGGGACACTCGATGCCCGCCAGCGGATCCTCCTCCTCCGTCTGCGACGACTTGCGGCCGAACAGCGACGACAGCTCCTTGAAGGCGCGCGCCACGCTGCGCCACTGGAAGGCGAACGACAGGAGGCCGGACGACACGAGCACCGAGGCCCCCGTCCACACCGCCCAGCTGTTGATGGCCTTGTACGTCACCTCGGGGATGGCGCCCCGGGTCACCATCTCCGGAGCCAGGAAGCCGTACGTCAGCACCGCGCCCAGCAGCATGGACCAGCCCGTGCGGAAGCTCACCAGCGCGCCCGCCCCCACCAGGAGCAGGCTGAAGTCGAAGGACAGCGTCCACGCGGAGGCCTTCTTGCCCAGGATGCTGAACGGCAGGCTCATCTTCTCCGGGAGGTTGGTGAGCCACGAGAAGCGCGCGTCACGGGCGATGGCCAGCAGCGCGCCGACGACGCCCGCGCCACCGAGCAACTGGGCCTTGGCGCTCGCCCCCTCGCCGTGGCCGTGCAGCGCGCGGATGGTCTCCGCGGTGGCGGTGCCGGTGGGGAACGGGAGCTGCTCGAGGTTGATGAGCTGGCGTTTGATGGGGATGGCGGCGAAGACGCCCAGCGCGGAGACGACGGCGAACCACACCACCAGCCAGCCCGAGGGCGGCAGCGCGCCGGTGAGCATCAGCAGCGCGGGCACCGCCGCCATGTTGCCGCCGCCCGTCATGTAGCCCGCCGCCGACGCCACGGACCCCATGGCGTTGTTCTCCAGGTCGGTGAAGTCCTTCTTCAACACGCGCAGCTTGCGCAGCGACCCGAACACGCCGAAGGCGAGGATGCAGGAGGTGATGGTGACGCCCAGGCTCCAGCCCGTCTTGAGCACGACGAACAGGTTGGACAGGCACATCACCGCGCCAATCACCATGCCGGCGATGACGGCGCGCACGGTGAGCTGACGCGAGCCCCCCTGGTAGACGTGCTTCAGCCAGTAGCGCTCCGGGTCCTTCGTCGGGGACAGGCCCGCGTCGTCGGGCTGGAGGCGAAGCCCGCTCGGGCTCGGAGTCTGGGAGGGGGAGGACTGGCTCATGGGGGCGGCCAAGATAGAGCATGCCCCCGGCCCTGGAGAAACGTTCGCGACAGCAACCAGGCGGGAAACCCGGGTCTTCGAGACCTCGGCCTCCCGCCCGGGCGCCGCATGGCGTCGAGCGCCGGCGTCAGCCGTGGTCGTGACCACCCGCGCCGTGGACGTGGCCGTGCGTGAGCTCCTCGTTCGAGGCGGCGCGCACGTCCTGGACCGTGACGTCGAAGTGCAGCGTCTTGCCGGCCAGCGGGTGGTTCAGGTCGATGACGATGTCCTCGCCGCGCACCTCCTGGATGCGCAGCGGGATGTCGCCCTGGTCCGTCTGGGCCATCAGCGTCTGGCCCGCCTGGGGCGCGAAGCCCGGGGGCAGCATCGAGCGGGGCACGGTGCGCACGCCCTCGGGGTCGTGCTCGCCGTAGCCCTGCCCCGGCTGCACCACCACCTGCTTGCTCTCGCCCTTGGACATGCCCTCGAGCGCGCCCTCCAGGCCGGGGACGATCTGCCGGTGTCCGTGCAGATAGGCGAGCGGCTGACCGGGAGCGCTCTGGTCGATGACCTGTCCGTCTCCGAGGTGCAACCGATAGTCCAGCGAGACGACTGAATCCTTGGCGACCCTCATGCGGGCTCCTTGGCGGGTGCTGCGTGGAACTGCGCTGCGGTGAAGGTGGACCGGGAGGGGCCCGGCGTCAGGGGGTACTGGGGTCCGGTTCGCGCTCGGCGGCCGGGCGGGGGTGCGGCTCCCCGCGCGCCACGTACACCGCGGCGGCCAGGTCCCCGGTGACGTTGAGCGTCGTGCGGCACATGTCCAGGAAGCGGTCCACGCCGAGCACCAGCCCCAGGCCCTCCACCGGAATCTTGAACATGCCCAGGATCATCGCGATGACGGGGATGGAGCCGGCGGGGACGCCCGCGGTGCCGATGCCCGCCAGGATGCAGATGAACATGATGAGCGCCTGCTGCCCCATGTCGAGGGGGACCTCGTAGACCTGGGCCAGGAACAGCACGGTGACGCCCTCGAAGAGCGCGGTGCCGTTCTGGTTCATGGCCGAGCCCGCCGTCAGCACGAAGCGCGAGACGTTGGGCGGCAGCTTGAGGTTCTCCTCGGCCACCTTGAGCGCGGTGGGCAGCGTGGCGCTGGACGAGGACGTGGAGAAGGCGGTGACGATGGCCAGCCGGCACTCCCGGAAGAAGGTGACGGGGCTGAGCCCGCCCAGGAAGCGCACGGACAGCGAGTAGACGACGAACATGTGGATGGCGAGCGCCAGGAGCACCGTGCCCACGTACGCGGCGAGCTGTACGAGGATGCCCAGGCCCAGCTTCGCCGTCATGGTGAACAGGAGCGCGGCGACGCCATACGGCGCCAGCCGCAGCACGCCGTCGATGAGCTTCATCATCACGTCGTACAGGCCCTGGATGGTGTCGCGAAGCTGCGCCACCGCCTTGCCCGGCGTGAGCGCCACGCCCAGGCCGAAGATGAGCGAGAAGACGATGAGGCCGATCATGTCCCCGTCCGAGGCGGCCTTGAGCGGGTTGGTGGGCACCATGGAGGTGAGCACCGCGCCGAACGACGTGGACGAAGGCGGGGGCGCGGCCTGCACCTGCTGCCCCTGCTTCGCCAAGGCGCGCGCCTCCTCGCTCAGCGACGCGCCCGGCTGGATGAGGTTGACCAGCACCAGGCCGATGAGCACGGAGATGGCGGAGAAGACGATGGTGTAGCCCAGCGTCCGCGCGCCCAGGCGCCCCACCTGCTTGAGGTCCAGCTCCGCCACGCCCATGACGAGCGCGGCGAAGAGCAGCGGGACCACCAGCATGAGCAGCAGCCGGATGAAGATCTGCCCGACGGGCGCGGTGAGGTTGTTGACGGTCCAGTCCAGCCACGCCGCCTTCTGCGCGAGGGCGTTCGCGGCGAGCCCCGCCACCGTTCCGGTGACGATGCCGGTGAGCATCTTGTGGTGGGCCTTCATCGAACGGTCTCCGAGCCCTCCTGCCCGGAGGGGGTTGGGCCGCGCAGCCTACCGGCAAAGGAAGGTGGCGCCCACCCTCCGCATGGGACAAAGCTGCGTCCCCACGTGGAACCACTCGTCCAGCTCACCGAAGGCGCCGTCCCCCCCGCCCTCTTCCGCCGGCTGATGCGCCGGCTCGGACGGGTGGGCCGGGAGCGGCTGCGAGACACGTACCAGACGACGTTCTGGTACGACTTCGGCCCTCCGGCCAACGTGGTGGAGGAGATCATCACCACGCTGCGTCCGGGCATCGCCGGGCGCAGGCGCGTCGCCGGCGTGGAGTGGTGGCTGTCGCGCATGTACACCACGGACGTGCGGGTGGACTTCCACCAGGACCGCGACGAGAAGCTCGCCAGGCGCACCGGCGAGCTGGTGCACCCGCGCATCGGCTCCGTGCTGTTCCTCAACCGCGTCCGGGGCGGCGCGCTGGTGGTGACGCGGGAGCTGCCCGAGGAGGGCAACCCGTCCCTGGCGCCCTCGAGGATGGACACCGCGGACGTGGTGGCGCCCCGCCCCAACCGGCTGGTGGTGTTCGACGGGGCGCTCACCCACGGCGTGCTGGACGCGGAGAACCGCATCCCCGACGGGAAGCTGCCGGGGCGCTCGCGGCTGCGGCGCACGCTGGTGATGAACTGGTGGGCCCACCGCCCCACGGACGTCCCGGCGTGGGCCCAGACGCGGCACTACCGGGCGCTGGCGGGCTGAGCCACCTCGGAGGCCGTCTCGCGCAGGCGGTGGGTGACGCGCTCGGCCCACTCCGGTTCGATCTCGAGGCACGCGGGCACGCGCCCCAGGCGCACCGCGGCGGCCGGATGCGAACCGCTGCCCGCGAAGGAGTCCAGCACGGTGTCGCCCGGGCGGCTGTACGCGCGCACCAGCGGCTCGACGACGGAGAAGGGCTTGTGGTGCGGGTGGCTGCCCCAGCGCGCGGCCTCGCCGTCGTCGTCGTAGCCCCCGACGACGGCCCAGGGGGTGGGCAGCGCGGCGGGGTCCAGCGGCGGCTCGGGGGTGCGCGCGAGCACGAGCGCGACCTCGTAGACGCGCAGCGTCTGCTCGTTGGCGTTCTTGTCCGTGGTGCGCTTGCCCCAGACGTACTCGCCGCGCAGGTGGGTGAAGCCCAGGCCCCGCGCGGCGGAGACGATGGGCTCCTTGCCCAGGAGGTTCGTCCAGATGACGAGCGGCGCGTCCGGGGTGAGGTGCGGCACGGCCCGGGAGAGCCAGGCCTCGGAGAAGACGCGGTAGTCGCGCACCGTCTCGAAGCGGACGATGGGGTTCTGGTCGATCTTCTTGTGCGCGCGAGGGTCGCGCAGGTCCCCGCCCTTGCGGCGCCGGGTGAGCAGGCAGTACGGCGGGTCCGTGAGCAGCAGCGAGGCTTTGCGCCCGCCGAGGGCGGCGACGTAGCCCTCCGGCTCGCGGGAGTCGGCGCGGATGCAGCGGAGGGCGTCGGGAGGCAGGGCGGTCATCGTCCGGGGCCGCACCCTACACGGCGGGCCGTGGGGCTCAAGCGTGGAGGTGCCGCGGCCCGCCCCTCGGCGGGCTCAATACAGGGGCACGCCCTCCAGGGTCACCGCGCGTCCGCGCGCGTCCCACAGGCGGAGCACGTAGCGGCCCATGGGCGCGCCCTTCAGGTCCGACGCCATGACCGTGACGGCCTCGTCCCGGTCCGCGCGCAGGGGGCTGGACTGCCGGGGAGGCATCAGCACGAGCGTGTGCCCGCTCGTGCTCGTCAGCGTGCCCCCCGTGGCGACCCACCCCGCGGTGTCGCCGTGCGCGCGCATCATCAGGCGCACCGACAGCCACTGTCGCTTCAGGGACAGGTGCCGCGCGCTGAGCACGGCCAGCTCCGGGTGCGTGCCCGCGGCCGCGCCCCCGAGCTTGCCGATCGACAGGTCGTCGGCGGTGCTCACCGACGACACCAGCACGTCCATGGCGTCCTCCAGGGACGCCGAGGACGGGCACGCCGACCGCGGCTCGGACTCCAGGCGCGCCAGCCGCGCCCTCAGCTCCTCCACCTCCTGGCGGTACGACTCCGCCGGACGGACGCGGCGGTAGACCTCCACCTGGGGTTCGGACCGGGAGAGGTCGACCACCAGTTGGAAGAGCCCCCGCTCCGGCGCCCCGCCTCCCTGGAAGCGGACCTCCATCCGCAGCCGCTCCCCGTCCCGGAACGAGCCCGACGGGACGAGGACCAGGTGGTCCTCGGAGAGACCCAGCCGCTGGAAGCGCTCGCGCCCGTCCAGGATGAGCTGTTCGGGCAGGATGCGCGCGTCGAAGATGAACGTCGTCGCGCGCCCGGGCGCGATGCGCACCTCCTGTGGGGCGCCCTTCGCGTCCGTCCCGACCTCGAGACGACGCACCGGCGGCAGACTGCTCGGGAGCGCGGGCGCCGAGACGTCCGCGCCCAGGGACACCATCACACCCCAGACGAGCGCGAGCACCGAGGACATGGACGGGAGGTCACAGCCGGCCGAGGCGCTTCGTCGCCGCGAAGAAGACCTGGGGGGAGATCAACGGCCGCTCCGGCGTGCTCCCGGGCTCGTAGGGCATGCCCAGCTCCGTCCGGTTCGGGTCCGTGATGTTCGCGCAGAGGGGCAGGCGGCGTCCGTCGGGCAGGATGATTTCGGTGATCCAACCGAAGAGGCGATCCTTGCCCCAGAACACCTTGCCACGGAACTTGCTGCCCACGGGTACGCCCGGGCCCATGTAGCCGTCGATGTAGGGACGCTCACCGAAGGTGTTGAGCGTGAGGGTGCCCCCGTCCGGCGGCGCCGGCTGCGGGTCGATCTCCAGGCGGTGGAGCATGCCGATCTGGAACTCGCTGCCGATGAGCTTGGGCGGCGTGAAGCCCACCTCGTTCATCACCGCGAGGGTGGCCGCGGGGCAGTCCTGCACGGGGGGCTCGTCGCGCAGCGGGGCCGGGCCTCCGGCGCACGCCCCCGCGAGGCAGGCCGCCACCGCGGTCTTCGCGACGGCGCTCCTCGCCGAGGACCGCTTCCGCGCCACGGACGGGACCTGGGCGGCCTCCGTCTCCAACGTCTTGTCCTCGGATGCCTTGTCCTCGCCATCGACCGTGGCGGTACGAGCGACGACCTCCGGCAGGTCCCCCACCTCGCGAGGGTGAATCGGTGAAGGCGACGGGGTTGTCTCAGGGGTGCTGGGGGAACGACTCGTCACGACAGGACTTCCTTTCTCTGCGGGAGGCGGGGGGGGGATGGCCGCCTGCTCGGGGCTCGCGGGCCGCTCGTGGGACACGAGGCCCTGCGCGAAGACACCCAAGGCCAGGAGCAGCATCGCCCCCAGGCCCAGGGCCACGGCGCCACGCCGACGCGCCGGGAGCGGCGCCCCTTCCCCCCTCGAGGGAAGAACCGGCGCGGCGCCCTCCAACCGCTCACCCGGGACGTCTGCGTCCCGCTCCGGCGCGCGCGGCTCCACGGGCGCGAGCGTGGGCGCGGGGGCCACCTCGGGCTCCTCGGAGGGCGCGTGGTCCAGCTCCGGCACCACGCGCACGCGCGGCAGCGCCTCCTGTTCGGCCCCTTCGGGAGCGCCAGGCGCCTCCGGAGGCCGGTCCAGGGAGACCTTCCACGCCGGCTGCCGCTTCTCCTTGGCGACCTCCCACAGCGCCTGCAGGAGCGCCTCGGTCCCCGCGTAGCGGTCCTCGGGGCGCTTGGCCAACAGCCGCATCGCCACGTCGCCCAGCGCCGGGGGCACCTTGGGGTTGATGAGGTGGGGGGCGCGCGGCGTCACCGTCTCGATGGCCGGCAGGAGCCGGTCGTACGGCAGCCGCGGGTCGAACGCGTAACCATCCGTGAGCGCCTCGTACAGGAGCGCGCCCAGCGCGTAGAGGTCGCCCGGCACGCCCGCGTCGAAGCGCGCGCCCTGCGCCCAGGAGCCCTCGCGCAGGAAGGCCACGCACTCGGGGGGCAGCAGGTGGGGCGAGGCCGGCGCCACGCCCACGGTGAGCGTCGTCGCGCCGGGCAGGCGCACCGTGCCCAGGTCGATGAGGAAGGGCCGCTCGTCCTCGCGGCGGATGAGGAGGTTGTCGCCCTTCACGTCCCGGTGGTGCAGTCCGCGCCGGTGCAGGTCCGCCACCGCGCGCACCACCTCCGTGAACACCGTCAGGAGGTGGGCCGCCGACGGCTTCACGCGCCAGCGCCACTCGTGGAACGTCTCGCCGTCGATGAAGTCGGTGACGAAGTACAGGTAGCCGTCGGGCGGCTCCGGCCAGCGGTCCACCGTGTGGACCCGCGGCAGGTTGGGATGGGGCGCGCAGGCCAGGAGCGTCGCCACCTCGTGCGACAGCCTCCCGTTGATGTCCTCCTCCTCGGAGGCCTGGGGCCCCGCGGGCCGCAGCGCCATCTTCATCGTGAAGAAGCGCCCGCCGCGCTCCACCTTGAAGACGCGCCCGAAGCCGCCGGCGCCCAGCGACGCCACCACGCGCCAGGGGCCTACCTCGCCGCCCGGCTCCAACTGGTCGGGATGGAAGGGAGACGACCTCACGCCGGCCCACCTCCGCCGGGCACGTCAGCCCACGCCGCCGGCCCCGAGCGGCGCCAGGAGGGCGCACGCGTCGCGAGAGGCTCGGTGACCACCCAGTGAACGGGGCTGAACAAGGGCAACCTCCAGGGTTGACCCTACCCCTTCTGGGAGGTCTGTCACGTTTTTACCGACCCTCCGGGTGATGTTCCGGGCTCAGTCCGACCCGACGTCCCCGGTCGGGCGCCGCGTCGGCGACGCCCGGCGTCCCGGCGCGGAGAGGGCGCGGGCGGCCTCGGCCCACAGGCCCCGCAGGCGCGCCTCGGAGGCCAGGGCCTCCTCCCAGGACGGCCCGTCCGGGAGCATGCGCGAGGCGGAGGTGAGCAGGAGCCGCTCCAGGGCCAGGTCCTCGCACAGCCGGCGCAGGCCCGCGTCGTCCAGGCCGTTCTCCTCGAGCCACGCGGCCCGCCGGCGGACCGGCACGCCCCGCTCCGTCCACCACGCCTCGCGCATCGCCTCGATGTCCGCGGCGCCGACGGTCAGCCCCTGGGAGCGGGCCCAGCCCACCAGCAGCGCGCGCCGCAGCCCCGCCTCCGCCAGCTCCGTGGCGTCGGGGTGTTCGCTCAGCGCGGCCACCACGCGCCCGGAGGAGACGAGGTGCCCCCCCGCGCGGCCCACGTCCTCCATGAGCCGGCGGCGACGCACCAGCGATGACGGCTCGCGACGCGCGCCGACGGGCGCGGGCGCCCCGGAGCGCACCCACGCGGACGCGGCGTCCAGGCACGCCAGCGCGTCCAGCCGCTTGAGGTCCTCCTTCCCCGTCGGGAACCAGGCGCGCCAGGCGGCGAGCGTCGCGGCGGACCAGTGGGAGGACACCTGCTCCAGCACGCGGGCCCAGGTGCGCTCCTGGTAGAAGATCGCCCGCGCCACCGCCACCAGGGCGCGGGCCGCGCGGGCCTCCAGCACGCCCGCCTCGCGCGCCCGGTCCGCCAGGTGGCGCACGTTGACCAGCGGCACCGTCAGCGGTCGCCAGCCGTGCTCCGCGTCGGCGTGCAGCAGCGCCACCTCCGCGTCGTCGGACACCACGCCGTCGCGATACCAGCCGAAGATGCGGCCCACGCCCACCATGCCGTGTGGCGCCAGCTCCACCGCCCGCAGCGCGCCCATGCTCGAGCCGCCGAAGACGGCCACGCCCGCCTCCAGCGCGGCCAGCAGCTCGTGGTGCCACACCGAGGGCTGGGCCTCGAAGACGCCGTCCACCAGCGCGATGGCCCGGGGCCGCAGCGCCAGCGCGCGCCACACGTCGCCCTGGCGCGCCGGGGGCAGCACCGTGCAGGGCACCCGCTTGCGCGCCTCGTCCGCGGGCAGCGACGGCCCCAGGAACACGACCAGTTCGTCCGCGCGCCGCTTCACAAGAGCTCCGAGATGCACATGCCCGGCACCACCACCTTGCGCACGGCCAGCTCCGCCACCGGCGCATCGAGCGAGACCGCCGCCACGCGCGTGAAGCCCGCGCGCCCCAACCGCGACAACACGGCGCTCACGGCCCGGGACGCGGAGCGTCCCTCCGCCGTCAGGTCCGGCACGTCCTCCACCTTCCGCCGGGCGCGCACGCTCGCGCACGCGCGGCCGAACTCCCGCGCGGCCTCCCGGTCCACCGCGGCCACGTCCTCGCGCGCGCCGTGGATGTCCGTGAGCCGCGACTGCGCCGCCTCCAGCAGGGCCTTGAGCAGGGCCTCGTCGCGCCCGAGCGCGCAGGCGTAGCCCGCGGTGAGGGGCACGGGCCCCTCCTCCAGGTCCACGAGCACCGCCGCGCCCACCGGCAGCCCCACACGGCCCCGTGTCCGCGCCGCGGGCGTCGCGTCGAAGAGGTACACGCCGAAGCCGCGCGCGCCCAGGTGCTCCGCCAGCTCCGCCGTGCGGGGAGCCCCCAGCGCCAGCTCCGCCGGCCGCAGCATCCGCCGCGTCACCGCCTCCTCCGTCCAACCGTCCGGGAAGGCCCGCGCCAGCTGGTCCCGCTCCGTGGCCTCCAGGAGCGCGTGCAAGAGCGCGCGGGCCGGCTCCACGTGCGCGCCGGAGCCGTTGCTGGTCCACGCCGTGGCCACGGGTCCCAGCGAGGGCCCTCGCGCCGGAGGCACGTACACGCCCTGGGCGGGCACCCACACGGGCGTCCCCGAGTGCAGCTCCACCGCCTCCCGCCACGCGCACCGCACCTCGTCGCTCCACAGCCGGGGCTCCACCAGCGCCCCCGCGGACCCGAGCGCGTCCGCGCCCCACGTCGCGCCCAAGCGCCCCTCCAGCTCCGCGCGCGAGCCCCACCGGAGGGCGGCCGGCGCCACCGTCTCCGCCGCCCACAGCTCCGCCGTCTCCAGCAACGCGCCCCAGGTGGCCGCCTCGGCGGTGAGCCCCTTGCCGTTGCAGACCTGGAGCACGTGCCCGCCCGGTCGCACGGCGCACGCCACCTCGACGCCCGTCCGGTCCAGGCCGGTGATCCGGGCCACGCGGGTGACACCCATCGCCCGGGACAGCCGGGCCTGGAGCGCCAGGGAGAACATGACGTCCCGGGTCTTCCGTCCCGGGGGAGATGACCGTCTTTGTCGAGCCACGGCGGGCGGATATCACCCCACCCCCGGTCCGGTCAGCTCGCATGCGCTCCCGGGCGGCCGCGACTCACCCGACCTGGGGAGGCCACCTGGCGCCTGGACGGGGTACGAGCCTGCGCGCGCCTCAACATTACTTAACACCCCCTGGCGCCGAACAATGAGATGGAGCACGTGCGCCTCGAGGGCTTCCGGGACGGACCGTCCCGCCGTCCTCGGGCGAACGGGTCGGCGACGCGAGGAAGGGTTCCTCCGGGGCCGCGCCGGAAACGCGCCACCGGTGGGCCGCTCGTGGCCCCCAGGAAGGAAGCCGTCCGCATGCCCGCCATCGGAGACCTCGCGCCGGACTTCTTCGCCGCGGACTGTCACGGCGCCCCCGTGCGGCTGTCCGCGCTGCGCGGCCGGCGCGTCATCCTCTTCTTCTACCCGAAGGCCTTCACGCTCGGCTGCACCATCGAGAACCGGGCGTTCCGGGACAACCACGAGCGCATCCGCGAGCTGGGCGCCGAGCTGGTCGGCGTCTCCGTGGACACGCAGCGCACCCAGTGCGAGTTCGCGGAGAAGGAAGGCATCCACTTCTCGCTGCTCGGAGACCCGGACCGGACCATCAGCCGCGCCTACGACGTGCTGTGGCCCGTGGTCCGCGTGGACCGCCGCGTCACGTTCATCATCGACCCGGAGGGCCGCATCGAGGACATCATCCGTCACGAGATGCGCGTCTACCGCCACCTCGACGACGTGCTGCGCTTCCTCGAGACCCACCCGCCGGCGGACGCGTCCGCCTACGGGACGGCGGCCTGAGGCGCCGCGACCTCAATCCCACTCGCAGAGGTATTCGCAGTGCGGCGCGCCTCGCGCGCGACACATGGGGTGGCTGACGCGCACTCGCACCCCGCCGCACAGCTCGATGGCCCGCTGGTGCCAGCCGACGATGGTGCAGCAGTCGGCCTCGGTGACGTTCTCCGCGCCGAAGGTGCGCAGCACCGCGGAGCGAGGCCCCGTGTGCTCGTACGTGCGCGAGCCCACGGCGTAGTAGTAGCGGTAGATGCGCGCCGCCTGCCCCAGCAGGAAGTGCGGGTCCCCCGGCCGCACGAAGACGTGCTGGGCCCCGTGGAGCGCCTCGTCCGCCGACGCGCGCCCCATCTCCACGAACGCCCGCCGCTCGTCCTCCGGCGACAGCACCGCCGCGATGGCCGTGTCCAACCGCAGGTTGAGCTCCAGCGGGTACCAGGCGACCGGCAGCAGCATCTTCCGCAGCAGCGCCTGGTCCGCCGGGGGCAGCCGTCCGAGGACGGCATCGACACACACCTGCCCACCCTGCTGGCGCAGCATGTTCAGGCGGGAGATGAGGACGCCCCCCTTGATGCGAGAGCCCGAGTCTTCCGTCATCATGACCGGTCCGTGGGTTGCACCAACGGCGGGTATTGTGACAGCGAGCGTGAGAATCGGGCAACAACCCACGCCGCCGGTGTGCCCCCGGGTGCCGTCTTTCCAGCACTCCCCTGGGAGGGGGCCGGGGAGGCGGGGCGAAAATAACCTTCGCCGGCCTCGGGGGTTGAAGGGTCCGTGAGCATCAGGGAGACAGGCGGCCGGGTCGTGGCGATGCCGTCTCGGCGGATGGCCCTCGAACAGGCCCCGGACGAGGTGCTGTGTCGCGCCTTCCTGGACGGGGAGGAGACGGCCTTCGAGGTGCTGGTGACGCGACACCAGGCGCTCGTCTTCTCCCTGGTGCGCCGCTACGTGTCGCGGCCGGAGGACGCCGCGGATCTGGTCCAGGGGGCGTTCCTGCGCGCGCTGGAGGCCTCGCAGCGGGTGTTCGCCCGCTTCACGCGGCTGGGGCCGGCGCCGTTCCGCGCGTGGCTGGTGCGCATCGCCTTGAACCTGGCGAAGAACCACGCCCGGCAGGGGCAGCGGTGGCGGCCCGTCCTGGTGGAGGCGGTGGCGGACGACGTGGCGGAGGCGCCCGGGGAGTCCGCCCAGGAGGCGCTGGAGCGGGCGGAGCGGGAGCGGCGGGTCCGGGCGGAGGTGCTGGCGCTGCCGAGGCGTCAGCGCGAGGTGCTCACGCTGCGGGTGGACGGCGGCCTGCCGTTCAAGGACATCGCGGAGACGCTCGGCATCTCCGAGAACAATGCCAAGGTGCAGTTCCACCTCGCGGTGAAGCGCCTCAAGGCGCGCGTGAGTGGACCGGAGGAGAGGGGCTGATGGCTGCGTGCGCTGACCAGGAAGAGCGGCTGGACCTGCATGCCGCGGGCGCGCTCGACACGACGGAGACGGTGGTGCTGCTCCAGCACCTGGAGTCGTGCGAGGGCTGTCGCGACGCGCTCCGGGCGTCCATGGAGGTGTTGTCGCTGGCGGCGCTCCCGCCCCCCTCCCCCGCGGAGCGGTCCGCGCGGGAGGCCCTGCCACGGCGGGCCCTGTCCGCGTGGAAGCGGGAGCAGACGCGGCACGCCCTGCGGCGGCGCACGCTCGGCTCCCTGGCGGCCGTGGCCGCGGTCGCCGCGGTGATGGTCCTGGGGCCGTGGCGCCCCGCGGTGTCGACGAACCGGACGCCGGACTCGCCCACGGCTCCGGTGGAGAACCTCCAGGCCAGCGCCGCGACCGACGAGCAGACGATGGCGGACTTCGAGGAGTGGGCGGGGCTGGAGCCGCTGGAGACCACCGACGTGGCCGCGCTGGACGACGACGCGCTGTTCGACGACGTCGACGCGTGGGACGACGACTTCGAGCTGGGAGAGACGCTGTGACGATGACGAAGCGGATGCGAGGCGCGGCGCTGGCGCTGCTGCTCACCCCCTGGCTGGCGGCGGCCGAGCCCCCGCCCAGGCCGACGATGGAGGAGCGCATCACCGAGCGCCTCGAGCGCGCGGAGAAGCGCATGCGGCTGCGGCAGGTGCTGCAACTGTCCGACGCGCTGGAGCTGGACAACGCCCAGGCCCTGAAGATGGAGGAGACGCTGCGGCGCTTCGACGAGAAGCGGCGGCCCCTGCGCGAGCAGGTGCGGGACTCCGCGCGCGTGCTCCACCAGGCCTCGCGCGGCGACAGCGCGGCCCTGGCCCAGGTGGACAGCGCCGCGCAGCGCGCCTTCGAGGCCCGCGAGCGCATCGCCGCGCTGGACCGCGAGATGTACCAGGCGCTCGCCAAGGACCTGCCGGCGGAGAAGCGGGCGAAGCTCGCCCTCACCCTGGCGCGCGCCGAGGGGCGGATGAAGCGCGCCTGGCGCGGCGGTCCCGAGGCCGCCCAGGACGACTGAGCCCGCTCCGCGCGTCCGCTTCCCGTCACCAGGGTGCGACCGGAGGCGGACGCGGGCATGCCCTCCCGAGCCTGGGAGGGCGTCCGCGCATGACTACCCTCTGGAGGCCCAGGGCGCGCATCGCGCCGGGACCGAGGAGGTTTCCATGCGGCTTCTGCCACGACTTGCTCCACCGCTGCTGGCGCTGCTGTTCGCGGCCTGCAGCAGCATCAATGTCAACACCAACTACGACCCGGGCGCCGTCCAGCAGCTCGACAGCTACAAGACCTACGCCTGGATGCCGCAGCCCACGGGCAGCGACAAGCGCGTCTACAACCCCATCGTCGGCGCGCAGGTCGAGAAGGCCACCGACCAGTACCTCCAGTCCCGCGGCTACCAACGGGTGGACCCGGGCTCCAATCCGAACTTCCTCATCGGCTGGCACGGCGCCATCAACGAGAAGCTGGAGGCGGATACGGTCAACTCCTACTACGGCTATCCGTACGACCCGGTCTGGGATCCGTTCTTCCTCGGCCCCGGGCCCGTGGTGCCGGAGACGTACGTGCGCCAGTACGAGGAGGGCACCCTGCTGCTCGACATCGTGGACGCGTCCTCGCAGAAGCTCGTCTGGCGCGGCACGGCCAAGTCGGAGCTCAAGGAGAACGCCGACGCCGAATCGCAGCAGAAGCGGATCTACAAGGCCGTCTCGAAGATGCTGAAGGACTTCCCGCCGAAGGAGAAGAAGAAGTGAGCCGCGCGCGGGCCGCGTTCCCGGGCGGACGGCCCGCTGCCCCCGGGGACGCTCGGCCCGTCCGCGACGCGTGAGCACCTTCGGCGGGCTCCATGTGCCGCCACCGCCACGTCCCCGTCCTCGCGCTGCTGCTCGCATGGCTCGCCGGGTGTGCGACGACGGAACAGAAGACGGAGCTGGCCCGGCGCGTGGGCCGCTCGGACCTGTCCGTCGCCGCGCTGCGCACGCGCGTGCGTGACATGGCGCGCCGGTTCTCCGGCCTGCTGGAGGTCTCCGCGGACGACATCGCCGCGAAGGCGGGCACGCCGTCCGTGCGCGACGCGATGACGACCTTCAAGCTCAACGCCATCCCCGCGATGCAGGGCGCGCTGCTCCAGCCCGACCCGGTGGCGGCGCTGGTGGATGCCTGGGCCCTGCTCGCCCAGCTCCAGATCGCCCTCCCCGAGCGGGCCGAGCGCGCGGGCGCGACTCCCGAGGTGATGACCGAGGCCAGCCGCCTCCTCCGGGAACAGGAGGGAGAAGTCGAGGCGCTGTGGCGCGAGCTGTCCGGCCGGCAGGACGTTTCGCACGCCCGGGCGCGGGTCTATGCGTGGGCGAAGGACCACCCACTGATTGGCCCGCTCGTGGCCCGCCAGTCCACCGTCCCGCTGCTCGCGGACCTGACGGACCAGTCGAACCTGGGGGCGCTGCGCAGGGCGGCCTCGCTGACCGAGGACGTGCGCGACATCACCACGCGGGTGGACCTGTACGCCGCATCCCTGCCTCGACAGGCGCGGTGGCAGGTGGAGTCGATGACCCAGGAGGCCCTGAGGGCCCTTCCCGCCCGGGAGGCGATGGAGGAGCTGCGCCACGCCGTGGCGGCCCTCGACGCGGTGGGCGCCCTCGCCTCGACGACGCCCGCGATGCTGGCCCGCGAACGCCAGGCCGTGCTGACGGCCCTGGATGCCGAGCGCGAGGCCCTCCAACGCTTCGTCGAGAGCGAACGGCGGGCGCTCACGGAGACGCTGCGCGGCGAGCGGCAGGTGGTGCTCGCCACGCTGCGCACGGAGCGCATCGAGGCGCTCCAGCAAACCGAGCACATGGGCCATGGCCTCGTGGACCACGCGTTCGACCGGCTCACCACGCTGGTCGACCGCGTCCTGTTGGGAGTGCTCGCGCTGGGGGTGCTGGGCGTCGCCGGCGCCATCGCCATCGCCGCGCTCGTCCTGCGCGGCTGGCGTGGGGGCTGAGCCCGGCGGGCCCGGGAGCGGAGGCGCCTACTCCCCGGCCGTCGCCCCCTCGGTGGCCCGGGTGGCCTTCACGCTCTCCGGCAGGATGAGCGGCCGCTCGAGCCGCTCGCGCTCCCAATCCCCCAGGTCCGCGCAGGCCTCATAGGTGCTCTGGAAGAAGTCGAGCAGGAAGGCCCGTGGGTCGTCCGCCTGGCGCACCGCATCGTACGACAGGAGGAACTCCTTGAAGGTCGTGTCGTAGCGGGCCGCGGACGGGCGTGCCGTCGCCTTCGAGAAGCCCTCGGGCTCCGGCGAGGCGTAGCAATAGAAGGCCGCGCCGCCCAGGGACTCGGTGCCGGGCCAGAAGCCCGCGCTGCACACCTCCTCGCAGTAGGCCTCCAGCGTCACCGCGTCCGCGCCGGGGCGGTCCGGCGCGGGGCGTCCACCGAAGCGCGTCACCGCCAGGTCGAAGCTCCCCCAGAAGAACTGCACCGGGCTGCACTTGCCGGTGAAGCGCGAGCGGAACTCCTCGAGCACGACGTCGGCCTGGAGCATCGCCCGCCACCAACGCCGGGCCTGCTCGGCGTCATAGGTGGAGTGCCGCTGGTCCTTGCTGAAGGGCGTGGTGTCGTCCGGAATCTCCACCGGCCGCTCCCAGATGCGCACGTCGATGCCCAGCGAGCGCAGCGTGGCCATGACGTCCCGGTAGAACTCCGCCACCGGGCGGGCCGCCAGCTCCATCACCCGCATGTCGCCCTGGCTCGTCTCGAAGCGCAGCTCGCTGGAGAGGAAGTCGAACTCCGCCTGGAAGGCGCTCTCCTTGTAGGGGATGAGCCGGGTGGTCAGCCCCCGGGGCGTCAGGCGGAACGACACGTTCCACCAATGGTTCTCCGGCGGCGTCAGCGCCAGCCGGACCTTGCCGAGCACCTGCGTGTACCGGTGCAGCGTGGCGAGGGTGTCCTTCCACTCCGAGAAGGAAAGAGCCGGCCAGGCCTCCTCCCGGGTCTCCGTCATCGTCGACGCGATGGCCATGCGGCTCCCTCCTCCAGGGCCAACGTCCGACCCTCACGGTGGGGCCCGGACGTCACGCATGCCACGCCCGTCGCTGGGGCCGCACGCAGGGAAGCCGGAGGACGGAGCGAAGGTCCTCGCGAGCCCCCACGGGCCACCAGGCGACGAAGCGCCGGACCGGGTGGACGCCCGGACCGACGCAGGTCACCTCCGGACGACTACTGCGCGAGCGCCGCGTCGATGGCCTTGCGCAGCTCGTCGCTCTCCGGCGTCACCTTGCTGGGGAAGCCCGCGCGCACCTGGCCGTCCTTGCCCACCACGTACTTGTGGAAGTTCCACTTGGGCGCCTCGTGGTCCTTGGAGAGGAAGGCGTAGACGGGGGACTGGCCCTCGCCCTTCGTCTTCACCTTCTCGAACATGGGGAAGGTGACCTTGAAGCGCAGCTCGCAGAACTGCTTGATCTGCTCGGACGTGCCCGGCTCCTGGCCGCCGAAGTCGTTGGACGGGAAGCCGACGACGACGACGCCCTTGTCCTTGTAGTCCTGGTACAGCTTCTCCAGGCCCGCGTACTGCGGCGTGTAGCCACACTCGGACGCGGTGTTGACGACGAGGACGACCTTGCCCTGGAAGTCGGAGAGCTTCTCGGGCTTGCCGTCGAGGCGGTTGGCGGTGAGGTCGTGGAAGGACATGGGCTTCTTCTCGCTCGGGGGCTGGGACTTCGCTTGGGTCGTCGCGGGCTTCGCCGCCGGTCCGCCGGCCAGGGCCGGGGTGGCGGCGAGCGCGGTGACGACGCCGATGACAGAGAGGGTCTTCATGGCGGCGACAGCATGCCGAAGGCCCGCCCGCATTTCACGGCCTTCTGTCGGCCCCGCGACACGGCCCCCTACCCGTGACGCGCGCCCCCCACGCCGCGGCGGGAACTCCGGGATTCCTCACCGGAGAAGTACGACTTCAGCACACGGCCCGTCGCCGTCTTGAGTTTCGAGACCTCGCGAGGCGTCCCCGCGCCGACGATGAGCCCGCCGTCGTCGCCGCCCTCCGGCCCCAGCTCCACGAGATGGTCCGCGGCGCCGATGACGGACGGGTGGTGTTCGATGACGACGAGCGTGTCACCGCGGTCCACCAGCCGGCCCATGAAGGTGATGAGCTTCTCGACGTCGCCCAGGTGCAGGCCGGTGGTGGGCTCGTCGAGCACGTACAGCGTGGGCACGTGCCGCGACGACGCCGTCAGCTCCGACGCCAGCTTCAGCCGCTGCGCCTCGCCGCCGGAGAGCGTGTTGGAGCCCTGCCCCAACTGGAGGTAGCCCACGCCCAGGTCGGACAGGCACTCCAGCGGCGCGGACACCTTGGGCAGCGCCTTGAAGACGTCCTTGGCCTCGTCCGCGGACAGGCGCAGCACGTCGCCGATGGACAGCCCGTGGTAGCGCACCTCCAGCGTCGCCGCGTCGAAGCGCGCGCCGCCGCACGCCTCGCACGGGGTGACGACGTCGGGCAGGAAGGACATCTCGTGGGAGATGGCGCCCTGCCCCTCGCACGTGGTGCAGCGCCCGCCGCTGGCGGTGTTGAAGGAGAAGCGCGCGGCGGAGAAGCCGCGAATCTTCGCCTCGGGCGTGGCCGCGAAGGCGCGGCGCAGCTCGTCCCAGATGCCCAGGAACGTCGCGGGCACCGAGCGCGGCGTGCGGCCGATGGGCGACTGGTCCACCGACAGCACCCGCTTGACGGGCTCGACGCCGCGCAGCGAGTCGAACGGCCCGGGCTTCACGGACACCCGCTCCAGCGCCTCGCGCAGGGCCGGGTACAGCACCTGGCGCACCAGCGTGCTCTTGCCCGAGCCGGACACGCCGCTGACGACGTTGAGCCGCCCCAGGGGAAGCCGCAGGTCCACCCGCTTCAGGTTGTTGGCGCGCGCGCCCTTCAGCTCCAGCCACTCCTTCGGCTCACCCCGGCCGGAGGGCGGACGCACCTGCGCGGCCCTGAGGGCGGCGGCGGTGGGCGAGTCGCTCTGGAGCACCACGTCCGGAGGCCCCTCCGCGATGATGCGGCCCCCGCCGCGACCTCCCGTCGGGCCCAGGTCCAGCAGGTGGTCCGCGGCGCGGATGGTGTCCGAGTCGTGCTCCACCACCAGCACGGTGGAGCCCGTGGCCACCAGCGCGCGCAGGTTCTCCAGGAGCCGGTGGGTGTCGCGCGGGTGCAGCCCGATGGTCGGCTCGTCCAGCACGTACATGGCCCCGGTGAGCCCCGCGCCCAACTGGGCCGACAGCCGCAGCCGCTGCATCTCCCCGCCCGACAGCGAGGCCGCGTTGCGGTCCAGCGACAGGTAGCCCAGCCCCACGCGCTCCAGGAACTCCATGCGCCGCAGCAGCTCCTGTCGCGACGGCTCGCCCAGGAGCGCCCGGTCGCCCTTGAACTTCCACCCACGCACGCGCGTGAGCGTCGCCGCGACGGACTGCTGCACCACCTCGTGGTAGCGCGCGCCCTCCAGCCGCACGCCCCGGGGCACCGGCGCCAACCGGCTGCCGCCGCACGCGCGACACGCGGCCGTCTCGCCCTCCGCCATCGCCGTGGGGCCGCCCTGCACGCCCGTGCCCTCGCACGACTCGCAGGCGCCCTGCTTCGTGTTGAAGGAGAACCAGCGCGGGTCCAGCTCCGGCACGGCGGTGCCGCACTTGGGGCAGGTGCGCTCGGTGGACAGGAGCGTCTCGCCCTTCGCGTCGCGGACCTTCAGCGCGCCCTGGCCCCAGCCCAGCGCCTTGTCGAACACGTCGCGCGGCAGCTTCGCCAGCCGCCCCTCGTACATGACGAGGTCGATGTCGTGCTCGCGCGTCTTGGCCAGCCGGGGCGGATCGTCCGTGGAGGCCACCTGTCCGTCGACGATGGCCGTCGTGAGGCCCGCGCGGGCCGCCGCGGCGAACACGTCCAGGTAGGTGCCCTTGCGCGAGCGCACCGCGGGCGCCAGCACCGTCCCCTCGCCCTTCATCGCGGCGAGCTGCGCGTACAGCACCTCCGGCGTCGTCGCGGTGATGGGGGTGTCGTCGCGGGGGCAGTGCGGCTCTCCCAGCTTCGCGTACAGGAGGCGCAGGTAGTGGGCGACCTCCGTCACGGTGGCCACGGTGCTCGTGGCGCCCGCGCGCGACGTGCGCTGCTCCAGCGCCACGGACGGCGGGATGGAGCTGACGCGCTCCACGTCCGGCCGGGGCATGGTGGGCAGGAACTGCCGCGCGTAGGGGCTGAGCGTCTCCAGGAAGCGCCGCTGCCCCTCCGCGAACACCACGTCGAAGGCCAGCGAGCTCTTGCCCGAACCGCTGGGCCCGGTGACGACGGTCATCTTGCCCAGGGGGATGCGGCACGAGACGTCCTGGAGGTTGTGCTCGCGCGCGTGCTCCACCTCGATGGCGGGCGGGGCCTCCTTGCCTCCTGCCTTGCGCGGCTTCACCGGGCGCCCCAGCGGCTTGCGCTCGCCCCGCAGGGCCACGGCCGTGGCGCCCTGGCCCCGGGCCACCGCGTCGGGCGTGCCCTCGGCCACGAGACGACCGCCGTCGCGGCCGCCCACCGGCCCCAGGTCGATGAGCCAGTCGGACGCCTTCATCACCGCGACGTCGTGGTCCACGACGATGACGCTGGCGCCCTTGTCCACCAGCGCGTGCAGCGCGGCGATGACGTGGCGCACGTCCTCCGCGTGCAGCCCGGCGCTGGGCTCGTCGATGAGAAACAGCGTGCCCTTCGCCTCGCTCGCCAGCGCGCGCGCCAGCTTCAGGCGCTGGGCCTCGCCGCCGGAGAGCGTGGACAGGGGCTGTCCCAGGGGCAGATACCCCAGGCCCAGGCGCGCCGCGGGGCCCAGCGTGCGCTGGAGGGCCGCGTCGCTCCCGAAGTGCTGGAGCACCTCGTCCACCGTCATCTCCAGCACCTGCGCGACGCTGAAGCCCTGGTGACGGACGGCGAGCACCTCCTCCTTGAAGCGCCGGCCGCGGCACACCGCGCACAGCAGCGCCACGTCGGCGAGGAACTGCATCTCCACCGTCTCGTAGCCCTCGCCCGCGCAGGCCTCGCAGCGGCCCTTGTCCACGTTGAAGGAGAAGTGCGCCGGCGTCAGGCCCCGCACCTGCGCGTCCGGCTCCGCGGCGAAGCGCTCGCGCAGCCGGTCCCACGCCTTGGTGTACGTCGCGGCGTTGCCGCGCGAGGTGCGCCCCAGCGGCGACTGGTCCACGAAGGTGACGGCCTCCACCGCCTCCGCCCCCTCCAGCGCGTCCACCGCGCCCGGGGCCTCCACGTCCTTCACGCACAGGCGGCGCGCCAGGTGCCGGTAGAGGATTTCATCCACCAGCGTGCTCTTGCCGGAGCCGCTCGGCCCCGTCACGGTGCACAGCACGCCGAGCGGCACGCCCACCGTCAGCGCCTTCAGGTTGTGCTCACGCGCGCCTCGCACGCGCAGGGCCCCGGTGCGCTCACGCGGCGCGCGTTTCGCCTCGTCGCCGCCCGCCAGCAGCCGCCCCGTGGGCAGGTCCTTGCGTCGGGCCAGCGTCTCCGGCGGGCCGTCGAAGCACAGCGTCCCGCCCTCGCGTCCCGCGCCGGGCCCCAGCTCCAGCACGCGGTGCGCGGAGCGGATGACCAGCGGGTCGTGCTCGATGACCATCGCGATGTTGCCGCGCTCGGCCAGCTCCGCGATGGCCTCCGTCAGCGGCGGTACGTCCCCGGGGTGCAACCCCACGGTGGGTTCGTCCAGCACGAACAGCGAGCCCGTCAGCGACGTGCCGAGCGCCGCGGTGAGCGACACGCGCTGCGCCTCGCCCCCGGACAACGTGCGCGCCTGACGGTCCAGCGTGAGGTAGCCCAGGCCCACGCGCAGCAGATAGCCCAGCCGGTTGAGCAGCTCTCGCCGCGCCAGCTCGCCCTGCCCCGTCCTCGCGCGCAACGCCTCCAGCCGGGACACCGCCTCGCTCAGCTCCAGGCCGTGCCACGCGGGCAGGTCCAACCCGCCCACGCGGTACGCCCGCGCCTGCTCGTTGAGGCGCGCCCCGCCGCAGCTCTGGCACAGCGTGTAGGCGCGGTAGCGCGCGAGCAGCACGCGCACGTGCATCTTGTACGTGCGCGACTCCATCCACCGGAACCACGCGCGCACGCCCGGGTAGGCCCGCCCCTCGTCGTAGTCCCCCGCGCCCTCCAGCACCGACTCGCGCTGCGCGGGTGTCAGCGCCCCCCAGGGCGCGTCCATGGGGATGCCCTGCGAGCGGCACCAGCGCTGGAGCATGGTCCGCTCCCACTCGGACGACTTGCCCGACCAGGGCCGGATGGCGCCCTCCGCCAGGCTCAGCGCGGGGTTGGGGATCACCTTGTCCCAGTCGATGCCGATGGTCCGCCCGAAGCCGCGGCACGCCGCGCACGCGCCCACGGGCGACTGGTAGCTGAACAGCCCGGGACGTGCGGGCTCGAACTCCCGGGCGCACTTCGGGCA
Source organism: Myxococcus dinghuensis (assembly GCF_024198235.1). Taxonomy (GTDB): domain Bacteria; phylum Myxococcota; class Myxococcia; order Myxococcales; family Myxococcaceae; genus Myxococcus; species Myxococcus dinghuensis. The sequence goes on along the minus strand of NZ_JAKCFB010000001.1, from coordinate 446,206 downwards.
CACCAGCCCCCGTCGCACGCGCCGCGCCTCCTGGCCCTCGACGAGCACCACCGCGTCGCCCTCCGCGCGCGCCCACGCGTCCTCCACCGCCTGCGTCACGCGGGACAGGTGCGCGTCCGTCAGCTTCACGCGGTCCACCAGCACGCGCGCGACGCCCGCCGGGTCCGTCGCCTCCGAGGGGCGCAGCGACTCCAGCTCCTTCACCTCGCCGCCCACCAGCAGCCGGTGGTAGCCGTCCTTGAGCAGCCGCGCGCGGATGCCCAGGAACGACGCCGTGTCGGGGATGCGCAGCGGGAAGGCGATGAGCGCCGTCACGTCCGGCGTCGCGGCGATGAGCCCCCGGGCCGCCGCGCGCGCGTCGGTGTGTACGGCCTCCACCCCGCACTTCGGACACACGGGCATGGCCTCGCGCGTGAAGAGCGCGGACAGGTACGGCTCCGCGTCCGCCAGCGTGGCCACCGTCGAGCGCGAGCTCTTCACCGGCGCGCGGCGATCCACCGCGACGCCCGCCGCCACCGGCTCCAGCGCGTCCATGGGCGGACGCTCCAGCCGCTCGAGGAACTGCCGGGCGTACGGGCTGAAGCTCTCCACGAAGCGCCGCTGGCCCTCGGCATACAGGGTGTCGAGCGCCAGGCTGGATTTGCCCGCGCCGGACACTCCCGTCACGACGACGAGCTCCCCTTCCGACAGGTCGACGGAGAGGTCCTTCAGGTTGTGGGTGCGAGCGCCGACGAGGTGGGTCTTGTGCATTCGGGTCGGAGGTTTAACGACCTGACACTCCAATGCCATCGCCAAGTGAATCGGAATGGCCGGCGGCCCCCCACCGGGTTGGGAGTCGGGCGGGCGGCTTGATACAACGCCAGCGCGTGGGCGCTCGGAAGGCGCCCGTCCCAGGCGTCGGAGCACCCCCATGTGAAGCAGGAGGGCAGCCATGGCCGAGGGCAACGACAGGTCTCCTCCCCGCGAGGTGCTGGTCCACGCGACACCGTCCCTGGTGTTGCTGGAGGTCGACGGACGCGTCGCCTCGGGCTTCGTCGCCAGCACGCAGGGACATCTGGTCACCAGCCTCCACGCCGTGGCCGGCGCGCGCGTCATCCACGCGGTGATGGCGGACGGCGTGCGCGCGGAGGTCGTCCAGGTGGCCGCCCTGGATGAACGCAGGGACCTGGCCGTCCTGCGCCTGCCCCTGCCGGACATCGCCCCGCCCCTCTGCCTCCCCCGCGCGCCCCTGCCCGGCGAGGGAGACACCGTCTATCTGCTGCGTGCCATGGCCGGCCCGTCCCCCGAGGTGCGCAGCCAGCAGGTGCGCGCGGTGCAGGTGCTCGGCGACTGGCTCACGCTGCTGGAGCTCACGCGCACCCTCCCCGAGGAGTCCTCGGGAGGCCCCGTGCTGGATGCCCAGGGAGGCGTGGTGGGCGTGGCCACGGCGGCCCTCGCCAACGGCCGCGCGCTGGGGCTGGTCATCCCCACCCGCTACGTCGCCCCGCTGCTGCAGGGCCAGGGCACCGCGCCGCTGTCCACGCTGGAGATGCCGCGCCGCCGCGCGAGCCGCGTGCGACAGGTGCCCCAGCACCCGCTGAGCCTGCTGGAGGGCGCGTCATCGGACGCGGTGGAGTCCATGGCCACCACGCTCGGCCAGGCCATCAACGCCGGGGCGCCCGCGTACAACCGGGGCGACGTGGACGGCTGCTATCGGCTCTACGTGCGCACCGCCGAGCGCCTCATCGCCGCGTGCGGCGACTGTCCGGGGGCCCAGCGCGCGCTGCGCGAGGGCCTCAACCGGTGCGTGGGATTGGCCGACTCGGACGACCGCGCGTGGGCCCTGCGCGACACGTTCGACGGCCTCCTCGACGTCATCGGCCGGTGGCTCCAGGTCCGCCCCCTCCGTTCCGCCAAGACACCTCCGCCCCCCAAGACCTACTTCAACTGAGCCCTCCAGGTTCTCCGTCGGCCTCATCGAAATACAATCACGAGGCAACGATCAACCACAAAGCTTGACCAGTACATTGAAACATCGAAGGCGGGCCAGTGAAGTGCGACTGAAACGGACGGTGGCATGTCACCGCCACGTGTTAGGAAAATCCTCGCGACGCGACAAGAGCGGAGCGGCAGGACGAGTAAGGATTTTCGATTGACCGCGTCTACATGGATGACCTCTTGTTCAGCGTCGAGACCGGGCCGCAAAGACTGCACTCCATCTCCTTCATACGAACAACGCCTCGACACGACAACCACGGCAGGCAACACACCCTCACGTCGCGTGCCTCGCCTCGATTCCGTCCGCAGCGAAATAAGAAATCCTGAACCACCATGAAAAACATCCTCCCCCCTGTGCATAGACAGTTCATCCGACACGCACTCGTCACCACCACCATCCTGGTGGGCTGCAACGCATCGGAGTCCACGCCCCCACCACCTGCAGTGTCCGAGGCCGCTCAGGAAAACCGCGGGATCCCAGCCGACGCCCCTGTGAGGACGACATATTTGCGCATCGGTTCGAACCCTACCCTCCATGAACTGACGTACTCTGAGGTCAACGGGACAGCCATCTTCGAAGGAGACATCATCCTGGGACGCGTCTCGGACCTTCCGAAGTACCCAGGCGAGGTCTCCGCGCAGGGTATTGCCATCACCGGCGCCGGCTTCCGCTGGCCAAGCTCGCTGGTGCCCTACACCATCGATCCCAACCTCCAGAACCAGGAGCGGGTGAACGAGGCCATCCGACACTGGCAGGAACGCACCAACGTCCGGTTCATCCTAAGGGACGCGGCGGTTGCCGCGCTCTTCCCCGACTTCGTCACGTTCGAACGCCCTAACAACAACGATGTTTGCAGGTCACCTGCCGGAAGACAGGGTGGTCAGCAGATCCTTGAACTCGGGGACGATTGCACCACGGGGAACACCATCCATGAAATCGGCCATACGCTTGGCCTGTGGCACGAGCAGAGCCGCGAAGACCGCAACAACTTCGTGACCATCCTGTTCGCAAACGTCGAGGAAGGCCGCGAGCACAACTTCAATCAGCACATCTTGGATGGGGATGACCTGGGCACCTACGACTACAACTCCATGATGCACTACGGCACTCACGCGTTCTCGGCCAATGGCCAACCCACCATCCAGGTGCTCACACCGGGGGTCACCATCGGACAACGAACGGGGTTGAGCAGCGGGGATATCGACGCCACCCACGACCTGTATCCCACGCCCACCTATGCCATGGGCAATCGATTCTTCACGATGGACTACGACGGGGACGGGGACGACGACTTGGTCATCCGAGGTCCGGGGGGTGAGTTCTTCGCCTATCGCGCCAACGCTGGCACCTTCACCCGTGTGTCGGGAGACCTCATCGCCCTCCCCGATCTTTCGGACCGGCACGGCTGGTACAAGGAGAATCGCTTCTTCGTGGCGGACTACGATGGAGACGGCGATGATGACATCATTACCCGGAGCGCGAACGGGGAATTCGCCGCGTTGCGCTCCGAGCGCACACACTTCGTCAGCGCTGGTACCATCTTCAGCGACTCCTCCTTCTCAGATGCCAACAACTGGGCCACGGGCAACCGATTCTGGGTAATGAATTACGACGGAGATGGCGACGAGGACATCGTTGCCCGGTCCGCGAGCGGGAACTTCATTGCACTCCGCTCAGATGGCATCCACCTCACCAACGCGGGCGTCATCGCCACCACGAACCTCTCGGACTCTCAGGGATGGAACACCGGCCTGCGCTTCTTCCCGGCAGACTACGATGGGGACGGTGATGACGACCTCGTCACTCGCAACACGAGCGGGGTCTTCAATGCGCTGCAGTCGAACGGCAGCCAACTCGCCTGGACGGGGCCGCTCTACAGCAACGCAGGACTCTCGGACTCGAACGGATGGAACTCTGGCAACCGCATTTACGTCGCGAACTACGATGGAGACAGTGACGACGACTTGGTTCTCCGGTTCGGCAACGGCGAGTTCGGCGTGTTGCACGCCAATGCGGGCACTCTGGCGCTGATGAGCCTACACCCTGCCAGTACCCTGTCAGACGCGAATGCCTGGAACGATCCCCATCGATTCTTCGTCACGGACGCGGACGGCGACGGCGACGATGACCTCATCGCCCGCGACGCACTTGGTGTCTTCCGCCTCGTGAGTTCCTCTCCCATCGGGGTCACGCTCTACGGCAACGTCGCGACCACGACATTCCGCGACCCATGAGGTCGCTCGCGCCGGCCTGAAACCAGGCTCGGGTCGGCGCGGTCATCTTACACCCAGAGGTGACTCCACCTGCCAACGGGGACCTGGGTACCGACCAGACCCCGAGCTCATGGGGGAGTGCGCGTTCCATCCCCATGTCCACCGGGCTACGATGTCTGCAACCATGCCCGTCTGCCCTCGTTGCGCGCTGGATGAGCCCGGGAATCCTCCGGGCCTGTGTCCGCGGTGTTCCGATGAAGTCCTCGACGAGGGCATGGTCGCCTTCCTCGGACACGAGGGACGGGGCCGGGAGCGGCAGTCCGTGGTGGACGCGTATCGGGCCTCGCGGCTGCTCGTCCGGACCATCCCCCGGGTGTTCGACCACGAGGACGCCCGCTGGTCCTTCGCGGACGTCAACAAGGAGATGGAGTTCCACCAGAGCGCGGAGGGGTTCAAGGCGGCCTCGACGTCGCTCATCGTGCCCGGCGTCTCCCAGTACCTCTACCACGCGACCGGCATGCGCTACGGCTTCCTCTACAACGCCGAGACAGCCATCCTGCACAAGCTGAACACCGTCGACGCGAACAAGAGCGAGGACGACGGCAGGTCCATCATCGCCAACCCCACGCTGCCGCTGTTCAGGTTCGTGGGGCAGCTCAGGGGCAAGGGCTCGAACGAGCACAACGAAGTGGTCGCCACCCTCAAGCTCAAGGACCTGGTCGGCATCGTCCTGTGCAGGCTCGACACGAACAACCAGTCCGCGAACTGCGAGAAGATCGAGGTCGTCGCGCTGCGCGAATACCTCCGCACCATCCACGACGTCGCCGTCGACATCTATTGCTACGACGAGACGACCGGCGCCCTCGCCTGGTGGGACCCGGCCGGAGTGACCCTCTACAAGCTCAGGGCCACCCCCAAGCTGCCGGAGCCGGACTTCAGGGCCCTCCAGGAGCGCATCCTCAAGCGCAAGGAAGCCGCGGAGATGGAGTCGAAGGCGAGCTCGAGTTCGAGCTCGACCCACGTGTGAGCCGGGCCGCTCAGCCCGGGTCCTCCACCGGCGCGGGGTCCACGTCCGCGCCCCACCGCACCCTCAGCCGGTAGCCCATGGGCTGACGCTCCACCACCTCCACGCGGGGGCACACGCGCGTGCGGCGCAGCACCGCCGCCACCACCCCCGCGTCGAAGTCCGGCAGCGGGTCTCCATCCACCACCCGCACCGCCCAATCCCTCGCACCCAGCGGCTCCAGCGACATCTCCATGTCCTCACGGCCCGCCTTCAGGTACGTGGGCAGCCGCGTCAGGCACCGCTCCGTGCCCAGCAGTGGCGCCGCCGTGGCGAAGATGCGGCCCGCCAGCGTCCGCGCGAAACCCTCCACGTAATGCTGCCCCAACGCCCGGTTGGCCTGCTCCGGCGGCTGCCCCGCGCACGCGAAGCGCCGCGCCACGCCCAACGCGGCCCGCCATACCTTCAGCGGGTAGTGCGCCTGGGTCGCGTCCGGGTCATAGCCGATGTCCCGCAGCGACTGCGCGAACGCCCCCGAGGGCTTCAGTGCATGGTCGAACAATCCCTCGAAGTTGCGCCGCGGGACCTGCACCGCGCGCGACGGCGACCTCCGGACCTCCGCGACCCGCTCGTTCAGCCCCCGCCGGTCCATGCGCTCCCCCTCGAATCCATGGTCCACCCGTCACCCTACCAGCCCCTCCCGAGCGCCAGCCTCGCCACCTCCGGGCAATGAACGGCGGACCACACTTTTTACAACCCCGGGGCTCGTGCAACGATGGATCCTGAATGTGAGGAATTCCATGCGGGTCCTGATAGTCGCTCAGGGAGGGGCGGACCTGGCGCCACTGGAAGCCCAACTGGGTGCGAGGGGGCACACCGTCGTCCATGTCGCGCGCGACACGGAGGTGCCAGCGGCCTGGCGCTCCGGGCCGTGCGCGCTGGTGGTGGTGGACGCTCGGGACGAAGCCATGCGGGCGCCCCTCGTGCGCGCCCTGCGCAGCCTCCCGGAGGGCGCGGCGGCGGTGGTGCTCCTGGTGGGGCGCCGCGGCGCGCTCGCCGGCCTGACCGCCGCGCTCGAGGAGGGCGCGGACGAGGTGCTCGCGTGGCCGCTCGACGTGGACGAGGTGGACGTGCGCCTGGACATGGCCGAGCGCCGTCACGGCCGCCGCGAGTCGCGCGCGAACCTCACCTACGGCGACGAGCTGCGCGACACCATGCTGTCCGTCAGCCCGGTCCCCACCTCCATCACCACGCTGGACGAGGGCCGCGTGGTGGCCGCCAACGACGCGTACGTGCGGGCCTTCGGCTACACGCGCGAGGAGATGCTGGGCCGCACGACGGTGGACCTGCACCTGTGGGAGCGCTCCTTCGACCGCGCCCAGGTGGTGGAGCGGCTCAAGCAGCACGGCTCCGTGCGCGGCGTGGACGCGCGCTACCACACGCGCACGGGCGAGGTGCGCCACACGCTCCTGTTCATGGGCCTGGTCCCCTACAACGGCAAGCCCCACGTCATCTCCTTCTTCCCCGACATCACCCCGCTCAAGCAGGCCGAGGAGGAGGTGCGCCGCTCCGAGGTGAGCTTCCGCACCCTGATGCAGAGCCTGCCGGACCTGGTCGCCGTCTTCGGCCGCGACGCGCGCGTGCGCTACGCCAACCTCAAGGTGGCCCGCGCCCTGGGCTACACGGACGTGCGCGAGCTGGTGGGCAAGCACATCTCGGAGATGATTCCGCCGGAGGACTTCGGCTCCGCGGACGCGCGCATGCACGAGGCCATCCGCACCGGCCGCGCCGCGCTCCAGCAGCGGCGCATGGTGCGCCGCGACGGCTCCCTGCTGCACGTCGAGTCCACCACCTTCCCCCTGCACTTCGACGGCGAGGACTCCATCGTCTCCGTGGCGCACGACCAGACCGAGCGCCACCAGATGCAGGCGCGCCTGCTCCAGGCCGAGCGCATGGCGTCCGTGGGCACGCTCGCGGCGGGCGTGGCCCACGAAATCAACAACCCCCTGGCCTACCTCACCGCCAACCTCGCCTTCGCGCGCGAGGAGCTGTCCGGCCTGCCCACGCCCGCCGCGCCGGGGTTGGATCCCCGCCTGGCGGAGTCGCTCGCGGACGCGCAGGCCGCGCTCGCCGAGGCCCAGCAGGGCGCCGAGCGGGTGCGCACCATCGTCCGCGACCTCAAGACGTTCAGCCGCGTGGACGCCGTCGAGGACTCCGTCGTGGACGTGCGCCAGGTGCTCGAGTCCACGCTGAACCTGGCCACGACGGAGATCCGCCACCGCGCGCGGCTGGTGAAGACCTTCGACGACGTGGCCCCGGTGCGCGCCAACGAGTCGCGCCTGGGCCAGGTGTTCCTCAACCTCCTGGTCAACGCCGCGCAGGCCATCCCGGAGGGCGTGCCGGACCGCCACGAGATTCGCGTCAACGCGCGCATGACGGACACCGGCCGCGTCGTCGTGGAGGTGACCGACACGGGCGTGGGCATCGCCGCCGAACACCTGCCCCGCCTGTTCGACCCGTTCTTCACCACCAAGGCCCCTGGCGTGGGCACCGGCCTGGGCCTGTCCATCTGCCACAACCTCGTCACGGCGCTGGGCGGTGAAATCCTCGTGCAGAGCGCCCCCGGCCGGGGCTCCACCTTCCAGGTGATTCTGCCCCCCGCCGAGCGCCCCCGCCCCGACCCGGAGCCCCTCTTCCCGCCGGAGCCGGAGCCCCCCCAGCCCGCCGAGCGCCGCGGGCGGCTGCTCGTGGTGGACGACGAACCCCTGGTCTGCACCGCCCTGGGCCGCACCCTGCGCCCCCACCACGACGTCACCCTCGCCACCCGCGCCCAGGACGCCCTGGAGCGCATCGAGGCCGGCGAACACTACGACGTCGTCTTCTGCGACCTGATGATGCCCGGCATGAGCGGCATGGACTTCTACGCCACCCTCGTCCAGCGCCACCCCGACCACGCCCGCCGGGTCGTCTTCCTCACCGGCGGTGCGGTGACCCCCGCCGCCCGCGCCTTCCTGGAATCCGTGCCCAGCCCCCACATCGAGAAACCCTTCGCCGGGCGCGAACTGCTCTCCCTCGTCCAGGAGCGCCTGGCGCGCGTCTGATCCGAGTCATTGTCCACCTGTGGAGGAATCGGACAGGCTCATGCGCTGGCTGTCCTTCAATTCCCCAGCGCGTCCCCGGGCTTTCCCAGGCAGCGTCCGACGCCGCCCGCGCAACCCCGCAGTCTGATTGAGCCCAAACAAATCACATTCCCCAACCCACTGGATTTCCAGGGGATTTTTCGACCGCCTGCTCGCCTGGGCGGGGCTGGTACGCGGGTTGCTCTGGGGCTGACGCGCCGCACCGTGATGGACACGGTGGACGGTGTGGACAAGCGGGAGGGGGTAGGTCCGACAGCCCCCCGGCCCGCGGCTCTCAGGGAGGAATCGGGGCGTGACGTCGCACGGCAACGGGTTCGAGAAGGCGCGCGCGCGGTGCGTGCGGTGGGTGGGAGTGGCGCTGGCGACCCTGTCGGGGACGGCCTGCGCGGCGACGCCCCCCGCCTCCGCGGCGACGGCGGCGTTCAGCGGTGACAGCGTGGTGCAGAAGGCGCGCGCGCTGGCGGCCCGGCCGTACCAGGAGCCGCGCTCGACGCTGCCGGAGAGCTACAAGACGCTCAACTACGACGCGTACCGGGACATCCGCTTCCGCCCGGAGAAGTCCTGGTGGCGCCAGGAGGGGCTGCCCTTCCAGGCCCAGTTCTTCCACCCCGGCTTCTTCTTCCTGCACCCGGTGGCCATGCACGAGGTGGTGGACGGCCGGGAGCACACGGTGCGCTTCTCGCCGGACTACTTCACCTACGGCCCGCTGGTGAAGCCCGGTCCGCTGAAGCAGGCGGACGGCTTCGCGGGCATGCGCCTCACCCACCCCATCAACCGCAAGGAGCACTTCGACGAGGTGGGGGTGTTCCAGGGCGCCAGCTACTTCCGCTCGCTGGGCGCCGGCAACCTGTACGGCCTGTCCGCGCGCGGGCTCGCCATCGACACCGCGGGGCCGCGGCCGGAGGAGTTCCCCTCGTTCCGCGAGCTGTGGCTGGAGAAGCCGGCCCCGGGCGACACGCGCGTCGTGGTGCACGCGCTGATGGACAGCCAGAGCGTCACCGGCGCCTACCGCTTCACCATCACCCCGGGCGCCAACACGGTGTTCGACGTGGAGGTCACGCTGTTCGCGCGCAAGCCCGTGGAGCAGCTGGGCGTGGCGCCGCTGACGAGCATGTACCTGTTCGGGGAGAACGACCGCGGCGACTACGACGACTTCCGCCCGGAGGTCCACGACTCGGACGGCCTGTTCGTCTGGACGAAGGGCGGCGAGCAGCTGTGGCGCCCGCTGCAGAACCCGCAGCACGTCAACGTCTCCAGCTTCCACGTGGACGGGCTGCGCGCCTTCGGCCTGCTCCAGCGCGACACGGCCTTCACCAGCTACGAGGACCTGGAGGCCCGCTACGAGCGCCGCCCCAGCGCGTGGGTGGAGCCGGTGGGCGACTGGGGCGCGGGCGTGGTGCGGCTGGCGGAGCTGCCGACGCCGGACGAGACGAACGACAACATCGTCGCCTTCTGGATGCCGGACCAGCCCTTCGGCCCGGGCGCGCCGCTGCGCCTCGCGTACCGGCTGCACTGGGGCTCGCGCTCGCCGTTCGCGACGAAGAACGCCTTCGTCACCGCCACGCGCGTGGCCGCCGGCGACACCAAGGGCGCGCGCCGCTTCATCCTCGACTTCTCGCCCTCGGACGCCGCGGGTGACGGCCCGGTGGAGGCCGTCGTCACCGCCGCGTCGGGTCAGGTGCTGCGCCCCACCGTCGCCCGCCACGAGCCCTCCGGCGGCTGGCGCGCCACCTTCGAGCTGCTTCCCACCACCCCCGCCGCCCCCACCGAGCTGCGCGCCTTCCTCAAGCGCGGCCCGGAGACCCTCACCGAGACCTGGAGCTACCTGTGGATTCCGTGACGACGATGACCTCCTGCCCTTCCGTCCCGTCCTCCATCTGGGCCCGCCCGCAGTCCCGCGTGGCGCTGGACTCCTTCTTCCGGGGCTTCGGCTTCACCTCCGAGGCGGACCTGTCCGCGCTCGCCGCGTGGGCGCTGGACGGCTACGCCGCGCACGGCGCCCAGCCGCAGTCCGCGCTGGGCCTGGCCCGGGCGCGCGTGGAGACGTGGCTCGCGGGCGTGCTGGGCACCGAGCACGTGGGCACCTCGCTGCTGTCGCGGGGCCGCGCGGCCTTCGTGCTGTGCGACGTCGCCAGCCGGGGGGCGCGCGTGCTGATGCAGCCGTCCGCGCCGGAGGAGCTCTGCCGGGTCATGCGCGCCGCGGTGCCGGTGCCCGCGCCCGCGCAGGTGACGACGGTGATGCCCGAGCAGCACCTCACGTTGTGGCCGTTCGGAGAGATGTTCCGCCGCTGGTTCCGTGGGGCGGCGCCGGACGTCTCCATCTCCCGCTGACGCGCGGGACCTGGAGGGGTGGTCATGGATTCGCACTCGTTCTCGCCCGAAAGCACGGGCCTGCGGCGCGCCGGGGTCCTGGGGCTGGCGGCCGCGTCCACCGTGGCGGGGACGCGGGAGATGCAGCGGCTGTTGAGCGCGCAGGGCACGTCCGCGCCGGAGGTGCTGCTGCTGGTGTTCTTCGCCCTGTGCTTCGGGTGGATCGCCCTCTCCTTCTGGACGGCGGTGGCGGGCTTCCTCCAGAGCGTGTTCGGTGAGCGGCTGCCCGGGCCGCGCTACCCCACCGTGGACGAGGAGGGCGTGCCGCTGCGCACCCGCACCTCGGTGGTGATGCCCATCCACAACGAGGACCCGGCGGCCGTCTTCGCCAACCTCCAGGCCACGTACGAGTCCGTGGCCGCCACCGGGTACCTGGACGCGTTCGACTTCTACGTGCTGAGCGACTCCACACGCGCCGAGGCCTGGGTGGCCGAGGAGCTGGCCTGGTCGGACCTGTGCCGCAGGGTGGGCGGCCAGGGGCGCATCTTCTACCGGCGGCGCACGGACAACACGGGCAAGAAGGCGGGCAACCTCGGGGACTTCTGCGAGCGCTGGGGGCGCCGCTACGACTTCACGGTGGTGCTGGACGCCGACAGCCTGATGGACGGCCGCACGCTGGTGAAGATGGCGCGGCTGATGGAGCTCAACCCGCGCACGGGCATCATCCAGGCGCCGCCGCTGTGCGTGGGGCGCACCACGCTCTACGCGCGGCTGCAGCAGTTCGCCGGGCGCGTCTACGGGCCGGTGGTCGCCACGGGCGCGGCGGCGTGGCAGCTGGGGGAGTCCAACTACTGGGGCCACAACGCCATCATCCGCACCGAGGCGTTCATCAACCACTGCGGCCTGCCGGTCCTCCCGGGCAAACAGCCCTTCGGCGGACACATCCTGAGCCACGACTTCGTCGAGGCGGCGCTGATGCGGCGCGCGGGCTACACGGTGTGGCTGATGCCGGAGCTGGGCGGCAGCTACGAGCAGCCCCCGCCGAACCTGCTCGCCTACGCGCAGCGCGACCGGCGCTGGTGCCAGGGCAACCTCCAGCACCTGAGCCTGGTGCTCGCCGGCGGCCTGCATCCGCTCAGCCGCGCCCACTTCCTGATGGGCGTGATGTCCTACGTCGCGTCCCCGCTGTGGCTGCTGTTCCTCCTGGCGGGCCTGGCGGCGGCGCTGCACGACCGCTTCTTCCTGGACGTGCACCTCCTGGAGCAGCCGGGGCTCGCCTACGACGCGCCCGGGGCGCTGCGGCTGTTCGCCATCTCGATGGGGATGCTCTTCACGCCGAAGGTGCTCGGCCTGACGCTGGCGCTGACGCGCAAGGGCGAGGCGGCGCGCATGGGCGGGCGGCTGAAGCTGGTGCTCAGCGTGCTGGCGGAGAGCGTGCTGGCGTCGCTGCTGGCGCCGGTGATGATGCTGTTCCAGTCGCACTTCGTCTTCGGCACGTTGCTGGGCTACCGGGTGAACTGGTCCAGCCAGCAGCGCGAGGACGCGGACCTGCCCTGGAGCGAGGGCCTGCGGCGCCACGCGGTGCACATGGCGGTGGGCGCGGGCCTCTTCGGCGCGGCGCTGCTGGTGTCGCCCGGGCTGGCCGCGTGGCTCGCCCCCGTGGTGGTGGGCTTGCTGCTGGCGGTGCCGCTCACCGTGCTGACGGCGCGCGCCTCGCTGGGCACGTGGGCCGCGCGCAAGGGGCTCTTCCTCATCCCCGAGGAGACCGAGCCCCCCGGCGTGCTGGAGCGCGCCCAGGGAATCACCGAGGAGTTCGCGGTGGAGCCGGTGCCGGACGCGGTGGAGCGGGTCCTCACCGACGCGAAGGCGCATGCCCTGCACATGGCGCTGCTGGAGTCCCAGCCCGGCCTGTCCCTGGACACCCCGCCCGCGGCGCTCGAGTCCGCGCGCCGCAAGCTGCTGGGCGGCCTGGCCGAGCCGCTCTCCGCCCAGGAGAAGGTCGCGGCCCTGCTCGACGCGGGCACGCTCGCGGAGGCGCGGGAGCAGCGCCTCACCCGCTCCGTGTCCTGAGCGCCACGGGACGGCCTCACCCTTCGGGGTCGACCCGCCCCGGAGTCTCGCCCCTCACCGGGGCTTCGCGCGTCGCCGTGCCCTTGCGGACCGAGCGGTCCTCGAACCTGCGGGACATCAGGCCGCGCACGTTGAAGCGCGCCACGCGCCCCAGCCGGGCCGCGCGGGACTTCAGCTCCGCGCGGGACACCTTGCGCGCGTGGTCCAACCCCACGAACACGCGGTTGGCCGTCGTCCGCGCGTCGAGCCCGTGGAGCTGCGCGAAGCTCGCGCGCCACGTCTCCTGCATGGAGGGGTACAGCGGATTGGGGGTGCGGTGGACGTTCGCCACCACGGCCCCGAGCGGCGCCAGGCGCGCGCGCGCCGCCAGGAGGAACTCCCGCGTGGCCAGCGCGCTGGGGACACCCTTCGGGCCGAAGGCGTCCAGGAAGATGACGTCGTAGGCGTCCCCCGGCGCCTCGATGAAGGCGCGTCCGTCCGCCACGTGCGCGCGGAGGCTCGCGTCCTCGTGGAACCCGAAGTAGCGCCGGGCGACCTCGAGCACCTCCGGGTCATTGTCCACCGTGTCGATGTGCGCGCCGGGCAGCACCGCCCTCAGGAACATGGGCAGCGCGCCGCCGCCGAGCCCCACCACGAGGACGCGGCGGGGGTCGGGCACGAAGGCCAGTCCCGCCACCATGAGCTGCGTGTACTCCAGCTCCAGGCGCAGCGGCGCGCCCGGCCCCACCACGCTCTGGTACGCGCTGTCCCAGCCGAACTGGAGGTAGCGCCGGCCCTCGCCGTCCTCGCTGACGATGCAGCGGTCGTGACCGGGCCGGCCCACGTACAACACCCGCCGGGGATGCCGCAGCCAGCGCGCGGCCCGCGCCAGCATCGTCCGCGCGCGCCAGGCCCGCGACTGGGGAAGCAGCGCGCGGGCCGACACCTGGGGAGCCGTGCCCCTCCTCCACGGAGGTTCACCGAACCAGGGCCCTCCTGCGCGAATCCATGTCACGCGGACAGGTCTACCACCCGTCGCCGCTAGGCGAACAGCCGCCGGAGCACCGCGACCATGGACGCGATGTCCGCCGCGCACGCCATCTCCCGGATGGAGTGCATGGACAGCATCGGGTTGCCCACGTCCACGGTGCGGATGCCCAACTGCCCCGCGGAGATGGGGCCGATGGTGCTGCCGCAGCCCAGGTCCGTGCGGGTGACGAAGTGCTGGGGCGTGACGCCGGCCTCGCGGCACAGCGCGGTGAAGAACGCCCAGGACTCGCCATCCGTCGCGTAGGACTGGTTCACGTTCGACTTGATGACCGGGCCCAGGCCCATCTGCGGCTGGTGCTTCGGCTCGTGCAGCGACGCGTAGTTGGGGTGGATGGCGTGCGCCATGTCCGCGCTCACCAGGAACGAATTGGCGATGGCGCGGTGGAACGCGTCCGGGCGCCCGTCCGAGTGCGACAGGGTGATGCGCTCCAGGAGCGTGCGCAGGAACGGCGACGCGGCGCCCTGCGCGCTGCGGCTGCCCACCTCCTCGTGGTCGAACAGGACGACGCCGCTGGTCGCCTCGCGCGGCGCGGCGCTCGCCAGGAGCGCCGTCAGGCTCGCGTGGCAGCTCGCCAGGTTGTCCAGGCGCGGCGCATGGAGGAACTCCTGATGCGCGCCCGAGCGCGTGGACGGCTGGAGGTCGTAGAGACACAGGTCGTAGCCGAGGATGTCGGCCGCGTCCGCCTTCACGTTCCCCTTGGCCAGCTCCTGCACCAGCAGCGTGCGCAGGTCCACCGCGCCCGCGCTCTCCAGGCCCAGCACCGGCACCATGTGGTCCTGGGCGTTGAGCTTCAGGCCGTCGGTGTTGACGCCGCGGTTCAGGTGGATGGCGAGGTTGGGCACGCGCAGCAGCGAGCGGCGGAAGTCCACCAGGTGGCCCACCGGGCGCCCGTCCTTCAGCGTGACCACACGGCCCGCCAGCGACAGGTCACGGTCCGTCCAGGTGTGCAGCAGGACGCCGCCGTAGATTTCGACGCCGAGCTGCTGGTAGCCGTTCTTCGCCACCTGCGCGTTCGGCTTGAGTCGCAGGTTGGGCGAATCCGTGTGCGAGCCGACCAGCCGGAAGCCCGCGCGGTCCACCGGCGCGGTGCCCAGTTGGAAGGCGGCGATGCTCGTGTCGCCCCGAGTCACGTAGACGCGGTCGCCGGGCTTCAGCGACCAGGACTCGCGCTCGTCGAGGGCTCGATAGCCCGCCTGCTCCAGCCGGCGGGCCGCCTCGCGCACCGCGTGGTACGGCGTGGGCGAGGCGTCGATGAAGTCGAGCAGGTCACGGGCCAGGGAATCGGTGTCGGTGGGGCTCATGTGCGCCCGAAGCTAACTCCGACCGGCCCCGCCGCCACGCCCGAATCACGCGCGCGGGCCCGCCAGGCGACGCTCCGGTGCCCCCGGCGGCGCGACGGTGGAGCCCTTCCGGGCGTTCGGCGCCGCGTCCAGGAACGTCCCCAGCAACACCCACCGGCGGCACGAGGCCTCGGCGCCCCGCCGGGCGAGCAGCGGCGTCGTGTAGTGCCAGAAGGGCAGCCGGTACACCGTCATGCCCCCCACCGTGCTCACCTTCGTCATCTCCGTCAGGTGCCCGTCCTTCTCGTAGACGAGGTACTGGTGCTCCACGCCCGGCATGGTGAGGCTCAGGTGCATGTCCACGTAGCCGTCGCGCGCCTCCTCCTCCTCCGGGTGGTGGTCGTTGTGCGGCCCCGAATAGTCACCCGGGCCGTAGCACAGCACCTGGATGCCCCAGTTGCGCCGCAGCGTCCGGCCGCTCACCGCCGCCGCGAACGCCGCGAAGGTCTCCGAGTGCAGCATCGCGACGAGCCCCACCTGCTCCGCCGCCTTCCACGAACGCGTGCGCCGGTTCTCCAGGAGCGCCGTGCGCACGCGCACCGTCTTCGGCAGCAGCTCCATGTAGTTCATCGTCATCCCGGAGATGGAGTCGTGAGGGATGGGGTCCTCCATGGGCACCAACGTTTCACGCAGTGCGGCATCGAGCAGGTCGCGACACCGCGTGGCCTTCGTGACGTCGACGACCCCCGCGAGTGACACGAAGCGTCGAGCCGGGTCGAGCAGCACCCCTGTCACGGACGCGTCCTTGCCGTCGAGGATGCGGCGGCCCTTGGGCGTGAGCAGATCGGCGAACTCATTGGGAAATCGCTTCATGGTCGCGCACCATAGCGGCCCGCGCGCGGACTGCACGGGCCTTGAGTCCAGGCAGGCACAACCTTTACCGGCTTCCTGCGATAATTCCGCGATTCGTCGATTTTGGAGACTCCCCCTTGAGCACGAACCCCATCCGCAGCGGCCCCCGCATCGTCTCCTCGAATCTCTCCACGGCTACGAAGCTCCAGCCGCAGGCCAGCGCGCAGCAGGCAGCGGCGACGACGAAGACGGCCGCGGTGGGTCACGCGCAGTTGAGCACGTTCGAGGCGAAGGCGGCGCCGGTGCAGGCGGCCATCACCCAGCCCACGCCGGGCTCGTGGCGTGGCGGGCCGGACACCGAGGTGGGTCGCGCGGTGCAGGCCATCTGGCAGCGCATGCAGAACATGCCGGGCAACGACATCAGCATCAAGGGTGACACCCCCGCGTCGCTGCTGGGCCGCGCCATCCTGGACGGCAAGAAGGTCACCAACGAGCAGATCATCGCGATGTCCAAGGTGACGCTGGACCAGTTGGCCACCGACCCGGAGACGCGCGCGAAGGTGCTGAAGAAGGTCCCCAACGCGCGCGAGCTGGACGTGCACAAGTTCACGGTGGCCATGCTGTCGGCGGCCACGGGCATCGACCCGGCGAAGCTCTCCGAGGCCTGCCCCGACCTGGGACTGACGGGTGCGCCGAACACGCCGCTGCTCTTCGCGGCCAGCGGCGAGGGCCTCCAGCGCTCCACCGCGCTGCACGACTTCACGGACTACCTGCGCGGCGCTGGCGTCAAGGGCGTGAACAAGGCCGTGTGGGGCGTGGAGAACCGCATCCTCTCCGCCATCGTCTCGGCGGTCGGCGGCGGGCGCTACTGAGCGACGCCTCGTCGAGGTGACAGGGCCGTGGTCCCTCGAGGACCACGGCCCTTTTTCGTGGCCGAGGACTTTGCGGCACGCCCGCTGGCTCGCGAGTCGCCCATCGCGACGTCGCCCTGGACGCAGCGCCTCGTGGCCGGCGGGACGACGTGCGCGGCCGGACCCACGTGTGCGCCGTGGCGCGAGACGCGCCGAGGCTTCGTCTCAATCCGTGGAGGACGGCCCGGTCGGACCACTCGCGATGCGGGCCCGGGCGACCTCCAGCCGCTTGGCGCGCACCTTCCCGGCGACGCCCAGCAAGCGCCGGTCACGCGCCCAGCGCTCACGCGTGGATGCATCGACCGAGGTCCACAGCGGCTCGCATCGCTCCAGCGCCTGACGCGCCAGCTCCAACGCCCCGCCGAGCGCGAGGTGGGTCGTCGCGTCCTCGGGGTCCGCCAGCGACAGGCCGCGCATCAGGATGACGAGCGCGAGCAGCTCCTCGCGCACGGGCTCCGGCCACCCGCTGCGTCGCGCGACCTGGAGGAGCCACCCGAGCAGGGCGAGGTGGACGTGGCAGTCCTCCACCGTGCGGAACGGCTTGAGGTAGCGGACGTAGCCGTCGCCTGGGAGGACCTCGTCGGGTGACACGAGGACGTCCTCGAACTTCACCTCCGCGTGAGGGACCTCGGGAACGAAGGGCAGCTCGGGCAGCGCGGTGACGTGGACGCCCGCGCGCTTCGCGTCCACGACGACCAGCCGCAAGCGGTTGCGGCCCTGGGGGTCCTGCCCCTCCGAGGCCACCACGAGGAGCAGCTCGGCCCGCGTGCCCAGGGTGACGAAGGACTTCTCCCCGGTGAGCTTCCACTTCGAGCCCACGCTCGCCAGGCGCGTCTGGATGGCGGAGGGATGCCCACCCATGGGTTCGGTGGCGCAGAGCGCGGTGGGACGGTCCGCGGGGAGACGGGGGAACAGGGAGCGCAGCGCGGCGTGGTAGCCGGAGGCGAAGGCATACCCGAGCCGGTCCGCGCGGAAGCCCCCCGCCAACGCCAGGTCGGCGGGGACGGAGTAGCGCCGGGTCAGCTCCAGGTGCTGACGCCACCACGCATCGACCGAGTCGAGCACGGGGGGCGTGACGGACCCGGCCACCAGGAAGGAGAGGACGTCGTTCACGACGGGCACTCTATGCCGGAGGAAGACCCGAGCGTCGTCATTCACGAAGAAGCGCCGAACCCGTGCCCCGGGGCCCCTGCGACCCTTGCACAGCCGGTACGACACTCGCGGACGCAAACCCATACCGGCATGGACCTCGCCTCGACGGGCGCCCAGCCCTGTGATTGAGGCGGCATCTCGAGAGAACCCTCGCACGGTCCCCACGCCCGCAATGGAAGACGGCACGCGCGCCCGGTAAACTCAGACAACCCAAGACCGGGGTTCCACGCAAGGAGGCACCATGCAAATGAAGCAAGGCATTGCCGTCTGGCTGTGCACGATGGGTGTCATCGCGGGCTGTGGGGGCGCCGAGCCGGAAAGCGATTCTTCCCAGACGTCCACCCTGACGGGCGAGCAGGTTCCTCCCGCGCTCTGCAGGTCGGCCTATGTCACCACCTACTATGGTGATGCGGCCCACACCATCTGGTGGGGCAGGGAGACCTGCGTGTGCGGCTCCCCTCCAAGCCTCGAGAAGAAGACGAGCCCCTTCGCGGTCACCATCTTCCAGGCCCCCTGCAACGACAGCCCGGACTGAAGCGCCCCTCGCGAATACGCGCCCAACGCAACGGGCCCGGCGGGAGCACCTCCCACCGGGCCCGACGCGATGAGACCTGGGACCTCAGCGCGCCGGACGCTTGCGTCCGCCCGCCGGGGACTTCTTCCGCCCGCCGCCCTTCTTCGCGGCGCGGGACCCGGACGCGGCCTTCTTTCCCTGCGTCTTCTTCGCGACCTTGGCGCCCGACTTCTTCACGCCGGACTTCTTCTTCGCCGAGGCCTTCTTCTTCCGGGCGGGCGCCTTCTTCTCGGGGGCGAGGATGGTGCCCCGGCAGTTGGCCGCGCCGCACTTGCAGACGTACAGCGACTCGGACTCCGGCCCCATGTCCGGCGTGCGCTCGTAGGCGTAGTCGTAGACCAGCTCCTCACCCACGGCGATGGCCTTGCGGGCGAAGATGTAGATGTGCCCCTCGTCGACGAGCGCCTCGCAGTTGGGGTCACACGAGTGGTTGATGTAGCGCGACTCGTTGTGCAGCGTGCCCGCGTCGAGGACCGTCTTGTCGTCCAGGTTGAAGAGGAAGGTGTGGTGCCGCCCCATCGCCTCGTCGTCGTAGCGGACGTCCGCCTCTTCCTGGGTGATGCGCTCACCGATGTACTCGATGATGCGCTTGCCCTTGGGGATTCGGCGGGTGGCGAACGCGCCCGTGCCCTGGATGGAGGACGGACGCAGCTCGAAGGGGAGCGGCTGGGGAGAAGGAGTAAAAGTGGGGGATGTCATTCGGGAGGGAGCGGCCCGGAGTTCACGTCGGCCGGGACGCTCCGTCAACGGCGGTGTAGCGTGCATCAGTCGGACTTCCGATGAAAGGCGCTCGATGATGCGGTGGTGGCTCGTCCTCGGTGCGGTGAATGCGTTCCTGGCGGTCGCGGCGGGCGCCTTCGGCGCGCATGGCCTCAAGGCCCGGCTGTCTCCCGACCTCCTGGTCATCTTCGAGACCGGCGCGCGCTACCACATGTACCACGCGCTCGGACTCGTGGCCGTGGGCCTCTTCGGCGCGCTCCGGCCCTCGTCCCTCCTGTCCGGCGCCGGCTGGGCGATGCTCGTCGGAATCGTCCTCTTCTCCGGCAGCCTCTACGCGCTCGCGCTCACGGGCGTCCGCGCGCTCGGCGCCATCACCCCGCTGGGCGGCATGGGCTTCCTCGTCGGCTGGGTCCTGCTCGCCGTCGCCGCCTGGCGCGCCGCGCCCTGACCCCGCGTCACTCCCGGATGCGGGGCGGCATCGGGAACAGCAGGTCCATCTCGGTGTGGTTGCGCACGCCACAGGCCTCGCGCTGCACCATCAGGTACCAGCGCTGCGTCTCCGCCTCCTGGCGCAGCTCGGTGTAGCGCCGGAAGCGCGTGGCCCGTCCCGCGGCCCCCACCGGCCCCAGCGCCGCCTCGGCGCTCGCCAGCGCCGCGAGCGCCTGCTCCAGCTTCTCCCCGGTGCGGCGCAGGCCCTGCGCCTTCTCCTTCTGGAACTCGGCCTCCACGGGCAGCAGGGCCGTCACGCTTGCGTTTCGCGCCATGCCCCCTGTCTAACAGCCAGCCCCCTCCCGCGCCCGCGGCACCCCGACGAGGCCCACCCTGCCCCGTCCACGGCGGGACTCGCCTCTCCGTCCACGGGGCAGCGGAGTGACGGCCCGCCCGCCTCCAGGCCATCATCCTCGCGCCGGCCCACTCCCTCCCCACCCCACCCATGCGCCCCCTGCTCCTCGCCCTCCTCGCCCTCGCGTCCACGGCGATCGCCCAGCCCGTGGCCCCGTCCCCCAGGTCGTACCTGCTGCGCCCCGCGCGCGTGTTCGACGGCGTCACCCCCAAGCCCCACGAGGGCTGGGCGGTGGTCGTCACCGGCGAGCGCATCGTGGCCGCCGGCCCCTCCGCGAGCGTGAAGGCCCCGGAGGGCGCGGAGGTGCTCGACCTGCCGGACACCACGCTGCTGCCCGGCCTCATCGAGGGCCACTCCCACCTGCTGCTCCATCCGTACGACGAGGCGAACTGGAACGACCAGGTGCTCAAGGAGCCGCTCACCGTGCGCATCGCCCGCGCCACCAACCACGCGCGGGACACGCTGTTGGCGGGCTTCACCACCGCGCGCGACCTGGGCACGGAGGGCGCCGCCGAGGCGGACGTGGGCCTCAAGCAGGCCATCCAGCAGGGCATCATCCCCGGCCCCCGCCTGCTGGTGGTGACACGCGCGCTCGTGGCCACCGGCAGCTACGGCCCCAAGGGCTTCGCGCCCGAGTGGCACGTCCCCCAGGGCGCGGAGGAGGCGGACGGCGTGGACGCGCTGGTTCGCGCCGTGCGCGGACAGATGGGCCGGGGCGCGGACTGGATCAAGGTCTACGGCGACTACCGCTGGGGCCCCGGCGGCGAGGCGCGGCCCACCTTCTCCCTCGAGGAGCTGCAGCGCATCGTCGCCACCGCGCGCGACGGCGGCCGCCCCGTGGCCGTCCACAGCAGCACCCCGGAGGGCATGCGCCGCGCGGTGCTCGCGGGCGCGGAGAGCATCGAACACGGCGACGGTGGCACGCCGGAGGTCTTCCGCCTCATGGCCCAGAAGGGCGTCTTCCTGTGCCCCACGCTCGCCGCGGGCGACGCCCTCTTCCGCTACCAGGGATGGAAGCGGGGCGTGGACCCGGAGCCCGCGCCGCTCCAGGAGAAGCGCGCCAGCTTCCGCGCCGCCCTGGCCGCGGGCGTCCCCATGTGCGCGGGCGGAGACTCCGGCGTCTTCGCGCACGGGGACAACGCCCGCGAGCTGGAGCTGATGGTGGAGTACGGCATGACGCCCGCACAGGCGCTCCAGGCCGCCACCTCCGGCAACGCGCGCATGCTCCACCGCGAGGACCGCCTCGGACAGGTGAAGACCGGGCTCCTGGCGGACCTCGTCGCCGTGGAGGGCGACCCGACGCGCGACATCACCGCGCTGCGCCGGGTGCGCTGGGTGATGAAGGGCGGCGTCTTCTACCGCCGCTGAGTCGCGCCGTCGCCCTCGGGGAGCACCGCGGCCTGCAAGGGCAGGTACTCCACCGCAGCCGGAGCGACGGCGGGAGCGGGGCTCGGCTTCACGCGGCGCAGGGTGTCGCGCAGCAGCAGGCACCCGGCGGCGAACAGCATGCCGTTGCGCGCCAGCAGGAGCAGCGTCTGGGGGATGCCCAGGCCCGTGCGGTACGTCGTCCCGACGAAGACGCCCCGCGAGCAGATGGCGGCCACCAGGATGAGCACCGGCACCGTGCGCGAGCCGGACAGGAGCGCCAGCGCCGCCGCGCCCATCACCCACGTCAGGAACTGCGGGCTGAGCACGGGGTTCAGGATGATGAAGACCACCAGCGGCCCGAGCACCAGCCGCGCCAGGTCCTCCACCTGCTCGGGCGGCCGCCGCCGCACCGACCACATGCCCACCGCGGCCATCCCGAGCGAGCCCACCACCCACAGCCACCGGCTCACCGCGCGCACGCCCGCCGCCGCCACGCCGTGCAGTTCGTACGCCGCCGGCGCGTGGATCCACAACACGCCCTGGACGAGCCCCAACTGGTGGGCCGCCCACAGGAGCGACGCGCCGAGCGACTCCACCTGGAGGCCGCGGTCGACGTGGAACGTCGCGAAGCCCCACCACGGCCACACGGCGCTCAAGGGCAGCAGCGGCGCCACGCCCAGGGTCAGCCCCACCAGCAGGCGCGCCAGCGTGCCGCGCTTCCAGCAGACCATCACCGCCAGCGGCACCAGCACCACCGGATACAGCTTCGTCACCACGCCCACCGCCAGCGCCAGCCCGGCCAGCGTGTCGCGCCTGCGCGCCAGCGCCAGCAGCGCGACCATCGTCAGCGCGGCGGGGATGAGGTCGTAGCGCTTGAGGTAGTAGAGCGCCGCGGCCCACGACGTCAGCGAGTACGCCACGCACGGCACGAACGAGCGCCACGTCCGCCCCCAGCGCCGCGCGCCCTCGACCAGCAGCACCCACTTGATGAACGCGTCCATCACCGCCAGTTGGAGCCCGAAGACGGGCACGAACTCCCACTGCGTGCTGCGCAGCCACGCCGCCGGCACGAACCACAGGAGCGCGTAGGGCGGATATTCGAAGCGGAAGTCCTGGTTCGGCGTCGCGCCGGCGAGGAAGGCCCGCGCCGTCTTGAAGTAGAGGTCCAGGTCACCGACGCGCGGGGAGAACGCGTACACCACGAGGGGTGTCACCCCCACGAGGAAGGCAATCCAATGCCAGGGCCCGAGGCGGGGGGAGGACGACGGGAAAGGTGTGGAAGCGGACACGCGGGCGCACTCTGTCCGTTTCAGGCCTTGCTTGTCGCGAGGAAAGAGTGACGGAGCCCTCCTCCCCCTGGCCGCTCCCCGGCTGGTGAGGCGGCGACAACCCGGGGCCGCCGGAGGCCGCGGCTAGACGGGCACCGCCGTCACCTGGGTGAACAGCCGCTCCGCGTCCGCCCGCTTGCACAGGTCGGTCCCCTGGGAGAGGAGCGCGGCCGTGCCGGCGGCGATGCCCCAGCGCAGGGCCTCGTCGTGGGGCCGGCCCCGCGCCAGCGCCAGCGTCAGCCCCGCGACGAAGCTGTCACCCGCGCCCACCGAGCTGCGGGGTTCCACCGGGGGCGTCGTCGCCCGCAGTTGCCCGTCCCGCGTCGTCAGGAGCGCGCCCTCCGCGCCCATGGACACCGCCAGCAGCTGCGCGCGGCCCCGGGCCACCAGGTCCCGAGCGGCCTCCGCCTGGGTGGCCACGTCCTCGGCGGCCACGCCCGTCAGCTCCCGCAGCTCCCGGCGGTTGGGCTTGGCCAGGTAGACGCCCTCCGCCAGCGCCAGCGCCAGCGGAGGACCACTGGTGTCCACCACGGCGCGGACGTCCAGGCGCCGGGCCAGCCTCACCACGCGCGCGTAGAAGTCCTCGGGCACGCCCTGCGGCAGGCTGCCGCTGGCCACGATGAAGGCGGCGCCCACGGAGACCTCGGCCACCGCGTCCAGGCAGCGCTGCCACTCGCGCTCGGACAGCACGGGGCCGGGGAGGATGAAGCGGTACTCCCGGGCGCTCGTCCCCTCCGCCACGGTGAAGCTCTCGCGCGTCGACCCCTCCACGGGAATCGAGCGGCGCAGGAGCCCCTTGTCCTCGAGCAGCTCCTCCAGCAGGAGCCCGGTGGCGCCGCCGCGCGTGTAGACGGCGATGGACTCGCCCCCCAGCTCCCGAACCACGTGCGCCACGTTGATGCCGCCGCCCCCCGGGTCCCTGCGCACGGAGCCGCAGCGCAGCTTGTGCTCCGGGGTGACCACTGGCACGGACGTGGCCACGTCGATGGCCGGGTTGAGCGTCAGCGTCACGATGTGCGGCATGTGCCAGGCTCCTCGGAGCACGGGGTGGACCGCCCCGGCAGACGCGGGACGGAACGCCGAGCCTGCCCCACCCGGCGTCCCCCCGCCAGCCGCCCGAGCGCCCCCACCGCGCCCATGAAGTCGTTGCCTTCGTCCCGGGCGCGCGGCGATATCCCCCCATGACTCCGTCTCGCGGACCCACGCGCGCGCAGCTCGACGCCGCCATCGGCCGCACGATGCCCGACATCATCGCCCCCGGGCTGCGCGTCCTCTTCTGCGGCATCAACCCCAGCCTCTACTCCGTGGTGATGGGCCACCACTTCGCCCGCCCCGGCAACCGCTTCTGGCCCACGCTGCACGCCGCGGGCTTCACCCCGCGACAGCTCCGCCCGGACGAGCAGGCCCAACTGCTCGAGCGGGGCCTGGGCATCACCAACGTCGTCGACCACGCCACCGCGACGGCCGACCAGCTCGACGCGGCCGAGCTGCGCGACGGTGGAAAGCCCCTGGAGAAGAAGGTGCGCCGCTACCAGCCACGCTTCCTCGCCGTGCTCGGCGTGGGCGCCTACCGCACCGCCTTCGCGCGCCCCAAGGCGGAGCTGGGGCTCCAGCCGGAGACGATGGGCGACACGCGGCTGTGGGTGCTGCCCAACCCGAGCGGCCTCAACGCGCACTACCAGTTGGCGGACCTGGCGCGCCTGTTCGGCGAGCTGCGGCGCACGGCCGACCTGGGCTGACGCCTACGCGAGGAGCCCCGCCTCGCGCGCGAAGGCCGCGACCACGGGCTGCACCTGGGGGAAGGCCGCGGCGTTGCAGGCCAGCAGCCCCCGCTTGTTCTGGAGCTCCACGCCGTCGTAGCGGTAGGGCGCGCCGCCCAGGTCGGTGAGGACGCCGCCGGCCGCGCGCAGCACCGCCTCCGGGGCGCAGTTGTCCCAGCGGTAGCTGCGGTCGCTCACGTGGAGGTACAGGTCCGCGGCGGACTCCGCGAGCAGGCCACACTTGATGCCCACCGACCCGGCCTCCTGCTCGTGGGTGATGCCCAGCCGCGCGACCACCTGCTGCGTCAGCGTCGAACGGTGCGAGCGGGACACCATCAGCCGCAGCCTCGACGGCTCGGCCACGTCCGACACGCGCAGCACCCGGCGCTCGCCGTCCACCTCCACCTCGCCCCCCTGCCCCACCACGCCCGAGTAGAGCCGGTCTCCCACCGGCCGGTAGACGACGCCCAGCGTCGCCGCGCCCCCCACCGCCAGGCCGATGTGGATGGCGAACTCCCCGTTGCGGTTGACGAACTCCTGGGTGCCGTCGAGCGGGTCCACGAACCAGCAGCGCACGGACCGGCGGGCCTCCGCGCCGTTGTCCGACTCCTCGGCCACGACGCCGTCGCCGGGGAAGGCGCGCCGGAGGGCGGAGACGATGAGCTCGTTGGCGCGGGTGTCGGCCTCGGTGACGGGCCCCAGGCCGCCCGCCTTGTGCTCCACGGCGAAGGGGGTGGCGTAGACCTCCAACAGGAGCCTGCCCGCCTCACGGGCGATGCGGCGGGCGGTGTCCAGTTCGGTATCGAAGGAAGGCATGCGTGGGTCAGTCTGCCCCCGATATCCGTTCACGGGGAGCCCGCATGGTGACAGGCGGCGGGCGTCCGTGGGGCGGTTTGCCCCACGCGGGGCGAAATGCCCCAGCCAGGACGCATTGCCCGAGACGGAACAGGGGTGGCGCGCTCCATGCACTGCACGAAGCGAACCACGCGAGCCCGCGGGGGGCCTGGACGCGGCACGGCCCGCTCCGGATGAAAAGGACCAAGCGCGATGATGAAGGTGCTGATGGCGGGACTGATGCTGCTCTTCGGGGCGATGCTGGCGTTCGGGGGCGGACGCATGCTGTATCGGGCCCACGCGAGCCAGCGCTGGCCCGTCGCCGAGGGCACGGTCGTGTCCTCGACGGTGGAGACGATGCACAGCCGGCGCAACACGCGCTTCCACCCGGAGGTCCGCTACGCGTACTCGGTGGCGGGCCAGCCCTACACGGCGGACACCATCTCCTTCGGCGGCAACGACACGGGCGCGCTGAACGAGGCCCAGCGGCTGACGCACAAGTACGCGACCGGGACGAAGCTGCCCGTGCACTTCGAGCCGGATGACCCGACCATCGCCTGCGTCGAGTGTGGCAACGCGGGCATGTCCAGCTACGTCGTCACGCTCGGCGGCCTGGCCATCCTCGGAATCGCCGGCGCGGGCATGGTGGACCTGCTCCGCTCGGAGTTCCGCTCCCGCCGCCGCGGGCCGCAGTTCGCCCGCTAGCCCCGGGCGTCGTCTTCCGGAGCGGCGGGCCTCCAGGGGTCCGCCACCGGACAGGGGAAGCCCCGTCCCGCCGACACATCCGCGCACGCCGCGGAGGCATCCTCGCCGCGTCGGTTGTATGAGGGGCGCGTCGGCCCCGCGCCCCGCGCGGCGGCCCCGCACCGGAGCCTGTCCATGCCCCTCATCATCCGCGCCGCGAACGCCACCGACGAAGCCGCCCTGGGACGCATGGGCGCCGCGCTGGCCCGCAAGCACCACGAGTTCGACGCCCAGCGCTTCATGCTCCCGGACGACGTGGAGTCCGGCTACCGCGCGTGGCTGGGGCGCGAGGCGCGGCGCAAGGACGCCGTCGTCATCGTCGCGGAGCTGGACGGCCAGGTGGTCGGCTATGCCTACGGCCGGGTGGAGCCGGTGGACTGGAACGCCCTGCTGGACCGCGCCGGCGCCTTCCACGACCTGTGGGTGGAGGAGAAGGCCCGCCGGGGCGGCGTGGGCGCCCTGCTCGCGGAGGAGATGATGCGCCGGCTCACCTCGCTCGGCGTCCCCCGCGTGGTGCTGCACACCGCCGCGAGGAACGAGCCCGCGCAGCGGATGTTCGCGAGGCTGGGCTGGCGCCCCACCATGGTGGAGATGACGCGCGAGGCGCCCGCCCACACCGAGCCCATCAGCGAGCGCTGAGCCCCACGCCCGCGGCGGCGTCAGATGTCGATGATGCCCCGCTTGAGCGCCATCACCACCGCGTGCGTGCGGTCCTTGGCGCCCAGCTTGGTCAGGACGTTCTTCATGTGCGTCTTGACCGTCTCCTCGGAGATGCCCATCTGCGCGGCGACCTCCTTGTTCGCGTTGCCCGCGGCCACGCGACAGAGCACGTCGCGCTCGCGCGCCGTCAGCTCGTCGTCCGCCATGTGCTCCGCCATCTCCGACGCGATGTCCGCGGAGATGCGGCGGCGCCCCGCGTGGACGCTGCGGATGGTCTCCACCAGGTCCTTGCGCAGCATGCTCTTGAGCAGGTAGCCGGACGCCCCCGCCTTGATGGCGCGCAGCGCCTGCGCATCCCCCCGGTACGTCGTCAGCACGATGATGCGCGCCTGGGGGAACTCCGAACGGATGGCGGAGATGGCGTCGATGCCGCCCATGCGGGGCATCTGCACGTCCATCAACGTGATGTCCGGCTGGTGGGCACGGAAGGCCTGCAGCGCCTGCTCGCCATTCTCCGCCTCGGCCACCAGGGTCATGTCGGGCTGGCCGGCAATCATTCCGCCGAGCCCCTCGCGCAACAGCGGATGGTCGTCGGCCACCAGGATGCGGATGTTCGCGTCCATCGCGGTCATGTCTCGACGATACCATCCGCCACGTCACGGCCGCCACGCGCGCATCGGCTCGTGGCCCCCCACCAACGACACGCCGTTGTCCTCCCTCGAATTGGGGAGCCCCCGCTCCCTGGATGCAGCCTGATTCCAGACGCGCGACAGGGGTTACGCTGCCTGGGTGCAACGTCTCTTCTCGATGTTCCCGTCGGGCGCCGCGGGAATCGGTCTGCTCCTGCTGCGCCTGTCCGTTGCATGCTCGCTCTGTCTCGACCCCGCCGGCGCCTGGTCGACCCAGACATGGCTGGCCATTCCGGGCCTGGGCCTCTGTCTGGGAATCCTGACACCCGCCTCCGTGCTCGCCAGTTGCCTGCTCCTGTTGAATGCAGTCCATGGCATGCCTGGGATACCCGGCCCCATGACGGCCGTCCGCCTGCTCACCGCCTGCGCCCTCGCGTTGCTCGGTCCGGGCGCCTATTCGGTGGACGCGCGCCTGTTCGGCAGACGCGTCGTCGCCTTCCCTCCCTCCAAAGACAAGACCCCGCACGCGGATGAGCCGCGCCGCGAGGACTGAGCGCGGAAGACATCCCCTGTTCGGGTGAGTCTTTCACGGCTCTTCCGGGTGTTTCCAACTCCACGTGGCGCGGACACCATGGCGTTCCACCCCAGCCACGGGAAACACCATGCCCAATGCCAAGCCGACTCCTGGCAAGAACCTGCTGACCCCGGACGACCACGCGCTCATCCTCATCGACCACCAGTCGCAGATGGCGTTCGCGACGCGCTCCATCGACATCGCGTTGCTGCGCAACAACACGGCGCTCATCGCCAAGGCCGCGGCCGGCTTCCGCGTCCCCACGCTGCTCACCACCGTGGCGGAGAAGAGCTTCTCCGGCCCGCTGTTCCCGGAGCTCACGGCGGTCTTCCCGGAGGCCCAGGTCGTGGACCGCACGACGATGAACGCGTGGGAGGACGCGAACGTCACCGACCAGGTCAACCGGTTCGACAAGGGGCGGCTGGTCATCGCCGGGCTGTGGACGAGCGTGTGCATCGTCGGCCCCGTGCTGTCGGCCATCGACCAGGGCTTCCAGACCTACGTCATCACCGACGCCTGCGGCGACGTGTCGGACGAGGCCCATGAGCGCGCGGTGCAGCGGATGATCCAGGCCGGCGCCGCGCCGCTGACGAGCGTGCAGTACCTGCTGGAGCTCCAGCGCGACTGGGCGCGCGGGGCCACGTACGCGCTCACCACGGGCATCGCGGCCACCCACGCCGGCGGCTATGGCATCGGCCTCCAGTACGCGAAGACGATGTTCAACGCCTCCGAGGGCGGCGGACACTAGCCCCGCTCCGCCTCACCCATCCTGGGGATGCGGCCCGGCGCGTCGCGCCGCATCCTCCACCCCACGTCCCGCCCCCTTCCCTCCGCACCGGGAGCCCCCTCGCCCATGGCCGACCTCATCGTCCACAACGCCCGCGTCACCACCCTGGACCGGGACCACCCCGACGCCACGGCCCTCGCCGTGGAGAAGGGCCGGGTGAAGGCCGTGGGCGACGACGCCGCCATCCTCGCGCTCGCCACGCCGGGCACGCGCGTCATCGACGCGGAGGGGCGCAGGCTCGTCCCCGGCCTCGACGACAGCCACACGCACCTGATCCGCGGCGGCCTGAACTACAACATGGAGCTGCGCTGGGACGGCGTGCGCTCGCTGGCGGACGCGATGGCCATGCTGCGGGCCCAGGTGGACCGCACGCCCGCGCCGCAGTGGGTGCGCGTGGTGGGTGGCTTCAGCGAGCACCAGTTCTCCGAGAAGCGCCTGCCCACGCTCGACGAGCTCAACGCCGCCGCGCCCGAGACGCCCGTCTTCATCCTCCACCTCTACGACCGGGCGCTGCTCAACCGCGCCGCCCTGCGCGCGGTGGGCTACACGAAGGAGACGCCGGAGCCCCCTGGCGGCCACATCCAGCGGGACGCCGCCGGCAACCCCACGGGCCTGCTGCTGGCCAGCCCCAACGCGCTCATCCTCTACGCCACGCTCGCCATGGGGCCCAGGCTGCCGCCGGAGTACCAGCTCAACTCCACGCGCCACTTCATGCGCGAGCTGAACCGGCTGGGCATCACCTCCGTCATCGACGCGGGCGGCGGCTTCCAGAACTACCCGGATGACTACGGCATCATCCAGAAGCTGCACGCGGACGGCGAGCTGACGGTGCGCATCGCCTACAACCTCTTCACCCAGAAGAAGGGGGGCGAGGTCGCCGACTTCGAGCGCTGGACGAAGATGCTCACGCCCCGCGAGGGCGACGACATGATGCGCCACAACGGCGCGGGCGAGATGCTGGTCTTCTCCGCGGCGGACTTCGAGGACTTCCGCATGCCCCGTCCGGAGCTGCCCCAGGGCATGGAGGGGGAGCTGGAGGCGGTCGTGCGCGTGCTCGCCGAGCGCCGCTGGCCCTTCCGCATCCACGCCACCTACGACGAGAGCATCTCCCGCGTGCTCGACGTCTACGAGAAGGTCGACCGCGACCTCCCGCTCGACGGCCTGCACTGGTTCATCGACCACGCGGAGACCATCTCCGAGCGCAACATCGAGCGCGTGCGCGCGCTCAGCGGCGGCATCGCCGTGCAGCACCGCATGGCCTATCAGGGCGAGTACTTCGCGGAGCGCTACGGCCAGGACGCCGTGCGCCGCACCCCGCCGGTGCGCAGGATGCTGGACCTGGGCGTGCCCGTGGGCGCCGGCACGGACGCCACGCGCGTGGCCAGCTACAACCCCTGGGTCTCGCTGTACTGGCTCGTCACCGGCCGCACCCTCGGCGGCCTCGCCATGTACGGCGAGGACAACCAGTTGGAGCGGGAGGAGGCGCTGCGCCTGTGGACCCACGGCAGCGCGTGGTTCTCCCACGAACAGGACCGCAAGGGCCTGCTCAAGCCGGGCTACTTCGCGGACTTCGCCGTGTTGTCCTCCGACTACTTCCAGGTGCCGGACGCCGCCATCCAGGACATCACCAGCGTCCTGACGGTGGTGGGCGGCCGGGTGGTGCACGGCGACGGAGAGTTCGGCCCGCTCGCGCCCCGGTTGCCCCGGCCCATGCCGGACTGGTCGCCGGTGAACCGCTTCGGCGGCTACCAGGGAGGCACGCTCGCGCAGGCCCGCGCCCGCTTGACGGCGACGGCCCATGCGCACGCGCCGGGCACCTCCTGCGCGGTGCACCCCCACACCCACGCCTCGCGCCACGCGACGCCCGCGGGCGACGACGCCGGCTTCTGGGGCGCGCTGGGATGCCTCTGCTATGCGTTCTGAGGCCAGCGTCGCGGTGACGCCCCCCGCCCCCGCGGCGCCCCCCGTGGGCGCGTGGGAGCCCCTGCGCCACGGCACCTTCCGCGCCATGTGGCTGGCGGTGCTCGCCAGCAACGTCGGCACCTGGGTGCACGACGTGGCGGCGGCGTGGTTCATGTCGGAGAAGACGGGCTCGCCGCTGATGGTCGCGGCGGTCCAGTCCGCCACCACCCTGCCCACGGTGGTGTTCGCCCTGGTGGCCGGCACCCTGGCGGACATCGTCGACCGGCGGCGCTACCTGCTCGCCGTGCAGTGCTGGATGCTGGTCATGGCCGTGGCGCCGGCGGTGCTCGCGCTGCATGGCTCGCTCGAGCCGTGGAGCCTGCTGGGCCTCACGTTCGCGCTGGGCATGGGGTCCGCCATGGCCATGCCCGCCCAGGCCGCCACCACCGCGGACCTGGTGCCCCGGCCGCTGCTGGCCCCCGCCGTGGCGCTCAGCTCCATCGGCATCAACATCGCGCGCGCGCTCGGGCCCGCGCTGGGCGGGGTGCTCGTCGCGCGCTTCGGCGTGGGCTCCGCCTTCTCGCTGGACGCCGTCTCCTACCTGGGCGTGCTGGTCGTGCTGTGGCGTTGGCGCTCCACCCGGGCCACCACCACCCTGCCGGCGGAGCCCTTCGGCGTCGCGTTGCGCGCGGGCCTGCGCTACGCGTCGCAGGCCAGCGACCTGCGCTCGGTGCTCGTCAAGGCCGCGTGCTTCTACACCTTCGCCAACGCGCTCAACTCGCAGCTCGCCATCGTGGTGCGCCAGGAGCTGGGTCAGGGGGCGGGGACCTACGGCGTGCTGCTCACGTGTGTCGGCGCGGGCGCGGTCTCCGGCGCCATGGTGCTCCCGCGCCTGCGCGCCCGGCTGGGCATCGACGCGCTGGTGTTCGCCGCGTCGCTCGTCTACGCGGCGGTGATGCTGACCGCGGCCCACGTGCGCGACGTGGGCGTGCTCGGCGGCGCGCTGTTCGTCAGCGGCGTGGCGTGGATCACCGTCCTGTCCTCCCTCCAGACCGCCGCGCACGTCTCCGTGCCGACGTGGGTGCGCGCCCGCGCCCTGTCGCTGTACATCGTCGTCTTCTCGGCGGGCATGGCCGGCGGCAGCCTCCTGTGGGGGTCGGTCGCCCAGCGCTTCGGCACGCCCCTGGCCCTCTCCGTGGCGGCGGCGACGGTGGTGGTCGGCGCGCTCGTCTCGCTGCGCTTCCGGGTGGGCGCCGCGCTGTCCCGCGACACCACGCCCTCCGGCCACTGGCCCACGCCCGCGGTGTCCGACGACGTGGAGCGCGACCGGGGACCGGTGCTGGTGACGGTGGACTACACCATCGCCCCGGAGGGGCGCGCGGAGTTCCTCGAACTGGTGGCGCGGCTGGGGCGCACCCGCCGCCGCGACGGCGCCGTCCAGTGGGGCGTGGTGGAGGACACCGCCCGCCCCGGCGGCTTCCTCGAGTACTTCGTCGTCGGCTCGTGGCTGGAGCACCTGCGCCAGCACGAGCGCGTCACCCACGAGGAGAAGGCGCTCCAGGAGCGGCTCACCGCGCTCCACCAGGCCGCGCAACCTCCGTCCGTCCGTCACTTCGTCGGCGCCACGCCGACCCTGCCCCGTCCCCTCACCCCGGAGAACGACTCGTGAATTGGAGATTCTGTGTGGGCGTGCTGCTGGCGCTCGCCATCGGTGCCGGCTGCCGCTGGTTGGGCGTGCCCGTGCCCGCGCCGCCGGTGCTGGTGGGCGCGCTGCTCGTCGTCGCCATGACGAGCGGCTACACGCTCACCGACAAGGTCCTGGCCTCGCGCCCCGCGCGCAACGCGGTCAACTGCGGAGGCCCCACCGGCCAGACGCAGGGGTCCCGCTCATGACGCTCGCCCTGCTCGGCCTCGCCCTCGCCCTGGCCATCGGCGCGGGCTGCCGCGTGCTCGACATCCCCCTGCCCGCCCCGCCGAAGCTCCAGGGCGCGCTGCTCGTCGTCGCCATGACGGTGGGCTTCCTCATCAGCGACAAGCTGCTCGGCTGACCCGCTCCTCCCCGGCGCGGACACGTCCGGCCCGGGGCCCGCGGCTCACAGCCTGCCGTGGGGCACGCGGCCCTGTTGGAAGGCGTCCACCTGGAGCCAGGTGAAGGGCTGGTCGTAGAGGAGCCGGTCCTGCTGCCGCGCGCGGTACAGGTCGACGAGGAGGTTCATGCGGTCCGCGAGGCTGCCCCAGTCCCTCGCGCCGCGCTCGGCCCTGTCGTCCGGCGCCCGCCCCAGCGCGGCCATCAGCGCCACCAGCTCCGGGTGCTCCAGACGCTCCAGCGCCGGGGGGAAGTCCCGCTCCACCGCGAGCGTGGGGCTGTCCTCCCCCAACCGCAGCGTCACGTCCGGCAGCTCCAGCCGCATCAACATCCGCGTCGCCAGCTCACGCCACAGCCGCTCCAGCCGGGTGGCCAGCGGGTTGAATGCCTCGCGCAGGCCCCACTCGGACATGTCGCGCGCGCGCATGTTCGCGTCCGCGTGGGCGAAGGACACCAGGCTGTCGAGGAAGACCTCCTTGAGAGGGGCGTTGAGCGCGGAGACGATGGGCCCCTGGAGCCGGGCCTGCTCGTGGTAGCCCACCAGCGCGTTGGCCAGGAACACGAGCTCCGCGCGGGCCCGCGCGTCGGACGCCAGGCGCGCCTCGTGGTAGTGCCTCACCGCCTGGATGAGCAGGTCCTGTCCGCCCTCGGACACCGGGCCCGGCGTCAGCCTCGCGAGCACCGCGTCGAGCGCGGCCACGTCCGGCCGAGAGGGGCCGGAGAAGCGCTCCAGGAGGTCCACGTAGAGCGGCGCCAGCTCCTCGAACACCAGCAGGTTTCCACGCGCCATGTGGTGGGACACCTCGTCGAGCACCTCGTCCAGCGCGCGCGCCAGCACGGAGGGCACGACGACGGAGGCCCCCCACGCCCCGAGCAGCCGCTCCTGGAGCTCCGCAAGGCTGCGCGTCAACGCGTCCGCGCGCGCCATCAGCTCCGTCAACAACTCCGGCAGCACGTCCTTGCGGATGAGGACACCGGCCGTCTTCGACGTCCACGTGGCGAAGCCGCACCAGCTCACGTCGTCCTCGCCGAACACGTCGGTGAGCGCCACCTGGAGCTGGTGGTACGTCTGGGTGACGTGGAGGTTGCGCAGGACGGGGTCCTCCAGATGGACGACGGCCTCCACGTCCGCCCGGGTGGGCGACGGCCACAAGCGCGGAAGCGAGCCACGTGACGCCATGGTCCACGGGCCTCCAGTGCCCTGGGACGGCCTGTCCCTCTCCCGTGAGTTCGGGCGCCGGACGGCCGCGTTCAACGCGCGTGCGGGCGCTCGACAGGCGCGCCCCCCCGGGCCCGCCGGGAGGGTGGAGCGTGGACAGGTGGGCTTCCCACCCTCCCGCGCGCACGGGTAGCCTCTGCCGGCATGGTTCCCCTGAACGACCGGGCCGCCCTGGCCCCCGCGCGACGCGAGGCCCTCGCCCGGGACGTGGCGCCGCTCGACCTGCTCCAGGACGTGGTGCGCTGGGGCTTCGCGGCGACGCCGCCGCGGGACGTGGTGGAGGTGGTGGTCCAGGACGAGTTCACCCACGACGTGGTGATGCCCTGGGAAGACGGGTGCTACCTCGTCTTCGACACGACCTGACTGGGCGGAGTCCTCTCGGTCTCCGTGTGGGACCGTCGACCCAGCGCGGATGAGTTGCTCGACGCCCGGCTCTCGGCTGGCTGGGCGCCCACGCCGACGAGCACCGTCGACGGGGACGTCGTCCTCGGCCACGCCGCGTGCCGGGTGCCGCCCTCGAGGAAGGCGGCACCCTAGGCGCGTCACGCGCTACTTCTGCTTGCCCTGCTCCTTCACCCACGAGTCCTTCAGGGTGACGGTGCGGTTGAAGACGGCCTTGCCCGGCTTCGAGTCCTTCGGGTCCGCGAAGAAGTAGCCCAGCCGCTCGAACTGGAAGCGGGACTCCGGCGCCACCTCCGCCAGCATGGGCTCCACGCGCGCGTCGGTGATGACCTGCAGGCTGTTGGGGTTGAGGAACGTGGTGAAGTCCGCCGCGTCATCCGCGTCCGGGCTCTCCACGGAGAAGAGCCGGTCGTAGAGGCGCACCTCGGCGGTGGGCGCGTTGCCCGGCACCCAGTGCAGCGTGCCCTTCACCTTGCGGCCGTCCGGCGAGTCCCCCCCCTTGGTGGCCGGGTCGTACGTGCAGCGCAGCTCCACCACGTTGCCGGAGGCGTCCTTGATGACCTCCTTGCAGGTGATGAAGTACGCCGAGCGCAGGCGCACCTCCTTGCCCGGCGCCAACCGGAAGAAGCCCTTGGCGGGCACCTCCATGAAGTCGTCGGCCTCGATGAACAGCTCCCGCGAGAACGGCACCTTGCGCGAGCCCATCTCCGGCTTCTGGGGGTGGTTCTGCACGTCCAGCAGCTCGACCTGGCCCTCGGGGTAGTTCTCCAGCACGACCTTCAGCGGGCGCAGCACCGCCATGGCCCGGGGCGCCGTCTCGTTCAGGTCCTCGCGGATGCACAGCTCCAGCACGCCCATGTCGATGAGCTGCTGCGTCTTGCTGATGCCCGCGCGCTGGGCGAAGTCGCGGATGGAGGCCGGCGTGAACCCGCGGCGACGCAGGCCGCTGAGGGTCATCATCCGCGGGTCGTCCCAGCCGGAGACGTACTTCTCCGTCACCAGCTTGAGCAGCTTGCGCTTGCTCATCACCGCGTAGTTGAGGTTCAGCCGGTTGAACTCGTACTGGTACGGCCGCTCCCCCCGGATGAGGTTGTCGACGATCCAGTCGTACAGCACCCGGCGGTTCTCGAACTCCAGCGTGCAGATGGAGTGGGTGATGCCCTCGAGGGCGTCCGACAGACAGTGCGCGAAGTCGTAGAGCGGGTAGATGGGCCACGCCTCGCCGGTGCGGTGGTGGTGCGCATGGCGGATGCGGTAGATGGGCGGGTCGCGCAACACGGGGTTGGGCGACGTCATGTCGATCTTCGCGCGCAGCGTGTGCTTGCCGTCGGGGAACTCGCCCGCGCGCATGCGCGCGAACAGGTCCAGGTTCTCCTCCACGGTGCGGTTGCGGTACGGGCTGTCACGCCCCGGCGTGGTGAAGTCACCGCGGTACGCGCGGATCTCCTCCGCGGACAGGCTGCACACGTACGCCTTGCCCTGGCGGATGAGCTCCACCGCGAAGTGGTACAGCTTCGGGAAGTAGTCCGACGCGAAGAACTTGCGGTCGTCCCAGTCGAAGCCCAGCCACTTCACGTCCCGCTGGATGGACTCGACGTAGTCGGTGTCCTCGGTGACGGGGTTGGTGTCGTCGAAGCGCAGGTTGCACAGGCCGCCGTATTGGCTCGCCAGCCCGAAGTTCAGGCAGATGGACTTGGCGTGGCCGATGTGGAGGTAGCCGTTGGGCTCGGGCGGGAAGCGGGTGAGCACGCGACCGCCGTGCTTCCCCGCGCGCCGGTCTTCCTCGATGAGCTCCTGGAGGAAGTTCAGGCCCTGCGTCTCGTTCGTCGTCGTCATGGTGGGGGCGAATCCTCGTGAAGCCGCCCGGGGCCGGCAAGGGATTCCTTGCCTTCGCGTCGCCCACCGGCGGCCACCCGGAGACAACACCCGGAGGCCGTCCGGGCTTCCCCCCGGCCAGCCAGGACCACCGGGCGCGGCCCCGCCCCCTCAGAGGGACGACAGGAGCGTCTCCCACGCCCCCAACGCCCGCTCCGAGGACAGGTCCTCCGCGCGCGCCCGGGCCCGCCGGGACAGCTCCCGCTGCCACGCCGCGTCCGAGACGACACGCTCCAGCGCCGCCGACAGCGCCGGGGCATCCTCCACCGGCACCAGCACCCCGTGCTCGCCGTGCGCCAGCAGCTCCCCCGGCCCGGAGGGGCAGTCCGTGCTCACCACGGGGCAGCCCAGCGCCAGCGCCTCCAGGAGCACCATGGGCAGCCCCTCGAACCGCGAGGACAGCGCGAAGGCCGCCGCCCGCCGCATCAGCGCGTGGGGGTTGGACGCGAAGCCGGGCATGAACACGCTGGACGCCACCCCCAGCGACTCCGCCAGGGCCTTCAGTTCGTGTTCCAACGACCCCACCCCGACGATGAGCAGGTTCGCGTCCACGCCGCGCTGGCGGGACAGGGCATGCGCGCGGATGAGGACGTCGAAGCCCTTCTGGGGCTCCAGGCGGCCCACGGCGACGACCACGGGCTTCTGGAAGATGGGGACGGCCCAGTCCGGCAGGGGGGCCTCGCCCGCCGCGCGCACCGTCGCGCCGTCCACGAAGTTGGGGATGACCTGGAGCTTGTCGGACGGCACGGGCACCAGCTCCTGGAAGGACCGGGCGGTGTCGTGGCCACACGCGACGATGCGGCTCATGCGCGGGTAGAGCAGCCGCAGGCCCCAGAGCTGGCGCCGGGGCTGCTCGCGGTGGAAGGCGCCCCAGTCGAAGTGGATCATCCCCACCACGGGCTTGCCCAGGATGCGGCCCGCCAGACACGCCAGCAGCGCCGCCCGCCCCTCCTGTCCGGCGACGATGACGTCCGCCTCGCGCGCGTGGCGCACCAGGTGCCAGAGGTAGAGCGGCAGGTTCTGCCGGTGGTAGTCGTACGAGTCCGTCGCCCAGGAGACCTGGGTGTTGCGCGGCAGCCGGTCCTCGCGGTCCGGTGGCGGGCGGTGGTGGAAGAACAGCCGCGTGGAGAAACGCCGCGGATCCAACCCCGCCAGGACGTTGCACACGGAGCGCTCGATGCCGCCCGAGCCCAGGAACACGAGCGTGAACAGCACGCGCTTCCGCTCGGTTCGAGGTGTGGCTTCTGGCTGTACCGGAACGAGCATCAGCCCCACTCCCCCGAGGCACGGACACCGTAGCCCAATGTAGGAGAGACGCCAAGGTTGAGGCCACAAGTTCCAGGGCCCCCCGCGGACCCTGTCGCGTGGTGAGCATGCGGACGTGGCCCTCGTCCCCCCGCGTTCTCGGCTACGCTCCTTGGGGCTGCCGACGCTCCTGGACGACTCCCGTGCGAACGCGACCCCGACCCCTCCTCGTGGCCCTCCTGGTACCCCTGCTCGGCGCGCTGGCGTCGGGCGGCTATCTCGCCCTGCGCGGCCACCGCATCGGCCAGGGGCTGCTGCACCCGCCGCACGTCCCCGTCCAGCGCCCCGCGGCGCAGGAGGAGCTGGCGGGGCTGGAGGACGTGTCCTTCTCCAGCGCGGACGGCCTGACGCTGAAGGGCTGGTACGTGCCGTCGCGCAACCGCGCGGCGGTGGTGCTGGTGCACGGCTTCGCGGACAACCGCTCGCAGCTGCTCTTCGAGGCGCGCTCGCTGGCGCGCGCGGGCTACGGCGTGCTGCTGTTCGACCTGCGCGGCCACGGCGAGAGCGGCGGCGACCTGGTGACGTGGGGAGACCGCGAGCGCCGGGACGTGACGGCCGCGCTGGACTTCGTCTCCCGGCGACAGGACGTGGACGCGGCGCGGCTCGGGCTGTTCGGCTTCTCCATGGGTGGCACCACGTCGCTGCTCGTGGCGGAGAAGGACCCGCGCGTGAAGGCGGTCGCCGCGGCGGGGGCCTATCCCGCGCTGGAGGCGGACATCTACTCCGGCTACGGCCGCTGGGGCGCGCTGAGCGCGGCGCCGGTGTTGTGGACGCTGCGCGGCGCCGGCGTGGACGTGGACGCGGTGCGCCCCATCGACGGGATGTGCCAGCTCCAGGGGCGGCCGCTGCTGCTCGTCAACGGCGACGTGGACCCGGACGCGCCCGCCAAGCTCCAGGCCAGCCTCTTCCGCGCGGCCTGCGAGCCCAAGGCCCTGTGGGTCGTCGAGGGCGCCGGGCACGGGGAGTATGCCCGCGTGTCGCCGGACGAGTACGCCCGCCGGCTGCGCGAACACTTCGACCGGGCCCTGCTCGGCTCGGGGTAGTCGGGCGTCGTCAGGCAGGGCTCACGCCTCCGGTTCGGGGCGCTCGGGGGCGGGGCCCCACTGCGGCGCCGCGTCGAGCGCCGGGCGCTGCTCCAGCACCTCGTGTGGCCGGAAGTTGCCCTTGTAGCGCAGCGACGCGCAGCCCTCGACGCGGTAGCCCAGGTACACGTGGGGGATGCCGCGCTCGCGGGCCAGCTCCACCTGGAACACCACGCTCGCCGTCCCCAGCGAGCGGTGCGCGTAGGCCGGGTCGTAGAAGAAGTACACCGCGCTCCACGCCCGCGGCGTCTCGTCGCACAGGCCCAGCGCCACCAGCCGCGGCCCGTCCTCCGCGTCGTCGTCGTACCAGGCCACCTCCCGCGCGGACGGGTGCGGGAACGAGAACTGGAGCGAGTAGTCCCGCACCGTCAACGGCGAGGGCCCCCACTCGCGGGACGTCTCGCGCTCCGCGTGCCACGCCCGGTACAGCGCCATCCGCTCGTCGTCCACGCGCGGCGTCCCCACCTCCACCCGCAAGGAGGCACACGCCGCCCGCGCGCGCCGCTGGCTGCGATTGGGCCGGAAGTCCGCCACCGGCACGCGCACGGACACGCATTCCCGACACGTGGCGCAGGCGGGCCGGAAGTAGACGGGGCCGAACCGCCGCCAGCCCCGCACGAGCAGCTGCTCGTACTCCTCCGGGCTCACGTCCCGCAGCACCAGGTTCTCCAACGACGCCTGCCGCTCCGGCAGGTAGTTGCACGGACGGGGCTCCTCGACTTCGTGTGCCAGCAGGATGGCCATGGACTCCTCCGTTCCTGTCCGGCGAGAGGGCCCGCGTCAAGTCGGACTCACAGCCCGCATGGAGGGCCACCGGCGGGGCGCACCGCCCCGGTTCAAGCCTGCCCTCCGGGGAGGTGCCCCGAGGACCCAGGGCTACCTGGGTCCACTCCCTCTGAAAGCCGCATGGCATGGCGACTGCAAACAATCCTGCACGACCCCTATGAGAAGGCGGTAGCAGATGGCCCGTGACAGCCTGCAACCCTGGACCGACCGGTTCGCACATGTGGAACTGGAGGCGACAGCGGCCTCCCCCCGGTTCGCGTTCGGTTGGAGCGAGTGGGATGGCCAGGATGTCACCGCGCGCGCGCCCATCTCCGAGAAGCCGCTGACTCCGGACATCCATGTCGTACCGCCGTCGCGCTTCACGGAGGTCGAGGGCGACACCGGGTGGGACGCCGACGACTTCGAGTTCGCCGTCGCCAGCTTCTGAGCCGAACCCCGCGTCGCGCGCGACGACGCGGCGTCCCGAGCGGACGCGCCTTCTCAACCTCATCGAGTCCGAGAATGCGCGCGCCGCACTTCCTGCGCCTCCGAGCAGGCGGGCACGCACGATTGGCGACCGAGTGGTGGCTTCTCAGGCCCCGTCGCCAGCGCGTATAAGTCAGACATGTCCGCAATCGACGTTTCGGTGGTGATGCCCACCCACCGACGAGAGAAGGAAGTGGTGGAGGCCATCCGCTCGGTGCTCCGCCAGGAGGGGGTCCACGTCGAGGTCATCGTCCTCGACGACACCCCCGAGGGCACCGCGCGCGCCGCCGTCGAGGGACTCAACGATTCCCGCGTGCGCTACGTCATCAACGATCCTCCGTCCAAGGGCCGCCCCGCGCTGGTGCGCAACCACGGCGTGACGCTGGCCCTGGGCCGCTACCTCCATTTCCTCGACGACGACGACATGCTCGCGGAGGGCGCGCTGCACGCCATGGTGAGCGCGCTGGACGCGCGTCCGGACGCGGGCGTCGCGGTGGGCTGGGTGGTGCCCTTCGGAGACGACGCGGACTGGCTCAAGGACAAGAGCGAGTACTTCCAGTGGGCGGCCAAGGTGGGCGCCAGCACGCCGAACAGCGCGTGGACGGTGGCGCACATCCTCTTCCGCGGCACGCTCTACGTGAACTCGGCGTGCATGATCCGCCGCGAGCACTTCGCCCCGCTGGGCGGCTTCGACGCCACCATCCCCGTCTACGAGGACGTGGACTTCTACCTCCGGGGCATCCGCGCGTACGGCCACGTCTACGTCGACCGCCCCATCCTGCACTACCGCACCGGCCGCCCGTCGTTGATGCACAACCTGGGCAAGGACGGCACGCTGGTGATGCAGTCCAACGAAATCATCCACGGCAAGTACCGCCAGACGAACGGGGAGCTGGAGTACCGCATGATCCAGTTGATGATGCGCACGCTCCCGTTCGACCTCGCGAAGCGGCTGCCGCTGCGGCTGCCGAAGCAGGGCCGCGTCTCATGAGCCTCAAGAGCCGGCTGGTCGGGACGGCCAAGCGCCAGGTGAAGCAGACGCTGCGGCCGGTGCTCCAGCGGGCCATGGCGCCCGCGCGCACGCAGATTCCCGCGGCCTACTGGGGCCTGGAGAGCCGCCACGGCCAGGGCCTGTGCCTGGAGGGCGTGCCGCTCAAGGAGCTGACGCGCCGCTGGGGCTCCCCGCTGCACGTGGTGCACATGGCCGCGCTCAAGCGCAACGTGGAGCGCTTCACGGCGGTGCCCGCCGGACGCACCGCGGGCTGCGAGGTCTTCTACTCGTACAAGACGAACCCCATCCCGGGGGTCCTGGGCGCGTTGCACGGCCTGGGCGTGGGCGCCGAAATCATCTCCGCCTACGAGCTGTGGCTCGCGCTGAAGCTGGGCGTGGCCCCGGAGCGCATCGTCTACAACGGCCCGGTGAAGTCGGAGGCCTCCGTGCGCGAGGCCATCAGCCGGGGCATCCAGCTCCTCGCCGCCAACCACGCGGAGGAGCTGGGCACCTTCGCGCGCATCGCCGCGGAGGTGGGGCGCAAGCCCCGCGTGGCCCTGCGCGTGAGCA
The DNA here is from genome assembly GCF_024198235.1 of Myxococcus dinghuensis. Lineage (GTDB taxonomy): Bacteria > Myxococcota > Myxococcia > Myxococcales > Myxococcaceae > Myxococcus > Myxococcus dinghuensis. The sequence continues at coordinate 404,762 of NZ_JAKCFB010000001.1, read as the reverse complement.
CCGACAGCGGCTGGTCCGCGCAGTTCGGCACGCCCATCACCGGGGGCGCGGCGCTGCGGGCGTACGCGCAGGCGCGGGCCTCCTCGCACCTGGACGTCGTGGGCCTGCACGCGCACCGGGGCGCCCTCATCCGCACCGAGGGCGAGCTGACCGGCTTCGTGGAGGCGGTGCTCGCCTTCACGGACACGCTCTACCAGGAGCTGGGGCTGGACCTGGAGGTGCTGGACCTGGGCGGCAGCCTGTGCACGCCGTCGGCGGAGCACATCGACGAGCGCGACTGGCGCCTCAACCTCACCTTCTTCCGCGACCTGCCCGCGCCGGACCCGCACGCCGCGCTGGGCATCTCCCGCTACGTCGCGCTCGCCGTGGAGCTGGTGGAGGCGCACTACGCGCGCCGGGGCCGCCAGCGCCCGCGCATCTTCCTGGAGCCGGGCCGCGCCATGACGGGCGACACGCAGCTCCTGCTGGGCCGGGTGCACACCCTCAAGGAGGGCGAGGACCGCACGTGGGCGGTGCTCGACATGGGCGTGAACCATGCCGAGTGCGTGCGCAACGAGTACCACCAGCTCTTCCACGTCGACCGGCCGGACGCGCCGGCCTCGCGCGTGTACACGGTGGTGGGCCCCATCTGCACGCCGGGCGACACGCTCTACCACGCCAAGCGCCTGCCGGACCTGGAGGTCGGCGACACGCTGGCCATCATGGACGCGGGCGCGTACTTCGTGCCCTTCGCCAACTCCTTCTCCTATCCCCAGCCGGCCATCATCGCGCTGGAGGACGGACACGAGCGGCTGCTGCGCCGGGCGGAGACGTTCGAGGACCAGGTGGCCCTCGACGTCCCCACGGGAGAGGCGCCCGCCTCGGAGAAGCCGGCCGCGGCGTGAGCGGCCTCCCCCGCCCGCTGGCCGCGCGACACCACGCGGCCAGCGCGAGCGGCGCCCGCTACCGGTTGAGCACCATCATCCGCACGAAGGCGCGCGGGTGGCGCGCGGAGCCGTAGAGGATCTGCGCCAGCTCCACCGCGGTGGGCATCAGGTCGTCCGCGTCGATGAGCGGATCCACCGCGACCTCCCTGTTCTGCCCCAGCCACCGCCGCCACTGCCGGGCCTCCTCCACCGGGAGCGCGCCCGACAGCCGCTGGAGGTTGAGCAGCATCTCCAGCGCGATGCGGTTGCAGAACACCTCGCCCCGGCCCTTCCACGCCCGCGCGTGCTCGACCTCGCGCTGGAGCGACAACTGGTCGCCGACCGCCGCGTGGTAGGCGAGCAGCGGCAGCGGCAGCCCCCGGGCGATGTCGAAGCCCATCTGTCCGTAGTAGCGCGGGTTGAAGTCGATGAGCAGGAAGTCGTCCTTCGTCTGGATGAACTCCACCTCGAAGACGCCGTGGTAGCCCAGGCGCTTGCACAGCCGCTGGAGCCCCTCCGCCAGGTCGTCGCGCACCGGCGCGGACTCGAAGCACACCCCCACGCCCAACCGCCGGGGCCGCTGCAGCACCTTCATGGCGCCGCGCACCTCGAACAGCTCGCCCGTCTCGTCCACGAAGCCCGACAGGCTGTAGATGCCCTGCGCCGCCTCCGGGTGGAACTCCTGCACCATGGGCCGCGCCACCGCCGGGTCGAACTTCACCAGCATGGGCGCGTACCCGTCGCGCGCGAAGGCCCGGTACTCCTCGACCAGTTGCGACGGCTCCGCCACCGGCAGGCCCTTGCGGTGCGTGGAGTAGAGGATCTGCGTCGTCGGCTTGATGAGCACCGGGAAGCGCGCCTCGCGGGAGATGGCCTCCAGGTCCTCCTCCGACTCCGGGAACCAGGTGCGCGGCAGCTTCAGCCCCACCTCCTGGCCCGCCTCGAAGAGCTTGCGCTTGTTGAGCAGCCCGTAGACGGCCGCCACGCCCGGGTCGTAGAGGTGGAAGTAGCGCTTGAGCTCCGCGGCGTGCACGGACACCAGCCACGCCAGCTCGTCGCTCGTCGGGTACAGCACGTGCTGGAACGGCTCCTGCCGGCCGAAGTCCAGCAGCCAGTCCATGAAGGCCTCGGGCTGGGACTCCGGCGGACACTGCACGCGCCGACCCACGAAGCGAGACCAGCTCGCGGGCCCCAACCGGCCCGGGTCCGCCACCGTCACGGCGATGCCGTTGCGCCCGAAGCACCGCGCCGCGGCGAGGGTCCCGTAGAAGCTCGCGGAGAACAGCAGCGCGGACGGACGACCCTCCACGCGGGCCCGGGCCGCCGCCTCCACCATGACGTCTTCTGACTCCACCTGATGTGTCTCCAGTTCCTCGGCCTCCTCGAGCCGACGGGGACGCGGGGGCGTCCTGCGAACCGAGGCCGCGGCATTCGTAGCGGCGCCCGTTCCCGGGTTCGGCGCCGACATCGCGGAGCTCGCGGCGAGCCCGGCGGTGAGGAGGGAGAGGATGTGCCGTTTCATACGTTCAAGGGGTGCGTCGCGCGCGTTGGCGCGGAAGCCACCGCGTGCTCCCGGAGAAAGGACCGCCGGCAGAATACCCGCCCACCCCGCCATTTGCCCCTCCCCACTTGTCCTGGAAGTCGCCCGGGGCACGAATTCCCGCCCCGCTGGGGGCGCGCCCACCCGGGTGGGGTCCGCCGCGACGACCCCCCGCGGCGCGCGCCCACGGACGCGTCCTCGTTGGAACCCACACGGGCCTTCGCGCCACCGTGGCGCGACGGGCCAGCCGCGCGCGTCAGGGGGGGACACCCCCCTCGGGACGCCACACGAGGTAGCCCGCCTCGAGCAGCCACCGGTCCACGACCACGCCCCCCATGCGCGCCCCGAGCCTCGCGACGGACTCACCGAACGCCTCCGCCGGCGCGGTGTGCCCCGCCGCGCGCGCCTGTCGCCACGCCTCGGTCCATTCCTCGAAGAAGACGTGGATGGGCTCGCCGGGCCTCACCCGGCGGCGCAGGTCCCTCGGCAGCCAGTCCCGGAAGAGCACGGGCGCGAAGCCCTGCGCGAAGTCCGTCTGGAACAGCAGCGCCTCCCGCGCCGGAGGCGCGCCGGCATCCTCACCGCGACGCAGCAGGTGCGCGGTGAGCACCGAACCCGTGGGGTCGCAGCTGCCCTCCACGACGAGGCCCGAGGGCAACACGGGCCGGGCCAGCGACTGGTGCGCCTGGGGCACGCGCTCGGGAGGCCCCTGGCGCAGCAGGTTCATGGCGCGCACGAGCCGGGCGGGCTCCTCGTCGGAGAGCGGCAGCGTGAAGCCTCCCTCGCGGAAGTGCGTGCGCGCGTCCGCGTGGACCTGGGCCGCCCGGGCGCGCGCCGGGTCCAGCTCCACGCCGACGACGGCCAGCGTCGGGTGCAGCGCGCGGAACGCCGCGGCGCTCTCCAGCGTCGTCCACGGATGTTCGCCGAAGCCCACGTCCACGAAGGCGGCGCGCGCCCACGGCCCGTCGACGCGCGACACGAGCTCGCGCTCGAAGCGGCACAGGTAGGCGTCGAGCGCCCTCAGGCGACCGGGCGCGGTGCGCCCCCGCGTCCTGGCATCCAACGTGGACATGCCCCGCTCTTCGACGAGCCCCACCCTCCCCGTCAAGCACCCCCACCCCGTATTCCAACCGGTGCGCGGCCCCCGCTAGGCTGCGGGACACCGTGAGCACCGCCGTCCCCACCTGCCCTGGCTGCCAGGCGCCCCGTGTCTCGGGGCCGGAGTGCCCCCGCTGCGGCGTCATCTACGCGCGCGCCGAGGCCCGGGCCGCGCGGCTCGCCGAGCAGGCGCGCGCCCGTCCGACGCCCGCCCCCGAGCCGCCTCCCGCCATCGACCCGGCCTGGCTGGCGCCCCCGCCGGACCTGCGGCCGGACGTGCTGCCCGCGCGGACGGCCGACTGGGACGTGGCCGCCGACGACGCGACGCTCGAGCTGAAGCTGCGGCTGGCGGCGCTCCCGGTGGCGCTGCTCGTCGGCCACGTGCTCGCGACGGGCTCGGCGCGCTTCGTCGCCCGGCTGTTCACCATGCCGCTGCACGAGCTGGGGCACGCGGTCTCCGGTTGGCTGTGCGGCCTGCCCTCCATGCCCACGCTGTGGGTCACGTACACCGCGGAGTCGCGCTCCTACGTGTTCGCCGCGGTGCTGGCCGGCGCGCTCGGGGCCCTCGCGTGGTGGGGCTGGAAGCTGCGCCGCCACGCGTGGCTGGCCTGGGGCGCCAGCCTCCTCGGCCTCCAGTTGGGGTGCACGCTCATGCCGCTGTGGCGCGCCGAGCAGCTCGTCATCTTCGGTGGGGACGCGGGGATGATGGTGCTGGGCACGGTGCTGATGGCCAGCTTCTACGTCCGGGAGGACGGCTACGTGCGCCGCCAGGGGCTGCGCTGGGGCTTCCTGCCGCTGGGCGCCCTCGCGTTCTGGGACGGGTTCCACACCTGGTGGTCGGCCCGCACGGACCCTTCGGAGATTCCGTTCGGGGAGATGGAGGGCGTGGGGCTGAGCGACCCGAGCAAGCTGGTGGAGGACCACGGCTGGGCGGAGGCGGACCTCATCCGGCGCTACCTCGTCGTGGGCGGGCTGTGCCTGGGGGTCCTCCTCCTGCTCTATGGAATCCAGGTCGCCCGCGCGCGGCCCTGGCTCACGGCCCGCCGCTAGGGTCGCGACGACGTCCCGGGTTGTGACACGGCCCGGGAACACCGCTACCCTGCCGGGTCCATGGCTCAGTCCGCTCCACAGCTCCCCCGGGAGCCTGCCCCCTCGTCCTCCGCTTCCGAGTCCAACGCCGTGCAGACGCGCTTCGCGTGGCTGCCCGAGGTGGGCACCTGGAAGTACCACCTGCTGCTGTCCGCGGTGGCGCTGCTCATCCTCGGCCCGCTGGGCGGCATCGCCGCCTCGTACATGAACTTCAGCGTGGGCTTCTTCGTCGGCGGGCAGGTGCTGGCGGGCATCCTGGGCAGCGCGGTGACGTACGGCTACGGCACGGAAGGCAAGCACGGCGCCAACTACATGCAGACGATGGCCGCGTCGGTGGCCTCGCTGTGCGCCATGTCGGTGCTCATCCAGGCCATGGTGTGGATGGGCATGCAGCTGCCGCCCGCCTGGCACCTGATGCTGTTCGTGGGCTGCGTGGGCATGTTCGCCGTGGGCGTGGGCATGCTCTACACGCCGCTGCTCGTGGACCGCCTCCAGCTCGACTACCCGTCCGGCTACGCGGTGGCCAACATCCTGCGCGCGCTGACGGACAAGCGCCTGCTCAAGATCTCCATCTCCAAGCTGGGCGGCGGCACCGCGCTGGGCGCGCTGGCGGCCTGGGCGACGGAGAAGGTCGCGGTGGTCGCCTCGCTCGGCACCAGCGCGGCCACGGTGGGCGCGGGCATGATCGTCGGCAGCCGCATCACCGTGCCCGCCATCCTCATGGCCGTGGCCGGCGCGCTGTCGCTGCCCACGCTGCGACAGATGGGCTGGCTGGGCGCGGAGGACCCCTTCCGCAAGGTGGGCTTCCTCATCGGCCTGGCGATGATCTGCGGCGCGGCCGTGGTGGACCTGTCGGTGCTCGCGGTGCAGTACACGGCCCGCGTGCGCGCCCGCGCCTCGGAGGCGAGCACGGGCGAGGAGCCGGCGTGGAAGAAGGTCAACATGCCGCGGCTCATCGCGTGGATCCTCCTGTGGGGCGCGGCCACGCTGGTGGTGGGCACCACGGTGCTGGGTCAGCCCGCCGGCTGGCTCCTGTTCGGCATGGCCCTCGCCCTGCTGTTCGTGCTCATCAACGGCATCTCCTACGGCATCACCGACCAGAACCCCATCTCGAGCGCCTTCGTCAGCTCCATCATGTTGATGTCGCTGATGGGGCTGAAGAACCCGCTCGTCGCGCTGATGGCGGCCACCATCCTGCTCATCTCCACCTCCGTGGGCTGCGACATGCAGCAGGACCGCTCCACCGGCTGGCGCCTGGGCACCAACCGCAACATCCAGTTCCGCTACCAGGTCATGGGCGTCACCATGGGCGCGCTGCTGTGCGTGGGGCTCGCCAAGGTGTTCATGACGGCCTACCCCGCGCTGACCATCAACCAGCTCGACAACCCCAAGGCCGAGGTCGGCCAGTGGGGCTCGGCCATGACGTACAAGCTGGTGGGCGCCATCCGCGACCTGGGCTCGCTCTCCGACGCCAAGGTGCAGGCGCTGCTGTTCGGCCTGGCGATCGGCTTCGTCGTCCAGGTGCTGCGCAAGCTGCTCCAGCGCCACCAGGGCTACCAGCGCTACATCCGCGGCTCCAAGGCGGGCTTCGCGCTGGGCTGGACCATGGACTCGCTGCTGCTGGCCAGCCCGTACGCGTCCTCCTTCGGCGGCTTCGTCGCCTTCCCCGTGGCGCTGTGGTTCGGCGGGGGCGGCATCATCGCCTCCCTCTTCAACACGTTCACCCAGCGCGGTGACGCGGCGAAGGCCGCCGGCAGCCCCGGCGAGGGCGAGGCCCTGCCCGAGGACATGAGCACCATGTCCCTGGTGGGCGGCGGCCTCATCGCCGGTGAGTCGCTCTTCTTCCTCATCGCCGGCCTGATTGGACTCGCCTCCCTGCTCGCCTGAGCGCGGGCGTCGTCCCGGAGGTCGACTTGACTTTCGCCGGGCTCGCGCGCACCTTGTTGCGCGTGAGCCTCGTCATCTTCACCACCACGACCACCCGCACCACGACTCGCTACGGCGGGTGTGGAGCGGTGCGCGTCGCGAGGTGAGCTGACGACCGCACGGCTTCCTGCCCCGCCAACTCCGGCCGGGGCAGCCGTGCACTCACTCAGTGCTCCGTCCGGACTGGTGTTCCACCCATTCCACGACACGGAGACACTGAGATGCTCGACGAACACGACCACCGCGCGCTGGGCCAACGCCTGGACCTCTTCCACCTGCAGGAGGAGGCCCCGGGCATGGTGTTCTGGCACCCGCGCGGGCTGATGCTGTACCGCATGCTGGAGGAGCACGTGCGCCAGCGCATGCGGCGCGAGGGCTACGAGGAAGTCCGCACGCCGCAAATCTACGCGCAGCCGCTCTGGGAGCGCAGCGGCCACTGGGAGAACTTCCGGGAGAACATGTTCCTGGTGGAGGACGGCTCGCGGCACCTCGCCGTGAAGCCCGTGAGCTGCCCCGGCCACATCGAGCTGGTGCAGCGCATGAACCCCAGCTACCGCGACCTGCCCCTGCGCCTGGGCGAGTTCGGGCTGGTGCACCGCAGCGAGCCCGGCGGCGCGCTGCACGGGCTGTTCCGCCTGCGCCAGTTCACGCAGGATGACGGGCACATCTTCTGTGCCGAGCCCCAGGTGGTGGACGAGGTCGTCGGCTTCGCCCGCTCGCTGCGCGAGTTCTACGCGGACTTCGGCTTCGACGACGTGCAGGTCGCCTTCTCCGGGCGGCCCGCGGCGCGCGCGGGCGGCGACGACGTCTGGGACAAGGCCGAGGCCTGGCTCCTGGACGCCGCGAGGCAGGCGGGCCTCGAGTGCAGGATGCAGCCGGGCCAGGGCGCCTTCTACGGGCCCAAGCTGGAGTTCGTGCTGAAGGACCGGCTGGGGCGCGAGTGGCAGTGCGGGACGATCCAGCTCGACCTCGTGCTGCCCGAGCGCTTCGACCTGCGCTACGTGGACGCCTCCGGCGCGAGAGTCCGTCCGGTGATGCTTCACCGCGCGCTGCTGGGGAGCCTGGAGCGCTTCATCGGCGTGTTGCTGGAGCACCACGGCGGCGCGCTACCGGCGTGGCTGGCCCCGCTGCAGGTGGTGGTGGCGCCGGTGGGAGAAGTGGCCCAGGACTCCGCGCGGCGCTTCGCCGAGCGGCTGCGGCGGGCCGGCTGCCGGGTCCAGTTCGACGGGCGGGGCGAGTCGCTGTCGCGCAAGGTGCTCGACGCGCGCCAGGCCGCCGTCCCGTTCGTGGTGGTGGTGGGCGAGCGCGAGGTGCAGGCCCAGCAGGTCCGCCTGCGCCTGCGCGACGGCGCCCAGCGCGACGCGGGTTGGGATGACGCGCTCGCGGAGCTGGTGTCGGCGTGCCGCCCGGCGGCGGACGCCTGAGCTGACTCGACGGGGTGGAGCCTGGCTTCCCGCCGGGCTCCACCCCGGACTCCCGTGAGGAACACGGCCAGGGCTAGGCGTGTCCCAGGTGCTCCAGCACCGCGCCCGCGCGAAGGACCTCGGTGGGAACGGTGGCCAGGTCGTCCAGGCTGAGGATGCCCAGCGGCACCCGGTCGCCATCCACCACGACCAGCCGACGCACCATCTTCTGTTCCATCAACTGCTCGGCCTCGTCCAGCGTCGTGTCCGGCGAGCAGGTGATGAGCGCGAACGTCATGCACTCGCGCACGCGCGTATGGTCCGGGTGTTGTCCCAGCGCCGTGGCGCGGACGGTGACGTCCCGGTCCGTGAGCATTCCCACCAGTTGGCCACCCTCCATGACGGGCAGCGCGCCGATGTTGCATGTGCGCATCCGCAAGGCGGCGACGCGCAGGGTCTCGTCCGCCTCGATGGTCTCCAGGTTCTTGGTCATCAGCTCATCGACTCGCATGACACCTCCGCTGATGGGGGGCCTCCGGCTGCAATCTAGGAGTCGGGGTGGCTGGGATGCCCGGAGCCACGGAAGGGCTGGAGGAAGGGGAGGCTATCGGCCGGGCGGCCTCATTCCGGGTTGGCCAGCGAGCGCGACGCCCGGGCAGGATGCGCATCTGAGAGATTCCCGGGTACGGCCCGGACAGAAGGAGCCAGACGGCATGGTCGACAAGCTCAACCTCACCGACGCGCAGTGGCGCCAGCGCCTCACGCCGGAGGAGTACGACGTCCTGCGCAGGCACGGCACCGAGCGCCCCGGCTCGGGCTGCTTCCTGGGCACCAAGGAGCCGGGCACCTACGTGTGCGCCGGCTGCCACAACCCGCTCTTCAAGGCGGGGACGAAGTTCGAGTCCGGCACGGGCTGGCCGTCGTTCACCCAGACGCTGGGCCCGGACTCCGTGCGGGAGATCGAGGACCGCACCTACGGCATGGTCCGCACCGAGGTGCGCTGTGCCCGCTGCGACGGCCACCTGGGGCACGTCTTCCCGGACGGTCCCCCGCCCACCGGGCTGCGCTACTGCATGAACTCCGTGGCGATGAAGCACATCCGCGAGGGCGAACCCATCCAGCTCGTCCAGGCGTGAGGCGGGCCCCGAACCCGGGGCACTGGAACGCCACGGGCCCGGCGATGGACTCCAGCGTCGGGCCCGTCGTGCATCGATGGGCAACTCGGGGTTCGCACCCGACGGTGGTATCGCTTGTAGACGGCCTTCCAGTTGCCAAACCGCTCCGAGAGGTCCCACCACGGCCCCCGGTCTTCACGCGATACATCACCGCATTGATTCGGACCTCCTCCATCTGCGGGGAGACACTCGCGGCGAGCTAATGCCCTTGGACCTGAACCCTGCGCCTGAGGACCGGGGCTGGAGACACCGACGACTGGGGCGAGGTCAGACCGTTCCCCGGTCACATCTGCATGTCGGAATAGACCAAGGCTTACAGAAACAACGCAGTTCTTGAATACGTTCCCAAAGAACAGGATCCGGACGTTCCCACGGACGCCGGCCCCTCGAAGACTCGATACGCTGCCGGTTCATGGAACCAGCGAACATCGTGGTCGTAATACGCATCTCCCCGCTCACGCATCCCGGCCTCCCGAGCCTACGACCTGCTGAGCTGGCTACGCCAACGTGGGTAATCGCGAAACAGGCTCCATGTACTCCTGCGCTCCGCAGCACCAGCATATTGCCGCTGCGCCGCTGGCCCATTGTTGGGGACGAGCTATCCGCGACTGAAGACCTCATGGGGCCGGCAAAAGCAGCCAGCTTTCAATACACAAAACCAGAGCAGCCAGACTCCGGGTGCTGAAATCCCGAAGCGGATTCTCCCAATCGTGCCCGCGAATAAGCACTGCACGATATACCCCGTCTGGATCTTCTCCAGGATACCACCCAGCGTCGACCAGTAGCTGCCGTCGTGGAGCCCGCAGCAACACAAGATCCTCTTGGAAATGAATCCAGAATCCAACGTCATTGGCAGCCCCTCCGGGCTCAAGCTGCACGAGTTCGTTGAATTCAACCATCCACCCTCCGGGAATTCTGAGCGCCTGACGCAGAGGCTGGCCCGTCGTAGTGTTGAACGAAGTCACAATCTCCATCCCCGCTCTCGTGCATCTCCGATGACCCACCGGACCTCTGACGATGAGGCTCGCGTAGTCATTGTACGGCACCGGATTTTCGAGACACCAGACTGGTCGTAATCAGGATGCCAGTTTCGAGAGCAGCAGCTTCCAGGCCTGGAGCTGCGTCAGGACTCCCCCTACACCAGGATCTTCTCCCGTCACTCGCACAACACCACCGCCGTGGCGCCCGTCTCCCGTGGGAGCACGTCGAACCCCTCGTTCTCGAGCAGCCGGAGCACAGCTTCCCTCCTGCCGAGGTAGGCAGCACGTTCCTCGTCCAGCGGGGCATTCATTGACTGCCCTTGTCCACGTCTCAGTCCAGGAGGTACGCGGCTTCCTCTGGGCGCTCCACCTGCGCACCACCGTTCCGCTGGCGCACGTCCTCTCATGGAGTCACTGGCGACGGCACCACCAGGCCGTCGCCATGATGCGCCATGACCGGTCCCGTGGGACTCGACTCGAACTACGACCGGAGGACTCAGCCCAGCCAGGCGCGGGCGTTGCGGAACATCCGCATCCACGGGCTGTCGTCCGCCGTCCACTCCCGGGGCCGCCACGAGTGCTGCACGTTGCGGTGGACACGCTCCGGGTGAGGCATGGTCACCGTGAAGCGACCATCCCGCGTCGTCAGCCCGGCGATGCCGTGGGGCGAGCCGTTGGGGTTGGCGGGGTACGTGCCCGCCACGCGGCCCTGGTTGTCCACCCACCGCGTGGTGACGAAGCCCAGCCCGTCGACGCGCGCGGCCTCGGCGGCGTCCGGGAACTCCGCGCGTCCCTCGCCGTGCGCTACCGCGATGAGCAGCCGGCTACCCTCCATGCCCCGGTAGAAGAGCGACGGCGTCTTCGAAATCTCCACCGTCCCCAGGCGCGCCTCGTACTGCTCGGAGGCGTTGCGCACGAAGCGCGGGAAGTGCTCGGCGCCCGGGATGATGTCCTTCAGGCCGGACATCATCTGGCAGCCGTTGCACACGCCCAGGCCGAAGCTGTCCGGCCGCGCGAAGAAGGCGGCGAACTCGTCCCGCGCGCGCGGGTTGAAGAGGATGGACTTGGCCCAACCACCGCCCGCGCCCAGCACGTCGCCGTAGGAGAAGCCACCGCAGGCCAGCACGCCCTGGAAGTCCTTCAGCGACACGCGGCCGGCGAGGATGTCGCTCATGTGCACGTCCACCGCGAGGAAGCCCGCGCGGGTGAACGCCGCCGCCATCTCCTGCTGGCTGTTGACGCCCTGCTCGCGCAGCACCACCACCTTCGGCCGAGCCCCTCGGGCGACGTACGGCGCGGCCACGTCCTCGGCCGGGTCGAACGTCAGCACGGGAGACAGGCCCGGGTCGGCCGGGTCGCACTTGGCCGCGTACTCCTGCTCGGCGCAGGTGGGGTTGTCGCGCAGCTTCTGGATTTCGTGACTGACGCGGGACCAGGTGCGCCGCAGCGCCATCGTCCCCGCGGACAGCACCACCGCCGCGCCGCGGCGCACGCGCACGTCCAGCCCGACCGTGGGCCGGCCCAGCGCGTGGCAGTGCGGCGCCAGGCCGTGCTGCCCCAGCACCTCGCGCACCCGCGCCTCGTCCGCGGCGCGCACCTGCACCACCGCGCCCAGCTCCTCGTTGAAGAGCGCGGCCACCACGTCGCCGCCCAGGGGCGCCACGTCCACGTCCAGGCCGCAGTGGCCCGCGAAGGCCATCTCGCACAGCGTGGCCCACAGGCCGCCGTCGGAGCGGTCGTGGTACGCCAGCACCCTCCCCTCCGCGTTGAGCGTCTGGAGGGCGGAGAAGAAGCCGGCGAGCAGCGCCGGGTCCTCCACGTCCGGGACCTCCGGGCCCACCTGCGCGTGGGTGTGGGCCGCGACAGAGCCGCCCAGCCGCTGCTTGCCGCGCGCCAGGTCGACGAAGAGCAGCCGCGTGTCGTCACCGGGCGACACCAACTGGGGCGTGAGCGACTTGCGCACGTCCAGCACGGGGGCGAAGGCGGAGATGATGAGCGACACCGGGGACGTCACCGCCTTGCGGGCGCCGTCCTCCTGCCACACGGTGCGCATGGACATGGAGTCCTTGCCCACGGGGATGGTCAGCCCCAGGGCCGGGCACAGCTCCATGCCCACCGCCTGCACCGCGGCGTAGAGCTGGGCGTCCTCGCCGGGACTGCCCGCGGCGGCCATCCAGTTGGCGGACAGCTTCACGTCGGACAGCTTGCCGATGCGGGCCGCCGCGATGTTGGTGAGCGCCTCGCCCACCGCCATGCGCGCGGACGCCGCCGCGTCCACCACCGCCAGCGGCGTGCGCTCGCCCATCGCCATGGCCTCGCCGGTGGTGCTCGTCACGGAGGACAGCGTCACCGCGCAGTCCGCGACGGGCACCTGCCACGGGCCCACCATCTGGTCGCGCGCCACCATGCCGGACACGGAGCGGTCACCGATGGTGATGAGGAAGGACTTGTCCGCCACCGTCGGGTGGCTGAGCACGCGCTCGGCCAACGCCGGGACGTCGGCGGGCAGCGACAGCGGCGCGGGCGACAGCGGACGCGACTTCGCGTCGCGGTGCATGCGCGGCGGCTTGCCGAACAGCACGTCCATGGGCAGGTCGATGGGCGCCTCGCCCAGCCGCGAGTCCGACAGCTTCAACACCTGCGCCTCGGTGGCCTCGCCCAGCACCGCGAAGGGCGCGCGCTCGCGCTCGCAGAAGGCGGCGAAGCGCGCGAGGTCCTCGGGCGCCACGCCCAGCACGTAGCGCTCCTGGGCCTCGTTGCACCAGATCTCCACCGGGGACATGCCCGGCTCGGCGTTGGGGACCGCGCGCAGCTCCAGTTGGCCGCCCAGGTCGTTGTCGTGCGCCAGCTCCGGCAGCGCGTTGGACAGGCCGCCGGCGCCCACGTCGTGGATGGAGCGGAGCGGGTTCTGGTCGCCCAGCGCGCAGCACAGGTCGATGACCTGCTGGCAGCGTCGCTCCATCTCCGCGTTGTCACGCTGCACGGAGGCGAAGTCGAGGTCCGCCGCGCTCGCGCCCTGCGCCATGGAGGAGGCCGCGCCGCCGCCCAGGCCGATGAGCATCGCCGGGCCGCCCAGGACGATGAGCTTGTCCCCCGGACGCAGCCGCCCCTTTTGCACGTGGCCCGCCCGGATGTTGCCCAGGCCTCCGGCGATCATGATGGGCTTGTGGTAGCCACGCACCTCCACGCCGTCCGGCGTGGACACCTGCGCCTCGTAGCTGCGGAAGTAGCCGGCGAGGTTGGGCCGGCCGAACTCGTTGTTGAAGGCCGCGCCGCCCAGGGGGCCGTCGACCATGATGTCGAGCGCGGAGACGATGCGGTCCGGCTTGCCGTAGGGCTGCTCCCACGGACGCTCGTAGCCGGGGATGCGCAGGTGGCTGACGGTGAAGCCCGTCAGGCCCGCCTTGGGCTTCGCGCCCCGGCCGGTGGCGCCCTCGTCGCGAATCTCGCCGCCCGCGCCCGTGGCCGCGCCCGGATACGGGGAGATGGCGGTGGGATGGTTGTGCGTCTCCACCTTCACCATGATGTGGGCCGGCTCACGCACCGTCCCCCACTCGCCCGTGTCCGCGTCCGGGAAGAAGCGGTCCGTCTCGTAGCCCTCGATGACCGCCGCGTTGTCCTTGTACGCGGACAACACGCCCTCCTTGTTGCGGGCGTAGGTGTTCTTGATGGCCTGGAAGAGCGAGCGCTCCTGCGGCTTTCCGTCCAGCGTCCAGCTCGCGTTGAAGATCTTGTGCCGGCAGTGCTCGCTGTTGGCCTGCGCGAACATCATCAACTCGACGTCCGTGGGGTTGCGCTTCAGCTCGGTGAAGCGGGCCACCAGGTAGTCGATCTCGTCGTCCGCGAGCGCCAGGCCCAGCGCGCCGTTGGCCGCCGCCAGCGCGGCGCGGCCTCCGCCCAGCACGTCCACCGTGGTGAGCTTGCGCGGCGAGTGCTCGGCGAAGAGGACGGCGGCGTCCTCCATCCGGCCGAGCACCATCTGCGTCATCCGGTCGTGGAGCACGGACGCCAGGGACTCGGCCTCCGCCGCCGTGAGCGCGCGGCCCTGGGGACCGGCCACGAAGTACGCGGTGCCCCGCTCCAGCCGGCGCACCTGGTCGCCCAGGCCGCAGTTGCGGGCGATGTCCGTCGCCTTCGAGGACCAGGGGGAGATGGTGCCCGCGCGGGGCACCACCAGCAGCAGGCTGCCGGAGCACTCGCGCACCACCTCGCGCGGGCCGTACTCCAGCAGACGGTCGAGCTTCGCCTGCTCGTCGGACGACAGGGCCGCCGAGGCGTCGAGGAAGTGGACGAACTCCGCGTAGACGGACGACACGGAGGGCACCTGCTCGCGACACCGGGCGAGCAGCTTGGCGAGCCGGAACTCAGAGAGGGCGGGAGCGCCGCGCAGGATGTGCATGCTGGACATGGGATAGGGGGGTGTGGCCCTGGGTAACAGCCGGGGCGTCCTTATCACCGTGTCTCTCGCGGGCGGGGACAGACTTCGCGCCGGGCCGCTCGCTGTCCGGACGGACAGGGGGCACGGTGGGAGTCACCCACACGTCAGAGCCTGCACGACCTCCCACGAGAGGCAGGGAAACACGGCAACCCGCACGGTCCGCCGGGTCGCCGTGTCACGAACCGCTCACACGGGCTCATGTCTCCGAGAAGCCCCCGGGGCCGCGCTACCCGCCCTTGCCGGCGGCGGCGGGCGCGGCGGCCGGAGTCGACTCCCGGGCCTTCGCCCACAGCGCCAGCAGCTCCGCCTCGCGCTCCGGAGGCAGGCCCGCACGCGGCCTGGCCCTGCGGTCCTCGGGCAGGCCCTTGAACCACGCCAGCGTGTCTCGGACGGTGACGTCGACGGGACGGAAGCGCAGGCCCGCCTTCACCGCCTTCGCGTTGGCGCGCAGGTGGGTCCCCGCGCTCGCGCCGGCGGGCGGCATGTAGATGGGCAGCCGCACATCGCCCGTCTCGCCATTCTTCTCGAGGAAGGCCGCGGGCACCCACGTCACCTTCGTGTCCTTGCCCGACACCTTCCGGCACGTGTCGAGCATCGCGCCCATCGTCCACGCCGGCCCCGGCCCCACCGCGTTGAAGACGCCGGTGACGTGGCCCTCGATGAGCAGCACCAGCCATTCGGCCAGGTCCCGCACGTCGATGATCTGCAGCGGGTCCTCCGGAGTGCCGGGCGCGAGCATCTCCCCTCCCCGGTCGAAGCGCACCGGCCAGTAGGTGAAGCGGTCGGAGCGGTCATCCGGCCCGACGATGTAGCCCGGGCGGATGTTGGCCACGCGCCCCGGCATCGCCGCCTCCGCGGCCTCCTCGCACGCGCGCTTGAGCCCGCCGTAGAACTCGTAGTCCTTGCCCATCTCCTCCACGGTCGGGTCCGCCAGCGTCGCCGTGGGGCCGGACTCGTCCTCGTGGGGCGTCTTGTCGCTGGCGTACGCGGAGACGCTGGAGATGAACAGGTACTGCTTCACGCTCGGCGCGAGCAGCGCCGCCGACGCGCGGACGAGGCGCGGGTAGTAGCCGGACGTGTCCACCACCGCGTCCCACTTGCGGTTGCGCAGCGCCTGGAGCCCCTCGTCCTTGTCGGGGTCCCGGTCTCCTCGCAGCTTCTCCACGTCGGGGAACAGCTCCGGGCGCGTCTTCCCCCGGTTGAAGAGCGTCAGCACGTGGCCCCGCGCCCGCGCCGCCTCCACCACCGCGGGCCCCAGGAAGCCGGTGCCTCCGAGGATGAGGATGCGCTTCTTCGGCCCCTTCCGAGGCGAAGCGGCCTTGCCGCCGGACGCGGCGTGGACGACGGGACGCAGCGCGAGCAACGACGCGCCCGCGGCGAAGTACTGGAGGAACTTCCTGCGGGAAGTGGACATGGCGACACGGCCTCTGGGGCTGCGGTGCACACGGGGGGACGTGCGCCACAACGCGCGTCACCGCCGCCCATTCCCGAGCCGCCCACCGCGTCCGCTCAGGAGTCGCCCCACGCCATGCCGAGCCCCAGCGTCCACGCGACCCCATGGCGCCATGGCCCCGTCGGTGGATTCAGTCCCAGGTAGCGCACGTCGAGGCTCGCGATGAGCGGCGCGTTCAGCAGCGCGTGGACCCGCAGCCCCGCCGGAACCCCCAGGCGTGAGCCACTGCTCCACGAATACAGCCCCACGCCCGCGACGGCCCGCATGTCCAGGGCCAGCTTCGGCCCCGGCCGCCAGGTCCACAGCGGCGGCGACAGCAGCGACAGCGACGTGGACGACTCCGGCCGGGGAGCAAGCCCGCCGCTCGCGTCCTTCATCCAGTCCAGCGACAGGCCCAGCGCGTGCGGCAGGGGCATCGACGCACGCACGCCCACCATGTACGAGCTGCCCACGGAGTCCCGGCTCAGCCCGCCGATTCCCTGCACCGACAACTCCGGGGCCGGACGATAGGGCCGCGCGGGAGGCGCGACGGAGCCGGGCGCGGCGACCGCCTCGAACTGCCCCGCGGCCCACTCGAGGAAGGCGCGCGTATAGGCCACCGCCGCGGCGGCCCGGTCCGCCATGAACGCGTCGTAGACCTCGCCGGACACGGGATGCCGCTGGCCCCGCCAGTCCACCGCCGCGCGGCCGAAGGCGTTGCCCACCGCGCCGTAGTCCCCGAACGCGCCCGGATGACCCGGGGCGGGCTCCGCCCAGAAGGCGCTCCAGGGAATCGACACACCGTCGTCCGTCGTCAGGGATTGGGTCCGCACCGCCTCCAGCGTCTCGCTCGCGTGTGCGTGCTGCGCCTCCGCGCCGGACATCGGCGCCAGCTCGCGCGGGGGGAGCCGCGACAGCGCGTAGCGCAGCCCCCAGTCCTCGAAGCCGTCCGACGCGGCGTGGCTCACCGGCACGACGTGCGGCGGCGAGCCCACGTCCTGGATGTGGTGGGCGAGGTGCCCGACGCGGTCCCACGCGCGCGGCAGGTTCCCCTCGCGCGCCGCCTCCAGCGCCTCCTCCCAGAGCAGGCGCACGCGGGCGTCCGCGCCCTCCCGCACCAGCGAGGGGAGCGGCCCGTCCGGGCGGTAGTAGTGGTGCCAGCCCGTCCACTTCACGTGGAGGTTGAGGTCCTCGGCCGTCGCGCCGTGCAGCACGGACGTCCGGTACACCTCGAGCGCGCGGGGCCCGCCGGCGTCGAGCGACCGGTCGATGGCGGCGCGCATCAGCGCACCGTGGTCCTCGGTGGAGAACGCCCGCGCGCCAGGCGACAGGCCCAACGTCACGACCAACACGAAGAGGGACGAGAAGCGAAGCACGGGAGCGAGCAAACCACGTCCGGGCACCCGCGCGCTCAGGGAAGGAGGCCCCCGCGTCCGCTCGCCGGCCCCCCGCCGGCGACACCACGACGGAGGCCCTACGCCGCCTCCGCCTTCGGCTGGGGCGCGTCGTACATGGCGAGGTAGGCGCGCGCGACGTGGAGGTTGTCGTCATCCAGCGGGTGGAAGGAGGGACGGAGGTACTCCTTCAAGCCCCGCCACAGCACGCGCTGGAGCACCGGGTCCTTGCGGTGGGCCTGGCGCAGCTCGCGCGTCACCCCCACCCAGCCCAGCCCGGGCTCCTGGCGCAGCAGCGTCACCGTGGCCAGGAACCAGAAACCGAACAGGGCCGCGACGCCGATGAGCATCCCCAGCACCCGCAGCCCGTAGCCGGGCGCCACCTTGCGCAGCACGTCGAACGCCACGGACTTGTGTTCGATTTCCTCCGCCGCGTGCCACTCGATGAGGGCGCGCATGGCGGGGTGGCTGTCCGCGAACACGCCCAGCGTCAGCGTGTCCGAGCCCATGATGGCCGTGTAGTGCTCCAACGCGGCGGTGATGGCCAGACACAGCGCGGGCGGGAGGTAGCGGTGGATGACGTCCCAGACGATGCGGTGGAACACGCGCATGAAGCCGGAGACGTCGAACCCCTGCGACTTCAGCAACTCGATGTAGTCCTGGTGCTCGTGGGCGTGCTTGCCCTCCTGCGCGAAGAACGCCTTCACCTGCACGCGCAGGTCGGGGGTGTCGTCCAGGCGGGGGAGGTAGTGGTTGACGCTGCGGATGAAGAACCGCTCACCCTCCGGGAACAGCATGTTGAGGCCGTTCCACAGGTGCGTCGAACCCACGCCGTTCTTGTGCCAGATGCGCGGATAGTCGGGGGAGAAGGGGAACTTGAGATGCAGTCTCGGGAGGATGCGTGCAGGGTCTGGGGGGGCGACCATGTTGGGGGACTCCTGCTCCGGGGGGGACGGAGGGTTACCGCAACGACGGGGGAGGGGGACGGGTCCTGCGGAGCACCTGGGGCGCCAGTTCGGCGCGGAAGGCGACGAGTCGCTCGCGCGCCGTGAAGGGCCCGCTGCCGGCGACCGCCGCGAAGAAGCGTTTGCGCACACCGTTGCGCGTCCTGCACAGCACCTCCGTCACGCAGAGGGCCACCCCTCCTCCCACCGCGGGGAGGGGGCGCATGGTGTTGAAGTAGATGGGCGTCTGCGCCGCCAGCGCCGCCTCGTCCTCCACCTCGACGGTGATCTTCGACAGGAGCGCGTTGCCCGCCAGCGCCGTGGCCACCTGGCGCAGGCCCGGCGTGAAGGCGAAGCCGTGCGTCGTCATCGACGGGAGCCACCACGGCAGCGACGGCGAGTACAGCGTGGAGAAGATGTCGTCCAGCACGCCCCCCGCCCCCCGCGTGCGCGCCAGGAGGGTGGACACCTGCTCCGGTGAAATCTCCCCGTCGCGCGTGCGCGCCGGCACCACCGCGATGCGGATGCGCCGCCACGCGCGCTCCACGTGCGCGGGCGAATCCGGCAACACCGGCACCAGCATGGTGGGGTTCTGGCTGCGCAGCAGGCCCGCGCCCGAGCGCTCCAGGGCCGTCAGCGTCGCGCACGCCAGGTTGCGGAAGTCGATCCGCTCCGGCAGCTCCACGCGCAACAGCGGCGTGGGGTCCTGGGGGCCCGTGAGCCACTCCCCCGCGTCCTCGCGGTCCGCGCGACGCGGCAGCGCGGCCGCCACCCGCCGTGACAGCTCCATCATCGCGGAGCCATCCATCACCAGGTGGTCGAAGGCCAGCTCCAGCGACCCCGTCGTCGGGTCCACCCGCGCGCCCAGCCAGGCGCTCGTCGTCAGCAGGTGTGACGTCCAGGCGCTGTCCCCGCGGCCCGCCACGTCCACCACCACCTGGGGATGCAGCCCGTCCCGCCGCGCCTCCGACAGCGAGCACGGCGCCACGGCCGTCAGGCTCGCCGCCACCGCCTCTGGCGTCAGCGCCGCGTCCTCCAGAGGCAGGCGCGCCACCACGAAGCCCCCGCTCGCGTGCGTGAGGGCCACGGTGAGCACGCCGTCGTCGGTGGCCGGCTGACGCGGATCCAATCCCTCGCGCTCCAACCCCGCCAGCCAGACATCCGTGGACTGGTTGTAGCGCAGCCCCCGACTGTCCCGGTGCCAGCGGGCCACACACGCCAGGAGCGCCGGTGCCCACGCCTCCCCGGCCGTGTCCACGCCCAGCGGCTGCACCGTCATCATGATGCGTCGCGAGCGAGGCTCCGTGGACAGGAAGCGCTCCCACGTCGTCAGCGACTCCACGACGCTCGACGGACGGCTCGCGGGGAACAACTGCTGCACACCGTCGCAGAAGCCCACCAGCGCCGACAGCGAGAGCCGGGCCACCGGGAGGAAGTGCGGGAACTTCTGCGACACGGCGTCACGGATGCGCGTGAGCACATCCTCACCGCGGAGCACAGCGAACGAAGGGAAGGAACCGGAACCGTCCATGGCACGTGTCCCGCGCAAGCCCGCCGTTGGGATGACCCACCGCATCGGCCGTGCATTCTAGCGGACACTCTCCTCTCGCGGTGAGGCTCTCTGACGAGAAGCGCGCCCACGGGTGATGAGCGACTCATGCCTTCACGCCCTCCCACCTGGCGTCCAGGTGAACCTCGTGGATTGCGGCGCGGAGTCTCACCACGACGCACGCGCAGCGAGGCTCACGTCGCTCCAGCGCGCCTCGGCGCAACGTGGTCAGAGACTTCCACCCTCAACGGCTGGGGCCGCGCGCCCTCCGCCATCAAGCGCACGCAACAAATGCACGCGCACGCGACGCATGCCGCTGGAGCACCGCGCCACGGCGAGGTGTCCGGTTCCACGACCGGCCCACGCCTCCAGCGCCTTGGCCCCAGGTGCCCGTCTCCAATCACAGCCGCGCCCGCGCGCCGAGGTGCCTCCTGGCGGCCATGGCCACATGTCGCATCCATGCATCGTGGATGAGCCTGCATCGCGGCGCGAGCACGCGTGGTGATGTCGACATCCCGGACGCGTGCTCGCGCGAGGCGCCCCACCCCCCAGGGCACGTCGAGAGGACTGGCCTCCGGACGTCGGCTCCGTGGAGAATGCGCCGCCGCTGGGGGGTGGGTCCCCCGGTCTCATCGGGGACACGAGCGCATGAGCCAGGAGCGCGTCATCTTCGGCAACACCGTCGACAGCCTCTACCTGAAGACGCTCGACAGGGACCTGTCCTACGAGCTGCGCTCCCAGTTGAGGACGCTCGGGATGGACCTGGATGGGCCGCTCCAGGCCGCGTATCCGCACACGGTGTGGGTGGCCTGCCTGGACGAAGTAGGGCGCACGCTCTACCCGGACCGTCCCCTGGAGGACGCACGGAGGCAGTTGGCGCGGCGGATGATCGAAGGCTACGCCCAGACGGTCATGGGCGCCGCCGTGCTCACGCTCGCGCGGGTGCTGGGCCCCATGCGCTCGCTGGGCCGCATGACGCACAACTTCCGCAGCGGCAACAACTTCACGGAGACACGCGTCACCGTCGTCACCCCCACCACCGCCGAGCTCTGGTTCAACGAGCCGGAGGCCACCGAGGGCTTCGTGGAGGGCGTGCTGGAGGAGGGGCTGCACCGCATCGGCGTGCGGGGGCTGACCATCACCCGGACCCGCCACGACCCCGAATCCTGCACGTACCGGTTGGAATGGTACGACCCGTCGGCGCGTTGAGCGCGCCCCTTCCATCAGGAACGCCGCATGCCTCGTCTCATCGACACCCTGCCCGCGCTGTATCGGGACCTGCTCCCCGCCTTCTACCGACAGGACGTGCCCGAGGAGACCAAGGCCACCTGCTCCCACTGCGCCATGTGCCGCGACTCCGCCACCGGCGCCGTCGACGCGGTGGATGGCGTCAGCCGCTTCTTCCGCGCCGACACCAAGTGCTGCACCTACTTCCCGCGCCTGCCCAACTACCTCGTCGGCGCGCTCCTGTCGGATGACCGACCGGAGCTGGCCGAGGGGCGCCGCCGCATGGAGGCGCGCATCCAGGGCCGCGTCGGCGTGACGCCCCAGTGGGTGAAGCCCCCGGCGAAGTTCAACTTCCTCTACAAGAACGGACACCAGTTCTTCGGCCGCGCCGCGTCCCTGCGCTGCCCGTACTACGCGGAGAAGACGGGCGGCTGCACCATCTGGCCCTACCGCGAGGCCGTCTGCTCCACCTTCTTCTGCAAGTACGTGGCGGGCGCGGACGGGCGCCGCTTCTACATGTCGTTGAAGACGTACCTGACGCTGGCGGAGATCCAACTGTCGCGCTGGACCGCGCTCCAGCTGCTGCCTGACTACATCCTCTCCGGCAAGGACCGCCCGGAGCTCCAGCCCGCCCCGCTCGAGGTGGAGGACCTCGACGACGCACCCCCGCCCCCCCGGACGTACGCGGCCCTGTGGAAGGAGCACGAGGGCAAGGAGCTGGACTACTTCCGCGCCTGCTACCGACTGGTGCGCGAGCTGCCCGCGGAGGGGCTGGAGAAGCTGCTCGGGCTGGATGGCGTCATCGAGCAGCGCACCGTCGAGAAGCTGTTCGAGACGGCCGTCTCCCCCACCCTCCCACGCACCCTCAAGTTCAACCCGGACGCCACGGTGCAGT
Source organism: Myxococcus dinghuensis (assembly GCF_024198235.1). GTDB lineage: Bacteria > Myxococcota > Myxococcia > Myxococcales > Myxococcaceae > Myxococcus > Myxococcus dinghuensis. The sequence continues at coordinate 382,767 of NZ_JAKCFB010000001.1, read as the reverse complement.
GGCTCCCGGATGGCTCCGTCGCCCTGGGCGCGTACAGCGACTTCGACGCCGTGGCCCTGCCGGGCGAGGCCTACGGCCTGCTGGTGGAGTTCACCGGCCGCGTGCCGGTGGAGGCGGTGCGCCAGCACCTGCGCGAGCACAAGCAGGCGGACCTCTCCGAGGACATCCTCCTGGAGCTGCACCGCCAGCGCATCCTCGTGGAGCCCTGAGGACGGGAGCGCGCTACCGGGGGCTGGAGAGCGCGCCCAGCTCCTGGAGCAGCCGGCTGGAGGCGTGCGCCTCGCGCCACGCGGGCACGGACGCGGAGAGGTGCTCCGCCAGCCACGCGCAGAAGCCCGGGTCGCCCGCGCCCAGCCACGCGGCGGACTCGGACAGCTCCGCCTCGGCGGACTCCCACGCGCGGCGGTACGCGCTGGCCGCGGCCATCACCTCCGTCACCGCGTGCGTGAAGGCGTCCAGCGCCGCGCGCAGCTCCAGCGCCGCGCCGGGCTCCGTGCCGCGGGACTCGCGCAGCCGCCCCAGGTGCAGCAGCAGGCCCTGCTCGAGCGCCGCCGTGGTGCCCAACCGCGCCTGGGCGCCACGCAGCAGCAACTGGAGGTCCTCGTTCAGCTCGCGCTGCAGCTCCTCCGTGGAGCGCGCCACCGGACGCCCCAGCCGCGTGCAGACGGCCTGCCACAGGTTGCTGAACGCCTGCAGCTCGCTGACACCCCGGCGCACGTGCGGAGGAATCCGGTCCAGGAACTCCAGCGACGCGGCGCGCGCCGCGCCACTCAGCGCCCCCGGGCCCTTGGCCAGTTGCAACAGCTTCCACGCCCACGGCAGCACCTGCTCGGTGGCCCGGAACAGCGCCTCGCAACTGGCGCTCAGCGCCCCCGCGTGGCTGCCCTCCTTGAGCGCTGCGGGCGACTGTTCGGAGTCGCTGCCCGACGGTGTCGCCTCGGTCCGTGTCACCCGCTCCTCCGGGCGCGAGCCCTCACCGGAGCCCTGGTCGCGATCCGATGAGCTGTCGTCCAGCCACATGCATCTCCTCCAGCCTCGTCGGCGGACTGCCGGTTATTGCACGCCGTCCCACCAACCTCCAGGCTCCACACCGTCTGGACGCGGAGTTTGGCCCCGGACACAGGGCCGACGGGCCGCTCCTCGACCAGACGATGTGGGCGGGACTGGAAGATGAGGCCCTCAGCGGAATGCGGAAGTGGCCCACGCGCTCAGTGAAGCGTGTGTTTCAGGTGGCTGAGCTTCTTGTGGGTGCTCTTCTGCGCGGGCAGCAGCTCCATGCGCACGAAGCGTCGCAGGTCTCCGTGCACCTTGTCCGCGTCGCGCTCGTAGTCATGGAGGCCGTGGTCCTCGCCCTCCTCCAGCGCGGAGATGGCGGCGTTCTCCCCCAGCACGTCCGCGCCCCCTTGGACCAGCTTGGAGAACGTTCCCCAGACACCAGAGCCATGGGCCGGTTCGCCATCGAGCTGCCGGATTCGCTCGCGCAGCGCCTCGACACGCCGCTCGTGGTCCCGCTGACACTCCTCCAGGGTCCGCCGCCGCACGTCGTCGGAGACGTGGGGCATCGCCATCCGGTACGTCTCCACGGCGGAGATCTCCCCCCGGAGGAAGGAGTTGAGCGTATCGACGTCCTTGCCGGTCTGCGCCATGAGTGGGCTCCTCTCGGTTCGTGGAACGAGTCCTGGAGGCAAAGGTGGTGTCCGCCCCGCGCCCGGCAACGAGGGCTCCCTTCCCCGCCCTCTCCCTCCAGGTCCGCGCGCCGTCCACTCCCGCGCACACGCCGCCCGACCCCATGTCGGGGAGCGTGCATCGCGAGGGCCCCGTCCAGGTCCGGGCTGCGTCGAGGTGGGATTCCCCACGTGCTCGTCCGAGGGGGTCGGGTTGACGGCTGGAGGTCTCCACCGGTACCTTGCGTTCCGTGACGACGCCTTCCACCCCGACCGCCGCGCTGCTCCGCTGCCGCTGTCGGGCGTGTGCCTGTCGTGCCCCCATGGGCCTGGGCTGTTGAAGCGCGCGCCGGAATCTCCCTGAGTCCTCGCGCCTCTCCGCCGGCCCTCCCTCCTCCCGAGGTGCTGGTCTTCCCGCGTTCCGTCCTTCCGCCGCCCCGTCCTCCATGTCCCCTGCCGTCGCCCCGTCCTCGTTCCCACTGATGCCGAGCCCGGCTCCGGGCGCGTCGTGGACGGGTGCGCGGCACGGCGGTGAGGCGCGGACGCACGCCCTCGGGTGCTGTCTGTCGTGTGCGTGTCCCGTGTGTCCGCCGCCTGGCGGGTGCCGAGCATCGCGGAGCGACTAGCAGTCTCCTCCCCGACCTTCCCTGCTCGCGCGGCCCGCCCTCGAAAGAGGCGCGGGCCGTTCTCGTTTTCCCCCTGGAGCCCCGCATGTCCCCGCCAGTTCCATCTCCCACCCCCGAAGCAGGGGCCCCCTCCGAGGCGCTCGTCGCCGAGGCCCTCGCGCTGCGGGACGCGCCCGCCGAGGAGCTGCTCGCGTGGGTCGAGCAACGGCTGGGCGCGCGCGCCGCCATCGCCGCCAGCTTCGGCGTGGAGGACATGGTCCTCATCGACCTGGCGCGCAGGCACGCGCCGAGCATGCGCGTCTTCACGCTCGACACCGGGCGCCTGCCACCGGAGACGTACGAGCTCATCGAGGTCGTCCGCAACCGCTACGGCGTCACCGTGGAGACCTACTTCCCGGAGCGGGCGCGCGTCGAGGCGCTGGAGTCGACCCAGGGCTACTTCTCGTTTCGACGCAGCCTGGAGGCGCGCAAGGAGTGTTGCGCCATCCGCAAGGTGGAGCCGCTGCGGCGCGCGCTGCACGGCCGCGACGCGTGGGTGACGGGGCTGCGACGCGAGCAGTCCCAGAACCGCGCGGCGGTCGCCACCGTGGAGCACGACCGCGAGCACGGGGGCCTGCTCAAGCTCAACCCGCTGGCCGCGTGGACGCGTCAGCAGGTCTGGGAGCACGTCCGGGTGAACGCCGTGCCCTACAACGCGCTGCACGACCGCGGCTACCCCTCCATCGGCTGCGCCCCCTGCACGCGCGCGGTGAAGCCCTACGAGGACGAGCGCGCCGGGCGCTGGTGGTGGGAGTCGCGCGAGCACACCGAATGCGGCCTGCACCCGGTCCGCTGACACGCGCCATGGGGTCCCATGTTCCTGACTACCCGGTGTGCCTGCGACTCGCGGGACGCCGGGTCCTGCTGGTGGGTGGCGGCAACGTCGCGGAGGGCCGCGCGCTGGCGCTGGTCGACGCGGGCGCGAGGGTCCACCTCATCGCCCCGGAGGTCACGGCGGCGCTGCGCGCGCTCGCGGCCACGGGCCGCCTGGAGTGGGAGCCCCGCGTCTACGCGCCGGGCGATGCGCGGGGCCATGCGCTGGTGCTGGTCGCGACGGACGAACCGCGGGTGGGCCTCGAGGTGGCGGACGAGGCCCGGGCCCTGGGGCTCTGGGTGAACGTCGCGGACGAGCCGGCGCTGTGTGACTTCACGCTGCCCTCGGTGGAGCGGCGTGGGCCCATCACCGTCGCCGTGTCCACCGCGGGGCTGGCGCCCGCGCTCGCGCGTCACCTGCGCCGCGAGCTGGCCCGGCACGTGGAGCCCCATCACGTCTGGCTGGCGCGCCTGAGCGGCTGGCTGCGTCGGCACCTGCCCCGGGGAGCGGAGCGTCAGCGGCTGCTCAAGCGACTGGTGGACGGAGACATCGGCGCGCTGTTGGCGCGCGGAGAGCGCGCGGCCGCCACGGCGCGGCTGCGCACGGAATTGAAGCACTGGAAGTCGTCGGGAGAGCCCACATGAAGGAGTCGTCGAGGGGTCGCGTGTACCTGGTGGGAGCGGGGCCGGGAGATCCGGAGCTGCTCACGCTGCGCGCGGCGCTGCTGTTGAGACAGGCGGACACGGTCGTCCACGACCGGCTCATCCACCCCGGGGTCCTGGAGCACGCGAGGCCCCGCGCGCGCCTCATCTACGTGGGCAAGGAGGGCGGCGGCGAGTCCGTGCGCCAGGAGGACATCCACACCGTGCTCATCGCCCAGGCCCGCCTGGGGCGCCAGGTGGTGCGGCTCAAGGGCGGCGACCCGTTCGTCTTCGGCCGGGGCGCGGAGGAGGCGCTCGCGTTGGAGGCGGCGGGAATCGACTACGAGGTGGTGCCCGGGGTGTCCGCGGGCATCGCCGTGCCGGCCTCGGCGGCCATCCCGGTCACCCACCGCGACGTCGCCAGCGAGGTGACGTTCGCCACCGCGTTCCGCGCGGACGGCGCTCCCGACTGGTCGTTCCTCGCGCGCGCCCAGACGCTGGTGCTGTTCATGGCGGGCCGTCGGCTGGAGGAGGCCACCCAGGCGCTCATCGACGCGGGCCGCGCGGCCTCGACGCCCGCGGCGGTGGTGGAGGCGGGCACCTGGGAGCACCAGCGCGTGGTGGAGGGGACGCTGGGCGACATCGCCACGCGGGCCCAGCGGTCCGCTGTCGGCACGCCCTCGCTGCTCGTCATCGGAGAGGTGGTGTCGCTGCGGGCGAGGCTGCCGTCGCTCGCGGCGAAGGGAGGAACGATGGAGGGGGCGCGCGCTCCCGTCCGCGTCGCGGAGGTGGGCCATGAGTGACGTCGTCCAGGCACACGCCCCGCACCTCGCGGAGCTGGAGGCCGAGAGCATCCACATCCTGCGCGAGACGGTGGCCGAGTTCGCCAACCCGGTGATGCTCTACAGCATCGGCAAGGACTCACAGGTCCTGCTGCACCTGGCGCGCAAGGCCTTCCACCCGGCCCCCCTGCCCTTCCCGCTGCTCCATGTGGACACGACGTGGAAGTTCCGGGACATGTATGCCTTCCGGGACGCCTTCGTGGCGAAGCACGGGTTCCGGCTGCTCGTGCACCAGAACCGGCGGGCGCTCTCCGAAGGCATCAACCCCTTCGACCATGGCAGCCAGAAATACACGCACGCGCTGAAGACGCAGGCGCTGCTGGAGGCGCTCGCGCTGCATGGCTTCGACGCGGCCTTCGGCGGAGCGCGGCGGGACGAGGAGAAGTCGCGCGCCAAGGAGCGCGTGTTCTCCTTCCGGGACCGGCACGGCCAGTGGGACCCGAGGCGGCAACGGCCCGAGCTGTGGAACCTCTTCAACGGCCGCGTGGACGCGGGCGAGAGCATGCGCGTCTTCCCGCTCTCCAACTGGACCGAGCTGGACGTGTGGCACTACATCCTGCGCGAGCGCATCCCCGTGGTGCCGCTCTACTTCGCGGCGGAGCGTCCGGTCATCGACCGCAACGGCACGCTGCTGATGGTGGATGACGAACGCATGCGCCTGCGTCCGGGGGAGCGGCCCACGCCGCGCCGGGTGCGCTTCCGCACGCTGGGGTGCTACCCGCTCAGCGGCGCCATCGAATCCTCCGCCACCACGGTGGAGGCCATCATCCACGAGATGGTCCACGCCCGGCAGTCCGAGCGGCAGGGCCGCCTCATCGACCACGACGAGGAAGGCTCCATGGAGCTGAAGAAGCGCGAGGGGTACTTCTGATGGACACCGCACTCCAGTCCCCGCCCCCGCTCGACGTCCAGCAGCTCCTCGACGAGCACTCGCGCCGCGAGCTGTTGCGGCTGGTCGTCGTCGGCTCCGTCGACGACGGGAAGTCCACGCTCATCGGCCGCCTTCTCTATGAGTGCGATGGCCTCTTCGAGGACCAGATCGCCGCCGTGCGCCGCGCCAGCGCCAAGCGGGCCGCCACGCGCACGGAGGTGCCGCCGGAGCTGCTCGCGCAGGGGCTCAAGGCCGCCGCGGGCGCCGAGCCGGAGGAGCTGGACTTCTCGCTCTTCACCGACGGCCTGCGCGCCGAGCGCGAGCAGGGCATCACCATCGACGTCGCCTACCGGTACCTGTCCACGCCCCGCCGCAAGGTCATCATCGCGGACACCCCCGGACACATCCAATACACGCGCAACATGGCCACCGGCGCCTCCACGGCGGACGCGGCGGTCATCCTCGTCGACGCGCGCCTGGGGGTGCTGCCGCAGACCCGGCGGCACGCGTACATCGCCTCGCTGCTGGGCATCCCCTACCTCGCGGTGGCGGTGAACAAGATGGACCTGGTCGACTTCGACCGCGCCACCTTCGAGCGCATCGGCGCGGAGCTGGTGGACTTCGCCCTCACGCTCGGGTTCGAGGGGGTCCGCCTGTTCCCCGTGAGCGCCAGCCGGGGCGACAACATCACCCGGCCCAGCGCGCGCACGCCCTGGCACGAGGGAGGCACGCTCCTCGGGTGGCTCGAGTCGCTCCCCCATCAGCGGCGGCGCGACGGCGCCCCGTTCCGACTCCCCGTCCAGTACGTGCTCCGGCCCCACCAGGACTACCGGGGCCTCGCCGGACAGGTCGCCTCCGGGACGGTGCGCGTCGGCGATGAAATCCAGGTGCTGCCCTCCGGGCGCCGCACGCGGGTGGAGGCCATCGACACCTTCGATGGCCCGTTGACGGAGGCCTCCGCCTCCATGTCCGTCACGCTGCGGCTGGCGGATGAGGTGGACGCGAGCCGGGGCGACGTGCTGGCCCATGTGGCGCATCCGCCGCTGGCGCTCCAGCACCTCGACGCGATGGTCGTGTGGTTCTCCGAGCAGCCGTTGGACGTCACGCGTCGCTACCTCGTGAAGCAGACCACGCGCACCGCCCCGACGCAGGTGGAGCGGGTGGTGTGGCGCAAGGAGCTGGAGGACCTGTCGGAGCAGCCCGCCGAATCGCTGTCGCTCAACGACATCGGGAAGGTGCGGCTGGTGTGCCGGCGCCCGCTGATTTGCGACGCGTACCAGGACAACCGGAGCACGGGAGCGTTCATCATCATCGACGCCCTCACCCACGACACGGTGGGCGCGGGCATGGTGCTGGGGCCCGCCGAGGCCTCCTCGAGCCAGGGGGTCGAATCCCTCGTGACGACCGCGGAGCGACGCGCGCGGCTCGGTCAGCACGGCGCCATCGTCCTGCTGCCGGCGGGCACCGGGGCCGCGAGCCAGTCGGTCACCCTGGAGCGCAGGCTGTTCGACCTGGGGCGCCATGTGGCCACGACCAGCGGCGACGTGGAGGTCGCGCTGGCCCTGGCACGAGCGGGACTGTTCGCGTTGGTGCGAGCGGACGCGCCGCAGGTCCGACGCGCGCTCCGGGAAGAGGCGCGTGACGCGGGGACCAGTTGGCTCGAGCTCGACGAGGGCGAGTCGTTGGAGCGCTGGGTGGAGCGCATCGGCGTCCTGCACGGGAGCAACTCATGAGCGCCACGCCCTCCGGAGGGGCCGCCCGGTCGACGCCGGCCTTCATCACCGCGCTGCTGGGCGAGGAGCGTGGGGCCCAGTTGCTGAAACTCCTCGACGGACTGGACGCCGCCTCGCTGCACTGGGTGAGCGGCTATAGCGCGGGGCTCGCCGCGCGCGCGGGGACACCCGCTGCGCTCCAGCCCCAAGCCCCCGTCGCGACGCCTTCCGCCGCGACGGCGTCCCCGCTCACCATCGTCTACGGCACGCAGACGGGGAACAGCCGGTTGCTCGCCGAGCGCCTGAAGCGGCAGGTCGAGAGCACGGGGCTCCCCGTGAGGCTGATTCGGGCCAGCGAGTACCCCGTGAAGGACCTGGCCAAGGAGCAGTTGCTCGTGTTGGTCATCAGCACCCAGGGAGACGGAGACCCGCCCGACGACGCCCGGGGCTTCTGCGAGCACCTCCTGGGCAAGCGCGCGCCGAGGCTCGAGCGCCTGCGGTACGCCGTCCTGGGACTGGGTGATTCGAGCTACCCGAAGTTCTGCGAGGTGGGCCGCGTGCTGGATACGCGGTTGACGGAACTGGGGGCGACGCGGCTGCTGGAGCGGGCGGACTGCGACCTCGACTTCGAGCCGGTCGCCGCGGGCTGGCTCGACCAGGCGCTCGCGAAGACGCGTGAGGTCCTCGAGCGGGAGACGCCGTCCGTCGCCACCGTCGTGCCGTTGCGAGGCACGACCAGCACGGTGCCGTCCGTGGGCAAGGAGTCCCCGTTCACCGCGGAGGTGCTGGTCAACCAGCGCATCACCGGTCGAGGCGCGCTCAAGGACGTCCGACACGTGGAGCTCTCGCTCGCGGGCTCGGGCCTGGAGTACCTGCCTGGCGATGCCCTGGGCGTCTGGGCGCCGAACCCACCGGAGCTGGTGGACGCGGTGCTGTCGCTCCAGCAGCTCAGCGGCGACGAAGCCGTCACGCGCGACGGGAAGACGCTGCCGCTGGCCCGGTGGCTCTCCGACGAGTTGGAGTTGACGCGGCTGAGCCGACCCTTCCTGGAGCGACATGCCGCGCTCGCCTCGAGCTCCGCGCTCCAGGCGGTGCTCGCCCCTGGCGCTGCGGAGGCGTTCCGCGCGCTGCTCGAGAGCCATCAGGTCATCGACGTGCTGCGCGAGCACCGGGCGCGCTGGGATGCACGGGAGCTGGTGCTGGCCCTGCGCAAGCAGACGCCTCGGCTGTATTCGATTGCCTCCAGTCCGAAGCGCGTGGGGGAGGAAGCACATCTCACCGTCGCGGTCGTGGACTATCAGGCGTTCGGGACGCGCCACTTCGGCGCCGCCTCCTCCCACCTCGCCACGCGCGTGGCGGAGGCCGAAACGGTGCGTGTCTTCGTGGAGGCCAACGAGCGGTTCCGCCTTCCAGAGGACGGGGACCGCGACGTGCTGATGATCGGCCCGGGAACGGGAGTGGCCCCCTTCCGGGCCTTCGTGCAGGAACGGGCCGAGACGGGGGCTCGCGGGCGCAACTGGCTCTTCTTCGGGGAGCAGCACTTCCGGAGCCAGTTCCTCTATCAGTCGGAGTGGCAGGAGGCGCTCAAGAAGAAGACGCTCCATCGGCTCTCCCTGGCCTTCTCCCGGGACACCGCCGAGAAGGTCTACGTGCAGCAGCGGCTGCGCGAGGCGGGGCGCGACGTGTTCGCGTGGCTGGACGGCGGCGCCTCGCTCTACGTGTGCGGAGACGCGAAGCGCATGGCCCCCGACGTCCACGCGGCGCTGGTGGACATCGTCGCCACTCATGGAGACCGGAGTCGCGAGGCCGCCGAGGACTGGCTGAAGGCGCTGCGGGACGAGCGCCGATACCTGCGGGACGTCTACTGAATCCTTGTCGAACGAGAGCACTGACATGAGCACCCAGCCCAAGCCCCTCACCGAGGTGGAGCACATCAAGGCGCAGAGCCGGCTCCTGCGAGGAACCCTGGCCGAAAGCCTCGCGGACCCGGTGACCGGCGCACTCGCGTCCTCGGACACCAGCCTCATCAAGTTCCACGGCAGCTACCAGCAGGACGACCGGGACCTGCGCGAGGAGCGCCGCCAACAGAAGCTGGAGCCGGACTACAGCTTCATGCTCCGCACCCGCCTCCCGGGTGGCGTCTGCACGCCGGCCCAGTGGCTCACCCTGGACGGGCTCGCGCGCACCCACGCCAACGGCACGCTGCGAATCACCACGCGGCAGGCGTTCCAGCTCCACGGCATCCTCAAGGGCGACCTCAAGCCGACGATCGCACGCATCAACGCCACGCTCATCGACACGTTGGCCGCCTGTGGCGACGTCAACCGCAACGTGTTGTGCAATCCCAACCCCGTGGACTCGCGCGTCCACGCGACGGTGTATGACTGGGCGGTCCGCCTGTCCGAACACCTGCTGCCGAGGACCCGCGCGTACTACGAGCTGTGGCTCGACGAGGAGAAGGTCGGCGGGGGCGAGGAGGAGCCGCTGTATGGCCCCACGTACCTCCCCCGGAAGTTCAAGGCCGCGGTGGCGGTACCTCCTGAAAACGACGTCGACCTGTTCGCCCAGGACCTGGGCTTCGTCGCCATCATCGAGGACGGCGCCTTGCGTGGCTTCGACGTCGCGGTGGGTGGCGGCATGGGGGCGACACACGGCGACACCAACACCTTCCCCCGGCTGGCGGATGTCATCGGCTTCGTGGCGCCGGAGCGGATGCTCGCGGTGGCGGAGGAGGTGCTGAAGATCCACCGCGACCACGGCGACCGGACGAATCGCAAGCGGGCGCGGTTGAAGTACGTGCTGGAGGACCGGGGCGTGGCGTGGTTCGTCGAGGAGTTGGAGCGGCGGCTCGGCTTCGCGCTGGAGCCGGTGCGCCCGTTCGTCTTCGAGCACAACGGAGACCGCTTCGGCTGGAAGGAGGGACATGACGGACGCTGGCACCTGACGTTGCACCTGGACAGTGGACGGGTCGCGGACCAGCCCGGCGCCACGCACCTCACCGCGCTGCGCGAGATTGCCCGCATCCACACGGGTGACTTCCGGCTGACGCCCAATCAGAACCTGGTCATCGCCGGCATCGCACCCGAGACACGCGACGCGGTCGACGCCCTGGTGCGGGCCCATGGACTGGAGAGCTTCCGGACGGCCAGTCCGCTGCGGCGCCACGCGCTGGCCTGCGTGGCGCTCCCGACCTGTGGCCTGGCGATGGCCGAGGCCGAGCGCTACCTGCCCTCCTTCGTCGAGCGCGTGGAGGCACGGCTGCTGGCGCATGGACTCCAGGACGCCAACATCCTGCTGCGCATCACGGGTTGCCCGAATGGTTGCGCGCGGCCGTACCTCGCGGAGATCGGCCTCGTGGGCAAGGCGCCGGGTCGCTACAACCTGCACCTCGGCGGAGATGCGCGAGGCCAGCGACTCAACCGCCTCTATCGAGAGAACATCGACGAGGCCGCCATCCTCGCGGCGCTGGATCCACTCTTCGCGGCCTACGCGACCGAGCGGCGGCCGGAAGAAGGGTTCGGGGACTACGTCGTCCGGGCCGGCCACGTGCCGGCGCCGGTTCAGGCGCCGAACCAGCCCTTCGCGCGGGCCTCGTCGAGCTTGCCCTCGAGGTAGGTCCACAGGGCGGGGCAACCTTCCTGGATGGGGGCGGCGATACGCCCCACCACGCGGGCGTGGCTGATGCCGTTCTCGCGCCAGCTCTGGCCCTCGTTGGCGAGGTTGAGGAGGACGGGCATGGCGCGGTCCACCGCGTTGGCGAAGCGGGCCTCGGGGGACTCGCCGCGCTCGAACTCCTGCCACAGCTCCAGGAAGGGCGCACCCTGGGTGCCGGGGAGCAGGCCGAAGATGCGCGTCACGGCGGCCAGCTCGGCGGCCTTGCGCTCCTTCCACCCTCCTTCGACGTAGACGAGCGTGTCACCGGTGTCGATTTCGCCGATGTCGTGCACCAGCAGCATGCGGATGACGCGGTTGACGTCGATGTCGGAGGGCGCGAAGTGCGCGAGCGACGTGGCGAGCAAGGCAATCTGCCAACTGTGCTCGGCGGAGTTCTCGTAGCGCGTGAGCCCCAGGGGCCGCGTCTTGCGCGTCACGCCCTTGAGCTTGTCCAGCTCCAGGATGAAGCCGATGATCTGCTGCATCCCATTGCCCGCAATCTGGTTCGCGTCCACTGGCGTCGCTCCTGGCAGTCCGCCCACACTCCTATCGCCAACCGGGGACGAGGGGAACGCTTCCGCGCATCGCCAGTGTCCCCCGACCTCGCGGGCCCGGACGAGCGAGCGACCTGGTAGCTTTTCCTTTCATGCGAGCCATTCCCGGTTTCTGGCTTTCTCTCCTCGCAGTGAGCTGGTTGGGCTGTGCCTCCGCGACCAGGCCCTCCGTGCAGGCAGCATGGGATGGAGCGGAGGTCGAGTGTGACGACCCTGGCGAAGACGCGTGTGTCACCCTCGTGTGCCTGGACGATGTCTGCGGCTTCTACCGCTGCGAGGAACTCCCAGCGGACGTAGAGCAGGCACGATTCCCGCCCTCACGCCCGCCTGCCGCCGCGGCAGCACCTGGCAGTGGGCCTCGAAGGAACTGGGGGGCCGCGCAGCAACTCCCCCCGGGCTCGGTCATGACGTTCCCCAACTGGAATGGGGCACCGTCACGAGTCATCCCGCCTTCGCACCGGCTCACGCCAGGACGCTGGGAGAAACATCACATCTTCCCGCAGGCGTCCGACCTGGCGCTGTGGTTCGAGCGCCAAGGCGTGAAGATCCACGACTACACCATGCCCATCCCGCTCGCGGTCCACCGACGGATCCATGACGGTACTGCACGAGGAGGCGCATGGAATGATGCTTGGCGGCAATTCCGGCGGGCGAACCCGGATGCGTCGTCGGAGGCGATCTTCAAGCATGCGGGAGAACTCATCTACCGCTTTCAGCTCAGCGGAGACCCCATCCGGCCCTACTATTCGAAGCCCGGCGCTTGAGGAGACATGAGGCGATTCTTTTGGGTGGATGAAGACGACGCGGTCGTCGCGCGGTACGGCGGGTGGGTCGAGGCCGCCCACCGGTGGGGCTTGCCTGGCTTGAAGGGCTGCCCCACTTGCCTCCTGACCTGGAGCAGCACAGGTCACGACTACCCCGGCATCGACCTCTCGCTCATTCCAGAGCACCACGAGTTCGAAAGAGCCAGGCCAGAGCCGTTCCCCGAGTTCTCGCGACTGCGTGAGCTCGTCCGCCCACTGGCCCCTCCGAATGCATGGCTTCCTCCTGGCACCGGGTTCGGCCCCCTGGAAGGAAAGTCCGCCGGGAGACTGCCTGACTTCATCTGGATGACTTCGGTGCTGCTGGCTCACCAAGAAGCGCTGGAGCGACTCCAGGCAACCGGTGTGCGCGGCATGACGGGCCATCCCACGGCCGTGAAGTTCCGCCAGAAGCCAGCGCCAGCGCTGCGAGAGGTCCAGCTCGAGCACCGAGGGGCCCTGCACCCCGACTGCATCCCCGTGGAGACGCCCCCTCCCTGCCCCACGTGTGGCCGCCATGGGTTCAGTCGCCCGGACGAACCCGTCCTGGCCGCGGCCATCCTCCCGACGGAGCTGGACCTGTTCCGCCTGGGCAACTTCGCCACCATGCTCATCGCCACGGAGCGCTTCGTGGACGCCGTGCGCGCCCTGGAACTGGAGGGCCTCACCTTCCGCGAGCTGCCCACGCGTTGACGCACGCGTGGGTCGCTCGGCTCACGGAATGACCCGGCGCCTGCGCAGGTCCTCGAAGATGCGCAGGAACATGGCCTCCGTGTCGACGAACTCATGGAAGCCGAACCGGCGCGCCTTCGAACCATCCGCGAACATGTCGTAGTTCCACGAGAAGACGAAGTCACCGAAGCGCCACGACGAGACCTCCTCGTACGAGTGGCCCGCGAGTCCATGCCTCCGGGTCATCTCCTCCCAGAGCGGACCCTTGTCCGCCATCACCACGTCCAGCGACATGGGCAGCGGCGGCGCGACCTCCAGCCCGAAGGAGCGGGCAATCTTCGGCCACAGCTCGCTCCAGCGGAACAGGTCCCCGTTGTTGATGTTGAACGCCTGGTTCGCGCAGCGCGGGTCCGTGGCCGCCCACACCGTGGCCTTCGCCAGGAGCCCCGCGTCGGTCATCTCCAGCAGGGAGTCATAAGCCCCCGGCTTGCCCGGGAAGCGCAGCGGCAGCCCCAGCTCCTTCGAGATGGACGCGTAGACGGCGATGACCATCGCCAGGTTCATCGGGTTGCCCAACGCGAACCCACACACCACCGAGGGCCGCAGGGCCGACCACGTCCACGCCTTGCCCCGCTGCCGCTGCTCCAGGAAGCGCTGCTGGTCCACGTTGAACTCGGGCGGCATGTGGTCCGGGTCCGACTCCCGCGCCGGCGTCTTGAAGGGCCCCAGGTGCGCGCCATACACCTTGTAGCCCTGCATCAAGCTGACGTGCTCCAGCCCCGTCGCCACCGGCTCGAGCGCCTCCACCACGTTGACCAGCATCGCCACGTTGGGCGCGACCAGCTCCGCCCAGCTCGGCCGGTCCTGGTACGCCGCATAGAACACGTGGGTCACCCGCCCCAGCTCCGAGAGCTTCCGCCGGCAATCCTCCGCGTCGAGCAGGTCCACCGCCACGTGCCGCACCCGCTCCGACGCCGCGCCCGCCCGCCGAGACAGGCCGATGACCTCCCAATCCCCCAGCGCCACCAGGTGCTCCACGAGGTTGCGGCCGATGACACCCTGCGCACCCACGACGAGGGCGACCTTCCGGCTCATGACGCGCGCCTCCGCATCGGTGACACCTCGACGGCCCTCGCCCCCGACTCCAGGCGCAGCGCGACGAGCACCACGACGATGGCGGCCAGGGGCACCAGCGCCGCGACCCATGGGACGGCCTGGAGTCCCGGCCCCCGTGCAATCACCTCGCCCCCGAGCCATGCCCCCAGCGCGTTGCCGAGATTGAAGGCCCCGATGTTGAGGCTGGACGCGAGGCTCTGCCCCGCCCCGGACGCCTTCTCCAGGACCCACATCTGGAGCGGCGGCACCGTCGCGAAGCCCGCCGCCCCCAGCAGCGCGACGAACACCACCGCGCCCACGCGGTCATGCACGCCGAACGTCATCCCCCCGAGCACCAGCACCAACGCCGCGAGCGAGCCCAGGATGGTGGGCACCAGCCAGCGATCCGCCAGCTTCCCGCCCACCAGGTTGCCCACGACCAGCCCACCGCCGAAGACGAGCAGCACCGGCGACACCGCCGACGCGGAGAACCCGCTCAACTGCGTCAGGAGCGGCGCCACGTACGTGAAGACGGCGAACACGCCCGCGAACCCCAGCACCGTCGTCAACAACCCGAGCAGCACCGGTCGCCGCGACAAGGCCTTCACGTCGTCGCGCCAGTCGCTCGACTCCACCGCCCCCGCGTCCCGGGGGACGAAGAAGGCAATCACCAACACCGCCACCAGGCCGATGCCCGCCACCGCCCAGAACGTGGCGCGCCACCCCAACCCCTGCCCCAGCCACGTCCCCAGCGGCACCCCGAGGATGTTGGCCACCGTCAGCCCGGTGAACATGAGCGCGATGGCCGAAGCCCGACGGTCCGGCGACACCAGCCCCGTGGCCACCACGGAGCCCACGCCGAAGAACGTCCCGTGAGACAGCGCCGTCAGCACCCGCGCCGCCATCAACGCGCCGTAGCTGGGTGCGATGGCACAGCCGATGTTTCCCAGCGTGAAGAGGACCATCAACACCAGCAGCACGCGCTTGCGGGGCCACCGGCCGGTCAGCACCGTCAGGACGGGCGCCCCCGCGACGACGCCCAGCGCGTAGCCGGAGATGAGCAGGCCCGCCGTGGAGATGGACACACCCAGGTCGGTGCCCACCTCCATCAACAAGCCCATGATGACGAACTCCGTGACGCCGATGCCGAAGGCGCCAGCGGTCAATGCGAACAAGGCCAGCGGCATGGCTTCGCTGTCCTCCATGGAAGAGTGGAATGGGGCCTTGTATGGTCGGCGCGCGTCCGCGGCGGTAGAGCGCCGTGTGGAACAGCACCTGTGAATCGGGCTCACGATGGCCAGACCAGACATCAACCGCTTCGGAGAGATGGAGGTGTTCGTCCGGGCGGTGGACCTGGGCGGATTCTCCGCCGCCGCCCGCGCGCTGCGCATGACGCCCTCCGCGGTCAGCAAGCTGGTGGCCCGCCTCGAGAAGCGACTGGGAGCCCGGCTGGTCAACCGCTCCACCCGCGCGCTCCAGCTCACCCCCGAGGGATGCACCTTCTATGAGCGCAGCGTGCGGTTGCTCGCACAGCTCGAGGAGGCCGAGCGGGGCGTGTCGACCAGCGACGAGCCCGTGGGGCGGCTGCGGGTCAACACCAGCTCGGCGTTCGGCCGGTGCTTCCTCATCCCCCACCTTCCGGCGTTCATCGCCCGCTACCCCGCGATGTCGGTCGACGTCATCCTGACGGACCAGATCATCGACCTCATCGACGACCGGACCGATGTCGCCATCCGCGCCGGCCCCATGAAGAGCTCACAGCTCGTCACGCGCAAGCTGTTCGAGACGCGGATGGTCATCGTGGGCGCCCCCGCCTATCTCGAACGCCACGGCATGCCACGCGCCCCCTCCGAGCTGCTGACCCACCAGCGGCTCGGCTTCAGCTACACGCGCGCCGTGGAGGGGTGGCCCCTGACGGAGAACGGCGCGACGCTCATGGTCCCGCCCTCGGGTGGCCTCCAGGCGAGCGAGGGAGAAGCCCTGCGCCTCGTCGCGCTCGCGGGCGGCGGGCTCGCGAGGCTGGCGCACTTCCAGGTGGCGGAGGACCTCGCGGCCGGGACGCTGCTGCCCGTCCTGGAGGCGTTCAACCCCGGCGACACCGAGTCCTTCCACGCCGTCTTCGTGGGCCAGGGCGGACAGTTGCCCGCGCGCGTGCGCGTGTTCCTCGACCACCTCACGGCCACCGTGCGCTGGCGCTGAGGTGCGCGGGCCTCAGCTTCGCGCGAGCGAGGACACGAGCGCGGGGAGCACCTCGCCCGCCTTCGCCTCCACGCATACGTCCGCCAGCTCCACGCCCCGGCACTCGCCGATGTTGAGGATGCCGATGGGCATCCGCCGCTCCGACGCGCGCACCAGGAAGCGATAGCCGGAGAAGATGGCCAGCGACGAGCCCACGACGAGCAGCGCGTCCCCCTCTTCCAGCAGCGCGAACGCCTCGTCCACCGTGGGACGCGGAACGTTGTCGCCGAAGAACACCACGTCCGGCTTCAGCGTCCCCTGGCAGCCCAGGCACGCGGGGACCTGGAAGGAGGACAGTTGCTCCGACGTCAGCTCCGCGTCGCCGTCCGGACGCAGCTCCAGTACCTGGTGGGAGAAGCCCGGGTTGAGCGCGAGCAACCGCTGCTGGAGCCCGTCGCGGCCCTCCATCGCCCCGCAGTCGAGGCACCGCACCCGCGCCAGCGCGCCGTGCAGTTCGATGACGCGAGAGCTGCCCGCCGCGTGGTGCAGCCGGTCCACGTTCTGCGTGATGAGCCCGAGCACCCGCCCCTCGCGCTCCAGCGCCGCCAGGGCATGGTGCGCGGCGTTGGGCGTCGCGGAGGCGAAGCGGGGCCAGCCGAGCAGGCTGCGCGCCCAGTAGCGCGCGCGAATCTCCGGCTGGCGGAGGAACTCCCGGTGCTGGATGGGGTTGCGCGCGCGGGCTCGGGTGCCGGGCCCTCGATAGTCGGGGATCCCTGACTCGGTGCTGCACCCCGCGCCCGTGAGCACGACGGCGCGGCGCCCACGGAGGAGCGAGGCCAGGGCGTCCACGCCGGGAGGGGACGCGGGGACGGTCGGAGGATGCGACAGGGAGCTCATGGCGGCCTTCCTATAATGGCACGCCGAGTCCCGCGCCCAGGTGACCGACCGTCCAGCCCCCGGTGCGAGGGCAGGCGCGTGTCGGTGGCTCGGTCGGCCGGCGTGTTACAAGGCGGACATCCACAGGGGGGCGCCGCGGGTTCCATGCATTCACTCGTCCTGACCTTGTTCCTCGTCTTCCAGGCTCCATCCGCGGGGCAGGCGGCTCCCGAGCCCCATCCCCTGGGCCCGGAGCTGGAGGCCGTCTACGACGCCGCCATCGCGGCGTTGAACGCCAAGAAGCCCGACGACGCCGCGCCCCACGTCAAACGACTCGAGGACGAGGCCCCCGACAATCCTCGCGTCGACCGGCTCATGGGCCTGCACCATTCCGCCCTGGGGGACAAGGAATGGGCGGAGAAGCACTTCAGGGACGCTTTGGAACATGGAGTCGCCGGCCGGTGGAAGGCGGATGTCCTGAACAGGCTGGCTGGCTTCGAGCTCGAGCGGGAGCGGCTACCCGAGGCGGAGAAGCTCCTCACGGAGGCCCTGAGCGTCGAGCCCAACCATGTCCGGGCGCTCGAGAACCTCGCCTTCGTCGCGCTCATCCAAGGTCGACTGGAGCGTGCCCGGGACCTGTATCACCGGGTCCTGGAGCTCACCCCCGAGGGCACGGATCCCCATCCGCATCTGATGCTCGCCAGTACGCTGACCCAGCTCGAGGAGCCCGACGCGGCGCTGGAATCCCTCGAGCGCGCCTATGCGCTGGGCCTGGAACCCGAGGACCTGTCGAAACGCGTCGAGAAGGTGTCCCGGAAGCTCCAATGGCGACGGCGCCTGTGGCAGTGGCCGCTGGGCATGGCGCTGTTCCTCGGACTGGGGTTGTTGCTGTCCTGGGGCGCGGGACACGCGCTCTCCTCCATGCAACTGGGACAGTTGCGCGCGGACGACCTCCACCTGCTGCGCGCGGAGCAGACGAGCCGGGAGCGCTGGGTGGACCGGCTCTACGCGGCGGTCCTCTGGTTCGCGTCCCTGCTGTTCTACGTCTCCATCCCGATGATGCTGGTGCTGACGGTGGCCATCGCCGGTGGCCTCGTGCTGCTCATCGCGATGATGCCGGTCATCCCGGTGAAGCTGCTGTTGATCGTCGGGTTCGTGGGCCTCGGCGGCCTCTTCGCCATCCTCCGGGGTGTCTTCTCGGGCTCCGAGCCACCCGAGGAGGGCCGGCTGCTCCGCCCCGAGGAGGCGCCCGCCCTCTTCGACGCGCTGGAGGAGGTCGCGGAGGTGGCGAGGTCGCGCAAGGTGGACCGGGTGCTGCTCGACGCGGGCACGGGCATCGGCGTGCGCGAGGCGGGCGGGCGGCTGAACGTGCTGTTCGGGCGGGGCGAGCGCATCCTCCACCTGGGGATGGGCGCGCTGCGCGGCCTCACGGTGACGGAGCTGAAGTCCATCCTCGCGCACGAGTACGGCCACTTCTCCCACGGCGAGACGCGGCTGACGCCCATCATCGGGCGCATCCAGACGCAGGTGCTCCAGGTCGTCCAGAGCATCGCCGAGATGGGCGGAGGCGCGTTCAACCCGGTGGGCTGGTACCTGCGCGCGTACTTCTTCGTCTACCTGCGCATCACCGCCGGACATGGGCGCCGCCGGGAGCTGCTCGCCGACCGGGTCTCCGCGCTCGCCTATGGCGGCGACACGTTCGGCAGCGCCCTGTCGAAGGCGGTGGAGAGCAGCGCCACGTACGACCGGGGCCGCCTGGTCGCCGCGCGGCTGCGGCAGGCGGGGCGCCCCGCCCGGGACCTGTTCCGCACGCTCGACTCCGTGGAGCGCAACACCCCGCCCGTCCTCCAGTCCCTCATCCGCGAGGAGCTGTTCTCGCGCCCCGTGGACGCGTACGACTCGCATCCCCCACCGTCCGAGCGCATCGAGCGGGTGAAGGGACTGCCGGGCCAACGCCCCGTGGAGGCCGAGCCCGCGCTCACGCTGTTCGAGGCGCCGGAGCAGCTCTCCGCCGAGCTGGGCACCAAGGTCCTGGAGGACCTGGACGCCAACCTCGAGCTCGATGGTTACGAGGCGCCCCCCACCGTCGCCACGACGGACGACGAGCAGGAACGGCTCGCCAGCGCCATCGCCCTGCAGACCTCCGCGCTGGACCTGGGCGAGCGCAACCACGCCGATGCCTATCGCCTCCTCCAGGAGTCGCTGTGGCACCTGGAGCGCACGGCGGGGGCGGACGACCCGTACCTCGTCCCGACGCTCGTCGAGCTGTCTCGCCTCCACCTGGACCACGAAGCCCCCGAGGACGCGCGCCAGGCCCTCCAGCGTGCCATCGACATCGTCCAGGCCCAGCCCGACCACCCGCGGCAGCAGGTGGACGCGCTCCGGGAGCTGCTCTCGCAGGTCCCCGAGCAACACGCGGCCTGAGGCGCCCCCGGCGCGTCTCGCCGTGATAGAGGCTCCGCATGCCCGTCTGGAGATGGAAGGCGTTCCAGGAGCTGACGCTGGACGAGTTGTACGCGGTGCTCGCCCTGCGACAGGAGGTGTTCGTGGTGGAGCAGCGCTCCATCTACCAGGACGTGGACGGGCTCGACCCGAGCGCCCTCCACCTGCTGGGCTTCGGGGAGGAGGGGTCGAAGCCGTGGCTCGCGGCCTACCTGCGCATCCTGCCCCCGGGCGTGAAGTACCCGGGCGCCGCGAGCCTGGGGCGCGTGGTGGCGTCACCCCGCGCGCGAGGCCGGGGGCTGGGGCGGGAGCTGACGGAGAAGGGCATCGCCAGCTTGGAGGAGCGCTTCCCCGGCGTGGACATCCGCATCTCCGCGCAGGACTACCTGCGCGGCTTCTACGAGAGCCTCGGCTTCGTCGCGGAGGGAGACGTCTACGACGAGGACGGCATCCCCCACGTCGAGATGGTCCGGGTGACGCGGCGCTGAGGGCGGATGACTACATCTTCCGCAGGCGCACGCGCTTCACCTTGTGGTCCGGCCCCTTGAGCAGGATGAGGCGGGCGCGCGTGCGCGTGGGCGCGATGTTCTGCGCCAGGTTGGGGCCGTTGATCTCCGACCAGACGTTCTCCGCCATGGCCACGGCCTGCTCGTGGGTCAGGTCGGAGAACCGCCGGAAGTAGCTGCGCTCGTCGCGGAACGCCGTCTGCTGCAGCCGCAGGAAGCGGTCCACGTACCAGCGGCGGATGTCCTGCTCCGTCGCGTCCACGTAGATGGAGAAATCGAAGAAGTCGGACAGGAACGTGGCGGGCATCCGCTGCGCCGCGCCCGCTCCCGCCTGGAGCACGTTGAGCCCCTCCAGGATGAGGATGTCCGGCTGGCGGATGACCTTCGCCTCCTCGGGCACCACGTCGTAGACGAGGTGCGAGTACACCGGCGCCGTCACCTCCGCGCGCCCCGACTTGAGCTCCGCGAGGAAGCGCACCAGCGCCCGCCGGTCATAGCTCTCCGGGAAGCCCTTGCGCTTCATCAGGCCGCGCTCGGTCAGCACCTTGTTCGGGAACAGGAAGCCGTCCGTGGTGACCAGCTCCACCCGCGGGTGGTCCGGCCAGCGCGCGAGCAGCGCCTGGAGGATGCGGGCCGTCGTGCTCTTGCCCACCGCCACGCTCCCGGCGATGGCGATGATGAAGGGCACCTTGCGGGTGGAGCCCCCCAGGAACGCCTGCTGCTCCATCCACAGCCGCTGCGCCGCGGCCACCTGGAGGTTCAGCAACCGGGACAGCGGCAGGTAGACGTCCGCCACCTCCTCCAGGTCCAACTGCTCCCCCAGGCCCCGCAGGCCATCGAGGTCCTCCGCCATGAGGGTCAGCGGGGTGGACGCTCGCAGCGACCGCCACGCCTCGCGCTCCAGGTCGATGAACATGGATGCCCCGGGGGAGGCTGCGGTCATGGGGTGACTCTCCTCGGAAAACCTGTGGACCACCGCGCCTTGCGCCTACCACAGCGCGACCGTTCGCGCGCGAACTCATGTACCCGAGGCGGGGTCCCAGCCATAGAATCGCTTCAGTTCTTCGTACAAATCGGGGGTCAGCTCACGCATCCGGTGGGGCCGCTCGAAGAAGGACTCGGTCGCCACCGCGAAGAACTCCGCCTCGTTGACGGCGCCGTAGTCATCCATCACCTGGCGCTCCACGCTCCGCCCCTCCTGGAGCGCGTGGAAGTGCTCGCTCATCACCACCGCCCACGCGCGGTAGTGCGAGTAGCTGCGCAGCTTCGGCGTCCCATCGAAGGCCCCGTCCGCGCGGTCCAGCACGTGCGCGAACTCGTGGGTGGCCGTGTCGTGGCCGTCCTCCGGGTCCTGCAGCCCGGAGAGCACCGCCTGCCACGAGAGGATGACGGTGCCCCAGTTCTTCGCCTCCCCCAGCACCACGCCGGTGCGGTCCGGCAGCAGGAAGGCATCGGGGTAGACGATGACCTCGCGCAGCCGGTCGTAGTACGACAGGTCCAGGTGCACGACGAGCTGCACCGCCGTGGCGGAGACGACCGCGCGGACCTCGTCGGTGATGACCATGCCCCCCGCGCCGATGAACTCCTTCTCCCAGGCGAAGAGCTTCAGCTTGGTGAGGAAGTCCTCGCGCAGCGCCGGTGACAGCCTGGCGAAGAAGGGCACGCGCGCGTCGAGGTAGCCGAGCCAGTCGGGAGGGAACGGGCGGCGAGCCAGGCGCCTGCGCCGGAGCTGACGGAAGAGTCCGGTCATCGACGAGCCGAGGCATAGCAGATGTCCCGGGGCCGCGCCCTCGCGGTCGAATCCCCCGGGAGCCCCGTCTGGCGGTAGGGTGGGGGCCCCCAGGGCGCTGGCCGGCGGCCCCGAGGGCATCACGGGCGTACACGAGACATGAGCGGACGAGCGGTGAAGGGGTGCGCGGTCCTGGTCCTGCTGGCCGGGCTGGCCGGCGCGCAGGAGCCGGGACCGGTGGTGGACGAGGTGGTCGTGCGGGGTCCGGAGAAGACGCGCCCCGGCACCGTCCAGGCCTACTCGCGCGTCGACGCCGGGGACCGCCTGGCGCCGGACGAGTTGGAGAAGGTGGAGCGGCGGCTGTTGGCCACGGGCCTCTTCCAGGAGGTCCGGGTGAGCACCGAGCCCACGGGCCCCGACCGCGTGCGCGTCGTCCTGGAGGTCGAGGACAAGGCCTCCTGGGTGGTCGCCCCCACCTTCGCGCTGTCCGCGGCCAACGTGGGCGGCGGCTTGCTCTACGCGGAGAACAACCTCTGGGGCCGCAGCAAGAAGTTCGCGACCGCCGTCCAGGTGAGCACCGCCGAGAGCGGGTTGTTCGCGGGCTACCTGGACCCGAACCTCTTCGGCCTCCCCCAACTGCGCTTCAGCCTGGAGGGCCAGTTGCGCAGCGACCGGGTGGACGAATATCGCCCCGGCGCCGGCCAGGCGGACCCAGCGGTGGTGCGCCGCACCCGGCTCAACTCCGCCTCCATCGCCGCGGAGCTGGGCGTGATGCTCTTCGAGCGCGTGCGCGCCGCGGCGAAGTACCGGCTGATGAGCATCGACGCGAAGTCGCCGGACGACGCGGAGGAGGTCACCACGCCCGCCTTCTCCACCGGGCCGTCGCAGCGGGACGCCTCGCTGCGGCTCATGGTGGGCATCGACACGCGACAGAACCTGCACGCGGTCATGGAGGGCATCAACCTGGAGGCCTCCTACGAGGTCTCCAACCCGGGCGTCTGGAGCGACTTCCGCTACAAGCGCTTCGGCCTGCTGTACCGGCACGGCCTGCGCTTGTTCGAGGAGCACAACCTGGTGCTGAGGGGCGAGGCCGCCGCGGGCGTGGACCTGCCCTTCCACCAGGAGCTGGTGATGGGCGGCAACTCGCTGCGAGGCTTCCTCCACCGACAGTTCCGGGGCGACACGCGCCTGTCCTTCACCGCCGAGTACCACTTCCCGCTCTTCACCATCCGCTCGCTGTCCTTCCGGGGCGTGGGCTTCTCCGACACGGGGTTGATGATGTGGCGGGACCTGCCCTCCGGCGACGCGCTGCTCGACGTCGACGGGCGGATGGTCCGTGGGTACCTGCCCGACAGCCGCGGCGGCCTGAAGGGCGCCACGCTGGCCCAGGGCGTGGGCGCGGGGCTGAGGCTGTATCTGCGCAACCTCGTCCTGCCGCTGGTGGGCGTGGACGCCGCGTATGGCGTCAACTCCGGCGAGTTCCGCTTCTACCTCGTGGCCGGCGTCAACCCGTCCTGAGGCGGGTGTCAGTTGCCCGTCGGGCCTCGCGTCAGGTCGGCGCGTGCGAGGCCCGTCACGACGCGGCCCGCATGGATACGATGGGGCGGGGCTCGTCGAGTCCGTCCCCGGTCCACCTTCCCTCCTCCCGAGTGAGTCCGCGCCATGTCCCAGGAACGCTTCACGACCAGCCGCGAGGTGTACCACCGCATCCGCTGGGACCCGCGGCTGGACGCGCGTGAGTTCGTCATCGGCTACGACACGCACGGCGAGACGCTGGAGGAGATGCCCTTCGAGGCCTTCGTCCCCGACGGCGAGATTCCCTGGCACCGTGTCTGGTACTTCAAGCGCGGGCGCCAGAAGGTGTGGGACCGCAAGGAGCGCCTCGACCTGCTGAGCCAGCCCAGGCCCACGGAGACGGAGCCATCCCCGCCCGTCTCCACGCCGGCACGCCCGGGCCCGCTCCCCGCCGGGTTCAGCGCCCTGCCCGCGCATCGCTTCGACGCGGGCCTCGGTGAGTGGGTCGGTACACCCGCCACCGCCTCCGTGACGGCGGCGCCCTCCGCGCTCACGGTCGCCACCTTCAACGTCCTCTTCGACCTGTACGACGCGGAGCTGCTGGCCACCGAACGGAGGACGCCGGCCGCGCTCGCGCTCCTCGCCGAGCAGGACGCGGACGTCATCGCCCTCCAAGAGGTCACGCCCCCCTTCCTGCGCGCGCTGCTCGCCGAGCCCTGGGTGCGCGAGCGCTACCACGTCTCCGAAGGGCCCTCCGCCGACACGGTGACGCCCTACGGACAGGTGCTCTTGTCGAAGTGGCCCTTCGCCGCCCTGTCGCAGCGCGTGTTCTCGCGGGACAAGCGGCTCATCGCCGGCCAGCTCGCGTTCGAGGGGGGCCCGTTGTGGGTGGCCACGCCGCACCTCACCAGCAACCGGGACCCTTCGGGGAGCGCCGCGCGCACCGCCCAGGTGCAGGCCATCATCGAGTGGGCCCAGGCAGTCGGCACACACCAGGAGCAGGGCGCACCGGACCTCGTGCTCGCGGGTGACTTCAACCTGTCGGACGGTGAGCCCGAGGCCGACCGCTTCGTCCAGGCGGGCTTCGTGGACGCGTGGCCCGAGCTGCGCCCCTCGGAGACGGGCGAGACGTACAACCCCCGCCTCAACGACCTCGCGGCGCTGACCACGACCTCGGGACGACTCCAGCGGCTGGACCGCGTCCTCGTCGCCTCCGGTTCGGGTCGTCTCGCCCCCGACACCATCGCCCTCTTCGCGGAGGCGCCGTTGGAGGGAGCCCCCGCCCCCGACGGCGGCCCTCTCTTCGCGTCGGACCACTACGGCCTGTCCTGTGTCTTGCGTCGCGGACCAGCGGCCACCACCGGAGCGACAGGCGCTGGGACCACGCGCCGCGTCCACCACACCGCGGTGGTGCTCATCCCGCCCGAGTCCTCCTGGGGCCCCATCCAGGCCCTGCGCAAGAAGCACGACGCGAAGTTCGAGCGGTGGATGCCCCACGTCACCCTGCTCTACCCGTTCCTCCCCGAGGAGGACCTCGACGCGGCCGAGGCGGTGCTCGTCGATGCGCTCCGCCAGGTGGAGCCCTTCGAGGTCACCCTCGCCGGCTTCCACCACTTCGAGCACCGCGTCAACGCGACGGCCTGGCTGAAGCCCGAGGACCAGCCCCAGGGCGCGCTGGCCGCGCTCCACGCGAGGCTGGAGCAGGCGCTGCCGGAGTGCGCCACGCCGGCGGGCCACGGCTTCACGCCGCACCTGTCCGTGGGCCAGCTCCCCCTCTCTCGTGACGGGCAGCTCGAACGCACGCTCTCCCAATGGGAGCGGACCTGGCGCCCCGTCACGTTCGAAGCGCGAGAGGTCTGCATCATCCGACGCGTGGGCGACACACCGTTCGAGGTCGTCCGCCGCATCCCCTTGGGGCGTCCCAAGGTCCTGGATGCCCACCAGGAAGACGTCCTGCTCTATGCCGCGGTCGCCCAGGTCCAGACCGCGCCCTCGCGAGTGCCGCGCCCTCGCGAGGAGGTCATCGAGCGGCTGCGTGGGCTGTGTGAGCAGTCGGGCGCCACGCTGCACCTGTATGGCTCGTCCCTGCTGGGCACGGCGGGCGTAGACGGTGACGTGGACGCGGTGGCCCTGGGCCCCTCGGACCTGTCCCGCCAGGACTTCGCGCGCGCGCTCACCGACCTCGTCGCGGCGCGGCGAGCGTCTCCGCTCGACTCCGCCCGCTTCGTCGCCGATGCCGCCATCCCGCTCGTGAAGCTGTCACTGGGCGGGCTGGGGATCGACCTCACGTACGCGAGCCGGCCTGAAGGCATGGATGCCGATGCCCCTCCCGAGCTGCTCGCACGACAGGAAGAAGGGCTGGACGTCGCGGGGCAGCGCGCGCTGCTGGGCCTGCTCGACTCCCAGGAGCTGCTCGCGCACGTCTCCCGCGAGGAGGGCGAACTCGAGCACTTCCGCGCCCTGCTGCGGCTGGTGAAGACCTGGGCGAAGGCGCGCGGCCTCTACTCACACGCGCTCGGCTATCTGGGCGGCTTGTCCTGGGCGGTGATGGTTGCCTGGGCGCGCACGCGCGCGCCGGGAGCCGCGTCCACCTCCGACGCCGCCCGACTCGCCCACTTCTTCCAGACCTTCGCCGCCTGGCCCTGGCCCCAGCCCGTGGGCCTCACGCCCGAGGCGACCCGCTATCACCCCGACGGGAAGCGCGACCTGTTCCCGGTCATCGCCCCCGCGATGCCCGCGCGCAACACCGCGCGCAACGTGTCGCGCTCCACCGTCCGCGTCCTTCGAGAGGAGCTGACCCGCGCCCTGGAGCTCATCACCCAGGCCCGACAGGACGCGAGCCCCGCCGCGTGGTCCGCGCTCTTCGAGCCCGTGGAGCCTCCGCGCATCGCCTCCACGCGGTTGCGCGTGAGCGTCTCCGCCCCTCGCTCGGACCTCGTCGTCGAACAGGGCTGGGTGCTGGGCCACATCACGGAGCTGGTGTACCGCCTGGAGGGCGACCGGCGCCTCGCCGTCCGGCCCATGTTCGACACTCCCGCCCAGGGCGCCATCGTCCTGGGCCTGTCCATCCGCGACACCCGGGACGCGGAGGCGCTGCGCTGGGTGCCGGACAGCCCCCTCTTCAGGGCCGTCGAGTCGTTCAAGGCCTCATTCCAGGCGTGGCCCGCACGCCCTCCCGACGCGGGGCTCCAGATAGAGCTGCTGCGCGGGGAGACGTGAAGCGAGGCCGTCCCGGCCGACCGCCACGCGAAAGACAGACACCCGCGCTCTTCACGCATCCGGCACGTCCCACGTGCCGCGCGATTGATAGGGTTCAGCCTCCTTTCCCAGGAGGCGACATGAATCGTTGGAGCGCGGTGGTGGTCACGCTGTCCGCCTGCGGTCTGCTGGCCTGTGGTGTGAGCCTGGAGCCGGCCGACCTCGCCACCACTCCAGGCACCGGAGGGACTTCCCAGGTCCAGCACGCCCTGCTGTGTGGGGACCGCATCTGTGAGGACGCGGAGCGATGGAGCTGTCCCCTCGACTGCGAGGGCCAGGAGGAGCCTCCCGAGGAGACGGACCCGGTCTGTGGCAATGGCGTCTGTGAGCTGGGAGAGACGCCCACCGTCTGCCCGCAGGACTGCCCCTGCTTCGGGACGACGCCGGGCACTCCCAATCCCCTCGGCTACTGCGGAGATGGCTACTGCGACTTCGGCGAGTGGGGCCGCTGCGCGCCGGACTGCGACGGCCGGGAGGATCCTCCCGAGGAGACGGACCCGGTCTGTGGCAATGGTCGCTGCGAATGGGGGGAGTCTCACGCCACCTGCCCCGCGGACTGCGGCTGCTGACCGGCGCCCCCCCGGTGCGTCGAGCCCCCCCCTCGCGGAACCCCGAGGGGCGGCGACGCCATGGACACCTTGGCGAGTCATACGAGCCATGCCTCCGAGCGGGATAGACTTCACCCGAAGTCACACCGCTCGGGGATTCCCATGTCAGACACCTACCGCGTCGCGAAGCTGCCCATCCGGCTTCGCGGTTATGTGGAGCCAAACACCCAGTCCCAGTTCGAGGGCTACGTCGAACCCGGCGACTACTTCGTCCTCGACGAGAAGCAGGGCTTCCCCACGCCGGACACGGACTACGCGCGGCTGGAGGTGCCGACGCTGGGCGCGCTCGACACGTGGATCTGCACGCGGTGGCGGACACAACGCTATGTGTCGCTCGTCAACCAGGCGAAGCCGCCGCCAGCGGTGCGGCTGCCCTTCGACGACGAGCCCATGGCCATCGCCGAGGAGCGACTCGTCAACCTGCTCGGCGCGTTCCGCGACTTCCGCTACGACCTGGACGAGGCCTTCTATCCCTGGGCCCTGCCCGGCATCCGCGTGCCCATGGCGCCGCCCCAGCGCAACAACTGCTGCACCTTCGTCGAGGCCCTGACGGTGAAGGCCTTCGCGGACGCACACGGTGACGCCCTCGCGTGGGATGCGCGTCGGCATCGCCAGATGATGATCGCTTCCTCGGAGGATTACTTCTCCCCGGTCACCGCCGCCGTGGAGAGTGGCATGGCCATCCCCGCGCCGTCCGACGACGTCGCGCCGCACCCGTGGACGCTCATCCAGGGGTGGCGCAACCAGTGGCGCTCCGGACACACCTTCCTCATCGTCGACCACCACCCGGAGACGGACAAGGTGCTGGTGCTCGAGTCCAACGCCGCCAACGGACTCGATGGCGTGGGCTACCGCGGTATCGGCAACCTGCGCGACCGGGGCGTCCGGCCCCCCGAGGAGTGGTGGACGCTGCCGGACGTGTGGACGTGGCGCCGCGTCTGCGCCACGTACCTGTTCCGGCAGCAAGCCTGGCTCAAGGTGAAGGACCGCTCGCTGTCGCGACTCTCCGAACTGTCGCCCTGAGCCCTCGAATCAGGCGGCGACGAACTTCCGTCGCCGCACGTCGAGCAGCCACGCCTCCAGCGCCTCCACCGCCTGCGCGGGAGGCTCCTCGGGCAGCACGGAGGCGCTCAGCGCCTGGTCGAGCACCTCGAAGGAGCGGGACACCTCCCTGCGCCAGGTCTCGCTCAGCGCGTCGGGCAGCTCGCTCTTCTCGCCCCGCCGCTTCTGCTCCACCAACGCGTGCGCCTCCGAGAAGCCGTACAGGTCCAGCAGCTCCGTGACGTCCGTCTCCAGCACGCCCGTGCGTAGCACGTGCGTCCCGGTGAGCGTGGTGCGCAGCACGTAGAGCAGCTTCTTCGCGGAGCGGAACCCGCTCTTCTCCCACTCCCGGAGCTGTCCGTGCGCGAAGCCCCGGTAGTGCCGGTGGACGCGACGCGACAGCACACCCGCCACCAGGGGCTGGAGCGCCGGCAGCTCCGGCGACGTCCGCACCGGGATGGCGCCGAGCACGCGCTCGAAGTAGTTGCCGTTGCCCTGGAGGAGCCCCAGGAGCACCGGGTGCAGCTCGTTGGACGAGTAGTCCACCTCCACGCCGTCCACCACCTGGAGGCGCTCGGCGGTGATGTGCCGCGGCTGCAGCCCCAGCAACGTGGCGGTGGACGCGACATGGATGGACTTCAGGTCCAGGTCGCTGTCGGGTGAGGGGAAGCCATAGGCATGCGCCCCCGACAACGCCACCACCAGGTGCTCGCGTCTGGTGGACTCCTCGTCGAGCACGCGGCTCGCGACCGCGTGCTCGTGCTCCGTCATCGTGCCCTTCATTCCGGATCCCTCCACTCCATGGCCGGGGGCTCCGGCGCGTCCCGGCCCAGCGGGCCCGGCGCCTTCGTCACCCAGCGGTGCGCCAGCTCCTCCCCCACGCGGCGCAGGAGGCGATCCGCGCGGGCGAAGTCCGGGTGCTCCGGCAGGCGGCTGTCGCGTTGCGCCGCTTCCAACTCCGGCGCCAGGGCCTCCGCGTCCCGCAGCACCTCCTCCAACGGCACCTTGCCGCCCTTGATGTCGAGCAGTCGCGCCTTCAGCGCGCCCGTCGCCTCGAAGGTGGGCTCGCCGTGCCGCAGCCAGCCCGTGGCCGTGGAGACCAGCCGGAGCAGGTTGTAGGCGTTCTTCGGGCGCAGCTCGCGCGCGGACGGCGGACGCTGCCCTCCCCCACGCGCGTACGCCGTGAGCGCCGCGAAGTCGTTGGCCGTCAGCAACCCCTGGTCCCACAGCGAGCGGTAGAGCTGCTTCACGTACGTCTTCGCGGCCAGCAGCGCGTTGTCCTCCGACGTGGCGCTCCGGGGAGACACCGCCGCCAGCCGCCGCGCCACTTCGTCCAGGTCGGGCGCCGGCTCCTCGCACAGCCACGCCAGGAGCAGGTCGCGGTGCTCGGCCAGGCGCTGGCTCCGCGTGAGCTTGTCGAGCTGGCTCATCGCATAGCGGCCGAAGCTGCCGAAGATGGCCTTGGACACGAACGCCTCGCGCTCCGCGAGCAACCACTCGCCGACGACGTCGAGCGCCCTCGCGCCGGGGACGAACAGCGTCTCCAGCGTGTTGGGGTCCGCGCGCAGCGCCTGCTCCACCAGCTTGCGCACCTCCCAGTACGTGGTGCTCCCGTCCGCGCTCACCAGGTCCACCGGGGCCTGCGTCAACCCGAAGGTCCACGGCAGCGGCAGCGCGAAGACGCCCCGCACGTCCACGTCCGAGTGCTCGTTGGCCAGTCCCCAGGCGTGGCTGCCCACGCGGGTCTCCAGCACCACACAGGGCGTCAGCGCGCTCCAGGCCGCCTCGCGGCGCCGGGCGAACTGCACCTGCCCCGGGCGACGGGGCACCAGCTCATCCCGCGCGAACCACACCTCGCCCACGCCGACGATCTGCACGTCGAACCCGCCGTCGTGCGCGCGCACCACCCGGCCCACCACGCCCTGGGGGATGCGGCGACCTCCGGAGGCCAGGCGCTCCACGCGCGTGGTGACCTCCGTGCCATGCGGCAGGGGCACCGACAGCCGGTCCACCTGCTCCAAGCCCCGGATGCGCGGGCCGTCCGCGCGCGGGGAATCCGTTGGAGAATCGCTCATCGCCTGCCTCCGGGTGTCACGGCGTCGCCCAGGGACGGAGGATGCCGCGAGGGGCTGACCGGCCCCGTCCGAGGAGTCTCACGAGCGGGGCGAGGGCGACAGCACGCTCTCGCGCAGCAGGGACAAGAGCCGGCGGGCCTCGTCCAGCTCCACGCTCGCCCGGTCCAACCGCTCCCGCAGGCCCGCGAGCTCCCCCCGGTCCGCGCGCAGCTCGATGTCGCGGCAGCGCACCTCCAGGGCGGAGAGCCCGAACCAGGCCGCGTTCGACTTGAGGGTGTGCGCCGCGCGCCCCAGGTCGTCCGCGTGGTCCCGGGACAGGGCCTCGTAGGCCTCCTCGAGCACGCCCGGCATGCTCTGCAGCGCGGTGTCGATGAGCTCCGGGAGGATCTGCCCCGCCTGCGAGCCCAGCTCCCGCCACAGCCTCGCGAGCGCCTCCGTCTGCAGCCCCGGGATTCGCGCCGACTGCGGCACGACGTCCACGTCCGCCGCGGGCACCTCCACGGGCGCCGGCTCCCGCCGGCCGCGCACGCCCCCCTCGGGGCGCGGCGTCTGGCAGCGCAGCAGCGCGGCGGTCAGCGACTCCACCCGGATGGGCTTGGTGAGGAAGTCGTCCATGCCCGCGGCGAAGCACTGCTCGCGGTCCGAGTCCATGGCGTTCGCCGTCATGGCGATGACCCAGGGCTGCACGTTGGGAGGCAGCTCCCGGCGCACCTGCCGGGTCGCCTCCAGGCCGTCCATCTCCGGCATCTGCAGGTCCATGAGGACCACGTCGAAGCGCATGCGCAGCGTCCACTGCACCGCCTCGCGCCCGTTGGCCGCCGTCTCCGCGCGATACCCGAGCCGGTCCAGCATCAGCGACGCCAGCCGCTGGTTGGTGGGGTTGTCCTCCACCAGCAGGATGCGCAGCGGGACGCGGTCCCCGGGCCTGTCGCGCGGAGGGGGCTGCCCCTCCACGGCCGGCGGGGCGACGCGCGCCACGTCCTGGGCGAAGCACGACATCAACGTGTCGTGGAGCTGGGAGGCCTTCATCGGTCGTGACAGCACGCCGCGGAACAGCCCCGGCGGAGGGACCGCGCGCCGCCCCGGTGAGGTGAGCAGCAACATGGGCAGCGCCCGGCCGTCCTCGCGCTCCCGGATGCGCGCGGCCAGCGTCGGCCCGTCGAGCCCCGGCATCTGGTGGTCGATGAGGGCCAGGTCGAAGCGCGTCCCGGACTGGAACTTCGTCAGGGCCTCCATCCCCGACCCCGCCTCCACCGTCTCCGCCCCCCACGACTGCAACTGCCGCCCGAGCAGCCGCCGGTTGATGGCGTTGTCGTCCACGATGAGCACACGGCGCCCCTGGAGGACCGTCGCCTGCTCGCGCCGGTAGCCGGAGGGGGCCTGGGACGCGGCGGTGACGATGAGGGAGAAGGAGAAGGTGGTGCCACGTCCCGGCACGCCCTCGCTCTCCACCCAGATGCGGCCCCCCATGGCCTCCACCAGCCGCTTGGAGATGGCCAGCCCCAGCCCCGTGCCGCCGAAGCGACGGGCCACCGACACGTCCAATTGGTTGAAGGGCTGGAACAAGCCCTTCTGCTTCTCCGTCGGGATGCCCGGCCCGGAGTCCTGCACGGAGAACGTCAGCTCCCAGGGCGCGTCCGGCGCCTCCGAGCGGCGCCCTCCGTCCACGGACACCACCGCCCCACCCTGCTCGGTGAACTTGAGCGCGTTGCCCACCAGGTTGAGCAGCACCTGGCGCAGGCGCGACGCGTCGCCCACCACCACCTGCGGCACGTGCGGCGCGATGTCCGAGCCCAGCTCCAGGCCCTTCTCGCTCGCGCGCACCGCGAGCAGCTCCAGCGCGGACTCCACGCACTGCCGCAGGTCGAACGGGAACAGGTCCGTCTCGAAGCGCCCGGCTTCGATCTTGGAGAAGTCGAGCACGTCGTTGAGCAGCGTGAGGAGCGCCTCGCTGCTCTGGCGGATGGTGGAGACGAACTCGCGCTGCTCGCCCGACAGGTTCGTGTCCAGCAGCAGCCCCGTCATGCCGATGACGGCGTTCATCGGCGTGCGGATTTCATGGCTCATCGTCGCCAGGAACAGGCTCTTGGCCTGGTTGGCGGACTCGGCCGCCTGGCGGGCGCGCTGCAGGTCGGTGATGTCGTGGTAGATGGCGATGAAGCCGAGCTGGCGTCCCCCCACCGACACGGGCAGCGCCAAGAGCTCCACGTCCACCACGGTGCCGTCCTTGCGCAGCCGCCGGGTGACGGAGTGCGCACGGCCGCGCTGGATGACGTCGCGCTGCGCCTTGCGTGCTTCCGGGAGGATGGTGTCCTCCGACGCGATCAACTCGAAGATGTGTTTGCCGAGCGCCTCCTGCGGCGTGTACCCGAAGAGCCGCTCGGCGGCGGGATTCCACGACAGGACGATGAACTGGCGGGTGATGGTGACGATGGCCACCGGGCTGTTGCGCACCACCCCCTCGAAGAACTCCTTCTGCTGCCGGATGGAGGCCTCCACCTCCAGGCTGCCCCGCATGTCGTGCAGTTGGAGCACCCAGCCCAGCGGCTGTCCCGCCTCGTCGAGCTGCGCCAGCGACAGCACCCGCAGGTAGTAGGCGCCACCCTCGCCCCCCGGGTGCTGTCCCGCCAGCTCCGTCTCGTGGGGCGGCTCCCCCGCGCCACGCGCCTCGGGAGCGCGCCAACCGGGGAGGACCTGCGCGACGGGCAGGCCCACCAACCCGGTCCTCGGCCCGAAGATGCGCTCCGCCGCCCGGTTCGCATCCCGGATGACGAGCGCAGCGTCGAGCACGAGCACCGCGTCGCGCGCGTACTCGAAGACCGTCGTATGGGCTCTGGACGCCAGGTCGGACAAGGCTCCCCCTGCCCCCTGGAGTCTAGGTCACCTGGGTCTCCCGTCACCAATGACGAATCCGGAACCCAGGAAGGCCCCCATTTTCTCGTGATTCCTGCGCTGGGAGCACGAGCCCGGGAGGACTCCCAGGCCGTGTCGCCCCCGGGTGTCCGGGCCGGGGACCCGACCTAGCGGCTGGTCCACCACGTCTTGAATTCGATCCAGGAGATCTTCCCGGTGCTGTCGGTGTCGACGATGTCGAGCGCGATTTCCAGCTCCTCGTCGGTGACGTTCTGCCCCAGCGCCTCCAGCAGGCGCGCGAACTCGGCGCGCTCGATGGAGCCGGTGCGGTTGCGGTCGTAGCGCTGGAAGATGTCGAGCAGCTCGTTGCCGGAGCTGGTCAGCTCGTCCACGGCGGCGTGCTCGGGCGCCAGGGGCTGGAGGCCCGCGGACGTGGTCTCCACCTGCTCGAGGTCGGGGTCGCCGGTGACGGGGCGCGACTCCCACGACACGGAGGAGAGCTCCACGTCGGGCGTCTCGCGCGCGACGGCCAGCCGGGGCGAGCTGGGGCCCGCGGTGCGCGTCGACTTCTTCGCCGCGGGAGCCTTGCGAGTCGTGCCCCGCTTCGTGGCGGACGCACCCGTCTTCTTCGCCGCCGTCTTGCGCGCGCCGGCCTTCTTCACGGCGGACGTCCGCGTGGCCGGGGCCGCCTTCTTCGCGCGGGCCTTCTTCGCGGCCGACTTGCGCGCGCCGGCCTTCTTCACGGCGGACTTGCGCGCGCCGGCCTTCTTCGCCGCCGCCTTCCGGGTGGTCGCCTTCTTCGCGGTGGAGGTACGCAGGGATGACTTCTTCGCAGCACTCGACTTGCGCTTCTTCGTAGCCATGGGTGAGTCCCCTCCTGGGCGGCGCGCATCGTAGCGCTCTCACGGTGCGGGTCGGCAGTCCCCCCGCGTCCGGGTCCTCGCGGCGGCCATGTGCCGTCCCCACCCGGAGCCCTCCCCTCCACCCCACCTCCCAGGTCCCCCGTCCCGGAGGCGATGATCCCTGTCGCCTGGTCGACGCCCGGGCAGCCCGGCGAGGCTCCGGAGAGATTCTCGATTGGTCAGCATTGACCCACCCCTCCCGGGGGGCGCTTGATGCCGGGAAAGCCCGGCCTCCAGACTGAGGGTGGGTCTGGCGCCAGTTCTCCTGGCCGCTCGTCCTGGTTTGGCGGTAGCAAGAGGGGCCTTCGAGATGTTCACATGCCGCCGCGCGCGCTGCGAGTAGGGCCGCCCCGCGCGCCATCTGGTTTCACCCGCCCATGATTCTTGGGACTTCCGCCTCTGAATGAATGAATCGCTAGAGACCCTCCTCGCCGACGGAATCATCGAGGCCGTCATCGGCCAGTTGAAAACCGGCAAGGAGGCAGAGGTGTGGCTCGTCCAGCACGCCGGCCAGGTGGTCGCGGCCAAGCTGTACAAGGAGCGCCACGAGCGCAACTTCCGCAACAACGTGGGCTACCGGGAGGGCCGCGAGGTCCGCAACTCCCGCACCCGCCGCGCCATGGAGAAGGGCAGCCGCTTCGGACAGGAGGCGGCCGAGGAGGCGTGGAAGAGCGCCGAATCGGACTCGCTCTACAAGTTGCACGCCCAGGGCGTCCGCGTCCCCACGCCGGTGATGTTCTACGAGGGCATCCTCCTGATGGAGCTGGTGCTCGACGCGGAGGGTCACCCGGCCCCCCGGCTCGTGGAGGCCCCCCCGGCGACGCCGGAGGACGCGCAGGCGATGTACCTGGACCTGCGGGCCCAGGTCATCCAGATGCTGTGCGCGGACCTGATCCACGGCGACCTGTCGCCGTACAACATCCTCATGGGCTCCGGCGGGCCCACCATCATCGACTTCCCGCAGACGGTGGCCGCCGCGCGCAACAACCGCGCGGAGTTCTACTTCCGGCGCGACCTGGACAACGTGCGCGAGTTCCTCGCGGGCTTCGCGCCCTGGCTGCGCGGCGCGCACGGCGACACGGGTGAAATCTGGCAGGCGTACGTGCGGCGGGACCTCACGCCGGAGTTCGTGCCGTCCGGCAACTTCCGTGACGCCCCCCGGCGCAATGGCCGGGGCGGGCCGCGAGGCAACCGCTTCGACGGAGGAGAGCCCCGCCGCGACTTCCGCGCGGCGCCGGTGGAACCCGTGGTCGAGGCCGCTCCCAAGCCCCCCATGACGCCCGAGGAGGCCGCCGAGGCAGAGCTGCTCGAGTTGGAGGCCCTGGTCCTGCGACAGGGCGGCGGCGAGCGCGGCAAGCCCCCCGCGGCGCCCGCGCCACGCGGAGGCCGCAACCGGGGACCCGGTGGACGTCCACCGCCGCGATTCGGCAACAACCGCCCGGCGCCCCAGGGCGCGCGCCCCATGGGTGGCAACGGGCCGCGCCCGGCGGGAACAGACGCGCGTGGTGGCGGCAACGGACGCCCCGCCGCCAGCAACGACACGCGTGGCGGCAACGGACGCCCCGCTCCCGGCAGTGACACACGCGGAGCCAACGGACGCCCTGCTCCCGGCAGTGACGCACGCGGAGCCAACGGACGCCCCGCCTCCAGCAACGACGCGCGTGGCGGCAACGGACGCCCCGCCTCCAGCAACGACGCGCGTGGCGGTAACGGACGCCCCGCCACCAACGACACACGCGGAGCCAACGGACGCCCCGCCCCCGGCTACGACACACACGGAGCCAACGGACACCCCGCCTCCAACGACGCGCGTGGCGGCAACGGACGCCCCGCCCCCGGCTACGACACGCACGGAGCCAACGGACACCCCGCCTCCAACGACGCGCGTGGCGGCAACGGACGCCCAGCCAGCAACGACGCGCGCGGCGGCAACGGACGCCCAGCCTCCGGCTACGACACACACGGAGCCAACGGGCACCCCGCCAGCAACGACGCGCGTGGCGGCAACGGACGCCCAGCCAGCAACGACGCGCGCGGCGGCAACGGACGCCCAGCCTCCGGCTACGACACGCACGGAGCCAACGGACACCCCGCCTCCAACGACGCGCGTGGCGGCAACGGACGCTCCGCCTCCAACGAGGTGCGTGGAGGCCAGAGCCCGAACGCGCCCCGCAACGGAGGTCCCCGTCCGCCCCAGATGGGACGCCGCGAGGGCGGCAACACGCACCGCCCCGCGAACGAACCCCGGCACACGAACGGCACGGCCAGCGCCCCAGACGAGCAGTCGCAGGGCACGTCCTTCGAGGGCAACGGTCGTCCACCGTCGAACCCCGGACGCAACAGCCGGCCTCCGCGTGGCAACGACGCACGGTTCAATGGCAATGGTCGCCCGCCCCGCGACGAGCGCCGCAATGGCGGCCCCCCCGCCAATGGCAACGGCCGTCCCGCGCACGACGCCCCACGCGGCGGAGACGCACCGTTCCGCGCAGAGGGTCCGTCGTCTCCGGACGCGCTCAACGGCAACCCGGGACATCCGGACACGCGGCGCCCAGTGGGTGACGAGCCGCGTGGACCGGGCAACGGCCGTCCTCCTCGGGGCGAGTGGCGTGGCAACGGCGGGCGGGGCAACGCGCCCGTCGTCGAGATGCGCTCCGCCACCAGCACCCCTCCCAGCGCCGGAGGCCCCTCCGAGCGGGAGTTCCGCCCCAACAACCAGGGTCCACGTCAGCCGCGCGGCAACGGCAATCGCGGGTCGGGAGGGCGCGGCCAGCGCTCCAGTCCCCAGGTCTCCTACGTCGCCCGGTCGAACAACCCGTCCGACCCGGGCCCCACGGAGACGGGCTCCTGAGCCCATCAGCGGTCCCACGGTCCCGCGCGCGGTCACGCGCGGGCCGTGTCTCCCCGGGCCGCGACGGGCTCAGCCCACGCGGATGACGACCTTCCCGAAGTGCGCGCCGCTCTTGAGGTGCTCGAAGGCGCGCACGGCCTCGGAGAAGGCGAAGACGTGGTCCACCACCGGCCGCACCGCGTGCAGCGTGAAGGCGCGCGCCATCGCCTCGAAGCCCTGGCGGTGCCCCACGAAGATGCCCTGCACGCGCAGGTTCTGCATCAGGATGGACGTGAGCGGCACCGCCCCCGCGCCACCGCTGAGCACGCCGATGACGGACACCGTGCCGCCGGGCCGCACCGCACGCAGCGACTTCTCGAACGTGCCCGCGCCTCCCACCTCCACGACGTGGTCCACGCCCGCGTTGCCAGTGAGGGCTCGCGCCGCCTTGTCCCAGTCCGGCGTCGTCGCGTAGTTGATACGCTCGTGCGCGCCGAGCGCCTTCGCCCGCTCCAGCTTGTCGTCGCGGCTCGACGTCAGGATGACGCGCGCCCCCAGCAGCCGGGCAATCTGCAGCGCGAAGAGCGACACGCCGCCGGTGCCCTGGACCAGCACCACGTCGCCGGCCTTCACCCCACCCTGCGTCACCAGCGCGCTCCACGCCGTGAGCGCGGCGCAGGGCAGCGTCGCGGCCTCCTCGTCGG
This sequence comes from Myxococcus dinghuensis, assembly GCF_024198235.1. Classification (GTDB taxonomy): domain Bacteria; phylum Myxococcota; class Myxococcia; order Myxococcales; family Myxococcaceae; genus Myxococcus; species Myxococcus dinghuensis. The sequence goes on along the minus strand of NZ_JAKCFB010000001.1, from coordinate 345,269 downwards.
ACAGGTACGCGGGCGTGGGAAACACCCCGTCCTCGTGCAGCAGCATGAACTCCGCGAGCGCTCCATCCAGCGGTCCGCCCAGCGTGTTCATCTGCGCGGCGCGCGTGGGCTCTCCCGCCGGCCACGCCTGGGAGAACAGCGCCACCACCCGGTCCCCTGGCTTCACCTTCGTGACCCCCGGCCCCACCGCGTCCACCACGCCCGCCCCGTCCGAGTTGGGAATGAGGGGCAGCTTCTGCCTCGGGTTGTAGCGGCCCTCGACCATCATCAGGTCGCGGTAGTTCAGGCTCGTCGCCGTCACGCGCACCCGCACCTGGAAGGGACCGGGTGTCGGGTCCGGCCGCTCCCCGAGCACCAGCTTGTCCAGCCCGAAGCCATCGCGAATCTCGTAGGCCTTCATGGGGCCGGTTCTACCGCGCCTCGCCGTCCAGAGGGAGTCGCGCACTCAGGGTAAAGCCGCCTACACTCCATCGGCTTTGTCCGCGCTCCTGCTCCTCACCTGCTCGCTGCTGGCCACGGCCCCCAGCCCCCGTTTCCCCCAGGGCACGGCGCGCATGGAGGTGGGCGAGGCGCCGCATGGCCTCCCCGACTGGAGCGTGTCGCGCTGCGAGGGGTGCCACGCGGAGCAGGTGGAGTCCTGGCGACACAGCGGCCACGCCACCGCGCGCACGGACGACGTCTTCCAGGTGGCCATCACCGAGGACCGCCCAGGCTGGTGCGTCCAGTGCCATGCGCCACTCGCGCGCAACCTCGAGCGCGGCGCCCTGCCCCCGAACAGCCCCCCCGAGGAGCACGGCGTCACCTGCGCGGGATGTCACGCGCCGCTCGGCGCAGCGGCGGGCACTCCGGGCATGCCCTGCGCCGGGTGTCACCAGTTCGGCTTCCCGGTGTTCGACGGACGGGGACGGCTCCAGCGCCTGTCCGACACCCAATGGCAACAGGACACGGCGGGCGAGTGGCGCCGTTGGCGCGCGAGCACGGGTGACACGCGGCAGTGCGCCGACTGCCACATGCCCCGGGGTGACCATGCGATGGGGGGCACGCGCCGCTCCGAGGCCCTCAAGGCCGCGCTCGTCGTGGAGCCCTCCGCCAGCGCGCTGCGCATCTCCACGCGCGAGGTGGGCCACGGGTTCCCCTCCGGCGACGTCATGCGCTGGGTCAGCGTGGAGGTGGCGGACGATGCCCTCTTCGAGTCCGCGCGCACCGTGGCCACCTTCGGGCGGCGCCTCGCGCTCCGCGCCTGGCCGCCGGAGACGCTCATCCACCTGGGCGCCGTCGAGGACACGCGTTTGAAGCCCGGGGAGAAGCGCGTCGTCGCCATCCCGGGGAACGCCCGCTACGCCCGCGTCGTCTATCACCTCGTCGCCCGCGAGCAGGAAGACTCGGGCCTCTACCCCGAGGGGCTCTCGCGCCTGGTCTTGTGGGCCGAGCCCCTCCCACCCCGCACCGCCACCCTGGAGCGCAAGCCATGATCCTCCTGTCGCTCATCCTCGCCGCAGCGCCACCGGTCCTCCTCGAACCGAACGTGGATGGCGCCCACCGCCTCCATCCCCGGCGCGTCACGGCGTCCTCGTTCCTGGAGAACGGGTGGAACAAGCACGCGCAGAACTATCTGCCGCTCTACATCGCGGACGACGACCCGGCCACCGCGTGGGTGGAGGGCGCCAAGGGCCGAGGCGAGGGCGAGGCCCTCGAGTGGTGGGGCCCGGAGCTCCAGCAGGCGGAGGTCTTCCGCGTCTTCCTGCGCAACGGCTACCAGAAGTCGGCGAAGCTCTACCAGGCCAACGCCCGTCCCCAGAAGGTGAAGCTGGAGCCGCTCGTCCAGGGTGAGACCGGCCCCCAGACGACGGGGACCGCCGTGGAGGTGGAGCTGAAGGACGTGCTGGGCTGGCAGGAGGTGCGCGTGCCGGTGCCCACGAAGGTCCAGGGCGTGCGCCTCACCATCGTCTCCACCTTCCCCGGAACCACGTACGACGACACGTGCCTGAGCGACCTGCGCGTGTACGTCGTCGGCAAGGACCCGTACAAAGCGGAGGCGGAGAACGCCGCCTTCGAGCAGGTGCGCGCCTTCGCCTTCGAGCGCAAGCAGGCGGCGACGCGGACGGGCGCGAAGGCGGCCATCGAGTGGGCCCCCCGCTTCAAGCAGGAGACGCTGTTCACCCGAGAGAACAGCGATGAGCAGGCGGTCGTGTTCGTCGAACACGGTGCGTCCACGCGGAAGTGGCTGGACCAGTTCCCGGCGGGCAAGGCGTACCAGGCGGAGCTCGAGCGCGCGAAGGCCGCCGCCGCGCTCTACGACCGCGTCAACCTGGACCAGGACGGCACCGCGTCCGAGGCCCGCGCGAAGTGGACGCGCGTGAAGCCCGCCGAGCGCGCGGCCCAGAAGGCCGCCGCGACCACGGCGCTGTCCGCGATGGAGGACCCGGGCCTGGTGCGCGTCGCCGGCCTGCTCCATCTGGCGGACGCGTCGTTCTTCGAGTCGGACGCCGCCCAGTCGAAGCTCCAGAAGAAGCTCACCGCCGCACGCAAGGTGGAGGCCCGGGAGCAGGCCACTTGCGTCAAGAAGTGCGAGGCGGACCGGAAGGGTCGAGCGCTCGAGGAGTTCGAGAAGGAGTGCTCCTGCGTCGACTACTGCAACGGCTGCGACGAGCCGGGAGGGCTGAGCCTGAAGAGCGAGGAGTTCGCGCACCAGCTCACGGGCGGGGAGTTCGTGCAGGGCAGCCTGGCGAAGCCCACCGCCTTCCTCCGCGGCGTCACCGAGGACGCGGGCAGCCGCGCCTCGTGGCTCGTCTTCCGGCAGACGCTCGTCACCTATGACGGAGAGAAGGCCAGCACGGTGCTCATCGCGGGCGCCATGGAGTCGGAGGCGGGGGACCCCGTCTTCGTCCACGTGCTCGGCTGGAGCGATTCGGGCGGCAAGGCGAAGGTGACGTCCATCACCACGTTCGTGATGGGCATCGACGCGATTCGTGTCATCCGCTACGTGCCAGCCACCAGCGCCTGAGACGCCAGGCGCGCCACCGCCTGCCGAGGCGTGAGGATGGCGAAGGGGAGCCCGTGGCGGTCGGCCAGGGACAACAGCCGCTTGTCCTTGCTCACCAGCCACGCGGCCCCCGCGCGAGCGGCCAGACGCAGGAACATCTGGTCGTCCCGGTCGCGGCAGCGCGGCAGCTCCGGCACGGGCCGGCCCTCGCCCTCCGGCAGATGTCTCACGCGCTGATGGTACGCGGCGAGCGCACCGTCCCGCGCGGAGCGCTCCAGGCCCGGCTGGAAGTTGCGCGACGCGAGCACGAACCCCAGCTCGGCCAGCGTCGCGTCGTCCCCCCACGCGACGAGCACCCCCGCCTCCAGCGCGTCCAGGAGGGGCCGCGCCGTGACGTCCCGGAACACGTGCAGGTCCAGGACGACGTTGGTGTCGAGTACCACGGGGAGTGGGGCGAGGAAGGAAGTCATGGCGGCTTCGGCGAGTGCGCTATCGTGGGCCGTACATCATGAGGGGTGGAGATGGAAACGCGGCTCCTGAAATGTCCTGGCTGTGGCGCGAACCTGCCCCCTCCCTCGTCCATCAGCAGCATCCTCACCTGCGACTACTGCGGCGCGATGGTGTCCGCGAAGGGTGTCACCGTCTGGCCCCGCCCCGCGCGTCCCGCGGACGACCCGCCCTTCGCGCCGGACCGGCCCCGCGTGACGGTGGAGGACACCCGCTATGTCCTGCTCGGTCGGTTGGGGCGCGGGGACAGCAGCGACGTCTTCCTCGCCCGGCGTGACGCGCGCCTCACGGAGATGGTGGTCATCAAGGTCGCCCGGGCCCTCGCCGACGCGGACCTGTCGAGCGACGAGTACACCACCCTCGAGACGCTCCAAGGCAGCACGGCCCAGGGCGCCGAGCACTTCACGCGGCTGCTGCCCCAACCCGTGGCGCGGGGGCTGGCGAAGGAGGCCGGCGGTACGCCGCGCCCCGCCACCGTGTATCGCTGGGCGAGCGGCTTCCAGCACGCGTTCACGGAGCTTCGCGAGGTCTACGCCGAGGGCATCGACCCGCGCGCGGCGGTGTGGATGTGGAAGCGCGCGCTGGAGCTGCTCGGCTTCGTGCACCGCTCGGGCTACGTCCACGGCGCCGTCCTGCCGCCCCACCTGCTCGTCCACCCCAGGGACCATGGGTTGATGCTGGTGGGCTGGACCCACGCACTCCCGCGCGGCGGCCGAGGTTCGGCGCGCGCCCTCAGCACCGCGCACCGGGCCTTCTACCCCGAGGCGCTCTGGCGAGGCGGAGCCCCCTCCACCGCCACCGACGCGGCGATGTGCGCGCGCAGCCTCGTCTGGGTGCTGGGCGGTGACCCCTCCACGGGCACGACGCCCACGCGGGTCCCGCCTCCCCTGGCCGACCTGCTGCGAGCGCAGTGCGAGCCCGCGAACGACGACGTCGATGCCTGGGCGCTGAAGGAGCAGGTCTCCGCCGCCGCGCACGAGGCCTTCGGGCCGTCGCGCTTCACCCCCTTCACCCTGCCCGGGTGGCGTTGAGCGCGGCCCGGCCGCGCGTGGAAGGAGTGTCGGACCATGGGTTACGGGAGCTACAGCTACGACGCGCACGAGTCGCTCACGCGTGAGCGCGCCCACGTCCCGCGCCAGGCGTTGTTCCGGCAGGACCGCTGTCATCCCCTGATGGAGCCCCACGGCGTGCGGTTCCGGGAGAGCCGCGACAGCGACGGGCACCCGAACTCGCTGGGCATCGTCTTCGCCCTCGACGTCACCGGCTCCATGGGCCACATCCCGGAGCTGCTCGCGCGCCAGCGCCTCCCCGCCTTCATGAAGGCCCTGCTCGAAGCGGGCGTTGCCGACCCGCAGGTGTGCTTCATGGCGGTGGGTGACGCGCACAGCGACCGCGCGCCGCTCCAGGTAGGCCAGTTCGAGTCCTCCGAGCGGCAGATGGACCAGTGGCTCACCTCGCTCTACCTGGAGGGTGGCGGCGGGACCGAGGGCATGGAGTCGTACGAGCTGGCCATGTACTTCGCCGCGGCCCACACCGACCTCGACTGCTGGCGCAAGCGCGGACACCGCGGCTACTTCTTCATGACGGGCGACGAGCGCCCCTACGGCTACGTCTCCCGACGACAGGTGACCGACCTCATCGGGGACACGCTGGAGCAGGACGTCCCCATCCGCCACGTGCTGGGTGAGCTCCAGCGCGGCTACGAGCCGTTCTTCCTCATCCCCGACCTGGCGCGACGTCGGAAGTGCGAGCGCGACTGGCGCGAGCTGCTCGGCGACCGCGTCATCTGCCTGGAGGACGCCACGGACACCGTCGACGTCGCGGCGGGGCTCGTCGCGCTGTGCGAGGGCGCCATCCCTGACCTCGACGCGCTCGCCGGACACCTCCAGCGCGGGGGATTGGGGCGCGAGCGGCTGGGCGCGGTCATCCGCGCGCTCACCCCGTTCGCCGCGACGCTGGGACGCGATGGCACGCCCCATCCCCGCCTGGAGGACGAGCCCCTCCCCGAGCACGACTCGCCCTCCGGCCTCCAGCGGCTCACCGAGAACCCCCACCGATGAGCCCGGCCCGGACCGCCCACGTCGTCGTCGACCTGGGCTTCGGTGACGCGGGCAAGGGGACGTTGACCGACTGGCTGGTGCGGCGACACGGCGCGGGGCTCGTGGTGCGCTTCAACGGCGGAGCCCAGGCGGGCCACAACGTCGTCACCGATGACGGGCGACACCACACCTTCTCCCAGGTCGGCGCGGGCAGCTTCGTCGCGGGCGTGCGCACGCACCTGGCCCGCACCACCGTCTTCCACCCCCTGGCCCTGCGCGTGGAGGCGGACTTCCTCGCGAAGCAGGGCGTGCCCGACGCCATGGAGCGGGTGACGGTCAGCGAGCATGCGCGCGTCATCACTCCCTTCCATCAGGCCGTGGGCCGGCTGCGGGAGCTGGCCCGGGGGGAGCGCCGACATGGTACGTGCGGCGTCGGCGTGGGAGAGACGGTGCGCGACGCGCTCGCGAATCCGACGGACATCGTGTTCGCGGGCGAGCTGGCCCATCCCACCGCGCTCATCCGGAAGGCCCGCGCCGCCCAGGAGCGCTTGCGCGCGGACGTCGCGGCGCTGCGTCCCGTGCTCCGGAGGCTGCCGTTCGCGGAACGCGAGTGGATGCTCCTGGACGACCCAGAGGTCGTCGTTCGTTGGGCGGACGCCGTGCGGGCACTCGGGCCACGTCGGTTCGTGGTCGAGGACGCCTGGCTCGGTCATCGACTGCGCGCCTCGCACCACACCGTCTTCGAGGGCGCGCAGGGCGTGTTGCTGGACGAGTGGCGGGGCTTCCATCCCCACACGACCTGGAGCACCTGCACCTTCGACCCCGCGCTGGAGTTGCTGCGCGAGCACGGCTTCGAGGGAGAAATCCGTCGGCTCGGCGTGCTGCGCACGTATGCCACGCGCCATGGCGAGGGACCGCTGCCCACCGAGGAGCCCGCCCTGGCGCCCTCCGTGCCCGAGCCGCACAACGACGCCGGAGGCTGGCAGGGCTCGTTCCGGGTGGGCCACTTCGACGCCGTGCTCGCCCGTTACGCCCTGGAGGTCTGCGGAGGCGTGGACACGCTGGCCCTGACCCACCTGGACCGGCTGGCGTCTCGCTGGCCCGTGAGCAACAGCTACCGGGTCCCGACGACCACATCGGAGGACGACGCGCCCCTCTTCCTCGGGAGTCCGGACTCCGGGCACGTCACGGGGCTGCGGGCGGGACCTCGCGAGGACCTCGACTGGCAGGCGCGACTCACCGGGTTCCTCTCCCGCTGCGCCCCCTCGCGAGAGGCGTTGGACCTGGGAGGGACACCGGCCGAACGGACGGAGCGCTTCGTCGCCTGGGTGGAGTCCGCGCTCCGGGTGAAGGTGTCGGTGACGTCCCATGGGCCGGCGGCGCGGGACAAGCGGCCCCGGTGCTGACGTCCGGCGGGCCCACGGACTAGCCTGTCCCCCATTCGAGCGCAGTCCACGCGCCACGAGACGTGAGGGGGTCGCACCACCATGGGGTACGGCAGCTACAGCTACGCAGCACACGAGGCGATGACCAAGGCCCGCAGCGAACTTCCTCCCCAGGAAGTCTTCCTGCAGCAGGCCTTGCACCCCCGCATGAATCCGTACCGGGTGAAGTTTCGCGAGAGCCGGGACAGCGACGTCCATCCCCAGTCGCTCGCGGTCGTCATGGCGCTCGACGTGACGGGCTCCATGGGGAACATCCCCGAAATCCTCGCGCGGCAGACGTTCCCCTCGTTCATGAAGGACCTGATGGAGGCCGGCATCCCCGACCCGCAGGTGCTCTTCATGGCGGTGGGCGACGCCGTCAACGACGACGCCCCGCTCCAGGTAGGTCAGTTCGAGTCCTCCGAGCAGCAGATGGACCAGTGGCTCACCTGGATGTTCCTGGAGCGCGGTGGCGGCGGGAACGACTTCGAGTCCTATGAGCTGGGCATGTACTTCGCGGCCCGGCACACCGCGATGGACTGCTTCGAGAAGCGGGGGAAGAAGGGCTACTTCTTCATGACGGGCGACGAGCCCGCCGACGACGAGGTGTCCCGGACACACGTGGCGAACCTCATCGGCGACGACCTCGACGCCAGCATCGGCCTGACCGACGCCATCGACGAGCTGAGCCGGACCTTCCATCCCTTCTTCCTCATCCCGGACCAGCGCCGCCGCAGCCGGTGCGAGGGCTTCTGGCGCGTCTTCATGGATGACCGGGTCATCTGCATGGACCAGCCCGAGGACACCTGCGCCGTCGCCTCCGCGCTGGTGGCCCTCACCGAGCGCGCCGTCCCCCACACCGACGCGGTGGCCCGGCGCCTGCGGGATTCGGGCATGGCGCCGGACCGTGTGAAAGGCATCATCCGCGCCATCACCCCGTGGGCGGAGCTGGTGGCGAAGGGGACCTAGTCGCGGCGTCCACGCGAGGCCCTTTCCCATGGGGCCTCGCGACGTGATAGCCGGGGGGGGTGAGTGATTCCTTCGACCGGCTCGGGCTGTCGCGAGCCACCCTCGGCGTCCTGCGGCGCGTGCGCTTCGCCCAGCCCACGCCCATCCAGCAGCAGGCGATCCCCCCGGCCCTCGCCGGCAAGGACGTCATCGGCTGCGCGGCCACCGGCACCGGCAAGACGGCGGCGTACGTGCTGCCCATGGTCGAGCGCTTCACGGGGCGCGCGGGGACGCTCGGGCTGGTGCTCGCGCCCACGCGGGAGCTGGTGCAGCAGATCGCCGAGCCCGTGCGGCTGTTCTCGGAACCCCACGGGCTGAAGCAGGCGGTGGTCATCGGCGGCGAGGACATGGCCGCCCAGGTCGAGGCCCTGAAGGCCCAGCCCACGTTCGTGCTGGCCACGCCCGGTCGCCTGGTGGACCTGCTGGAGTCCGGGAGCGCGGCCTTCCCCCGGCTGGAGGTCCTCGTGCTCGACGAGGCGGACCGGATGCTCGACATGGGGTTCCAGCCCCAGTTGGAGCGAATCCTCTCCTCGCTGCCGCGTCGCCGGCAGACGCTGCTGTTCTCCGCGACGATGGGCGCGGACGTGGGGCGCTTCGCCCGCGAGCGCCTGTATCGCCCCGTGCGCGTGGAGGTCACCCGCAGCGGCACCCCGGCGGAGCGCGCGGAGCAGCGGCTCTACATCGTCACGCCCGAGGAGAAGTCCGCCCTGCTGCTCGCCCTGCTCGCGCGCGACGAGGCCACGGCGCTCATCTTCACCCGGACGAAGGAGCGCGCGGACAAGGTGCTCCGCACCCTCCAGCGCGCCGGCCACAAGAGCGCCGTGCTGCACGCGGACCGGACGCAGAACCAACGGCGCCAGGCGATGGAGGGCTTCCGGGAGGGGACGTACCGCTGCCTCGTCGCCACCGACATCGCCGCGCGAGGGCTCGACGTGGAGGACGTGGGCCACGTCATCAACTACGACCTGCCGCACGCGCCCGAGGACTACGTCCACCGCATCGGCCGCACCGCCCGGGCCCAGGCCAGCGGCGTCGCGTCGACCTTCGCCACCCAGCGCGACAAGGACGTGGTGGCCGCCATCGAGCGCATCATGCGCACGCAGATTCCGCGCGTCGCGGTGCCCCGCGAGGACCCCGTCTTCCAGGAGGCCTGGACGCACTTCCTCGCCTCACAGAAGGACCCGGGTCCTCCCCAGAAGGACAACGCCCCCAAGCCCGCGACCGGGACGCCGGGGCGGCACGCGCGCACGCACGGCAAGCGGCGGCCCACGTAGTCCGCGTGGAGCAGGCGGCCTTCGCGTGGTGGCGCACCCGCTTGCGCCCGCGGATGACGCCGTCGAATCAGGGCGCCGGAGTCGAGGGTTCCCGGTCCAGTTCCGCGCGGAAGAAGGCGCTCCCCTTCGCGAGCTGCTCCATGTACGGCCGCACGTCCTCTCGCGCTTCGGGCGACAGCGCGGCGAAGGGCGTCACGTGGAGGTCCGGCACGTAGCGGAAGGTGAGGTTGATGCGGCGAGTCCGGAAGTCCGGCAGCTTGGGCGCCAGGTCGTGGCCAGCGCGCGTGTCCACGCGCTGGACGCGGTGGAACGTCTCGTCCTTCCACCGCGTCCCGCCGAACAACTCCAACGCGCCGTCGTCCAACCACTGCTCCAACACCACCGCGTCCCGCTCTCCGGGACGCGAGGAGGTGACGAACTGGATGAGGGCTCGCTCGCCGAAGGAGAGTGACGCCACCGGCCCGGGCTCGAAGTCCTTGTGCTCACCGACTCGGGCGGTGTCCACCCAGCGGCCGTCCTCCAGGCGATTGCCGTAGAAGTTCACCAGGCAGGTGTTGAGGTGCCAGCCCTTGGGCATGTCCGGCCCCCGGAACATGCGCCGCGCCAGCTCCTCGATCTTCGTCACCTGCCGCTGGAGCACCGCGGGGAAGGGCTCCGCCTTCACGCACCGGTTCCACACGCCCTTGGGCGGACGGTAGTAGTCGAGGCACGCGAACTGCCAGTTGCCCAGCCAGTACACGGGACGCAGCAGTCGCCGCTGGGACTGGCCCGGGGGCGGCGGGAAGTGCTTGGAGTAACGCTCCTCCCACAACGGATGGAGCGCACCGAGCCACGTGAGGATGGCCTCCCGGTCCATCGAGGACAGGAAGCTCGCGTTGTAGTGGTGGCCTGGAGTGCGCTGACGGGCCTTTTGCGCCAGCGCGGGGCCTCGGCGAGGGGGAAGAGCCATGGGCGGCCCCGTGCTACCACACCCCTCGCGCCCCTGCGTATCGCTCGGTGCGCACGGGGCAGATGGCGCTCCGACTCAGCAGCGGACGGACGGGGCGGCGCTCCCCCGCTTGCGGCGAGGTGGGCCGCGCGACGAACACCCATCGCCGAGGAGAGGCACACCGCCCACTCTCGCGTCGCCGATGGAACGGGGGACACCGGTACGCAGACCGGGCGTCACGCTCCGGTGCATGACCCGAGGAGCCATCGAAGCGACGAAGGGCGATGCAGTGTCCCGACCGAAGCCGGTCACACTCCGGTGCATGACCCGAGGAGCCATCGAAGGCTCCCCCTGGGTTCCCGCTGGAGCCTCGAGGCGGAGGTGCCTTCAGCGCGCGTGGGTGATGCCCGCCGAGGAGCCCCCCGCCGACTCCTTCGCGGAGACAGGCGGAACCGGAGCCGGCGACGTGGGCGTCACGGACACGGCCTCAACGGTCGTCGCGGACGGAGCCGCCTTCGTGGACGCCGCCTGGATGGTCGCAGCCGCTGGGGCGGCGGTCCCCGCCACGGACTGGACGACGGACTCACTCGGCGCGGGCTTCGCGGACGTGGCCGGGGCGGCAGCCTCAGCGGTCGAGGCGCCCGACACAGTCTTCGCGGAAGACGCCTGGACGGCCTGCGCACCCGACGCGGGCTGGCCCGTGACCGCATCCTCCGCCGGCTTCGCGGACGCCGCCTGGACGGCCTCCGCACCCGACGCGGGCTGGCCCGTGACCGCATCCTCCGCCGGCTTCGCGGACACCGCCTGGACGGTCTGCGCATCCGACGCGGGCTTCGGGCACGCACGCGTCGCGGTCGCCGCGGCGTCGATGGCCCCCGCGGCGGCAACCGCCGGCGCCTTGGGCTCGGGCGGCAACATGCGCTGCGGCAGCACGACCGGAGGCGGCACCGGGCAGTGCGTGCACGGCCCACGCAACGGCACCGACACCCGCTGACCGATGCGCAGGAAGCTGCCGCGCATGTGGTTGGACTTGCGAATCATCGCCACCGTCGAGTTGTACTTGAGCGCAATCCCCCCGAGCGTGTCGCCCGAGCGGACCCGGTGCACCGTCACGTTGTGCTCGGGCTGGAGCGCCAGCAGCGGCTGCACGCGGCGCCCCAGCTCCTGTGCGCGCGGAGTCCAGAAACGCAGGTGGAAGTGGTCGCGGTGGCGACGCGCGTGCTTGATGATTCCGGATGGCCCGTCGTTGAACAGCGAGTCCAACCAGGCCTTGTCCTCGCCCACCGCCAGCGCGTGGTCGTACAGCACCTTCTGGACGCGACGGTCCACGAGGATGAGCTGGATGTCCGTCTTCGTCACGACGGCGCGCACGAAGGCCCAGTTGAGCGCGACGTCGATGACCTTCTCGCGCTCGCGCTCACGGATGGGGTCCACCGTCGGGTAGTAGAAGCCGACGTCGATGTCCCGGCCGTTCTGGTGGCTCTTGTGAGGGCGCATGTAGCCACCCTCCTTGTTGCTCATGCCGTTGACACGAAGGGGCGGCGCCAGGGGGAAGCGGGCACGCACCTCGCGGATGGCCGTGGCCAGATAGTCCACGCTCTCCTGCGTCGCGTAGGCCCCTTCCGGCGACACGACGATCCACTCCGGCCCCTTGGGGAACTGCACCGAGTTCACCAACCGGCCACTGTGCGCGAAGCCCACCGCCATCGACCCGAGCGAGGTGATGTCGTCCTTCCACCGCCGCGCCAGCTCATCGTCGGAGATGTCCGCCGAGTACAACGGCCCCGTCGGGACCTCGCCCGAGGAGACCACCGGCGTCTCGCCTTCGCCGTCGTCGCCCTCCCCTTCAGCGGCCTCCGCCGTCTCGTCCTCCGACTCCAGGTCCTCCGGAGCCAGCGCGCACGCGCCCTCCGCGGAAGCAGCCGGGGAGCCGACCGCCTCCGCGGCAGTCACCTCCGACGACGCGGCGGCGACGGCGCCTGAAGCCGCGACGGACTCGGACGATGCAGGCGCGGCGGAAGGCACCGCCTCCGCGCTCGCCGAGACCGGAGCTTCCGGACGGACGGCGGCCAGGGCCGGCGTGGAGCCGGCATTGGGAGAAACGCGTCCGGCACAGCCGGCGCAGACCAAGAGGAAAAGGACGGGGTAACGCACCGGGGCGAAGGATGGCCCGAGATTCGTTCGAGCACAAAGCCCCGCCTGGACTTTTCGACAACCCACCTGCCCGGAGGGGTGCTCCGGGCATCAGCGGCTCACACTTCGCGCGGGGGTTCGAGGCCCCCGCGGCCCCTCACGGCTTGGAGGCGGGAACCTTGAGGGCGACGTCCAGCGCCAGTTCGATCATCTCGTCGAACGACGTCTGGCGGTCCTGCGGCGACAGCGCCTCGCCCGTCTGGAGATGGTCGGAGACGGTGAGCAGGCCGAGCGCACGCGCCCCGTACTCCGCGGCCACGCCGTATAGCCCCGCGACCTCCATCTCGATGGCCAGCACGCCCATGCGCACCAGCGCGGCGGTGAGCTGCTCCTGCGGGTGGTAGAACAGGTCGGAGGAGAAGACGTTGCCGGCGCGCACCGCCTTGCCCCGACGCTCCGCCGACTCCATCGCGTGCCGCGCCAGCTCGAAGTCAGGCACCGCGGCGTAGTCGTGCCCCATCAACCGCATCCGGTTCACCTGCGAGTCGGTGCCCGCGCCCGTGGCGACGATGACGTCGCGCAGCTTCACGTCCGGACGGAGCGCGCCACAGCTCCCCACGCGGATGAGCACCTTGGCGCCGTACACCTTGATGAGCTCGGTGGCGTAGATGGAGATGGAGGGGATGCCCATCCCGTGCCCCATCACCGACAGCCGGCGCCCCTGATAGGTGCCCGTGAAGCCGAACATGTTGCGCACGGAGGTGACGCCCTGGGCGTTCTCCAGGAAGCGCTCGGAGATGTAACGCGCCCGGAGAGGATCGCCGGGCATCAGCACCACGTCTGCGAAGTCTCCGGGTGCCGCGGAGATATGGGGAGTTGCCATGGGGGCGCACCATAGCCGCCCAGCCGGCGCACCGCGATTACCAACTCGAGCTTCCGAACCCGGAGCCGCTGCCCGAGGAGCCCTTGTCGTCGGACGAGTCCCCTCCTCCGAACGAGGAACCGGAGAACCCGGAACCGCTGCCACCGGAGTCCCTCGACGAGGACGAGGACGAGGACGACGAGGAGAACAGCGAGCCCAGCCCCGTGCCACGCCCCGAGGACGAATCGTCCCGGCCCCCGAAGAGCAGCGCCCCGCCGCTACCGGCGTGATGAGACCCCTGCCCGGTGCGACGGCGTGCCGCTTCCATGCGGCGGACGTAGGCCTCCTCCTCGAGCTTCCTCCGCCGTTCATCCTCCCGCTGGGCGGCCTCGATGGCGGCCTTGGCCTGTCGCGTGGACTCGCTGGCGGCCCGCCGGGCTTCCTCGTACTCCCCTCGCTCCAGGTGTCCGCGCGCGACGATCAACATGCCGCTTCCCGCGCGACGTCCCCCACAGGCCGCGCGCTGGACGGCGCTCGCGGCGGACTCGACTTCACGGGCGGCGCTCGCGGCGGACTCGACCTCGCCCCGAAGGTCCGCGGTCCGCGCCGCCAGCTCCGCCAACAACCGGCCCGCCTCCTGGTCCAGGGCGAGCCAGTCCTCGTGGGTCCGGCCCAGCGTCTCGAAGGCCTTCTCCATCTGCTGCCCGAGCTCACGGATGGCGCGGATGGCCGCTTCCGTCGCCCGGCTGTCCGTGACGCCATCCGACGCGGACGTGGCGACCCAGCGGTCCGCCGCGGCGTAGGCCCCCTTGACCGCCGCCAGGCCCTGCGTCGCCTGTTCATGCAGGAGCCGGTCGGATTTCGCGTCCTGGCGGACCCGGTCGAGGGCCTCCATCAAAGCGCCCCGCTGGCGGACCATCTCGTCCAGGTCCAACGGCCGACGCGCCGAGGCCTCTCGAAGCGAGTCGAGGCGCTGACGCGCGGAGGCGAACGCGCCCAGCGTGGCGCGCGTCGTCCGGGTGTCTGCGACCTCGGCGTCACATCGCCGGGCCAGCTCCTCCGCCGAATGGAGTCCTCGGGTGTGCTCCGCCTCGGCGGACTCCAGTCTCCGCGCCAATCCCGCGAGGACATCGAACAGGGCCTGGACCTGGCGCTGCCCGGCTTCGACCTGGGCCAGCAAGCCCTCGGACTCCACCAACCGAACCTCCGAGAAGGCCCGCTCCGCCGAGGTGAGCTGTGCGCGGGTTCCGGTCCACAGCCGAGCCATGCTCGCGGCGTACTCGGGCGCCGTGTCGCCATCCTCGGGGCGGAGGCGCTCCCCCGGCAACAGCGTGAGCGTGGAGACGGCATGACGTCGCGTCAGCGACTCCACGAGCCCCGAGCCCTCCGCGACCAGCACCTCCAGGCGCGTGGACTGCGCGAGGCAGACCTCGCGACGGGACGTGAAGGTCCGCACGACGCCGAGGCTCCGTGCCAGCAACGCGTCCTGCTGCTTCACCCGGTCCGCGCACGCGGCGAGGGCCGTCCGCGCGACCTCTACGTGTCCTTCGCCCAGCGCGGCGCACGCCTCGCCCAGCGACGACTCCGCCTGGGCTTGGAGCTCCGACGGGTCATGCCCCTTCTCCCGAAGCACCTCCCTCGCCGGTCGACCCACGACATGTCCAACCTCCTCACGCGCCGCCTCCTGCGCGCGAGCGGTCCGGTCCACCTCGCGCCTCGCCGCCATCACCCCGTCCACGAGCTCCCGAGCGTCGAGCATCTTCTCGAGCAGCGCCCGGAACGACGCATCCAGTCCCTCCACCGGTCCGGCCGGCGTTCGAGAGAGGTTCGTCAGCCCCGTGACGAGGCTCAAGCCTCCCACCGCCCCGTGAGCCGAGCCCCCGCCGCCTCCCAGGTCGGCGACCACCAGGGCCATCCCCATCAACCCCAGCGCATCGGGAGACTGGGACGCCGTGACCACCGAGGCCGCGTCGAGGCGTGGAGCATGCGGTGGTGAAGCCAGCGCGCGTCCCTCCTCCACGGCGCGCGAAGTGAGGTGGGCCAGGGCTTCATCCAACCAGCGCCGAGGCAACCCTGCCCCCACGAGCGCGGCGCCCGTCCTCTCGACCTCGGGCACCACGTCCTCCTCTGCCTGCTCCAGCACCGAGAGGAGCCTCCGTGAGTCCGCGTCGAGGCGAAGCCCCCGCGCGAGCGGCCCCTCCAACGCTCCCAGCGGGTCCGCGGCGAGCAGCGAACGGGCCTCGACCAACAGCGCCTCCAACGCGCCCCGTACTCCCGAGACGATCTCCCGGGTGCGCAGGACCTCGGGGCCCGCCTCGAGGCCACGCAACCCGATGACGCCGCGCTCCAGTGCGTCCACCTGCGAGGACGCGCGCTCGGGCGACTCCTCCAGCGCCTCCAGGTCCTCCCGCGCGCGACCGGACCGGGAGTCGAAGGCGTCCCACAGCGCGCCGAAGGTCAGCGAGAAGGGCGCGATGGCGCCGGTGCCCCCCGAGTCATCCTTCCGGGGACCTCGCACCACGGCCTCCACTCCGTCGTCGGAGTGGAAGACGATGGGCGCGTCCCGAAGCAGCGCGAGGAGCGCGTCATAGCGCGCCGTCGAGACCTGCGAGCCCAGCCAGTCCCACGCGTCCTTCGGGGTGAGCACCGCCTCCGCGCGATGGAGGACGCGCGAAGCGGCGGCGGACAGGAGGAACAGCTCGTCCACTCCGGAGACCAACCTCGCCGCCCGCTCACGGGAGACGCCGACGAAGCGCCGCTCGGTGGCCTCGTGGGAGGCGCCGGCGGCCACGTGGGTCCGCTCCTGGAGGACGAACAGGGCCTGGGTCCCCCCGTCCACGGCGGAGCGGCGCCGGGCATGGAGCGCCAGCGCCGCGCGACGCCGCTGGTTGCGACGCCTGCGCACGAGGTAGCCCGCGAGCACCACTCCCGCCCCGCCCAGGACGAGCCCCGCCACCATGGCCACGAACGCCTGGCGTGCCGCCTCGACCGCCGACACCGCGCTCGCACAGAGCACCTCCGCCTGACTCAGGCGGGTGGCATAGGCCGCGTCGTTCCGCTCCAGCGCCGCGCGAGTCTCGTCGAGCGCCGCGCGGGCCTTCGCCAGGTCGCCCCGGGCCTTGCCGGCATGAGGGCTGCGCGCCGCGACGTCGAGCTGGTCCGAGAGCGACTGGACTCGAGCCCTCGCCCGCTGGGCCTCCCCCAACGCCGTCTCCACCTTCGCGAGCGCTTGTGCAGCGACGGCGAAGTCCTGCTCACGCGAGGGCGACAGGTCCCGCGCCGCCCGCCTCGCGGTCACCATGGCGGCACGAGCCGCCTCCAGCTCCGCGCTCGCGAGCGCGGCGTCGGCATGCGAAGAGGCCTTCTCCAACGACGACTCCAACGCCTTCAGTCGCGAGGCCGCCGCCTCCGCGGAGGCCAGCACCTGCTCGGCCGCCTCGAGCTTCTGACGGACCGCTTCGTCCGTCGCCCGGAGTCGCACCTGGTTCTCCGGCGTCGGCTGCTCGGCGAGCACCAGCGCCTCCGCGAGCCGCTGCTGGAGCCCTTCGACGTCGAACACGTCGGGCGACACAGCCGCGGGGAGCGCCTCCCCGAAGGTGGTCCACCTGCGCTCGACGAGGAGCCGCAGGCGGGACTGGAGTTGCAAGAGGGGCGTCCGCGCCGCCTCCCGCGCCTGGGCAAGCGCCACCTCGGCCTCGGCCTGGCGCCGGGCACGCTCCGCCTCTTCCCGGGCCAAGGCCTCCCGCTTCTTCTGGGCCTCCTCCGCGAGGATGAGGTCCAGGCGCTCGTCCACGAACTGCACCGTGCCCATCACCGCGTCGACGAGCCGCCCGCCTCCACGCATGGCCTTGACGGCGCTCTGGTCGAGATTGCCCGCCCACTCGTCCTCTCCCAGCCCCCGCCGGTCCTGCGCATCCGAGCCGAAGTAGGACAGCTTGCGCTCGCGCAGCGACACCACGAGCACGGTGCCATCCGTCTCTCCCGTCTTCGCGTGCGTCAACGCGCCGAAGCGGGTGCGGTTCGAGAGCCCCTTGCCCAACGCATGCAGCACGGCCTCGCTGTCGGAGAAGCCCTTCCCCTCCGCGTCGACGAAGCGCTCTCCCTGGGAGGACTCCAGGAGCACCACCGTCCAGTGCGGGGCATTCGCCGTGAGCCAGGACTCCAGCTCCGCGAGCCGGGTGTCGGAGACGCCGACGTCCCCCTTCACGTAGAGGTGCTGGGAGTCGGACCAGACCTTCACGACGTCCGTCGCGTTCGCGACGCGCCGGGGTCTCGTCCCCGCCTCGGCGCGGGGCACGACGAGGAGCAGTGCCAACACGAGCCACCACCCCACGCCTGGACGATGTCCGGACCGCGCAAGTCGCATCGAGCTACCAGCTCGAGCTCTCGAAGCCGGACCCACTCCCAGAAGAGCTTCCATCGGACGAGTCTCCCCCAGAGTCGGAACTGCTCGAGTGACTCGAATGCGTCGAGTGACTCGAGGAGTGCACATGCACATGACGCGTGTGGTCATGATGGTCGTGGTGGTGGTGGCGATGGGAAGAGAACCACGACGAACCGACGGCCAGCGAATTCACGGCGCGGGCGAGTTCGCGGCGGGCCTGGGCCGCCTCCTCGCGCTTGAGGCGAGCCCGCTCCAGGCGCGCGAGTCGGGCCACCTCCTTCTGCTTGCGGCGGACCTCCTCCGCGAGCGCGCGCCGCTCACCGGCCTCGTTCGCCGCTCGCGCCAGGTGGATCGCCGCCAGGGCCGCCTGCTGTGCCTCCAGATAGCGGGCGCGAGACAGCAGCTCGCGAGCGCTCGACAAGTGCGAGCGGCCATCCCGGCGGTCCCACCTCGCCCCTTGCCGCAGGACGAGCTCCGCCTCGCGAATGAGCGCGACGGCCTTCTCCGCGGCCTCCACTTCGCCGCGAACGACCGCCGCCGCGCGCGCGACCTCCGACTCGATGCGGTGGACCTCCTGCGCCTGTGCGTGCCAGTCCCCGTGGGGCCGGGCCAACTCCGCGCGCACCGCTTCGATGGCCTTGGGGGTCGAGGCCAGGGCCGCGACGGACGCCGCCGGCGACTGGCTGGCCCCGTCATCCACGCCGACCCGCTTGCCCACCCAGACGTTCGCGTCGCGGAGCGCTTCCTCCACGGAGGCGAGGTTCCGCGTCACCTGCTCATGCATCGACACGTCGGCCTCCGCCCCGCGCCGCGCCTGTTCCAGGGCTTGGGTGACGGTGGCGAGCCCCCGCGCCAGTTCGTGGGGGTCCACGCGAGGCTGCCCCGCTTGCTCGCGAACCGCCCGCGTCCCCTCCCGCGCCGAGGCCCACGCCTCGAGCGTGGCGCGTGGCACGCGGACGTCCTTCATGACCCCATCGCCCTCGGCCTCGAGCTGCTCGAGCGTCTGGAGCGCCCTCTTGTTCCGCGTGTCGAGGAGCTGCAGCCGTCGGGCCTTCTCCTGCAGCTCCTCGCGCCGGGTCACGACGAGGACCTGCGCGGCCTCGGCCTCATCCAGCAGCTTCTCGACCGCCAGCAACCGGGCCTCCGAGCAGGCCTCCTCGGCCTCCGCGAGCAACCGCCGGGACTGCGCCAGATGCCCGGCCATCTCGTGGGGGTTGTCCTCGACGGTGCCGTTGGCCTCCGGGCGCACCGGGTCGTCCGGACGCAGCACCAGCGCGGACTCGAGGTAGCGCCGCGTCAGCCCGCCCACGAGATTGGAGGCTTCCTCCACCAGCTTCTCCAGGTGCTTGGACTCCGCGAGGCACGCGTCGCGGCGACCCTCGAACCGGCGCAGGGTCTCCAGGTTCCGGGACACCAGGGCCCGCAGCGACTCCAGTCCCGAGGACGACGCATCGACCGCGGCCCGAGCCTCCTCCAACGCTCCCCGCCCCAGCGCGACCTGCGCTTCGTCCAGCGTCGCCCCCACCCGCGCCAACTGTCCGTAGACGTCCCCTTCGTCCTCGCGGAACACCCTCGACGCGGGGGCATGGAGGTACGCCCCGACCTCCGCGCGAGCGGTGTCCACGGCGCGCCCCGTCTGCTCCAGCATCGCCCGGGTCCTCGCCACGCCGGACACCAGCGTGAGCACCCGCACGGCCTTCTCGCCCAACGCCTCGAGGGACGCCTTCATGCTCGCGAACCGTGAGTCCGTGGGGGAGGAGAACTGCGCCCGGGCCTCGTCCACGACGCTCGCGGCCAGGACCGTGCGCGCGGTATCGAGCCATTCCCGGGAGAGCCCCGCCCCCGCGAGCGCAGCCCCCGCCCTGTCGATCTTGGCCCGGACGTTCGCCTCGGTGGACGCCAGCATGGCCCACCACTCCCGCAGGTCCGCCTCGAGCCGCTGCCCGCTCACGAGCGGGCCTTGCTCCACGCCCAGCGGGTCCGTCACGCGCCGCCGCCGCGCCTCCTCCAGCGTGGCCTCCGCCGCCGCCACCGCGCACGCGAGGACCTCCGCGCCACGGGGGACTCCCGCCTCCACCGGGAGCCCTCTCACGCGCGTCACGAGCGCCTCCAGGCGCTTCACCGTCGAGTCAGCGCGGGCTGGCGCGCCCTCGAAAGCGGCGAGGCCTTCCTGGACCCGCGCCACCTCGGCGTCGATGGACGCAACCAGGGCGGGAAACGACAGTGAGAAGGACGGGGGGCGACCGCCCTCTCCCAGGAGCAGTTGGACCTCCTTGCGCAGCCCATGGAGCACCGCCTCCACGCTCTCGTCGGGATGGAGGGTGATGAGTTCGTCTCGCAACAGCGCGCTGGCGGCTTCGTAGGGCGCCGTCGACAGTTGAGACCCGGCGGCCGCCGACAAGCGCCTGGGCGCGAGCAACACGTCGGCCCGCTGGAGCACCCGAGCCGCCGCGGCGACGCGCAGGAACAACGCGTCCACCTCGGCGGCGAGCCGCAGCGCCTCCTCGCGCGAGGCGCCCTCGAAGCGCCGCTCCAGCTCCTCGCGCGATGCGCCCATCGCCCGATGGGCGTGTTCCTGGAGGGCCAGGAGGCGCTGGATGCGCTCGTCGAGGGTGCCACGCCACGTCGTGTGCAGTTCGAGCGCCTGGCCCCGGCTTCGATTCCTGCGACGGCGCGCGAAGAAGCCGGCGGCGAGCAGCCCCAGCCCGCCCACCACGCCGCCCGACAGCCCCAGGCCGTGAGCCCACCGCGCCAGCTCCACCGCCGACGACGCCTGGGCGGCGCGTGCCTCGCCCTCCTGGAGCAGGGCGACATAGGCCGGGTCCTGTCGCGCGAACGCCGCGCGGGCCGAGTCCAGTGCCTTGCGCGCCGCGGCGAGCGGCTCCTTCGCCGCATCCGCGTGGGGCCCCGCCTCCGTGCCATCGAGCAGGCCGGCCAGCGCGTCCATGCGTCGCTGGTCCGCCGCCACCCGGGTGAGCACTCCCACCACCGCGTCCCGGGCCCGCTCCGCGGCGGCGAGCTGCGCCGGATGCGTGGGCCCGAGGTCCCGCACGCCCGCGCGAGCAGACTCCAACGTCGCCCTGAACGTGGCCAGCTCGCTCGACGCGAACGAAGCCAGGGGGTTCGCGTCGGCCACCCGAAGCGCCTGCTCCAGGGACGACAGTCGCCCCCGAGCGGCGACGACGGAGTCGAGCCACCGCTCCATCACCTCGAGGCGCGAGCGGACGCTGACCTGCGTCACCCGGGCCAGGGCCAATCGCTGCGGCGTCGGCTGCTCCAGGAGCGTCAGCGCGGAGAGGAGCCGTTGCTCCAGCCCAGGGACATTCATCACCTCCGCGTGCACGCCCGGAAGAGGCCCCTCGGCAGTGGCGACGCGCAGGCGCTCGGAGAGCCGGGCGACGCGCTCCTGGAGGCGCAGCAGCGGCGCGCGGACGGACTGCCGCGCCAGCTCCAACGCGGCCTCGTCGAACCCCCTGGCCTCGGCCTCCTCGACGAGCTTCGCGCCCAGGCGCCCGTCGACTTCGTGAATGGTGCCCATCACCGCATCGACGACCCGCCCCCCGTCGCGCATGGCCTTGATGGCGCGCTGGTCGAGGTCGCCCTTCCACGACGCCTCGCCCAGGCCGCGGAGGTCCTGCGCGTCCGAACCGAAGTACGACAGGTCGCGGTCGCGCAGTGACACCACCAGGATGGTGCCATCCTGCTCGCCCGTCTCCGGGTGTCGCAGGGAGCCGAAGCGGGTGCGGTTGGAGAGGCCCTTGCCCAGCGAGTGCAACACGGCCTCGACGTTCGAGAACGCCGTGCCCTCGGCGTCCACGTACCGCTCCCCCCGAGCGCTGTCGACGAGGACCACGGTCCAGTGCGGCGCGTTCTCGGTGAGCCAGACCTCCAGTTCGGCGAGCTGCTCGCCGGAGACGCCGACGTCGCCCTTCACGTAGAGGTGCTGAGCGGGAGACCAGAGCCCCACCACGGAGGTCGCGCTCTGGACGCCGCGCGGCCGCGTCCCCGCCTCGACGTCCGTCGCCGCGAGACTCAGTGTGAGGAGGAAGCAGAGCTGCGAAGACAACGAGAACAGGTGTCCCGGAAGTCTCATCAGGAGGTCATGGACGACGGTTCAAGGGGAATGGTCACGACCCCGCGACCCACGCGAAATGGAAGTGGGCGTCCATGGTCGGAGGACTAAATGACTTGGGCAGCGGAGGAAAGGGCGCGGCCTTCTTCACCGCCGCGAGCGCCGCGTCGTCCCACGCCTTGGAGCCGGACTCCGTGGACACCACCGCGGAGATGAGCTTGCCGTCACGGCCAATCACCGCCTGGACCACCGCCTTGCGCCCCACCGCGGGGAGGCCCTTCTTCCCGGGCTGCTTCCACTTCACGGCGACCTTCCCGTAGGCCTGTTGCTGGTACGTCGCGTCGGTCAGCTCCGGCTGGAAGTAGGTCTGGAGCTGGGGAGTCCCCGAGGCGGCCAGCGCCAACGGCGCCAGGAGGAGCAGGCAGACTGCGGGCACGGACGACAGGGAGCGGAGGCGGAGCATGGGCCGGATGCTATTCGGCGCGTGTGCCCGCGTCGCCAGCCAACTGGGACGGGGTGAGCCAATCGTCCCTCACGATGTGCTCCACGACACCCCGCTTGGGAATCTTCAGGTCCGCGCGCTGCACAGCGACCAGGGTGCCCTCGTCCAGGTCGATGACGAAGAGGGTATAGGGCCCGGGCAGCAGGGGGCCGAAGGTCTCGACGCGCCCCTCGACCTCCGCCTTCGAGTTCGGGTCGGGAGGGTTGGAGCGGAGGCTCATGTAGGACGCCTTCCAATAGGCCGAGTCGTCCAGGGGCGTCGGTGCGCGGCCTGGCAGCAACACCAGCGAGGGCACGCGCCATGCGGGGTTGTCGCAACGCACGCGCAGCCGCGCTCCATCCTTCTTCACCCCCAGGAGCGCCCATGTCTTGAAGTCCAGCGTGACCGTCTCCCCCGGCGTGAGCTGGAGGTACTGGGAAGGAATGTCCGGCGTCGCAAACGCGTCGCTCGTGCCATCGACGGAGGCGACGTAGTTCCCGGGCGGAACCCCCACCTTCTCGAAGCCGCCCTCCTTCACGGGAATCAGCCCTTCCTCATAGGTCAGGCGCGAGTCCTCGTTGCGCAGGACGAGCTGCAAGCCCCGCGAAGGCACGCCGCGCACGGTGCCCCGCACCGTGGCCCCCGGCTGGAGCGCCACCTGGACCGGCGCGTCCGGGGCGAACTCGGTCACCTCCACCGGCACGTACGTCGGATGCGTCACGACGAGGGCCTTCGACGACATCACGCCCGCCGGAATCTCGAAGCGCCCCTCCCCATCCGTGACGACCGCGCCCTCCCCCTTGAACGCGGACTCCCAGTCGCGCGCATCGACCAGGTAGAACTGGGAGGCCTCCACCCACGAAACCCGCGCGCCCCGCAGCGCGGCCCCCGTCAGGGCATCCTTGACGACGCCGCGGAGGGCTGGCGCCCGGGGCGCGGTCGCGATGGCCGCGTCGGCCTGCGACGAGGCGGGCGCCGTCGGAGTGGCGGCGTCTCGCGCCGCGCGAGCCCCGACCTCCGGCGCCTGACAGCCGGACACCCAAGCCCAGGCCAGCAGCGCCACACCCCGACCGAGCCACACCTTCCCGCGCGTCGCTGTCCCTGCCAGCCGGCACTCCCGCTCCATTCCCTGCCTCCTCTCGAGGACGGTGCTCCGTCTCCCCGAGCTCCCACGCTGCACCGAGCCCCCGTCCCGCCGCTCGTCCAGGGAGCATGCCACTGTGACGCAATCACAGCCAGGTTGCATCTTCCGCCTCACTCCGGGACATTGCTCCAGGAGTAGGAAGATGCTCGGCTACCAGGCGAATCCACAGTGGCGCGACATGTCCGACTTCGTGGTGCACTTCACGAAGCCGGGGCCGCCCTACGGTGACGCGTACCAGAACATGATGAACATCCTGGGGACGCGGACGCTGATTCCCGGCGCGGAGGGCTTCGGCCTCGCGCGGCGGGAGGCCCTCGTCGCCGAGCGGCACCGGTCGGTCTGCTTCAGCGAGATTCCGCTCGACCAGCTCAAGCGACTCGTCCAGCGCCGGAGCCTGTATGGCATCGGCTTCAGCCGGAGCTTCATCCTGTCCCAGGGTGGCGGCCCCGTCTGGTACGTCCAGTACGCCTCGCCCGCGCACCGGGCCCTGAAGCACCAGGTCGACGCCGCGCTGGCGAGCCGGGAACCGGAGCAGCATCCGCTCTGGTCCATGACGCCCTTCGTGGACATCCAGGGCGACACCCACAACGCGCCCTACAGCTACCGCTTCGACTGGGAGCGCGAGTGGCGCGTGCCGGGGCTGCTGCGCTTCACCGAGTACGACGTGGCCGTGCTCTTCCTTCCCGAGGAGCAGCACGGCATCGCCCGCGACTTCTTCGCCTGGGCCGTGCAGGAGAAGGCCGGCCCTGGCTACTTCTGCCCCTGTCTGGATCCCCTCTGGTCGTCGGAGCAGATTTCCCACGCGCTGGCCCAGCACGACACGCAGCACGCGCGGCTCCAGGCGGGCTGAGCCCACCCCGGCGTCCATGAACGAACAGGCCCCGCGCCCCGGAGCCTTCCGTCCGCTCCGGCGATGACTACTCCTTCCAACCCGACGTGAGGACGCAGTCGGACCCGAGGGAGTGGCGTGATGGTCGGTCGTGGCATGGGGCGGGGGCTTCTGGCGGGGCTCGTGTGTGCGTGGATGGCATGTGGGGGCGCATCCTCCACGACGCCCGTGAGCGTGGACGACCCGGGCACACCTCCCGAGACGCCAGGGACGGGCAGCCCACCTCCCTCGTCGCAAGGCGATGAGGACGCGGGGACGCCCGACGCGGGCCCGGCGGAACCGGACGGCGGCGCGCCGGACGCGGGCCCCGTCCCCATCGTCTGCGCGCCCACCGCGGGCGAGACACGCTGGCTCCTCGAGGGAGAGGCGCTGACGGCCACCGTCCGGTGCTCGACAGGCCTTACGGGAGCGCCCCTGCGCTTCGGCGTGGAGGTGCTGCCGCCCGGCGCCACCTTCGACGAGGCCACCGCCACGCTGCGCTGGACGCCCGCCAGGAACCAGGCCGCGGTGTGGCCCCTGCTCCTGCGCGAGCACTCCACCGGCGAGACGGGCCGCCTCACCGTGGGCGTGGTGGACAACGACGCGCTGCCCGGCAAGGTCCCCATCGCCGACCCGCTGACGTACACGGAGGAGTACGGCCTGCCCGTGTTCCACCTGTACTACCCCAACCCGCCCAACCTCACGTCCGGCAGCTACCGGCCCGCGCAGCTCGTCTACCGGGGCCGCCGCTACGCCATCGAGGCGAAGTTCCGGGGCGCCACCTCCGGCGCGTTCCCCAAGCGCAGCTTCACGCTGAAGTTCGAGGACGAGGACTTGTTCAGCGAGCCCGTCTTCGGCGACGGCTTCACGGCCCGCAAGCGCGTGGCGCTCATCTCCACGTTCAACGACAACTCTTACGTGCGCGTCCGCCTGGCGTTCGACCTGTGGAACCGGATGTCGCCGGACCACATCCAGATCAAGACCTACAGCGCGGTCGTCTTCGTCAACAACCGCTATCACGGGCTCTATACGGTGGCGGACCTGCCCCACAAGCGGCTGATGGCGGACCACGGCCTGGACAAGGATGCGGACCTGTTCAAGGCCGTGGAGAACGACGCCAACTTCACCCGGCTGCGCAAGAACGGCGAGCCGAAGGAGTACCTGCGCGAGGGCTTCGAGAAGAAGGTGGGCAACCCCGAGCAGGGTCAGCCCCGCGCCTTCGTCACCCTGGACGAGTTCGTCGCCTTCGTGGCGGACGCGAACACCGCCACCTTCCGCGAGGGCTTCCCGAAGCGCGCCCACCTGAACGACTACGCGGACTGGTGGATCTTCAACACGCTCCTCCTGGGCACCGACTCCCACTCCAAGAACGCCTACCACGCCTACGACACCACCACGAAGGGCCCCTGGCGCTACATCCCCTGGGACCTCGACGCGACGCTGGGCCAGACGTTCGACACCACGCGCACCGGCGCCACCACGCGCACGACCTTCGCGGAGCGCAACCGCATCTTCCAACTGCTGCTCGCCGACCCCACCTTCGCCGCGCCCATGCGCGAGCGCTACCGCAAGCTCCTGGACGACGAGCTGAAGGTGGAGACGGTGCTCGGCCTCGTCGACGGCTACGTGAAGGAGACGGCCCCTTCCGCGCGGCGCGACTGGGCGCGGTGGCAGCTCGAGTACCGCGCCTTCGGCGCCCCCGGCACCGTGGGCGCCGGGAACTTCCCCATGTGGTACGCGCGCCAGGACTTCCTGTCCTACGAGGAGGAGCTGGCGTACGTGCGCCAGTGGATCCGCACCCGCTGGCCCGCGTTGGAGTCCCAGCTCCCCTGAGCGCCCGCCTCCGTCAGCGGAACGGGCCGCTCACCTCGAAGGTGATGCCGCCGCTGCTCGACCCGGACGTGCCGCGCTGCGAGCTGAAGTACAGCCGCCGCCCGTCCGGGCTGAACGCCGGCCCGGTGATTTCGGAGCTGGAGTGCCCCGACAGCCGGAGGAACGGCGCGACCACCCGCTGCGGCCCCGGGGTGATGAGGCAGATTTCGAGGTTCCCCCCGTCCTCCGCGACGAAGAGGTCCCCGGAGCGGGACACCGTGACGTTGTCCACTCCGGTCAGCGGAGAGTCGGCGAACAGGCTCGCGTCGTAGATGACCTCGAGCGCCCCCGTCGCGGGCGTGTGGGCCCACACGCGGTTGTCACCCTTGGTCGTGAAGTAGACGACGCCGCTGTCGAACCAGCAGCCCTCGCCGCCGTTGAACACGGTGGTCCTCGACGCCACGGAGGACTGCTGCGACGCGGGGCTGGTCGCCGCGCACGTCACCCAGGTCAGCGTCGCCGTGCCCGCCAGCGGGTCCCCGTTCACCTTCGCCGCCTCCAGGGTGCCCGCGCCCAGCGAGGGCCAGGCGGACGGCGTGAAGCGATAGAAGCGCCCGCTGGTGCTGTCCTCCGTCAGGTACAGCCTCAGCCCGCCGGGGTCCGCCGCCACCGCCTCGTGGGAGAAGGTCCCCATCGCGCCGCGCACCACGCCCTGCGAGGCCTGCGTCGGATCACACTCCCAGACCCGTCCTCCGCTGTACTCCTCGCACGACAACCACGTGCCCCAGGGCGTGGGCCCTCCCGCGCAGTTGCTGCGCGTGCTGGAGAGGATGCGGTACGCGCCCACCACCGCGCCGCTACCGTCGAAGCGCAGCGCCCCCGTGCCTCCTCCCGACGACACCTCGCTGTTGGACGTGTACACCCATCCCCCGTCCGACAACGCGAAGCACGCGCCACCATCCGGCGCGGCGTGCCACGTGTAGCCCGTCCCGGCCACCACCTGCCCCGAGCGGGCGACGATGCGCGACGCGAAGCCCGCGGGCAGCCTCACCCCATTGGCATCCGCGGTCCCCGAGAGGGCCCCATACGGCCCCGGCCCCGGCTCCGCCGGCGCGGCGTACGCCGCCCTCCAGAACCCGGGCCCCAACGCCAACGTCCCCCCACCCAGCGCGGAGAGACGTAGGAAGTCACGACGGTCCAGACGCATCCAGGCACCTCCTCTGCGAGAGGCCTGGCATTAGCCGCCTAGTCGGATTTGACCGCAAATCACGAAATAATAAGAAATCCCTGACGCCCGCGTCACAGCCGCGGGGCGCCAGGGATTGTGTCCGGCGGCACGTTCAGAACTGCGCCCAGCCTGGAACGCGCGGGTAGGGGATGGCGTCGCGGATGTTCTGCAGGCCACACATGTAGACGATGAGCCGCTCGAAGCCGAGCCCGAAGCCCGCGTGGGGCACGGTGCCGTAGCGGCGCAGGTCGCGGTACCACTGGTAGTGGGCGGGCTCGAGCCCGAACTTCTTCATGCGCGCGTCGAGCACGTCCAGGCGCTCCTCGCGCTGGCTGCCGCCGATGATTTCACCGATGCCGGGGGCGAGCACGTCCATCGCGGCGACCGTCTTCCCGTCCTCGTTGATGCGCATGTAGAAGGCCTTGATCTCCTCCGGGTAGTTCATCACCACCACGGGGCGGCCCACGTGCTCCTCGGCGAGGTAGCGCTCGTGCTCCGTCTGGAGGTCCTTGCCCCAGACCGGCGCGTACTCGAACTTCTTGTTCGCCTTCTGGAGGATGTCGATGGCCTTCGTGTAGTCGATGCGCTCGAAGCTCGACTGGATGAACTTCTCCAGGCGCTCCGTGACGCCCTTCTGCACGCGCTCCTCGAAGAACTTGAAGTCCGGGGCGCAGTCGTCCAGCACGGCCTTGAAGACGGACTTGAGGAAGCGCTCGGCCAGGTCCGCGTCCTGGTTCAGGTCCGCGAAGGCGATCTCCGGCTCGATCATCCAGAACTCGGCCAGGTGGCGCGTGGTGTTGGAGTTCTCCGCGCGGAACGTGGGGCCGAAGGTGTAGACCTTCGACATGGCCAGGCAGTACGCCTCCACGTTGAGCTGGCCGGAGACGGTGAGGTAGGCCTCCTTGCCGAAGAAGTCCTTGTGGTAGTCGATCTTCCCGTCCGGCGTCTTGGGCGGGTTCACCGCGTCCAGCGTGGAGACGCGGAACATCTGGCCCGCGCCCTCCGCGTCACTGGCGGTGATGATGGGCGTGTTGACCCAGAAGAAGCCCTCCTCGTCGAAGAAGCGGTGGATGGCCTGGGCCGCCCGGTGACGCACGCGAGTAATCGCGCCGAAGGTGTTGGTGCGCACGCGCAGGTGCGCCACGTCGCGCAGGAACTCCAGCGTGTGCTGCTTGGGCTGGATGGGGTAGGTGTCCGGGTCGTCCACGAAGCCCAGCACCTGGACCTCGTCGGCCTGGACCTCGAACGCCTGCCCCTTGCCCTGGGACTTCACCAGCGTGCCCCGGGCGACGACGGAGCAGCCCGCGGTCAGGTGCAGGATTTCCTTCTCGTAGTTCGGCAGCGAATTGGGGGCCACCACCTGGATGGGGTCGAACGTCGAGCCATCGCTGACGTTGACGAAGCTGATGCCCGCCTTCGAGTCGCGGCGGGTACGCACCCAGCCCCGGACCTCTACCTTGGCCCCCGCCTCCACCGCGCCCGCGAGGACCTGCTTCACACTGACGACCTGCATTGACGCTCTCCCTTGAGCGGATTCTGGACGGCGGAGTTAGCCGGGCGGGCGCCCCGAGGACAAGCCCGGTGTTGCCTCCCGGGGTCCGCCCACCCCCATCCAGGCCCCCGCCCGGAGGCCCGGAAACCGGCCAACCATGTCAGACCCCACAGGTATCTTGCTCTCATGGTCGCCCGGAAGGGGGCCATCGAATCCCACACCACCGCCACGTCATTCGTGGGCCTCCCGGCCCGCCGTGGCCATTTCCTACCTGGAGCGTCACATGGCTTCTCGGTCCGTTTCCACCCGCAAGTCCGCCTCCCGCAACCGTTCGTCGGAGGCCACCAAGGCCGCCTTCGAGGACCTGGCGCGCAAGGCCCGCAACAAGCCCGTGGTGCCCGCCAAGGAGCAGGAGGCGCGCGACACCCACGCCAAGAGCGTCCTGGCGGAGGTCTCCACCCTGTCCGCCGAGTCCGCGGTGAAGAAGGTCACCGAGGCGGGCCTCACCATCAACCGCACGCTGGCCGGCATCAACGAGCAGGTCGTCGCCCTCGTCGAGGAGATGAAGCAGTTGGACGAGGCCATCCAGCTCAAGACGCAGGAGCTGGCGGACCTGCACGGCCGCGACGTGGCCGCCAGCGCCGTGGACGTGCTCGTGGCCGAGTACGACAAGCGCAAGGCGGACCTGCAGGCGGAGATGGAGCAGTTGCAGGAGGACATCGCCGAGCGGCGCGAGCGCGCGGACGCGGACCTGTCCGCCGAACGGGAGACCGCCGAGGTGACCCGCCGCCGCGCGGAGGAGCAGTACGCCTACGACACCCAGAACCAGCGCAAGAAGGAGCAGGACGCCTTCGCGGAGGGGCTGCGCGTGCAGGCCGCCGCCGAGCGCGACCGCAAGGAGAAGCTGGAGAAGGACTGGGCCACGCGCGAGGACGCGCTGAAGCTGCGGGAGAAGGAGCTGGAGGACCTGCGCAAGCAGGTGGCGGAGTTCCCGCAGGTGCTGAAGAAGGAGACGGACACGGCGTCCGCCATCGTCGGCAACCGGGTGAAGTCCGACTGGGAGCTGAAGTTGACGCTCGCCACCAAGGACGCGGAGACGGCCCAGCGCGTGGCGGGCATGGAGATCGCCTCGCTCAAGGACACCGCCACCAAGCAGGCCCAGAGCATCCAGGCGCTCCAGACGGAGCTGGCCGAGGCCAAGCGCCAGGTGCAGGCCATCGCGGAGAAGGCGCTCGAGTCCGCCTCCGGCGCCCGCGCGCTCGCGGAGGTCCAGGGCGTCATCGCCAGCCGCGAGTTCGGCAAGGCGAAGTAGGCCCACCCCGGCCGGACCTCGTGGCCGCCGGCCGCACGCATCAGCGGTCTTCCGGATGCGGAAGCCACCGGGTGGCGCGTACGATGGCGCGATGACCCGAGGCCCCTCTTCCACCGCCCGCAGACGCGTGCCCTACGCGGGCGCCTGGCTCGACCAGTACACCCTCACGCCGGTCCCCGGCGGGGCGCTGCTCGCGGGCGGGCAGGGCTGGCACCCGGAGGGCGGGGGCACCACCTCCCGCACCTCCGCGGGCGCGGCGTTCTGGGACACCGCGCGCGAGGAGTGGCTGGAGCTGCCCGCCCTGCCCGCCCCGCGCCAGGACCACGCCGCGGTGGCGCTGCCGGACGGGCGCGTGCTGCTCGTCGGCGGGCGGGACATGCAGGTCACCGAGCTGGGCTCGACGGTGTTCTTCGACCCCGAGTCCCGGCGCTTCACCGAGGGCCCGCCGCTCATCGCCGCGCGCTCGCGCCCGCTGGCCGTGGCGCTGCCGGATGGCGCGGTCCTCGTGCTCGGCTCGGACCCTGACGACGACCTGTCGCGCGGCACGCGGGCGGAGCTGCTGCGCCCGGGCTCGAGCGCGTGGGAGCCCGCGGGACAGACGCAGCGCATCTTCCACCCCGGCCCCGTCTGCGTCAGCGGTGGGCGCGTGGTCATCGCGGGCGGACGCGACAACGGCTTCGGCTTCGCCGTCATCGACGGGGTGCACCTGGCCCCGCCGCTCGACGTCAGCACGGAGGTCTGGGAGCCCGCGGGCCGCGCGTGGCGCACGACGCCGCATCCCCTCACCGAGGTCCGGGACGACGCGGCGGGCGTGACGCTGGCCGACGGGCGCGTCCTCGTCGTGGGCGGCTGGCACCAGGGACAGGTCCTCACCAGCGCGGAGGTCTGGGACCCGCGCGCGGAGACGTGGAGCGCGACGGGGAGCCTGGCCGTCGGTCGCTCCAGCTTCACGCTCACCGCGCTCCCGGATGGACGGGCCGCCGTGTCCGGAGGCCTGGGCACCGGCCCGTCGTTCGACGCCCTCCCCACGGTGGAGCTGTGGGACCCGGCCACGGGCGCGTGGAGCCCCGGCATGCCGATGGCCGTCGGTCGCGCGGGCCATCACCTCGTCCGGCTGGGGGACGGCGCGTTCCTCGTCGTGGGCGTCTCCCGCCCCAGGCCGGACGCCATGCCCGAGACGACGTCCGAGGTCTGGCGCCCCTGAAGTCCCCTTCCCCCACCCCTGGAGGTATCTTGATGACCGCACCCGACCTGGCCCGAATCCCCGGCGTCGACCCCAACGTCCCCGACGCGGCCCGCATCTACGACTACACGCTGGGCGGCACGCACCACTTCGAGGCGGACCGGCAGGCCGCCGAGTACATGTTCTCGCTCGTCCCCTCCACGCGGAAGTGGGTGCGCATGCTGCGCGACTGCCTGCGCGCCGCCGCGCAACAGGTGGCGCGGGATGGCTACCACCACTGGGTGGACTTCGCGTCCGGGCTCCCCACGGAGGACCACGTGCACGCCGTGCTGCCCGGGGTGAAGGTGCTCTACAGCGACATCAACCCGCTCACCATCGCCACCGGACAGCAGCTCCTGGCCCATCACCCCGACACCCGCTACCTGGAATGCGACATCCGCGCCGCGGGCGACTTCCTGCGCCGGCCGGACGTCGAGGCCTTCCTCGGGGGTGAGCGCCGCGTGGCCTTCGGCGCCAACGGCATCACCGTGTTCCTCGCCACCGAGGAGAACCGGCGGTTCTTCCGGGCGCTGTACGACTGGGCCGCGCCGGGCTCGAAGCTGTTGGCCACGTTCGAGACGAAGGCGCCGGGCCTGACGACGCCGAGGTGGGAGGAGTTCGTGGGCATGTTCCAGAAGATGGGCGAGACGTTCTCGCTCTACTCCCTGCCCGAGTACCTGGAGCTGTGCGCGCCCTGGACGCCCGTCGCCGGGGGCGTGAGGACGGTGCGCGAGTTCCTCGGCCTGCCCGAAGGGCACATCACCGAGGAGGACCGCGAGGGCATCGGCATCGAGTTCTACGCCGTCATGTTCGAGAAGCGCTGAGCACGCCCGCCCATCGTCCGGCCAGCCGGGAGGGGATGGCCCTCGCCCGCCCCCCCGCCGAGGGCCCGCTCGGGGGCGGCGCGTGCCGGCTGCTCCGGTCCAACGCCGTGCCTACCGTCAAGGGCAAGCATGGTTCCGAAACGGACACGGAGAGGAGCGAACATGTTCCAGGCAACGAGGCACCGGGTACTCGCGGGTGTGGTGCTGGGCACGGCCCTGTCGGTACTCGGCGGGTGCAGCAGCACGTCGAAGTCCTCCAAGGCCCAGGTCGACGAGTCGTGGCTGGCGCGCGTCCCCGAGGAGCAACTCGGCGGCGTCCGCGACGCGCAGGCGGAGCGCACCCGGGCCCAGGACGCGGTGACCCGGGCCGATGTCGCGGTGAAGGACGCGGAGCGGGAGGTCACCGTCGCGAAGCAGCAGTCGGAGGCGGCCAAGCACTCCATGGAGGCGAGCAAGAGCGCCGTCGAGGCCGCCCAGGCCACCGGCCGGAAGCCGGGCATCGACGAGGCGAACTCCGGGCTGAAGCACCGGGAGACGCAGTACTCCGCCGCCCAGGCGGAGGTGCAGTGGCGCGAGCGCGCCATCGAGACGAGGAAGGCGGAGAAGCAGTTGCGCGAGCGCGAGCTGGACCTGGCCAACGCGCGCCTGCGCCAGGCCGAGATGCGGACGATGAAGGACAGCGACGACGTGCGCGCCAAGGACCTGTCGGAGAGCGAGTTCCTGGCCGCGGTCGCCGACGCCCAGCGCCAGACGGAGGAGGCCCAGCGCGCGGTGGACACGCGCGCCCGCGAGGAGCGCGACGCCCACGCGCGGTTCGAGAAGCTGCGCGGCTACGGCGGTAGCGGCGACTCGTCGAACGACTGACGCACGCGCGGCGCCCCGCCCGGACTACTTCGGAGGCCGGAAGACGTACTGGAAGACGGGCTCGTCCCGTCCGGGCGGGTACTCCGCGTCCATGAAGGCGAAGTACGCGTGGCCCGCGATGAGCGGATCCCTCAGGCTGTCGTAGAGCACGGACACCCGGGTGGCGCGCCCCGACTCGTCCACCTGGACCTGCAGCTTGAGGTTGCCCTTGAGGTCCGGCACCTCCTTCAGCCGCTCCATGTAGAGGGCCACCAGCCCCAGCGACACGCGGTTGTAGAGCTTGTCCGCCGTTCCCTTCGCCGGCGTGGCCGGCAGCCGGAAGCGCTTCACGAGCGCCTCCGTCTCCGCCGGGGCCTCCGGCACCTTGCGCTCCGGGGCCGCGAGCGCCGCGCGGTAGGACACCAGCGCGTCCTGCCAGCGCTCCTGCTTCACGCACAGCCGCGCGCGGCGCACGTGGATGTCGGAGCGCTCGGGGGCGCGCTCGGAGGCCTGGACCAGGAAGGCCTCGGTGGCGGCGGCGTCCGCGCGGGCCTCGGCCAGTTCGGCCAGCCGCAGCAGGGGCTCCGGGTCCTTCAGCTCCACCTCGATGAGCCGCGTCAGGGCCCTCTCCTCGTCGGCCGCCCGGCCCAGCTCCGCGTAGACGCGGGCGCGCACGGCCAGGGGCGCCGGGTCCGCGCCGCCCAGCTCCACGTAGCGCTCCAGCGAGGCGGCGGCCTTCTCGCGCTCCGAGGCCGCCAGCCACAGGTCCGCCTGCGCGCGGTGCGCCTCCCGGTCCGAGGGCTTGAGGGAGACCAGCTTCTCGCCCGCGGTGGCGGCGGCGCGCACGTCCTTCGCCGCGTGGGCCAGCGCGGCCAGCCTGCGCAGCGCCTCGGGCTGCTCCGGCCAGGCCTCCACGGCGCGCGTCAGCTCCGCGCGCGCCTCCACCTCGCGCCCCGGCAGCGGCGCCAGCAACAGGCCCAGCGCCGTGTGGACCTGGGCCGCGTCCAACGTCGACAGCGCCGCGCGCAGCCGCGCCTCCGCCTCCGCCGGCTTGCCCTCCGCCTGGAGCAACAGCCCCTCCGCCCACAGCGCGGGCGCGAACCCCGGCGACAGGCGCGACGCGGTGGCCAGCGGTCCGGCCGCCTCCTTCAGCAGGCCCCAGCGGATGTAGATGAGCCCCATGCCCAGGTGGGTCCAGGGGTTCTCCGGGTACAGCGTGGAGAGCGCCTTGAGCTCGTTCCAGCAACTGTCCGCCGGGAAGGCGAGCCACGCGCGGTAGATGCGCGGCATCGCGTCCCTCGGGCGCGCGCGGCCCTGCTCCTCGAACTCGCTGTCGAGCGCGCGCGACGTGCCCCGCACGCGGGCGGTCTCCACCCGGCGCAGCACCGCCATCACCTCGTCGACCGCGGGCAGCGCCTCCCGCGTCGCCGCCGCGCTGACGGGGAGCGCCAGCAGCAGCGACAGGAGCAACGACACGCGCGACGGGAGGAGGGACGCCATGGAGTCGCGCGGAAGATACCAGACGGCTCCGGGCACGCAGCCCGGGACGAAGCCAGGCCGCCTGCCCTCCTGCCGTTCGCGGTCACCCGCTACCCAGGGCCTGATTCACGCCTGGGTGCGGGCTCCTGCTCCGGAGCCGCCCCGGCCCTGTCCGGGCGCGGGGCGGTCCGGGAACCACCGGCTCAGCCGATCTCGACCTCGCAGGTCGAGCTGCAGCCGTCGCCGTTGCGGGTGTTGCCGTCGTCGCACTCCTCGACGTCGCCCGGCGTCGACGAGCGCGGCTGGATGCGACCGTCGCCGCAGCGCGGGCCGTTGACGCAACCCGGGGCGCACTTGTTGTAGCCACCGGCGTTGATGCCGTCGTCGCACTCCTCGCCCTGGTCGACCACGGCGTTGCCGCAGGTGGCGCGGCACACCGTCGTCTCGGTGCTGAAGTTGCCGAGCGTCAGCCGGTACGAGGAGCCCGACGTGTGGCGCTCCGCCTGGAACACCACCGCCTCGTAGATGCCGTTGAGCTTCAGGCCGAGCGCCGTGGCCTGGTTGGAGACGTTGACCGTGCCGCTCGCCGGGCCGTGCACGCCGCCCAGGTCGAGGGCGAGCTTGCCGTTGATGAACACCCACACGTCGTCGTCGCCGCGGAAGGTGAGCGTCTCGCCGCCCTTGTACTGGAACCAGTAACGGACCTCGCTGGTGAAGCTGAAGTTGTGGGGCTTGCCGTCGTTGGCCTGGCGCGTCTGCTCGTTGCCGGTGGCGATCCACCCCTTGCCGTCCAGCGGGAAGAAGTACTCGGTGTCGAACACGTACGTGCCGGACTGGCCCGTGGGCACCGGCTTCTGGAGGTTCAGCGTCAGCGTGGTCACCACCGTCTTGTTGACGTTGGCCACGTCGCGGTACCACTGGCGGAAGGCCGCGCCGCCGTTCGTGTTCGCGGACTGGACGCCCTCCTTGTTGTACTCGGGCTTGCCGTCGGCATCGAGGTTCGCCTTCACGATGCCGTCCTCACGGCCACCGTTCTTGTTCTCGAAGTCGATGTGGCCCCGCGGCAGGGCGCCCGTCGCGAGCAGGTCGTAGCCGCGGAAGTCGCGGTAGACGACGGGGATGGCGGTGGTGTCCGGAGGCGCCCCGGAGCCCACGTTGTCGCAAACGAAGCCCTCTTCCTTCTTGCAGGACGAGGAGCAGCCGTCGTTGTCGCGCGTGTTGCCGTCGTCGCACTCCTCGGTGCGGACCTCGGGGGGCAGGAGGATGCCGTCGCCGCACTTCTCCTGGCACGCGCCGTCGGTGCAGCGCGGCTCGAGCTTGCAGAGCGGCGAGCAGCCGTCACCCATGTCGTTGTTCTTGTCGTCGCACTGCTCGGTGCCCTCGACGATGCCGTCACCGCACGTCGTCTGGGAGCACGCCTGGCCGACGGTGGGGCACTTCCAGCCCTCCTCGAGGCGGCAGGTCGAGCTGCAGCCGTCGCCGCTGTTGGTGTTGCCGTCCTCGCACTCCTCGTCGCCCACCTTGAGGCCGTCGCCGCACTGCGCCGCGTGGCACCGGCCACCGGCGGCCGGGCAGTTCCAGCCCGCCTCCACCTTGCACTCCGAGTTGCAGCCGTCACCGTTGGACGCGTTGCGGTCGTCGCACTCCTCGCCGGCCTCCACGCGGCCGTTGCCACACCCCGCCACGCGCACACAGGCCTGGCCCGGGAGCTCGCAGGCCCAGCCGGTCTCCACCGCGTCACAGGCCGCGGTGCAGCCATCACCGCTTATCTGGTTGCCGTCGTCACAGGCCTCGCCGGGGTCCGCGACGCCGTTGCCGCACGTCTTCGGAATGACGACGGGACCATCACCCGAGTCCGGCACCGGGCCAGGACCGCTATCCGGCTTTCCGTCGCCTCCGCTGCCTCCGCAGGATGCAATGATCGAGATGAGTATCGAAGCGAGTACGAGACTCGCGAGCCGCTTGCCAGAAGGGGGGACGGTCGCCATGACCCCAGATGCTGAGAGTGTGCGCGATGCGTGTCAACGCGCTCGCGCATCAATCGTCCACACCCCATGTGAAAATGCAGGAAATGCGCAGATGTGAAGGAGCGGTGGATTGAAACCCGATGTTTCAAGCCGACTGCATACATCCGCCGCCATGTGGAGTCTGGTTGCTCCTCTGTGACTCGCCTGCCCTGACCCCGCGCTCGGCCAGGGAGTCGGGCGCGCGCGGTCCCGGGTACGCAAGGAGGGGCGCGGATCAGCGGGCGACGTTGCGCAGATACTGGGCGTAGAACCGAATCACGTCGACATACCCCGCCACGGCGATGCGCTCGTCCTTGCCATGCACCCGCGACAGGTCCTCCCGCTGCAGGTGGACGGGGAAGAACCGGTAGATGTTGTCGGACAACCCGACGAAGTGGCGCGAGTCGGTGGCGGCCACGTTGAGGTACGGCGACACGAGCACCTGTGGGAACACCTGCCGGATGGTGCGCTCCAGCGCGCGGAAGTCGTCGGAGTCGGCGGGAGAGACGGGAGACGGCTCGCTCTGGAAGGCGAGCGTGGACACCTTCACCCGGGGCTCGTCCACCACCTCGCGCACGTGGGCGAGCACGCCCTCCACGCTGTCGCCGGGGAGGATGCGGAAGTTGACCACCGCGCGCGCCCGCGACGGCAGCACGTTGTCCTTCACCCCCGCCTGGAACATCGTGGCGGCGGTGGTGGTGCGCACGGCCGCGTTGGTGGTCGGCTTGGAGGTGAGCTGCGCCACCACGAGCGGCTCGGTGAGCCACAGGTTGGCGAAGAGCACGCGCATGCCGAAGGACATCTCCGGCCCCACCCGCTCGAACAGCTCGCGGCTGCCACCCTGCAACCGCGTGGGCATGGGCCGCGCCTCCAACCGCGCGATGCCCTGGGAGAGGATGCCCACCGCGGTGCGCGGCGGCGGCATGGAGGAGTGCCCCCCCTCCTCCTCCACCGTGAGCTCCACGCTGACGAAGCCCTTCTCCGACGTGCCCACCAGCGCCACCGGCGCCTGCACCCCCGGCACGGTGCCGGACATGATGACGCCGCCCTCGTCCAGCACCGACTCCAGCCGGACGCCGCGCTCCGACAGGAGCTTCGCGATGGCCACCGCCCCCTCCCGGCCCCCGACCTCCTCGTCCGCCCCGAAGGCCAGCAGCACCGTGCGCCGGGGCGCCTCGCCCGCGGCCAGCAGCGCCTCCACCGCCTCCAGGATGCCCAGCACGCTGCCCTTGTCGTCGAGCGCGCCGCGCCCCCAGACGAAGCCCCCGTCCACCACGCCGTCGAACGGCGGCTTCGCCCAGGACGCCTCCGTGCCAGGGACCACCGGCACCACGTCCAGGTGCCCCATCAGCAGCACCGGCCGCAGCGAGGCGTCCGTCCCCGGCCACGTATAGAGCACCGAGTGCGGCCCCACCGGCTCGCGCTTCAACGCCGCGTGGACACGCGGGAAGTGCCGCGCCAGGTACCCATGGAGCCCGTCGAAGGCCGCGTCCTCCCCGGGACTCCCATCCGAGGCCGCCACCGTCTTGAATCGCAGGGCCCCCGCGAGCCGCTCCGCGGCGGCGTCCGCGTCCACTTGCAGCGCCGCGGGAGGCTCCGGCGTCACCTGCCGGGTGGAGAATCCGAGGGTCCGGACGCACAGGACCCCGGTCAGGAGCAACAGTCCGCCAAGGATGAACAGGAGCAGTCGTTTCATCGGGTGTGTCCCGCAGGGTACCAAACCCACCCCCAGGGACGGAGCGTA
This sequence comes from Myxococcus dinghuensis, assembly GCF_024198235.1. Taxonomy (GTDB): domain Bacteria; phylum Myxococcota; class Myxococcia; order Myxococcales; family Myxococcaceae; genus Myxococcus; species Myxococcus dinghuensis. The sequence goes on along the minus strand of NZ_JAKCFB010000001.1, from coordinate 307,200 downwards.
CGTCCTGCACCCAGCTTTCGGTTTCTCGGATTTCGAGACCGAGCCACTTGCTTGTCGCGCGCCAATCACATGCAGTACTGCTAGATAATTCCAAAAATAGGAATGTCGGTCTTCTCCGTAATATCCGTTGCCAAGTCCAAGAGGTGAGCAGGTGAAGAAACGACTCGCAACGCAGTGGAGGCTCGTCGTCCCCGTGCTGGTGTTGTGGGGGTGCGGCGGGGGCGGGAAGCCCGGCGACGAGACGGGGCTGCCGGGGGCACCTTCGTCGGTGGAGGCGCAGGCGGCGGACGCCCAGGCGCTGGTGACGTGGACGCCCCCCACGACGAACGGGGGAAACCCGCTCCTCTACTACATCATCCGGTGCGAGCCGGTCTGCGGGGGCGCCATCGTCAGCGCGGGCGAGCGGCAGGCGACGGTGCTGGGGCTCAACAACGGCTTTCCGTACCTCTTCAAGGTCTCGGCGGTGAACGAGCGGGGCGAGGGCCCGGCCTCCGTCCCGTCGGAGTCGGTGACGCCGGTGGCGGGTGCGTCCATCCCGCAGCCCACGGTGCCCGGACAGCCGCGCTCGGTCCGCGCGACGCCGGGCAATGGCCAGGCGTACGTGAGCTGGCTCGCGCCGGCGAGCTTCGGCGGGCGCAAGCTGACGAAGTACGTCATCACCGCGCAGCCCGGCGACGTGACGGTGACGGTGGAGGCGCCGGCCGCGAGCGTGAGCATCCCGGGCCTGGAGAATGGCCGGCTGTACGCCTTCTCCGTCGTGGCGCACAACGAGGTGGGCGAGGGCCCGGCCGCGCTGGCCGCGCCGGTGACGCCGCGCACGGGCGGGGCACCGGCGAGCTGGGTGTCCGGCTATTACGTGGGCTACCAGCGCGCGCTCCTGCCGGTGGAGTCGGTGGACTTCTCCGGGCTGACCCACCTGATGGTGGGCCGCGTGCGCCCGCGCTACGACGGCACCGTCCACTCGGACTTCGACGTCACCATCTACGAAGGCCCCATCATGGCCCGCGACCTGGCGAAGCGGGCGCACGACGCCGGGCGCAAGGCGCTGCTGATGATTGGCGGCTTCGGCGAGCACGACGGCTTCGTGCAGGCCTCCACGGGCGAGAGCCGCCCCATCTTCGTGCGCACCCTCATCAAGCTCATGGACGAGCTGGGCTACGACGGGCTGGACATCGACTGGGAGCCCATCGACCTGCCGCCCGCGGGCAACGACGGCGAGCTGCTCCTGGCGCTGCTCGACGACCTGCGCGCGGCGCGCCCGGACATCATCCTCACGGTGCCGGTGGGCTGGCTCAACGCCAACTTCAAGATGACGCACCAGGAGGCCGCCTTCATGGCCCAGCTCTCCGCGCGCGTCGACCAGCTCAACATCATGTCCTACAAGATGAGCGGCAACTGGGGCAGTTGGGAGAGCTGGCACACCAGCCCGCTCAAGGACGAGACGCCCGGGCGCCCCAGCTCCGTCGCCAATTCCGTGCAGGGCTACCTGGACGCGGGGGTCCCCCGGGGACGGCTGGGCATCGGCATCGGCTTCTTCGGCACGTGCTGGCAGGGCGTCACGGAGCCACGCACCCCGCTCGACGGCCGCCAGGACGTCTACGAGGGGCAGAGCGACAACGCCATGAGCTACACCAACATCATGGAGTCGTACTACGAGGCGGAGGCGCGCCGCTGGGACGACAAGGCCAAGTCCCCCTACCTGTCGTTCCCCTCGCCCACCGGGCCGGGCCACTGCAACTACATCTCCTACGAGGACGGCCAGTCCGTCGCGGTCAAGGGCCAGTGGGCGCGCGCCGAAGGGCTGGGCGGCACCATCATCTGGACCGTCAACCAGGGGCACCGCCCGCGAGAGCCCCAGGGCGAGCGCGACGTGCTGCTCCACCAGGTCAAGCGCGCCTTCCTCGACCCGACGGGCCCCACCCTCCAGTGAGCCGGGGGCACGGCGCGAGAGGAGGCCACGCGGGCCCTCCCCTCGCTCACGGCGCCTGGCTCAGTGCGACGACTTCGTCTGGGCGCTGGACGCGGCCTTGAAGCCGCGCTTGCGCATCAGCGCGTCGATGCCCGCGTCGCGGCCCCGGAAGGCGCGGTACGCCTCCGCCGGCTCCACGGTGTTGCCCACCGCGAAGACGTGCTTGCGCAGCAGCTCCGCCACGTCCTTGTCGTAGGCGCCCTTGCCCTCGGTGAAGCGCTCGTACGCGTCCGCCGTCAGCGTGTCCGCCCACAGGTAGCTGTAGTAGCCCGCGGAGTAGCCGTCGCTGGAGAAGACGTGGCCGAACTGCGGCGTGCGGTGCCGCATGACGATCTCCTTCGGCATCCCCAGCGCCTTGAGCGTGTCGCGCTCGAAGGCGTCCGGGTCGATGGTGGCGTCGCCGGCCAGGTGCAGCTTCATGTCCACCAGCGCGGCGGACAGGGCCTCCACCGTGGCGAACCCCTGGTTGAAGGTGGACGCCTTCTCGATGCGCTTCACCAGCGCCGGGGGGATGGGCTTGCCAGTCTGGTAGTGCAGCGCGTAGGTGTTGAGCACCTCCGGCGTGGCCAGCCAGTGCTCGAGCAACTGCGAGGGGAACTCCACGTAGTCGCGCGCCACGTTGGTGCCCGACAGCGTGGGGTACTCCACCGCGGAGCTCAGGCCGTGCAGCGCGTGGCCGAACTCGTGGAACAGCGTGGACGCGTCCTCCCACGAGACGAGCACCGGCTCACCGGGCGCGCCCTTCACGAAGTTGGAGTTGTTGGAGACGATGGTCGTCACCTCGCCCCGGAAGCGCTCCTGGTTCCGGTACGCGTTCATCCACGCGCCGGAGCGCTTGCCCTGGCGCGCGTACGGGTCGAAGTACCACAGGCCCACGTGCTTCCCGGTGGCCTTGTCCTTCACCTCCCAGACGCGCACGTCGGGGTGGAACACCGGCACGTCGTCCACCTGCGTGAAGCTGAAGCCGAGCAGCTCGCCGGCCACCCAGAACATGCCCTCGCGCAGCCTCTCCAACTGGAGGTAGGGCTTCACCTCGTTCTGGTCCAGGTCGTACTTCGCCTTGCGGACCTTCTCCGCGTAGTAGCGGTAGTCCCAGGGCTCGATCTTGAGCTTCGCGCCCTCCTTGTTCGCCAGCGCCTGCATGTCCGCGACCTCCTCGCGCACGCGCGCCACGGAGGGCTTCCACACCGCCTCCATGAGCTGCATCGCGCGCTCGGGCGAGCCGGCCATGGAGTCCTCCAGCCGCCAGTGCGCGTGCGTCGCGAAGCCCAGGAGCTTCGCCCGCTCGGCGCGCAGCTCGAGGATCTCCGCGATGATGGCGTTGGTGTCGCGCGCGTCGCCGTTGTCGCCGCGGTTGACGTAGTTGCGCCACACCTTCTCGCGCAGGTCGCGGCGCGCGGAGTACGTCAGGAACGGCTCCATGGAGGAGCGCGTGTTGGTGACGACCCACTTGCCCTTGAGGCCCCGGGCCTCGGCTGCTGCCGCGGCGGCGGCGCGCAGGGAGGCCGGCAGCCCGGCCAGGTCCGCGTCGGACTCCAGGACGACGGTGTAGGCCTCCTCGTCACCGAGCACGTTCTGGCTGAAGGTGGTGTAGAGCGAGGCGAGGCGCTGGTTGATGGCCACCATGCGCTGCTTGGCGGCCGCGTCCAGCCGGGCGCCGGAGCGTACGAAGCGCGTGTAGTAGTACCAGGTCAGCCGCTGCTGCTCCGGCGTCAGCTTCGCCTTGTCCGGCGACTGGTAGACGGCCTCGATGCGCTTGAAGAGGGCCTCGTTCTGCATCCGCTCGTCGCGGAAGGCCGCGAAGCGCGGCGCCAGCTCCTGCTCCGCCGCCTGGAACTCGGGGCTGCTCATGGACGAGCCCCAGATGTCGAAGAGCACCTCCATGTCGTTGAAGCGCCGGCCGGCGTCCTCGTACGCGGCGATGGTGTTCTCGAACGTCGGCGGCGCGGGGTCGTTGGCGATGACGGCCACCTCGTGGCGGAACTCGTCCACCGTCGCCTCGAAGGCCGGCTTGAAGTCGGCGACCTTCACCTGGTCGAACGGCGGGACGCCGCCGTAGGGGCCGGCCCACTTCGAGCTCAACGGGGAGGACGGGGCCACGGGCACCTCGGGGGTGGTGGGGGGAGTGGTCGCGGCGGGGGCCTCGGCATGGGTGTCCGAGGAGGTCGAGGTCGTCGCGCAGCCCGCGGAGGCGAGCACGGCCACGCCCGCGCCGACGAAGAGGATGTTGCGCATTGGAGTGTAGGTCTCCCAACGAAGAGGGATGGGGGGGTGCACCAGAACACGAAATCGGGGCGCCCAACACGTCCACCGTCGCACCTCTTCCCGTCCCCGGACGACATCCGCCCTCCAGTCCGGGTGAGGGAGCGCCCCCGTCCGGCTAGAGCAGGCGCGCGCGGACGAAGGCCCCACTCGGGGTCCGGGCCGCGAGAGGGCAGGCGCGCATGGGGTCAGGGCTGGGGACGTACCGGAGGGAAGGCTGGGCGGGGTGGCTCCGCATGTTGGGGGTCGCCGCGCTGCTCGTGTCGGCGGGGGCGCGCGCGGAGTGGCTCGTGGACAACAACTCCCCGGCCACGCTCTTCCTGGAGCGCACGTACGTCTTCCTGTCGCCCAACCGCATCCACCGGTTGGGAGATCCCCGCTCGCCCGAGCACCTGTTCTTCGAGGCGCAGCTCGCCCCCCACTTCTTCTTCCCGCAGTACCACCGCGGCAGCTTCCGCGACCCGGGCGGGGAGTACTTCTTCACGGCGGTGGCGACGCCGTACATCCAGCTCCGGCTCCTGGACACGTCCAGCCGCCCCATCATCCCCCCGTCGTACATGCCGCAGCTCACGTTCCAGGTCGCGCACCTGCGGCTGTTGCCCCACTCCGCGCGGGAAGGCAGCCCCATGCGCGGGCTGGCGCTCGCGGCGAACTTCATCGTGGGGCACCACTCCAACGGCGAGGACGGGTGCTTCTTCGCGAACCAGACGGGGACCGACCCGGACTGCGTCCCCAGCGAGGGGACGCTGCCGCTCAACGAGGTGACGGGCAGCTTCGCCACCAACTTCCTGCGCGGGGAGCTGTACGCGCTCGTCGCCTTCGACGTGGAGCAGGACCTGGACAGCGCGTGGCTCGTGGGCGGGGGCTCGTTCCTGGAGATCAACTCCTCGCTGGGCATCGGCGGGCTCACCTCCGAGGAGCGCGCCGTCTACGGCGACGGGTTCTGGGGCTTCAGCGTGCAGGCGCAGCGCATCTGGCACCGGCACCGCTTCCTCTTCGAGGGCACCCTGTCGCGGCCGTTCGGAGAGAAGCCCCACCGCCGGACCAACCTGAGCGCGGAGCTCTCCGCCCTGCCGTGGTGGGGCGCGGGCTTCGGCCTCTTCACCCGCTACGTCCATGGCCAGGACTCGTACAACATCCTGTTCCTGGAGAAGCTGAGCCAGTGGCAATTCGGGCTCGTGTTCGAGCTGCCTCCGGGCGTCCGCCTGCGGGAGGAGGCCCGGGAGCAGGAGGCCCGGAGACGCCTGCCCGGCTTCCACTGAGAGGGGGCCCGGAAGGAGCCCGGGCGGGCGTCCGGACACGTCATCCTCCGCCCCCGCGACGCACGGTGTGACATCCTGCCGCCGCGAGAATGCCCATGAACGCCCCGAGCCCCCTGAAGGACCGCATCCAGAATCCCGAGCTGCTGGCGAAGGTCGTCCCCGTCGAGGAGGCCGTGCAGCACGTCTCCGACGGCCACACCGTGGCCATCAGCGGCTTCACCAAGTCCGGAGAGCCCAAGGCCTTCTTCCCCGCCCTGGCGAAGCACCTGGCGCTGACCGCGCCGCGCACGCGCCTCACCCTGCTGTCCGGCGCCTCGCTGTCCGAGGACGTCGAGGGCCCCATGGCGCCGTTCATCGCGAAGCGCGGGCCCTACATGTCCTCGTCCGCCTCGCGCCGCCGCATCCACGCCGGGGAGATGGACTTCACGGACGTGCACCTGTCCGCCTTCGCGCGCAACCTGATGTACGGGTTCTACGGCGACATCGACGTGGCGGTGGTGGAGGTGTCGCGCATCCGCCCGGACGGCAGCGTCGTGCTCACCTCGTCGGTGGGCATCAGCGCGGAGGCGCTCGCCCGCGCGAAGAAGGTCATCCTCGAGGTGAACACGTCCGTGCCGGACTACACCGGGTTCCACGACATCGTCCTGCCGGCGGTGCACCCGCACGTGGGCTGGCCGCTGCCGCTGGTGAACGTGCGGGATCGCATCGGCACGCCCTACGTGGAGTTCGACGCGCGCAAGGTGGTGGCGGTGGTGGAGTCGCGGACACCGGACCACCCGGTGCCCTTCAAGACGGCGGACGACACGGACCGGCGCATCGCGCGGCACGTGGTGGACTTCCTGCTGCGGTGCCGGGACGCGTACCGGTGGGGCAAGCGCCTGCCACCCATCCAGTCCGGCGTGGGCAACGTGGCCAACGCCATCATCGGTGAGCTGTACGAGTCCCCGTTCCAGAAGATCCGCTTCTGGACCGAGGTCTTCCAGGACGGGATGCTGCGCTACGTGGAGGACGACGCGAAGTTCGAGTACGCGTCCGCCACGGCGGTGTCCTTCTCCTCCGAGGGGCGGCAGAAGTTCCAGCAGTTGTTCGAGCGGGCGAAGGACCGGCTCGTGCTGCGGCCCATGTGGCTGTCGAACAGCCCGGAGATCATCAGTCGCCTGTTCGTCATCGCGATGAACACCCCCATCGAGGTGGACATCTACGGCCACGTCAACTCCACGCACATCGACGGTTCGCGCATCGTCAACGGGCTGGGGGGCTCCGGGGACTTCTTCCGCAACGCCTACCTGAGCATCGTCCACACCCCGTCCGTGCGGAAGCTCAAGGACGGGCGCACGGTGAGCTGTGTCATGCCGTACGTGCGGCACATCGACCACACCGAGCACGACATCAAGTGCGTCGTCACCGAGCACGGCTACGCGCTCAACATGGACATCCGCTCCCCCCGCCGCCGCGCGGTGGACATCATCGAGAAGTGCGCGCACCCCTACTTCCGCCCGCTCCTGCACGCCTACCTGGACATGGCGGGCCCCGGGGACGAGCCCCGCGCCACCGACATGAAGGCGCTGGAGGGCTGGTGGCGCGACTACGACGCCGCCTGCCGGGCCTTCCCCCAGGACGGCTGAGTCGCCATGGAGCGCAATGGACGCGAGCCCTGCCCGCCGGAGATCGCCGAGCAGCTCCGGGAGGTGGACCGGCTGCGCCGCAGCGGGCGCTACGCCACCGCGCTCACCCAGGTGCGGGCGCTCGCGGACGCCCACCCGCGGCTCACCCGGGTACTGCTGGAGCTGGCGATGACGCTCGGCATCTGGGGCGGCGCGCCCGCGGAGGCGCTCCCCTGGTTCGAGCGCGTCCTGGCGCTGGCGCCCGGGCACCGCACCACGCGGCTGCACCGCGCGCTGTGCCTGGCCCGCCTGGGAAGGCACGAGGAGGCCGTGGCGGACTTCGACGCCCTGGTGGACGGGGGCTACCGCAAGGCGCTGGTGCTCCACATGCAACGCGCCGCCTCGCTGGAGGTGCTCGGCCGGCACACGGACGCGGAGCGGGACTGGACGCTCGCGCTCGAGGAGGACGCCGGCAACCCCTGGCTGCTCCAGCAGCGCGCCGCCGCCCGGGCCCGGCTGGGTCGCACGCAGGAAGCCGTCGCCGACCTCTCCGCCGCCCTCGGCCAGCAGAGCGGTGAGCACGTCGACCCGGAGCTGCTGCACGAGCGGGGCCTGCTGCGCGCCCGGATGGGTGATGCAGCCGGGGCTCGCGCGGACTTCCAGGCGGGGCTCGGAGCCCTGCGCCGTGGCGACCCACCTTCGCTCCCCGACGCGCTGGGCCAAGCGCTCCGGGACCTCGACCGCGCCTGACACTCCCGCGCCTGCCTTGAAATCGCCAAAGCGACTGGGCCGGTTGCGTCCTGGCCCTGTCTTCCGCGCAGCCCCTGAACGAGGGCCGCCTCCACACGACGCTCCTCGGCATGACGCCATCGCGGTGAAGCTCCTGCGCCGTTACCTCGTGCGCTAGCCTGACCGTCATGACCAAGAAGGCACCCACCTCGCTGAAGCGAGACGACATCCAGAGAAAGGTCGCCGAATACCTGGAGCTCGAATCGCCCGCGAAGAAGCTCGCGCTCCTGGAGTGGATGGCCGCGCTGGAGCCGGCGCAACGCAAGCACCTGCGCCGTCCGCACGGGGGTGGCCTCATCGTCCCCGAGTCGCAGATGAGCAGCACGCGCTTCCTGCTCGCGACGTCTCTCTTCGCGAAAGAGGACCGCAAGTACTGGGCCCAGCACGATCCCGCTGCGTCCCCCTGGGTTCCGAATACGACGCTCGGCGACGCCATGGCTCCGTCGCGGAGAGCCATCGAAGCCGCGACGAAGACCTGGCACCCCAAGAAGGACAAGGGGCATCCGGACTACGCCGAGGCGAAGCGGATGCTCGAAGAGCTCGCGGCCGACGAGGGCTCGGGCGTGAAGAGGGATGCGACGTGCGTCCTCGCGGTCATCGCGCTGAGAGAGGGCCAGCCGAAACAGGTGTTCGCGCGGCTGGGCATCAAGCGGGGCGAGGTCCCTCGAGACAACGCGCTGCATGCAGGGGCGGCGTACTTCGCGCTCGGTGACATGGAGCGCGCGCTCGCCTGCTACACCGGCAGCGACGTGAACCAGGGCTTCCTCGCCGAGGCGCGTGGCGATTTCGCGGCGGCGGACCGGTTCTATCGTGCGGGCCTCCAGGCCAGTTGGTGGGCGATGCGCCCCTACGCGAAGCTTCGCTGTGCGCGTCTCGCGCAACGCCTCGGCAAGCGCGAACTCGAACGCCTGCGCGCCAGCGAGAATGACGGCAAGATCGTCCTCGAGAAGGTCGCCGATTTTCATGCGCGGTTTCCCGAGATCGCCGATGCGCTGCGCAAGCGCCTCCGCATCACGAGCAAGAAGCAGCCGCTGTCCGATGCGGAGATCGACGAGATTCGCCTCGCGACGAAGCGCCGCGGTGGCGGCGAGAGCGTCGGGCTCCCCGAGAGCGCGAAGACGATCCTCCGCTACGACCGGAACTTCACGCTGTTCGAGAATGCAACGCCGTTGCTAACGCCGCTGTGGAAGGCCGCGAAGAAGGGCGTCACGTCCGCCGACGTCGAGAAGCTCGTGCGCAGCGCGGCAAGGCAAGACAACTCGACCGGTCTGCGCGCGCTATCGAAGCTGCCGAAGGACATACCCGTGTGGAGCGACGCGCCGGACCTGCCCGCGTGCATCGCGCTCGCGAGCCCCGGCGACCAGGAGCTCTTCCTCTACATGGGCGTCGCCGACGCAGACGGCGAGTACCCCGTCGCGCGCTTCGACGACCAGCCGGAGCTGTGGGTCAGCGATGCGTCCCTGGTCCACTACATCCTCGATGCCGCCAACGATGTGGTCGAGTGCAAGAGCGACCTCGTCAAAGCGAAGAAGGCCGCGCAGAAACGCAACGCGCGTCATCGCGAGGGCTGGAGCGCACATCCCAAGGTGCAGGCCGCGCTCGCCAGATTGTGACAGCGGCTCGGGAACGACGAGACCGCGGATGCATGCCCCCTCCAGAAGCTCCGCGTCTGGACCGGGAACTCCCAGGACAGAGGCCACACTCCGTGGAAGGGAACTGGACAAGAAACCACTCAATTCACTTCAGTGGTTGCATCTGGCCGGTCCGGCCCCTACCCTCCATGAAACCACTGAACAGCCAAAGAGGGTTACACCATGACCGGAAGGCCCTTCCCCATCGCCTTGCTCGCCGCGCCCTCGGACCTGGGGTTGAGCCGGCCGGACGGACGCATTCCCCGGGTGGACCTGTTGCCGGAGGCGCTGCTGGAAGCCGGGCTCGGCCGCCGGCTGGGCGCGCGGCTGGAGCACACGGTGACGCCCGGGCCCTATGAGGCCCGCAGGGACCCGGTCACGAAGGTCCTCAACCCGCGCGCCATCGCGGACCTGTCGGTGCGGCTCGCGGACGACGTGGAGCGGGTGCTGCGGGCCGGGCGCTTCCCCCTGGTGCTGGGAGGCGATTGCAGCATCCTGCTCGGCTGCCTCCTGGGCGTGAAGCGCACCGGCGCACGGGCGGGGCTGGCGTTCATGGACGGGCACACCGACTTCTGGCCACCCGAGGCGTCCCCACTGGGCGGCACGGCTGGCATGGACCTGTGGCTCTCCACGGGGCGGGGCCCCGCGGTGCTGTCGGACCTGGAGGGACTGGGCCCGCTCGTCCGCGACGAGGACGTGGCCATCCTCGGGGTGAGGGACCCGGACGTCTGGGGTGTCCCGGTCGAGGCCGAGCACGCGCGCGACACGCGCATGACCTGGCTGGACCTGGAGATGCTGCGTCGCGACGGCATCGCGGCCTGCGCCGAGCGGGCCCTCACACGGTTCCGCGAGTCAGGAGTCCAGGGCTTCTGGATGCACCTGGACGCGGACGTCATGCACGACGACGTGATGCCCGCGGTGGACTCGCGCCAACCGGACGGGCTGCGCGTGGAGGAGCTGGCCGAGCTGCTCTCCCGGTTGGTGGGCTCCGGCATGGCGCTGGGAATCGACGTCACCATCTACGACCCGAGCCTCGACCCCGAGCGCCACGCGGCGCGTGCGCTGGTGGACACCCTCGTCGCCGGACTCGGAGGGCTGGTCGACGCGCCACGGACGCGATAGGCCCGGGGCATGGCCTCCGCTCACAGCCCGGGACTCCCGCCGGACGTCGTCCTGCTGCTCGACTTCGTCAACACGCTGGACGTGGAGAAGCTGACCGACGAGGTGCCCTCCCCCGCCGCGCTCACCCCGTGGTTCCGCGCGCGCGGGTTGCTCGGGGCCGCGGAGACGGTTTCACCGGACGCCTTCGCGGCGGCCATCGAGGTCCGGGAGGCCCTGCGCCTCGTGCTCCAGCTCCACCATGGCGAGCCTCCGCCCGCGGCGGAGCTGCGCACGCTGGAGCGACGCGCGGCGGAGTGTCCCCTCGCCGTCACCTTCGCCCCCGACGGAGCCGTCCACCTGCGCCCCGCCGGCGAGGGCGGATGGAAGGCCCTGGGCGCGCTCTTCGCCGCCATGGTGACGACCCAGCGCGAGGGGCACTGGGCCCGGATGAAGGTATGCCCCGCGGGGGACTGTCAGGCGGCCTTCTACGACACCTCGAAGAACCGCTCCGGCCGGTGGTGCTCGATGGCCGTGTGCGGGAACCGCACCAAGGTGCAGCGCTTCCGCGGCACGCCCGCCGCTCGCTCGCGACGCTAGAGCGCAGCACCTCGCCCCGAGCCGTTCGTCCGAACCGCACCCACGAACGCGCTCAACCGGGAACGTCCACGCGGGACTAGCGAGCATCGACTGGCGCGGGTGTCTCCGGCACGCCGACGCGGAAGCCCCCCCCTCGTCATGAGCACGAGACGCGTGGGAACGCCCGGAGTCGTGGTGGACCTGACGCGACCAGCCCTCCTCGCAGACACCCTCGTCGCCGGCTGAGTCCAGTGGACCGGGACTCAGCGCCGAGGTGGCCCCTCCAGAATTCACTCCAAGTCCAATCCAGCCTCACCCACGGCGGGATTCGCAGGGCTCCCGCTCGCCCCGACGCAACCCCGGACGTCATTTCCCGAGAATCGAGAATCGATTTTCGCGGGCGGCAATGACGCCCGACGTCGGAGGACTCCTCATGGGGACTGAACGCGTAGGTCAGGGTGGGAACGCGGCGGAGCTGGCGCGCCAGGCAGCGGAGGCGGCTCGTCGCGCAGCGGAGGCCGCGGCCAGGGCGGCCGCTGAAGCGGCGGCCAAGGCGGCCGCGGAGGCCGCTGCCAAGGCCGCGGCGGAGCAGGCGGCCGCGAAGCCGAGCGTGGCGGCCCGGAACGACGTCTCCACGTTCGAGGCTTCGGGCCCGAAGAACACGCTGAACCTGGACGGCCAGGGCAAGGCGCCCGCGTCGTCGCTGCTCACGGAGAACGCGCGGGACAACCAGGTCAACTGCCTCGACAAGGCGGCGGACTTCGTCAACAAGAGCTCGCCGGAGCTCCAGGCCCGCTCGGAGATGGTGTTCCTGAAGGACGGCCGCGCCGGCGCCGAGGGACAGACGGGCCACGTCGTCGTGCGCCAGGGCGAGCGCGTGCTCGACCCGAGCAGCGGCAAGTCCTACGACGACATGAAGGCGTACCTGAAGGAGCAGCCGCACTACTCGGAGGCCGGCTCGCTCCCGGGCACCACCGCCGCCAAGGTCTTCTCCACGAAGGCCGGCTCGCCCGAGCGCGCCCAGGCCCTGGCCGACGCCAAGGTCTCCCCCGAGCTCCAGAAGATGATGGTCGCGGACTATCCGGCGGACGTGGGGGGCGTGCCCAACCCGGCCACGGTGGAGCCGCACGAGACGACCATCCCCGGCCAGGCCGGCCCCGTCTCCGTCGAGTTCAGCGACACGCTCGAGAAGGACGTCAAGAAGGAGGACGGCTACGTCACGGTGAAGATCAACGCGGAGACCGCTGTCTCCGCCGAGGGCACCGTCGAGTTCAAGAAGGCCAAGGTGGGCGCCTCCATCACCGGCAGCGTCGAGGCCGGCAAGTCGATGGAGTACGAGGTGAAGATGAAGGAGGCCGACTTCGAGAAGCTGAAGAAGGGCGAGATTCCTCCTCCCCACCCGCTCAACCCGGAGACCATCCCCGACGGCGCCTCCATCAAGCTGGAGCAGAGCAAGTTCGCGGGCTACGGCCTGGACGTGGGCCTGAGCTACCACGCCGCCGAACTGGGCATCTCCGGTGACGTGAAGCAGGGCAAGGGCATGTCCATCGAGGTCAGCCGCGAGGGCGACAAGCTGAAGATGACGACGGGCCCCACCGAGTTCATCGAGAACAACGGCAAGGTGAGCCTGGGCGTCGGCCCCGTGTCGGTGAGCATGAGCCGCGAGGACACGCTCAAGGAGTACAAGCTGCGCACCGCGGAGTTCGACCTGTCCAACGCGGAGGGCAAGAAGGCCTTCGAGTCCTTCGCCAAGGACGGCCGCATGCCGGAGAAGGAGGGCCCGGGCGTCTCGAACACGCTGCGCTTCGACAAGGTCCACTACGAGTCCACGGGCGGCAAGGTGGACATCGACGTGGGGCCCTTCAACATCGGCACCGACGGCACCACCAACACGGGCGACTACCTCATCACCCACCACCCGGACGGCACCAAGTCGCTGACGTCGGACATCACCTACGGCGGCGACCACCCGGACGTCACCATCGAGCAGAAGTACGACAAGGACGGCAAGCTCGTCCCCGGCTCCGAGAAGTTCGCCATGAAGTTCGACACGAAGGACGACAACGCTCGCGAGCTGCTCGTCTACTCGTACACGGGCGACGCGCAGAAGGCGAAGGCCGCGCGCGAGAACGACGACCCCATCACCCTCAACCTCACCGCCAGCGACATCCGGGAGATGCAGCGCCGCTCCGGCATCCAGGCGGAGAACGGCGGGCACATGGGCATCAACGTCCTGCTCACCGACTACGACGGCAAGCCGAACGACCCGCTCATGGCCGTGCGCAACATGGCCTGCTCGCCGGCCTACAACGAGTACAAGCTCGCGCAGAGCTACTTCGGCCTCTTCCAGGACGCCGGCAAGAAGCCGCTGCCGGGCGAGCTGGTCATCGGCTGAGGCAGCCGTGAGCCGGCGGTGAGGAACCGAGGCCCGGGCCCCCGCGAGGTGACCCGGGCCTTCATCGTTCCCCGCTTCAGGGGTGGCCCGGAGGCGTGGACATGGACAGCTCGAGGGGAGAACGTCCACCAGCCATCTCTCGGGGAGCATCGCTCGATGTCACGAAGCCACGACGCGGGACACGGCCCCTTCAGCGAATTTCCGCTGGCGTCCACGGGGACGGGCCCCTACGGAATCACCGCCGGTCCAGATGGCGCCCTCTGGTTCACGGAAGAGGTCGGGCGCATCGGGCGCATCGCGCCGTGAGGCTCAGGCCGCGACGACCGCCTCCGGCTCGCGGCGCACCTTGGCCAGCGCGGCGACGACGACCTCCGGCCCCGCGCCCGGCTTGTGCGCGTTCTCGCTCAGATGACGGCGCCACGCGCGCGCGCCGGGCAGGCCCTGGAACAGGCCGAGCATGTGCCGCGTCACCGCGCTGAGCGGCGCGCCGCGCTGCCGGCTCCGCTCGATGTACGGCAGCATGGCCTCCACCACCTCGTGCCGCTCGCGCGGGCGCTCCTCGGAGCCGAAGAAGCGCCGGTCCGCGTCCGCCAGGAGGTACGGGTTCTCGTAGACGGCGCGGCCAATCATCACCCCGTCCACCTTGCCGAGGTGCTCGGCGGCGGCGTCGAGCGTCTTGATGCCGCCGTTGATGCTGATGTCCAGGTGGGGCAGCTCCTCCTTGAGGCGGTGCACCAGTTCGTAGCGCAGCGGCGGGACGTCGCGGTTCTCCTTCGGGCTCAGCCCCTGGAGCCACGCCTTGCGCGCGTGGACGATGAAGCGCGTGCAGCCCTCCGCCGCGACGCGCTTCACGAAGCGCTCCAGCGTGGGCCACTCCTCCATCTCGTCGATGGCGATGCGCGACTTCACCGTCACCGGGATGCGCACCGCCGCGCGCATGGCCGCCACCAGCCGCGCCACCAGCTCCGGCTCCGCCATGAGGCACGCGCCGAAGCGGCCGGACTGCACGCGGTCGCTCGGGCAGCCCACGTTGAGGTTCACCTCGTCGTAGCCCCAGGACTCGGCGATGCGCGCGGCCTCCGCCAGCGCCTCCGGCTCCGAGCCGCCCAGCTGGATGGCCACCGGGTGCTCGGCCGCCTCGTAGCCCAACAGGCGGTCACGGTCCCCGTGGATGACGGCGCCCGTGGTCAGCATCTCCGTGTACAGCAGCGTGTGGCGGCTGATCTGCCGGTGGAAGTACCGGCAGTTCCGGTCCGTCCAGTCCATCATCGGCGCGACACACAACGGGATGGGGCGAAAGGGCGTCATGGCGAGAATCCAGGCGAGGCGGCCCCGTGCATCTACCCCGGGTCCAGCCCTCGTGCCCACCCCTCAATGACGCCCGGGCGCCCGAAGAGGGAGGAGCCGGACACCCCGCCCCCGGTTAGGCTGCCCACGTGCCCCCCGGTCCGCCCCTGCTGGATGACATGTTGCTGCTGGTCGAGGTCGTCGCCGCGGGCGGAATCACGGCCGGCGCCGAGCGGCTCGGGTTGCGCAAGTCCACCGTGAGCCGGCGCCTCTCCGCCCTGGAGGGCCGGCTGGGGGTCCGGCTGCTGGAGCGCAACACGCGAGGGCTGCGCCTCACCGAGGTGGGGCGCGACTACCACGCGCACTGCGCGCGCATCGTCGCGGAGGCCCGCGAGGCCAACCGCGCCCTCGGCGAGTCACGCGCCACGCCCCAGGGCACGCTGCGCATCGCCACCCTGTCGCTGCTGGGCGAGCTGCTCACGCCCCTCATCTCCGAGCTGCTCCTGCGCCACCCGCTCCTGCGCGTGGAGGTGTCGCTCGCCGAGGCGCACGTGGACCTCATCGCGGAGGAGTACGACCTGGCGCTGCGCACCGGCCCGCTCGCGGACTCGTCGCTGGTGGCGCGCAGGCTCGGCCGGCTGCGCACCGGCTACTACGCCAGCCCCGCGTACCTCGGCCGCCAGGGCACGCCCCGGACGGCGGCGGAGCTGGAGGGCCATGCCTGCGTCCTGCTCGCGGAGCGCGGCACCGACGAGGTGTGGTTCTTCGGCGAGGGGCGCGCCGCCCGCAGCCTGCCGGTGGCGGGACGGCTGCGCGTGCCCAGCCTCCGCGCCGGACAAGCCGCCGCCCGCGCGGGACTGGGGCTGGTGCGGCTGCCCGCCTCCCTCGTCGTCGACGACGTACGCGCGGGCCTGCTCGTGCCGGTGTTGGAGGCGCAGACGCCGCCGGGCATCCCCGTCTTCGCCGTCTACCCGAGCAGCCGGAACCTGCCCCTCAAGGTGCGCGCCTTCCTCGACCTGCTGTCGGAGCGCGGCGCCTCGCTCCCGTGGGACTGCACGCCGGAGCCCCCGCCCGCGAGGGGCCGCGCGCGGTAGGGGCCTTCACGCAACGCAGTGTTGCGCCCCGGCCTCTCGTCCCCACCCGCGCTCGCCATTACACCTCCCGCAACCACACGGCCCGGCGTCGGACGACCCGGGCCCTCCGAGGAGGACGGACATGGCGGGAGAGGTCATCGAGCTGAGCGACGCGGCGTTCCACCACGAGGTGCTCGAGTCACGCGAGCCGGTGCTCGTGGACTTCACCGCCACCTGGTGCCCCCCGTGCCGCTTCATCGCCCCCATCATCGAGGCGCTGGCCGTCGAGTACCGGGGACGGATGAAGATGACCAGGCTCGACGTGGACGCCCACCCGGAGACGGCGAGCCAGTACGGCATCCGCGCCATGCCCACGCTGCTCATCTTCAAGGAGGGCAAGGTGGTGCGACAGCTCGTCGGCGCGCTCCCCCGCGCGAAGCTGGAGCAGGAGGTCCTCGCGCAGCTCTGAGCCGGCTCACCCGGGCCGGGTACCGGAGCACACATCGACAGCGTGTCCCCCACCCCGGCCCGGTGGCTGGTTGCAAGTCAAAAAGGAAGGCTGGCGATTCTCTCCAGGTGAGGTACTCACGGGCCGCCGCGGAGTGTCACGAACCGGTGACACCCTCCGCGACGACCTGAGCCCGTGTCTCGCGGGCGATACCTCCGGGAGAGGGAGCGATGCTCGAAAGGCTGATGCCCAAGTCGGACGAGTTCTTCGACGACTTCGACAAGCAATGCGCCGCGACCGTCAAGGGCGCGAAGATGCTGCACTCGCTCTTGAGCGACTACCGCGACGTCCCCGAGCGGGTGCGCGCGCTCAAGGACGTGGAGCACGAGGGCGACGAGGTGACCCACACCGCGTTCAACCGCCTGCACCAGCAGTTCATCACCCCGTTCGACCGGGCGCAGATCCACTCCCTGCTGTCGCGCATCGACGACGTGCTGGACCTGACCAACGCGGCGGCGGCGCGGCTGCACTACTACGAAATCCAGTCCAGCCTGCCGGACGCGACGGAGCTGGCGCGGCTGCTGGTGCTGTCGACGGAGAAGGTCCAGGAGGCGGTGGCGGCGCTGCGGCTCATCAAGAAGCCGGAGCAGATCCTCTCGGGCTGCAAGGAGATCAAGCAGTTGGAGTCGCAGGCGGACGAGGTGCTGCGCGCGGGGCTGGGGCGGCTCTTCAAGAGCGGGGGCGACACCCTGACCATCATCAAGTGGAAGGAGATCTTCGACCTCATCGAGACGGCCACGGACAAGTGCCAGGGCGTGGCCAACGTCATCGAAGGCGTGGTGCTGGAGCACTCCTGAGATGCTACTCGCCGCCGTCATCCTCATCGTCGCGGTCGCGCTCGTCTTCGACTTCATCAATGGATTCCACGACGCGGCGAACTCCATCGCCACCGTGGTGTCCACCCGGGTGTTGTCACCCAACCTGGCCGTGGCGTGGGCCGCCTTCTTCAACTTCGTGGCCGCCTTCAGCGGGGGCGTGCACGTCGCCAACACGATGGGCAAGGGCATCATCAACTTCGACATGCTCCGGGCCGAGGGCTCGGCGGCGGTGCTGGCGGTCATCTTCTCCGCGCTCATGGGCGCCATCGCCTGGAACCTGCTGACGTGGTGGTGGGGCCTGCCGTCGTCCTCGTCCCACGCGCTGGCGGGCGGGATGATTGGCGCCACGCTGCCGGTGCTCGGGTTCAAGGGGCTGGTGGGCGCGGGCATCGCGAAGATCGCCGCCTTCATCGTCCTGTCGCCGCTCATCGGCATGTTCCTGGGAACGACGCTGATGATCGTGAGCACGTGGGTGGTGCACAAGCAGACGCCGCTGCGCGTGGACACGTGGTTCCGCAGGCTCCAGCTGCTGTCGTCCGCCATCTTCTCCTACAGCCACGGCACCAACGACGCGCAGAAGGTGATGGGCATCATCGCCGTGGTGCTCTTCGGCACCATCTGGAAGGACCGGCCGTTCCACATCGACTGGTGGATGATCATCTCCTGTCACGCGGCCATCGCCCTGGGCACCTTCTTCGGCGGCTGGCGCATCGTGCGCACCATGGGCCACAGCCTCACCAAGCTGGCCCCCATCGGCGGCTTCAGCGCGGAGACGGGCGGCGGCGTCACCATCATCGCGCTGGCGGAGCTGGGCATCCCCGTGTCCACCACGCACACCATCACCGGCGCCATCGTCGGCGTGGGCTCCACGCGCGGCTGGCGCGCGGTGAAGTGGGGCACCGCCGGCCGCATCATCTGGGCCTGGGTGGTCACCATCCCCGCCGCGGCCACCGTGGCGATGCTCGTCTACGGCCTCACCCAGGTCGTGGTGAAGCTGGCCTCCTGAGTCGGCCTCCCGCTTCCGCTCGCGCGCCGGCGCCCGGCGGCCCGCGCGAGCGGGAGGGGCGTCCCACCCTCCACGTCCCAGGCGACGGGGGGAGCGTCTCGTCGCCAACCCCCTGTCACCCGGGGGGTGGCTTGACTCGAAGGCGCCACTTCAGTCAGCGTTCCACCTCGTGAGCGGCTCGAACCCCGACATCGCGCGCAACGCCGGACGGACGACGTCCCCGGCCCTGGCGCGCGCGGCGACCGCCACCCGCACCACCACGACTACGACTACCACCGCGACTCCTCACGGAGCGCGGCCGGTCTAGCTCGGAAACGTCGTCCCGCCTTTTCCGACCCCGGCCCCGCGCTCTCCAGCGCGGGGCTTTTTCGTTTTCCCACCACCCCGAAGGAACCCGACATGCGGACCTCGAAGACGCCTCCCTCCCGCAGCCTCCCGACGTCCTCCTCCTGCCGTGGCGAGGTGTCGTCATGCGGGTGATGAAGTTCGGTGGGACGAGCGTGGGGGGCGCGGCGCAGCTGCGCCGGGTCGTGGACCTGGCGGCGGAGGCGCGCCGGGAGACGCGCGTCATGCTGGTGGCGTCGGCGGTGTCCGGCATCACCAACCTGCTGGTGGACTCCGCGCGCGCGGCGCAGGAGGGCGAGTCGGTGGAGGAGGCGCTGTCGCGCTTCGAGCAGACGCACCTGTCCATCGCCCGGGAGCTGGCCGCGGAGGTGGGCACGCTCGCGCCGCTGGAGCTCGCGCTGGCGGCCGTGTCCATGGAGCTGCGCGGGCTGCTCCAGGGCGTGGGCCTGCTGCGCGAGTGCTCCCCCGCGGTGCTCGCGCACCTGTCCGGCCTGGGCGAGCGCGCCTCGTGCCTCATCCTGGAGGCGCTGCTGGTCGCCCGGGGGCTCGCGCCCCACGCGGTGGACCCGCGCCAGGCGCTCATCTGCACCGGAGACCCGCTCCAGGCCACGCCCCGCATGGACGAGATTCGCGCGCGCTTCGCGCCGCTGCGCGAGGCGGGCGGCCCCGGGCTCATGCTGATGCCGGGCTTCTTCGGCGGCAACGAGCGCGGCCGGACCATGTCGCTGGGCCGGGGCGGCTCGGACTACTCGGCGGCGCTGGCGGCCGCGGCGCTGGACGCGGACCTGCTCGAAATCTGGACGGACGTGGACGGCATCTACAGCGCCGACCCGCGCATGGTGCCGGAGGCCTTCCCGCTGCCGGAGGTGAGCTTCGAGGAGGCCATGGAGCTGGCCTACTTCGGCGCGAAGGTGCTGCACCCCAAGACGATTGCCCCCGCGCGCGAGCGCGGCATCCCGGTGCGCGTCTGCAACAGCTTCCGGCCGGACCACCCGGGCACGCGGGTGACGGCCACCGCCGCGCCGCCGCCCCACCCCGTGCGCGGCCTGTCCTTCCTGAAGGACGTGGCGCTGGTCAACATCGCCGGCGCGGGCCTCAAGGGCGTGCCCGGCACCGCCGCGCGGGTCTTCGAGGCCATGGCCCGCTCCGGCATCTCCGTGGTGCTCATCACCCAGGGCTCCAGCGAGTGCTCCATCAGCTTCTGCGTGCAGCAGGGTGACTCGTCGGCGGCCGTGCGCGCGCTGGAGTCGGAGTTCGAGGTGGAGCGCGAGGCCGGCAAGGTGGACACCATCGAGCGGCAGGGCGACCTGGCGGTGCTCAGCATCGTCGGCGACGGCATGCGCCACCGCGTGGGCGTGGCGGGGACCTTCTTCAGCGGGCTGGCGGACGTGGGTTGCAGCATCGCCGCCATCGCCCAGGGCTCCAGCGAGCGGAGCATCTCCGCCGTCATCGCCGAGGCGGACGGCCCGCGGGCCATGGCGCACGTGCACCACCGCTACTTCGGCACCACGGAGGTGGTGGAGCTGCTGGTGGCGGGCGTGGGCAGCGTGGGCGGGGAGCTGATGCGCCAGATCGCCCAGCAGGCGCCGAAGCTGCGCGCCCAGGGCGTGGAGCTGCGCGTGTGCGCCGTCGCCAACAGCCGGCGCGGCGTCATCGACCCGGCGGGCCTGCCGCTCGACGCGTGGAAGGCGCGCCTGGACGCGGCGAGGGAGTCGTCGCTGCTGGAGGGCTTCCGCGAGCAGACGCGGGCGCGACGGCCGGGGCGGCCGGTGTTCGTGGACTGCACCAGCAGCGAGGACGTGGCGCTCGCCTACCCGTCGATGCTGGCCGCGGGCCTGCACGTCGTCACCGCCAACAAGAAGGCCAACGCGGGGAGGATGGCGCACTGGCGCGACATCCGCGCGACGGCCGCCCGCCACCAGCGCCGCTTCCTGTACGAGACGAACGTGGGCGCGGCCCTGCCCGTCATCGACACGCTGAAGAACATGCTGCGCACGGGCGACCGGGTGCTGCGCATCGAGGGCATCCTCTCCGGCTCGCTGTCGTTCATCCTGGGCCTGACGGAGCAGGGGGTGCCGCTGTCCCGCGCGGTGGGCACCGCCATGGAGAAGCGCTTCACGGAGCCCGACCCGCGCGACGACCTGCAGGGCACGGACGTGGCGCGCAAGGTGCTCATCCTCGCGCGCGAGCTGGGCCGCGACGTGGAGCTGGAGCAGGTGACGCTCGAGTCGCTCCTGCCCGCGGACTTCGACGCCACGGGCCCGCTCGACGCGTTCCTCGCGCGCCTGCCGGAGGTCGACGCGGCGTTCCAGCGGCGCGTGGAGCGGCTGCGGGACGAGGGCCAGGTGCTGCGCTACGTGGGCAGCGTCACCCCGGAGGGCTGCACCGTGGGCCTGAAGGCCGTGCCGCTGGACAACCCGCTGGCCGCGGTGAAGGGCGGAGAGAACGCGCTGAGCTTCCTGTCGGAGCGCTACAGCCCCACGCCGCTCGTCATCCGGGGCTACGGCGCGGGCGCGGCGGTGACGGCGTCCGGCGTGCTGGCGGACGTGCTCAGGTTGGTGGAGGGGCCGCTGGCGTGAGTCCACTGGGGCAGCTCGACGACGAAGCGGGCGCCCCGCCCCGGCTCGCTCTCCACCCACACCCGTCCGCCGTGGGCCTCGGCGATCTGCCGGGTGATGAAGAGGCCCAGGCCCAGGCCGCCGTAGTTGGCGGACGCGGCGCGCTCGAAGCGCTCGAAGATGCGCTCCTGTGACTCCCGGGGGATGCCCATCCCCTGGTCCTCCACGCTCAGCCACACGCGCCCGTCGTGGTCGGCCAGCCGCATCCACACCGGCTGGCCCGCGCCGTACTTCACCGCGTTGGACAGCAGGTTGAACATCACCTGCTCCAGCCGCAGCCGGTCCCACCGCCCGGTCAGCACGCGCGGCGCGTCCAGCTCGAACACGCAGCCGGCCTTGTCCAACTGCTCCTTCAGGTGCGCCGCCACGTCGCGCGCGGCCTTCACCAGGTCCATGTCCTCCAGGTGCAGCGCCAGCCGCCGCTCGTGGATGCGGGACACGTCGAGCAGGTGCTCCACCAGCCGGGACAGGCGGGTCAACTGGCTCTCGCAGACGTGCAGCATGCCGGACAGCTTCGCGGCGAGCGCCCCGTCCGCGCCGTGGCGCGAGAGCAGCGAGCCCATCTGCTGCATGCGCAGCTTCATCGACGTCAGCGGCGTCTTCAGCTCGTGCGAGGCGATGGAGAGGAACTCGTCGCGCACGCGGATGGCCTCGCGCGACTTGCCGTAGAGCTGTGAGTTGTCGATGGCGTAGGCCGCCCGCAGGCCCAGCTCCTCCGCCAGGGCCAGGTCGTCCGCCGAATAGGCGTGGCCCGGCCGCAGGGACAGCAGCGTCAACACGCCCAGCCCCCGCCCCCGGGCCCGCAGGGGGACGCTCAGCGACGGCCGGCGCGCCAGCTTCCGCACCCGGGCCCAGCGCGCCGAATCCAGCCCCTCTCCCTCGAGCAGCCCCCCGGGCAGCCGGCTCGACTCCGCGCGCCCCGTCGCCAGCACCCGGGCGGGACCGGCGCGCGCGTCCGCCCGCGGCGGGTGGGCGGCGAGCAGCGCGCGGACCTCGGCGTCCAGGCCGGGCTCGGTCGTGGCGATGGCCACCGGGCGCAGCGCCGTGCCCTCCTCGCCCACGAACACGATGCACACGTCGCCCAGCCGGGGCAGCGTCAGCTCCGCGACGCGCTGGAGCGTCGTCTCGTAGTCCAGCGACGTGCCCAGCACCCGCCCCGCCTCCGCGAGGAAGCGCTGCGTCTCCTCCATGCGCTTGCGCTCGGAGATGTCCGTGGAGATGCCGCAGATGGCATAGGGCTCTCCGGTGGCGTCCAGCAGCGGGAACTTCTGGGTGATGTGGGTGTGGATGCCGTCGTCGTACGGCACGCGCTCCTCCTGCGACTGGGGCTCCCGTCGCTCGAGGACCACCTGGTTGAGCGCGACGAACGCGTCGGCGATCTCCGGGGGGAAGAGCTCGTGGACCGTCTTCCCCATGACCTCCTGGCGGGAGTGGTGGAACAGCCGCTCCCACTGCCGGTTGACGAAGATGTACCGGCCCCGCGTGTCCAGCAGGAAGAAGACGGCGGAGGCGTTGTCCAGGATGGAGCGCAGGCGCTTCTCGCTCTCCTGGAGCGCCTTCTCCGCGCGCTTGCGCTCCGTCACGTCGATGAGGACCGCGAGCGACCGCACCAGCTTCCCCTGCGCGTCCCGCTCCGCGATGGCCGACAGCAGCACGTCGATGCGCCCGCCGTCGCGCTTCACCAGCTGGTATGGGATGTCGCGGCTCCACCCCTGGCGGAAGAACTCCGGCAGCGCCACCTCGCGCGCGAAGCGGGCCGACTCCGGCGTGAGGAAGTCCACCGAGTCGCGCCCCAGCACCTCCTCGCGCGTGTACTGCAGCGTCTGGAGCCAGGTGTCGCTGACGCTCACCAGCCGCCCTGCGGGGTCGATGGAGTGCATCATCACCGGCGTGTTGTTGTAGAGCGAACGGTACTGGGCCTCGCGGTCGAGCACCGCCTCGTCCGCCCGCTTGAAGGCGGTGATGTCGTTGAAGACGGCGAGCGCGCCGCGGGGCCCGCCCGTCGCGTCCGTCACCGGCCGGGCGTTGACGAGCAACCAGGTCCCCGGGGACCGGGGCTCGCGGCGCATGAAAATCTCCACCTGGTCCACGGACTCGCCGCGCAGGGCTCGCGCCAGGGGCAGCTCTCGCGCGGGATACGGCGTCACCTGGTCCGGCAGGAACAGGCCATACCGCTCCGGCCACGAGGACACGTCCGTGCCGGACGCCCCCTGGCCCAGCAACTGCTCCGCCTTGGGGTTGAAGTACACGAGGTGGCCCTGGGCGTCCGCCACCACCACGCCCTCCCCCATGCTGGAGAGCACCGACTGGAAGAGGGCCTGCTCGCTCCGCGCGGTGGACGCGGGGGCGCCGCTCCGCGTCGACGTGTCGACGGTCGGGTCGCACGGTGCCGGCTCCATGCTGTCGAAAGGGCGGGCCATGGTGATGGGTGGCGACTTCGCAGGGGTCCGCTCCCCTGGGTGCGTCCTCGCGCGCGGGCAGGCCCTCCGCGCGGACGAGGTGACCCACGAACGTTGACTCCGCGTCCCCTCCGCGCCAACCCACCTCGGGCGCGGGCCAGGTGCCTCCCGTCGTGTCTGGCACACCCGGGAACGACGGAGCGAGCCCCTCCTTCGCCGGAATCACCGGGCACCGAGCGCTCTCCTGCCTTCCCAGGCGACGGGAAACGCGCGCCGGCAACCACGACACGCCGGTCGCGTTTGCTGTTCGGGGACGACCCGCCGAGAATGCGGCGCACCCATTCACGCGAAAGGCAGGGGGAGGACGGAATGTACGTGTCTCGCAAATCAGCCGGGTTCCAGGCCCGCACGGTGCTGGCGCTCGCGCTCGGCCTGGCGCTGGTCGCCTGCTCCGGTGACGACAAGAGCCCCGATGGGGACGGCGGCACCGGCGAGGACATCACCACCACCGTCAGTGGCAAGGTGACGTTCGACTTCGTCCCCGCGACGTACTCGCCCACCACGCGCAGCGGCACGCTGGCCTTCAACCAGTCGACGGAGAAGCCCGTGCGCAAGGGCGTCGTGCAGGTGCGCAAGGGCACGACCCTCATCGCGGAGACGACGACGGACGAGCAAGGCAACTTCTCGCTCACCTACACCGCGGAGGCCGACAGCAGCGTGACGCTGTACGCGCTCGCCAAGACGCTCACCCCGGCCATCCAGGTGGAGGACAACACCAACGGCAACGCCATCTGGGCCCTGGGCACCCCGCTCACCGTGGGCACCACGAGCAAGAACATCCACGCCACCCACGGCTGGACGGGCCGGTCGTTCAACACCAGCCAGCGCTCGGCGGCGCCGTTCGCCATCCTGGACAGCATGTACACCGCGTCGCGCGCGTTCATGGACGTGCGCCCCGTCACCTTCCCGGCGTTGAAGGTGAACTGGAGCCCCAACAACGTCCCGCAGAGCGGCAGCACCGCGAGCGGGAACATCGGCACCTCGCACTACAACTCGCGGGAGAACGAGATCTACGTGCTGGGCAAGGACGGCGTGGACACCGACGAGTTCGACGACCACGTCATCGTCCACGAGTGGGGGCACTTCTTCGAGTCGAACCTGTCGCGCTCGGACAGCATCGGCGGCTCGCACGCCAGCGGCGACGTGCTCGACCCGCGCGTCTCCTTCGGAGAGGGCTACGGCAACGGCCTGTCCGCCATCCTCCTGCCCAGCAGCATCTACGCGGACACCTCCTGGGGCGGCGGCGCGCTGGGCGCCTTCGGCTTCGACATGGAGTCGGCGCCCACGCCCAACGACGACACCAGCCCGGGCGTGTTCTCCGAGCTGAGCGTCATGCGCTTCCTCTACGACCTGTATGACGCGCCCACCGTCGGCGAGGCCGCGTACGACCAGGTCAACCTCGATCTGGGCATCATCTACGACGTGCTCGTGGGGCCGCAGAAGACGACGCCCGCCTTCACGACCGTGGGCTCGTTCATCCACGGCCTCAAGGCGCAGCTCGGCGTCGACAACGCCGCGGTGGACCGGCTCGCCGCGCACTACAACATCGGCTCCATCCGCTCGCCGTTCGGCGAGGGGGACTCCGCCCTGGCGGCCATGTACACGAACGTGACGGTGCCCTACAACGCGACCCCCGTCCTGACGGGCGGCGACATCTACAACAAGCAGGTCCAGAACCGGTACTACGTCTTCTCCGGCACGGGGCGGACCATCACGGTGAAGGCCTCGTCGAACTACGACGTGGGCATCGAGGCGCTCGGCAATGGCACCCAGGTGGGCGCCGCCGACGACTTCGTCTCCGGCGCGGAGACCTTCAGCTTCGCCAGCCGCGCGGACATGCAGTACGTGCTGGTGCTGACGGGCTACACCGAACAGGCGAAGTCCTACATGGCCACGCTGTCCATCACCAGCCAGTGAGCGGACATGCGTCCCCCCTTGCGCAACCAGGAGCTTCCATGACTCGCATCGCCCCCGCGGTCCTCTCCGGCCTCCTCGCGCTCATGGCGCCGGTGGCCTGCACCTCTCCCTCGAAGAACGCCCCCGCCGACGCCGCGCACACCACCGCCAAGCCCGCGGCCCCGGTGGGCGTGTCCGCGACGCTGGAGGACGGCAAGGCGCACGTGAAGCTGCGCTTCGACACCTCCGCCAGCGACGTCCAGGTGGACATCTCCGGCGTGGACGGGCTGGCGGTGACGAGCGCCGCCACGCCGGTGCGTGGCGCGAGCTTCGACAAGGCGTCCACCTCCGAGTTCGACGTGGCCTACAACCCCGGCGTCGGACGCTCCCATCTGGTGGTGGCCATCCGGGGCACCTTCCAGGGCAGCTACATGACGAAGGTGGCCAGCTTCTCCACCGGAGCGCCCACCGTCGAACAGCAGAAGTCCCAGGGTTCGGTGCTGACGGGTGACGAGGGCGAGCGGCTCATGGTGCTGCCCGCCGCGCCCGAGGCCCAGTAGCGGCCTCTCCCGTCCGGGGCCCGGGATGTCGCCGGGCCCTGAAAAGAACCGCGGGGAGCGCGCCCCCTCGACGCGCTCCCCGCCGTATGTGGACTGCTCGAATTCGTACCTCCGGTGTGAACCAGGCCGCCCCTCGGCAGCCCCTCCGGAAGCCACGCCCCTCCCCAGGGGCGCCCCCCTACTCGAGACAGCGAGCCCCCCGGCTCGCTCCCTCATCGAACGCCGTGCGTCCGAAAACTCGAGTGCCGGCGGACCGCCCGGACACTCCCCCCCGACCCGCCCTTCAGACGCTCTGCGTCTGAGTGCCTTGGACTCCGCGGCTCTGCCTCGGTGTCCCCACCTTTCGAATCTTTCAAACGCGACCTGCCCGAATCCTTGAGCGGGGAATTTTCCGCCGAATTTCGGGAGCGGATTCAGCCCTTCCGGCGCTTGGGGCGGCCGCTCTCCCAGGCCGTCAGGGTGCGGCTCTTGTCGAGTTGGCGGTGCTCACGCTGCCCCGCGGGGCTCGTCTGGCGGGCTTGGAAGGCCTGCTCCCGTCGCAGCTTCTCGAAGCTCGAGAGCCGCGCCGCCTCGAGTGTTCCCGCGGTGACGGCGGCGCGCACGGCGCACCCGGGTTCACGCTGGTGGAGGCAGTCGCGGAAGCGGCACGTGTCGGCGAGCGCGAGGATGTCGGCGAAGGTCTGGTCGACACCCTCGTCCTCGTCCTCGCCCCACAGGCCCAGCTCCCGCATCCCCGGGCCGTCGATGAGCAGCCCGCCGTGGGGGAGGACGAAGAGCTGGCGGTGGGTGGTGGTGTGGCGCCCCTTCTCGTCCTGGGGACGGACGTCCTGGGTGGTCAGGCGTGTCTCGCCCAGCAGCCGGTTGACGAGGGTGGACTTGCCCACGCCGGACGAGCCGAGCAGCACCGCCGTCTTCCGGGTGGGGAGCAGCTCACGCACCGCGTCGAGCCCCTCGCCCGTCATCGCGCTCATCGCCAGCACGGCGACGCCCGGGGCCAGGGATTGGACCTCGGCGACGATGTCCTGGGCCTCGACGAGCAGCAGGTCCGCCTTGCTGAGCAGGATGACGGGCGTGGCGCCGCTGGCCCAGGCCATGGCCAGCGCCCGCTCGATGCGGCGGGGGTTGAAGTTGCCGTCCAGGCCGGCGACGAGGAACACCACGTCGAGGTTGGCGGCGATGAGCTGCCCGTCGCGCTCGCTGCCCGCCTCGCGGCGCTTGAGCACGCCGCGCCGCGGCAGCACGGCGTGCAGCATCCCATCTCCCTGGCCGGGAGGGACGACGAGGGCCACCCAGTCCCCCACGGTGGGCAGCGCCTCCGCGCCGAGGGCGTGATGGAGCAGCCGCCCCGAGGTGCGCGCGCGCAGGGTACGCTCCGCGGTCTGGACGGTGAGGAGTCCCCGCTCCTGGCGCACCACGCGACCGGGGACGAGGGGGACGGTGGACTGCGAGACGACGACGGCGAACGACTGGGCCAGGTCAGGCCCCCAACCGAGGGTTTCGAGAGACACGAGAGGAAGACTCCGGACAGAGCGGTGCCTGTGGCGCACCTGGTTCTTCAGGGCGCCCGGGGGTGAGGGACCGCGCTGTGACGGGCCTTCGCACGGGCCCTAGCGGGTCCGCGTCCTCCGGGCGAACAGGACTCCCACCGCGACAAGATCAAGATCGGCGTGCATGGGGCGGCCTCCACGGAACTCGAGTGGGACGACGCCCCCTCCATATCAACGCCCCCGGGCGCCTGCCCAGGGGGTGGTGGCGGGCCCCGGTGCTAAACCTGGGGATGGTTGAATCCCGGAAAGGTCCGGGAGTCGACGGGGCGGGAGCGCCGATGCGCGAGGACCACGACGCGGAATGGAGGGCGGTGCTGTTCGAGGGGCTGCTCTCGGAGGCGGAGGTCGAGCCCCTGCGCGAGGAGGCGGTGCGCCGGGGGTGCTCCCCGCTCGAACTGCTCCGCGAGCAAGGGCGGCTGTCCGAGCGGACGCTGGCGTCGCTCGCGGCCATGGCGCGGGCCGGGGGGGAACCGGGGTTGGAGGGCGCCTCCACCGCGGAGCCGGGAGCGCCTCGCCCGGAGGAGGCGCCCGCCCCGGACGGGACGCCGGCCTTCCCGGTGTCGGAGTGGACGCGCTACGTGCCCCTCCGCTTCCTGGGGCAAGGGGGCATGGGCCGGGTGTTCCTGGTGCACGACCCGGTGCTGCGGCGACACGTCGCGCTCAAGTTCGTCCGGGACGACGCGCCGGACCGGGTGCGGCGCTTCATCGCGGAGGCCCAGGCCCAGGCGCGCGTGGACCACGAGCGGGTGTGCAAGGTGTACGAGGTGGGCGAGGTCCGGGGCCACGCCTATATCGCCATGCAGTACGTGGAGGGGCAGCCGCTGCACCTGCTGGCCGGGCGGTTGTCCCCCGAGCAGAAGGCGTTGGTGCTGGCGCAAGCCGCGGAAGGGGTGCACGCCGCGCACCGGGCGGGGCTCATCCACCGCGACCTGAAGCCCTCCAACATCGTGGTGGAGCGCACCGCCGACGGACAGTGGAAGCCGTACGTCATGGACTTCGGGCTGGCGAAGGAGCCCACCGAGGGGGTCACCGCCACGGGCTCCATCCTCGGTACGCCCCACTTCATGGCGCCCGAGCAGGCCCGCGGCGAGGTGGGACGGTTGGACCGCCGCGCGGACGTCTACGCGCTGGGCGCGACGCTCTACGCCTTGCTGGTGGGCCAGCCTCCGATTCCTGGGGGCAACGCGCTGGAGGTCCTGCACCTCATCCCCACGCGGGAGCCCACGCCGCCGCGCGCGCTGGCGCCCGACGTGCCCGTGGACCTGGAGGCCATCGTCCTCAAGTGCCTGGAGAAGGACCGCGCGGACCGGTACGACTCGGCGCGGGCGCTGGCGGAGGACCTCCAGCGCTTCCTCGATGGCGCTCCGGTCCAGGCGCGCATGGCGGGCGCGGGCTACCGGCTGTCGCGCCTGGCGCGCAAGCACTGGCGCGTGCTGGCGCTGGTGGCCGTGGCGGGCGTGCTGGTGCTGTTCGCGAGCGCGCAGGCCCTGCTCGCGCGCCGGGACGCGGACCTGCGCGAGCACCTGGCGCGCCGCTTCTCCGAGCTGGCCGTGTCGGTGGAGGCCCGGGCCCGCTACACCGCGCTGGCCCGGCTCCACGACACGCGCGCGGAGCGGCACGCGTTGGAGGCGCAGTTGGCGGACATCACCCGGGAGATGCGCGAGGGCGGTGAGCGCGCGCTCGGCCCCGGGAACGAGGCGCTGGGAAGAGGCTGGCTGTCGGTGGGCGAACCGGCCCGGGCACGCGAGCACCTGGAGGCCGCCTGGGAGCATGGCACCCGGACGCCTCGCGTCGCGTGCGCGCTGGCCCTGGCGTTCGGGCAGCTCTACCAGGAGCAGTTGCGCGCCCACGCGCACCTGCCCGCGACGGAGCGACAGGCGCGCCGGCAGGAGCTGGCGACACGCTACCGGGAGCCCGCGCTGGCCTGGCTGCGGCGGGCACGAGGCGCGGACGTGCCCCCCTCCGAGTACGTCTCCGCGCTGCTCGCCTTCCACGAGGAGCGCCACGACGACGCGCTGGCGCGGCTCGACGCGCTGGGTGACCGACTGCCCTGGTTCTTCGAGGCCCCGCTGCTGCGCGGCGACGTCCTCGTGGCGCGCGCCACCAGCCTGTGGGACGCGGGCCAGCGCGAGCGCGCGCTCGAGGACCTGGACGCCGCCCGGCGCGCCCATGCCCACGCGGCCTCCATCGCGGAGAGCCTGCCGGAGGCCCACCTCGCCCTGGCCGGCGTCGAGCAGGTGGCGCTGCGCATGGGGCTCTATGGACAAGGGGACGTGGCGCCGCACATCGAGAAGGCCCTGGAGGCGCTCGGGCGGGGCCTCACCGCGTCGCCCCGACACGTCCCGTCCCTGGTGCGAAAGGCCCACCTCTACCGCCGGCTCGCGGAGTACCAGGGGCGCCAGGGCGGAGACGCGGCGCCCGCGCTGAAGGAGGCGCTGGAGGCCGCGCGCGCCGCGCTCGCGGTGGAGCCGGAGCGCAGCGACGCGAAGCACGCGCTGGGGCTCGCCCTGTGGCAGGCCGCGCGGGACAAGCAGGCCCGCAGCCAGGACCCGAGCGAACTGTTGCGCCAGGCCATCGACGCCTTCGAGGGCGTGGCGCCCGGCGAGCGAGGCTACGACTACCACTCCAACCTCGGCCTCATCTTCAAGGTCTGGGCGGACTACGAGGACTCCGTCGGCGAGGACTCGCTCGCGCACCGGGGGCGCGCCATCGACGCCTACCTCACGGCCATCGGCATCGACGAGCGCGTGCCGGACGCGTGGATCAACCTGGGCAGCGCGCTCTTCAAGCGCGCCACGCATCCGCGCACCGTCGACCCCACGTCGGACCTCGAGCGGGCGCGACAGGCGCTGGAGAAGGCTCGCGCGCTCAACCCCAAGAACCTCGTGAGCCACTTCTACGAGGCCCAGGTCCACGCCCTGCGAGCGTCCCGGCTGCGGGACAGCGGCGGTGACGCGCGACCGGCCCTGGAGCAGGCGCTCGCGTCCTACCAGAGCGCGCTCGCCCTCAACGACGCGGTGCCGCCCCTGCATGGAGGCCTGGGGTTGCTGCGGTTGGAGCAGGCGCGAGACGCGGCGCTGCGCGAGGAGGACGCACTGCCGCTCCTGACACTCGCGCAGACGTCCTTCGCGCGGGCCGTGGCGCTCGCGCCGAACCAGGGGCTGCCGCACAGCAACCTCTCCGAGGCGCTGTCGGCGCGGGCCGAGCACCACCTCGCGCGCGGCGACGAGGCTCGCGCCCAGGCGGATGCACGCGCCGCGCTGGCCGAGGCCCGGACGGCGCTCGCGCGGGAGCCGGAGCTGGCGGCCGCGTGGGCCAACCTGGGACAGGCACACGGCCTGCTCGCGCGCGTCGCGTCCGGGCGCGGCGGGGCTTCTCAGGAGGAGTTCGACGCCTCCGTCTCCGCGTTGACCGAAGCGCTGAAGCGCAATCCACGGGACGAAGAGGCGCGTCGGCACCTGGCGCGGACTCGCGACGCGCTCGCGGCGTGGAGCGCGAGGAAGACCTCCGACACGGAGGCCGACTTCGAGCGCGCGGCCCGGGCCCACGACGAGGTCCTCGCGGTGACGTCACGCCCCCGCGACGACCGGCGAGACTTCGCGCGGCTCTACCTCGATTGGAGCGTCACCCGCGCCGCGAGCGGTCGTGACGCGAGGGACATCCTGACCCGCGGCCTCGACCTGGCGACCGAGGTCCTCACGGCCCGGCCCGGTGACGTCGAGGCCCAGGCCCTCCACCTCGCGCTGGAGCTCGCCCGGGCACGCGCGTTCCCTAGCGAGCACCCGGGAGACGAGGCCCGTATCGGTGCGGCGATGAGAGACCTGCTCACTCGATACCCACGGCTGGCGCGCGTCTCCGGAGCGCGACCCACGCCCTCCGCGCGCACGCCACCGCCGTGAGCGGGCGGCGGCTCACTCGTCCTCGTTGGGGTCCCTCACCACTTCCAGCTCACCGGGCTGGCCCTCGGGGAGCCCCGACGAGACGCGGAACCAGTGGTCCTCCACCTTCGCGTCCTTGCGGACCCTCCCGCACCACTGCCTGCCGGCGCTGGAGCCCAGCTCGATCTTCGTCGAAGGATAACCCTCGAAGAGGTAGTCGTCGGTGCGATTGCCGAAGGAGAGGATGGACTCGGGCACTCCGTCGGCGAGGTGGAACACCAGCCACTGCCCCCGGGTGATGCAACTGGTGGCGGGCTTCACCGGCAGCGCCCCCGCCGTAATCCAGATGCGACACACCCGCCCCGGGCCCGAGGCCGGACAGCGCCCCTCGCCGTCGAGCTCGCAGTCGTCCTCCACTCGCCCGAGACAGCCGCCCTCCTCGACCAGGGGTGCCGACTGGGCCAGGGGCTCTGCGGAGCGCGTCTCCGGCGCGCAGGCGGCCCCCAACAGCAGCATCCCCCACAACACTCTTCCGTGGCGCATCGCGGTGTGACCCTCCCGTCGGCCGGCGCTCGGAGCGGTTCGTCGGCCCGGACGACCCGGCGGGAGGAAGCATGCCACGCCCTCTCGACTCACGAGTCGTGGGCCTCCAACCCCAGCTCGCGCACCCGGCGCTGGAGCGCGCGCCGCGACACCTCCAGCCGCCGGACCATGGCGTCGAGGTCGCCACCGCAGGCGTGGAAGCAACGGGTGATCTCCTCCGCCCCCAGGTCCCTCACCGTGCGGATGTCGGGGCTCCGGTCGACCAGGTTGTAGAGCGACGCCCGGGTGATGCCCAACCGCTCCGCCGTGGCCTTCAAGTCCCACGAACACTCGCGCAGCGCGGACAGCAGCTCCGCCTCCGTCACCTCCGAGGGACGCCTGCGCGACGATGACACCAGCGTGGCCAGGCCCACCTCCCGTCCCGGCGTGAGCCCCGCCTCCAACGCCGCATCCGCCTGGAGCCGGGGTTGACCCCGGCCGCTGATGACGAGCTGTCGGGCCACGTTGCGGAGCTGGCGGACGTTGCCCGACCACTCGTGGCACAGCAGGCGCGTCGCCAGCGCGGCGGGGAGCCACGGCTCCGCGTACGGGTCCTCGGGAGACAACCGCCCCGCCTCGCCGAGCGCCTCCAGCTCCCGACGCGCGAAGTGGTGGAACAGCAGCAGGAGGTCCTCTCGGCGCTCGCGCAGCGGCGGCATGTGGATGGAGTAGCCGGAGAGCCGGTGCAACAGCGGCGCGCGGAAGCGTCCCTGCGCGATGAGCTCCTCCAAGGGCGCGTCCGTCGCCGCGACCAGGCGCACGTCCGTGGCGATGGGCGCGTGGGCCCCCACGGGGAACACCTCGCCCGTCTCCAGGACCCGCAGGAGGGCCACCTGCACCTCGGAGGACGCCTCGCCCACCTCGTCCAGGAAGAGGGTGCCGCCCTGGGCCGCGCGGAAGAAGCCCTCCCTGCTGCGCGACGCGCCCGTGTACGCGCCCCGCTGCACGCCGAAGAGCTCCGCGGAGGCCAGCTCCCGGGCGAGCGTGCCCAGGTTCACGCTGACGAACGGGCCGTCACGCCGGGGGCCGTGCAGGTGGAGGGCACGCGCCACCAGCTCCTTGCCCGTACCCGTCTCGCCCCGGATGAGCACCGGGACCTCCAGGTCGGCCACCTGACGCACCCGCGTGCGCACCCGGTTCAGCGCGGGCCCCTGCCCCACCATCCCCAGCGTGTCGGTCGTCCCCAGGTCGTCCTGGGCCACGCGGTGCAGCCACAGGACGACGCGCCCGGCCAGCTCCAGCGACACGCCGGCGGCCAGGGCCTCCGGTCGGAACTCCCAGCTCACCCCCGCCATGCCTCCGGCCACCACGCGCGTCCCGTCCGGGTCGCCCTCCAGCCGCACGCCCCCATCCGAGCGCGCCTGGAAGCGCAGCGGCTTGCGGCTGACGAACGGGTCTCCCAACGGGCGCCCCACCGCCTCTCCGACCTGCGTGAAGAGCGGGGCGTTGCGCGACACCGCCACCTCCCGCCCGCGCGGGAGCGCGTCGAGCACGAGGCGCTCCCCGACCCTCGAGGCGAGCGGGTGCGAGACGATGGTCAGGGCCGGCACGAACACCGCCGCCTGGCTCTCGCCACCCTGCCTCCGAGGGCTGGCAGTGGAGACATCGTCGAGAGGTCTGTGCTTCATGAGGGGGCCCCCGGACCCACCACCCGGGTTGTCCCCACAGGGTACACGAACCCAGGCGCGCGACGCGTCCTCCCCTCCTCACGAGCGCGTCACGGGCGGGTCCGCGCTGACATGTCAGCGTGTGACACTGACATGCCAGCGGACACGGCCCGCCACACCGAAGACCGCGTCCGCGCAGGGGAATTCACGGGCATGGGCGTTGCTCTCGGGACGGGGCGTGAGCACCAAGCCCCTCGTCGACCTGCCCCCTTCCGCCTTCTGGACGCTGTGGCTCGAGCACCAACCGCGGCTGCGCGTCCGGAGCCTGCGCCACATGCACGGCCACCGGAGCGACGCCGAGGAGGCGCTGGGCACGACCCTCCTGAGGGCCGCCGAGTCCTTCGCCCGCGCACGCGCCACCCTGCGCGACCCGGAGGCATGGCTGCAGCGCATCCTCCTCCACGCCTGCGTGGACCAGCACCGCCACCGCTCGCGCCACGAAGGGCTCCGCGAGGCCGGGCCGCACATGACCGTGGAGGGTCGGGACGCCGAGCCCCACGCGCCTTCACCGGAGCAGGAGGTCCTGGCGCGAGAGCAGACGCGGCTGTTGAGTGGCCACGTCGCGCGACTGCCGGAGCCTTTGAAGGTGGTGTGCCGGCTGCGCCTCGAACGCGACCTGGACGGCCGGAGCCTGGCCCGGGAGCTGGGCCTCTCCCACGTCAACACCCGCCGCAGGCTGATGCGCGCCACCCAGTTGCTCCGGCGCGCGCTGGGCGCACCGGAGCCCCGGCGGCGCTCGCGAGGTCAGGCGCTCGCGTGTTGAGCGTGCCCCTCGCGGTTCTCCGTCCCACCCGACAAGCGTCGGACGAGTCGCCGGCGGACGATGTCGATGTGCTCGCGGAAGAAGTAGAGGTTCTCCGCGTAGGCCAGCGGCATGGGGATGCGGTTGACCTCGCGCTCCGCCTCCTCGAGCCGCCGCAGCATGTCCTCGAGCATCTGCGGCCCGGGGTTCTCGTCGAGCTGGATTTCAATCTCCTTCAGCCGCGCGTACCAACGGACGATGCGCGAGCGGATGCGCCACTGGTACAGCGCGGGCACCGCGCGGAAGAGCGGGACGACCACGGCGATGATGGGCACCAGCATCACCCACAGGCGGTCCACCAGGTTGGCGGCCCAGAACGGCAGGTAGCGTTGGAGCAGCGGGACCCCGGCGTCGTAGTAGCGCCGCGCCTCGCTGCTCAGGGGGAAGCCCGTCTCCCGGGGCGCGGGGAACTCGCCGGCCCCATCGAGCAGGCCCGCGTTGCCGTGGACCTCGCTGGCCGCGCGCATCAGCAGATACGCGAGCGCCGGATGCAGCGAGTCGCGCGCCACCAGGTTCGCCGTGGGCGCGAGCACCACCACGTCCTGCTCCGGGACGTCCGCCGCCAGGTCGAACACGCCCCGAGGCACCACCTTCCGGGACAGGTACGTGAAGCGGCGCGCGTACGCCTCGCCCCGCGTGAAGCTCAAGAGCCGGATGCCCGGCACCGCCGCCAGCTTCTTGATGGCGGGGGACTCCGCGGGCGAGATGAGGAAGATGGCGTCGAGCGTCCCCTGCTTGAGCTGCTCGATGGCCGCGTCCCGCTCCAGGGGGAGCAGCTCCGTGGGCGCCGCGTCCGCGTTGTTGGCCTTGAGGAGCGTGAGCGCGAGCGAGCGGGTGCCGCTCCCCTCGGGCCCCACGGCGACGCGCCGCCCCTTCAGCGCCCGGACGTCGTCGATGACGTCGCCCCGGTAGAAGACCCACAGCGGCACGTACGACAGGCTGCCGAGCGACACCACGTTCTGGGCCTTGTCCCCCGCCGCCGTCCCGCTCTGCACGAAGGCCACGTCCACGCCCGAGGACTCGTCGGCCAGCAACTCCACGTTGGCCAGGGACCCCGACGTGTTGCGCAGCTCCAGGACGATGCCGTGCTTCTTGAGGAAGTCCTGGTACTTGCGCGCGTAGTAGCGGAAGCCGCCCTCGTCCGGGGACAGCGCCAGCACCACCGTCTTCGGCGGCGCGGGCTTGATGAAGTAGAAGGTCGCGGTGAACGCGATGCCCACGAGGAGAATCGCGGGCGCGAGCGTGAGCCACAAGTCACGCCGCAGCGTGCGCCGGAGCTGGGTCTTCAGGGAATCCGCCGTCATGGTGGGCGCGCAGTATAGACCGCCACGCGCGCCCGCCACCGTCACACGCCCGTCCCCAGGCCATGCGGGCAGGCGGCGTCGGGGGCCACGACCTGTCGGTCCCCCAACTTCTCCACCGGACGCCCACTGCGACCGGGCTCAGCGCCCCACGCCACACTCCGCCAGGAGGCGGCCGGCGCGCACGTGGAACATCTCCCCGGGCAGGAACGGCTCGTACTGGTGGCGGATGAAGTACAGCGTGTCGTGGTCGGGCGAGAGGACGGGGTGGTACTCGTCCAGCGCGGTGTTCACGGTCGGGCCCAGGTTGCGAGCCGGCTGCCATCCGCGCCAGGTGCGCGACGCGACGTAGAGGTCACCGGAGCCGAAGCCATCCGGGCGGTCGATGGACGCGAAGAGCAGCGTGTCGCCATCCGGCAGGACGTGGGGGTTGAACTCCCAGTACTCGGTGTTGATGGCCGGGCCCAGGTTCTCCGCGGGGCCGTAGGAGCCATCCGGACGGAGGAAGGCGCGGTAGAGGTCCCAACCTCCGTAGCCCCCATCCCGGTCCGAGCCGAAGTACAGCGTGCCGGCCGCGTCCACGCTCGGATACAGCTCGTCCGCCGAGCTGTTCACGGCCGCGCCCAGGTGACGGGGCGTGCCCCAGCCTCCGTCCCGTCGACGCTCGACCACCCACAGCTCCACGTCCTCTCGGGCCACACCGTCCACGGGGCGGATGGAGGAGAAGTAGAGCCGGCGACCATCCGGGGAGATGAAGGGGTCGATGTCCGAGTGCACACCGGAAAAGGGCGCCACGCGAGGCTCGCTCCAGCGTCCGTCGCGGAACTCGGAGAAGACGATGGTGGACTGCCGGGAGATGGGGAAGAAGTCGAGGCTCACGCCCCAGTAGGCCGTGCGTCCATCGGGCGTGAAGGCGATGCGGTACTCCTCCTGGTCCGGGAGCGAGACGAAGCCTGGCGCGAAGACTTCGGGCGTGCGGGGAGCAGAGGCGGACGCGGACGTCGCCAGGGACACGACGAGCGCGGCGAGCACTGCGGAGATGCGGCGAAGCGACGATGACATGACGGTCTCCTCGGGATGTGACGGGGCGAGCCGGGCTCGCGTCCGTCATGCATCCAGAGGTACGCCCGCGCGACCGTGCTTGTCCGTGAAGCGGGGATGAAGCGCGTCGCGACGGGGACAGACCGACGAGGCGTGGGGACGGCGCTCGTCTTCACGACGGTGTCGGGCGTGGTGGCCCTTCGAGCGAGGCTGAAGCCCCCCAGACGGAGACGCCCCCCGGGGCGTGCGGACGGCTCCCGGCGCGAAGCCCCCACGCGGGTCCCTGGCGAGGCACGTGCGCTGCGTGGGACTGCCCCTCAGCGCGACGTCGGGACGTCCGTGCCCAGCCCCAACGCGGCCTCCACACGGGCGCGGTGGCTGCGCCCGGTGCGCACCGCCGTGCCCGCCGTGCCCACGACCAGCAGGTACTCGCCCTGCGTGAGCGGCTCCGCCTCGCGTACCTGGTCCACGTTGACGAGCACGGAGCGGTGGACACGCAGGAAGCGGCGCGCGTCGAGTCGCTCCTCCAGTCGTGTCAACGTCTCGCGGAGCACGTGCTGCGAGCCCGCGGTGTGGACCCGCGCGTAGTTCGCCTCGGCCTCGATGTGGGTGATGGCGGCGCAGTCGATGAAGCGGATGCGACCATCCTCCTTGACGGGCAGTCGCCGCAACGGCGCCTCCGCCATCGCGAGTCCGGAGAGCAATGCCTCCTGTCGCGCGGAGGACCCACCCCGTCGCAGCAGGCGCACCTGCTCCCGGGCGCGACCGAGCGCCGCGCGGAAGCGCTCTCGATCGTAGGGTTTGAGCAGGAAGTCCAGCGCCTGCGCCTCGAACGCGCGCACGGCATGCTGCTGCCAGGCCGTGACGAAGACGACCACCGGCAGCACCTCGGCGGGGAGCGCGCGCAACACCTCGAAGCCGTCTCCCGCCGGCATCTCCACGTCCAGCATCAACACGTCCGGCTTGGACGCGAGCACCACGCGCACGGCGTCCGCCCCATTGGAGGCCTCGCCCACCACCTCCACGTCCTGCTCCGCCCCCACCAGGGCGCGCAGCCGCGCCAGCGCCAGTGGCTCGTCATCCACCACCACCACGCGCAGAGGCGACGCCCCACCCCTCATGTCTCCCCCTTCATCCGCCCTGTCCCGGCCCCCCCACGCGACGCCAGCCTTCGCGCGAGCCACGCCGCCGCGCTCATGCCGGCACCGGCCCGGGCGGCACGTCGAACGGCACGCGCACCTCCACCACCGTTCCCCGGGACACACCAGGACGCAGCTCCACACTCGCCCGCGCGCCATGGAGCGTCGCGAGGCGAGCGCGAAGATTCGACAGGCCCACCCCGCCGCTCCGTCCCAGGGCCGCCGGCTGAGGCGGAGGCCCGATGCCGTCGTCCTCCACGCGCAGGCGGAGCGCGTCCCCGTCCCGCTCCGCGGAGATGTCGATGCGCCCGGGCTCCGCCCGCGGCGCCAGCCCATGGCGGATGGCGTTCTCCACCAACGGCTGCAACGCGAGATACGGGACGCGCACGTCCAGGACGTCCGGCGACAGACGACACACCACGCTCAACCGGGCACCGAAGCGCGTGCGCT
This sequence comes from Myxococcus dinghuensis, assembly GCF_024198235.1. Classification (GTDB taxonomy): domain Bacteria; phylum Myxococcota; class Myxococcia; order Myxococcales; family Myxococcaceae; genus Myxococcus; species Myxococcus dinghuensis. The sequence goes on along the minus strand of NZ_JAKCFB010000001.1, from coordinate 268,634 downwards.
CGATGTCCAGATAGGGCGCCAGCGCCTCCAGCTCCTCGCGCAGCGTCACCTCCTGGCGGCCTTGCGAGTCGAGGCTGTGTCGCAACAGGTCGCCCAGCCTCGCCAGCATCCGCTCGGCGGCGTCCGGGTCCACGTGGACCAGGGACGCCACCGCGTTGAGGGCGTTGAAGAGGAAGTGGGGACGCAGTTGGGAGGACAACGCCTGGAGCCGGGCCTCGGCGAGCTGCGCCTGGAGCTGGTCCGCGCGCCGCTGGCGGACGTGGGCGCGGCGCGCGAGCCCCAGCGCATGGGCTCCCGCCGTCAGCAGGATGAAGGGCAGCAGGTTGTTGACCACGCTCTGCGCCAGCACCTCGCGCACCCGAGGCATGCGCTCGTACCAACCGATGAGGTCCTGCGTGAGGACGACGAACGTCGCCCGCCCCAGCACCACGAGCACGAGCGCCCCCAGGTGGGAGCCCAGCGCGCGCGCCCACCGCTCGCGCGTCAGCGGCACTCGCTCGGACAGGCGCACACACATCACCGTGATGGGCACCCACAGGAGCGAGCTGGCCAATGACATGCGCCACAGCTCCCCGCCGGACACCTCCGCCTCGCCGATGCGCTGGAGCAACTGCACCTGGCTCACGGAGATGAGGGCATCCGCCCACCACCACCCCAACGCCCCCCACCAGACGGCCCAGGCCGGCAGGGGCTCCACCTCTCCGGGACGCACCACTTCCGGCTCACGCATGACCAGCGAGGCTAGCGGGCCCGACAGCCACCTTCCATGCGAGCCGGGACGAACGGGTGCCGGGCGGGGACGAACCGAAGCCCCCGCCCTGCCCGGCGGCGCCCCCGTGCTACTCGGCCTTCTTCGGCGCGGTGGCGGGGCTGACCACCCGGTGGACGGGATACAACCCGCCCACGTCCACCAGCTTGTCGACGAACTGCCAGCGGCACAGCCCGTCGTCGGAGGCCGGCTCCAGCAGGTACACCGCCAACGTGCCGGCGCGCTGCGCGGTGGGGATGTACAGCGTGCCCTGGGGGAACTCCCGGGTGATGCGCTCGGGCGACACCGTCAGCACCGTCTCGAAGCGCACGGGCTTGGGCTTCATGCTCAGCGGCACCTCGGCCTCGCCGATGGGCGGGACGTTGGCGGCCACGTCCGGGCTGAAGGTCTCCTCGCGCCGGGCCACGCGGTAGCTGTCCACCGTGAAGGCGCGCGGCTTGGGGAGCACCTCGAACCGGATGCCATGGCCCTCCAGCCGGGCGGCGAGCTCCGGCGGCGCCAGGTACGCGGTGGGCGTGCTCACCGACTGGGTGGGGATGAAGGTCCGGTGGTGCGGCACGCGGTAGACGCGGTGCTTCTTCCCCGGGTAGCGCCGCTCCAGGATGCTCTTCTCGTCGTACGCCATGACGCGAGCGGTGTCGCCGGGCTTCGCGTACGCCGGGTACTCGAAGGAGAGCGCCCCCTGCGCGTCGCGCGTGGCCACGCCGTAGTTGATGCCCACCAGCACCTGCGGGTCCGGCGTCTCCCCGCGCGCGACGATGGCCCGCTGCTGCGCCTCGGTGACGGCGCGGAACGCCTTCGCGCTGCGGGCCGCCTCGCGGATCAACTCCAGGAGCCAGGCGCGCATCACCGCGCACCGGCGCGGGAAGTCGATGTAGCTGTAGGTCTCCAGCAGCACGTCCAGCCGCCCGAGCAGCCCCCGGTAGTGGCTGCCGAAGCGCGGCAGCGCGGGGTACGTGTGCCAGCCGGAGGTGGGCACGTCCTCGTCGCGGTAGTTGCCGTACCAGAAGCTGTCGAAGCCGTGGCGCTTGCTCACCGCCTCGGAGACGCGCTCCAGCATCGCGCGGTTGTAGTCGCGCAGCTCCTGGAACAGCGGCTCGTTCGAGTGCGACGTGTCGAAGGTGAGGTCGAAGGCGTGGATGCTGCCGTCCGTGGTGTGGCAGTCGATGAACAGCTCCGGCCACCAGGCCTGGTGCAGCTTCGCCAGGGCGCGCGTCTCCGGCGCCTCCTGCTTGGTGTTGTCGCGGTTGAGGTTCCAGCCCTCGCCCGTGTAGCGCGTGCCCACGCCGCCAGCGGGGTTGACCTGCCCCTCCAGGCTCTTCAGGTTGAGCTTGCGGTTGTTGGGGCTGATGCGGTCGTTGCCGTCCGGGTTGAAGTTGGGGACCAGCACGAGGCACAGCTTGTCGAGCAGCCTGTGCCCCAGCTTCGTGAGCGTCAGGTCGCGCGCCAGCGCGAGCAGCGCCTCCTTGCCCTCTACTTCCCCTGCGTGGATGTTCGCCTCCACCATGACGACGACCTTCTTCTGCTTGCGCGCCAGCTCCGGCGTGAAGCAGTTGCGGTCGCTCACGATGAGCGCCACCAGGGGCTGGCCCTCGCCGCTCGCCCCGAAGTCCACACGGCGGGCGAGCTTCGTGCGGCGGCACAGCTCGTCCACGAAGGCGAGCACGTCGGAATGACGCGAGGTCTCTGCGTAGTTCGTCGCTTCGGCGCGGGTCAGCAGCTCGGACATGGTGGCGCATCCGAGCGCCGCCCCCGGGGGCCGTCAAGCACTTCGACACCCCACGTCGGATACCCGGCGCCGCGCGCACGGAAACCCGGGACAACCCCGGCGGATGCCGCGAGGATGGGGGCATGCGAATCTGGGTCGATGCCGATGCCTGTCCGGGCCCCGTCCGGGACATCCTCCTGCGCGCGTCCCAGCGGCTGCAGGTCCCGCTCGTCTTCGTGGCCAACCGCGCCCTGTCCCTCCCCCGCTCCGACCTCGTCTCCACCGTGCAGGTGGGCGCCGGGCTCGACGTGGCCGACCAGCACATCGCCACGTCGGCGGCGAAGGGCGACCTCGCCGTCACCCAGGACATCCCGCTCGCCGCGCTCCTCGTCCCCCGGGGCGTGGTGACGCTGGACCCGCGCGGCGAGCTGTTCACCGAGGAGAACATCGAGGAGCGCCTGTCCGTGCGCAACTTCATGCAGGAGCTGCGCGAGAGCGGCGTGCAGACGGGCGGCCCGAGCAGCTTCTCCCCGCAGGACCGCCAGCGCTTCGCCGCGACGCTCGACCGCGAGCTGACGCGCCTGCTCCCGAAGGCGCGTTAGCCGGCGGGCGCCCCTCACGTGCCGTCGATGAGCCGGACGGCGATGTCCGGACTGAAGGTGCCGGCCGGCACCGTGGGAGCGATGCCGCACGGGCCATCCGAATCCCCCGGGACCTTGAGCCACAGCAGCAGGTCCGCGCCGCCGCCCACCTGCGACGTCGCGCCCAGCTTGCGGCCCGCCGGGTTGCACCACTCCCCGTTGGAGCCATTGCCGTTGCGGCTGGTGTCCACCACCCAGGGCCGGGTGTAGCCGTAGCGCGTATTCAGCGCGGCGCTCACCGCGGCGCCGTAAGTGTTGGACTGCGCGGTGGGGATGTAGTTGGAGACATTGAGGGCGAAGCCCCGGATGTTGCGCACGCCGCCCGACTCCAGCCGCTGCGCCAGGGTGTCCGCGGCGATCCACGTCGCGTTGCCACCGTCCAGGTATGCCCAGGTGTTCGGCGCGCGGTCGCGAAGCTGTTCGGTGGCGTAGCGCAGCAGGCCCAGCCGCGTCTGGCGCTCGGTGTCGTTGGGGAGGCAGTCGAGCTGCGCGACGGCGTCCGGCTCGAGGATGACGATGGCGGGCTTCGAGCCCAGGCCGGTGACGAAGGACGAGATCCACGCGCGGTACGCCTCGGGGCTGCCCGCGCCGCCGCTGGAGTGGCTGCCGCAGTCGCGCCCCGGGATGTTGTAGGCCACCAGCACCGGCAGCTTGTCCACCGCGTCCGCCGCGTTCACGAAGCCGGACACCGCCGCGGTGATGTCCCCGCTCCAGTTGCCGAACCAGCGCGCGCCCGGCTTGCTCGCGATGTTCGACTGGATGCGCGCCGCGCGCGAGTCCCCGCTGTTGTTGCGCGCCCAGACGGCCGGGTTCGAGTTCGGGTCCACGTAGAAGCCACTCGTCATGGAGACGGGCCCCGAGCCCGTCTCCGAGGTGAGCGAGATGTCGTCCAGGTAGAGCGTGAAGGCTCCGGAGCCGCCGAACTGGAACGTCACCTGTCCCAGCGCGGTGTCCAGCGACGACGTGAAAGAGAACGTGAAGCGGCGGGCCGTCCCGTCCAGGGTGACGGCCTGGTCCAGCGTCGCCGTGTAGGGCGACGGCTCGAGCTGCACCGTCGCCCGCATCGGCACGTTCGCGGAAGCAGACGCGGTGAAGGCCAGGGTGTAGGGCCGCCCGCCCACCAGCGGGATGGCACTCTGGCCTACGAGCGCGTCCCAGCGATTGACGGTCCCTCCCGCCACGTTCACCCGCAACCTCCCGCCCTCCACGAGCGACTGGGTGTTCGCGCCGCTCCACCAGGGAGCCGTCACGCCGGTGGAGAACGTCCCGTTGACGACCCACTCCGTCAGCGCGGCGCGCGACGTCTCCGGCTCATCCCGTGGCGCCCCGGAGCCCCCGGGCGCCCCACACCCCAACCACGAGGAGGCCACGAGACACATCGCGACGGAGACGGAAGTCTGAAGCACGGCCGGAATGGACTGCGCTCGAGGTTGCACGAAGCACTGCCTCCTGCCCCGTGTCCGGACGCCAGGAAATGACATCCCCGGGGCCCTCGTGCCCTAACCCCAGTCTCCGCGCGCTTCACGAAGAACCGACATCCCTTCCAAACAGGCGAAACCTCCACAACCCGTGCGGGCGCTCCGATACGCCGGGACCGCCCGGTCCGGGTCCGCGACTCAGCGCAACGCCGTGACGTGGATGGGGGGCGTCCGGTGGGGTGTCGCGCGCTCGACCACGCGGCCCAGGCGCAGCAGCAGGTGCTCCTCGTAGGGGCGCCCCATGAGCTGGAGCCCCACGGGCAGCCCTGCGCCGTCGAAGCCCACCGGCACGGAGAGCGCGGGGAAGCCGGTCAGGTTGCCCTGGCGCACGTAGCGCATCAGCGCGTCCACCACCGGGAGGTTCGACTCACCCTCCGGCAGCGTCGACTCGGGGATGGCGGGCGCGGTGATGGCCGTGGCGGGCGTGACGAGGACGTCCACGTCCGCCATCACCGCGAGCAGCTCGCGGGTCAGCCGGTGCCGGTGTCGCAGCGCGTGGACCAGGTCCGTCGCCCGGAAGTGACGACCGATGGCGAGGTTCGTTCGGGAGTCGAGCCCGAAGTCCTCCGAGTGCTCCTTCGTGTGCGGGAGCATCGCCGTGGCCATCTCGCTGAGGATGATGCAGCTATGGGTCCACAGGACCGTGTTCAGGTCGGGCGCGGGCACCTCCACCACCTTCGCGCCGGCGTCCGTGAGCACGCGCACCGCGTCCCGGCAGCGGGCCACCACGTCCGGCGCGGCGTCCTCGAAGTAGGGCCAGCAGATGCCGAGCCGCACGTCGGACAGGTCCCCGCGCTCGAGGCCCGACAGGTGGTGTCGCGGCTGGGTCTGCGAGACGAGGTCCTTTCCATCCGGGCCCGCGACCAGCGCGTACATCGCGGCCACGTCGTCCACGGTGAGCCCCATGGGCCCCACGTGCCCCACGTTCCAGCACAGCGCGGGAACCCCCGTCTCCGGGATGCGGCCCCACGTCGCCTTGAGCCCGACGATGCCGCACAGCGCCGCGGGGATGCGGATGGAGCCGCCCCCGTCCGCGCCGATGCTCAGCGGACACAAGCCCGCGGCCACCACGGCGGCCGAGCCGCTGGAGCTGCCTCCGGTGATGTGCGCCCGGTTCCACGGGTTGCGCGCGGCGCCGTGGTGCGGATTCAACCCGATGGGGTTGATGCCGATCTCATTCATGTTGGCCTTGCCGAGGATGAGCGCCCCGGCGGCCTTCAGCCGCGCCGCCACCGTCGAATCCACGGGCGCCACCTCGTGGCGGAACTTCGTCCCCAACGTCGTGGGGAACCCCGCCAGGTCCACCTCGTCCTTGAGCACCACGGGGACGCCGTCCAGGACGCTCAGGGGCGTGCCCGCGCGCAGGCGCGCCGCGGAGGCCTCGGCGGCGCGCAGCACCTCGTCCGGCTTGCGCGCCACGAAGAGCCCCATGCGCTCCTGCCCCTCGAGCCGCTCGATGGCCGCGTGGATCCGACGCACCACGGCCACGGGCTCCGCGCGGCCCTCCTGGTACGCGCGGACGTAGGCGCCCACCGTCTCCCGCTCCGGGGGCCGGGGCTGCGTGGCGATGGCGCGCGCCGCCTGCTGGACGGGGGACTCGTCCTGCGTGGCGGGAGCACCGGGCGGCAGCGGATGTTGTAGGGGCGGCGCGTCCCCCGGTGACGTGTCGCGCCACGCGGTGATGCCGCTGTCTCGCACCAGCTTCTCCAGCACCGGCGCGCCCAGTCCACTCTCCAGCGTGTTGACGAAAGCCCGGAGCGCGAAGCCGGACACGCGGGGCGCCTTCACGGGGTTGCGTTGATAGGCCATGACCCACGAGCCTAGCGCCGCGAGCGCTCGCTTGCAGGCACGCGCGGCGAGGAGGCGCGCCTGGAGGAACGGACGGGCGGGCGTCCCCGCCCCAGCGGCTGGGTGTACGCACCATGACAGGGTGGAAGGGGACATCTCGCGCGAGTCACATGCCCATGGCAGGCTCGGCGGGCGTCCATCCGGGGGGCCGACATGGGAAACCCGCGCGTCAACGCGCTCGAGGAGTACAAGGCACTGTGCGAGCAGCAGCGCGTCCAGCCGCTGGGGCCGGATGAGGCGCAGCGCCTGGAGCTCCTGCGCGACGTGCTGCTGGAGCTGGGGGCGCTGCCTCCCGAGGGCAGCCCGCTCCCCACCCGGCCCGTCCGCGCGGACGCGGTGCTGGAGCTGACGTTCGCGACGCAGGACGACGTGGTGCGCGCCTACAGCAGGAACATCGGCGCGGGTGGGCTCGCCATCCGCACCGCGCGCGCCCTCCCCGTGGGCAGCACGCTGGAGCTGCGCCTGTCCCTCCCGGACGCGCCCCACCAGCCGCTCGTCGCCCACGCCCAGGTGGCCTGGTCCCGCGAGGACGGCATGGGCGTGGCCTTCACCCAGCTCGCGTCGGAGGCGGAGCGCCGCCTCAAGTCGTTCCTGGCGGACGACGCCTCGCTGCTCAAGCGCGTGCGCAGCGTCCTGAGGACGGACGTGCGCGAGCTGCTGACGACGGACGTGCGCGAGCTGGGCAAGGGCCCCGCGCCGCAGGCCGCGACGGCCGTGGAGGTGGACACACGCGCCCCGGTGCTCGTGCGCCTGACGGAGCCCCGGCTGATGACGCTCGTCACCGAGCTGTTCCTCCAGAAGGGCGTGCGGCTGGCGACGGACGGCGACAAGCCCACCCTCCTCGTCGTCGACACCGGCTCCGCGCTCGACGTGCTCAGCGCCTTCGGCCGCCCCGGCACACGCACCATCATGGTGAACGTGAGCGGCCCGGACTCGCTGATGGGGCGGCTGTCGAACCTCACGCCCGCCGCCTTCGTGAAGCACCCGGCCACCGCCGCCGCCGTGCTCCACGCCGTGGAGAAGCTGCTGTCGACCGCCGCCCCCCGGTGAGTCATCCGCGCGGACCGGGTCCCTTCCACCCTCGAGTCAAGCGCGGGGCCCGGGATTCGACGCCGTGCCCGGGCCCGCCTCGGGCGAGTGTCCGGTTCCTCACGGGGACCCCGTGCTGACGCGTCAATGACAGCCCCTGACGCGTCCGACCTAGAGTCGACCCACCCTCCTTCCGGCCACTCCAGATTCGACGTCCCTGTCTTCGCGGGCTTGCCGCGCGCCGTCTCCTGGCCCACCCCATGCACATCCGCCGCCGCGAAGCGCGTCCCCCAGTCCGACCTGGAACCCCGGCCGCTTCAGGAACGCCATGGAAGCCATCATCACGCAGTTGCAGACGCTCGCATTGACGGATGCCCTCCCCTTCCTCCTGAAGGCGATGGGCGCACTGGTGCTGTGGTTCATCGGTCGCGCGGTCATCACCGGCTTCCGCCGGGTGCTGAACCTCGGCCTGCAGAAGCGCCAGTTCGACTCCACGCTCATCCGCTATGTGGAGTCGCTGTTCAGCGGCTCGCTCACCATCCTCCTGTTGCTCGGCATCCTGGGGATGATGGGGTTCGAGACGACCTCGTTCGCCGCCCTGCTGGCCGCCGCTGGTATCGCCATCGGCACGGCGTGGTCCGGCCTGCTGTCCAACTTCGCCGCGGGCGTCTTCCTGCTCGTGCTGCGGCCCTTCCGCGTGGGCGATGAAATCAACGCCGCGGGCGTCAGCGGCATCGTCCAGGAGATCGGCCTGTTCGCCACCACCATCGACACGGGCGACAACCTGCGCATCTCCGTGGGCAACAACCGCCTGTTCAGCGACAACATCACCAACTTCAGCCACCACCCCCACCGGAAGGTCGTGGTGAAGCTGCCGCTGATACACGGCCAGGACGTCCATGGCCTCATGGAGGCCCTCAAGGCGCGAGTGGCCGAGGTGCCGGGCGTGCTCGCCAAGCCCGCCCCAGGCATCGAGGTGGTGGAGTTCACCGCGCTCGGCCCCGTCCTCGCCATCGGCGCGTACGTCGTGCCGACCCAGGCCGGCCCCGTCACCGGCGCCATCGCGCTGGCCACCGAGGAGACGCTCATCGCCTCCGGCTACATGGTGGCGCCACCGTCGCTCAAGGACTCGCTGGCCAAGGCGGGATGAACACGCGCGTCCCCGGGTTCGCGTCCGCCACGCGCTGAAGGAGCGCGTCCCGTCCCGGCAGCCGGTCCAGGTGCAGCACGCCACCCGGCCGGTTGCCGCCCAGCAGCTCCCGGCAGACCTCCACCAACACGCTGCCGGTCAGCGCGGCCTCGCGCCGCCCCACGAGCGCGCACTCCCGCGTCGCGTCCCCTCGCGCGTCCTGCCCCCGGGCCCTCGCCACGACGGCGCAGGCCTCCGAGCCCACCCGGACGTGGTGCAGGAGCCACGTCACGCACCGCCGGACCGTGGGGACACGGAGCACCCGCCCCAGGCCCAGGCGCACCGCCAGCGCCACGAGGCCGGTGAGCCAGGGCGGGTCCAGGCACAGCCACGTGGACACGGTGGGGATGCCCAGCGTGCGCGCCACCACGTGCTGGTCCGGGAAGGCGAAGCGCCAGCCCGCGCGGGGGCGTGACTCCTCCGGGAGCCGCACCCAGGCCCGCTCGCCGAAGCCCCGGACGCGCCGGGCGCGCCCCCCTTCGAGGACCTCGAACGGCGCGTCGAGTTGGTCGAGCGTCCACGCCACCGCCGCGTCCCCATGGACGTCGCCCGCCCCCAGCAGGACGAAGAGGTCCATCCGCTCCACGCGCGCGAGCCGTTCTGCCGCCATCGCCGCCAGGACGTTGCTCACGCCGGGCGCCAGCCCCACGCTGAGGACGGCGGTGCTCCCCGCCTCGCGCGCCAGCACGTCCAACCGCTCGAAGGCGACGAGCGACGCATGGCGCGCCGTCACGTCCACGTAGTCGAGGCCCGCCGCGAGGCAGGCCCGGACGAAGTCGTCCCGCGTCTGGTCCACGCACATGACCACCAGGGCCGCGCCGTGGAGCCGGTCGACCGCCGCCGCGTCCTCGACGTCCAGCGCCATCCCCCGGACGCCGTGCCCGAGCCGGGCGGCGAGCGCCTCCGCGCGCGCCTGGCTCCGCCCGGCGATGACCACGCGCCCGGGGAACTCCGGCGCCAGGGCCCGGGCCACCTCCCGCCCCACCTGTCCATAGCCCCCCACGATGACGACCTGCCTCGACATGACACCTCTCCCGCGCGCCGAGCCGACGGCGCCTCACGTCCTCCCCCGGGTTGTGCCGTCGACTCCGCTAGAGTGCGAGTGAGGTCCGGGAACGACATCCGTGCGCCCCGGGCACGAATGCCTCACGGGAAGGGTCATGCACTCGCTCGCCAACATCGACGCCTTCGTCCGGGCCGTGGAGGAGGGCGACTTCACGCGCGCCGCGCGCAAGCTCGACGTGACGGCGTCCGCGGTGAGCCGCCGCATCTCCCGGCTGGAGGAGGAGCTGGGCGTGAAGCTCTTCCACCGCACGACCCGCGCCCTGCGCCTCACCGAGGACGGCCGCGACTTCCATGCGCGCTGCCAGCGCATCCTCGCGGAGCTGGACGAGGCCAAGGAGTCCCTCACCCGGGCCCGCGCCAGGCCCACGGGCGTGCTGCGCGTGGAGGCGCCCCAGGTCATCGGGCAGCTCGTGCTCGCCCCCGCCCTGCCCCGCTTCCTCGCGCGCTACCCGGACCTGGAGGTGCGGCTCACGCTGAGGGACCAGGTGGTGGACCCGGTCTCCGGCGGCGCCGACGTCCACCTGCGCCTGGGGCCGCTGGAGGACTCCACGCTGATCGCGAAGAAGCTGACGGTGGCGCGCCTGGTGGCCTGCGCGTCCCCCGGCTACCTGGAGCGCCACGGCGTCCCGGTGACGCCCGCCGACCTGGCGCGCCACGACTGCCTGGGCTTCATGCGCGACGAGCGCCCCATGCCCTGGCTCCTGCGGGAGGGCTCCGCGCCCCTGCAGGTCCAACCCCGGGCCCGCGTCCACACCAACCACGGGGCGACGCTGCGGGACCTCGCGGTGGCGGGGCTCGGCATCGCCTGGCTCTTCGACTTCATGGTGGCCCGGGAGCTGGCCTCCGGCGCGCTCGTCCCCGTGCTCGAGGCCCACGCGGGCGAAACGCGCCCCATCCACGTCCTGCATCCCTCCGGGCGCCACCTGCCCTCACGCGTGCGCGTGTTCCTCGACTTCGTCGCCACGCTCTTCACCGCCGCCCGGTGATGCGACCCATGCGCGTCAGCGCGCGTTCAACGCCGCGTTGAACGCATCCGCCGCGGCGAAGCTCCACCGTCGCGCGACCTCGACGTAGCCCGAGGCATGGGTGAAGGGCGGCAGCTCCTCCTCCGAGGTCCACTCGTTGCGCATGCTCAGCGGCATGATGTCCTGCGACGCCCGCGCCAGCCGCACCGCCCGCCACGACGCCCCCGCCGCCTCCATCACCCGCAGGTAGTCGTCGCGCTCCAACCACTTCGCCGCGTTCGCCAGGAAGATGGGTCGCATCGCCCGCGTCGCCGGCTGGACGGGATGCCACGCCCTGGCGCGGCGCCGGTACTCCTTCAGCTCCGCCTCGCGCAGCGCGGCGAACCGCCGCTGGAACCCGGCCTCCGTGTCCTGGAGGAGGTCGAGCGAAAAGCGCCCCATGGCCGCGTAGAACAGGTCCGTCGACTCGTCCCCGCGCGCCCGGGGCTCGACGAACGCCACGTAGTCCCGGGTGGCCGCGAGCAGCTCCCGCTCCGCCACCTCCAGGGGCACCAGCGTCGCCGGCCGGGACTCCCCCGGCACCGGCTCGAAGCGCTCCTCGAAGGGGCCGGTCGGGGACTCCGACCGGAGCGGCGAATACGCGTGTCGATACCAGACGACCGAGTCCTCGAACACGAGCGCGAGCTCCGGCAGCCGGGGCTGGGGAGGTGGCGGGGTCGTGAGCACCCAGTCCGCCGGGTCCATCGCACGCAACGCGCGCACGGCCTTCAAGCCCCGCTGACGCTGGAGCTCCACCCACGCGTAGAACGAGGGCTCGAAGTTCCCATCCCATGCGAAGCCGCGAAAGACGTCGTGGCTCGGGTAGTTCGACGCCACGTCCGGGTCGTCCAGCATCAGCGCGCGGAGCTCCTGCCCCCCGAGCCGCGCGTTCCCGACGATGGCCGCCTGCCACACATAGAGGTGGACCGGGTTGATCATCCCCTCACCATCCCGGGTCCGCGCCCCTCCTGACAACCCCCTACCCGCCGTACGGGTCGACCTGGACAGTGACCTCCGCCGCTACAAGCGCCGGCCCGCGAAGCCCGGGTTCCCCGCGTTTCGACACATGGAAATCACCCGCGCCTTGACCCGGGTTAATGACTTTCACCCCCAGGGAAGGCCACAAAGACATCCAGCCTGGGCTGTTGCGTCCAACGACACACGGACCTTCGACGCCGTAACGACAGGCTCCACAAACCACACCCTGAAACATCGCCTCCTCCGAGCAACACAGAGGGGCGATACATGAAACACGTCGCTTGGCTCGAACGGTGCAGAAGACGCGAACGCCGTCGCGAGGCGCCGTGGGTCCGGCGCGATGCCTCCGAACGGAAGCAGCACCTTCCCATTCATGAGGTGGAGAGACATGCAGTTCAAGATGACGAGCCGACTGCTGGCGGCGGTGTTCATGTGCGTGACGGCGGGCTGCGCGGGTGACGAGACCCAGCCGGGCGAGGGCACGCTGGAGGCCCAGGAGGCGAACGCCGAGTCCAAGTGCGTGAAGAAGTTCGACGGCATCACGAGCTGCGCGACGGGCAACGCCGCGCTGGCGAGCTCCGAGCGCGGGCTGGCCGTCACCGGCCTGAAGAACGTGAAGTCGGACGGCCTGTCGAGCACGTTCGGCCGCGCCGCGAGCTGGCGGCAGACGTCGCAGATGAAGCTGGGCGCGGGGGGCGCGCTCCAGTTCGACGCGCGCTCGGGCGACCAGGTGGTCAGCACCCTGAGCATCCTCCCGGGCCGCGAGCCGAACTCCGCGCGCGTCGCGCCCATCTTCACCGGCGCGCCGGGCGGCTCCGGCTACCGCATGAACATCTACCGCGACGGCGTGCTCCAGGGCACCCAGTCGAACCCCGCGAACGCCTACATCTCCTTCACCAACTGGCGGGACTTCCTGCGCTGGCTGGTGGCCGTCGCGGACTTCTACGAGCTGGACATCATCTGGACGAAGACGGGCGACAAGCCCGCCGCGCCGGACAACGTGGGCGCCTGCGGCTGGCGCCTGAACACCGGGAAGGACACCTTCAACGTGACGCTGGCTGACGGCAAGGTCATCACCGGCGACACCATGGAGTTCGTCGAGGAGATCGAGGACGGCCACTACCCGTACACCGGCTTCACGGGCATCGACGTGAAGGCGGCCGGCGAGGGCATCCTGGTGCAGAGCGAGACCTTCGTCCCGGCGAAGTAGTCGGCTCGTGGTCTCCGACGCCGGGCGGGAGCAGCCCCTCCCCCGCCCGGCGTCGGTCGTTCCCAAGTCCCAGGCGCGCTCTCCCGGAGAAACCTCGATGCGACGGCGGATGTACTGGCTGGGCCTCCCCCTCGGCGTGCTCGTGCTCACCGCGGTCTGGGCGGACACGCGGCGTCGCCCCGAGCTGCTGGAGCTGGGACCACTCGACGTCACGGTGGAGCCCGGCGAGGAGCTGTCCGGAGGGAACGCCACGGTGGTGGAGGCGGGGAGGAACGCGTTCGGCCGCTCTCCGCCGAACATGGCGCGCGCGAAGTGGCCGGAGTTCCACCTGGGCAAGCGCGTCTTCGACCGCGACTGGAGCGAACCCACGCACGTCGCGCCCCAGGTGGGCCCCTTGTTCAGCGCCGTGTCGTGCATGACCTGCCACGTGAAGGACGGGCGCGGGCGGCCTCCGGAGACAGCCGCCGAGGAGCCCGTGTCGCTCGTCTTCCAACTGGGCGCGCCCGGCGGACGTGGTCCCCATCCCGAGTACGGCAAGCAGCTCGACCCCCACCGGCTGGGCGGGGGCCGGGGTGAAGGCCGCGTCGAGGTGACGTTCGAGGAGGTCGACGGGGAGTTCGCCACCGGCGAGTCCTTCACGCTGCTGCGTCCGCGCTACCGGTTCCTGGACCTTTCGGGCGGTCCGCTGGGCCCGGACGTCCCCTTCTCCGCGCGGGTGGCCCCCGCCAACTTCGGCCTGGGCCTGCTGGAGGCCGTGCCCGAGGAGACGTTGCTCGCGCGCGCGGACCCGGACGACCGGGACGGCGACGGCATCTCCGGGCGGGCCAACCACGTGGACGACGTGACCGAGGGGCGCAAGCGGATGGGCCGCTTCGGCTGGAAGGCCAACCAGCCCACGCTGTCGCAGCAGGTGGCGCACGCGCTCGTGGTGGACATGGGGCTGACGTCGGAGGTGTACCCGCGCGCCCCGGAGCCCGGCGCGGCCGAGGCCGCCGCGAAGCCGGAGGTGGAGCCGTACGACCTGGAGCGGCTCGTCCTCTACAACCGGCTGCTCGCCGCGCCCAAGCGGAGGAACTGGACGGACCCCACCGTGCTGCGAGGCAAGGGCGTCTTCCGCGCGCTCGGCTGCGCGGCCTGCCACGTGGACCAGGCGATGGAGACCGGCGACGTCCCGGGCTTCCCGGAGCTGTCCGGACAGCGCATCCATCCCTACTCCGACCTGCTCCTGCACGACATGGGCGAGGGGCTCGCGGACGGCAGGCCGGACGGCGAGGCCACCGGACAGGAGTGGCGCACGCCGCCGCTGTGGGGGCTCGGCCTGCAACACACGGTGAACGGTCACACGCGCCTGCTCCACGACGGCCGGGCACGCAACGCCGAGGAGGCCGTGTTGTGGCACGGTGGCGAGGCGGCCCCCGCGCGGGAACGCTACACGCGGTTGCGACGCGAGGACCGACAGGCGCTGCTCGCGTTCCTCGACTCGCTCTGAGTCGCCCGGTGACGAGGGACTCGACGGACGGGGGCGCTCACCCGCGAGAGGGCGCCTGCGCCATCGGAAGCAGCCTCGTCGACGGACCGCCGTGCGCGCGTGAGTCGTCGGCGCACCGCCGTCGCCCCACCCGCCACGCGACGAGGAGCGCGGGCAACGCGAGCAGGTCCGTGACGTCGACCACGTGCGCCACGGGGACGACCGCGGGGACGCCGCGCCCTGAGGCGAGCGCCCACGCCGCCCGGGCGGGCCACTGCAGACCGCCGAGCGCCCAGCGCCAGCCGTCCCCCGCCGTCTGCGACACCTTCACGGCGCCGAAGCAGGCCGCCGTCAGCAGCACGCACGTCAGGAGCACCCTCGACGACGGCCGGAAGCCCCGCGCGCCCCGCGCCCGGACCTGCTCCCACAGCCCCTGGAGCACGAGGGGGAACATGGCCAGCCCGGCGACGTCGGACAGCTTGCCCGTCCACCACGACGCATACCGCGCCTTCAGGACATGGTCGTTGAGGATGAGCACCAGCACCGCGCCGAACACCAGCGGATGCAGCAGCGCGTCCCCGGGCACGGGCCGGGACGGCGTGACGTGAGCCCCGCTCATGGCAACCCGAGCGTGAACGTGACGTCCGGCGGCATGTCGAGTCCGTCCTCGAAGCCCAGCTCACCGAGCGCCACCCAGTCCACCTCGACGACGCCGGGCCTGGGTTCCCCCTCCCACTCCACCTCGAGCACCGCCTCCACACGACAGTCCTCCCGCAGGGAGCACTGCTCCTGCGGGAGGTCGGTGCGGAGCTCGGTCGGCGTCTCGGCGTTGGCGACCAGGGGCCCCGAGCTCCTCCACGTCGACTGGGAGCGCCCCAGGCTCATCCGCGCCCGGACCACCCCCGAAGACGTGTCCCGCGCATCGTCCGGGACCCAGCGCGCCTGGAGCAGCGCCCCCAGCCCCACCGTCACCGTCTGCTCGGGGTGCTTCGGCGCGACGACCCCCACGACGAAGACCTGGCGCGACCGCGTCGACGTGCTCGACAGGCGGAGGTGCTGGACCGAGGACGTGGCCTCCAGCGGATCCGGCCCCGGGTTGCTCGACGCCACCGACGCCACACACGCCACCAGCAGCGCGGCGCGCGCGACCCAGCGGCGCGGGAAGAAGCGGGGACTCACGACTCCGGACGGAGAGACGGTGGGGCGCGGCGGCGATGACATGGACGAAGGAGACCTCTCCCTCGGATGCTGCCGGCCCAACCCGAGATGGCAGGCAGCCAAGCAAGCGACATACCAGTTTCCGGACAGAGCGGGTGGAGCCCTCGCCGCGCGTGGAATCGTGACTTTCGTGTCAGCCCGAAAACCCGTGCGGCGCGCGTCATCCTGGCCGGAGGCGTGGAGGGGCGCGTAGGGTGCGCCTCCATGAAGAGCCAGCGCATCTTCGTCTTCGCCGACGGCGCCTGCTCGGGCAACCCGGGTCCGGGGGGCTGGGGCACCCTCATCGTCACGCCGGACGGCCAGGTGACGGAGCTGGGCGGACACGAGCCGGAGACGACCAACAACCGGATGGAGCTGACGGCGGTGGGCCGCGCGCTGCGCCACCTGGAGGCCACCCCGGGGCCGCTGCACATCCACACCGACTCCACCTACGTGATTCAAGGCATCACCCGGTGGGCGTTCGGCTGGAGCAAGCGCGGGTGGAAGACGGCGGATGGCAAGGAGGTGGCCAACACGCCGTACTGGAAGCGGCTGATGGCGCTGATGGCCCAGCGCCGGGAGGCCTTCTCCGGCGAGGCCGCGGCGGTGGAGTGGCACTACGTCCGGGGCCACGTGGGGGTCCCCGGCAACGAGCGCGTGGACGCCATCGCCGTGGGGTACTCGCGCAGCAAGGCGCCCCGACTCTACGTCGGCCCGCTGAGCGGCTACGAGGTGGACGTCTTCGACGTGCCCGAGGACACGTCGCTGCCCGAGGAGAAGCCCCGGCAGAAGGAGGCCCCGGCCAAGGCGTACTCGTACCTGAGCCAGGTGGGGCGCTCGGTGAAGCGCCACTCGACGTGGGCGGCCTGCGAGCGCCGGGTGAAGGGCGTGTCCGACGCCCGCTTCAAGAAGACGAAGAGCCCGCAGGACGAGGCGAAGGTGCTGGAGGACTGGGGCGTGCGCCTGGAGGACGTGCAGGCGGAGGACTGACGCACATCCATTGCGGCGCTTCGGCCCCGTGCTGCGGCGCACCGTCGTCAGAGCCGGTAGCCGCCGGTGACCTCGATGCGTTGCCCGGTGACCCAGCCCGTCTCCGGCGCGAGCAGCATGGCGATGACCCCCGCGACGTCCTCGGGCTGTCCCAGGCGCCCCATGGGCGTCTGTTCGGTGACGGCCTTCTGGAGCACGGGGTCCTTCATGACGCCGCCACCGAAGTCCGTGACGATGCCTCCCGGCGCGACGGTGTTCACGGCGATGCGCCGCCCGCCCAGCTCGACGGCGAGCACCCGGGTGAGCACCTCGATGGCGCCCTTGGCCGCCGCGTAGACGGACAGCCCCGGGTGGACGTAGCGGGCCAGCCCCGTCGATACGTTGACGATGCGCCCGCCGTCGGCGAGCAGGGGCAGCAGCTTCTGCGTCAGGAAGAAGGGCCCCTTGAAGTGCACGGCGACGAGCTCGTCGAACAGGGCCTCGGTCGTCTCGACGAAGGGCGCGTAGCCGCCGGTGCCCGCGTTGTTGACCAGGGACTCGAAGCGCTCACGGCCCCAGGTCTGCTTCAGGGCCTCGCGGACCTGGGCCACGAAGGCGTCGAACGTGTCGGGCCTGCCGACGTCGAGCCGCAGGGCGACGGCCTTGCGCCCCCTGGCCCGGATGGCCTGGACGACCTCGTCCGCCTCCTCGCGCCCCGAGCGGTACGTGACGATGACGTCGCTGCCCCGCTCGGCGAGCGCCAGCGCGCTGCCGCGCCCCAGACCCCGGCTCGAGCCGGTGATGAGGGCGATGGGGATGTGCTTCGTGGCTTCGGACATGGGGGTATTCCTCTCGCGTGCCGGGTGATTGCTGGCCTGAGTTGTAAATACGCCCCGCTCCGGGAACTATAGACCTTTTCCCCCTCTACGGACGTCTTCGTTCCCAAGGAACCTGGAGGTAACCATGCCCATCGTGAAGGAGCTCCCGCTGGTGCCCGCGGAGCGCGCGCTGAAGGTGATTGGAGGGCGCTGGAAGATCTTCGTCCTGTACTACCTCTTCGAGGGACCCAAGCGGCTGTCGGAGCTGCGGCGGGTGATTCCCGGCGTGAGCCAGAAGGTGCTGGTGCAGCAGTTGCGGGAGATGGAGTTGCACGGCGTCGTCCAGCGCGAGGTGTTCGCGGAGGTGCCACCCCGCGTCGTGTACTCGGCCACCGCGCTCGGACTCAGCCTGCGGCCCATCGTGGACGCGCTATGTGACTGGGGCAAACGCCACGCCGCCGCGCTGCGCGCCCTCGACGAGCCCGTGCCAGCCCAGCCCCGTCGGCCCCGCTCCGTGCGGCCCGGCGCACTCGCGACCTCCAGGTCCGTGACCTGACGGCGGAGGTCGGCCGAGCCGCGCCGGTGGGAGTCCGCTGCCCGGGGATGACGCGACCGGCTCCCGGGGAAGGAGCAGGGACCGGTCGCAAGCGAGCGGCAGCGGCCCGGCGTCCGGCCGGGTGGCCCGCGCTGTCGGCCCACTCGCGGTGGCCGTCCAGGAGGCCGCCGAGGCCGTTACCCAGCGCGATGCAACGGGCTGGCGCATCGCGGCTATTCGGCTCCGTGCGACGGCTCACCGCCGTCGGAGCCGCCGCGCACCGCGGTGAGCAGCAGGTCGTACTTGCCCCCGAGGAACGTCCGGAACCCGTGCTGGTGCAGGTAGCGCCGGTAGAAGGACAGGTCCTTCACGAGCAGGGACAGGTCCGGTTCGCGCAGGTTGCGCACGCGGGCGCCGTAGACGACCTCGCCGTCGCGGAAGCGGGAGTTGGGGAAGCCCAGGAGCAGCGTGGCCTGGGGCTCCAGGTGCTGCTGGACCAACCGCCGCAGCAGCGCATGGTCGTCCACGCCCGGGCTCTGGAGCGTGCCCACGGACACCACCAGGTGGAAGCGCCCCAACCCCTCCGGCAGCGCGTTGAGGTCCGCGGCGAGGAAGTCGTGGCGCGCGTCCGGGAAGCGGGAGCGGGCCTCCGCCAGGGCGCTGACGCTGTGGTCCACGCCGACGAAGGAGACGTCCGGCGCGTCCTCCAGCCACGCGAACGCGGCCAGCTCGTCCCCCCGGTTGACGCCCAGGTCCAGCACGCGCGCTCCCGCGGGGAGCCGGACGCGGCCCAGCGCCTCCAGCCAGGGCATCAGGAAGCCGCCGTCCTCCAGCTTGCGCACCCGCGAGAAGTCGGAGTCCGCGCCGTAGCGCTCGTGCGCGGGCGACACCTCGTCCCGCGCGCCACCGGCGTGCCAGGACGCCTCGTCACCCAGGGCTTCGAAGGTGAGCGCGACGTGCGTGGCGTCGACGCCGCGGGGCGTGAGCAGTCGGCAGCCCAGCCCCTCCGCCAGGTCACACCAGCCGCGCAGCGGGCGGTGGACGAGTCGCGACTCGGGCCCCACCCGCTCGCCCGGGTACCGCCCCCGGCCCAGGTCCGGGTCGGGGACCTCGATGCGTGCGCTCCCTCGCGGCAGCAGGCCGCGCAGGTGCTGGACGATGAGGATGAGCGGTTCGTCGTGGAAGCGGCGCGCGGGCGCCGGAACATCAGCGGGGCTGGACATCGCGGGCGAGCCTACCGCGCCACGAGCCCCGCCCCGCTCCCGGAATCGACCGGGCGGCCCGGGCGCCCCGCCGCGCGACTGGCGGCGGGACACCCGTCGCGGGCCTCGCGTCAGCGATAGGTGACGATGACCGACGCGTTGGCGAAGCCACCCTTCGAGCCGTAGAGCCACACGTAGTACTTGCCGCCGTCGACGTACTTCAGGTCGCAGCGCTCGTCGCCGGACTCCTTCATGCTGCGGCAGTCGTACTCGCTGTGGGTCGGGATCGCGAGCCGGCGCACGTAGAGGTCCACGTTGCCGCTGGCGCCCTGGACGCGCACGGTGATGTTGCGCGTGCCACCGTCGTCGCGCTCCGGGATGTTCACGATGAAGCCCGTGGAGTCGTTCTGCGCCGCGGACAGCCCGCCCACCTCGACGCCGGGCTCGAGGGGCACGAAGCCGCCCTGGTAGGAGCCCACCAGCGTGGCGCCGGCATAGTTCGCGTAGGCGTAGATGGCCACGAACCATTTGCCGGCCGCGGGCGCGGCGAACGAGCACTCCTCGTTGTTCCCCGTCTTGAAGGGACGGCAGTCATAGGTTCCCGCCGTCGGGGCGTTGTTGTAGCGGACGTAGAGGTCTGCATCGCCCGTGCCCCCGGACAGCGAGAAGCGCAGGTTCTTCGCGCCCTCGGGGACACTCAGCGCGAAGTACCGCCACCTGCCGCGCAAATCGTCGACGGCGACCGGCACACCGTTGTCGAGGGGGAGGTCCTGGTGACGGACGACGATCCCCACGCCCACCGCCTCCCAGGCGGCCTTCACGGAGGCCACCGTGGCGGCGTCGTACCCGAGCTGGGCCGCGGCCGCTTCCGTGAGCGTCTTCGCCGACTCGAAGTTGGCGTTGGGCACCAGGAGGTCCGTGTTCGCCTTGTAGAAGATGCGCGCGGCCTTCTCGATACCGATGCCCACCACCGGCGTGGGCAGGGGGAAGCGGGGGTGCACTCCGCCCTCGGAGAGCAGGTAGAAGGCCAGGTTGGAGATGCCCGAGCTGTAGTGGACGTCGACGCCCGCCGAGTAGTCCTCGTAGCGGTCGAGCGAGCTGCCATCCCGCGTGGGGTTGTTCATGTAGCGCACGGCGTCCCCCTCGATGTCCGGCGTCCAGACGTCCTCGCCGAGCATCCACGTCGAGGCGGTGACCACCTTGCCCCGACTGTGCCACTCACAGACGTTCCCGAAGATGTCGGAGATGGACTCGTTCAAGCCGCCGGACTCGCCGGAATAGATGAGGTCCGACTCGAACTGCGTCACCGCATGCGTCAGCTCGTGGGCCGTCACGTCGGTGGAGAAGGCGAAGGGCCTGGCGAGGGAACCGTCCCCATCTCCGAAGATCATCTGCGTCCCGTCCCAGAACGCGTTCACGTAGTTCGCCCGGTAGTGGACCGTGGCGAGCAACGGCGCGCCCGCCCGGTCGTAGGAATCCCGCCCGAACAGGTCGAAGTAGCACTGGTAGGTGAAGCCCAGGTTGTCATAGGCCGCGTTGACGACGGGGTCCGCCACCGGCGGGTCCCCCTCTCGCCGGACCTCCGAGCCCGGGAGCGGCGTGCTGTTGTGACCATCGTAGATGACCCGATACAGCGCGGAGTGGATGCGGCTGATGCGCTCGAACGCGTCGCCATTGCGTGCGTTGACGAGCACCGTGTCGTCCACGCGCCGGCCATCCGCCCATTCGCCCGTCAGGTGCAACGCATACGCAAGCAGGAGCTGGCCGCCGTCGCGCCGGTAGAGGAGCTGGGGCGCGCCCTCGACGGTGGAGCGCGGCGGAGAGGCCTTGTCCCCCAGCGCCGAGGCGATGGCCTGCTCGGCCGAGATGGCCGCCCCCTGGGGCGCGGGCAGGTCTCCGCGCGCATCGCCGTTGGCCGCGAAGACCTGGCCGTCCCGCGCATGCAGCCGCAGCTCCGCGCCCATCACGACGAGGTCGTTCACCTTCACCCCGAAGCGGAAGTGCGAGTCTCCGTCGGAGCCGACATAGGCCCGCTTGAGGAAGAGCTGCTCCGGTGACACGCGGAACAGCGGCGCCACCTGCGCCAGCACGGGCGCCAACGCGTCCGCCTGGCTGGCCTTCACGGCGGCCGCCTCTCGCGGCACCGAGCCCAGGGCCCCCTTCACGTACGTGGCCGCCTGGTCCGCGTCCCTCGCGACGATTTCGTAGCCACCGGCCAGGGGCGCCGACGCCTTGCCCGCGGCCGGGGCAGGAGCCTCCTTCGGGGTGTTCGCGTCGGTGCATGCCCCCATTGCCAGACACAGCACCGCGACTCCCAACGACCCACGTCCTCGCATCAAGACCATAGGCTCCTCGACGAAACGAGAGGCCGACATGCTGAAACCAAACACACCCCGGTGACAAGCCGACAGCCGCAATTTCAACGGAATTCTGACCAATCAATTAAAACTTGCCGCGCCGTACCAGAATGGGGATTCACCAGCATTCACAGACACTTCCGCCCCCCGGCGGGCTGTCTGTCGGGCTCCGGACGCAACGCGCTGCGGGCTTCGGGACCGGACCTTGACCCTCCGCGCATTTCAAAATCTCATCGACGGATGCTAAAATCCCTCTCAACCCCGTGCTTGCTCCTGACCTCGACGCTCGCCTGCGGCGGCGGTGCGGAGGGCGGTGGCGACGAATCCCTCTCGTCGCGGGAGCAGGCGGCGTTCTCCGGCGTGAACGGCGAGTACTGCCTGGTCAGCCCCTACAACTGCAAGCTCCAGGTCTCCGGCGGCAACCGCGTGCCCACCAACGACCCGGCGGACGACGACTGGGGACTGGTGACGGGTGTGCCCATCCGGAACGGCCACGGGACGGTGGTGGGCACGAACACGCGCGCGAGCGCGGCCTTCAATCATGGGCAGACGCGCACCTTCGCGGGGGAGCTCCACGCCTTCGCGGTCTCCACGTCCAACTCGAGCGCGGGCTGGTTGCCCATCTCCGCCATCCTGGGGCGCACGTCCTTCGAGCAGAAGGTGGGCCACGTGTCGGCGCTGGGCGCGGGCCTGTCGAAGCTGGGCTGCTATGCCATCCGCGACGCGCACGACCCGGTGCTGGAGCTGAAGAAGGTCGTCTACGACAGCACGGCGACCCACGAGCGCGCGGGGGACTACCTGCCGCTGGTCCGCGCGAACGGCGCGCGCTCGGCGAACCTCATCTTCAACGTCCCGGGCATGGCGCTGGGTGGCCCCGCGGTGGACCACTTCCCCGCGGGCACGAAGTTCCAGCGCCTGGACGTCCCCACCGAGCATGGCGTGCCGTCCATCGACATCCCGCTCTGGGTGCAGGACGGCGCCGGGCGCTACCGGTTGCAGTCGGGCGAGATGAAGTTCCTCTATGGCTACGTCATCGCGGCGACGGGCACCAGGCGCAACGGGTGGATGGCCTACGACGCGCTCCAGGTGAGCGCGGGCTGTCCCTGAGGGACGGCGCCCTCACGTGGCCTTGCGCTGACCGAGCGCCACGCCGCCCAGGATGAGGGCGCCCGCCAGCGCCATGGTGGGCGTGAGCGGCTCGTCGAGCAGCAGCCAGGCCCACGCCACCGCGAACAGCGGCACCAGGTAGGTGACGGTGGCGGCGCGCGCGGGCCCCAGCCGCTGGATGAGCCGGTAGAACATCACGTAGCCGATGCCGGTGCCGAACACGCCCAGCACGGACGCCGCCCCCCAGGACACGGCGGGGATGGCGTGCTCGGGCCAGGTCGCGAGCGCGAAGGGCCAGACCATCACCGCCGCCAGCGCCAGCGTCGACGCGGCGGTGGCTCCGGGAGGAATCCCGTTCAGGTACCGGCGCGCCAGGTTCGCCGCCACGCCATACATGAAGGCCGCGGACACGCCCGCCGCCACCGCCCAGCCCAGGCTGGCCCCGGCCACCTTGCCGCTGGCCAGGACCACCACCCCCGCGAAGCCGGCGAGGAGCGACACCGCCCGCCGCGCGCCGATTGTCTCCCCGAAGAACAGGAAGGCCACCAGGGCGGTGAACAGCACCGCCAGGCTGTTGGTGATGGCGCCGACACCCGCGGGGGCCCGCTGAGCGGCCCAGGCGAACAGGGAGAACGGCACCGCCGCGTTGAGCGCCCCCACCAGCGCGAGCGCGGGCAACAGCCTGCGCGTCAGGCTCCCGCGGGCCCGCGCCAGCAGCGGCAGCAGCACCAGCGCCCCCAGGGTGAGCCGCATCGCCACCAACGGCAGCGGCCCGAAGTCCTTGGCCGCGACGCGCATCAACATGAACGACGAACCCCACATCGCGCCCAGCACGCCCAGCTCCACGGGCGTGAGCCAGGCGGCGGGCAGCGACGGGACGGCGGGACGGACCAGGGAGGGAGCGCTCATCGGGAGTCTCTCGCCCCGTGGGGAGGGGCCCGCGAGGAGCGCGAGCCTTCAATCCCACGAAGGGCTGCGCGTAATCTGCGGCCCCCCCATTTTCCTCACAAGCGCATCGTATTCTGGCCAGCCACAAGTAGGATTCGTGGCTCCCATGCCCATCCCCTCCGACTGGCTGCCCGCCCTGGCCGCGTTCGAGTCCGCCGCCCGGCACCAGAACTTCGCGCGCGCCGCGGAGGAGCTGCGCCTGACGGCCAGCGCGGTCAGCCACCATGTCCGCAAGCTGGAGAGCCTGCTCGGCACGGCCCTGTTCACGCGGCACGCGCGCGGCGTGGCGCTGACGCACGAGGGCCGCCAACTGGCGGACACCGCGGGCAAGGCCCTGGCGGACGTGGGCGACGTCCTGCGCGCGCTGGGGGACGTGCAGACGGAGCGCAACCTGGTGCGCGTCACCACCCTGCACTCGCTGGCGTACACCTGGCTGCTGCCCAGGCTCCCCTCCTTCACCGCGGCCCACCCCCACGTGCGGCTGCGCATCGACAGCGAGCAGGCCCTGACCCGCTTCGACGAGAGCGGTCCGGACCTGGGCATCCGCCTCGGACAGGGCCCCTGGCCAGGGCTGACGGCCCACCACCTCATGGACGAGACCCTGTTCCCCGTCGCCTCTCCCCGGATGGTGGGGCTCGACGCGGTGCGGGCGCCGGCCGACATCGCGCGGCTGCCGCTGGTCGAGGACCTGGCCCGCCAGGGCTGGCAGGACTGGTTCCGCGCCGCGGGGCTGCATGGCCTCCACCTCGACGTGCGCCACACGTTCAGCGACACCACCAGCGCCCTCATGGCCGCCGTGCTGGGGCTGGGCGTGGCGCTGGCGAGGGAGCAGCTCACCGCGCCCTACTTCGCCCAGGGCAGCCTCGTCCGCCTCCCCGGCCCCGCGCTGCCGGGCCGCACCGGCTACTACGTGGTGTATCCCGCCCACCGCCGACCCCGCCCCGCCGCGCGGGCGTTCATCGACTGGCTGCTGGACCAACCCAGACACCCCGCCCCTCCGCCCCCGTGACGGCGCCCACGGAAAAGACAGACACGAGGCGAGCGGGGTCCACGCCGACCTCGAATCCATGCTGACGCACGGGGCCGAGAGGTCACCGCCCACTCGGGTCGTCCCCGACGAATCGGCCCTGGACGCAATTTGTCGTCAGCGACGAAACCCTCCGTCCCACTGATATCCGCCCCAAAGCACAACATACAATGAGTGATTGCGACTCCACTCGGAGTCGTTCTCGCTATGACAACCTGGGGGTCCCGTGATGTCGTCTCGATTCGTGAGCAGACAGTGGCTGTCGTGGTACGGCGCGCTGGTGGGCGCCATGGTGGTGGGCGCGGCCTGTGGAGTCGCGGACGTGGAGCCGGAGGCCTCCGAAGCGCCTCAATCCCAGACACTCGCCACCTGTACCCGTGTCACGGGGGCCATCACCATCTGTGGCGTGGTCCGGACGCCGACCGGCGGGGTCCTGGCCGGCGCCCAGGTCGACTTCAACGGCGTGCGGACGACGACCGCCGCGGACGGCTCCTTCAGCGTGAGCTCGAGCACCACGATGGGCGCTCCGCTGACCATCCTCGCGCCGGGCTACATGCCGCACGTGGGCGCCGTCACGCGGGACGTGCTGGGCGCGGCGTTCGTGCTCCAAACGCTGTACCAGCAGACCTTCACGGGCGGCACCGCGGCGGTCACCGACCCGCGCAGCGGCGCGGGCATCACGGTCAACCTCGAGGCGCTGACCAGCGCCACGGGCCAGGTGGTGCGGCCCTTCACGGTGGGCGTCCGCCACATCGACACCGGCCTGCTCGCGATGCCCGGGGCCGACGGGGCCTTCAACACCTCCGGCCGCCCGGTGTTCCTGGAGACGCGGGGCGCCATCTACACGGAGGTCCGCGACGCCCGAGGCGCGCTCCTGAGCCTGCGCCCCGGCGCCACCGCCCAGGTGTTCATCCCCATCACCAAGGACATGGCCGGCGCCGCCCCCAGCGGCATCGCGCTGTGGTCCATGCCGGTGGGCACCAACCAGTGGCTCCAGCAGCCGACCACGGCCACCAAGACGACCACCCCCGGGGGATGCCAGCAATCCGACCGGGGCAGTTGCAGCGCGGACGATTGCGCGCGCCTCTCCGGTCAGCGCTACACGGGCCCCACCAACGAGATCGGCTTCGTCAACGCGGACATCGAGAAGGTCAACCCCGCGTGCCTGCGCATCGAGGTGGACACGGCCTCGCTCCCGTCCGGCACGACGCTGCCCATCTGCCTGGACCTGGAGATCGCCATCCCGACCGGCGGCACGCAGACGCGAACCATCTGCGTGGATGGCGGGACGGACATCGTCTACAACCTGCCCCCCAACGCCAACATCACCGTCAGCCGGTCCTCCGCCTACGGCTGCCCGCCTCCCCCCGGCACCAGCGTCAGCGTCAACACCGGCGCGCCCTGGGGCGGCACGAACGCCCCCTCCAGCCCCAGTCAATGCAACGGCGTGCTGAAGATCCCACCCCTGCCCTGACCCTCCGCGCCTCGACGCCCCCCCTGACGTGACGGGAGGTCCGGTGATGCGCTCGCCGAATCTCCGGTCTCCCAGGCGCGGACGCAGCGCGTCACCCGGGCCTCGTCCTCCCGGGCCTTTCGGTGCCCGCGCGGGCCGCTTAGGGCCCCGGACCTGACTCGCGGGTGGGCCGGCACACGGGCCCGCCCGCCCCATCGGAACCGGGAGACACCACATGTTCGGGAAGCTCGCCGCCGACGCGCTCGGCCTCAGTGACATCGGCACGGTCATCGCCCCCGCCGACTACGACAAGGTCGACGCCGACGACTACGTGATGCACGAGGACCAGGAGAAGATCTACTTCCTCATCAAGTCCAAGTCGGACGAGTACTGCTTCACGAACAAGGCGCTCATCCACCTGGACGGCACCAGCGCCGCCAGCAAGAAGCGCATGCTGCGCCGCTTTCCGTACTGCACGAACCCCGTCTCCAACGTCCTGCTGGAGACGGCCGGCACCATCGACATGGACGTGGAGGTCAAGTTCCGGCTGGGCGCGCGGGACTTCTCCATCGACGTCCACAAGAAGCAGTTGGAGCAGGTGAAGGACCTCTACAAGGCGCTGTTCCGCATCGCGGAGATGATGCACGAGAACGAACTCTCCCTCGCGCACGCCAAGACGAGCCTGGAGGTCGCCTCCACCACGCTCGGCCGTGGACAGGCCGGCGCCGCCCCCATCGTCGAGTCGTTCAAGGACCTCAACCAGGCCGCCTTCGCGTGGCTCGCCGGCGCCCAGCAGAAGTACTGGGTGAAGGACTTCGGCGCCGTCTTCGAGCGCTACATCAAGGCGTGAGCGCGCGCGGGCCGGGCGGCTGGACGGAGGAGAGTCGCCCGCGCTCCGTGCCCGTCGAGAGGGGCACCCCCGTCAGGCCGGAGACGATGTCCAGGCACGCCTGGAGCGTGGGCCCCGGGGGCGTCGGTCCCCGGCCCATGACCAGCTCCACGTGGCGGGACGCGTTGACGAAGGAGCGGTAGACGGCGCCCTCGCGCGAGAAGGTACACACCGACTCCGGCAGGATGGCGCAGCCCATCCCCGCCGCCACCAGGCTGACGATGGTGTACCAGTCCCCCGCCTCCGTGGCGAACGTGGGCGTGAAGCCCGCCTCCAGGCACATGCCGGTGATGGCGTCGTGCAGCGACGGCGCGGAGTCCCGGGGGAAGCCCACGAACTCCATCTGCGCCAGCTCCGACAACGGCACCCGCGTGCGCCGCGCGAGCCGGTGGTCCGAGGGCAGCACCAGGACGAGCGGCTCGCGGCTCAGCGTCTCCAGCAGGACGCCCGGCGCCGTGACGGGTCCCCGAACGAAGGCCACGTCCAACCCGCCCAGGCGCACCTCGTCCAGCAGCGTGGCGCTGTCCGCCTCGCGCAGCACCAGGTGGACCCGAGGGTGCTCGGCGCGCAACCGGCGCAACACCTGGGGCACGAGCGCGAACGACGCCGGGCTCAGGAAGCCGATGCGCAGGGGCTCCACCTGCCCCGCCGCGGCGCGCCGCGTGGCCTCCGCCGCGTGCTCCAGGTGCACCAGCGCGCGCCGGCCCGACTCCAACAACGTCCGGCCCGCCGGCGTCAGCTCCACCCGGCGGCGGTCGCGGCGCAGCAACTGACAGCCCAGCTCCTCCTCCAGGCGGCGGATGTGCTGGCTGAGCGCGGGCTGCGCGAGCCGCAGCCGCTCGGCCGCCTTGCGAAAGTGCAGCGTCTCCGCGACGGCGATGAAACAGGACAGGCGGCGGGCATCCATCGGCGTTGATTCCACTTCGTTATCACAGCGGTCTTTTTCGGTATTGGACGCGACTCGGAGCCTCGTGTCTAACGACTCCATGACCCCGTCCCTCGTCACGCTCGCCACCTGGACGCTCCTCGCGCTCGCGCCGCCCGCCCCCACCGCGGCGCTGCCCCGCTTCGAGCCCTCCGAGTGCCCCTTCCCCGTGGAGCCCCCGGAGCGCATCGAGTGCGGAATGCTGGTCGTTCCGGAGAACCGCTCCAAGCCAGACAGCCGTGAGATTCGTCTGCCCGTGAGGCGCCTGCGCAGCCGCTCCCAGACGCCCGCGCCGGACCCCGTGCTCTTCATGCCGGGCGGCCCCGGGGTGAGCGCGGTCGACGGCGTGCGCACGGGCCGCGGCAACCCGGTGCTGGACGAGCGGGACTTCATCGTCATCGAGCCGCGCGGGGGGCGACACGCCCAGCCGGCGCTGGAGTGCCCCGAAATCAACGCCCACAAGGCGGACGTGGCCGCCGGACGCATCCGCGGGGACAAGGCCCTCCAGGCGATGACGCGCGCCGCCGAGCGCTGCCGCCAGACGCTCACCGCCGCGGGCGTCGACCTGGACGGCTACACCACGGAGGCCACGGCGGACGACATCGACGACCTGCGCCGGGTGCTGGGCATCTCCCAGTTGAACCTCTCCGGCCTCTCCTACAGCACGCGGCTGATGCTGACCCTGGTGCGCCGGCATCCGGAGGGGGTGCGCAGCGTCGTGCTCGATTCGGTGATGCCGCCGGAGGTGGGCTACGACGAGGTCGCCAGCCACAACGTGTGGCGCGCGCTCAACGCCGTCTTCGACGGGTGCGCCATCGACGCCGAGTGCGGCAAGGCCTACCCCGACCTGCCCGGGCGCTTCGCCCGGCTCGTCGCCGCCGCGGACCGCAAGCCGTTGCCGTTGGGGCTGAAGGACGCCACCTCCGGGGGCGCCCCGGTGGAGGTGCGCGGCGCGCAGGTGGTGGACGCCCTCTACGGCGCGCTCCACGACCCGCGACGGATTCCGCACCTGCCCCGCGTCATCGCCAAGGCCGCCGCGGGCGACTACTCGGAGCTGCGCCCGCTGGTGGAGGCCAACCTGGGGCCCTCCCCCTTCACCTGGGGCCTGCGCCTGTCGGTGTGGTGCTCGGAGGAGACGCCCTTCGAGGACCCGGCGCGCATCGCCGCCCAGCGCTCGCCGGCCCGGGGCCTGGGAGGCCTCGACGGGGGCACCGCCGCCCTGGAGACCTGCCGCGCCTGGAACGTCGCGCCCGCCCCCGCCGCCATGAACGCGCCCGTGAAGAGCGACGTGCCCGCCCTCGTCTTCGCCGGCGAGTTCGACCCGGACACCCCGCCGGACTGGGGGCGCCAGGTGCTGGAGACGCTGCCCAACGCCTCCTACGTGGAGATGCGCGGCAAGAGCCACGGCGCCAGCTTCAACCGCTGCGGCGGTGGGATGGTCCTCGCCTTCCTGCGCAATCCCTCCACCCCGCCCCCCGCGGACTGCTCCCTCCGGGAGCGCGGCGCAGACTTCGGCCTCGCCGCCAGCCCCCCGGCCCCCTGAGCCGCCCGCCCGCCTGCCCGGGGGCGGAGCACCGCGCGTCCCCGCCCCTCGCACCAGTCGTCTGTCCATAGACATGCCAGCTCGGCAATACCGGCACAACCAGCCCCCAATCTTCGGGGCGGTCGTCGCCGGTACTCGTATGTCTTGGGGATTCGCTCTAGCGTAAGGGGCTCCACCTGGAGCGTTCACGATTCTGACCTCGTCCTCCCAGACCGCCCCCCCTGGCTGGCACGACATCCTCGTGCGCCACCTCGAACCGTTGCTCGGCGGCTTCACCGCCAAGATGGCCATCCACACGGCGGCGCTGCGCGCCCTCAAGCGCCCGCCCGAGCAAGTCACCGCGCAAGACCTCCCCCAGTTGCTCGAAGGCCTCAAACCGATGCTCAACACGTTCATTGGCGCGCTGCACGCCAAGGTCATCCTCGCGGAGATCGCCACCTCGCTGGAGAAGGTGCGATGAGCGCGGAGAGCACGGGTCGTTCCGCGTCCGTCGCGCCGTGGTTCGGCGCCGTCGTGGCGCTCCAGCTGGCCCACCTGGTCGCGGTCGCCACCAGCGCGCCGGAGCGGCTGCCCCTGGTCCATGACGTCGCGGGCTGGGGCAGCGGCCTGCTGGCCGTCCTCGGCACCTTCGCCGCGGCGAGCGCCTTCGGCTCCGGGGACTACCTGCGCAAGGTCTGGGGCGGGCTCGCGGCGGGCGCGGCCCTCTCCCTGGTGAGCGCGGCGCTGCGCAGCTACTGGCTGCACACGGTGCCGGACGTCCCCTTCACGTCGTCGCCCCTGCTGCCCTACCGCATGGTCGCCGTGGTGCTGGCCAACGTCTGCACCACCTATGCGCTCATCCTGCTGGCGCTGACCTACAAGCAGTCCGGCCTCCAGCCGGAGTCCACGCCGCGCACCACGGCGCTGTGGGCCGTGACGGCGGTGGCGGCGCTCGCGGTGGGCGTGCCCTCGCTCGTCACCGAGGTGCGCAACCTCGCGTCCGGCGCCGCGTCGCTGCCCTCGACGGTCATCGGCTTCGTCTCCACGCTCGCGGACATGACGACCATCTTCCTGGTCGCCCCCATCCTCCGCGTCGCGTACATGCTGCGCGGGGGCCGGCTGGCGTGGGTGTGGTGGGCCATGGGCCTGTCCGGCGCCACGTGGCTGCTCTACGACGCGCGCGTGTGGCTGGCGCCGCTGCTGCCCGGGGACTCCGCCCAGGCCGCGGAGCTGATGCGCTCGCTGCGCACCTCCGGCCTGGTCCTCCTGGGCCTCGCCGGCTGGCTGCAGCGCACCGCGCTGACGCCGCAGAAGTCCGTCGCCCCCGAGGCGTCGCTGCACGCCTCCGCGGGCGCGCCCTGAAGCCCCCCGGGGGCACGCCCCGCGCGTGCCCCCGCGGCTCCCGACGACGGGGAGGCGGCGTCCTCAGCGGGCGTCGGCCTTTCGATACTTCAGGCGCTTGAGCTCCTCGAACCGCGCCCGGTCCCTGGGCGGCGTCGAGGCCACCAGCCCATCCAGCATCCGTTTCGAGCTCAGGAAGATCTCCTCCACGGCGACCTCGAACGCGTCGGTGTTCTGCTTCGACGGCTTGCGCGTCCCGGCGATCTTCCGGACGAACTGCAGGGCGGCGGCGCGGATGTCGTCATCCGTGGCGGGCGGCGAGAAGTTGAACAGCGGCTTGATGTTCCGGCACATGCGTGGAGCGTAGGACACCGGACGGGGTGCGCGCGCCCTCCCCGGCCCCGGTCAGCCGGGACGGATGGACTGCGCGTGCTGGAAGACGCCCGTGGGGTCGTACTTGCGCTTCACCGCCTGGAGCCGCGCGTAGCGGTCGCCGTAGTAGGCCCCGGCCCAATCCCCCAGCCCCGTGTCGGCATACCCCTGGTAGACGCGGCCGTTGGCGAGCGGCTGCACGGCCGCCCGAGACGCCTCCACCCATTGCCGGACGTGGGCGCGCAGCGCGTCCGTCGAGCGCGTCCCCACCATGCCCGTGTGGCGAATCAACAGCCGCGCGCCCCGGTGCTGGAAGCAGGCGCTGCCGTCGTCGTGCGCGTAGGCGCCGCCCCAGGGGATGAACTCCACCTCGCGGGCCTCCGCGTAGCGGCGGTCCTCCCCCAGCCGCTCGACACAGTCGCGGAGGGCCTCGCGCGTCAAGCGCTTCTCGAAGAAGTCCGAGCGGGTGAACTGGAAGCCCGTGTCCGCGTACGGGAAGCTGGGCAGCCACGCGGGCTCCGCGACGTGGTTGAGCATCCCCACCAGGTACTCCGCCGCCAAGAGCGGTGGCAGCCGCCAGGTCCGCACGCCCGGGGCGAGCGCCCCCAGGTGTCGCTCCAGCAGCGCCAGCGACGCCTTCGCGCGCGCCTCCTCCCCCAGCAGGACACCGAAGAGCTTCACGAACGGCGGCGTCTCGTCGTCGTCCGCCATCCCCAGCCCCACCTCCAGGTTGATGTCGGGGTCCGCCTCCGGCGCGAACTCCTGCCACAGCTCCAGCAGCGCGGCCGCCTCGCGCAACGGCCACTCGCCGTGGCAGATGGTGATCGACGCCAGCGGGACGGTCCGCAAGGTCAGCTCCGTGACGACGCCGAAGTTGCCGGCCCCCGCGCCCCGCAGCGCCCAGAAGAGGTCCGCGGCCTCCTCGCGGCTCGCGTGGACCACCGCGCCATCCGCGCCCACCATCTCCAGCCGCTCCACCTGGTCCGCGACGAGCCCGTGCTTGCGCCCCAGGTAGCCGAAGCCCCCCACCAGGCTGATGCCGCCGATCGCGACGAGCGGACACCCTCCGGTGGGGATGGCGCGCCCCACCGCGGAGAGCGCCTTGCTGACCCGGGAGGCGTGGGCCCCCGGCCCCACGAAGACGCGCTCGCCCCGGGGCGCCACGTGGCGCAGGTCGGACAGGTCCACCACCGCGGAGTCGCTCGACGACAGGTCCGCGAAGCAGTGTCCGCCGCTGCGCACGGCGAACGGCAGCCCCCGCTCGACGAGGAACGCGAGCGCGCGCCGCACGTCCGCGGTGCTCCGGCAACGGAGGAGGGCGTGAGGGATGGGCAGGGGCCGTCCGGCGGCGAACTGCTTCTTGGCGAGCACCATGCGCGCGTCGCCGGAGACGATGACCTCCCCCTCCAGGGCGCGCTTCAGCGGGGCCCAGTCGACGTCCCGGGCGGACACCCCGGCCTCACTGCGCTTCGTCATCGAGTCCATGGAGTCGGGTCTGCAGACGATAGAGGCCCGCGTAGCGTCCATTCATCCGCATCAGCTCCTCGTGGGTGCCCTGCTCGACCAGGGCCCCGCGCTCCAGGAACAGGATGCGGTCGGCGTTGCGGACGCTCGCCAGCCGGTGGGTGATGAGAATCACGGTGCGGTTGCGCGCCAGCAGCCGCAGCGACTCGTACACGGCATGTTCCGCCTTCGCGTCCAACGGCGCCGTGGGCTCGTCGAGGATGACGACGGGCGCGTCGCGATACAGCCCCCGCGCCACGGCCAGCCGCTGCCACTGTCCACCCGACAGGTCCTGGCCGCCCTGGAACTCCCGCGACAGCAGGGTCTCCCAGCCCCTGGGCAGCGTCTGGACGACCTCGTCCGCGCGGGACAGCTCCGCGGCCGACAGCAACGCGCGCGAGTCCGGGTCCTCCCGCTGGTGGCGCCCCAGCCGCACGTTCTCCCGCGCCGTCCGGGGCCAGCGGATGGGGTCCTGGAGCACCATCACCACGCGGTCCGACACCGACTCCGGCACCATCCGCGTCACGTCCACGCCGTCCCAGTGGATGCGCCCCGCGCTGGGGCGGTAGAGCCCGCCGATGAGCCTCGCCAGCGTGCTCTTGCCGGAGCCGTTCTCGCCCACCAGCGCGATGCTCTGCCCCGCCTCGATGGAGAACGAGATGTCGCGCAGCGCCTGACGTCCGTCCGCGCCGGGGTAGGAGAAGCTCACGTCCTCGAGCGCGATGCGGCCGGGCACCGCCGGCGCGTCGACCAGCCCCTCGGCGAGCGGGCGCGGCGAGGCGAGGTCGATGAACTCCTGGTAGTCGCTGATGTAGAGGCCCTTCTCCACGAGCTGGTGGACCAGTTGCATCAGCCGGGCGATCGCCGCCGCCGCGCCGCGGATGGCGATGACGGCGGTCCCCGCCACCGCGAGCCCCAGGCCCCCTGCGTGCAGCATCCACCCCAGCGCCGCGAAGACGGCGACGAGCCCCACGCCCGACAACACCCGCCCCACCACCGTCACCCGCGCGCTGGCCATCCCCACCCGCACCAGGTGCTCCTGGAGCG
The DNA here is from genome assembly GCF_024198235.1 of Myxococcus dinghuensis. Lineage (GTDB taxonomy): Bacteria > Myxococcota > Myxococcia > Myxococcales > Myxococcaceae > Myxococcus > Myxococcus dinghuensis. The sequence goes on along the minus strand of NZ_JAKCFB010000001.1, from coordinate 235,035 downwards.
CCAGGGAGACGCGGCGGTACTCGGACAACACGTAGTCCTGCGCCTGGTTGGCGCGAAGCTCCGGCGCGGGCTCCCGGTAGGTGGCCAGCGCCTCCAGCATCTGGACCTGCCGGGCCAGGGTGATGCTCGTCGGCATGCCGGCATACTGATACCGGGCGGATTGGAAGGCGGCCCACGCCTCCGGCAGCAGCGCCACGACCAACAGCGCCACGAGCAGCGGGTGCAGCCACAGCAGCGCCAGCGTCGCGCCGCCCACCGCGAACACCGCGCCGAGCGCCTCCGCGAGCAGCGCCGTGACGCCATCCAGGTGCATGATGCCCCGGTCCCTCGCCCGCATGAGCCGGTCGTAGAAGGCCGGGTCGTCGAACGCGACCAGGTCCACCTGGAGGCCGACCCGGAACAGCGCCTCCTCCGCCACCTGGTGGACGCGCGGCGTCAGGTACGCGGTCAGCGCCGTCGTCGCCGCCTCCATCCCCAGCCGCGCGACCTGCACCCCCAGGAGCAGGAGCAGCGGCGTCAGCGCCGCGCGGGGCCGCTCGGCGAGCGGCGCGTCACCGAGCAGGATGCCCAGGACCTCCGTCGTCAGCAGCAGCCCGGCCGCCGTCGCCACGCCCGCCAGGAGCGGCGAGACGAGGACGCCGAGCGCGGCCCGGGGCGCCGCCCGGCGCAGGACGGCGACCGCCGGGCGGAGGGCGCCCACCACGCGCCGGACCAACGCCCCCAGGCCCGCGCCGTCCCCCTCCTTCGCTTCCAGGTGCCAGTACGGCCGCTCGATCTCGAGTGGAGGGGTCTCGGTGCTCAGGACGCCGCGCCTCCCCCCAGGACGAGGATGGAGGGGAGCGCGTGTTCGGGGTGCGCGCGCAGCAGTTGGTACACCACGCCGCCCAGCCCCGGCAGCAGGCCCGGGACGAAGGCGTTGCGCGCGAGGCCGCAGGACGGCCCGTGGTCCTCGATGCTCGTGAGGATGGACGCGAGGAGCTGCTCCCGCGACACGCCCTCGGGGCCCTCGCCCAGGGCGATGGCCCGCTCCAGCAGCTCCCAGGCCCCCGTGTCACCATGGCAGGCGCAGTGGTTCCATCCGAGCCCCTGGCGATACGTGGCCCCCGCCGCCCGGCGCAGCATCACCCGCGTGTGCGGTTGGGACAGCGTGGGGTCCAGGTCCAGGTGGGCCAGGCCGATCCCCACCGCGCCATGGCACCACGCCGCCGCCGTCGGCGCCCCCTCGAGCCCGCGCAGGTCGCGCCAGCCCCGCGCCTGCTCGTCGTAGAGGTTCTCCTCGAAGGCGAACGCGGCGCGGGCCGTCTCCGCGTAGCGGCCCTCCCCGGTGGCGCGGGCCAGCAGGGTCAGCACCCAGCCGATGCCGGTGACGCCATGGACATAGCCGCCCACCCCCTCCGGCCACTGGTCCGCGTTGGGCCAGCAGGCGGTGTCCCCGTCGCGCCGTGCCCGCTGGCACAGCGCGTCCCCGAGCGCCCGGGCCATGTCGAGGTAGCGCGTGTTCCCGGTCCTGCGCATGAGCGAGAGGAGCGGGACGATGGCCCCCGCCTTGCCGGACAGGACGTCGTCGAGTTCGTCCTTCTCCGCGGCGGCGGGGATGCCCTCGGCGAGCGCCTCCGCGCGCGACAAGCCCTCCCCACCGTCCAGCGCCCAGTCGGCCAGCAGCAGCCGCGCCCAGATCTGCGACCCCAGGCCGATGTAGCCACCCGCGGTGGGAGGCCGGACGCGCACGCCCTTGAGCCCCTCGAGCATCGCCGCGCGCCGCTCCTCGCCCAGGTCCAGCGTGCGCAGGGACGCCTTCAGGAGCGCTTCCGCGCCCTCGACGCCGTCGGCCCTGCCCCGCGCGACCTCCCGCAAGTAGGCGCCCACGAGCACGGCGACCCCGGAGGAGCCGCCGTACAAGTCGGGCTCCAACGGCTGGACCGCCCAGCCCGTCTGTCCAAGGATGGGGGCGATCCACGTGACCGTTCCGTCGCCGCCGTGGATCGCCGTGGCGACCAGCCGGCGCATGATGTCCGCCGCGAGCTTGCGGCGGCGCGTGTCGAGCGAGTCCTCGCGCACGCGCCGGGGCCGCAGCGACAGCTCTTCCGGCATCCAGCCATCGTTGATGTACGCGCTGACCAGGGTGGACTGGATGACGTTGCGCTCGAGCACGAAGTCCCCCTCGCGCCAGTGCTTCAACGCCGCGTCCACCAGATCCGTCGGCGGCAGCCAGCGCGTGCCCCGGGGCCCCTCCAACCGGCCCTCGCTCGCCAGGGCGGTGAAGCAGGGGATGTCTCCCTCGAGCAGCTCCTCCACCTCGCCCGCGATGACGTCCGGAGCGGAAGGCGCGCTCGACACGTTGCCCGCCATCTTCGTCAGCAGGTCGTTGGCACGCGCCCGCGCGGGGCCGTCCTTGTGCAGCGACACCGGGTGCCACAGCATGCGGGCCAGCTCCGCGTACACCTCCGTGGCGCGGAGCACGACGCGGATGCGGCAGCGCTTGAAGGGAGCCAGCAGGTTCGCCAGCGCGCCCTCGGCGTCGAGCCGCCGCAGCGTCGCCGTCAGGGCATCGAAGCCCTCGAGCACCTGGGGCCAGTACTGGTCCAGCGCCGGCTTCTGGCTGGGGTGGTTCTGCGATGGGCGCATCTCCACCGGCGTCAGCCCCACGCGCGCGCGGTCCGTCCCCTCGTTGACGATGCCCGGCATCTGATACCGGGGCTGCTGGCCCGGCAGCATCCCCACCGACGAGTTGTCCACGCCGCGCCACCCCAACCCCATGCCCCGGCCAGGGAGCATGCCCGTCATCAAGACGGAGCCGTTCACCTGCTCGATGGCGCGGTCCATCGCCTCGCCCAACCCGGAGGGGAAGGCCTTCACCTTCGGCGTGAACAGGGTCTCGCAGTCCACCACCACGGGCGCGTCCCCCGCGGCGATGACGTTCTCCGCGTGCAGGTCGCTGCCACTCACCAACCGCATCACCGCCAGCCAGTGGCCCACGCCTCGGTAGAAGCCTCGGAGCTCCGCCTCCCCGTCCGAATAGCGATGCGGGATGAACTCCGCCCAGCCATGCGTCTCGCGCTCCAACACCCGGGGAACCCGGATGGACAGCCCCCCTTCGTGGTGGGGTGACAGCTCCAGCAGGAACTGGCGCAGCGCCGCGTCCACGGCCACCGACCGGGGCTTGTAGACCAGCCGCCCACCCTCGCACCGCACGAGCACCACCGTCTGGCCACCCAGGTGACTGTCGCCCGCGCCGAAGGAGACCTCCGTCAGCGCGCCCACGCTCCCACCCCACAGGGAGTCCAACCGCGGGCGGTCCTCCACCCAGCGCTGGGCGAAGCGGTGCGCCGCGTCGCACCGGTTGCGCACGATGCGCTCCACCCGGGGCAGCATCGTCGGATAGTTCGCGGCCTGCTCGTCCCAGAAGGCGCGCTGGGAGGAGAGCGCCACGAACTGGGCCCAGCGGCCCTCCGCGTCCTCGCCCTTCAGCCGTCCCGTCACCCGCGCGGCGTTGAGCTCCAGGAGGAGCATCCGGCCCAGCTTCCTGGAGAGCACCTCTTCCAGGGCGTCGCGCGTCGCCGCGACAATCACATCTCGCTCGCCCGTGGCGAGGCCAGCAATCCCTGTCAACCAGGATGCCAGCTCCTCCGCGACAGGGAGGAACAGGCACCCCAGAGACTTGTTGAAGGTGCTGGCGTCTGGATTAGACGCCATCACGTGTCAGCAACACATCAGGGTACGCGAACCCGAGCAAGCCGTGCCGCACTTGCCGGAACCCGTGGTCGTCTCACAGATGATGTCGGACTCCGCGAACTCGCCGCCGACGAACAGCGGGCCCGCGGGGTTGTTGTCGTCGGCCATGTTGCGCCACTGCTCCACCAGCTCGGCACCCTGAACGATTTCGCTCATGACTTCCTCCTGGTTAGCTTCAGTTGACAAACACAGACACATCGACTGCCGCGAACACCCGAGGCGAACAATCCGTCACGCGTCCCACGCCAATCGACCTGGCAACAGTACTTCCCGGCTTGCCGTCGAATCAAGGACGCCTAGAAATACAGGTGTATCAGGAGTCTACGAGGAGGGTGTGCATCCGAGACCAGGGGCTACGCTCCGCGTCAGGCGGCGCGCCCGGGGTTCTGGGAGGCAGCGCCGCGTGGCGGCTCACGCCTTGCCGCGCGCACAAGACGCGGCACGTTCGAGCAGGAGCTCGCGCTCGCGGGCGTTGCGGGTGAGCGACGCGGCGCGCTCGAACTCCACGCGGGCCTCGTCGAGCCGGCCGAGCTTGCGCAACAGGTCGCCGCGCACGCTCGGCAGCAGGTGGTAGCTGGCGAGCGACGGCTCCTTGACGAGCGTGTCCACCACGGCGAGCCCCGCTGCGGGCCCGGAGGCCATGGAGAGCGCGACGGCGCGGTTGAGTTCCACCACGGGAGACGGCATGCGCCGCGCCAGCTCCGCGTAGAGTTCGGCGATGCGCGCCCAGTCCGTGTCCTCCGCGCGGCGGGCCCGGGCATGGCACGCGGCCAGCGAGGCCTGGAGCACGTACGGCCCGGGCTGTCCGCCGTGGAGGGACTCCGCGCGCTCCAGCGCCGCCAGGCCTCGGCGGATGAGCAACTGGTCCCACAGCGCGCGGTTCTGGTCGAGCAGCAGCACCGGCTCGCCCGAGGGCCCCACGCGCGCCCGCGCCCGCGAGGCCTGGATCTCCATCAGGGCCACCAGGCCGTGGACCTCCGGCTCCATGGGCGCCAGCCCCGCGAGGATGCGCCCCAGGCGCAGCGCGTCCGCGCACAGCTCCGGGCGCATCCAGTCGTCCCCCGCCGTGGCGGAGTAGCCCTCGTTGAAGATGAGGTAGATGACCTCCAGCACGGAGGACAACCGCGCGGCGAGCGCCTCGCCCCGGGGCATCTCGAACGGCACGCGCTCCTCGGCGAGCGTGCGCTTGGCGCGGACGATGCGCTGGGCCACCGTGGGTGACGGCACCAGGAACGCGCGGGCGATCTCCTCCGTCGTCAGGCCGCCCAACAGCCGCAGGGTGAGCGCGACGCGCGCCTCCGTGGAGAGCACCGGGTGGCAGGCGATGAAGATGAGGCGCAGCAGGTCATCCCCCACGTCCTCGTCCAGCGCCGCGTCGAGGTCCGGCGTGGCCCGCTCCTGCTCCGCCTCCAGCTCGTGCCCCAGCTCCTCGTGCTTGCGCTCGACGCGCTTGCCCCGGCGCAGCTCGTCGATGGCGCGCCGCTTGGCCGTGGCCATCAACCACGCGCCCGGGTTGTCGGGGATGCCCGTCTGGGGCCAGCGCTCCATCGCGGCGACGAGCGCGTCCTGCGCGAGCTCCTCCGCGAGCCCCACGTCGCGCACCATGCGCGTCAAGCCCGCGATGAGGCGCGCGGCTTCGATCCTCCAGACTGCCTCAATCGCTCGATGTCGTGGGTCCCCGGCCGTCACGCGGCGACTAGAGCACCCTCATTCCCCGATGCAAGGCCTCCGCGACGAAGCATGCGGACCCACACGGACGTTCGACCAGCCCCCGACACCCCGGGTGTCGCGCGCTACTCCTCCTTCGAGGCCTTGTCCTCGCGCCACCAGTGGCTCATGCGCTCGTGGACCTCCGCCTCGTAGCCCTCCTTGCTCGGGCGGTAGAAGACGGCGCGCTCCAGGGGCGCGGGCAGGTACGTCTGCCCCGGCGCGTAGTGGTCCTTGAAGTCCCAGGGGGGCTGATATCCCTTGCCGTGGCCCAGCTCCTCGAGCAGCTCCGTGGGGGCGTTGCGCAGGTGTGGCGGAGGCGACAGGTTGGGGTGCTCCTCCAGCGACGCCAGCGCCGCGTTCATCGCCGCGTAGGCGCGGTTGCTCTTGCGCGCGGTGGCCAGGGTGATGACGGCGTGCGCGACGAACAGCCGCCCCTCCGGCATGCCCGTGGAGTGGAAACCCTCCTCGCACGCGCGGACGATGGTGATGGCCTCCGGCATGGCCATGCCCACGTCCTCCACGGCGATGACCTTGAGCCTGCGCCACAGCGACACCACGTCGCCGGTCTGGAGCAGCTTCGCCGCCCAGAAGATGGCCCCCTGCGCGTTGGACCCGCGGCAGGACTTCTGCAACGCGCTGAGCAGGTCGAAGTGCTCGTCGCCGTCCTTGTCGTGCCGGGACAGCCCCACCCCCACCGCCTCGCGCGCCACCTCCACGGAGATCTCCCCGCCGTCCGGCGTGAGGCCCGCCGCCATCTCCAGCGCCCCCAGCGCCTTGCGCACGTCGCCCGCCCCGCCCCGCGCCAGCAGGGCCAGCGCCGCGTCCCCCACGGTGAGCTTGCGCGCACCCAGCCCGCGCTTCACGTCCGCCAGCGCCCGGCAGAGCGCGCCCTGGATGTCCTGGAGCGTGAGGTCCCCGAGCCGGAACACGCGGCAGCGGCTGAGGAGCGCGGGGCGCACCTCGAAGCTGACGTTCTCCGTCGTGGCGCCCAGGAGGATGAACAGGCCGCTCTCCACGTGGGGCAGGGCCTGCTCCTGGACGTTCTTCGCCCAGCGGTGGATTTCGTCGACGAAGAGCACCGTGCGCCGCGAGTACTGGTTGCGCGCGCGCTCCGCGTCCGCCACCACCTCCCGGATGCGGGGGATGCCGTCGGACACGGCGGACAGGACCACCATCTCCGCGTCCACGCTCGACGCCAGCATCCGCGCCAGCGTCGTCTTGCCCACCCCGGGCGGTCCCCAGAACAGCGACGAGACGAGCTGCTTGCGCTCCATCAACCGCCGCAGCGGCGCGCCGGGACCCAGCAGGTGGGCCTGGCCGATGAACTCGTCCGGCGTGCGCGGTCGCATCCGCTCCGCCAGCGGCGCGAAGCGGTTCAGGTCGACGGAAGCGGAGAACAGGTCGGGGCCGGCGCTCATCGGGAGCCAACCTCGCGTGATGTGCCGCGCCGGTCAACCGCCGCGCGACGTGGTCCGGACTCACCCTCGGTGCGACGCGACGCCACACCCGTCGAGAAGGCGACAGCGCCGGCACGCGGCTCCGCTCGCGCGGGAATCACACCGTGAGGCTGGCGGACAATCGTCCGCATGCGCGCATCCGACGCGAAGCGCGCGCGGGCGCGGCTTGCGTGTGCTCTACACTGGCGTCCCCAAAAAGGAGGGAGCGCGATGTCTTTCATGTTGATGATCATGGAGCCACCCGGCGCGCGGCAGGGCCGGAGCCTCGAGCAGGGCAAGGTCGCCTTCGAGCAGATGATGGGCTTCCAGAAGCGCCTCCAGGACCAGGGCATCCTCATCGCCAGCGAGGCCCTGAAGTCGGACGACCACGCCGCGCGCATCGAGATACGCGGTGGCAAGCGAAACGTGAGTGACGGCCCCTTCACCGAATCCAAGGAGATCATCGGGGGCTTCTTCCTGCTCGACGTCAAGACGCGGGAGCAGGCCATGGAGATCGCCCTGTCCTGTCCCGCCTGCGAGTGGGGCATGGTCGAGCTGCGGGAGATCGCCAACAGTTGTTACGAGTAGCCCCGCGGGCGAGGAGATTCGCTCGTGGGCGGAAATCGCCCGGGGGGATGCCGCGTAGTGGTAGTCACGCGGCACAGGTGTCCCCCCTCTCCCGGAGCGATTTCATGCCCTCCTCGATGCCCCACTCCACCGTCGCCGTCGTGCTGGGCACACTCTGCGTGTCCCTGCCCGCCGTGGCGGCCCCCGCGAAGCCCGCCACCGCGTGGTTGGCCCGGCCCTCCGAGGCCGCCCGGGTGGCGCGCGTGGAGGCGGGCCTCAAGCCCATCTCCCTGCCGGGAGAAGCCCCCACGACCCTGTCGCTCCAGCGCTGGATGGCGCTCTACGACGTCCCCGGGTTGAGCATCGCCGTGTTCGACCGGGGCTCGCTCGTCTGGGCCAAGGGCTACGGCGTGAAGCGGGCCGGCACGGAGGACGCCGTCACGCCGGACACGCGCTTCCAGGCCGCCTCCATCAGCAAGCCCATCTCCGCCCTGGCCACGCTGCACCACGCCGAGGCCAACAAGTGGTCGCTCGACGAGGACGTCAACGCGCGGCTGGTGTCGTGGAAGGTGCCGGAGAACGACCTCACCCGCGAGCAGAAGGTCACCCTGCGGCGCATCCTCAGCCACTCCGCCGGCCTGACGGTGCATGGCTTCCGGGGCTACGCCGCGGGCCAGCCGGTGCCCACGCTGCTGCAGGTCCTGGACGGCGCGCCGCCCGCCAACTCCAGCCCCGTGCGCGTGGACATCCTGCCCGGGAGCCAGATGCGCTACAGCGGCGGTGGCTACACCGTGGTCCAGCAGTTGCTGGAGGACCAGTTGCACCGGCCCTTCGCGCGCATCATGCAGGAGACGATCATCGCGCCGCTGGGCCTGAAGCACAGCACCTTCGAGCAGCCCCTCCCGGCGGCGCTGGCCGCCCAGGCCGCCACCGGCACGCTCGACGGGGGCGCCAGCGTGACGGGCGACTTCCACGTCTACCCGGAGCGGGCCGCGGCGGGCCTGTGGACCACGCCGTCCGACCTGGCCCGCATCGCCATGGAGGTCTCCAAGGCGTACCAGGGCAAGTCCCGGCGCGTGCTGTCCCAGGCCATGGTGAAGCAGATGCTCAGCCCCCAGCCCACCGGCCAGTTCGGGCTCGGCTTCGCGCTCCCGGGTGGCGGACGCTTCGCCCACGGCGGCGGCAACGAGGGCTTCCGCTGCATCCTCCTGGCCGACCCGGCCACGGGCAGCGGCGTCGCGGTGATGACGAACTCGGACAACGGCTCGCGCCTGTTCGACCGCATCCTCGACGCCGTGGCGACCGAATACGGCTGGAAGGACTTCGCCCCCAAGGGCGGGCGCCTCGACGAGACGTTCGACCTGCTGGTGCGCAGCAAGGGCATCGACGCGGGCATCGCCTGGCTCCAGTCGAAGCCCACCCTGCAGGAAGGTGACACGCTGTCGCCGTCCCTCCTGAACGAAATCGGCTACGCGCGGCTCAACGGCGGGAAGACCGCCGACGCCCTGAAGGCGTTCGAGGCCAACGTCGCGCTCTTCCCCCAGGACGCCAACGCCCATGACAGCCTCGGCGAGGGCTACCTCAAGGCGGGCCGGAAGAGCGAGGCCGCCGCCAGCTACAAGAAGTCGCTCGAGCTCGACCCGAAGAACACGAACGCGGTCAAGGTCCTGAAGGAGCTGGGCGCCGTGACGCCATGAGGGCCCCCGCCCTAAGGCGTGGGTGACACCGCCGCCGAGGACTTCAGCTCCTCGGCGGTGAGGGTCTGGCAGGAGCCCTCCCATTTCCCGTCCGGAGGCTGGCCGGTGAAGCGCTGCCGCAGCCAGCCCAGCGTCCCCGGCAGGTCGTCCCCCATCACGCCGAAGTGGTCCGCGAACGGACACCCGATGTAGTCGATGGTCGCGCCCCGTTGGGTGAGCTGCGCATGGACCCTCAGGGTCTGCAGCGGCTCCACCCGCGTGTCCAGGCGCCCCTGCACCAGGCGGATGGGGATGGGGATGGTCAGCGTCCCCGGGTGCATGGTCGCGAGCTGCGCCTCCAGCGCGTGCGTGTCCGCGCCCTCCGCGAGCACCGTCTCCTTCACGTCGATGCCACCCCAGGAGTCCGGCTGGCTCAGCTCGACACGGCAGCGCGTGTCCACCTGGGAGTACAGCTCCCGGGCGCGCGCGTCCTTCAGCAGCGCGTCCAGCCGGACGTGCTCCGGGTCTCCCTCCGCCGCGCCCGTGAAGTACAGCGGGATGAAGGCCGCCCCCTCGAAGGGCTGCGACTGGGCCATGGCCAGCCGGAACAACCCGAGGATGTCCGAGGCCGGCGCATAGGCGATGACGCCCACGGCCTCCAGGCCCGACCCGGCGAGCCGCTCCGCCGCCCGCGCCCCGGCGAACAGCGCGGCCTGACCGCCCTGTGAGTGGCCGACGATGGCGAACCTCGGGGAGAGCACGTCCGGGTAGAGGTTCCTCGCGGCCCGGACGATGTCGAGCACCCCGCGCGCCTCCGAGTCACCGAGCAGGAAGGGGTGACGCCCCTCCGTGCCCAACCCCTCGTAGTCCGTCATGGCCACCGCGTAGCCGTTGCGCAGCAGCAGGTTCAGCAGCCGGTGGGGGGCCTGGTTGAAGACATGCGCCGCCGCGCCCAGCACGTCCCGGGAGGGCGAACACGCGTCGGCGACGCCCACCGTGCCGTGCGCCCAACTGACGATGGGCCAGCCCCCCGAGGGAGGCCGCCCCTTCGGCAGGGCGATGATGCCGGACACCGCGATGGGCCTGTCGCCCGCCACCGCGTTGGAGCGGTAGAGGACGCGCTCGTTGCTCGCCGCGTCCTCCAGCGCCGCGAAGCCCGTGAGCGGCTCGTGCCGGATGACATGGCCCGGCTCCGTCCCGGGGATGGGCATGGGCGCGCGGTAGAACGCGGGCATCGAGTCCGGAAGATGGGCGCCATGCGTGCAGGCCGCCGCCGACAGGGCGAGGGCGGCGAGGAGCGACGCGAGCGGACGAGGTGCGGACATGGGACCTCTCGAGGAGGAGGGGCCGCGTCAGGAGGAGTCACGCGAGGTGGGCGGCGTGGGCGCGGTCATCCTAGCCGGCGCTCCTTGGAGGACGACCGGGACACCGGGGCCGCCCGCCTCGCGTGGCGGGCGACCTCCGGCGAAGTGTCGACGCGGCTACAGCAGCGAGCAGAGCAGCCCGCGGCCCGTGGTGCCCTCGGGGCAGCCCGTGCCCTGGCAGTACGCGGGCCCCGAGTCCACGGAGACGCCCAGCAAGCCGGGCACCTTGACCTGGCAGGTGCCCGTGGCGGCGTTCCCCGCGGCGTCCTTCACGTCATAGGTGAAGGTGTAGAAGCGGCCGTTGCCCAGGAGCGCCGCCTCCGCGCGCACCAGCGCCGAGCGACCATCCGGCGACAGCTTGATGTCGTCACAGGCCAGCAGCCGCAGCAGGGACAGCGCGTCGTTCGGCTCGTCCGAGGTCACGCGCACGATCGCCCCCGCCTGCGACGGGTCCAGTTGCCCACCGCAGTTGTCGGTGGCCGGCATCGCGCAGTCGGACAGGGAGACCAGCACGTAGTCGGAGCCCACCGACGGCGTGAGGACGAGGTTCTTGCTGGCCCCCGGCACGGGCGCCGTCACGTCCACCACCCGGACCGACGCGGAGCACGTGCTCGTGGCCGCCCCGTCCGAGACGGCGAGCTGCACGGGCGTCGTCCCCAGGGAGAAGGGCCCCGCCGGTAGCTGCGAACGCTGGAGCGGACCGGGGAAGCCGTCCGGATCGAACGAGCCACGGTCGATGGACGCGGCGCCGCGACAGGAGGCGTCGGCGGCGACGGTGACGTCCTGGCACAGCGCCACCGGGAGCTGGTTGGTGGCGCACGGCATGGAGAAGTCGAGCGAGGCGGTGTTGTTGGCCTCGTCGTCCTCCGCGTAGAGCCCGTCGTCGTCCGCGACGACGAAGACCCGCGTGGTCCCCTCGGGGACGGTGAAAGAGAGCTGGAACGGGAAGCGCTCACCGCCCACCAGGAACGGGACGCTGATGGCGCCCAGCCGCGTGTTGCCCGTCCCGGGGGTGAAGGCATAGACGGCGGCCGTGGAGCCGGCCACGCCCGTGGGCGCCTCGTTCCGGACCGCCGCAGACACCGTCAGCGCCGTGGCCTCGCAGGACGCCACCAGGTCCACCACGCTCAAATCCAGGTCCCCCACCGCGGCCTCCTGCTGGCCCAGGTGCGAACCCTCGGAAGACTCCATCTCGAGCTGACTGCCCTCACAACCCGCCAGGACCAACATCGCCGCGAGCGGAAGTACGCCTTGTCCAAGTGTCATGTCTGGCTCCGGGGAAATGTCTCGCGAGGAGACAGCTCCAGCTATGCCAAGACATCAACGACATCTCAAGCCACTCCCCGCATTTCCAGACAAATTACAGACACGGGTATCCCAACACCCCGACACAGGTCGATTGACCCATGGCTGGGGCTACCCGCCCGTTTCAATTCCTGTCAGATGACAAGACAGCGAGAAGGCCTCGCGTGGGATGACGCGCGACGGCGAGCGCGCGCAAGGGGAGATTGTCGTGCCCGCGGTGCCCATGGAATCCTGCGCGGCATGGCCCCCCCAGACGTCGCTCCAGACGCGGTCCTCGCGATGCCGCTGCTCGTCGAAGCCCGCACGTCCCGTCCCGTGCTGGAGGTGGGGCTGGCGCGCGCGGCCACGGAGCGAGCGCCTCGCCCAGGCACGTTGCCGGGCGGCGTGGAGTCCCTGCTCCTCGACAGCCCCGACGGCGCGCCCAACGACCTCGCGGCCCAGCGCTGGGGCGTGGTGGCGGTCCAGGGCCCGGAGGGCGACGCGCAGTTGGAGGCGATCCGCCCGTTGCTCCAGTACCGGAGCGAACAGCAGCAGGCGCCCGTGAAGGTGTACCGGGTCTCCCCGGGCCTGGGCGCGGAGGCCGCCGCGAGCTGGCAGGAGTCCGTCCATCAGGCCTCCGACGTCTCGGAGCGCGAACGCCCCCGGTACCTGTTGCTCCTCGGAGACCTGCCCCAGGTCTCCCTCTCCTTCCAACAGGTCATGGCCCATGGCGCCTATGTCGGGCGCCTGCACGTGAGCCAGCCGGATGGCGGCTCGGACCTGCGTGGCTACACGGACTACGCGAACAAGGTGGTCGCCTGCGAGCAGCGCTCCGACCAGCCCCCCACTCCACGGGCGTTGCTCTACACGGCCCATGACGGCACGGGCGCGACCCGACAAGGCCACGCCGCGTTGATGCGCCCGTGCCTCCAGCGACTCCAGGAGCGCTGGCCTCGGGAACGACCGGGCGCCACCGTCACGGAAGTCCCCTACGACGGCACCGCCACCGGCCTGCTGCGGCACGTCGGAGAGGCCCGCTCCGGGTTGCTGCTCTCCGTCTCCCATGGGCTGGGGCGTCCTCCCGAAGGCTGGTCCTCGGTGGAGGAGCAGCGGCGGCTCCAGGGGGCGATGTCGCTCGGCCCCGGAGAGGTGCTGTCGGGCGAGTGGCTCCGCGACGTGCCGTTCCTGCCAGGAGGGATGTGGCTGAACGTCTCGTGCTTCGGCGCGGCCACGCCCTCGGAGAGCGCCTTCCACGCCTGGCTCACGCTGCTCGCGCGGGAAGGGGCCTACCAGGCGTCCGCGAACGAGGTGCTCCAGCACCTGCCCGGCGCGGGCGAACAGCCCTTCCTGGCCGCCCTGCCCCAGGCCCTGCTGGCCAATCCCCGAGGACCGCTCGCGGTGGTGGGCCACGCCGACCTCACCTGGACGCTGGGGCTGCTGGACGCGACCGACCCGCAACGGGCGCGCCCGGACCGCCTCCTCTCCGCGCTGGAGACGCTCGCGAACGGAAGCCGCGCGGGCGTGGCGCTCGATGCCCTCCTGCGTTTCTACCGCGGCATCAACGAGCGGGTGCTCCAGCAGTACCAGGCGCGGGAGAACGCGCGGGTGGGCGGGACGAAGGACCCCACCCAACCCGCGAAGCTCGGCCTGCTGTGGATGCTGCGCAACGACCTGCGGGGCTACCTGCTGCTGGGTGACCCCGCCGCGAGGCTGACCGCGGACTAGCGGGGTGGTGGCTCGCGCCCGTGGGAGCGCTCGCACGCCGCATGATGGAGCCGCGAATCCTCTCCGCTCTCCCCCAGGTAGAACCTGCGCAGCTCCGGCGACATGCAGTCACTGCTCGCCGCCTGGAGTTGCTGGCGGAGCCCCTCCACGTCGAGCGACCACAGGCGCGCCGTGGCGTCCGCGGAGGCCGTGGCCACCCACTTCCCGTCCGACGACAGGCTCGCGGAGCGCACCGGCCCCGTGTGCCCCTCGAAGACCATGGGGATTGCCTCCCTGTCCACAGGCCAGAGCCGCGCGGTCTGGTCGTCCGACGCCGTCACCACCCACCTGCCGTCCTGGCTGAAGGAGGCGGTGTTCACATAGCCGGAGTGTCCCTCCAGGATGAGGGGTGTCCCCGAACCGTCCGCCCGCCAGACGCGCGCGGTGCCGTCCATGGAGGCGGTGACCACCCGCTCGCCGTCCGCGCTGAACTCGGCGGATACGACGAATCCCTGATGGCCCGCGAGCACCACGGGTTCACCGAGCCCCGACGTCCGCCAGACCCGCGCCGTCTCGTCCGTCGAGGCCGTCACCACGAAGCGCCCGTCCTGGCTGAAACGGGCGGATTGGACGGCGGCCTCGTGCCCCCGGAACTCCGACAGGACCCGTCCCGTCCGCCAATCCCAGACACGCGCGGTCCGGTCATCCGACGCCGTCACCACCCATGCCCCATCAGGGCTGAACTCCGCGAACCAGACGGAGCCCTCGTGTCCCTCGAGGACCGTGGGCGTGTCGTCGCCCTCCGCGTTCCACACCCTCGCGGTCCCGTCGAGTGACGCCGTGACGACGCGCTTCCCATCCGGGCTGAAGCGCGCGGAGAGCACGGGCGCCGAATGTCCGACGAGCCGCACGGCAACCCCCGCCCCATCCGCGCGCCACACGCGCGCCGTCATGTCGTCCGACGCCGTCACCACGCGCTCGCCGTCCGCGCTGAAGTGGGCGGACTGGACCGAGCCCTCGTGCCCCATCAACGGCACGGGCGCGGCCCGGCCATCCACCCACCAGACGCGCGCCGACCCGTCCTCCGACGTGGTGAGCACCCGCTGCCCGTCCGGACTGAACGTCGCCTGGAAGAGCGCCCTCTCATGCCCCTGGAGGACCCCCGGTGCTCCCGCGCGCCCCAGCCACCACACCCGGGCCGTCTTGTCGTCCGACGCCGTCACCACCCACTGGCCGTCCTGGCTGAAGCGCGCGGAGCGCAGGGCGCCCTCGTCGCCCGGCAACACGAGTGACACGCTCGCCGCCCCCAGGGCTCCGTCCCACGAGCCGTCGTCCTCCGTGGGCACCGCGCCCTCCCCTCTGCGCGAATTCACCAGGGGGTCGACGCGCCAGACCCGGGCGGTCCCATCCTCGGACGCGGACACGATGGAGGTCGCCCGAGGGCCGAAGTGCGCCGTGTGGACGGTCCCGGTGTGCCCGGTGAGCACCGCCGCCGGCCCAGCGACATCCGAGCGCCAGACGCGCACGGTCGTGTCCTTCGAGGCCGTGACGACCCATCGGTCGTCGTCGCTGAACTCCGCGGACACCACGATGCCCTGGTGGCCCTTGAGTTCGATGGGCGGCGCCTTCCCATCCACCGACCAGATGCGCACCACCCCGTCGTTGGACGCGGCCACCACCCTGCTTCCGTCCGAGTTCAGCGCGGCGGAGAGGATGCTGCCCCTGTCCACCTTGAAGGGAACCGGCGGCGCCGAGCCGTCCGTGCTCCAGACCCGCGCGAGGCCGTCCAACTGCACGGTCACCACCCGGCGCCCATCCG
Source organism: Myxococcus dinghuensis (assembly GCF_024198235.1). Taxonomy (GTDB): domain Bacteria; phylum Myxococcota; class Myxococcia; order Myxococcales; family Myxococcaceae; genus Myxococcus; species Myxococcus dinghuensis. Next base: position 219,743 of record NZ_JAKCFB010000001.1, on the reverse strand, counting down.
TGCTGAAACGTGCGGACTTCACGGGCCCCGCGCTGTTGAGCAGCGTGGCCCGCTGCACGCCCGTCGCCACGTCCCAGATGCGCGCCGTCCCATCCACCGACGCCGTCACCAACCACTTCCCGTCCGCGCTGAAGCGAACGGTCACGACGGCCCCGAGGTGCCCCGTGAGCGTGCGCAAGCACTGACCGCTCCCGTCCGTCGCCCAGAGCCGGACCGTGCCGTCATCCGAGGCGGTCGCCACCAGCGGTTCGGTCGGACTGAACGCGGCGGCCGCCACCTCCGCCTCGTGTCCCACCAGCTCCGTCGGGGCGCCGGTCCCATCCGCGTTGAACAGGTGTACGACCTTCGAGTTGGCCACCACCACGACGCGCCCGGGGGCCGGCCCGCTCGCCGGACCGAACGCCGCGTCGAACACGGCCTGGCGCTCGTGGAAGGTCGCCAGGGGCAGCGGCCCGGCGAGCAGCTCGTTGGCCAGTTGCTTCCAGCCCTCCACCGCGCTCGGGACCTTGACCTCGAGCAGGAGATGCGCCGCCAGCGCGGCCTTCTCCCGGACCGCCACCTCGCGGGCGCTGGCCACCAGCACGCTGTCCTGCGTCTGGCGGAGCAGCTCGTCCATGTGGTGCTTGACCATCATCGCCACGAAGGCGAACGCGGCCAGCGCCACGACCGCCACCACGGCCACGACGCGCCACCGGGCCCTGCCGCGGCGCGCCAGCTGGAGGCGCTGCTCCTTCTCCATGCGCGCGTGCTCCTCGCGCACGGCCTCCCGTGCCTCCGCCAGCCTGCGCTCGTTCGCCTCGCGCTCCTGCCGCGCCTTCTTCAGGTCGCGGACCTTGCGCGCCAGCCAGTCGTGTCCCAGCTCGAAGTAGGGCTTGCCCTGGTGCTCCTCCGAGTGGAGCACCGCCGCGGCCTCCAGCCGGGCGAGCACGCCCTGCTCCAGCTTGCCGCGCAGCTCCGCCTCCGCCTCGTTCTGCGTCAGGAGGGTCCGGCTGCCATCGCTCGCGATGAAGTGGTCCTCGAGCAGCCGCCACACCTTGTCCTTGTCCTCGCCGAACGCGTCGAGCGTCGTCTCCAGGTAGCGGTGCAGCATCGGCTCCGCCTCGGTGGGCGTCGCCGAGGCGTCACGGGTGCGCGCGTCCCAGAGCGCCCGACAGACGATCTGCGCGAACGCCGCCTGGACCTCCGCGTCCTCGTCGTCCTCCCGCTGCCCGGGCACGCGCATCTGCACCATGAGCGGCCAGATCTCCGCCTCCGTCCACTGCTGCGCCGGGGTCCCCAGGGCGGCCAGCCGGCACGCCACGTCCACCATCTCCCCCACGGAGAGCGGCCCCAGCCGGAAGCCCTGCGCGAGCAGCTCGCGATACCCACGCAGCCGGTCCCGGAAGCGCCCCAGGTAGTCCTCGCGCAACGACAACACGAGCTGGAGGCCGCGCAGCGGCCGGTTCGCGAGCTGGCCCACCGCCTTGACGAACTCGCCCGTCCACACCTGGTCGCGGCCAGGGAGGAAGAGCTGCTCGAGCTGGTCCAGGTAGATGAGCAGCGGCTGCTCGGAGCGCAGGCGCGCCAGGTCCACCGCCACCTCCAGCGCCTCGTCCGTCTGGAGCGCCCCAGGGGCGCTCTCCAGCCCCAACCCCAGCTCCGCGTCGATGAAGCCGATCAACCGCGCCAGGGGATGTTCCCCCGACGGCCACCCATCCACGCGCACCACGCGGAAGCCGTGCTGCGCCACGAGCAGCGGCAACACGCCCGCCTGCATGAGTGACGACTTGCCCGCGCCGGACGGACCGTAGAGCGTCACGCAGGGATGCGCGCGGATGCGATGGAGCAGCTTCCACGTCGCCTCCTCCCGCCCGAGGAAGCGCTGATGGTCCCCGAACCGGTAGGGCTGGGGCCCTCGGAACGGGTTGGGGTCCTCCTGCGGCGAGGGGGACGCGGTCGTCACCGGCGCGGTGGCCGCCGCGCGGCTCATGGCGAGACTCCAGGCGGCAGCGCATCGAAGAACGCCCGCAGCCGCTCCGACGCGGCCTGGACCACCTGCACCGGGCCGTTGCGCGGCAGGCCCCGCCCCCGCTGCCACGACTCCGCCTCCGGCTCATCCGGCTCCAGCAGGACGCGGCTCTTGTCGGACAGCGGCTTGGTGTCGAACAGCTGGTTCAACAGCATCCGGTGGTGCCACGTCAGCAGCGACATCCCCAACAGCAGCGTCGGCCGGTTGCGCAGCGAACCCAACAGGACGTCGGCCAGCTCGGGCGTCAGCACCGACTCCAGGTCCCGCACCTCCGTCAGGTAGTCATCCTCCGTCAGCAGCGGCGTCTCGAAGACGGGGCCCGACAGATAGCCCCGATACAGCCGCACCAGCGTCGTCTCCCGCTCGGGGTCGAACTTCTGCGGCAGCTCGTCGAGCGGCTGCCACTCCTCCCCGTCCCACCGCCGCAGCACCGGCGCGCCACCACCAGGGGCCAGGGGCTGCACGACATACAGCGTCTGCTCCGGGCGCAGGCGCACGAGGGCCTCCTCCAACATGGGCGTCCGCAAGAGCGTGAGGTGGACGCCCGGCGGCAGGTGCGCCGCGAAGGATTCGACCAGGGGGATGGACGGCATCGCGCCGCGGAACTCGTGCTGGAACAAGGGGCTGAGCGCCTTCGGCCCGGACTTGAGGGCGAAGCGCTGGGCGAGCGCGCTCATGGGCAATCCCGCGGGCGCCGCCCAGGGGCCGGTGAGCTTGTCGTGCAGCGTCTGCCGGAAGCCCGCCAGCGACTCGTTCCACCGGTCGCCCAGCACCAGCGAGAAGGGCCGCTTCATCAGGTCCCCCAGCCCGCGCAGCTCCGGCGGCTCGGGAGCGGCGACGGACGACACGGGGGGGGAGGCCTGGGGCGGCGTCGTCCTGCGCTGCCGGAAGTCGAAGAGGCTCGAATCACGGTTGCGAAGGTAGAGCACCGGGGAGAAGGCCTCCGCGCTCTCCTTGAAGTGGGTGAACACGCTGAACCGCGCGGCCTGGAGGCTGCGGGCCACGTCACCGCAATGCGCCGTCTCCTCGATGAGCGCCCGGTAGAAGGCCGTCGAGCAGTGCCGGGCCACGGGGGCACGCACGGGCCACAGGTGCGCCAGCACCGCGTCCGCGCCCAGGTCCCCCAGCCGCGCCGCCGCGCTCGTCAGCGCGCCCGGCTGCGCGCCCGCGCACGACTCGAGCGTCACCAACCGCAGGTCCTCCGCGAAGGCCGGCCGCAGCAGGTTCCCCAGCAGCGCCACCTTGAGCCAGGACTCGTGGCCATCCACGTCCTCGGCCAGTTGGAGCGCGGGCGACGGCGTCGCGGTGCCATGCCCGATGAAGTGCAGGATGTGGGGCACCGGCGCCTTCATCAGGCGCTTCTCCACGAAGCCCAGTCTCGCGCGTGCCCCCGTGAGCGGCTCCAGCCACTCCAGGTGCCCGGAGTCGATGGCCTCCTGGAGCTCCGCCCGCATCAGGTCGGGGGCGTCCTCGTCCAGGGGGGAGATGACCAGCATCCGGACGGCCCCGTCCACGCGCCGCGGGCCCGAGGGCTTCGTCGTGTGGACGCCGCGCACCAGGCTCAGCTCCTGCGACGTCCCCAGGAACTCCAGCTCCTTGCCCCGCTGGCACAACGCCTCCCAGGGAATGCCCTCCAGGTCGCGGTGCTGGGGCATCAACCGCATCAGCAACGGCGGTCCCCCCGCGGCCCCCCGCAGCGCGGAGAGCACCTCCAGGAACTCCCCCTGGAACAGCGCCGCGTGGAGGTCCTCCGCCCGGACCGGCGGGTCCAGGGGGTGGCTCCGCGCCGCGGCCACGCGGACCCACTCGCTGAACTGCTCCAGCGCGTCCTTCTTCGTCAGCGTCTGTGGACGTGTGTGGACATTCCTGTCCCCGCGCGTCACGGCCTGGACCTCGTCCCCCGACTGGGCGATGTCGACCTCCAGCCAGGGGCTCGGAGGCGCTGCTCCATCCCGATTCATGTGCGGGCGAGCTTAGCCGCCGCTCGCACTCCCGATGCAATCACTCCCCGACGGATGGTGCGCCCCGCCCCTCCCCGCGCCCCGCGCCGGGCGGGTCCGTCCGCCGGGCGGGCGGGCGGCGGAGGGCTCGCCCCGGAGGGGTCCGGTTGTCCACGGGCCGACAGCCGCCCAGCTTTCGCGCATGAGTCACTCTCCTGTGGCGGATGTCCTCGTCCGCACGCTCATCGAGGCGGGCGCCGAGCGCATCTACGGCGTCGTGGGCGACAGCCTCAATCCCATCACCGACGCCGTCCGGCGCAGCCAGGGCCGGTTGCGCTGGATTCACGTCCGCCACGAGGAGGCCGGCGCGTTCGCGGCCTCCGCGGAGGCGCAACTGAGTGGCAGGCTGGCGGTGTGCGCGGGGAGCTGCGGGCCGGGACACCTGCACCTCATCAACGGCCTCTACGACGCGCACCGCAGCTACGCGCCCGTGCTCGCGCTCGTCTCGCACATCCCCAGCGAGGAGATCGGCACCGCCTACTTCCAGGAGACCCACCCGGAGCTGCTCTTCCGCGAGTGCAGCCACTTCTGCGAGATGGCGAGCAACCCCAAGCAGGCCCCGCGCCTGTTCCGGCTCGCGGCCCAGGCGGCGCTCTCCCGGGGCGGCGTCTCCGCGGTGGTGCTCCCCGGCGACGTGGCCGCGCTCGAGACCGAGGACCCCCTCCCACCCGTCTTCTCCACCACGCGACCGGTGGTGCGACCTCCCGACGAGTCCCTGGAGCAGCTCGCGTCCCTGCTCAACGCCGCCTCGCGCGTGACGGTGTTCTGCGGCAGCGGCTGTCAGGGCGCGCACGCGGAGGTGATGGCCCTCGCCCGGGCACTCCAGGCCCCCGTGGGTCACGCCTACCGGGGCAAGGAGTGGATCGCCTACGACAACCCCTACGACGTGGGGATGACGGGGCTGCTGGGCTTCGGCGCGGCCTATGAGGCCATGCACGCCTGCGACGTGCTGCTCCTGTTGGGCACGGACTTCCCCTACGACGCGTTCATGCCCGTGCGCCCGCACATCGCCCAGGTGGACCTGCGCCCCGAGCACCTCGGCCGCCGCTCACGGCTGGACCTGGGGGTGTGCGGCGACGTCCGGGAGACGCTGCGCGCGCTGCTGCCACGGCTGGAGCAGAAGGAGGACCGCCGGCACCTCGAGACGGCGCTGGAGACCATGGTCCGCGCGAGGGAGAAGCTGGACAAGCACGTGCGCGAGGTGGGTGACCACCGCCCCCTGCACCCGGAGTTCGTCGCGGCGCTGCTCGACGAGGTGGCCGCCGAGGACGCCGTCTTCACGGTGGACACCGGCATGTGCAACGCGTGGTCCGCGCGCTACCTGCGCGCCAGCGCGCGGCGGCGCATCATCGGCTCGTTCACCCACGGCTCCATGGCCAACGCCCTGCCCCAGGCCATCGGCGCGCAGTTGCTGTACCCGGGTCGACAGGTCATCTCCATGTCCGGCGACGGCGGCTTCGCCATGCTGATGGGAGACTTCCTCACCCTGGCGCAGTACGAGCTGCCCGTGAAGGTGGTCGTCTTCGACAACAGCTCGCTCGGCATGGTGAAGCTGGAGATGCAGGTGTCGGGCTACCCGGATACGGAGACCGACCTCGTCAACCCCGACTTCGCGAAGCTGGCCGAGGCGGTGGGCATCCTCGGCATCCGCGTGGAGGCGCCGGGAGAGGTGCGCGGCGCCTTCGAGCGGGCCCTGGCGCACCCGGGTCCCGCCCTGGTGGATGTCGTGACCGACCCGCACGCCTTGTCCATGCCTCCTCGGGTCACCCTGAAGCAGGCGGCGGGCTTCGCGTTGGCCATGACGCGGTTGGTGCTCAACGGCGAGGGCACGGAAGTGAAGGACACTGTGGACGCGCAGCTCCATCACTGACAGGTTCGTGTCGCGGCGCGCCGGTCCGCGCGCGGTCCGCGACCCCGTGAGCTGACCATGCGCATCCTCGTCCTCCATTCCGCCTACGGCCTGCGCCCCGCGATTCACGCCGCCTCTTCCCGCATGGAGGCCGCGGGTCACGTCGTCCACGCCCCGGACCTGTACGACGGCGCCACCGCGGACACGCTGGAGCGCGCGCTCGCCCTGCGCGACGCGGTGGGGCGCGAGGCGCTGCTGGACCGCGCGCTGGCGGAGGTCGAGGCCTGGCGCCCGGACGTGCTGCTGGGCTTCAGCCTCGGAGCCTCGCTCGTGCAGCGGGTGGCGGTGCGGCGCGGCGCGCCCCCGCGCCTGGTGCTCTTCCACGGCATCGCCGAATCCGACGTCCAGCTCCCGCCCCGCATGGACCTGCTCGCGCACGTCGCGCAGCCGGATGACTTCGCCTCCGACGAGGAGCTGGCCGCCTGGCGGCAGGCCTTCATGCGGGCGGGGGCGCGCGTGGAGCTGCGCCGCTACCCGGGCGCCGGACACCTGTTCACCGACCCCGACCTGCCGGACTTCGACGAGGCCGCGGCCGAGAGCGCCTGGGACAGCACGCTGCGCTGGCTCGCGGCCGGGGACTGACGTCGCGCCCGCCGCTCACTCCAGCGTCGCGGCGAACGGCACCCCCTGCTCCTCGCACCAGCGGCGGTACGAGACCAGCCGGTCCGCGGGCGTCGCCTCCCGCGTCACCCGCCCCTCTGCGTCCAGGTACTGGATGGACCCCATCACGGTGATGTGGAACACCGCGGGCTCGTCCCCCACCACCCTCCAGCTGTCGACGTTGCCGGCGGGCTCGTAGACGTAGCCCCCCGGCCCCACCACCTCGCCGGTGTCGAGGAGCTCGCGGCGGCCGGAGAGGGTGAAGCCATGCACCTCGCCCGTGTGGCGATGCCGGGGGATGACGGTGCCCGGCTCGACCCGGAACAGGTACATCCAACCGCGTCCGTCCCGGTAGAAGCGCAGCGGCTTGAAGGACAAGCCCGCAGGCCCCATGGGAATCCAGGGCGAGTTCGCGGTGTCGACGGTGTAATCGCGGGTCATGACGGCTCCTGTGTGAGGTGCCGGCAGGATGCGTCGGGCGCTGGCCCGGCTGAAGTGCCAGGATTGACGAATCTCACCGGGCCATTCCAAGGTGGGGACATGGACCTCCACGTCGACCTGGCGGACCGCCGCGACCTGGCGGGGCAGGTGTACCGGGGGCTGCGCGCCCAGGTGCTCGACGGTCGCCTGCGCCACGGCGAGCGGCTGCCGCCCACCCGCGAGCTGGCCCGGCGGCTGGGCGTCTCCCGCAACACCATCAGCGTGGCCTACGAGTGGCTCGCGGCGGAGGGCCTGCTCGTGGGCCACGTGCGCACCGGCAGCTTCGTCCAGGCCCCGGCGCGCCCCCGACGGGAGCGCGCGCCCGCCACCACGCCGCGGGCGAAGCCGAGGACACGGGCCTCCTGGCGCCACCTGCCCGACCTCGTCCTCCAGGGCGCTCCCACGGCGCTCGACTTCCGCGTGGGCCTCCCGGACAGCGCGCTGTTTCCCTTCGAGACGTGGCGACGGCTCGTGGCGCGACAGTTGCGCGCGGGAGCGCTGTCCTCCGCCTACGGAGAGCCCTCGGGGCATCCCGCGCTGCGCGAGGCGGTGGCGCGACACATCGGCGTCTCGCGCGGCGTGCGAGCGGAGGCAGGAGACGTCCACATCACCCAGGGCGCCCAGCAGGCGCTCGACCTCGTCGGACGGGTGCTGCTGGAACCCGGGGAGCGCGTGGCGGTGGAGGAGCCGGGCTACCCTCCGGCCCGGCTGCTGTTCCAATCCCAGGGCGCGCGCGTCAGCCCCATCCCGGTGGACGACGAGGGGCTCGACGTGCGCGCGCTGCCGGACGACACGCGGCTGGTGTACGTCACCCCGTCCCATCAGTTCCCGCTGGGCACGGTGATGTCGACGGCGAGGCGGCAGGCGCTGCTCGACTGGGCCCGTCGACGCGACGCGTGGGTCATCGAGGACGACTACGACAGCGAGTTCCGCTTCGGAGGCCGCCCCCTGGAGACCCTCCATTCACTGGACCCCACGGGGCGGGTCCTCTACGTCGGCTCGTTCTCCAAGGTGATGCTGCCCATGCTGCGGCTGGGCTTCCTCGTCGCCCCGCCCTCGCTGCACCGGGAGCTGCGGCTGGCCCGCTGGGTGGCGGACGGACACGGCCCGCTGCCCACCCAGGCGGCGCTCGCGCGCTTCATCGACGAAGGCCTGCTGGCACGGCACATCCGCAAGATGCGGCGTGAGTACGAGACGCGTCATCACCGCCTCAGCCAGGGCCTCGCGCGACATTTCGGAGACCGGCTCCAGGTCCAACCCTCCGTCGCGGGCCTGCACCTGTGCGCCCTGCTCGGCCACGGAGGCGTCGCGCTGGAGCGGGCGCTCACCGGGCACGCGCGGACCCGAGGCGTCGGCGTGGAGGGGCTGTCAGGCTACTTCGCGGGGACACCGACCCAGGCGGGTTGGGTGCTCGGATACGGCGCGACGACGGTGGCGGACATCGACGAGGGGCTGCGTCGCCTGCGCGAGTGCCTCGCCCACCTCGAGAGTGGACGGCCAGGACACGCCCCACGCCCGGCGAAGCGCGCCGCCGCGTCACGTCCCGGGAAGGGTCGCCGCTCCACACTTCCTTGACCGGACACCGCGGACACCGGGCGCGGTGATGGCCCCGACGCGGCGGGTCCACCCGGGCCACCCCGACCCCAGATTCATCCGGATTGCAGATGACACCCACGGGCTCTTGTCATCCAACAAGCCGTGAGTCCCCACCGCGCGCACCTTGGCGTTCATTGACGCTTTCTCCAGCGATGGCGGAGCATCCCGACTTCACCCGAAGGAGGTCCGACGATGCGCAACGCGATGCTGGAGTGCCTGGGAGCGATGGCGGTGCTGGCGCTGGTGGGCTGTGGCGGCATGGAGGACGCGAACGAGGCGGCCCTCTCCGAGCAGGAGCAGCCGCTGCCCATGTGCAAGGTCGACGTGCCGCAGCCGTGTCCGGTCAACTACTACTGTGACGGCCGCGTCTGTCGCCCCAACCCCATCGACTGACGTCGGGCGACACCCTCCTGGCGGCGGCGCTCGCGCCGTCCGCCGGGTCTGCTCCGCGCGTCAGCTCAGATGTTGATGCGGGAGCTGACCGTCCGGACGTCCAGCCCGAGCGCGGCGAACGCGTGGGCGTGGGTCCGGAGCAGGTCCACGAAGCGAGGATGCACGTCGGCCTCCTCGTTGGACAGGAGGAAGCCGTAGTTCGTCTTGGACAGCATCCACGAAATCCACAGCATCTCCGTGGCCTGGTCGGGGGGCGGCGCCACGTCCAGGTCCTCCTCTCCGGAGAGGGCCCCCCCCTTGCCCCACCGCAAGCCGAGGCAGGCATAGAGCACCTCGCTCGCATCCTCCCACTGGAGGTTGTTGGCCCAGGCGTGGCGGAAGGTGGCGAAGAAGATGACGTAGCGACACAACTGCTTGAGGGCGTCCACCTCGCCGGGCTGGGGCGTGTCCGTGAGCGTCACCGGGCTGACCGCCTTCGGGGGTGGCTGGGCGGCCTTCGCGTCCAGGTCCATCCGCTCCGAGCGGACGAACCACGGCGCCTCCCGGCCCGCCACCTTCGCGCGCAGGTAGCGGCACACGAACGCGGGCGCGGCGTGCGCCACCAGGTCCTCCGAGAACCGGTGGACCTCTGTCCACCAGGCCTCCACCGCCGCGCCATGCTCCGCGAAGAACGCGTCGACGTGCTCGCCCACCAGGCGCCAGAAGAGGCCGGCGGCGCGCGCGTAGCGATGACCCTCGCAGACCGGCGGGGCCGGAGCGAAGCCCTTCCAGTCATAGCTGCCCAGCAGGTGCACCAGGCGCGTGTGGATGCCCGCCTCCGTCAACGCGCTGGCCCGGGTGATGTAGCCGGAGGGCCCCACGAGGAACCCGTTCGCGGCGTGGTTGATGAGGACCACCTCGCGCAGGTGGGGCATCAACAGCCACCGCAGCGGACTGCGCCGCAGGTTGCGGTGCGCGGCGATGGCGTACTGCTCCACGTTGAAGTGGCACTGCCCCAGGTGGTTGCCCAGCTCCGTGTCCAGCGTGGCGCTCACCCGCGCCATGCGCTTGGCGGCCTCCCACCCGGCGCCGTCCTCCGGCGTGAAGCTCCGCCGCGTCACCGGAGCGCCGGCCGCCGTCGCCCCGGGCTCGCGCATCCCCAGGATGATGCGCACCGGAAGGAGCCGGCCATCCACCAGGCGCAGCCGCACGTCCACGTCGGGCAGGCAGTGGACCCCATCCTGTTCGTACGCGTTCCAGGGGACGTACAACCGGAAGGCCTCCGGCGCCTCGGGCGCCTCCGGGTCCCGGTCGAGGACGGAGGAGAACATCCCGTTGAGCAACCGCTCCCCGAAGAAGGCGTCCGTCCGCGTGGAGCCCGGAGCCTCACGCTCCAGGCGCACCGTCATCGACTCCGGATAGTCCGCCTGGATCTTCGCCAGGCTCGGAGGGCGTCCCAGCCGGGCCTCGAGCAGGTGCTGACGCTTGACCAGCTCGATGGGCGCGACGGCCTTGAGCATGGCCAGCGCCCGCCCCGGGGCATAGGCCGTGGGCGGCGTCCCCTCCTCCGTGACGAGCAGCCGCGCCAGCGGCGTCCCCGGGTCGTATTCCCAATAGGGCAGCCTCACCGCGCCGAAGTCGTACTGGAGCCCGCCGTGGTCATCCGGGCCCCGCTCCGAGCCGATGCGTCGCCACGTCTCCACCACCGACCCGTCCGGGCGGAACACGTGCTGCGGCTCGAAGAAGCGGATCTCCAGGTCGGGCAGGTCTCCCACGCCCGCGTCCGTGGGGTCATAGCGGATGGAGAACGCCCCCGAGGTGTCCGTGAACCCCTCGCCCAGGAAGTCGTCCGGCGTGCCGATGTCCCGGTCCCACAGCTCCACCTTGAGGTGATGCAAGGGAATGGGCCCGGACGGCCCATCCTGCTCGAACACGAGCCGCCCCGTGACGACCGCGGGCAGCGTCGCCGGGTCACGGGAGACACGCTTCCCTCTCACCCGGGGCGCCAGCTTCCGGCTGACGGCGCGCTGCTCCCCCGGACTCAGGCCCGCGTACCAGCGCGCCAGCTCCTCCGCCTCCAGCAACTCCACCGCCCTCCCGCGAGGGCCCAGCCCCAGCGCGGCCATCCACCGCGACAGGACACTCATCGCCGCCTCCGCCTCACGTCCCCTTCCTGTCCCATGTCTGTCCAACCTGCCGACCCCACTTGAAGAGAACACGAGAGAGCATGAGGCGCGGCGGACGGATGGAAGCGTGAGCTGATCGACGAGAGCATCATTCTGCAGGGAGGGTAGCATGGCTTGCAGCCCCCGCTTTCCTCGTCCTACGGTCCTGTCCCTCAGCAAGAGGGTTTCATGACTGTCGAGTACAAGCTCATCATTCGCACGAGCTCGCGGCTGGGTGCGGGCACCGACGCGACGATCTCCGTCATCCTGGTGGGCACGCAGGGCGAGAGCGGTCCCCATCCGTTGGACAAACGCTTTCACAACGACTTCGAGGCCGGCGCGGAGGATGTGTATTCCCTCCATGCCAGTGATTTGGGTGAGCTGGTGGCGCTGCGTTTCACCAACGCGGGGGGTGTCGCCAGCGACTGGTTGCTCGACACGGTCCACGCCATCCGAGGGGAGCGCACCTGGTTCTTCCCCTGGTTCCGCTGGGTGCTCGGCGGCACGACGGTGGACGTCGTGGAGGGCACGGCCCGCCTGCCCCAGCACGCGCGCCACGAACTGGAACGGGACGCGCGACGGCAGCTCGTCGCGCAGCGACGCAGGCAATACCCGTGGCGACCACCGGAGGCGACCGCGGGCCTGCCGGGCGCGCTCGACATCAGCGAGGCCCGCCCGCTCCCCAAGGACGAGCTGTACCGGAACCTGGGCGAGGGCAGCTACGAGGTCGTCATCGCCAAGACGCTGGCCGCCATCCAGCTCCACCTGCCCATGCTGCGCCACGCGTGGAATGGACTGGTGGACATCTTCGACTTCTTCAAGGGCATCGAGCTGCCCCAACTGGCCCAGCGCTGGAAGGACGACGAGGAGTTCGCGCGACAGGCCGTCCAGGGCATCAACCCGCTGCACATCCAGCTCACCCCCCGCGTGCCCGACGGCATGCCCCTCTCCGACGAGCAACTGCACGGCCTGCTCCCTCCGGGGCTGAGCCTGGCCCAGGCGCTGGACGCGAAGCGCGTCTTCCTCATCGACTTCGAGGTCCTCGACGGCATCCCGATGTATCGGAAGACCAACGACGAGGGCGTGGAGGAGCGTCGGTGGGCCCCGCCCTCACGGTGCCTGCTGTTCCTGGACGACACGAAGAAGCTGCGCCCCATCGCCATCCAGTTGGGGCGCTCCGCGGAGGAGGCGCCCGTCTTCACGCCGAACGACGGCGAATACGACTGGCTCCTGGCGAAGATCTACGTGCGGTGCAGCGAGGGCAACACGCACCAGATGATCGCCCACGCGCTGCGCACGCACTTCGTGGCGGAGCCCTTCGTCATGGCGACGATGCGCAACCTCCCCGACCCGCACCCCGTCTACAAGCTGATGCGGCGCCACTTCCGCTACACGCTGGCCATCAACGAAGGCGCGCGGAAGGGCCTGCTCGCGGCCGGCGGCGTATTCGACGACTTCATCGCCACCGGTGGCCCCGACAAGGGCCACGTCGCGCTCGGCAAGAAGGGCTTCCAGCGGTGGAAGCTGCTGGACAACAAGCCGCGCGTGGACTTCGAGCAGCGGGGGGTGCTCGACCCGGCGGTGCTGCCGGACTACCCCTACCGCGACGACGCCCTGCCCCTGTGGGACGCCATCGAGGAGTACGTCGGCGGCGTGCTGCGGCACTTCTACCGGACCGACGCGGACCTCGCGGAGGACACGGAGCTGCGCCAGTGGTGGACGGACCTCCTCGAGCACGGCCTGCCCGCGGACAAGCTGCCCTGCGCGCGGCTCGAGCGGGTGGACGACCTGGTGGACATCCTCTCCACCCTCCTGTTCACCGTCAGCGTCCAGCACACCGCGGTCAACTACCTCCAGTACGAACACTACGCCTTCGTGCCCAACGCGCCGCTGAGCATGCGGCGGGCGCCCCCGACGAAGAAGGGCCTCGTCGGCCCGGACGACCTCGCCTCGATGATTCCCACCAAGGCCCAGGCGCTCTGGCAGGTCGCCATCGGGCGGGCCCTCTCCAGCTTCGGTGACGACGAGGAGTTCCTGCTCCACGAGGGAGGCTGGCGCGAGGAGTACTTCAAGGAAGCGGAGGTGGGCACCCTCCGGGACCGGTTCCACGCCCGCCTCCGCGCGCAGCTCGAGGCGGTGAAGACACGCAATGCCCGGAGCGCGGTCCCGTACACCGTGCTCCAGCCCGACCGGATTCCCTGTGGCATCACCGTCTGAGCCACCCGTCCAGGAGCGCTCCGTGCCGAACCTGCTCTCTCGCGGCCTGTTCAACCTCTTCTTCGGCGCCCGGCGCAAGGCCATGGAGCCGCTGCCCGGCCCCACGCCCGGCATCCTGGGGACCCTGGGGGATTTCCTCGGTCCCCAGCCATGGGACGTCTGCGCGCGGTATGGTCGCGAGTACGGCGGGGTGACGCTCATCTGGATGGGCGCCAGCCCCGGCCTGGTACTCAACGACCCGGTGCTCATCGAGGAAGTCATGGAGACGCGCCGGCTGGAGTTCGAGAAGGGCAACATCAGCGAACAGGTCCGCCCCACGGTGACGAACGACACCACCTTCATCGCCCTCCAGGGCGACGAGTGGAACGAGAAGCGCCGGCAGGACCCGCTGGTGCAGCCCTGGTCGTCGGACTGGCTGGCCGCCCAGGTGGGGCCCCTCCAGCGCGCCGTCGACGCGTCGCTGGGCTCGCTGATGACGGCGACCTCGCTCGACCTCACCCCCACGCTGCGCCAGTTGACCTTCGACGCCTTCGCCCACGCCACCCTCGGCGAGTCGCTGCCGGACTCCGCCTACGAGGACTTCCTCCTCATGGCCCGGGGCGCGGACGCGCGCATCCAGGCGAAGCTGCCCCTGCGCTTCGTCTCCCTGCCCAAGGGCTTCGAGCAGGCCAAGGAGCGGTTCTACGGCCTGTTCGAACAGAAGGTGCGCCAGGCCCGCCAGGCCCTGGACCCGCGCCGCGTCGACCTCATGTCCTGGACGCTGCGGGAGCTGCCCGACATCCCGGACCGGTTCCTCGCGCACCAGTTGGGGACGTTCTTCTACGGAGGTGTCTTCTCCTCCAGCACCACCCTGGTGGGCGCCTACCACCAGCTCCAGAAGCACCCCGCCGTGGAGACGCGGCTGGCCGCGGAGGCCTCGGCGTTGAGCGCCCGGCCGCTCGACTTCGACCGCCTGCGCGACGCCCGGTGGGCGGAGGCCGTCGCCTACGAGGCCATGCGCGTGCTGCCCGCCGTGCGGGTCTTCACGCGCACCCCGTCCCAGGACACCCGGCTGGCCGGCGTCACCCTCCCCGCCGGGTCCCTCATCATGATCTCCAACCAGCACCTGCACCGGGACCCCACGCACTGGAAGGACCCGGAGGTGTTCGACCCGTCGCGCTGGCTCGACGGCGGCACGGCGAGGGATCCGCTCGGCAGCGGCCACTTCTTCCCCTTCGGACGCGGCCCCCGGGCCTGCTCCGGCGGCGCCTTCGCGGTGGTCTACCTGCAGACCACGCTGGCCACCATCGCCGCGCGCGCCCGGGTCCACGTTGATTCGACCGACCCCTTCGAGGAAGGCTTCTTCTTCGGAGTGGTCCTCCCCAAGGGCGTCACGGGCCGGTTCGTGTCCCGCCGTCCCCACCTGGTCCATCTCCCCCCCGAAGTCCGCCCCACCCCCGCAGTGGAATCCGCATGACCCTGTTCCGACATCCGAGAGACCGCATCCCCGTCCTGCTGTTCCTGTGTGTCTTCGCGCTCGACCTCACGGTGTACTTCACGGCGAAGAGCTGGTGGCTGCCCGTGCTGTGGCTCGCCCTGTGGGTGATTCCCAAGGGGTGGATCTGCGCGTGGAACCACCACCACCAGCACGTCCCCACGTTCCGGCACGTCCTCCCCAACCGCCTGCTGGAGCTCGTCTTCGGCTTCCAGACCGGCGTCACCTCCAATGCCTGGTTCCTGCACCACGTGGTGGGCCACCACCGCAACTACCTGGACCAGGGCAAGGACGAGTCCGGGTGGAAGCGCCGGGACGGCACGACCATGGGCGAGCTCGAGTACTCCGTCTTCAACACCCTGATGGCCTATCCGCGCGCGTTCTGCGTGGGCCTCCAGCACCCGCGCGCCCTGCGCGTGTTCCTGGGCATGGGCGTGGTGCAGTCCGCGCTGCTGGGGCTCCTGTTCTGGCACGACTGGTACAACGCGCTCTTCGTCTTCCTGCTGCCCATGTGCGCGTCGCTCTACGTGACGGTCTGGGCCACCTACTTCCACCACGTGGGGCTCGAGACCACCGAGCACTCGCAGGCGTCGTACAACATCCTCCACCCCGGCTATAACCTGATGACGGGCAACCTGGGCTACCACACCGCGCACCACACGAAGCACGGCGTGCACTGGTCCCAACTGCCGGAGCTGCACGCGCAGCTCGCCAAGGACATCCCGCCCACGCTGTACCGGCAGCCGGGCATCCCCTTCGTGTGGACCAACACGGAGGCCAAGGTGGAGCTGCCCTCCATCTCCGCCGACCCGGCGGGGACCTGACGCGGCCGGGCTCCCCGGGGCGGCCTCCTCCAGGCGTCCCGGGCCTCAGCCCGCCGACAGCAGCCACGCGCCCATCAGGACCATCCAACCGAAGAGGGCGCCCTCCAGCACCCGCTGGAGGAGCCCCCGGACGGGTGACTCCAGGGACAGGCCGAACACGCCCAGCAGCGCGCCCTTGCCCACCGTGGCCGTGAGCGTGGCGAGCGCCGCGACGGGCGCGATGTCCTCGAGCGCCCGCCCCAGCTCGATGAGCCCCGCGCCAGCGCCGCCGTAGCCCGCGACCGCGACCAGGTTGTGCATCTGGTTGCGCCACGTGCCCCAGGGCGGCGCCCCCTCGTCGCAGGGGAAGACGGCGGCCCCGAGGTAGCTGACGCCCAGCAGGGAGAAGGCCCTCAGGGGGCCCGCGACGTCCTCGTAGGCAGCGAGGCTCGTCCGCAGCAGCGCGGCGAACACGATGACGGACGCGCCCGCCGGCGCGAAGGCCAGCCAGGCCACGCGCTTCGCGTCCTTCGCCCCTGTCTCTCCCAGCTCGCTGATGGTGTTGCGCAGGTGGCTGTAGTCCGGCCGGCGCCGCGCGAACCACCACACGGGCGCGAAGGACAGCGTCACCGACACCAGCGAGGACACGAGGACCCAGGGAGCCATCCCCCCATCAAAGCGCGCACCACGCGTCACGAAAACCCTCACGCGCGAGCCGGGGCCGTCCCACCGCGGCCAGAGCCCTTGAAACATTGTCTTGTTTCATGACCACACGCCTGCTCCGCGACAGGCATTCACTCACACGCCTGGAGCGGTGCACGGACACATTCCGGGTGGGGCGATATCCGCCCACTTCGCGGCGCGTCGTCCTTCCTCGCCACGGGACCTGCCTTGCGAAGACACACTCCCGGGCTCCGGCCTCTTCTACGCCGGACGTGCCCCACCGTTCGTGAACATTCCGTCACCAACCAGGTCGGCTCCGACGGGGAACACCACGCGCGTCCCCTCGGAAGAACCACGTCGGGAAGGGAACCCCCGCGGCCCGCTGAGACTGCGTCATTCATTCCCTGTTGGGTTCACCCGTCTTGAAAGACTTCCAGAACCAATCAGGACAATTGAAACACCAGGATTTGCCAGTAACACCCCAGTTCGGTGTATTAAGCCGCCTCTCCTCGCAGTCCCCGCAGTCCCCCTCCAAGGAGCAACCAATGAACCGTCGTCTTGGCTCAGCGTTCATCGCCGTCGGCCTGCTCGCCGGCTGTGGTGGTGTCACCGAAGCGGAACTGTCGACTCCCGAGCCCACCCAGACCCAGGCGGAGACCACGCCCCTCACCTCGCTGGACGTGGACGTCGCGCCGGAGTGCGAGGGCATCCTCGACTTCGTGAACCGCGCCACCTACGCGACGCTCGACTTCTACCTGCCCAGCAACGTCGCCAGCGGCATCGTCAACCGCCGCGTCACGACGCCCTTCGTCTCCATCGAGGACATCTCCGCCATCCCGCAGGTCGCCGAGGCGCGGCTGAAGGAGATCGAGAAGGGCGCCCGCGCCGAGGGCTACCTGTCCCCCAACTGCATCGGCATCTACGACGAGCTGGCCCTCTCCGTGGATGACTCGTCGTCCATCCTGCACCTGGTCAACAGCATCAGCTCCACCGAGCTGCACGACATGCTGCCCAACGCCTGGACCGGCGCGACCAACCTGCTCAACACCCGGCCCTTCGAGACCATCCAGGCCGTCTCCAACACCAGCGGCATCGGCATCGTGAGCCTGCGCCACATCCGCAACGCGGCCACCCTGAGCCGCCCGCTGGAGAACCTCGCCTACGAGCTGGACCAGCTCTCCAGCAACGGCTCCCACGGGGGCAAGCTCGCCCGCCACTTCGACTGGTGGACCACGATGCGGAACGACATCCGCGGCGCCTATGGCCGGACCGACGTGGAGTGCTTCGGCATCGACGAGGACCGCATCCCGGCCGACGGCCCGACCCTCCGCGCCAACCTGGCCACTCCGGCGGACGTGCTCGCGCGCTTCGAGTACACCGTGCAGGTGTCGGATAGGTACAACGTGGTTCCCCAGCCCCTGAAGGACGCCGCCAAGGCCAACCTGGTGAACCTCTCGGCGGGCCGCTCGTTCGTGGGCTGCAGCTACAGCTTCGAGAAGGACCCCTGGAGCGGAGACACCGTCGAGTTCTTCTACGACCCGGCGGACGGCTTCGGCATCTGGACGCACACCTACTGGAGCGAGTGATTCACGCGCCACCGCGACCTCGCGCGCCCGCAGCGGGTGCGTGAGGCCGGGGTCGAGAGGCCCCGGGTTCCTCATGGAGCCCGGGGCCTCTTTGCGTTCCGGGGGGCTCGGACTCGGCGCCACCCCAGTGTTCCGCACCATGGAGCACGTCGGCCTTTCGTGCCGTTGCCGCCAGAGGAGGCAACACGCAGCTTGGCCGCTCGTGCCTGGCCGACTCGGGCAATCCAGCCCCCCAGGGAAGGAGCGTCACGCCGTGCTTCACGTCCTCGCAGGAATCCTGACCACCGCGAGCCTGTCGTCCGCGATCCCCACCGCCAACCCGACCCCGGAGGAGCCCGACGGTCCCTCCCCCCGGGCCTGCATCACGTTGGACGCGCCGGGCGGTGGACGCGCCTTCGTCTGCAAGAGCTGGGAGGTGGCGGGGGACGGCCTCTTCGACGGGACCTGGTGGACCCGGAGCTACACCGGGAACGTCCAGCTCCACGCGCGCATGGACGGCATCGTGGAGCGGGCCTGGAACGGGCAGTACCTCGCCACGCAGCGCTTCCAACTCCAGTTGTGCAATCGCGGCACCGGCAGGTGCTCGGGCTGGTGGTGACCGCCGTTCACGCGTGAGAGGTGGCCGACGCCCCCTCCGCGTGAACGAGCCATTCCCCCCACGAGCCCAATGCCCACCCCTGCGCACATTGGACGCAACCGTGCGCTTGGGGCTCCGATAATGGAGCAAGAGGCTTGGGTCACGAACAGCGCGCACGGCGCGCCGCATCTTCAGGGGGAACACCATGGGCATCGATGGAGTGGGCAACACGCGTCCACGGACGCAGGGCGCGGTCCGTCGCCCCGACGCGGAGACACCGACGGCGCCCCCCAAGCCGACGCCTCCCGTGGCGAAACCCGCGGCGAACGTCGCCCCGCCGAATCCGGACCAGTCCAGCTTCGAGCGCGCGCCCACGCGGGAGGGCCCACGACTGGACGGGCCGCTCACCGGCTCGCCGCCCACGCAGGAGCAGCCGAAATATCGAAAGACCGGAGCGCCGTGGGGCTCCACGTCCAGCGGCACCTCCTCCACGGCCTCGGGCTCGGCCAGGAGGACGATGCCGCCCCCCTCGAAGGGCGGCGGCCTGGAGGTCGACGGCAACCGCCTGCGCTTCACCACCTCCGACGGCAAGGCCTTCGATGGCGACGTGACGCCGGAGAACGCGCGGGACGTGCTCGCGCTCGTCAAGCAGTCGGACCAGGGCACCGGCGACGTGTCCGGCAGCTACGGGGTGCGCCAGGCCATCCTGGAGCGCTCCGGCGGCAAGGTGGGCACGTTCGAGGCCTTCACCATCGGCGAGCCGCCCAAGGACGACACGCTGTGGACGTGGCTGGACAATGCCAGCAACTGGCTCCCGGAGCGCCGCGAGCTGCAGCAGAAGCTCTTCTCCAGCGAGCTCCAGAAGGCGGAGACGCTCTCCAGTCGACTGGAGCCCAACACCGTCTACGCGCTGCGCGGCAACACCGCCGCCGGCAAGACGACGGCCGTCAAGAACGACCCGCATCTCAAGAGCAAGGTCCTGGACGAGCACGGCGAGCTGAGCGGCGCCCTCAACCCGGACCCCATCAAGGCGGAGATCGCCAAGGCGCACGGCGGGAGGATCTCCACGTCCCAGGCCCACATCGAGGGCGCCATCATCTCCCAGCGCGTGGAGGACGAGATGCTCTCCCGCCCCGGCAGCTCCGTCGTCTACGACAAGCGCTTCGCGGGTGAGAGCGACATCCCGCGCATGCTGAAGGCCGTGGGCGACCGCGACGTCAAGATCGTCGACCTGGAGGTGCCGCTGGAGACCTCGAGCGTGCGCGTGCTGATGCGCAACCCGGGGACGCCCGACCCGCTCGTGCCGTTCGGCGCGGTGGAGGGCGGCTTCAAGGGCGTGCGCCACAACCGCGCCAGCCTGCTCCTGGGCCGCCCGGGTGAGTTCGAGGGCGTCATCGAGAACGAGAAGATCACCGACTACAAGCTGCTGGTGACGGACGAGCGCGGCAAGCAGGTGCTGGTGGCGGAGAAGCGCGACGGCAAGTGGTTCGCCCCGGACACGGAGGAGAAGCGCGCCCTCTTCAACCGGGCCGTGTTCGAGACACCCGCCGCCGAGGCCGAGCGCGTGAAGAACACCGTCATCGACGAGGCCTTCATCGAGCGGCAGGTGGGCGCCATCTCCAACCCCGACTTCGCCTCCAAGGTGGGCGCGAGGCTCACCGAGTACAAGGGCAGGACACTCGGCGAGGCACTCGACGAACACGCGAAGAGGACCCAGTGAACCCCTCCACGCCCGAGGACCCGGCCGCGCGGGGAGCCCGCTCCACCGACTTGTTGAAGCGCCCCTCCGCCAGCCCTAGCCTCCACGCGCGCCGCCCCCTTCGAGGACCGAACATGTCGACATCCGCCGAGGAAACCCTGAAGCAGCTCCGCGACGCGCTCGAGCAGCGCCAGCAGACGGAGCGTGAGCAGGTGAAGAAGGCCCGGGCCACGTCCGGCAAGGAGCCCTTCGACATCGAGAAGTTCCGCGCCCTCTACAACGTCGCGTGGGACCGGGGCGCGGAGCCCCTCACCCCCTCCGCCATCGAGGACTACGAGCGCCGCTACTACCTCGACGTCCCGCAGGTGAAGACGCTCCAGCAGTTCGCCGAGCACCTGACCCGGATGCGCGACCACGACGCGACCTGAGGTCACCCCGCCTGACCTCCCCCATCCGGGGGGAGGTCGTCGGAAGCCTGGACGTGAGCGACCGGCTCACGCCTCGGCGGGACCGTAGAAGCGCCGGGTGAGCTCCGCCTCGCTCGTGAAGCGGGGGTAGCGGCCTTCCGCCAGCGCGGGAGCATCCGGCAGCGGCGCCGCGTGGGAGCGCTCCAACAACTGGGCGACGAACCGGCCGAAGGCCTCGCGGGGAGCCTGCTGGGGATACAACCGCGAGAGCCCCAGGTGCGCGACGCCCAGGCGCAGCACCACCGTGGGCTGCTGCTCCCGCCCCCACGACACCACCAGGTCCGTCAGCGCGGTGAGGCGCGCGGGCGCGCCATCCGGCGACGGCGCGGGCACCAGCCCCACCGCCACGGCCAGCACCTCCGTGACGCCGAGCGTGCGACGTTGTCCGCCGCCCGCCTCCACCGTCAGCGCCTGCTCGGTGAGGCTCACCAGCCGGCAGGGGATGATGCGCGGGGGGACCGTCGTGGGCGGCGAGGACGGGGCCACGTGGCGCGGAGGCGGCTCGTCCTCGAGCGAGATGCCCTGCTCCAACGACGCCTGACGCGCCAGCGCGCGGGCCACCTCCGCCTCGACCTCGGCCAGCCGCTCCGCCAGCGCCGCGTCGCCCACGGGCACCTGCGCCTTCGCGCGCTCCACGTACTCCCGCGCCACCTCGCGCTTCACGCCCTGCGCCAGCCGCAGCTCCGCGGCCCGGAGCAGGGCTCGCGTCGCGATGGCGCCCGCGCCGTTCCCTGCGGCGGCATGGAGCGGCTCGGACAGGAAGGACACCGTCGGCGGCGCGTCCTCCATCGTCTGCGCCACGCGCCAGGCCGTGGCCGGTCTCAGCTTGTCCACGGGGAGCCAGGGCGCGATTCCCTCCAGCGTGTTCCAGAGCGCCTCCGGGGACTCGCGCGCCGCGAGCAGGAGCAGCGCGCGCTCCAGCCGCGCCATCCCGGGCTGGGGGCGCCCCTGCTCCAACTCCACCCGCGCCAGGCCCAGCAGCGCGTCCGGGTCGTCCGCGTTCTCGCCCAACAGCCGGGTGAAGGCCGTGCGCGCCGTGTCCCATTCGCCCCGGTCCAACGCCGCCTGGGCCTCCGTCAACCGCGGGTCGGCCACCCAGCCTCCCTGCTGGCTCGCGAGCGTGGGCGCGACATAGCGCTCCTCCAGGTGCGTGGCCTTCATGAGGGCCGCCACCGCGAAGCCGAACACGAACCCGCCGATGTGGGCCATGACGGCCACGCCGTTGTCGGAGCCCGAGGTCAGGAAGCCGAGCACCTCGCTGCCGAACCACAGTCCACCCCAGGCCCACGCGGGCAGGGCGAAGGTGCCCCGGATGGGCTTCACGAGGATCCACGTGAAGTAGCCCATGCGCACCTTGCGCGACGCGAAGCGGAACGAGAACGCCCCCATGCACGCCGCCACCGCCCCGGACGCCCCCGCCATCATCGTCTGGGAGTGGGGGTCCAACGCCGCGTGCGCGAGCGCCGCCACCAGCCCGCCCACCAGGAACAGCGCCGCGAACAGCGGCCGGCTCCACGCGTCCTCCAGCAGCAGGCCCGCCACGTAGAAGAAGAGCAGGTTCCCCAACAGGTGCATCCACCCGAAGTGCAGGAACATGTGCGTGAGCCAGCCGGGCTGGGCCGCGCCCCTCGCGGGGACGAGCGAGAAGCGGCGCAGCGGCGAGCGCTCCTGCTGCTCGACGATGTGCCGACACCGGGCGTCGATGCGCTCCTGCGCGGCCTCCAGGTCGATCTCCGGCGCCTCCTTGTCCGGCCTGGCCTCCTTGCGCTCCGCGAGCAGCTTCCGCCCCACGGGCGTCAGGTAGCGCTCCGCGCATTCCCGAGGCAGCTCGAGCGACGGGTGGGCCATCACCTCCGAAACGAGCGCGCGCAGCTCCACCGGGCTCACGCCCTCCGGATGGGAGGGCAACACCCAGGTGGCGAAGAAGGCCAGCACACACACCGCGGCGATGGTGATGGAGACCCAGGGACGACGCTCCAACGTCGCCTCGTCCACACCCAGAGGAAGCAAGATGACCATGAGATCCCGCGGTGAGCGGCGCGCCTGACGCCGGCTCCCCCCTCGCGGGCCACGCGCCGATGACGGGCCCACCGCATGCTCGCGGTGCGGGGTTGGATATCACAGCCCCACCCCTCCGGGCAGGTTGAGGGCCGCCACCACCGAAGCCACGTTGTCGCGGCCCGGCGCCTCGCACCGGGAGTGCCCACCCGCGCATGCGCCCCCCTTCCGAACCACCTCCCCCGACCACCGAGGAGGGGGCACCACCCGCGCCACGGGAGCCGTCACCGGAAACGGGGCTCCCTCCCAGGAGGAGACCGCGACGCCGGGTGTGGCCCTGGGTGCTGCTCGTCGTGCTCGTCGGCCTGGGCGCGCTCCTCATCACCCGCCGACATGCCCCGGCCAAGGGCGCGAACGCCCCAGGGGGCCCCGGGGCCAACGCCGCCGCGCGCGGCCCCCGGCCGGTGGTCGCCGCGCCCGCCACCACGCGCGACGTCCCCGTCTCCATCGTGGGCCTGGGCGCGGTGGTCCCCACCTACTCCGTCACGGTGCGCACGCGCGTGGATGGTCAGTTGATGCGCGTGGCCTTCCGTGAAGGACAGGACGTGAAGGAGGGCGAGCTGCTCGCGCAGCTCGACCCCAGGCCCTTCCAGGTCCAGCTCGAGCAGGCCGAGGGACAGCTCGCCAGGGACCGCGCCCTGCTGGAGAACGCCCGGCTCGACCTGCGCCGCTACACCGTCCTGGTGGAGCAGGACTCCGTCTCCCGCCAGACGCTCGACACCCAGGCGGCGCTGGTGCGCCAGTACGAGGGCGTGGTGAAGGCGGACCAGGGGACGGTCGACTCCGCGCGGCTCAACCTCGTGTACACGCGCATCACCGCCCCCGTGTCCGGCCGCGTGGGGCTGCGCCTGGTGGACCCCGGCAACATCGTCAGCGCGTCCAGCACCACCGGGCTCGTCATCGTCAACACCCTGCGGCCCATCACGGTCATCTTCTCCGTCCCGGAGGACAACGTGCCTCGCATCATGGAGAAGCTCGGCGCGAAGGTCCCCCTCGAGGTCCAGGCGTACGACCGCGCGCAGAAAAACGTCCTGGCCACCGGCACGCTCCTCACCGCCGACAACCAGATAGACCCCACCACCGGCACCGTGCGGCTGAAGGCCAGCTTCCCCAACCGCGACGAGCGGCTCTTCCCGCAGCAGTTCGTCAACGCCCGGCTCATCATCGACACGCTGCGCGGCGCCACGCTCGTGCCCACCGCGGCCATCCAGCACGGCGTCCAGGGCGCGTACCTCTACGTCGTCCAGCCCGACGACACGGTGCGCTCGCGCGCGGTGACCACGGGCCCCACCGACGGCGACGACACCGTCGTCACCCAGGGGCTCCACCCGGGAGAGGTGGTCGTCGTCGACGGCGCGGACGGCCTCACCTCCGGCGCGAAGATCCGCCGCCAGCCCGCCACCGCGGCCCAGGGCCAGGGCCCCGGCGTGGGGGGCAGCGGAGGCCCCGCGGCGCCCGCGCCGGCGCCGGACGGAGGACCCTGAATGTCCTGGCCCTTCATCCTCAGGCCCATCGCCACGTCGCTGCTCATGGTGGCGCTCCTGCTGGCGGGCGCGCTGTCCTACCGGCTCCTGCCCGTGTCCGCGCTGCCGGACGTGAACTACCCCACCATCCAGGTTCTCACGTTCTATCCCGGCGCGAGCCCGGACGTGATGGCCTCCGGCGTCACCGCGCCGCTGGAGCGCCAGTTCGGCCAGATGCCCGGGCTGGACCAGATGACGTCCTCCAGCTCCGGCGGCGCCTCCGTCATCACCCTCCAGTTCACCCTGTCGATGAGCCTGGACATCGCCGAGCAGCAGGTCCAGGCCGCCATCAACGCCGCCAACAACCTGCTGCCGCAGGACCTGCCCAACCCGCCCATCTACAACAAGGTCAACCCCGCGGACACGCCGGTCATCACCCTGGCGCTGACGTCCCAGACGCTCCCCCTCCCCCAGGTCGAGGACCTGGCGGACACGCGGCTGGCGCAGAAGCTCTCGCAGTTGCCCGGCGTGGGGTTGGTGAGCATCAGCGGCGGCCAGCGCCCCGCCGTGCGTGTCCAGGTCAACCCCACCGCGCTCTCCGGGAACGGCCTCACCCTGGACGACGTCCGCACACTCATCGTCGCGTCCAACGTCAACCAGCCCAAGGGCAGCTTCAACGGCCCCCAGCAGGCGTACACGCTCGACTCGAACGACCAGCTGCTCACCAGCGCGGACTACGCCCCGCTCATCCTCGCGTACCGCAACGGCGCCCCCTTGCGGCTGGGAGACGTGGCGCGCGTCGTCGACGGGGCAGAGGACGTGCGCCAGGCCGCGTGGACCGGACTCGAGCCCGCCGTCATCATCAACGTGCAGCGCCAGCCCGGCGCCAACGTCATCGCCGTCGTGGACGGCGTGCGCCAGCTCCTGCCCCGGCTCCAGGCCACCCTCCCCGCCGCGGTGAAGGTCGCCGTGCTCAGCGACCGCACCACCACCATCCGCGCCTCCGTGGCCGACGTGCAGCGCGACCTGCTGTTCTCCATCGCCCTGGTCGTGCTGGTCATCTTCCTGTTCCTGCGCAACGCGCGCGCCACGCTCATCCCCAGCGCGGCCGTCCCCCTGTCGCTGGTGGGCACCTTCGCCGCGATGCTGCTGCTCGGCTTCTCCCTCAACAACCTGACGCTGATGGCGCTCACCATCGCCACGGGCTTCGTCGTCGACGACGCCATCGTGATGATCGAGAACATCAGCCGCTACATCGAGGCGGGCGAGACGCCCATGGAGGCGGCGCTCAAGGGCTCCAAGCAGATCGGCTTCACCATCCTCTCGCTCACCGTGTCGCTCATCGCGGTGCTCATCCCCCTGCTGTTCATGAGCGACATCGTCGGCCGGCTGTTCCGCGAGTTCGCCATCACCCTGGCCACCACCATCCTCCTGTCCGCCGTCGTCTCCCTGACGCTCACCCCCATGCTGTGCTCGCGCCTGCTGCGGCACCGGGACGAGCAACACCCCAGCCGCTTCGAGCGGGTGATGGGCGACGCCTTCGACCGGCTGGTCCGCGGCTACGACGTCGCGCTGGTGTGGGTGCTGCGGCACCGGGGCTTCACGCTGCTCGTCGCCGCGGCCACCCTGCTGTGCACCGCGCTGCTGTTCCTCTCCATCCCCAAGGGCTTCTTCCCCGTCCAGGACACCGGCATCCTCCAGGGCATCTCCGCCGCGCCGCCGTCGCTCTCCTTCGACGCCATGTCCGAGCGCCAGCGCGCCCTGGCCCGGGTGGTGCTGGAGGACCCCGCGGTGGAGGGCCTGTCGTCGTTCATCGGCGTGGACGGCACCAACCCCACGCTCAACAGCGGGCGGATGCTCATCACGCTCGCGCCCCTCTCGAAGCGCGACGCCTCCGCCACGCAGGTCGTCCAGCGCCTCCAGGCCCGGCTGGCGGAGGTGCCGGGCATCTCCCTGTTCCTCTCCCCCGTCCAGGACCTCACGCTCGACAGCCGGGTGAGCCGCACGCAGTACCAGTACAGCCTGAGCAGCCCGGACGCCGCGGAGCTGGAGCGCTGGACGAACCGGCTGGTCGAACACCTGAGGGAGCGGCCCGAGCTGGCCGACGTCTCCAGCGACCTGCAGAACAACGGGCTGCGGCTCAACGTGGAGATGGACCGGACCACCGCGTCACGGCTGGGCATCACCGCGCAGAACCTCGATGACGCGCTCTACGACGCCTTCGGCCAGCGCCAGGTCTCCACCATCTTCACCCAGCTCAACCAGTACCACGTGGTGCTGGAGGTCACCCCGTCACTCCAGCACGCCACCACCGCGCTGGACGCCCTCTACGTCCACTCCGCCGCGGGAGGCCCGGTGCCCCTGGGGACCTTCACCCGGACGTCGCGGGGGCTGGGGCCCCTCAGCATCAACCGCCAGGGCCAGTTCCCCGTGGCCATCGTCTCGTTCAACCCCGCGCCCGGGGTGTCCCTGTCGGAGGCCGTGAGCGTCGTCGACGCCGCGCGCGACTCGCTCCAGATGCCGCTGTCGGTGCAGACGTCCTTCGAGGGCACCGCCAAGACGTTCCAGGACTCGCTCGCCCACGAGGGCTTCCTCGTGCTGGCCGCGGTGGTGGTCGTCTACATCGTGCTCGGGGTGCTCTACGAATCCTATATCCACCCCCTCACCATCCTCTCCACGCTGCCCTCGGCGGCCATGGGGGCGCTGCTCGGGCTGCGGCTGACGGGGCAGGAGCTGGGGATGATCGCCCTCATCGGCATCATCCTGCTCATCGGCATCGTCATGAAGAACGCCATCATGATGATCGACTTCGCGCTGGAGGCCGAGCGCGTGGAGCACCGCTCGCCGGAGGAGGCCATCCACGAGGCCTGCCTCTTGCGCTTCCGTCCCATCCTGATGACCACCCTCGCGTCGATGCTCGGCGCCGTGCCGCTCGCGCTCGGGGGCGGCATCGGCGCGGAGCTGCGGCAGCCGCTCGGCATCGCCATCATCGGCGGGCTCATGGTCAGCCAGTTGCTGACGCTCTTCACCACGCCCGTCATCTACCTGGGCTTCGACCTGCTGGCGCGCAAGGCCTCCCGGCGCGCGGCCGCCCACCGCGCTCCGGCCCGGGGGCCCGCGTGAACCCGTCCGCGCTCTTCATCCGCCGCCCCGTGGCCACCTCGCTGCTCGCGGTGGGCCTGGCCCTCCTGGGAACACTCTGCTTCAACCTCCTGCCCGTCGCGCCGCTGCCGCAGGTGGAGTTCCCCACCATCAGCGTGTCGGCGCAGCTCCCGGGCGCGAGCCCCCAGACGATGGCCACCTCCGTGGCCACGCCGCTGGAGCGCCAGCTGGGCCGCATCGCGGGCATCACCCAGATGACGTCCGCGAGCAACCTGGGTTCGACCAGCATCACCGTGCAGTTCGACCTGTCGCGCAACATCGACGGCGCGGCGCGCGACGTCCAGGCCGCCATCAACGCCGCCCGGGGCAACCTGCCCACGAACCTGCCCAACAACCCCACCTACCGGAAGGTGAACCCCGCGGACGCCCCCATCATGCTGCTGGCCCTCACGTCGGAGCACCACGACCGCGGCAGCATGTACGACGCCGCGTCCACCATCCTCCAGCAGAAGGTGTCGCAGGTGAAGGGCGTGGGACAGGTCATCGTCGGCGGTGGCGCGCTGCCCGCCGTGCGCGCCCAGGTCAACCCCACCGCGCTCGCCCGCTATGGCCTGGGCCTGGACGTGGTGCGCGACGCCCTCGCCGCCCAGAACGCCAACCGCCCCAAGGGGCAGCTCGAGGAGGGGCCCCGCACGCTCTGGATCTCCGCGAACGACCAGCTCTTGCGCGCCGAACAGTACCGGCCGCTCGTCATCTCCTACGTCGACGGCGCCCCCGTCCAGCTCCAGGACGTGGCCACCGTCGAGGAGGGCGTGGAGGACGTCCACAGCCTGGGCCTGGCCAACGGGAAGGAGGCCATCATCCTGGTCATCTTCAAGGAGCCCGGCGCCAACGTCATCGACACGGTGGACGCGCTCCAGGCCCAGCTGCCCACCTTCCAGGCGCTGCTGTCCCAGGACATCCGGCTGACGGTGATGATGGACCGCACCACCACCATCCGCGCCTCGCTGCGGGACGTGGAGATGACCCTGGTGCTGTCCATCGTCCTGGTCATCCTGGTCGTGCTCGCCTTCCTGGGCAGCCCCCGCGCGGCGCTGATCCCCAGCGTGGCCGTCCCCCTGTCGCTGCTGGGCACCTTCGCGGTGATGAAGCTGTTGGGCTTCAGCCTGGACAACCTGTCGATGATGGCCCTCACCATCTCCACCGGCTTCGTGGTGGACGACGCGGTCGTCGTGCTGGAGGACATCCAGCGCCACATCGAGGAGGGCCTGCCGCCCATGGAGGCGGCGCTGCGCGGCGCGCGGGAGGTGGGCTTCACCGTCATGTCGATGAGCCTCTCGCTCATCGCCGTGTTCATCCCCCTGCTGCTGATGCAGGGGCTGGTGGGGCGGCTGTTCCGCGAGTTCGCCATCACCCTGTCGGTGGCCATCCTCATGTCCCTGGTGGTGTCGCTGACGCTGACGCCGGTGATGTGCTCGCGGCTCCTGCGCCCCCGCCGTCCCCGCACCGGGCGCCGCGCTCGCTTTGACCTCCACCCCTTCGGGAGGATGCGCGAGGGCTACGCGACGAGCCTCGACTGGTCCCTGCGCCACCCCGGCCTGCTGCTCCTGCTCACCTTCGCCGCCATCGCGCTCAGCGCCTGGCTGTTCGTCATCATCCCCAAGGGCTTCTTCCCCCAGCAGGACACGGGCCGGCTGACCGCCAGCATCCAGGCGGAGCAGGACATCTCCTACGACGCGATGCGGGAGAAGTTCGAGACCTACGTGCGCCTCATCGACGACGACCCGGCGGTGCAGGCCGTGGCGGGCTCCGTCGGCGGCCTCAGCGGTTCGACCAACGCCGGCTCGCTCTACGTCACGCTCAAGCCCCTGGCGGAGCGCAAGGTGACGGCGGACGCGGTCATCAACCGCCTGCGCGGGAAGCTGGCGGCCGTCCCGGGCGCCACCCTCTACCTCCAGTCCGCCCAGGACCTGGTGATTGGCGGGCGCCTGGGCAACGCCCAGTACCAGTACACGCTGTCCGCGGACACGCTGCCCACGCTGCTCGAGTGGTCCCCCCGGGTCCTGGAGCGGATGAAGACGCTCCCCGGGGTGGTGGACGTCAACAGCGACCAGCGCGACCACGGCCTGGAGAGCTACGTCACCGTGGACCGCGACACCGCGTCACGCTTCGGCCTCACGCCCGCGGTGGTGGACAGCGCGCTCTACGACGCCTTCGGGCAACGACAGGTGTCCACCCTCTACACCGCGCAGAACCAGTACCACGTGGTCATGGTGGTCCAGGACCAGTTCTGGCAACGGCCGCAGAGCCTGGACGCGCTCTACGTCCAGAGCCCCTCGGGCGCCCAGGTGCCGCTGTCCGCCTTCGCCCGCTTCGCGCCCGCCGCGACGCTCCTGTCGGTGAACCACCAGGGGCAGTTCCCCTCGACGACGCTGTCCTTCAACCTGCTGCCGGGCGCGTCCCTGGGCACGGCGGTGAACGAAATCGACGCGAGCGTGCGGGAGCTGGGGCTCCCGTCGGAGATCCACGGGAGCTTCAGCGGCACGGCCCAGGCCTTCCAGGCGTCACTGGCCTCGGAGCCCCTGCTCGTCGCCGCGGCCCTGTTCGCCGTCTACATCGTGCTGGGCATCCTCTACGAGAGCATCGTCCACCCGCTCACCATCCTCTCCACGCTGCCGTCGGCGGGCGTGGGGGCGCTGCTCGCGCTGCTGGCGGTGGGGCTGGACCTGTCCGTCATCGCCCTCATCGGCATCATCCTGCTCATCGGCATCGTGAAGAAGAACGCCATCATGATGATCGACTTCGCGCTGGTGACGGAGCGCGAGGAGGGGCGCTCGTCCCGGGACTCCATCTTCCACGCGGCCCAGCTCCGCCTGCGCCCCATCCTGATGACCACCGTGGCGGCGCTGCTGGGCGCGCTGCCCCTGGCGCTCGGCACGGGCGTGGGCTCCGAGCTGCGCCGCCCCCTGGGCATCGCCATCGCGGGCGGGCTGTGCACCAGCCAGTTGCTCACGCTCTACACCACGCCGGTCATCTACCTGACGCTCGACCGCTTCGGCCACTGGGTGCGCGAACGGGGCTCCCGCCGCGCGCCCCCGCTGCCCACGCGCGGGCCCTGAGGCGACTGGAGCCCCCCCATGCCTCCCTCCTTCGCTCCTCGTCGATGGCGCCCCCTGCTGCTCCTGGCGGGGCTGGCGGGCTGCGCGGTGGGGCCGGACTACCAGCGTCCGAAGCTGATGGTGCCGGTGCGCTTCAAGGAGGGCGGCGAGGGCTGGAAGCCCGCCCAGCCCGCGGACCGGGAGGAGCGCGGGGCCTGGTGGCGCGTCTTCGCCCTCCCGGAGCTGGACGCGCTGGAGGAGCGGGTCGCCACCGCGAACCAGACGGTGGTGGGGTTCGCGGCCGCCTATCGCCAGTCGCGCGCGCTGGTGGCCCAGGCACGGGCGTCGTGGTTCCCCACGCTCGGCGCGTCCGGCTCCGCCACGCGGGCCCAGGGCGCGGGCCGCAGCAGCAACGCCCCCGGCGGCATCAACGCCGGACAGACCACGGTGGGGAACGTCTTCGACGCGTCGCTCGATGCCAGTTGGGAGCTGGACCTGTGGGGAGGCGTGCGCCGCGAGGTGTCGAGCGCGAAGTACGCCGAGCAAGCCGCCGCCGCGGACTGGGGCAACGCCCTCCTGTCCGCCCAGGCGATGCTCGCGCAGACCTACTTCCAGGTGCGCGCGCTGGACGCCGCCCAGCGGCTGCTCGACGACACCGTCATCGCCTACGAGCGCTTCCTGGCGCTGACCCTCGACCGCTATGCGCAGGGCGTGGCGGCGCGCTCGGACGTGCTCCAGGCGCAGACCCAGCTCGCGCTCGCCCGGGCCTCGGCGCAGGAGAACGAGATTGCCCGCGCGACGTACGAGCACGCCATCGCGGTGCTCGTGGGGGAGCCCGCCTCGGGCTTCGCGCTGCCTCGCGTCCCGCTCACCTCCACGCCTCCCGCCATCCCCGCGCAACTGCCGTCGACGCTGCTCGAGCGCAGGCCGGACGTCGCCGCCGCCGAGCGACGCGCCGCCTCCGCCAACGAGCGCATCGGCATCGCCATCTCCGCGTTCTTCCCCTCGCTGACGTTGTCGGCGTCCGGCGGCTTCACCAGCTCCACCCTCGCGCAGTGGCTCACCGCCCCGCACCTGGTCTGGGCGCTGGGCCCCCAGCTGGTGGCCACCCTCTTCGACGGGGGCCTGCGCAAGGCCCAGACGGACGAGGCTCGCGCGGTGTACGAGCAGGGCGTCGCCGAGTACCGGCAGACCGTGCTCGAGGCCTTCCAGGACGTGGAGGACAACCTGGTGTCCCTGCGCGTGCTCGAGCAGGAGGTGGTGATCCAGCAGGAGGCCGTTTCGCTCGCCCGGCAGACGCTGGACGTCGTCACGAACCAGTACAAGGCGGGCACCACGACCTACCTCCAGGTCGTCACCACGCAGACCACGCTGCTGTCCGCGCAGCAGCAGCTCGTCTCGATCCAGGGCCAGCGCATGGTCTCCGCCGTCGGGCTCATCAAGGCGCTGGGCGGCGGATGGGACGCGAAGGCCCATCCGCCGAAGAAGCCCTGAGACGCCCGTCCAGGCCGGCTACGCGGCGGCGGCCGGGTCCATCCACACGACCTCCCAGTGGTGGCCGTCCAGGTCGTAGAAGCTCCAGCCGTACATGAAGCCGTGGTCCTGGGCGGGCATGGCGTTCGTGCCTCCCGCCGCGAGCGCCTTCTTCACCAGGTCGTCCACCTCCGCGCGGCTCGAACACGAGACGGTGAACAGCCCCTCCGTATGCGTGCGGGTGTCACAGATGGCCCGGCGGGTGAACGTCTTGAAGTAGGGCTCGGTGATGAGCATGACGTAGCCGTCGTCGCTGAGGACCATGCACGCGGCCTGCTCGTTGGTGAACTTCGGGTTGAAGGTGAAGCCGAGCGCGGAGAAGAACGCCATCGACCGCTTCAGGTCCTGGACGCACAGGTTGACGAAGAGCTTGCGGGGGTTGGGCACGGCCATGGTCCGACTCCAGGGTGTGGGTGGGGCCGGGGCCGGCGGACGGACGACCCCGGGACTCAGCGCTTCTTCTCACAGTTGAGCAGCCAGCGGACGCCGTAGGCGTCGTCCAGGATGGCGAACGTCGCGCCCCAGAACGCATCGTGCGGCGCCATGACGGTGGTGCCCCCCTCGGAGAGCGCCTGGAACCTCGCCACCAGGTCCGCCGCGTCGTCGAAGTCCAGGAGGAT
Organism: Myxococcus dinghuensis; assembly: GCF_024198235.1. Classification (GTDB taxonomy): domain Bacteria; phylum Myxococcota; class Myxococcia; order Myxococcales; family Myxococcaceae; genus Myxococcus; species Myxococcus dinghuensis. Next base: position 187,253 of record NZ_JAKCFB010000001.1, on the reverse strand, counting down.
GTCGACCTGCCGCCCCACGGGGGCGGGCCTGTCGGGGAGCGTGTCGGCGAGCAGGAACGACTGCTCGCCCACGCGCAGGCTCGCGTGCATGACACGGTCCAGGTGCTCGGGAGCCATCTTCATTCCCGGTCCGTCCCAGAACCGCATCAGCGTCTCCACCCGCGCCCCGAGCGCGCGTTCGTAGAAGCGGAGGGCACGCTCCGCCGTGCCGTCGAGGTGGATGTATGGACGTATCTGCTGGATGGCCATGGTCCCTCTCCTTTCCTGGAGGATGCGCATCACCGTCCGCGCTCGTCGGAATGCAGCCAGTTCGTTCAAGCCCACGGGGGCCCCTCCTCCGTAGCTTCGCGGCATGGCCCCGCTCATCGTCCTCGCCGCGCTGTTCGTCGTCCTCTCCGGCCTCGGCCTGCTCGGCGTCCCCCTCCTGGAGGGGTGGCACACGCCGCTGCGGCTGGCGCTCGCGGGAATGTTCCTGCTCACCGCCTGCGCCCACTGGGGCAGGCGCCGGCCGGACCTGGTGCGCATGGTGCCCAAGGCCTTCCCCCGGCCCGGCCTGCTCGTGACGCTCACGGGCGTGCTGGAGCTGCTCGGCGCCCTGGGGTTGCTAGTCCCCTCCCTGGCCCCCTGGGCCGCGCTCGGGCTGACGCTGATGCTGGTGGCGATGTTCCCCGCCAACGTCCACGCGGCGCGCGAGCGGCTGAGCATCGCCGGTGCGCCCGTGCCGTCCCTCGCCCCCCGGACACTCATCCAGGCGGTGTTCCTCGCCGCCACGGTGGCGGTGTTCCTGAGGAGGTGACGCGAGAAGCCGTACGCGCCCGGTGACGCTGGGCTAGGCTTGCCGGCGCACATGGCCATCGAGAAGGCGCTCCTCCTCATCGCGGACATCGGCGGATACACCCGCTTCATGCGACACCACCGCTTCAGCCTGGCGCACGCGCAGGAGACGGTGGCGCTGCTGCTCGAGGCCGTCATCGACGCGGCCGGGACCCTCAAGCTGGCCAAGCTGGAGGGAGACGCGGCCTTCTTCTACGTCGTGGGGGAGGACTTCCCGACCTTCGCCCGGCACGTCGCGGACATCCGCCGTGCCTTCCTGTCGCGCCGGGAGCAGTTGGTGCTCGACCGCATGTGCAACTGCGACGGCTGCATGCAGGCCAACGCGCTGACGCTCAAGTTCGTGGCCCACGCGGGCGAGGTCGCCTTCCAGCGCGTCAAGCACCTCACGGAGCTGGCGGGCGTCGACGTCATCCTCGTCCACCGGATGCTGAAGAACGACGTCCCGCTGACGGAGTACGTGCTCGTCACCGACCCGGTGCTGGCGACGCTCGACCCGGTGCTGCGCGGGCACTGCCAGGGACTGGAGCACGAGTTCGAGGGAATCGGCCGCACCCCGACCCACTACCTCGACCTGGACCACGTCTCCGCCGCCCTCCCCGCCCGCGTCCAGCCCAACCTGCTCCGCCGCCTGTGGCACAAGCTGCTGATGGAGCTGCGCTCGGTGAAGTACGTGCTCGGCATCAAGCAGCCCTGCCAGGACTTCCGCAACGTCGAGGTCGTCGACGCGCCCAAGTCGGCCTGACGTCGCGGCCCTCGCGGGCAGGCGCTAGGAGCCGCCTCCGACGACGTCCGGCCCCACGGTGACGGACTCCGCCCGCGCGCCCCGCCTCCGCCAGAACAGGTACACGGGGACACCCGTCGCCATCAGCACCGCGCCCCGGAGCGCGTTCATCGGATTGGACACCACCGCCCCGACGACGACGTATCCGGCGGCGGCGATGAAGAGCAGCGTCGTGAACGGATGGCCGGGCACGCGGTAGCCCACGCGTGGGACGAGCCCTCGCCGCTCCCGCGCCCGGTAGACGAAGAGCGTCGCCGCGGTGCTCCCGAAGACGAGCCAATCCGCGAAGACGACGGCGTCGAGCAGCTCGCCATACGTGCCGGTGCACGTGAGGAGGATGGCCCAGGCCGCCTGGAACGACAGGGCCGCCGTGGGAGTGTGGAAGCGGGGATGGAGCCGCGCGAGGCGCGGGAAGAACAGCCCGTCCGCCGCCATCGCGTGGTAGACGCGCGGCGAGACGAGGATGACCAGGTTGAGGAACCCGAAGGTGGAGAGCGCCACGCCCGCGGTGATGAAGCTGCGCCCCACCGGCCCCAGCAACTGGCCGAGCGCGTCCGCCGCGGGCGCGCTGCTGGCCGCCAACCCCGCCGGCCCCAGGGTCCGCAGGTAGGTCACGTTCGCCAGCAGGTACACCGTCACCACGCCGATGACGCCCAACAGCAGCGCGCGCGGCAGGTTGCGCTCCGGAGCGACCAGCTCCTCCGCGACGAAGTTCGTCTGCTGCCATCCCCCGTAGCTGAAGAGCACGGGCACCAGCGCCGCCCCCACCGCGAGCACGATGGAGCCCGGCGCGGCCGGAGTGGTCGGGAGACTCCGCGCGGCCAGCGGGTCGGCGAGCAGCAGCCCCGCGCCCACCAGCACCGCGAGCGCCAGGAGCTTGAGCACGGTGAAGACGTTCTGCGTGAGCGCCCCGGGCCGCACGCCGACCCAGTTGATGCCCGTGAGCAACACGATGGCGCCCACCGCGAGGGGGAGCCGGAAGCCCGCGCCGAGCCCCGTCAGCGCGAGGGTGTAGTGGGCGAACGTCACCGCCACCGCCGCGATGGCACCGGTGGCAATCACCCACATCAACCCCCAGGCATTGAGGAACGCGGGCAGCGGACCGAAGGCATCGCGCAGGTAGACGTAGCTGCCGCCCGCCTTCGGGATGCGTTGCCCCAGCTCCCCGTAGACGAAGGCGCCGATGAGCGCCACCCCTCCACCGAGCGCCCAGACACCCAGCGTGAGACCGGGGGTCCCCACCCGCTGCGCGACGATGGCCGGGTTGAGGAAGATGCCCGAGCCGATGATTCCGCCGATGACCAGCATGACGCCCGAGAAGAGGCCGACCCGCCGGACATAACCCTGACGCGACGCATCCATTCGTGCTCCGGCCATCAACTTCGGGAGGACAGGAGGCCACGGCCCCGAGACACCGCCTGCCCCGAGCACCTCCGGGACAGGCGGGGAGCCGGCGCTTCCAACGGGTCGACTACTCCGTCGCGGGCAGACCGCACTTGCCCGGCGCGGGCGTGCTGTACCAGACGCACACGTTCTTCGGACAGTACTGCTGGGACTTGTAGCTGTTGCACCACTGCTCACGGACGTCCTGGGCCTGGACCTCGGCCCCGGGCTGCTCCGTCGTGTCACCCGCCTCGTTCCCTGCACCACAGCCGCTCAGCAGACCCACGAGCCCAGCAAGAACCATCAGGCGCATCATCCACCTCTCCGTTTGGGGGGATGACAGACTATCCGGTGAGCACCCGGAAAGCACTGGCAATTGGAGACAGGTTCGAGACAGGGCGATGAAATCAATCCATCACCATTCATCCGGTTACCTTAGCCATCCAGCCTCGGAAACGAGCCGCTGACGGGTGGATGAGACTGACCTGGAAAGCCGGGTGTGATAGACCTGCATGCTCCCCCTGCTTTTCAAGGAGTCACGCATGAAGACACGTCTTCTGGTCGCGCTGGCTGGCTTGTCGTTGGGCCTCTTCGCCGCGTGCGGCACCGCGGATTCGTCCCCCGAGCCGCTGACGTCGGCCGAGTCGGAGCTCATCTGCCCCTGCGGGCCCCCGGGACCGGGGGGCACCTGCCAGCCCTGCATGTACCTCTGCGGCGACGGCATCTGTGACACCGCCAACGGGGAGAGCGCCGAGTATTGTCCCGAGGACTGCACGCCCGCCGCCTTCTGTGGCGACGGCATCTGCAATGGCGGCGAGTCGTCCGCGACCTGCCCCTGGGACTGCCCCAACAATCCCTCGCCGTGGTGCGGCGACGGCGTGTGCAACGGCTCCGAGACCGACGTGAGCTGCCCGTGGGACTGCCACGCCTCGACGTGCGGCAACCACCTCTGTGAGACCTACGAGGAGGGCTGGTGCACCGTCGACTGCGTCCCCGTGTGCGAGGGCCCGACGTGCCCGCAGGTGCCGCACGGCTGAGACCTCCGGCCGTGGCTCCGCCGCACCCGGTCGTTCCTCCGGGCGCGGCGGTGACCGCGACACGGGCTCAGCGCTGGCTCTCCTTGCGCCAGGCCTTGAGCTCGGCCTTCTTCGCGGCGCCCACCTCGTCCAGGCGCTCCTGCCAGCGACGACGGTGGGGCCGCAGCGCCTCCGCCACGGCGCGCGCGACGACCAGGTTGCGATACCACTTGGCGTCCGCCGGCACGAGGATCCACGGCGCCTCCTTCGTCGAGGTGCGCGCGAAGACGTCCTGGTAGGCCCGGGTGTAGTCATCCCAGTGGTCGCGGTCCTCCCAGTCGCTGGCGCTGAGCTTCCACGCCTTGCGCGGCTCCTCCTCCCGGTCCAACAGGCGCTTCTCCTGCTCGTCGAGGCTGATGTGCAGGAAGAACTTGAGGACGATGGTGCCGTGCTCGACGAGCATCTGCTCGAAGTCGCGGATGTGCTCGTAGCGCGCCTTCCAGAGCGCCTTGGGCGCCAGGTCGTGGACGCGCACGGCGAGCACGTCCTCGTAGTGGGAGCGGTTGAAGATGGAGAACTCGCCCAGGCGCGGCGTGTGTTGGTGGATGCGCCACAGGAAGTCGTGGGACAGCTCCTCGTCCGAGGGCGCGGCGAACGACGCCACGGAGACGCCCCGGGGATTGAGGTTGCCCACCACGTGCTTGATGGTGCCGTCCTTGCCGGCCGTGTCGCGCCCCTGGAGGACGATGAGCACGGAGTTCATGCGCGCCCCCCACAGCAGGTCCTGGAGGTCGAACAGCTCCTGTCCCAACGCGTCGAACTCCGCCTTCGCGTCGGCCTTCTGCTCCTTCTCCGGCGGCTCCGTGGCGATGCGGTCGAGCCGCACCTTCGCGCCCTGCGCCTGACTGGTGATGACGTGCATGTCTTCCCTCCCCGAGGCTCGCCCCGGACCTTAGCGCGCCGCCACCGGTTCACGCGGCGCCACGTGACGCGAAGGGATGGGAGATGAACCATTCATGCCCGCGTCATGATGACTCCGTGAAGATGTGAGCAGACGGCGCTGGCTACCTTGGCGCCATGCTCCTGCTCGGACTCGGACTCGTCGCGACCAGCCTGTTGCAAGCCACCACCGAGGCGCCCATCACCGGGGTCACCGTCTACAGCGACCGTGCCCGGGTGGTGCGCACCGCCAACGTCACCCTCTCCGGCCCCCAGCGGCTGGAGCTGCCTCGACTGCCGGACGGCGTCTCCCCGGACTCCGTCCAGGTCGAGGCCCAGGGCGCCGAGGTGACGTCGGTCGACATCCGCCCCGCCAGCCCCTCGCCCTTCCCCCAGGAAGAAGCCCGGAAGCTGCTCGCCACGCTGGACCGCCTGGACGACGACATCACCCGCGCCGACACCGAGCGCGCCGCGTTCGCCCTCCAGATGACCGCCCTGCGCCGCATCCGCCCCCTGGCGCCCCAGGATGGGGTCCTCGAGGAGTCCTCGGAGCTCCAGCGCATCCTGACCTCGAACCCGGCGAGCTGGGGCACGTCCGTGGCCTTCCTGGTGGACCGGCTCGCGAAGCTCGAGGCCCGTCGCAGCGCGACCGAGGACCGGATGCTGGCGCTGCAGGCCGAGCGGCGCCGCCGCCTCGAGGAGGCCGCGAGCCTGGGCGAGCTGCCGCGCACCCCTGGCACCGAGGTCGCCGTGTCCCTCACCGGCTCCGGTCCCGCGAAGGTGCGGCTGTCCTATCTCGTCGTCCGCGACGTGCGCTGGTATCCGCGCTTCGAGTTGCAACTGAACCCGGCACAGCAGCGCGTCCAGGTCGCGTTCTCCGGCCGCGTCAGCCAGAACACGGGCGAGGACTGGGAGCACGCCCGCATCACCCTGAGCACCGCGCTGCCCTCCACCGCCACCGCGCTGCCCCGGCTGACCACGTGGAAGATCGGCACCGTCGAGCGCTTCATCCCCCAGCCCATCCGCAAGGAGGAGCGCGTCAGCGAGCCGCCTCCGTTGCCGGAGCGCCCGCCCGCGCCCGACCTCGAGCTCGAGCTGCGACGACAACTGCTGAGCCGCGCCGGAAGGCCGGAACCCACCCCTCCACCGGCGGCGCGAACCCCGCCGCGCTCGCCCACCGCGTATGCCCCGCCCACCTCGCCTCCCTCCACGAGGGAGACACAGAACAACGGAGGGCAGCCTTCGGGGCAGTCCCACATCATCGGGACCCTCATCGACGCCCAGAGCCGCCAGCCCATGGCCGACGTGGTCGTCACCGCGACCTCGCCGAGCCTGATGGGCGAGCAGACGGTCGTCTCGGATGCCCAGGGCAACTACCGCCTCCACGCCCTTCCCTCGGGCCGCTACACGCTGCGGTTCGAGAAGGAGCAGTACAAGCCCTATGCCCGCTCGGACATCCTGCTCCGGATGGGACGCACCATCCGCGTGAACGTGGAGCTGCTCACGGAGTCCCTCGGCGAGGTCGTCGAAATCATGGGCGCGCCCCCCACCATCGACGTGGGCAGCACCACGATGGGTGTGAACGTCGACGCCGAGTTCCGACAGCGGATGCCCGGCGGCGGCGGCGGCCCCTCGAGCACGGGCGGCTACTACAGTCCCTCCGCGCCGGAAGTCGTCGTCGACAGCTTCGTCGGACTCACGCCCCCGCCCGGCTGGAAGGCACCGGTGATTGCCTCGGACCTGCCCGCGTCGCTCGCCGGGGGCTATGACCTGGCCTACACCGCGCCTCGCGCGGAGACGGTCCCCAGCGGACAGGGCGAGCGCACCATCCCCCTGCTCGTGGAGTCCTGGCCGGTCGAGGTCCAGCGCAAGGTCTTCCCCGCGCTCGCGTCGGAGGCGTACCTCGTCGCGGAGCTCAAGAGTCCGTCCCGCGGGGTGCTCCCGGGTGGCGAGGCCGCGCTCTTCGTCGGCGCGGACCCCGTGGGCACCGCGAACCTGAAGTTCATCGTCCCCGGCGAGCCCTTCACCCTGCCGCTCGGGGTGGACCCCGCCGTGCGCACCGCCCGCAACGTGCGCGTCGTGCAGTCGAAGGAAGGCTTCATCTCCAAGGACGAGATCAACACCTACGAGGTGACGCTGGAGGTCCCCAATCCCTACACCTTTCCCTTGAAGACCCACGTCGTGGACCAGCGCCCGCTGAGCCAGGACAGCGAGGTGGAGGTGAAGCTGGTTCGCACCGAGCCCGCCGCGAAGGAGGACCCCAAGACAGGCGAGCTGAGCTGGGACGTCGTCGTCCCCCCCTCCGGCAAGACCACGCTCGTCTTCGAATACACCGTGCGCCGCCCCCAGCACTGGCGGCTCTCCCAGTCCCCCTGAGGAACCCGCCATGACCTTTCTTCCATTGACCCTCCTGGCGCTCGCCGCCTCGCCCCAGGTGTCGTCCGTCGTCGTGTATCCGGACCGCGCCCAGGTCACCCGGGTCCAGGACGTGACGTGCGCCCGCGCCACCACCGCCGTCTTCGACCACCTCCCCCAGGCCACCGCGCGCGACAGCTTCCGCGCCCGCGCCACGGGCGCCACGTTGGAGGGCCTGACCGCCGAGACGAGGCAGCGGACCCAGGAGCTGACCGCCGAGCGGACCCGGTGGGAGGAGCGGGAGCTGGTGCTGGACGAAGAGCAGTCCCGCCTGGACGCGGCCGAGGCGCAGGCGAAGGACCTGGAGCGGCTGGCCCAGGGCTACACGAACGTCGCCGTCACCCGCGTCACGAACGAGCTCACCGGCCCGAAGCCCGACACCCGCGCGTGGGACGCCTCCTTCGACGCGGCGATGGACGTGCGGCTGCGCGCCGTGAAGGAGGCGCGCGACGTCGCGGACAAGCAACGAGGTCTCGACCAACGGCGCGAGGAGGTGGCAGCGGAGTTCCAACGCCTGGCGCGACTCGGTGAACAGCGGGAGCTGCGCGTCGAGGTGCGCCTGTCCTGCCCCGAGGGCACGCATGCGCGCGTGGAGCTGACGTACCTGGTGGGCGGGACGTCCTGGACGCCGCTCTACGAGGCCCGCGCCCAGGAAGCTGACGGCAGCGTCGAGCTGACGACCCTGGCCACGGTGCGACAGGAGACGGGCGAGGACTGGACGGGCGCGAAGCTCTTCCTCTCCACGGCGCTGCCGCGGCAGGACGCCACGCCGCCCGAGGTGACGCCGCTGTACCTGTCCGCCACGAAGCGGCCCAAGGAGCGCAAGGTGCTCGTGCGTCGCGACGAGGCACAACAACACGCGGAGGCGGGAGCAGAGGACGACGCCACCGAGGGGCAGGGACTGCGCGTCACCTCCCAGGGGCTGTCCGTCCAATGGGAGGCCCAGGGGACCACGCGGGTGCCGGGTGACGGCAGCGCCGTGCGGGTGCGGCTCGGCCAACACCGGCTCAAGGCGAGCTTCTCGTGGCGGACGGTGCCCAAGCTGCATCCCGTCGTGTTCCGCGTCGCGCGGTTGGCGAACACCACCACGTTCCCGCTGCTTCCGGGCCCGGTGAGCATCTTCCGCGACACGGGCTTCCTCGGGCACCAGGCGCTCTCGCGTGTGGCCCAGGGCGCGCCCTTCGAGCTGACCTTCGGCCTGGAGGAGACCCTGCGCGTCAAGCGCGTCGCCGTCGAGGAGGTCGCGCGCCCCGAGGGGCTCTTCGGCGGGAAGAAGCGCTTCCGCTACGTCTATCGCTTCCAGCTCACCAACCTGCGCAAGGATGCCGAGCAGGTCGAGCTGTCCGAACACATCCCCATCTCGGAGTTGGACGACGTGAAGGTGGAGGTGGAGCCGGAGTCCACCACGGGCTACGCGCTCGACGCCGCGGATGGCATCGCGACCTGGAAGGTGAAGCTGGCGCCCGGCGAGAGCCGCGACGTGAACCTCGCCTTCCACGTCGATGCCCCCTCCAGCTACGAGACCGGCTCGTTGTAGGACCGCCTCGCGGGCGCCATCCGCGCAGGGCGGACCGGTGGCCTCGCGGGCTCGGAGCACGTTAGGGTCGAGCCCTCGAGGTCCCGCGTCCATGCCCCGACGTGACTCCAGAACGAGCGCGGCGCCCCCTCGCCGCGCGCCGGTCCTCACCGCGACGGGGCGGGAGCTTCGCCAGCAGTTGCTGCGCTTCGACCGTCTCGACAGCACGCTGCGGCAGGCCTGGGTCGCGACGCGGTTCAAGGACCGGAAGCTCTCGCGCCAGTTGGCGGAGCTGGACGCGGCGGGCGTCGCGTGGCTGCGGCGGGTGGTGGCCGAACACGGCTGGCCCGGGCGAACCCTGGTCGGCCCGGCCGCCTCGGAGGCCGCGTGCCGCCTCCTCCAGCATTCGCAATGCGCACCCTCGTTCCAGCGACGATGTCTGCGAATGCTCCGCGCGGCCGCGGCCCGAGGGGACGTCCCCCTGCGACAGGTGGCCTACCTCACCGATGTCGTCCTGCTGCGTGCTGGAAAGAAACAGCGCTATGGGACGAAGTTCCGCGAGGTGAAGGGCGTGCTCGTTCCGTATCCCCTTGAAAAGCCAGACACGGTCGACGCGAGGAGGAAACAGATGGAGCTGACCTCCTTGAGCCTCTACGCTCGCAAGCTCAGACAGCGCTTCCCGCCTTCTTGACCGGAGCAGCGATGAGCCGCGGAGTGGACTGGCAGCCTTTCGTGCGTCGCCACTGGGAGCGCGCGCCCACGACCCTGTCCCTCGGCGCACCCCTCCTCCCCACCGACGCGACGTTCCGCGCCCTCATCGAGCTCTGCGCACCCTTCCGCTTCGGCACGCGCTTCCGGACGCTGCCCGATGTCCGCCTCCACGTCGCGGATGGACAGCTCACCGGACCGGGCACGCTGTTGCCCGGACGAGAGGACGCGAGCGTCGAAGACTATCTGCGCCGCGCGGCCAGCGGGCTCGGGGGACAGCCCTTCGAGTTGCTCGTCGAACAACCCTTCCTGCTCGACTTCGCGCGCTGGAACACCCTGCGAGGTTTCCTCCGGGGATTGCTCGAACGGGTCGGGGTCCCTGTCCTCCCCATCGGCTGTGAGCTCCTCGTGGGGCAGGGCCACCGTCCCCCGCCAGGACTGGCGCGCCGCGAGCATCACTCGGTCCTCCTGCTCGTGCTCCACGGAACGCTCCTCGTCTCGCACGCGGACGGTGACGCGCCGCTGACGGCCCACGCGGGACAACTTCTGTATCTCCCCTCGAGGCAGCTCCATCGTGTGGAGTCCCTGGAGGAATGCATGGCGGTCCGCCTGGCGATTCCCCTCCAGGCCAGCCACCCCACCGAGGTCGTCCAGGACGTGCTGCTGTCCCTGCTCGAAGACCGGCTCGCCCATGACGAGGAGGTGCCCTACCTGCCTTTCGCGGACACCGCGCGCGCCCCGCGCATCCCGCTCCTCGAACGGACCGCGGACGCGCTGCGCGCCCTGGCCCGCGAACAGGACCTCCAGCAGGCCCTGCGCATCGTCTGGGCCCGCCGCGTGAGCGCGTGTGGCCTGGACCCCGCGCCCGCACCCGACACACCAGCGCCCCTGACGGACGCGCAGCACGTGCGCGGCCAGCTCCGGGGGAACCTCGTTCGGATGCGGGAACGAACGGGGCCGTGGATCTGGGCCCTGCATGGGCATGTCTTCCCCGGACTCGGAACGTCCCAGGCCCGGAGGCTACTCGAGGCCCTGGACGACGACGAGCCGCCCACCGTCGGTGCCCTGTGCGCCACGGCGAAGCGGGGCCGCGAGCGCGCCGAGCTGAGGACCGTGCTGGGGCGCCTCCACCAGTTGAGAGGGATTCAGGTCGTCCGCCAGGGAGGAGGCTGACCCATGCCCACCATCGAGGTCGCCCACCGCTTCGACTGGGATGTCTTCGTCAGGCGTTACTGGAACCGCAAGCCGGTGCTGTACCGCCAACCCGCCGAAGCCCCGTTCACCTTCGAAGCCATCTTCGAAGCGGCGACGGAGGCGTCCCGACCTCATCTGGAGGATGGGTCCGCGCCCCAGGCCCGGTCGGACGTCACCGTCACCGTGGAGAAGATGAAGCAGCACGTGCTCGCCCCGTGGCTGCCTCGCGCCGAGGATGGCGGCTTCGACGGGTACGACGCCCGGCTCGCGCCCCTGCTCGACGGGCGCCGGTATGCCCTCATCCTCTCCCGTCTGCACGCCTCCGCCTTCGGACTCTGGGACCAGGAGCGCGACTTCTTCTCCGGACTCTGGCGGCGCGTCGGCCTGCCGCTCACGGGAGGCATCACCACGCTCTTCCACGGCAACTACGAGCACAGCCCCGTGGGTGTCCACCTGGACCGCTTCACCACGTTCCTCTTCGCGCTGCGAGGCCGCAAGCGGATGCGCTTCTGGAAGAAGCGGCCCTGGAAGGAGGACGTCTCCACGGTGCTCGACTACGCCCCCTATCTGGCGAGCTCCTTCGCCGCGGAGGTCGAGCCGGGCGACATCCTCTACTGGCCCTCGACCTACTACCACGTGGGCGAGAGCGTCGGCGCCCAGGTCACCACCAGCTTGAACATCGGCATTCCCATCACCGAGCACCGGCCGCTCTATTCCGTCCAGGATGTGATGGGCGCTGGGCCCTCCCGGGCGCGGGCCCCACGACCTCCCCGGAGGCCAGCGCCCATGCTGACGCGTGGCGCGCTCACCCGGGACGGACGCCTCTCCGCGTCGTTGCCCGCCGCCTTCACGGAGGCCCTGTCGGCCCTCCGTGACGCGAGTCACCCCCGCGAGGCCCGGCTCAACATCCAGGCCGCCTGGCTCAAGCGGGCTTCCGCTGGCGGATTCGAGCCCGTACCGCCCCACGCTCCGGCCGGACGACTCGGGGATGAAGCACTCGTCCGTGTGGCGCCGGGGGTCTCCATCCTCTTCGAGCAGCGGGGCCCCCGAGACTGGAGTTGCGCCGCGAACGGCCATGTCTGGCATGGCTCGGGTGGGGGAAAGGCACTCGCCAGGTTCTTCTCCATGCTCAACACCGGCCACGAGGCCCAGGTCGGAACGTTGCTCGAGGCCTTTCGCGCTGAACGCAAGACACGTCGCGACGACACCCACCTTGCCGCAACGCGTGAGGGAATGCGCAGTGTCCTGGAAAAGCTTCAAGCCTGCCGCGCGATTGCCCGAGCGGATGCCAGCGCATGACGACCCGGCATTGACGACAGGGATTGAACAGCCGACGCTATCCAAGCTGTCCCTACACCACGACGGAGGAGTGCCATGGCTGCCGCGAAGAAGACGAAGCCCAAGAACGCCCGGTCGTCGAAGCAGGCCAAGCAGAAGCTGACCCAACTGATGGAGACGATGGAGAAGACCACACTTCCCCAATCCACCAAGGGTCGCGCCACCTGTTCCAGGGCCATCTACTGCGTCTAGGACGGCAGCGGAGCCGGCGGGCGACGCTCCGCTCGCCGCGCTTCGCCGTCTGAACACGGGCGCGGATCGATTCGGTCGATTCGCGCCTGTGTCTTTCACGGCGGATGACTCACTCGACCTCGGGCAAGGCGGACCTGCTGCTGGCGCTGCCCAGGCGACGCCCGTCGCGCGCCACCCCCCTGCCCCCGTATACCCGCGCCCTGCTGAGAGCCGTCCAGCGAGGCCGGGGCGCAGAGCTGTTCCCTCCCGTGGTCGAGCGCGGGCCCGACGGCGTCCTCTTCCCCTCACGACGACTCGCTGGCGCGGATGACGCCTCGCGCCTGCGCGGCGTCCTGGACAGACCGGCGTTCCATCCGTGGGTGGAGTTGGTGGAGTCGCTCGGACACGCATGCGGGGACCTGGCGCGACGCCATCCCGGGCTCCTCGCCAGGAGCGTCCTGCGCGTCACCAACGCCGACCTGTTCGGCGCCCTGCTCCGCGAGGCCTTCTCGGTGTGCGCGGCCTCGCCGCCCAGCGAGCCCCCCGAGGAGCCTCGCCGCCTCTGCGAGGGTTTCCAGGCCTTCTTCACCACCTTCCTGGAGCGTCTGGCGCGAGACGTCCGGGCGGGGCTCTTCCGGAAGCATGGCTATGACGGCCCCGTGGTGGGGCTCTGGAGCAACCCCGACGAGACGCACAACGGTCGACAGGCCGTGTTGCGTGTCCAATTCCGGCGTGGAGGCGCGGTGGCCTACAAGCCGCGCCCCGCCGGGGGAGAGGCGCTCTTCCTCTCGGAGCGTCGCTCGGGGAGTCGGGGCTCGCTGTTCGAGTTGCTCAATGCACTGCCCCCCTCCGCGGGGAAGGTGTGTCTCCCCACGATGCGCATCTTCACGGGGCGGGGCGCGGACCGGCGCGACTACGCCTGGCATGAGTGGATTCCGAGACCCCGGCGATGGGGCGTCTTGAGGTCCGCGGCCGGGAGGCAACTGGAGGGGTGCAGACTCGAGCCGCGCGCGGCGGAGCGCTTCTGGCACGACGCCGGAGCCCTCAGCGCCGCCTGCTTCGCCCTGGGCGTGGCGGACCTCTACGCGGGCAACCTGCTCGTGGGACAGCGCCCCGGAGAGCGACGACCGCTGCTCTACCCCGTGGACCTGGAGCTGTACTTCTCGCCCCTGCGTCGCCTGCCGGAGACGGGCCTCGTCTCCGACGTCCAGGAACACGGCAACCACCATGTGGGGCTCGAGCGGCTGGCGCGATGGTGCGCGGCGGACGGCCCCTCCACGTGCTTCTTCGAGACCCCCTCCGGAGGCCTCCAACTGCGCAGGAGGCGCGAGCCCTGGGGACGCCAGGAAGCGCGCTCCGTCATCGGAGACACGCGCGGCCATATCGGCTTCGGCGCCTACCTGCCCTCGTATCTGAGGGGCATGTTCGACCTGTGGGCGCTCCTGCTGATGGAGCGGCCTCGCGTCACCGCCTTCTTGCGTCGCAACGTCGCGGGCCACCGGGTCCGCGTGCTGGTCAAGGCCACCACGGACTACGTCGAGGCGCTGGATGACCAGTTGCTCTCCAGGAAGCAGGCGTCACGGCGCTCGGGGAGCGCGCGCTTCAGCGCGGAGGAGCAGGAACAACTGCGCAGGCTCGACGTGCCCTACTTCTTCAAGGAGGCCACGGGCGGCCCCTTGCGCTACCTGCGAGGGAGCCCCGGACGGATGACCGCGCGTCGGGCGGGGCCTCAGCGAATCTCGGAGCCCCATCCGCCGCCCTCCCAAGCGGTCCTCGAGGGAGGCCACTTCGACCTCATGAACCTGGGCGCCGCGGTGCGGGACGCCGTGGCCTTCGTCTTCCCGGATGTCGGCGCGGGCACGCGCTCCGACACGCGCCTGGGCGTCCACCTCGACCTGCGGTCTCGCGAGCGCGGACAGGTCACCTTCGACTGGAAGGAGCTGGAGCGGCGGCTGGTCTACGTCTGGAATCGCCGGGAGCTGAGCGTGCGGGCGGAGGCGCTGCCTCGTCGCTCCCGTCAGGGCTCGTCGGTCCGCGCCATGCCTCCTGTCGCGCCGAGGAGCGCTTGCAGTCGGTGCAGCCGCTCCGAGGTCGGCAGGAGCAACACCTCCCAGCGCGTCCGCGAAGGCATCGGCACGTAGCGAAGCAGGAAGTGCGACATCCCCTCGGGGGAGTCCATCTCCTGGAACGACCGGGCCTCGAAGCCGGCGAACGCACCGCGACTCCGGTACGCGGCATCCCTCGCCGCGTATCCGGCGAAGGTGGACCGCAGCTCCGTCAGCGCCTCGGGCGCGACGGGGCCCTTGCGCCGCTCGAAGGCCTTCACCGTGGCGAGCAGGCGCGCTCCCTCTTGTTCGAGGTTGTCGAGCCGGACGAGCGCATCCGCGTTGAAGTTCACCTGGCCAGCCTCGCCACCGACGGAACCCGGCACGGTCCCCACCGAGGCCAACACGCCCACGTGCGCGCGATCCAGCGAGGGGATGACGACGACGTAGCGAGGCTTGATGCCCTTGCCGGGGACGTCGGAGAGCAGCGACGCGGCGACCTCTGGGGTCAGCGCCCACGTCGCGTCGAAGGACGGCACCACGGGCACCTCCGGCTCCACGAGGACCGCGACCCGCTGTCCCGCGGTGGGCAGCGTGCTGCGCCACTCGTCGAAGCGGTTGCCAGCGGCCGCGCTGGGCACGCGCGCCACCGCCGGCTCCGCCGCGAAATCGAAGCGAGGCATGGCGCCCTGGGCGGGGACCTTGCCGAAGTCCGCCACCGGCTCGAGCCGCACCACGAAGGCCGGCAACGCCCGCTCCGTCGCAGTCCCATCCCGCGCCAGGGCGCCGGGCTCGCGGTTCCACCGGAGGGACTGGACCGTCACCCGATACCGCCCGTTGGGAACGGGGAGCCAGCGCGGGTCACTCTCGGGCGGCAGCGGCTCGGGATGCTCACCGTGTGGGAGCTTCTCCGCGCCGTCGAGCAACACCCGGCCGTGCTGGACCTCCAGGCGGAAGGTCCAGGTCGCCAGCTTCCACCGCTTCTCCCTCGCGGTGAGTCCTCCTTGCGTGACACGGACCTTGAAGGGACCGTCGAGCGTGCTCTCGAAACAGACGAGCCTGCCGGCCTCGAGGTCGGGCTGGACGGAGAACGTGAGCCACGGCCAGCGCTGAGGCTCCGTCTGGTGAGGGGCGAGGTCGTCGGGATGGAACAGGGCGATGGCGGCCGAATCACCTTGGAGACTCAGGGTCCGCTCGAACGCGAGGCTCGGGCCGCTCCAGAGCCAGACACCCGAGACCAGGCACAGTCGCACCATCGACAGCCACTGCGAGGCATTCCGCATGGCACTCCCCCCGGAGGGCCACGGCGCGAGTCCGCGGCCACCAGGAGCATAGCCAAACTCCCGCCCCACCCAGACATCGTGTCCCGCACGCCGCGACGCGGCATGACCGCCTGGCACTGACGCCCCTCGCGCGCTCACGAGCAATCCATTCCATGCCCGCTTCCGTGAAGCGCCGCCAGAGGGCGCGGCATCCCGTGGTGGAGGGCCCGAAAAGAAGAGGGCCGCGCCCCCCTTGGAATGGGCGCGGCCCTCGCACGACTGCGAAAGACGATTCGGCGCTACTCGCAGCTCCCCTGCCCCAGGTACGTCAGCAACGAGCCCTCGGAGGAAGGCGTGGTCGCCACGAGGCACTGCCCCTGCCCCACCTCCACCCGCACGTCCCCGGCGGACAGTTGCAGCCCGCCCGTCACCACCTGCATGCCCCCCTTGAAGCCCGTGGCGCTGTTGGCGGGGACGGCGCGCAGGCTCGGTCCGCCCTCACCGCCGCTCAGGCGCAGCCGGTACGAGGCGTCCGCATACGCCGCGGGAATCTCCATCGAGGCGTCGGCCGCGAGCGGCGACAGGAAGAAGCGCGCCACCAGGTCGAACTCCGGCTGCACCTTCACCAACGGCAGGCCGTTCGCGTCGGTCGTCAGCGTCAGGTCGAAGTGCCGACCCGACTGCGAGTTGAGGTCCAGCGTCACGAGCTTGTCGGTGCCGAGCCCCACGTAGCTCTGCCCATTCCCCAGGCCCAGGTGCTTCACCGTGAAGTCCTTCGCGTCCGGGGTGGACTCGACCGAGTACGACAGGCCCGCCAGCGACACCGTCCAGTCCTTGCCACGCAGCGAAGGCGCCAGCCCCGAGTACGGCAGGCGCACCTCCGTGGTGTTCAGGTCCAGCGCGTACCGCACGCGGTCCGCCGCGGCGTCCACCTCCAGCTCCGCCAGCGCCTCCGACCGCGCGGAGGAGAACGCGAAGGTGCTGCCCTCCACGCCCAGCTCCAGCCGCAGCGCCTCGAGGATGGCGCTGGTGAGGATCCAATGCGCCTCCGCCTCCTTCGTCACCCGCAGCTCCAACTGCCCCACCATCACCTTGGGAAGGAGCGCGGCCACCTGCGGGTCGAGCTGCTCCGCGGCGCCCTTCAGCCCGCCCAGGTCCAGCACCAGCGAGACGACCTTCGGCAGGAAGCGCAGGGCCAGCGGGTCCGCCTTCTTCGCGCCGATGAGCAGCTCCAGCTCCAGGGCGTCGCCCCCCAGGCTCGTCGCGCGAACACGCAGCTGGGTGTCGTCCACGAAGCGGACACAGCCCGCGTCCGCGCTGCCCCAGCCATCCGTGCAGACCTGCGCCCCCTCGAGCCGGAAGACGGTGGAGTTGCCCTCCGTCGACTCCACGTTGGCCTCGGTGAAGACGCGCTCGCGCAGGTACTTCGCCAGCCGCTCCGCCTGCGCGTCCGTCTCGTCCTCGCCGAACATGACCGCCAGCGACGAACCGTCGGTCCCCACCGGCAGCGTCGGCAGCGGCACGCCCGCGAAGCCCGCGCCGAACAGCGCCAGCGTGTCGTCCAGCCCCTCCAGCGACGTCGCGCCGCTCGCCTTCCGCAGGCTGCTGCTGACGCCCCGCACCACCTCCGCCGACCGGCCCGCGGCGATGTCCGCGACCTTCTTCGCCTCCGGCGGATCGCCGTCATCACAGCCAGAGGTGACGAATGCGAACGCCGCGACCACCGCGAGCCAGGACCTGGAGTTGTTCATGGGTTGCTCCTTGGGACGAGTGAACAGGTGCGCCTCCCTGAGCAACGGGCGAGCCAACCCAGACTCCTGGTATTTCCAGGGGTTTCCAAAGGCCCCCTGGCCCTGGCGTCGTCCGTCCCATGACATCCGTGTCAGGTGTCGTCCAGCGCCGCGGCCCGTCGTGGACGCCGACCGAAGACTTCTGGCGAGGCCCGTTCAGGGGAGGCAGCCCAGACCGAGGAGTCCTTCGCCATGTCGCAACAACGTGCCCTGCCCCGCGCCCCCGGCGCGAGGGCCCTGCTGTCGTCCGCCCTCTGCAGCCTGCTGCTCACCGCCTGCGGAGCCCCGAGCCCCACCGAGGCCCCGCCGGCCGAGGCCGCTGTTCCGGGAACGCTGTTGCACGAGCTGAAGCTGAGCGACACCCGCACGGTGCGCTTCATCGAGACGGCGCCCGGCGAGGTGGTCGTCGCGGAGTCGGGCCACATGGACCGCGACGCCGCCCACCTCCAGGCGGCGATGCAGGAGGACACCGAAGCCAAGGAGCTGGCGGACCTCTATCTCTCCCACGTCCCCGGCGCGAAGCGCGAGGACGTCCCCGCCGCGCTCGTGCAGGCCCAGGGCCGCATCGCCATGGCGCGCATCATCCAGGCCCGCGAGGCCGCGCGTGAGGTGGGCCGCGCCGCGGAGACGCTGCCCGACGGCCCCTCGCCGCTGAACGCCGAGCGCGGCCCCGCCGCCGCCAGCCTCAACGACACCTGGGACTGGGTGGGCGACAAGGCGTGGTTCCGCAGCAACTTCTGCAGCACCACCGCCACCCAGTCCGCCACCTGCATCACCGACTACTGGTACGGCTCCTACAGCGGCGCGAAGGACAACACCGTGTTCTTCCGCGCGGTGGGGCTGGCGGCCGGCTTCGACTCGACCGCGTATTTCTATACGAAGTTCAAGTCCTGCAGCATCTGGCCCTGGGAGGGCTGTGAGTGGAAGGTCAGCTACAACTCGACCCTCCAGGCGCGCCACTACCTGACGCTCACGTGGAACAGCGGCCCCCGCTCGCGCTGGGCGGGCATCGACCAGAGCACGGACCGCGTGTACCTGAGCACCGTCTGGAGCACGTCGTCCTCCACGCCCCCGCCGCAGCAGGAGCCGTGCAACGTGTACGCCCGCGCCCACGCGACCACCTGCTACAACCTGGACGGCACCATCTCGTCCATCTCCAACACGCTGTGCGCGGACGCCTGCGCCGGCTCGTACTCCACCGCCTCGGCCTGGGCCACCCAGGCGCTCGGAACCCAGGTGTGCCTGGGCGCCTACGCGGGTTGCTGCCAGTACTACGTCGATCAGAACTTCAACCGCTGCGGGGGGTAGCGGTCGAGGCAGAGGGGGGCACGCGCCGGCCCGGTCCGTGGGGTCGGGCCGGCGCGTGGGAAGTCGTGCCCCCGGCGAGGACTCCCATTAAAAGGAGCCCTCATGACGGCACTGGCAGACCTCTTCCCCACCGACGAGCAGGTCCCCCCTGGCGTGAGGCTCCCCGCCTACCTCGAGCAGCGTGAGTACCTGGTCGACGGAGCGCTGCGCACCTGGACGGGCGACCTCAACCCCGTGCAGAGCCCGGTCTACGTCCAGACCCCGGAGGGCCTCCGGCAGAAGGTCATCGGCGCCACGCCGCTGCTCACCTCGCGCGAGTCGCTCGACGCGCTGGCCGCCGCGGTGAAGGCGTACGACCTGGGGCGTGGCGTCTGGCCCACGATGCGGGTCGCCGAGCGCATCGAGGCCGTGGAGCGCTTCCTCGTCGCCATGCGCGCCCAGCGCACGGCGGTGGTGAACCTGCTGATGTGGGAGATCGGCAAGACGCAGCCGGACTCGGAGAAGGAGTTCGACCGCACCATCGACCTCATCGTGGAGACCCTCCGCGCGCTGAAGGAGCTGGACCGCACCTCGTCCCGCTTCGTGCAGGAGCAGGGCATCATGGCGCAGATCCGCCGCGCGCCCATGGGCGTGGCGCTGTGCATGGGGCCCTACAACTACCCCCTCAACGAGACCTTCAGCACCCTGTTCCCCGCCCTGCTCATGGGCAACACGGTGGTGTTCAAGCCGGCGAAGTTCGGCGTGCTGCTCATCCGCCCGCTGCTGGAGGCCTTCCGCGACTGCTTCCCGCCCGGCGTCATCAACATCATCTACGGCAAGGGCCGGGAGACGGTGGGCGCGCTGATGGAGAGCGGGAAGGTGGACCTGTTCGCCTTCATCGGCACCAACCGGGGCGCCAGCGAGCTCAAGCGGATGCACCCCCGCCCCCACCGGCTCAAGTCCGTGCTGGGCCTGGACGCGAAGAACCCGGCCATCATCCTGGAGGACGCGGACCTCGACAACGCGGTGAAGGAGTGCGTCACCGGGACGCTGTCCTTCAACGGGCAGCGCTGCACCGCGCTCAAGCTGCTGGTGGTGCACCGGAGCATCGTCGACCGGTTCCTGGAGAAGTTCACCGCCGCCGTGGACAAGCTCAAGCCCGGCATGCCGTGGGAGCCGGGCGTGGCCATCACTCCCCTGCCGGAGCCGGGCAAGGCCACCTTCCTCCAGGGCCTGGTGGACGACGCCCTGGCGAAGGGCGCGCGCATCGTCAACGCGACGGGAGGACAGGCGGCCCTGTCGTTCTACACCCCCACCGTCGTGTACCCCGTGACGCGGGACATGCGGCTGGCCAACGAGGAGCAGTTCGGCCCCGTCATCCCGGTGATGGTGTTCGACCAGGACGAGGAGGCCATCCGCCTGGTGGTGGAGTCGGAGTTCGGCCAGCAACTGAGCCTGTTCGGCAAGGACTCGGCGCGCATCGGCCGGTTCATCGACGCGTTCTCGAACCAGGTGGGGCGCATCAACCTCAACTGCCAGTGCCAGCGCGGCCCCGACACGTTCCCCTTCAACGGCCGCAAGGACTCCGCCGAGGGCACCCTCTCCGTCGCGGACGCGCTGCGCGTGTTCTCCATCCGCACGCTGGTGGCCGCCAAGGCGACGCCGGACAACACCTCGCTCGTCCAGTCCATCCTCACCCGGCGCGAGTCGGACTTCCTGACGACCGACTTCCTCTTCTGACGCCCCCTGCCCCCGGAGCGGGCCACCGTGGCTCCCGCTCCGGGTGGACGCGGGCGAAGCGTCAGTCGAACTCCAGCGCGCGCTGGAAGTCCGCCGGGTTGGAGGCGGCGCTCTGGGCCGTCTCCAGGGTGATGAGCCCCTCGCGGTACAACTGCGTCAGGTGCTGGTCGAAGGACTGCATGCCGAACATGTCGCGGCCCTTCTCGATGACGTCCTTCAGCTCGCTGGCGCGGTCGTCGCGGATGTACTGCTCCACCGTCTTCGTCTGCACCATGATTTCCAGCGCCACGGTGCGGCCCTTGCCGCTGGCGCGCGGCAGCAGGCGCTGGGACACGGTCGCCTTGAGGCAGTCCGCCAGGCGCATGCGCACCATGGTCTGCTCCTCCGCGGGGAACACGGACACCAGGCGGTTGATGGTCCGCGAGGCGTCCGTCGTGTGCACCGTGGACAGCACCAGGTGCCCCGTCTCCGACGCCTTGAGCGCGATGTCGATGGTCTCCGTGTCGCGCATCTCTCCCACCAGGATGACGTCCGGGTCCTGGCGCAGCGCCGCGCGCAGGGCCACCGCGAACCCCCGCGTGTCCGGGCCGATCTCCCGCTGGGAGATGGAGGACTTGATGTTCTTGTAGATGAACTCGATGGGGTCCTCGATGGTGAGGATGTGCAGGTTCTCCGTGCGGTTGATGTGGTCGATCATCGACGCCAGCGTGGAGCTCTTGCCGGAGCCCGTGGCCCCCGTCACCAGCACCAGCCCGCGCTCGTTGCCGGCGATCTTCTTCAACACCTGCGGCAGGCCCAGCCCGTCGATGGTCGGGATTTCATCCGGGATGATGCGCAGGATGCACGCCAGCGAGCCGCGCTGCCGGTAGATGTTCACGCGGAAGCGCGCCACGCCCGGGAGGCTGTAGGAGGCATCACACTCCTGCAGCGTGTCGATCTGCCCCTTCACCGCGGGGTCCGAGACGACGTGGATCGCCACCTGTCGGGTGTGGTCCGCGTGGAGCTTCTCCATCTTCAGCGGCCTGAGCGCGCCATTCACCCGGTAGATGGGTGGATCCCCCGGCCGGAAGTGGATGTCCGATGCCCCGTTCTGCACGCCAACCGTCAGCAGCTTGTTCAGTGTCGCCAGGTCCAGGAGAGTACCCTCAGCCGTGAAAGCCTGGATTCTAGGTGAGCGCGCGGATGAAGCCCATGGCCACGCGCCCCAACGACAGTCACGGGTTTGGGGCGACACCTGGTGGGTACCCCTTCCCCCGTCACCGGACCGACACGAACGGGCTCACTGCGCGGAGAGGACCTCCGGCGGGACGGGGTCCAGCGGCACCATGACGAACCGCTGGGCGGAGTCCACGGACACCACGCCCTTCGTCCGGGTGGACATCTGCCCCGCGACGCGCCGCCAGCGCCCCTCCTCGACGAGGAACTCGCCGCGCCCCACGTAGGCCATCTCCATGGTGGCGGGGATGGGCTTGAGCAGCGAGGGGTCCTCGTAGCGGCCGGCGTGCCGCTCCGCGAGCGTGAAGTCGATGACGGCCACCGTGCGGCCCTCCGCCTCGCGCTCCAGGGCCACCAGCTCCACGCGGTTGAGGGTGTCGCCCTTTCCATTCCAGCGCTTCCCCATGTCGAGGAGGTCCGCGCTGTGGGTCCAGACGTCGCCCACGGAGACGGGCCGCGAGGGCAGCTCCACCATCAGGGCCACCAGGTTGCGCTCCTCGCGCTTCAGGTCGCTGGTGACCAGCCCCGAGGCCGTGAGCGTCGCGCGCACCTGCACCGTCCCCTCCATGGCCTTCATCCGCTGCGCCACCTCACGCGCCTCCTTCGAGGACGGCTTCGTCTTG
Source organism: Myxococcus dinghuensis (assembly GCF_024198235.1). Taxonomy (GTDB): domain Bacteria; phylum Myxococcota; class Myxococcia; order Myxococcales; family Myxococcaceae; genus Myxococcus; species Myxococcus dinghuensis. The sequence continues at coordinate 164,996 of NZ_JAKCFB010000001.1, read as the reverse complement.
GGCAGTTGCACCCGGGTCACCACCAACCGGGCGGACACGCTCCCCGACGACTGGGGTGACAACACGAGCGCCATCGCCGACTCGGTGGGCTGGCGCAGCTCCAGCATCTGCTGGCGCTTCGCGGGAGGCACACCCCGCAGCTTGATGCTGGAGAGGTCCACCCGCATCGAGCTGCCCTCCGGGGCCACGCTCTCCGCCGTGTACTCGTAGCCCAGCGACGCCGGGGGCACCTTCCAGCGGAGCGTCACCGGCGCGTCGACCCCGCCCCCGGCGGCCAGGGCCCCCGGCGACGACAGCAGGGACGCGGCGAGCAGCAGGAGACGGAGGCCAGGGGCGCGGGACATGGCGCCATCTTCAGGCGGGCACGGCCCCGGACGAAAGCCGACCTCCCCCCCTTTTTTCCGCCCGAGTCCGAGGCGCCACCCGGGTCGCCACCGCCACCTCCGCCACGGCGGCGGCCTCCAGGACGCACACCGGCCACTTCCGCAGCTTCGTATCCATCCTCGCGAATTTCAGCAACCAAATTGCAACTACATCCACGGAAACAAATGGAACACGAGATTGAACTACGAAACCACAACACCCCCGTGAAGACTGGAACCCCCCTCTTGAAAGGAGTCCCCATGGATTGGAGTCCCCGTCGTACCCTCCCGACCCTGAGTGCCCTGCTCCTGTCTCTCCCGCTCTCCGCGGCGGCGCAGTCCACCAACGTCGCCCTGAACAAGCCGTCCTCGGCCTCGTCGGTGAACGCCATCGGCTTCCCGGACCTGTTCGGCCACCCCAAGGCGTTCAACGGCAACATCGCCTCGGATGACCGGTGGGCCTCGGCCGTCAACCCGCTGCCCTCGAATCCGGAGTGGCTGGAGGTGGACCTGCAGGCCCAGTACCGGGTGGACCGCCTCGCCCTGTACACCGGCAAGGACGACACCTACGGCCGCATGGTCTCCTTCGACATCGTCTATCGCGCCAACCTCACGGACGCCTGGCAGGTGATTCCCGGCGCGAGCATCACCGGCAACACCCTGCCCGCCTGGACGCTGACGTTGCCCCAGCAGGTGAGCGCGCGCTACGTGCGCCTCCTGTGCAAGGCGGGCGCGGACGACAACTTCTGCCGCGTGCGCGAGTTCCAGGTGTTCGGGAGCACGCTGACGAACCAGCCGCCGTCGGTCTTCGCCGGCGCGGACCTCTCCATCACCCTGCCCACCCACTCGGTCCAGCTCCAGGGGTCGGCCACGGACGCGGACGGCACCATCACCCGCTACCTCTGGACCCAGGTCTCCGGTCCGACGACGGCCACCCTCTCCGGGGCCACGGCGGCCACGGCGAGCGCCAACGACCTCGCCCAGGGCACCTACGTGTTCCAGCTCGCGGCCACGGACAACGGCGGCTCCACCAGCGCGGACACGGTGAGCGTCACGGTGAACGCGGCGATTCCGTCCGCGGACCCGCGCGCCGGGAAGCTCCACGTGTGGAACCGCAACGGCACGTACGACTCCGCGGTGTTCCTGCCCAAGGACTACGGCACCGTCCCGGGCAAGAAGTACCCCCTCGTCCTGACGCTGCACGGCCGCGGCGGCTCCACGCTGACGTCGGACCACACGCAGGTGGGCAGCAGCCCCGAGGGCTTCATCCGCCAGCTCCTCCCCGGCAAGGCGCTCGTCGACACCTTCCCCGGCATCGTCATCGCCCCCAACGGCCCCCGCGTCGGGCAGCCGCTGGACACCTGGTGGCACACGGCCAACGTGCACGCGCTGGTGCTCGAGGCCATCACCCTCTACGGCGCCGACCCGGACCGCGTGACGCTGACCGGCCTGTCCTCCGGCGCCTCGGGCGTGAACGACCAGCTCGCCTACTACCGGTCGACCTACGCCGGCGCGATGCCGCAGGCCTACTTCCCGCCCAACCCCTCTCCCCTCTGCGTGCTGGAGGCCTTCCCCATCTGGGCCGCCGGCAACTCGGATGACGGCACGTTCAGCGCCTGGAACTGGACCAACCCCTACGACGGCTTCCAGATGCGCTTGCAGCAGTGCGCCGGCTACTCCGGCGAGCTCATGATCACCGTCAACCCCTCCGGCGGCCACGGCGGCTGGGACACCTTCTGGGCCCGGTCCGATGCCCAGGACTGGCTGGTCAGCCAGGTGCGCAAGGCCCCCTGACCTCCCTCTCCCCGCCCCCGGGGCTCCGGCTCCGGGGGTGGGCGGTGTTCGCGAGCGGAGAGCCCACAGCCGCCCACACGGTCCGTACGACACCTGCCGGACGGGGACGGGCCACCCGGGCCCCCTCGCGCGTCAGCCCCAGGCGAACCGTGTACGGTGCGTCCCCCACCGCTCACGAAGGAGCAGCACGCCGATGGCCGCGCAGACGATGGAGCAGCTCGTGTCCCTGTGCAAACGCCGGGGCTTCATCTTCCCTGGCTCCGCGATCTACGGGGGCCTCCAGGGCACGTACGACTACGGCCCGCTCGGCGTCGAGCTGAAGAACAACCTGAAGCTCGCCTGGTGGCGCGCCAACGTCTGGGAGCGCGAGGACATGGAGGGCATCGACGCCGCCATCCTCATGAACAAGCTCGCCTGGCGCTATTCGGGACACGAGGAGACCTTCGTGGACCCGATGGTCGACTGCAAGGGCTGCAAGATGCGCTGGCGCGCGGACCAGATCGCCGGCAAGTGTCCGAGCTGCGGCTCCACGGAGCTGACCGAGCCGCGCCCCTTCAACCTGATGTTCAAGACCCAGGTCGGCCCGGTGCCGGACCCCGAGTCGTTCTCCTACCTGCGCCCGGAGACCGCGCAAGGCATCTTCCTCAACTTCAAGCACGTGCTCGACTCGACGTCGCGCAAGCTGCCCTTCGGCATCGCGCAGATCGGCAAGTCGTTCCGCAACGAAATCACGCCGCGCAACTTCATCTTCCGCGTGCGTGAGTTCGAGCAGATGGAGATCGAGTTCTTCGTGAAGCCCGGCGAGGACGAGGCCTGGCACCAGAAGTGGGTCGAGGACCGCATCAACTGGTGGCTGTCGGTGGGCCTGTCCCGCAAGAACCTGGAGCCCTACCACCAGAAGGGGAACGAGCTGGCGCACTACGCCAAGGCCACCGTCGACCTGCTGTACCGCTTCCCCCACGGGCTGGAGGAGCTGGAGGGCATCGCCAACCGGACGGACTACGACCTGGGCTCGCACAGCAAGGACCAGGGCTCGCTCGGCTTGAAGGCGCGCGTGGCGCCCAACGCCCACAGCACGGAGAAGCTCACGTACTTCGACCCGGAGACGAAGCAGCACGTGGTGCCCTTCGTCATCGAGCCCTCCGCGGGCGTCGACCGCGGCGTGCTCGCGGTGCTCAGCGAGGCGTACGACGAGGAGCAGGTGAAGCCCGCCCCGGCGGACCGGCTCAAGCCCATCGAAGAGGCGCTGGGCACGTTCCTCAAGTCCGTGGGCCGCAACGAGAAGCTCCCGGCGGACGCGAAGCACGCCCTCATCGCCGAGGGAGAGCGCATCGCGGGCGCGCTCGGCGAGCGGCTGGCCTCCATCACCGGCCTGTTGTCCATGCCCGGCGCGGAGAGCATCGAGGTCGCCAAGAAGCTGCGCGGCCAGGTCGACCCCGTCGTCGACGAGTTCTACCGGACGGTGCTGCACTTCAAGCCGCGCCTGGCCCCCATCAAGGTGGCCGTCCTGCCGCTGAAGAAGAACCACCCCGGCATCGTCGGCGTGGCCAAGGGCATCCGCCGGCAGCTCCAGTCCTCCGGCGCGATGCGGGTCGTCTACGACGACACCGGCGCCATCGGGAAGCTGTACCGGCGGCAGGATGAGATCGGCACGCCGTTCTGCGTCACCGTCGACTTCGACACGCTCGGGGACGGCAAGGACGCCGCCACGAAGGACACCGTCACCGTGCGCCAGCGCGACTCCATGACCCAGGAGCGCGTCGCCATCTCGGAGCTGGAGTCGTACCTGCGCGAGAAGATGGCCTGAGCCTCGGCGGCGCCGTGCCCCTCACGCAGTTCGTCCAGGGACACGGCCGTGCCCGGCTCCGTGGGCGCGACGGCGCGCTCAGGCCTTCGCGCCGGGCTTCGTCGCCAGCGCGCCCTCCGGACGCGGGCCCGGGTGGGCGGGCGGCTTGTTCGCGCCCCCCTGCTCGACGGGGCTTCGCCCCCTGCGTCGGCGGCGCCGCTTCTTTCCGGGAGCCCCCTGGGGCGGGCCCCCCAGCTCGCGGAGGACCCGGGCGCGGACGCCGCCCTCCAGCCGCAGCTCCTGTGTGAGTGCATGCACCTGCCGGGCGCCCTGCGGATGGCGCAGCGCCTCGCACAGGCGCTCGACGAGGTCGATGCGCAGGGCCACCGTGCCGAGCACCTCGTACCCGAAGGCGCGCGCGTCGCGCCCCGCGAAGGCGGCGCTCTCCAGGACGGGCTCCCGGGGCACTCCCGGCGGGGCCACGCCCTGGAGGAAGAGGGTCGTCAACATGGCGCGCCGCTGCAGCGCGGGTGGGGCCAGCGCCGCCTCGACCTGGACGAAGCGATGCCCGTCATGGACCCCCAGCGCCGCCAGACGCGCGCGCGACTCGTCGTCCAGGAGGGCCCACTGTTCGCGCGCCTCGCCCCGGGCAATCACACCCATGCCCTCCGCCAGCCGGTAGACGAGCCCGCGCATGGGCGGAGGATGTCCCGCGCCCATGAGGGACTCCGCGGGGAAGCCGCCCATGGCCTCCGTGACCAGGTCCCGCGCCAGCGCCACCAGCCGCCGCTCGAGCCGTCGCCGCGCGCCACCGGTCCACACCTCCGGCTCCGCCAGGGCAACCTGCGGCGAGCGCCGGTCCTTGCCTCGCACCAGCCGCCCCAGGGGCTGGCCCTCGAAGGAGATGTTCCCCACGGGGTCCACCTCGAACGTGTCGTGCGCGGACTCGTCGACCCGCTGGACGAACTGCTCCTCCGTCATCACGCCGTCCGCCGTGGACGACTCTCCCAGCAACTGCCCCAACCGCGCGAAGGGGCTGTCCGACGCGGGCTGCGCCGCCGCCGCGCGGACGAAGCGACGGGCGCTCCGGCGCGCCGCGCGCTGCACGAAGCGCTCGACGAGCCGCTCGTGGAGGGCGTCCCCGAGCGCGTCCTCGATGTGCCGGGTGCGCTCCTGCCACTGCTCCGCGTCGTGCAGCCAGCTCTGGCGGTGGCTGATGTACGTCCAGATGCGGATGGCCGAGAGCCGGTCCATCAGCGTGTGGATGTCACCGGAGACGTCGTCCAGCGGGGACACCTGCTTCGCCAACCACGCCGGCGCCAGCTTCCCGTCCCCCGCGGTGAGCTGCAGGAACGTCTCGCGCAGCAGCGCCACGTGCTGGCCGAGCAGCCCCTTGCGGAAGTCCGGAATCTGGCAGACCTGCCACAGCAGCTCGACCAGGGCCGGGCGGGTGACGATGTCCCGGATGGCGGGCACGGCCGACAGCTCCTTGAGGGCGTCGAAGTCGTCCGCGCGCTCCACCCGGACGAAGGCGCTGTCGCGAGGCGCCCGGGCCAGCGAGTCCAGCAGCGCCTCCGGGTTCGAGAAGTCGAGCGCGGCGTTGCGCCACACCAGCCGCCGCACCGGGGAGAAGCGGTGCGATTCGATGGCGGAGACGACCCCCTGCGGCAGCTCCGACAACGTGCTCAACGTGCCGAAGCTGCCGTCGTTCAGGTGGCGGCCCGCGCGGCCGGCGATCTGCGCCAGCTCCTCCGGGTAGAGGTCGCGTTGCTCGGCGCCGTCGTACTTGGAGAGCGCCGCGAAGGCCACGTGGTGGAGGTCGAGGTTGAGCCCCATGCCGATGGCGTCCGTCGCCACGAGGTACTGCACCTCGCCGGACTGGTACATCGCCACCTGGGCGTTGCGCGTGCGGGGAGACAGCGCGCCCAGCACCACCGCCACCCCGCCACGCAGGCGGCGCAGCGACTCCGCCAGCTCGTACACGCGGTCGGCGGAGAACGCGACCACGGCCGAGCGCGGCGGGAGGCTCTTGAGGGAGCGGCGGCCGGCGTAGCGGAGCTGCGACAACCGGGTGGCGCGCTTCACGGTGGAATGCGGGATGAGCGACTGCACCATCGGCCGCATCGTGTCCGCGCCCAGGAACCACGTCTCCCGCCGCCCACGCGCGTGGAGCAGGCGGTCGGTGAAGACGTGGCCCCGCTCCCGGTGGGCGGCGAGCTGGATTTCATCCACGGCGAGGAAGTCGACCACCCGGTCGGTCGGCATCGCCTCGACCGTGCAGATCCAGTAGTCGGGGCGCGGCGGCAGGCGCTTCTCCTCGCCCGTCATCAACGCGACCCGGCCCTCGCCCACCCGCGCGGTCACCCGGTCGTAGACCTCCCGGGCGAGCAGCCGGAGCGGCAGGCCCATCATGCCCGTCTCGTACTCGAGCATGCGCTCGATGGCGCGGTGGGTCTTCCCGGTGTTGGTGGGCCCCAGCTCCGCCACGACGACGGCCGGCCGGCTCGATGGGCTGGAGTTCATCGGGGGAGTCTAACCTCCGACCGGGGCGTCTGCTCTCGAGGCCTGGGCACCAGGAAGGCGGGCTCGGCGCTCTCGTACGGGGAGAAGGAAGGAGGGCTCACGCAGACACCAGGGGTGTACGACAGCGCCCCGGACGAACCTGCTCCCCCCATCCTGAAACGTCTCGCGACGAATGCTTCGCGCCCCGACCCCCGCGTCAGGGGATGGTGGCCAGGACGCGGTACATGCCCCAGCGGCACGCCACGTTGCCCCCGTCGTGCGCGAGCGACCTCGCCTCCGCCAGGAAGGAGCGCTCGAGCGCGGCCCGGGTGGCGGCGGGGAGCTGGTCCGCGTCGTAGGTCGCGGAGAGGAACTCCCACGCCCGCTCCGGCGGCCCGTCGTCGATGACCTCCAGCGCCTCCACCGAGACGTCCTGGAAGCCGGCGCCGAACAGCTCCCGCAGGCCCGCCTCGGCGCGGAAGCGACGGTCCCCCAGGCTCAGGGGCGGCGCGGGCTCCGCGGCGATCAACGGCTTCATCAGGTCCTTGAACAGGGCCACCGCGCCGCCGGGAACCGGCGTGCCGCCGACGATGACGGCCAGCCGGCCGCCGGGCTTCGACACCCGGCGGAGCTCCGCGAGGACCCGCTCCCCCTCATCCATCAGCATGAGGGCCAGGTGGCTGAGCACCACGTCGAACGTGGCGGCGTCGAACGGCAGCGCCTGCGCCCGCCCCTGCACGAGCGTGGCGGTCGCCCCCAGCCGCGCCTTCGCGAGCGACAGCTCGTCCGCGCTCATGTCGATGCCCACCAGGGAGGTCCCTGGCAGCCCCCGCCGGGCCACCCGCTCGAGCAGATAGCCGTCGCCGCAGGCCAGGTCGAGCACCCTCCGGGGCCCCGGGTCCGCGGGCACCGCGTCCGCCAGGAGGTCGTAGGTGGAAGAGAAGCGGGAGCCCCCCGACAACACGGGGGAGTTCGCCAGCCACCGGGAGGTCACTCCCGCGAGGCGGCGGTGGTAGTCGAGCAGGTAGGACTCGGTCTGGGAGGGCGGCATGGGCGTTCTGCCCAGCATAGCGCCCACGGCCCCTCCCGGCGACATCGGCTCGCATCGCGAATCCCGCGGTACGTCTGGCGTTGTCCCATGTTCGCGAATCAAACCCAAGCAAAATATCGCGACCCCCGCGATTACGACTCGAATCGCAAGCACCGGCATCAGCAACCCGGTTTCGTCTTGTCTCTGGGAAACAATAGACACAGGATGTCGACCTCAACCCCAACCAGGAGTCGACAACAGCATGAAGACTTTCCGAATCATGATGGCGTTCGCGGGCCTCGGCATGTCCGTCCTCGCGGGCTGCGGCGGTGCGCAGACGGATTCGACGGACGTGCAGACCGGGACGGTGGAGCAGGGCGTGCAGTACTGCACGAGCAACAGCCAGTGCCCCTCGGGTCAGTACTGCATCAACTCGGGCTGCCGCATCGGCTCCGATGAGCCCATCATCTGTGGCGACATCACCTGCGCGGATGGGAAGATCTGCTGCGTGAACAACTGGACGTGCGCCACGAAGTGCTCGACGCCGTGAGACGCTGACGACGTCTGGGAATGGCGGGCTCCACGCCGGGGCCCGTCATCTCCGACGCGTGGAGCAGTCCAGACGCCGGGAAGACCTCGCGGCGAGGCGGGGTCGAGACACACACCGGGCCGAGGCTCGGGTGGACCCACGCCAGGAGCAGGGGGAGACGGCGACCGCGCCGGGGCCGCGCTCGGGACGAGGCGGTGACCCACGGCCGCGCGGTGGCGCGTGTCAGGGAGGGAAGCTCACCGGCGACGCGGGCCCGGGCGGAGGCACTTCCCGCCCGCCCCTCCTTGCCCGCGCGCCGGCCATGCGGGACGACTAGTTCACGCCGACGGCGGTCCAGCTCTCCTTCACCTTCTTCACCTCCGCCGAGTCCGCGCCGTACAGGTCCGTGGCGGCGTTGATGGTCGCCTGGCGGGCCTGGGCGAAGGTGGTGCTGGGCGTCATGTAGTGGGCCAGGGCGCGGTAGTAGATCTTCAGGCCCTTGTCCATGCCGATGCCGTCCTTGACCTCGATCTGCGACGTGCGGTTCTTGCCGCCGTTGGCCAGCAGGTAGAACGCGTTGTTCGCGATGCCGCTCGAGCCGTGGACCTCGGTCTGCTTCGGGTAGTTCTTGTAGTGGTCGATGGAGTACCCGTCCTTGGTCGGGTCATCCATGTAGCGCAGGCCGTCGTTGGGGTCGCCGTTGGTCGGCGTCCAGGCCGCCTCGCCCACCGTCCAGTTGAACTTCACGGCCGGGTTCTTCGTGGAGGCGTACCACTCCACGCCCGCGCCCATGATGTCGCTGATGGCCTCGTTCAGGCCGCCGGACTCGCCGCGGTAGATGAGGCCGGCGGTGCGCTCGGTGAGGCCGTGGGAGATTTCGTGGCCCGCGATGTCCAGCGCGGTCAGCGGACCGGAGTCCACGCCGTCGCCGTCGCCGTAGCTCATCTTCTCGCCGTCCCAGTACGCGTTGACGTAGTTCTCGCTGACGTGGATGTAGGAGACGAGCTTCTCACCCTTGCCGTCGATGGAGTCGCGGCCGAGGATGTTCTTCATGAAGTCGTACGTCATCGCCGCGCCGTAGTGCGCGTCCACCGCGGCCTGGTTGCGCTGCGGGTCGGTGGCCTCGCCCCAGATGTCGTTGTCGTCCTTGATCTGCGTCTGGCCGCTGGCCTCTTCCTGGTTGCGCGCGTCGTAGGTGGCCACGCCCTTGCCGCGCGTGGAGTCCTCCAGCGAGTACGTGCCGTCCGCGTTCTTCTTCGTCGAGAGGTCCACCTTGCCGCTGTAGAGCGAGGTGTCGTCGGCCTTGCCGGTGGACGGCGTCGTCGGGTCGGTGGGCGTGGGGGTGGTGGCCTTGGGGGTGATGGTCAGGTCCCAGCGGTTGAGCGTGCCGGTGTCCTTCTTGGCGTTGTCCTTGACGGTCAGCGTCCACTCGCCCTTGGCCTTCTCGCCCGCGAAGGCGCTCAGGTCGAAGTCGCCCTTCACGTTGTCCGCGCTGCCGCCGGTGCGGTTGTGCACCACCGCGCTCTTGCCCGAGGGGCTCGTCAGCGTCACGGACAGGTCGCCCTTGAACGAGTGGGCGATGTCCAACGACAGCTTCAGCTTGTCCACCGTGACGTCGGCGCCCACCTTCACCTTCGAGGTGATGGTGCCCTGGTCGGGGATGGGGACCTTCTTGGTCGAGGAGACCTTCACGTCCGGGCTGGCGGCGGCGCTCGCCGGCTTGCCCTGGGCCGCGGCCGTCTCACCCACGCCGCCGTGGGTGGCGCAGGGGCACTTCTTGAAGCCGTCGATGCTGTTGAACTTCTCGTAGACCTCACCGGAGTTCGCGTCGATGAAGTAGTGCATCCGGCGCGGGTCCTCCTCGCCGTTCACGTTGGCGACCTCGACCCGGTACGCGGAGTGGTACTCGCCGGAGGCGTCCTTGTAGATGATGCGCTCGGAGTGCGGCTGGCGGTCCGGCTTCACCCCGAAGTCCTTCTGGGCGATCTCCAACGCCTGCGCGTTCGACAGCGCGGGCTTCTGGACGCCCAGGCCCGCGGGAATCGTCGTCTGGTCGCCCGTGACGGTGGACACCTTGCCGTCCTTGCCCAGGTGCGCGACGACCTGCTCGCCGTAGACCTTCACGCCCTCGTGCTGGCGGTCCAGGCGCACGTGCGTCATCCCCAGCTCGTCACGCTCGACGTTCTTGGGGACGAAGGCCGGGTACTGCACGCCCCCGCGCAGCCCCTGCGTCGACGCCTTGGGCGCCGGGGTCAGGTGCGCGACCGCGGTCTGGATGGCGGCCTGCGCCTCCTTGCTCTCCAGGGACAGCCGCCCCACGGGCGCCGGCAGCGACTGGAGCGACTGCTCCGCGCGCGCCAGGTCCGTCGTCTTCGCCGCCGGGCCGAACCCGTCCTTCACCCGGGCCGCGGCCACGTTCGCGCTCTTCGCCGCAGCCTTGGGCTGAGCCGCCGTCGTGTTCGAGGTGGAGAGGACGGCCGGCTTCGATCCATCGGTACGGCGAATGCTCATGGGGCGCTCGGATGTCGGTACGAGGAGGATGAAGAGTTATCGTCAGAATGTATCAGAAGGTTTCCTCGCACCGACAAGCCCCCTCAGAACGCGAGCCAGCGCGCGGAGGAGGTCTTGTCGCCGAAACTCCAGGTGTTCAGGTTGACTTCACGGGCCGTCCCATCGCCCACGAGGTCCTTGTAGCCACCCGCGTGGTTCGAGTCCTGGTAGAGCCGCACGCGGTGGCCGAGGGGAATGCACCACCGGACCGCGGACACCTTGTCGTTGAGGCCGTCCACGTCCTGGAAGCGGGCCCAGTTCTTCAGGTCGCGGTCCACGGAGTCGAAGATGAAGCCCCGGTCGCTGAAGTCGGAGTCGTCGTAGAAGTCGACGTAGGCGCGCGCGAGGTCCACGCCGCAGCCGACGTTGGGGACGATGCTCCGGAACTCCATCATCTTCACCGACCCGGAGGGGCCGTCGTCGGCGTGCTCGGTGGCGTAGAGGACGAGGTTGCGGTCCGGCCCCACGAAGACGCCGCCCGCCGCGTCGAGGTTGCACTGCCGGGGTCCATCGTTCGTGCAGTACAGGTGCTTCGAGGCGACCTGCTCGATGCGCAGGTGGCCGGACGCGTCCACCCGGTACAGGAAGGCGTGGTCCTCGCTGCCCTTCAGGTAGGTCCCCACCAGGTACAACTGGCCGTCGTTGCAGTCGGTGAGGAAGGTGAGCCCCTGGAAGGCGCCCCACTGTCCCGACACCAGCTCTCCCTGCTGCCACGTGTCCACGCGCACCCACCGGTTCGCGCTCGAGCGCAGGTCGGTCTCGGACGAGCGGAAGACCTCGAGCGTCTTCGCGTCGTACTGCCCCAGCAGGAGCAGGTAGCGCTGGTCCGACAGCCGGGTGAGGGACGCGGTGCCCGCATCGGAGGAGAGGCCCTCGACGAAGGCGAAGGGGCTCGGCGCCAGGCTGGTGTTGAAGTCATAGAAGGCGACGCGGCCTGCCCCCGGGCCCTGCTCCATGGGCAGGGCGACGATGTTGCCCACCGCCTGCATCCCCCCGCCATGCGCGTAGCCGTCGACGAGGGGGAGCGCCGTCACGGCCCGGTCGCTCGCGGGCGGCGCGGTGTCCTCCGGCTGGGAGATGGTGGGAGACAGCCGGTTGGAGCGCCACCGCAATCCCTCTCCATTCCGGGAGACCATGTGGACGACGTGCCCCACGTTGCCCGCGGCGCGGTCATCGCGCTTGGACAGGACCAGGATGCGGCCGGCGTCACGTGGCAGCCTTTGCACGCCCTGCCAGTGGTTGCCTCCCGGATAGGCCACGTTGAAGTCGAAGCCTCCCCGGTGGAAGCCCAGGACCTCGCCGTGGTCCCGCAAGGCATTGAAGCGCGCGGGGACATCCGGCACGCAGAGGTTGCAGTCCGGGCTTCCCCAGACACAGGACGTGTCCCCCGCGAGCGACGCCTGGAGGGGACTGGACTGCGTCTGGGTGACAGGCTCGGCGCCGGGAGGCTCCGGCTCACAGCCCGCGAGCAACGCGCCGGCCGTGACGAGGAGGGCCAGCGCCCGCAAGGAGCAGCGTCGTGACGTGGACATGGGGACTCCCTGGAAGTGCGCGTCTTCGAATCCTCCGGCGTCATGACACACCCCGCCCGCCCGACGCCAACGCGGGGGCGCGCAGCGCGAGACGGCGGCCCTCGCGTCCAGGGAGGTGACCGCTGCGCGACGGCGCGTGCGCCCCGGGGACCGTTGTCCGGGGGCGCGAAGTGGCCTGGGCTCCGGAGCGCGCGAACACGCCCTCGCGCTGACGGAGGAGAGGCCCGATGCGATACCGACGCTGGACCCTGATGGTGGTGTGCACGCTCGCGAGCTGCTCGTCGCGTTCGGACCCGTTCGACCCGGCGCGCCCCGATGAGACGCCGTTGCAGAGCGCCTGGGAGTTCTGCTCGCGGACGGCGGTCTCGACGGGCGTCACCCCCGTCGAACCCGTGCCCTACGAGAAGGCCATGGCGCCCAGCATCGGAGGGCTGGTGTTCGCCGCGAACGACGGCACGCGTGGCAACGAGCCGTGGGTGAGCAACGGCAGCCCGGGCACGGGGACCCGAATGCTGGTGGACCTGTACCCGGGGGCCCAGGGCTCGAATCCCGGGCAGTTCACCCAGGTGGGGGACCGCGTGTTCTTCGCCGCCGACGACCCGGTGGCCGGACGCGAGCTGTTCGTGAGCGATGGGACGACCGCAGGCACCCGCAGGGTGTCCGACATCTGGCCCGGCCCGGTGGGCTCGTTCCCGGACGAACTCTTCGCCTTCGAGGGACTGCTCTACTTCGCGGCGGGCGACCCCATCCACGGGCGGGAGCTGTGGCGCAGCGACGGGACGTCCTCGGGCACCTTCCTGGTCGAGGACCTGGAGGACGGCATCGAGGACTCCTCTCCCCGTGGCTTCACGCTGGGCGGCGACGGCTCGCTCTATTTCTTCGCGCGGGTCGCCAGCACCTTCACGTCCCTGATGCGCTCGAACGGAGACCCGGGCGCCGTCGAGCTGCTGCGCATCCCGAGCGACCCGGGCTTCGTGTCCCCGCTCGTGCCGGTGGACAACCAGTTGTTCTTCGTCACGGGGAGCACCACGGGCGGCCTGGTGTCGCTGATGCGGTCGAACGCGGGCGCGGCGCCGGTGACCGTGGGGCTCTTCGGCGACGTGAACGCGATGGCGGACGTCGGCGGGACGCTCCTGTTCAGCGCCACCCCCAGCGTCGGCAGCGATGACATGGAGCTGTGGCGCAGCGACGGGACGACCGCGGGCACCTGGCTCGTCGAGGACATCCAACCCGGTCCCCAGGGCTCCTATCCCGACGAGTTCACGGTGCTCGGCGACACGCTCTTCTTCGCCGCCGACGACGGCGTCAATGGCCGGGAGCCCTGGGACAGCGACGGCACCGCGGTGAAGACGCGCTTGTTCGGCAACCTGCAGCCCGGCGCGGGCAGCTCGTCGCCCGAGGAGATGACGACCATCGAGGACCACTTCTTCTTCCGCGTGGAGATCCTGTCGCGCGGCGACGAGCCCTGGGTGAGCGACGGCGTGCGCGTCACCACCGTCGCGCTGACCGAGCCCGCCCCCGGCCCCAAGTCCTCCAGCCCCCGGGGCTACCTGCGCTCCGGCTGGAACGTCTTCTTCGTCGCGGCGGACAACTCCGGCGTGCGCAAGCTGTACGCCCTGCCCTTCCGCCCCGCGGGAAGCTGCACGCCCTGACGGCCGTGGACACCGCCCGGGCCCACGCCAGCGTGTGGGCCCGGCACCGCGCAGGTGGCCCTCGTGCTCCGCCCGGCTGGCCCGCACCGGAGCCCGGGCTCCCGCGCGCCCCAGCCGTCACGCGGCGGTCACGGCCTGCCGGGCATGAAGGGCCCAGGAGGGCTCGACATGCCCCGACGAGCGGTCCCCTGGGCCAAGCGGCTGTTGTTCGTCACATGCGGCCTCGCCATGTCCTGCGATGTGACCTTCCTCCGCGAGACGGCTCCCGCGACGTCCCCGCCCCGCGAGGAGCGCGCACCCTCCCGGGGGCGCGAGGTGTCCGTGTGCTGGTCCACCCCCGGCGACGCCGGGCGGAGGTCCGCGGTCCGCGAGGCCCTCGCGAATACCTGGGAGCGCTATGCGGACGTGCGCTTCACGGGGTTCGTCGACTGCGAGCGCGCGGCCGGAGCGCCGCTTCGTGGGCCGCCGCACGCCGAGGTCGCGCTCACGCCCCCCACGACACCGGACGACGCGCCCCCGCGCCACGACGACGCGACGCTCGTCGTCCCTCCCCGCACCGCGACGAGCCGCTGGGAGCACCTGGGCGTCCAGGCCTCCGGCCAGGTCCTTTCGCTCCCCCTCCCTCCGTTCGACGAGGGGAGGTTGCGACGACGGGACATCGAGGGTGCGCAGGCCGTCCATGGTCCCTCCCGTTGGTTCACGGGCATGAAGCAGCGGTTGCTCCCCCTCATGCACGTCGACGCGGACGGGCGTCCCGACCTCGTCTACCTTCGGGACGAGCGGGGCCTGCTCGGCATCGGCGTCAACCGCGCCCTCCACCAGAACGGCGCGCCAGCCCTCACCGCCACGGAGGTGGAGGCGGAGGCGCTCGTGTGGCTGACGGGTGACGCGGACGGCGACGGCCTCACCGACGTGCTCCAGGTCGGGGGCACGCCCGCGAGTCCCTGGCTGCGCGTCTGGCGCTCGGATGGCGTGGGCCTCCAGCCACGTCCTCCCATCCCCCTCCGGGGCCATCCCCGCGCGTTCCTGTATCTGCCCGTCGACGTGAACGGCGACGGCCTGACGGACCTCGCGGAGCTGTCGCCCTCTCCCTCCGGGCTGCTCCAAGTCACCGTCCACCGCGCGACCCCGGGCCTCGGCTACGAGACGGGACCCACGCGCCGCATGGCGGGCGGCACGGACGCCCTCGACTGGCGGACGGGCGACGTCGACGGAGATGGACGCACCGACCTCTTCCAGGTGTGGAGCGACGCGGGCGAGGTCCGGCTCGTCATCCACAAGCCGGACGCCGCGGGCACCTGCTACGAGCATGGCTGGGTCGACACGTCCCGGCTCCAGGGCGCGAGCGAGGCCTCGAGGTTCTTCGCGCTCGACCTCGACGGCGACGGGCGCACGGACCTGGCCCAGGCGCGCGACGTGGACGGCCGCGTCGCGCTGCGCGTCCATCAGAACGTCCAGGGCACCCGCTTCACGACCACGCGGGAGGTCCTCACCGACGAGCCCTGGGACGCGATGGACTGGCTGACGGGGGACACCGACGCGGACGGGACGCAGGAGCTGCTGCAACTGCGCGACGACGCGGACCGGCTGCGCGTCGTCCTCTGGCGTTGGAATGGCGAGGCCTTCGAGGACGCCCACGTCCGGACCCACCTCGCGGCGCCCGCCACGGCCCTGGCCTTCCACGCGGGAGACATCTCGGGCGACGGGAGGGCGGACCTCGTGTTGCTTCGCGACGATGGCCGGGGAGGCGCGTTCGCCAGCGTGCTCGTCTACGACGGCGGCCTGAACGCGTTCAGCGCCGCCATCATCTCTCCCGGACTCGGTCCCCTGTAGGCCACCGGCCGGGACACGGGCCCTCCGCGAGGATGTGCTCTCGGGGAGGGCCTCGACCCGCGGGCGCGGGCCGCGCGCGCGGGCACCCCGCTCAGGGACGGCAGTCCGCCGGATTGCTGTCGCTGGTGTCCTTGTTGTTCAGCACGAACGGGAAGCCGCAGCCCGCGGGCGAGCCGCAGGACTCACGGCCCGCGGCGGGATTGCCGCAGCCGTCGCCGTCCCGGTCCTCGTACCAGATCTCCCGCTTGTAGACGCCCCTGTTGGTGTCGTCGCAGTCATCCGGCAGCGTGGACACGTAGTGGCCCTGGACCAGCACGTTGCCGGTGGTGGGGTCCACCAGGTTGGTGGGGTTGGTGCACCAGCGCAGCTGGAAGCCCGTGCCCGCGTGGCCGTCCTTGTCGGCGTCGCCGTACCAGAGCGGCGCGCCGCCGGAACTCTCCGGCAGCTCGGGGTCCACGTCGTTGCGGTCCCCGTCGCAGTCGTTGTCCACCTGGTCCGCGTACGCCCCCGGCTCGCAGCGCTCCGTCATGCCCGGGTTCACCTCCGGGTTGAGGTCGTTGCAGTCTCCCTCCACGGCCACGTAGCCCGCGGGCCGCGTGCAGCTCTTCACCGTGAGGGTCTTCACGCCGAAGCCGTCGCCATCCGCGTCCCGGTACCACGTGGTGCCGTCGACGGCGTTCTCCGTGTTCCCGTCGCAGTTGTTGTCCACCTGGGCTCCGCTCACCTCGCAGACCTCCACCTGCGCCGGGTTGATGCGGGCGTTGGCGTCGTTGCAGTCCGTGTGGTTGTTCACGTAGCCCGGCCCCGGGGAGGCGCAGGCCGCCACGGGCGTCCCGTTGGACTGGCCATGGCCGTCACCGTCCGCGTCCACGTACCAGTTCGTCGTGGCCAGCCCCTCGTCCACGGCGCCGTCGCAGTCGTTGTCCAGCAGGTCGCAAAGCTCCGGCGCCCCCGGCTTCACCGTCGCGTTGCCGTCGTTGCAGTCCGCGTGGCTCGCCACGTAGCCCGACGGCGCCGTGCACGCGAGCACCCGGAACGACGCGTTGGACGTCCCCACGCCGTCATTGTCCGCGTCGGGATACCACTCCCCGAGCACGCCCTCGTCCACCCGGCCGTCGCAGTTGTTGTCGCGGCCGTCGCAGACCTCCGCCGCCCCGGGGTGCGTCCCCGGCCGGCTGTCGTCGCAATCCAGGTTGTTGGTCACGTACCCCGACGCGGTGCACGCCATCACGAAGACATACGGGTTGCCGTAACCGTCTCCGTCCGTGTCCAGGTAGAAGGCGGACTTCACGCCCTCGTCCGTGTCGAAGTTGCAGTTGTTGTCCAGCCCGTCGCACACCTCGGCGCGGCCGGGGTACATGAGCGCGCCGTTGCCCGGCGTGTCGTTGCAGTCGTCGCTGGTGGCCGCGTAGCCCGCGGGCATGCTGCAGGCCTGGACGGTCTGCGTGGGCACGCCGTGGCCATCCCCATCCGCGTCCCGGAAGTAAGTCGTCAGCACGCCCTCGTCCACGCTGCCGTCGCAGTCGTTGTCGCGGTTGTCGCAGACCTCGAGCGCGCCGGGGTGGGTGCTGGCCAGCGTGTCGTCGCAGTCCGCCTTGTTGTCCACGTACTGGGGCGGCGCCGCGCAGGCGTGGACGACGTTGGCGTCCCGGCCGTAGCCGTCCCCGTCGGAGTCCGGATACCACGGCGGCCAGAGCGCCTGGTCCTCGTCGATGGCGCCGTCACAGTTGTTGTCCTTGCCGTCGCAGACCTCCGGGGCGAACTGGTGGATGGTGGGGTCGTTGTCGGTGGTGAAGCCGGGGTCCGGGTTCCCGGGCGGGGGGTCACACTCCAGGCCCACGCTGGTGTTGAGGTCGATCCACCCGGAGCTCGCGGGCGGCGCACAGCTCTGCTGCGCGGCGTTGAAGTAGACGTACAGGTCGCCGTCGTTGTCCGGGACCCACGTCTTCACGTTCACCGGGTTGGCCCCCGGGTCGTCGCCCTTCAGGCCGTCACAGTTGTTGTCGATCTCCTCCTCGGCGGAGGCCTCACAGACCTCGTCCGCGCCGGGGTAGACGTTCGCGCGGGTGTCGTCACAGTCGCCGTCGATCAACGCGCGCTTGCTGCCCGCGGCCGGCTCGCCGCACTGGCGCGAGGAGCCCACGCTCGTGCCCACCCCGTCGCCGTCGTTGTCCACGTACCAGGTGCGGGGGCCGTAGCCGAGCACCAGGGTCGCCGCGCCCGCGCTGGACAGGCCCGGAGAGCCCACCGCGAAGTCGGCGGAGCCGTCCCCGTCCACGTCCCCCAGCGCGACCAACGCGCGCCCGGTCTCGCTCGCCGCCAGGCCCGCGTAGCGCGGCAGCGTCGCGAGCGACACGTTCCCCGTGAAGCGGGTCGCCGCGCCGTAAGCCACGTACACCGCGCCCGCGTTGGACGAGTAGCCCGGCGCGCCGACGAGCACGTCCTTGAAGCCGTCGCCGTTGATGTCCCCGGGACCGAGCAGGGCCGTCCCCGCGAGGTCCTGGGCCACGCCCGTGAAGCGCGGCTGCGCCGCCAGGGAGAAGGGCGACGCCGTCGCCGTGCCGCCGTACACCACGTAGGCCTTGCCCGCGGCCGTCCCCGACGCGGGAGCGCCGATGAGCAGGTCCTCCAGGCCGTCGCCGTCCAGGTCACCCGCGCTGGCCACCGCGCTGCCCGTCAGCTCGCCCGCCACCGCGCCCGTCAGGACGAGGTTCGCCGTGGCGAAGGTCTGCAGACCCGACACCGGGCCGAAGAAGACGAACACCGCGCCCGCGTCCGTCAGGGCCCCCACGTCGTAGCGGGGCGCGCCGACGACGAGGTCCTTGATGCCGTCGCCGTTCACGTCCGCCACGGCCACCGACGTGCCCGCCTGGTAGTTGGCCTGCGTCAGGCCTCCCAGCACGCGGATGGGCGCGCTGCCGAGCTGACCATTGGAGGATGGCGTCACGGGTCCCGTGAAGGCGTAGACCGCGCCCGTGTCCGCGTACGTCGTGGACGTGTCGTAGAAGGGCGAGCCGACGATGACGTCGTCCACGCCGTCGCCGTTGATGTCACCCACCGCGAGCGCGGCGCCCGCCTGCTCCGCCGTCGTCGCCCCCCGCAGCCGCGGGTTCGTCGCGCTCAACGGCTTGTCGCCGCCGCCCAGCGTGAGGCCATCCACCGGATACGCGATGCCCTGGCTGGCCGTGTGCCCGGGCGCCCCCATCAGCAGGTCCTGCCGCGCGCCGGTGACGAAGTCACCCACCGCGACGGCGCCACCCAGCCGGTTGCCCACCGCCTCCCCCTCGTAACGCGTGCTGTAGCGGCTGATGTCCAGCGGGCTCGCCAGCGACACGACATGGACGTAGCCCTTCAGCGCCGTCGAGCCCGCCACCGCGGGCGCGCCGATGACGAGCTCGATGCGTCCGTCACCGTCGAGGTCGCCCGCGGCCAGCGCCGAACCCGTGCGCGTGCTCGCCAGCCCCAGGAAACGCCGCGCCCCCACCGGGAGCACCGTGTTGGTCGCCGCGGGCAGCTTGCACAGCGGGTCCCCCGGCAATTCCTGCTCCTGGGTGGAGGGCGCCGCGCGCCCCTCCTCGTCCGCCCCAGGTTCGTTGCATGCCGCGAGCGCGACCCCCGACAGGAGCAATATCAATCGTCGATTCACTGCCATCCCCTTGGTGAAGGTGCCCGGGAAAAGGGCGTGGCCTTTTAGATCCACACTCGGGGTATGAACACGCAATTTATTGATGACGCGCGAGACCGGAATCCCACGAATATTTTGCGCGCGCATCCAGACACCCGCCGCGCCCCACGGGAACGCTCACACAGACACTTCCAACACGGGTCAAAACCGACTTCACGGAGATGTGCATGGAGGACCTGTGCGACGACCACCAACACTCGGACTGCCGCCTGGACGCGCGCGCGCGGTGGACCGGCAATGGCTTGCTGTACGAGCTGCCGCGGGAGGACGGCCTGGGGCGCTGCAAGCAGTTCGTCGACGACGTGCGTCTCCTCCGTCAATGACTACCCGTGCATCCATATCGACCTGAGCCAGTACACGAAGGGGCGGATGGGCGACCCGGAGGCCTTCGTCGAGTGCATGTGCTTCGTCTTCAATGCCTACGTGGCCCCCGAGACGCGGAAGTACGACGACAAGCTGCCATGCGTCTGCCGTTCCAGCTTCGGCTTCAAGGGGGCCTCGAGCCGCGCCGACACGCGGGCCTTCGAGCGGGCGGGCCTGGTGCCCACGGTGTCCGCCATCCTGTCCCCCGAGTCCCTGTGACGCCGGCCCGGGCGTGATAGAGGGGCGGCATGATCGTCCGCCCTCGTCTCCACTGGCTCCGGATGCTGTTCGTCTGGCGGGGCTCGGTGGTTCCGAGAATCCTCCCCCGCCTCCTCTTCTTCCTGGTCGTGTCGTGCGTGGCGGTGTTGCTGGAGCCCTGGCGCTTCCGCCTGGAGCCGGGCCCGCTGGGGTTGCTCGGCGTGGCCCTGGCCATCTTCCTGGGCTTCCGCAACAGCACCGCCTACGACCGCTTCTGGGAGGGCCGGAAGCTGTGGGGCTCGCTGCTCATCGTCTCGCGCTCGTTCATGCGGCAGGCGCTCACCCTGCCCGCCCCCGCGCTCACCCAGGACGAGCGTCGCCGGCTGTGCGATCGGCTCCGCGCCCTGGCCCTGACGCTCAACCACCAACTGCGGCACAGCCCCATCCCCCTCGACACGCTGCCCCCCGGCGTGCGGGAGCAGGTGGTCACCGCGAACGAGCGTCCAGCCCAGGTGCTCCAAGGACTGGCGGAGGAGATTTCACGCCTGCGACAGGAAGGACGGCTGGGCGAGCTGCTGGTCGCCTCGCTCGACGACAACCTCAACCGGCTGTCGGAGGTCATCGGCGGGTGCGAGCGCATCGCCTCCACCCCGATTCCGTACGTGTACAGCGTGATGCTGCACCGCACCGTCTACCTCTACAGCCTGCTGCTCCCGTTCACGCTCTCCAGCAGCCTGGGCTGGTCCACGCCGCTCATGTCCGTGTTCGTGTCGTACACCTTCATCGCGCTCGACATGGTGACGGCGGAGCTGGAGGACCCCTTCGGCACCGAGCCGAACGACCTGCCCCTGGACGCGATGACGCGCACCATCGAGCGCGCCGTGCTGGAGCTGGCCGGAGAGCCGCTGCCCCCCGCCCTCCAGCCGGACGCGAACTTCGTCCTGACCTAGGACGCCCTCTCGCCACCACGGGGCGTCTTCAGCGCATCCCCCGTGGCGTCGTCCTCGGTGTTCGAGCCCGTGGTGGCGTCGAAGTCGCGGTTGTCGTGCGGCTCGATGTCCCCCGGTGAATCCCGCTCGTCCGGCGTCGGGCCGCCCTTCAACCACCCCGACTCCGAGGAGCCGCTCCCGCCCGTCCCTTCGCCGGCACGCTCGCAGGCCTCGTCGTCCGTCTGCTGGCGCGCGCCGTCGACGCGGGTGGGGGCTTGCTCCTCCGCCCGGCCCACCCCGCTCCAGAGCGCGAACGCGCCCACTGCCGCCATCCATGGAAGACGCATCGAATCCCTCCCTGGATGGAGGGTGTGCACCCCAGGGGCTGGCGACAGTCCGACCCGGCCCGGCCCGGCAGGCGGGCGCGCGGCCCGTGCCGTCCCCTGCTCACATGAAGTTGAAGGGCGTCGCCACCGACAGGGTGTGGATGAGCTGATCCGTCTCCTTGGTGGGCCGGCGGGTGTAGACGTTGAGGTAGCCGACCTCGAGCGCGGAGTGCTTCCCCAGCTTCCAACCCGCGCCCACGAAGGCGCGATTCATGTCGAAGCCGGTCCGCGGCCCTCCCTCTACGGTGTTGAGGTGGAAGAAGACCTCGTCCCAGACAATCAGCGACAACCGCGATTCGAACGCCATGGGATAGGCGCCGCGCAACAACAGGCGCGTGCGGAGGGAGACGTCGGTGGTGCCCGGGAGGAACCGCTGCTCGAAGCGCGCGCGCACGGTGGCCTTCAGCTCGCCGAGCTTGGGGGTGTAGAGCCCCTGCTGGAACAGCCGGCTCTCGCCCTGCCGCAGGGACGGGTTTCCCTCCTCCCAGGCCCAGAGGGGAATCCACGCGTAGCCCAGCCAGAACGACAGGTCGTGCAGCGCCCGGACGCCGCCCGCGGAGCGGAAGATGACGCGGCCATCCTGCTTGCTGACGCGCGGCTGCGCCTCCAGGTAGTACAGGAACGGCTCGGCGATGGGGCCCTGCGCCGACAACACGTACCAGAACTGCGCCTCCGAACTGACCGGCCGGGCCTGCACGGCGCGGACGGGGACGAGGAGCAGCAAGCCAATGAGGACGATGAGGGTCTGCGAACGCATGGTGCCCGGCGCTAGAACACGCCCGGCGTCCCCATGCCAGTGTCACGCGGGGCACCTATCCCAAAGAACACGCGCCCTGCCGGCCGCCGCCTCCGCGTCGTCACCCCCCGGACGCGAGCAGTCGCCCCAGCACCCGGGGGGCCGCGCGCGCCGCGTAGTCCCAACCGTGGTCCCCCGGACATTCGTCATAGGTATGTGACATCCCCGTGGTGACGAGCAGACGATGCATCCGGCGGTTCATCTCCACCACGCGGGGATGGTCCTCGGTCCCCACCTCCAGGGCCAGCGTGAGCCCCTGCCCCGCCGCCGCCTCGACCAGCCGGCCCGTGTCGTAGACGCGCCGGACCTCGCTGCCCGGCGGCCCCCAGACGCGCTCGTGCTCCTGCTGCGTCGGCATCATGCAGGCCCCTCCGCGCAGCGCCGCGTAGGGGTCCCCCTCGCGCTCGGACGCGAAGAACGCCCCGGCGATGGCGAAGGCCCGGGGGAACAGCGCCGGGTGGCGCAGCGCGAGGTGCACCGCGCCAGCCCCTCCCATGGAGAACCCGCCGACGAGCCGTCGCCGCGCGTCGCATGACACCGGGAAGGAGGCCTGGACGGCGGGCAGGAGGTCCTCCACGAGGTAGTCCTCGTAGCGCCGACCGGAGACATCATTCATGAACCAGCGCCGTCCGCTCTCCGGGAAGACGAAGGCCCACTCCTCGCCGAAATGCGCCAGGAAGTCCCCCGCCTGACGGGCCCAGGAGAGCCTGTCTCCGCCGAAGGGATGAAGCAGGAAGCAGACCGGGAAGCCGCCCGCGGGCGCGCGCCGCGAGGGCACCCGCACCCAGGCCACCTTCCTCCGGCCCAGCGCGGGGGCGTCGTGCTCGAACTCATGGCCCGCGAGGCCCTCCTCCCACCGAGGTGTCAACATCGTCTCGCTCCCTGGGCTCAGACGCCCTCGACGGCGGGTGACGACAGCTCCACGGCGGGCGCGCCCCCTCGCGCCACGTGCTCCAGCACGGCCCGGGTGTCGACCTTGCCCCGAGGGGTCCGGGGCAGCGCCGGCAGACACACCAGCCTCGACGGCACCATGTAGGGCGCCAGCCGCGCGACGCAGTGGGCGCGCAGCGAATCCAGGGTCACCTCGGCGTCTCCGCTCGGGACGACGGCCGCGCCCAGTTGCTCCACGCCGCCCTCCTCGAAGACCACGGCCGCCGCCTCCACCACGGCCGGGTGCCCCAGGAGCGCGTGCTCGACCTCCTCCAACTGGACGCGGTAGCCCCGCACCTTCACGAGCCGATCCCGACGCCCGAGGAAGACGAGCCGGCCGTTCTCGAAGCGGGCGATGTCGCCCGTCCGGTAGAACGCGCCCCCCTCCGGCGCCGCCACGAAGCGCTCCGCCGTGAGCGCATCCAGCCCGCGATAGCCCTCCATCACCGTGGGGGCGTGGACGAGCAGCTCCCCCTCGTCTCCCTCCCGCGTCGCCCCCTCCAGGCGGATGCGCGCATAGGGACATGGCAACCCGATGGGCACCGGCCCTGGCGAGGACAGGTCGTCCGGTCCGATGTCGTGGAACGTGAAGACGTTCGTCTCGGTGGGGCCGAACCAGTTCGACACCCCGCACCCCGCGGGGAGCCACCGCGCCAGCTCCCGGAGCCCCGGCTTGGGAATCACCTCGCCCGCGAGCACCACGTGGCGCAGCGCGGAGCCGGCCAGCTCCCGCAGGGGCGACTCCGCGTCCGGACGCAGCAGGACGGAGGGCACCGAATACCAGACGGTGATGCCGCTCTTCACGATGAAGCGGCAGGTGCGGGCCACCTGCCCGAACAGCCACTCCGGCACCGGCACGAGCGCGGCCCCCACCCGCGCCGACGCGAAGAAGTCGAAGATGGTCAGGTCGAACGACGGCGAGGCGTGTTGCGACAACACGTCCTCCGACCGGAGGCCGAGGTGGCGGGCCCCCCAGTCCACGAACGCCACCGCGCCGCGGTGGGCCTGGATGACGCCCTTCGGCTTCCCCGTCGAACCCGACGTGTAGAGGATGTAGGCGATGGAGTGCTCGTGGACGGGCGCCGCCTGGGGCAGCGGCTCCCGGGCGAGCGCCTCGCGCCACGCCACGCGCTCCACCTCCCGGGTCCACGGAGCGGCGAGCTTCGCCACCACGACCTCCTGGCGCGGCGACCCCTCCCCCGCGCGGCCCTCGCCGCGGAGCAGCGCGTCCGCGACCTGGCGCGTGGCGATGAGGTGACCGGGCTCCGCGTCCGCCAGGATGAGCCGGGCCCTCGCGGCGGGGGTCGCGTGGTCGATGGGGACATAGGCGCCACCGGCGAGCAGCGTCCCGAAGATGGCGACGGACAGGTCGACCCCCTTCGGCAGGCAGATGGCCACCCGGCCTCCCGGGCGCAGCCCCGTCTCCACCAGACACGTCGCCAGTCGCAGGGCCCGCTCGAGCAGCGCGCCATAGGTCAACTGCGCCGCCGGGGTGATGAGCGCGGTCCGGGAGGAGAACCGGGACGCGGCCTCCATGAGCAGGGTCGACAGGGTCTCTGGATGCATCGCGGTTTCCTTCCCTCTCAGCAGGCGAGCCCCAACTCGGAGGCGATGATGACCTTCTGGATTTCGGAGGTCCCCGAATAGAGGATGCCTCCCAGCGCGTCGCGCAGCTCGACGCCCACGTCCGAGCCCTCCATGAACCCCATCCCGCCGTGGATGCGGAAGGCATCCGTCCCGGAGGCGAGGGCCGCCTCGCTCACGTACAGCTTGGTGAGGCTGGCCTCGCCCGCCGTCAGCGCGCCCGTCGCGAGCCGGGCCGCCGTCTCGCGCACGAGCAGCGCGGACGTGCGGTAGCGCGTCAACATGTCGACGAGCCGCGCGCCCACCTGCTGGTTCGCGCCGATGGGGCGCCCGAACTGCCGGCGCGTCTTCGCGTAGTCGAGCGCCGCGAGGAACTGCCGGCGCATCACCCCCAGGTGGAACCCGGCCAACAGGCCACGCTCCCACAACAGGGCGTGCTGGAACACCGCCGCCCCCCTTCCGGGAGGACCCAGCATCGCGCTCCGCGGCACGCGGACCTCGTCGAGCCCCACGGAGCCCACGGAGCAGCCATGCATGCCCAGGCGCGGCTCATCCAGCCCCACGTGCACCCCGGGCGTGTCGCGCGGAACCAGGAACGCGCTGATGCCCCGGTAGTGCAGACGCGGGTCCCGCGTGGCGAGCACCAGGAACCAGTCCGCCTCGCGCGCGTTGGTGATGAAGCACTTGTCGCCGCGCAGGAGGAAACCCTCTCCTTCGGCCCGGTACCGCGTCCGCAGCGACATGACGTCCGAACCCGAGCCCGGCTCCGTGGCCGCGAGCGCGCCAATCGCGGTGCCGTCCCGCAGCGACGGGAGCAGCCGCCGTTGCGCCTCGTCGCCGAAGCGCAGCACCGCCGAGCAGAACGCGAAGCAGTGCGCGCCCAGCCCCAGGGGGAAGCCGCCCCCCTTGCAGCCCATGCCCACCCCCTCCAGGACGCAGAGCGCCGTCTCCACGTCCAGGGCGCCCTCGGGGATGAGCAGCTCGAGGAGGCCGAAGCCCGCCGCCTTGCGCCAGGACTCCCGGAACCACGCCTGCGCGTCGGCCCCCGGACGGGGCGCCCCCAGGGACTGGCCGAACGTCCGCGCCGCCTGAAACTCCGGCGTCTCCGCCGGGAGGACCTCGCCTTCCATGACCGACTCCTGGGTGAGAGGGGGCGTCAGCGGGCCGCCGCGGCGACGCGCGTGTTGAACTCCTGGACGTGGCGAAGGCTCTCCGACAGGAGCGCCTCGTTCGGGGAATCCGGCTCGAGGGTGTCGGCGCGCAGGCGCTCGTAGGCGCTCAGGTCGAACAGCCCGTGACCGCTGATGTTGACGAGGATGACGCGTGGCGGGCCCTCCTCGGGGGCACGCCGCGCCAGGTCGAGCGCTCCCGCGATGGCATGGGCGGACTCGGGCGCGGGCAACAGGCCCTCGCACTCCGCGAAGAGCAGCCCGGCCGAGAGCGCCTCGCGCTGGGGCACGGCCATGGCGTCGAAGCCCTTGTCCGCGAGCATCGCGCTGAGGAAGGCGGACGTCCCGTGGTAGCGCAGCCCGCCCGCGAAGATGGGAGGCGCGATGTAGTGACTGCCCAGCGTGTACATCCGGTTGATGGGCGTGGTCCCGGAGAAGTCGTTGACGTCGAGCGCGTAGACGCCCCGGGTGAGCTTGGGGCATGCCGCGGGCTCCACGGCCAGCAGGCGCACGGAGCGCTCCCGCTCGCGCGCCGCGCGCAGGAAGGGCAACCCCACGCCCCCGAAGTTGCTGCCGGCCCCCATGCACGCGACGACATGGTCCGGGAACTCCCCGAGCGCGCCCATCTGCTCGACGGCCTCGCTGCCGATGAGCGTCTGGTGCAGCAACACGCAGTTCTCCCCGCTGCCCACGGCGAAGCGCACGCGCTTGCCGCCGTGGGCGACCTCCAGCGCCTCGCCGGTGGCGATGGCCAGGCTCCCCACCCGGCCCGGGTCCCGCTGCGCCGCCTTCCGGCCGACCTCCGTCGCGTCGCTGGGGCTCTCGTGGACGGTGGCGCCGAACAGCTCCATCATCGCGCGGCGCTGGGGCTTCTGGCGGAGGCTCGCGCCCACCATGAACACCGTGCAGCGCAGCCCGAACAGCCTGCACGCGTGGGCCAGCGCCGTGCCCCACTGACCCGCGCCCGTGCCGGTGACCAGCTCCTCGATGCCGGCCCGCGCGTAGTAGTAGGCCTGCGCCAGCGCGGAGTTGAGCTTGTGGCTACCCGACACGTTGAGCCCTTCGTACTTGTAGTAGATGCGGGCGTTGGCCCCCAGGCGGCGCTCCAGCTCGCGCGCCCTGCGCAGCGGCGTGGGCCGGTACTGGGAATACAGCTCCAGCAGCCGCTCCGGAATCTCGTGGTACGGCTCGCGGGTGCTGTGGGACTGCGTCACCAGCGAGAGCGGCTGCTGGGGAACGACGCTCACGCGCCGAGCCCCCGACTCCAGCAGGGCCGCGGCCTTGGGCACGTCGTGCTCGGCGTACCGGGGGAAGTCGAAGAGGAAGTTGCACCAGTGCTTCGGGACGGAGGTCACCTGGGCTTTCGACATGACGTTCACTCCTCGGGAGACGGCGCCGACCTACGCGCGGGTGAGGCCCTCGACGAAGCGGACCAGGTCGCCCACGGTGACCAGCTCCGCGTCGAGCAGGTCCTCGTCGTCGATCTCCCTCGACAGCTCCTTCTCCAGGGTGGCCAGCAGTTGCACGAACTGGAGGGAGCTGATGGCCAGGTCCGCGTACAGCTCCAACGACTCGTCCGGTTCGCCCGTCGCCTTGAACGCCGGAAGCACCCGGGCGAGCGCGGCGCCGACCACCCTCCGGGCCACCTCCCCGCCGTCGAGCGCCAGCAGGTGGAGCACCCCGAGCTGCTCCGCGAGCTTGCGCCGGACACCGACCGCGACCCGGTCGAGGTTGACCACGGGCCGCAGCTTCCCGGAGGGCTCCCGCCGGATGGCCTCCGCGCGATGGGTGAGCACCTCCACGCCCTCCCCCAGGATTTCCCGCAGCCGGGCGGTGGTCGGCTCCACGTTCGCGGGCTCGAAGCCCACGCCCGGCACGTACTGCATCACGTACCGCGCCGGGGACAGGCCGATGAAGCGGTACTGCGCGTGCGGCAGGTGGTCCTTGATGGCCCCCAGGACCTGGAACGTCGTGACGGAGCGGCCATCCGGAGGCTGGAGCAGGTCCGCCTCCTTCCCCTCCAGGCCATCCAACGTCGCGCACGCGAGCGTGGTGGTCACGGCGACGGGCGCGCAGGGGCGCGCCACGTCCCCGATGTCGTAGCGGAGGAGCGGCATGGTGTCGTTCAACAGGTCCGTCACCACCAGCCGTGACAGCTCGCCGGGCCTCGCCGCCCCTGTGCCCTCCCGCCGGAGGAACTCCAGATGCAGGCGGTCGGACTCGGCGTGCAGCGGGGCGTCCTTCTCCGCCTGCCACGCCATGAAGCCGAACTCGTTGCTCGCGTAGATCTTCAGCGGTTCGCAATCCAAGACCTGGCGGATGGCCTCCGCGCCATCCAGGGGCAGCACCTCCGACGTGGTCCAGACCTGGCGGATGGAGGGCAGCCGCAGGCCCTCCTTCCCCATCCAGCGGGCCAGCGCGGCGACGACGCTCGCGAAGCCGACCAGGCTCTCCGGCGCCAGCTCCTCCAGCGCCTCGTAGAGCTCCGGGGGAGGCAGCAGCGAGTTGACCGTATAGGCCTTCTGCGCCCCCTGGGTCTTCGTCTCCATGGGAGGTGAGTCGGAGCCTTGCCGCTTCGCCCTCTTGGGCAGGGCGGTGAAGCGCTGGGTGTGGTCCTTGGGCTCGCGCACCTCCGTGCGCACCCCTGCCCCGGGGGAAGAGGCCTCGCCCTGGGCGCTCGTCGATGCCAGCTTCCGCTCCTCCTGGGGCGTGCGGACCACGAAGTCCCAGGGGAAGAGATAGGTCAGCTTCTCCGGCTCGTTCGACACGAGGTGGTGATGCGGGCGCTGGAAGCGCCACTTGCGGAACGCGAAGACGCGACCGTCCAGCAGCAGGGAGAAGGGCACGCCGGTGCTCCCGCTGGTCGGACGGCGGATCAGCTCCGACGCCTTGTAGCGGGAGCTGAGGATGCGGTGCTCTCCGGCAGCCTGGAGCTGGGACTTGCTGACGACGGGCAGCCGCTCGAACCACGCGAGGAACCCAGCCCCCGAGGGGACAGGACCGAAGGGGGCGTAGAGCTCGCGGTAGAAGGGCACGTGCTCCACGGCGGAGAGCACCCGCTCCCGCAGCAACTCCAGGGGCGAGACGGGGAGGTAGCCGATGGAGCCTCCCTCCACTTCCTGCATCGCTGCGGCGAGCGCCTGTTCGGTGTGGTGCATGGGATTCGCGTCCTCTGAAGCGGAATGGGCGGAAGGCTTCGGAAGGGGACCGCATGGGCGCCACCCCGGCGTCCATGCGGCCCCGGTGACTCGGCTTCAACGCGCGGCGGAGCTAGGACTCCTGGTCCTTCCTCGCGACCTGCTTCTTCGCGCCCGACTGGCGGACCTGGGCGGTGCGGCCCAGCGACTGCTTGTCGCCCGCGTCACCGCCGCCGACCAGCGCGGCGCTCCGGGCGAGCTTGATGCTCTTGCGCGCGCTGAACTGGCGCAGTTGCATCGGCTTGGCGAGCGTCACCCCGTTGGACGCGGACGAGCCGCCCTGGACCGCCGTCAGCTTCGTGGCGAGTTGCTTCGTCGCCTTGAGCTGACGCAGCCGGCCCTGCCTGGGCAGACGGGTCTCCGCGCCCTTGGTCGACGCGGTCGGCGCGGCCGCACGCACCGCCAGGGTGCTCTTCTCCCGGAGCCTGCGGACCTGCTTCGCGCGTCCCACGCGAGGCTGTACCGTCCCCGTGCGAACGGACTGCTCGGGGCCTGCTCCGGACGTTCTGTCATCATTGCGTTTGTTCATGCTGCCTCCTGACTGCGGGTGATACACCTCGGGACGAACAGGGCAGACGACGAGCTCGAGGGCGCGCTCGGAACAGCGCCCTTTGATGACGCAAGGATTTGTCTTCCCGGGACACGCCCGCGACCGCCGCGCGAGCAGCGATTGACGGTGCGCATTTGTCTATCGAACCGACCCTGGACTTCAAACCGTATATCCAGGAATTCGTCCATGACACGACGTCCGTCACGAGTGACCCTGGCCAGGGATTGAACGCGAGCACCAACCTGCCAGGACAGCTCCGCCAGCGCGCGCCCCGCGGCACGCAATGACATGCATCCCGCGTCTCACCCAGGCGAATCACCCGGACGACTGGTTTTCAAAGACGCATCAGGTCACGTCCAGCGGGACGCCGCCACGGATGCCTTTCACCGCGCGAAGCGCTGACATCGCGGGTCGTCGA
This sequence comes from Myxococcus dinghuensis, assembly GCF_024198235.1. Lineage (GTDB taxonomy): Bacteria > Myxococcota > Myxococcia > Myxococcales > Myxococcaceae > Myxococcus > Myxococcus dinghuensis. The sequence goes on along the minus strand of NZ_JAKCFB010000001.1, from coordinate 135,221 downwards.
GGCCGCGGCGCGAGTGTCGGCTGCCGAGCATCAGCCCGCATCCCCCGAACGCGCCACGAGGAATCACCGGCGCCTGGCGGCCGGGGCGCGGAAAGACAAAGCCCCGGGGCACCCGACAGGCGCCCCGGGGCTCGTCGTCAGGAGCGAGGCCGCGCTACTTCGCCGGCACGGCGGAGCGCGCGGGAGCCTGCGCCTTCGCGGGCACGGGCGCCTTCACGGGCATGGGCGCCTGGGCGGGCGCGGGCGTCTGGGCGGGCGCGGGTGACGTGGTGGCGGGCGCAGGGGCCACCTGGGCGGGCGCCGGTGCTGGTGCCGGTGCGGGCTCCGGCGGCTTCGGGGCGATGACGGTGATGGTGTCGCCCGTCTTCTCGACGACGTGGACGCTGCCCGGGGAGAAGCGCTGGAACTCCTCCAACGTCGCCGGGGCATAGTCGACCGGGGGATGCGCGTCGTCCTTCAGCACCACGCGGTAGGTCCCGCCGCGCTCGCTGCGCTCCCGCTCACCCTTGGCCAGGGGCTTGACGGGCCGCAGCTCGGCCTCCGTCGGCCAGCGTGTCTCGAGCGTCGCGCCGGTCGCGTTCACCTTGCGGTCGAACTTCCACTGCCACTCCTTCCAACCGAACCACGTCGCGGAGTGGGCCTCGGTCCGATAGCGAGGCTCCTGGCGCGAGCGGCGCTCGTCGACGTAGCGCGGCACCTTGCGCGTCTTGCGCACCGAGCAGTAGCGCGTCGTGCAGCTCCTCCCGCCTCCGGTGCAGGTGGTCTTGCAGGTGGCGAAGCCGTTGCGGTTGCTCGTACACGTCTCCTTGCACTTCTCGGGGGTCGTCTGGCAGTCCTCGCCGCACGCCTCGCGCTCCGTGTAGCTCTCGGAGTCGTAGCCTCGCTGGACGCTCTCGGTGAAGTAGACGGTCTCGTGGCCCACCAGCACCTGCTCGTCATGGTGGTGGCGCTTGCCCCGGGACTGGACCTGGAGGGCCTTCGCGGGACGGTCCTCCGCGAAGCCCTCCTCGTCGACGAGCTGGTAGCGGTCCACCGTCACCGTGTGGGCCCAGGACACCTCGCGGACGGTGAGCTTGCGGGACCACTCCGGTCCGTTCCTCGCCGCGGCCTGCTCCGTCGGCTCAGTCGTCTTCGAGCCCGACGAGTTCATCAGGCAGGGGCAGCAGCACCCGAAGAACACGACGAGGAGCACCAGCGCGGTGCACCCGCGTCGGCGCTTGAGCTTGCCCCACAACGACTCCGCGCCCTCGGGCGAGTCAGCCGAGGCCGGCCCGGGGTCCGGCAGCGGGGGGACGGAGGCGCCGCAGTTCCGGCAGCTACCGTCCAATGCCCGCTGGTCGCTGTCGCAGTAGGCGCAGCGCCAGTTGGGGCCCGCCAGCGCCATGCGCAGCAGCGCCTCGTCCGTCACCGTCGCCGCGGAGGCCGTGTCCTCCGGCATTTCGTACCGCTCGCTGCCGTCCTTCGCGCTCTTGCAGTGCTGGCACACCATGTGGCGGCCCAGGTTGCGATGGTCGCAACTCGAGCACCGCCAGAACATCTCGATCTGCCGCTCCGACATTTCCTTGAACTCCCCCTCTGAGGCACGACGCCGCGCCCCAGCGCCCCCTATAGCACCCCGCGCCAGGACGCGTGCCCCGGATGCCGGGCTCGCGCGGGGAGCGGGCCCGCCCGGAGCGGCGCCGAGGCCCCCGCCCGGGCCGGAGCAGGCGACGTGCCACCGGGCCGTGGCGGCGCATGTATCATCCGTCTCGATGTTTCACCCACGCGCGCCTCCGTCCCCGCCCACCGCTGGCACTGCCAGCGCGACGCCCGTCATCACTCTCCGCGCGAACGGCGCTGGGACGATCCGTGGCGTTCGTATTCCTTGGCTCACGGTGAAACATGCGCACCGCGTCGCGAGCATCGACGCCAACGCACGGCGGCGAGCCGAACATTCGTTCACGCGCAGGCGCGCGCCGGGCCCTGTCTCATCGCGGGTATCCACGACCCCAGGGCAATTGACTGATTCAAAGACACCCCCTGTCCAAAATCCAGGCGCCCCCCTCGATGGGCCGAAAGCACCGTCAAACCAGCCGCTTACCGCGCCCGCTGTCACGTCCCTTTACGAGCGGGCACCCCCACCTGGAGCACGGACACTCCAGGCCTTTCTTTTAAAGCTAGGTTTCCCTCTCTTGAACTGGGAATGGCCCGACAGTTGCTCACAGGCCCGGCACGCCGTCCGCGGCTGATGGAAGGTCAGGCGGCGGCGTGTCCCCCCGTTGCATCAGAGGAAACTCAAATGTTCAAGAGAGCGGCAGTCCTCGCGGTGAGCTGTGGCGCGCTGATGGCCGGTTGCGGAAACGACTCCGCGCCGCAGAGCCAGAACGAGGAGATCATCTCCAACCTGGTCGAGGCGGGCTTCCCCCTCAACGACATCATGGAGGCGGATGGCCAGGTGTACGTGGGCCGCGACAGCCACGTGACGCTCGAGGCCTCGCGCGAGATGCTGCAGACGGACCTGGTGACCCAGGAGCAGTACCGCACGACCAACCTGGTCACCGGCACGAAGAAGATCTGCATCAACCCCACGTCGGCCTTCAACGCCAACGCGCGCCTGAGCGCGGGCCTGGACGCCGCCATCCTGAACTACAACCAGCGCGGTCTGGTGCTGACCTTCGCGCGCGGCCCCACCACGGGCTGCAACGCGAACATCACCGCCGCGACCACGACGGGCGCGGGCGGCTCCGCGGGCTTCCCCTCCGGCGGGCAGCCCTACGGCACCATCAACATCGGCACGGGCCTGAGCAGCTACAGCGCGGCCGTGGCCGAGCACGTCATCACCCACGAGATCGGTCACTGCATCGGCTTCCGTCACTCGGACTACTACAACCGCGCCATCAGCTGCGGCGGCTCGGCGACCAACGAGGGCACGGCCGGCGTGGGCGCCATCCTCATCCCCGGCACGCCCAACACGGCGACCGTGGGCGGCTCCATCATGAACTCGTGCTTCCGCTCCACGGAGACGGGTAACTTCACCAGCAGCGACATCACCGCGCTGAACTACCTGTACTGAGAGGACCCGCGTGCCCCATGAATCCGTTCTGACCTCGTGGGGCGCGCGGTTGGCGGGCACCGCGCTCCTGGTCCTCGTGGCCTGTGGCGAGGACGCGGTGCCCCCGGCTCCCCAGGTCTGTGAGGAGCCGGAGCTTCCGGAAGTGAGCGGCCAGGCCCAGTGTGGCCCGACGCTCGAGTTCACCCCTGTCAACCGCTACACCGGCCTGTTCGCGGACGTCGTGGACCGGGAGGACGCCGTCGTCTTCATCGACGGGCGGTGCACCGGCACGCTCATCGAGGCGAGCGCGGGCCCCGTGGTGCTCACCGCGGGCCACTGCGTGGGGCTCGGGGACCGCTCGGTGCTGGTGTTCAACTTCGAGGAGGACCCGGACGGTGACGAGCTGGTGACGGAGGGGACCGTCATCGAGCGGTCGGAGTCGCCGGACTACGCGCTCATCGCGCCGGACACGCTCCCCGCCGTCACCCCGACCCTGCTGTCCACGGTGCCCACGGAGAGGCTGGCCATCATCCAGCACCCCCGTGGACATCCCAAGGTCATCGCCGAGGGACGGTTCCTCGACTCCTGCAACCAGCGCCTCTACTACACGGACCTGGACACGCTGGTGAGCAGCTCCGGCGCGGGCGTGCTCAACCGTCAGGGCTACGTGGTGGGCATCCACACCGACGGAGACTGCTCGACGGACGGCGGCGGGGCGAACCGGGGCTGGACGACGCGGTCCATCGTCGACGCGTCCGAGTACCTCGTCGACGAGGACATCGTCGAGCGCTGAGGCCGTCCGCCCCGAAAGCTCACGGGAAGGCGTAGCCCAGGAGCTGCTCCGTGACGTGTCCCTCGCAGTTGGCGGCGGGGGAGACGAAGTGGTCCAGTCCGGAGGTGGTGCGGCAGCGGTAGAGCGGCGCCGAGCCCGCCACCTGCGAGGTGTGGATGTAGCCCACCGGGCCCATGGCCATCTGGCCCTCGCAGTTCACATCCGGGCTGATGAGGTTGTGGTCGCCCACCCGGCACTCGTACAGCAGGCGGGTGCCCGCGACCGGGTCACGCCACAGGCGAACCGAGCCCTCCGACGTGAAGCCCGGGGGCGGGAGCCGCGACGACACCCAGTGGCCCTTCGTGGTGTGGTAGCTGCGTTGCAGCCGCGTGTACGGCAGGTTCTCGAAGCCGCACGACAGTTGGGGCGGGTTCAGGTCGTTGCGGTTGGCCAGCGCCCAGGTCCCCCACGAAGGCTTCGGGCTGCCGTCCACGCGGCGCAACCCCAGCATCAGCCCGGCCTCCATCGTGTTGTCCACCAGCCGGTGGTAGATGTAGTTCTCGATGCCGGGCGTCCCCAGCACGTTGCGGAAGGAGTCGCAGATGGCCGCCTGCTGCGCGCTCTCCGAGGACTGGGGCGAGGCCGAGTGGACGCCGCTCTCCGTCAACTGGATCTCCCACGTGTGCGGCCGCGACGGGAACGTCTTGCGCAGCCAGCCCGCCAGGATGCCGATGTTCCCGTAGGTCACGTGCGGATAGTCGAGCGCGGAGAACTGCGGCTTGAACAGGTCCGGCGCGTACGGGTGATAGGCCACGCGCCACGCGCGCGAGCCCACGCGCGCCGCGAAGCCGGTCAGGAACGTCTCGCCGGAGAGGATCGGGCTGTCGATGGCCGGGAAGTCGAAGTGCGAGCCGAAGTGGTGCGTCAGGGGGATGAGCACCTTCGCGGAGGGCTGCCAGGTCATCACCTGGTCGTAGGCGGCGTTGTAGTTGGCGGCGTACGTGTCCAGCCACGCGGTGACGTTGCACGCGCCCGCGCCCTGGCCACAGCCGATGTCGAACCACTCGTTGGCGTTGACCTCGTTGTGGATGACGAAGTCCGCGATGCGGCCGTTGCCGCCGAGGCCGTCATAGCGCTTGGCCAGCATGCCGACGAAGCGGCCATAGTCCGCCGGGTCGTTCGGCGCGCAGAACATGGCGAAGTCCGGCGTGGTCGGAGTGCAGACGCGCCCCGTGCGCGCCCAGGCCGGCACGCCGTACACCACCGCCGTCACCACCAACCCGCGCGCCGTCCAATCACGGATGGCGTTATCCGTCCGGACATCCACCGTGAAACAGCGCCCGCCGTACTCCACCTGTCCGGCGGAACAGGGCGGCAGCTTCACCTCCGGCTCCCAGGCCAGCCAGACCAGGTTCATGACCACGCCGCCCGTGTTGTTGCCCGCGACTTCGTCAAAGTTGGTCCAGAAGTCCGGCTGGATGCTCTTGATGCGGTATGCGCTGCGCGTCGGATAGGGCAGGTCCGCCCCCGACTCCGCCGGCATGCCCAGCACCACCGCCAGCGCGAGCGCCAGCACGACACCGCTCCAACGCTTCAATCCCAGATGCATGTGTCCCCTCCCGAGCGAGACGGGCCCGCCGGGAGGGACCATTCCCTCACATCAGGAGGAACCGTCGACGCGCGGCCCTCATGACATGGACTCCCAGACAAACAAAAGCCCTTCTGGAGAGGACTTCACGTTGGAGTGCGGGACCCACATCCCAGAGACTGCGCTCTCGTTGTCTGAGATTGCCGGAGGCTGGAGCGGCGCTGACGCTGCCTTCGCGCCAGTCAAATCATTGCAGCGCCACTTCACCCTGGCGGAGGCATCAGTCGATGCGCTCGGAGAGTTCGACGAGGTTCAGGTCGGGGTCTCGGAGGTAGACCGAGCGCAGCCTCCCCGTCGCCCCGGTCCTCTCCACCGGCCCCTCGACGATGGGCCATGAGCAGGCCTTCAGGTGTTCGATGACCTGGTCGAGGGGAACGGTGGTGATGAAGCACAGGTCCAGGGCGCCCGGCACGGGAAGGTGCGCATGCGGGCGAATCTCACGGCCACGCACATGGACGTTGAGCTTCTGCTCGCCGAACCGGAAGGCCAGCCGGTTCTCGCCGAAGGTCTCCAGCCGCATGCGCAGAATCTGCGTGTAGAAGCGTGTGGTGGCCTCCACGTCGACGCAGGTCAGGACGAGGTGGTCGAGCTGGGCGATGAGGGACATCGGTCTCACGTCGGGCCGGGCGCCGCGAGGAAGCCGCTCCCCACGAGCGCCGAGAGGTACGTCGAAATCAGGGACGCATCCGCTGGCGGGCAAGGCGTCCCCGTCGCGCCCAGCGCTTTCAAGGTGTGCCCGCTGTCACACACCACCATGCGCGGGCCCCCCACGCTCCGGTCCTCGGGCGGGACCTGCTGGAGGAACATGAACAGGTCCCCCAGCTCGCTGTCCGCCGGCGCCGCGTGGCCCAGCTCGGAGAGCCACTCGTCGTAGGGGAGGATCCTCAGCCCGTAGCCGAACTCCCGCAGATGACTCCACATCTCGTCCGCGCGGACGAAGTGGGGATTGACGAGGTGGAAGGTCTGTCCTGTCGACTCCGGGCGCAGCGACAGGTCCACGATGGCGCTGCTCACGTAGTCGACCGGCGTCACGTCGAGCAGGGCCTCGACGCGGGGCGCGCTCCCCAGGCGGACACATCCCTTGAGCGTCCTGCACACGAGGTCATCCGTGTTCCAGGCGCCCGTCCGGCTGTGCCCGGTCACCCGCCCCGGGCGATGGAGGGTCACCGGCAGGCCACGACGGGAGGCCTCGCGCACGAGCTTCTCGGCCACCCACTTGCTCTGGGCATAGCCGCCCACGAGGCTCGCGGGGCCCTCCAGCGGCTCGTCCTCCCGGATGGGGAGCGCCCGCCCCACGGGCAGCACCGACACCGTGGAGACGTAGTGCAGCGGCTTGAGGCGCGTGCGCAGCGCCAGGCGGAGGATCTCCCGTGTCCCGTGCACGTTCGCCGCGCGCATGGACTCATAGGGGTAGATGAAGTTGACGAGCGCGCCGTTGTGGTAGACGGCGTCCACCTCTTCCGACAGTCGCTGGAACTCCGCCTCGGAGAGGCCGAGCAACGGCTCGGCGATGTCCCCGCGGACCGGCACGATGCGCGACGCCAGCTCCTCGCGCCACAGGGCGTAGCGCTCCAGGTTCTTGCGCAGCCGGAGCCGTCCCTCCTCCTCGGACGCCGCGCGCACCAGGCAGAGGATGCGCGCCTGGGTCTTCCGGCAGAGCTCCTCCAACAGGAACGCCCCGAGGAAGCCCGTGGCGCCCGTCAGCAGCACGGTCCTCGCCGGCCCCGAGCGCGGCGGCCGCGCCGCCCCCGGCACCAGCGCGGAGTCCAGCACGGCGTCCGCCTCCATCAGGGCCAGGGTGTCGTGGACGGGCAGCGTCCCCGCCTTGGCGGCGTCGAGCGTCCGGGCCATCTCCTCCAACGTCGGCGACTGCAGCAGGGCCCTCAGCGGGACGTCCACGCCCGTCCGCGCGCGCGCCAGGACGAGCACGCGGTAGAGCAGCAGCGAGTGCCCGCCGAGCTCGAAGAAGTGGTCCAGCGCGCCCACGCGCTCCACGCGGAGGACCTGCCGCCAGATGTCCGCCAGCAGCCCCTCCGACGGCGTCCTCGGCGCGACATGGCCCTTCGCCTCCCCGAGTCCCTGACCGGACGGTGCCGGGAGCGCGGCCCGGTCCACCTTTCCATTCGGCGTGAGCGGCAGGGCGTCCAGCCCCACGAACACGAAGGGGACCATGTACTCGGGCAGCCTGGACTTCAGGTGGTCGCGCAGCTCGGCCGGCGCGGGCGCCCTCCCCTCCCGGCCCACGACGTAGGCCACCAGTTGCTCGTCCCGGACGACGACCACGGCGTCGCGCACGCCCGGGTGCCCCAGCAGCGTCGCGCCAATCTCTCCCAGCTCGATGCGGAAGCCCCGGAGCTTCACCTGGTGGTCCATCCGGCCCAGGTACTCGAGCTGCCCATCCGGCAACCACCGCGCCAGGTCCCCCGTCCGGTACAGGCGCGCGTCGGAGGTTTCGTCGAACGGAGACGCGACGAACCGCTCGGCCGTCAGCTCCGGCCGGCCCAGGTAGCCCCGCGCGACCCCGTGTCCACCGATGAAGACCTCACCGGGGACCCCCATGGGCGTGGGCTCCCGGTTCACGTCCAGCACGTAGACCTGGGTGTTCCCGACCGGCCTGCCGATGGTGGGCGTCTGGCCCCGCTCCACGCGGGTGAACGTCGAGTAGGTGGTCGTCTCGCTCGGCCCGTAGAGATTGAACACGTCCTGGACGTGGCCGAGCGCGTGGAGCTGATCGACCAGGGTGCCGGCGAGCGCCTCGCCCGCGAGGTTCACGGTGGCCACCGACCGCGGCACCCCGCCGCCCCTCAGGAGCGCGCCCATGGCCGAGGGCACGGTGTTGATGAGCGTCACCTCCTCCGCCGCGGGCAGGTCGGGCAGCTCCAGCGCGTTCCTCGCGACGATGACCTTCGCGCCGCAGCACAGGGGCGTGAAGAGCTCGAAGACGGACAAGTCGAAGCAGATGGACGTCGAGGCCAGCGTCCCCGACAGCGCCCTGGGCGAGAAGACGCCGAGCGCCCACCGCAGGAAGGCCACCGCGTTGCGGTGGTCGATCATCACGCCCTTGGGTCGCCCCGTGGAGCCGGAGGTGTAGATGAGGTACGCGAGCGACGCCGGAGTCGTGGTCCGCTCGGGGTTCGTCTCGGGCTCGTCCGCGATGGCCGCCCGCTCCGCGTCGATGCACACCACGCGCGCCCGCGTCGCCGGCAGCTCCGGCGTGAGGCGTTGCTGGGTGAGCAGGACGGGGACCTGCGCGTCCTCGAGGATGAGGGCCAGGCGCTCCTTCGGGTATGCGGGGTCCAACGGCACGTAGGCCCCACCCGCCTTGAGGATGGCCAGCAGGCCGATGACGAGGTCCTCCGTCCGCTCCATGCAGAGGCCGACCCGCGACTCCGGCCGGATGCCCAGCCGGCGCAGATGGTGGGCCAGTTGGTTCGCCCGGCGGTTGAGGTCCACATAGCGCAGGGACGTCAGCCCGCTCACCACCGCCACCGCCCCGGGCGTCTGCTCCACCTGGGCCTCGATGAGCTCGTGCATGCACGCGGGCGGCACCCCGAGCACCGGGCCGTGGCTGTTCGCGAGCAGCCACGCGCGCTCCTCGGGCGTCAGCAGGGGGAGCTTCGACAGCGGCGTCTCCGGATGGGCGACGACGGCCTCCAGGAGCACGCCCAGGTGCCCCACCATCCGCTCGACGGTCGCGCGCTCGAAGACCTCCCGCGAGTATTCCAGCATGCCGAAGAGGCCCTGCGCTCCAGCGGCCAGGATGAGGGAGAGCTCGAACTTGGCGACGCCCTCCACGCTGCCATCCGGAGCCCCCTTCAAGAAGGACCAGCGCGCCCCCGGCAACTCCAGCGTGGGCGCCGGGACGTTCTCCAGCGTGAAGCAAGCGCGCACCAGCGGGTTGAGCCCTCCTTCACGCGAGGCGCCCACGACCTTCACCACCTCGCTGAAGGGCAGCGACTGGTGGTCCTGCGCGTCGAGCACCGTCTCACGCACCCGGGTCAGCCACCGCGAGAAGGACGGGTCGCCTGACAGCTCGCAGCGCAGCACGAGCGTGTTGGCGACGAAGCCGATGAGGTCCGGCGCGACGCCTCCCCTGCTCGCCGTCACCGTCCCCACGCCGAAGTCGAGCTGCCCCGAGTAGCGGTGCAACAAGACGGCGAACGCGGCCTGGAGCACCATGAAGAGGCTGCACCCCTCCTGGTGGGCCAGCCGCTGGAGTCCCTCCACCAGCGAGGAGGACAGGACCACGGGGACGCTCTCGCCACGATGTTGCGTGGCTCCCGAGACCGCGTGGTCCACGGGGAGCTGGAGCGGAGGCAGGCCCTCGAGCCGCGTCTTCCAATGCGCCCGTTCCCGAGCCCCCTCCTCTCCCGCCAGCCACTCCCGCTCGCGCAGCGCCGCCTCCGCGAACTGCATCGACACGGGGGGCAGTCCCTCCGCCTGCCCCCGCACGCGTGACGCGTACAGCGCCGACAACTCCCGGATGAAGACCCCCAGCGACCAGCCGTCCGTCATGATGTGGTGCATCGTCACGAGGAGGCCGGAATCCTCGGGTGCCATCGCGACGAGCGTCACGCGCAGGAGCGGCCCCTTCGACAGGTCGAAGGGACGTCGCGCCAGCGTGGCCGAGCACCGCTGGAGCGCCTCGTCCCGCTGTGACACGTCCGGCACCGGCAGGTCCACCACGTCCAGGGTCGCGCCCACCTCCGGCGCGGCGATGACCTGCCGCGGACTCCCCTCGACCTCCGGGAACGTGGTCCGCAGAATCTCGTGACGCCGGACCAACGCGTCCAGGCTCCAGCGCAAGGCCGAGGCGTCGAGCGGGCCGTGGACCCGAAAGCCCAGGTGGACGTTGTACTGGGCCGTTCCCGGAGAGAGGCGGTCCAGGAACCAGAGCCGCTCCTGGCCGCTGGACAAGGGGATGACCTCCGGCCTCGGGAGCGGCGACACGGGCGCGCCCGTCCCTCCGGCGCTCGCGGTGTGCCTCAGGAGGAACGCGAGGATGTCCGCCTTGTTCGTCACGAGCGCGGTCCGCAGCTCCGCCGTCAGGACGGCCTTGCCCGCCTCGACCACCAGCCGGTCGCCCTCCGCCCGCAGGCGCACGCCGCGCGCCGCGAGGTTGCCCAACAGCTCCCGAATACTCATAGGACGATGACCTCGTTGTCGTGGGCGGAGGAGTCCTCCACCACGGGTGCGGCGCCCACGGAGGGGGGCGCAAGCGTCTCTGCCAGCGCGCGGTCCAGGACCTCGCCCTGGAGATGCAGACAGAGCGCATCCAGGGTCGGGTGCTTCCAGATGAGCGACGCGGGGAGCGACAGCCCCAACCCGGACGCCAGCCGGTTGCGCAACTCCAAGCCCATCAGGGAGTCGAGCCCCAGCCCCTGGAGCGGGGCCTCCACGTCGATGCGCGCGGTGTCGAGGCGCAGGACCCGTCCGAGCTGCTCGCGGACGAACTTCTCCAGGGCCAGCCGCGCGTCTCGCGGGGTCGCCGTCCGGAGCGTCTCCAGCAACGCCTCGTCCCTCGAAGCCGGGGCGCTCCCCGCCGTCCCCGCGGGAACCAGGTCCGCCAGCCAGGGTGTGGACCGCGCACGCGGATGGAACTCCACCCACTTGCCCAGGTCGAGCAGCATGACGGCGAGCTGCGTGACCTCCCCGTCCAACAGACGCCCCAGGATGGTGTTGCCCTCGGAGGGCGTGAGGCTGTCCGAGCCGCGCTGAGCCAGACGCGCACCCCGGTTGGACTGGGCGGCGGCCAGGCCGACCTCGGAGAAGGGCCCCCAGTTGATGCTCGTCCCGGGCAGCCCGAGCCTGCGCCGGTGGTGGGCCAGCGCATCGAGGAAGGCATTGGCCGCCACGTAGTTGCCCTGCCCCGCCGCGCCGAAGAAGGAGGCCGCCGACGAGTACAGCACGAAGAAGTCGAGCGGAGCCTCCCGCGTCAGGACATGGAGGTTCCAACCTCCCTGCACCTTGGGCGCCATCACGCGCCGGAAGCGCTCCACCGTCTGCTGCGACAACAAGCCGTCGTCCAACACACCCGCCGCGTGGATGACCCCACGCAGCGGGGCATCGGCCCGGGCCACCTCCGTGAGCACCCGAGCCAGGGCCGCGCGGTCGGACACGTCCACGCCGACGACCCGCACCCTCGTCCCGGAGGCCTCGAGCGCGGCGATGTCCGTCTGCTGGGAGGGCGTCAGCGAGGTGTCACGGCCCAGGAGCACGAGGTGTCCCGCGCCCTGCTCCGCCATCCACTTCGCGACGGCGAAGCCCAGCCCTCCGAGCCCTCCCGTGATGAGGTACGTCCCGTTCGCGCGCAGGCGTCGCGCCCCTGTCGCCTGCACCACCACGCGCCCCACGTCCGGAGGGCTCAGCGCGAGCGTGTCCACCGCCGACGCGGTGGACGCGGGGGGTCCCGCCTCGGAGGCCTCCCGCACCTCCTGCCAGAGCCGGGCGAAGCGCTCGGGGGCACGCCGCGCGAGGGCGTAGACATCGACGACGCACCAGGCGACGTTCGGGTCCACCGGGGTCCGGGGCTCCGCGTCCGTGCGCAGGTCGAGGACCCGGGCTCCCTCCGCCAGCCCGCCGAGACTCGCTTCGGGGACGGTGGCCCCGGGAGCGACGATGGCCAGCTCCACCCCGCGTCCTCCCGTCAGCGCGAGGAGCGCCGTGGTGGACACGCCATCCCCTGGCGCCAGGACATGGGCCACCCCCATCGAGAGGAGGAGGGCGCGCTCCGCGTCCGTGGTGGCCACGGCGAAGACCTCCGCCTCCGCGCGCTTGGACAGCTCGATGACCGCGCGCCCGAGCCCGCTCGAACCCCCGAGGACGAGCACCCGTGTTCGCGGCCCGACGCGCCCCAGGTGGAACACGGCGTACCAGGCCGGCAGCACCGTCGCGACCAGCGACGCGGCCCCCCCGGGTGAGGACGAGGGCGGGCGGACGACGGTGTCCCCCACGGGCACGCACAGGTGCGACGCGAGCCCGGAGGTCGTCATGGCGATGCGCGCCTCGCCCACTTCGACGCCCTGGACGCCCTCGCCCACGGCCACGACGCGGCCGGCGCAGGCCATCGCGCCAGCGACGTCCCATCCCTCCGAGCGTGTCACCCCACCCGGGCGGGCTCGCGCGGCGACGTCGACCGCCAGCTCGAGCTCCCCCGGCCCCGGCGGGCGACGGTCGCTCGCCCGATACTCCAGACGTCCGCTGGCGTCGCGCACCACCTGGTAGGCATGCGCTCCCACGGGGACGACGGCCTCGCTGACCGGTCTGCCCGGCGCGCCCCGGACGATGCGTCCGACGTGGCGCCCATCGCCGCGCAAGGAGACCTCCTCCTCCGCGTCCGCCAGGAGCAGCTCGCGCAGCAACGCCTCACCGGCGTCCTCGAAGCCGAGCGCGGCGGACACATCCACCCGCGTGCATTTCAGGTCGGCGTGCTCCTGCGCGACCGTGCGCCCCACGCCCCACAGTGGCGCCTGCCACAGGTCGGAGGTCGAGCCCGCTTCCGCCCCGTGCTGGAGTCCCCGCGTGACGAGCCACAACCTGGGCGGGTTCGCGAACGCACGGCGCGTCAGCGTCTGCACGAGGTGCAGCAGCCCACCGCAGTCCACCCACGGGTCCACGTCTCGTGGCCTGTCCCCCGTCAGGTGAATCACGCCGCGAGGGACCGCGCCCTCGCTGAACACCCTGGCCAGCACGGCCTCGAGGTCGAGGGGAGAGGCCCCCTCCCCCGTGCCACGCTCCAGGTCCGACAGGCAGATGCGCGTGACTTCGCCATGGCGCTCCCGCAGCCGCGACACCACCGCGTCGGCCAGGGGGCCTTCGTCCGCCACGAGCAACCACCGCCCCCCCGCCTCCGCGCCCGCGGGAGGGAGCTGTCGGACGTCGGGCGTGTGGCGCCACTCGTGCGCGAAGTAGAGGCCCTTGCCCGCCTCGTCTCCGACCGCGGCGTCCAGTTGCTGGAGCCGCAGCCCGAGGGCCTCCAGCACGGGCCGCCCCTCCGCGTCGAGCATCACCAGGTCGAACTCCCGGACGCCTCGCTGGGGCCCCAGGAGGGGTCTCAGTCGCACGTGGCAGAAGGCCTCCGCGCCGGGTGACGCATGCAGCCGCAGCCGCGAGAGCGCGACCGGGACCGCCGGCCCCGCGACGGGGTCGATGTCCTCGCGGGACACCGCCGCGGACACGAGCTGGAAGCAGGCGTCGAGCAGCGCGGGGTGGATGAGGTACTCCGACGACCGGGCGAGGAGTGACGGTGGCAACCGGACGTGGCCCAACGCCTCTCCCCGGCCCCGCCAGACCTGTTGGACCCCCTGGAACGCCGGCCCATACACCACCCCGTTTCGCGCCAGCGTCTCGTAGTGCGCCGCCTGGGTGAGCCCCTCGGCGCAGCGCTCGCGAATGGCCTCGAGCGACTCCGGGGGAGGACGCGAAGTGTCCTCCCCGCGCGGCTGGAGCCTCCCCTCGACGTGCGTCAGCCATCGCGTGGGCGCGCCCGTGTCCGCGCCCACCACCTGGCTCGAGAGCCGGAACGCGAGACCTCCGGACTCCCCACCCCGCAGCGAGACCTGGACCGTGCGCGACTGGCCCTCCGGCAGCACCAGGCCCTCCGCGAAGGAGACCTCCGTCAGTTCGTGCGCGCGCCCACCCGACAGCTCACGAGCCGCGGACAGCGCCATCTCCAGGGAGGCCGCTCCCGGAACGACCACCGAGCCCGCGACGCGATGGTCCGCCAGGTACGCCGGCTCGGCCGCGCTCAGCGTGGACTCCCAGAAGCGCAGCGCCTGCGGAACGGAGGTCGTGAACGAGGCTCCCAACAAGGGATGACCGTCATCCCCCTCTCTCGTGACACGCCCGCGCGCGCCACCGGAGGAGCGCGCCTCCAGCCAATGCCGCTCGCGCTGCCAGGGATACGCCGGCAGGGCGACCCGGTGCTGCGGGCCGGGATACAGCCGGAGCCAGTCGATGCGGTCCACCCGCGTGGACAGCGCGCCGAGCGATGCGAGCAGGCACGGCCACTCCTCCTGCTCCCGGAGCAGGCTCGGGACCACCAGGCCACGACCCGACGCGTCCGCCTCCCTCAACATCGCGTCCACGAAGGGCACCAGGATGGGATGCGGGCTCAACTCGATGAACAGGATGTTCCCATCCTTCACGAGGCGTTGGACCGCGTCCGCGAACAGCACGGGCTGCCGGAGGTTGCGCACCCAGTACGCGGCGCCCAGCTCACGCCCGTCGATGGGTGCCCCCGTCACCGTCGAGTACAGCGGCACGGTGCTCGCGACGGGGCGCAGCCCCTCCATCCGCGCCAGCAGGTCCTGCCGCAAGGGGTCCATCTGCGGACTGTGCGAGGCCACGTCCACCTTCACCCAACGGCAGAAGACGTCTCGTTGCTCGAGCCGCGCCAGCACCTCCCGGAGCGCGGCCGGGTCCCCCGACAGCACCGTCGCCTTCGGGCTGTTGGAGACGGCGATGGCGATCCGGTCCTCCAGCCCCCGGAGCTCTTCTCCCGCCTGCTCGCGCGACAGGTCCACGACCGCCATGGCGCCCTTGCCGCTGACGCGCCGGAGCAGCTTGCTGCGCTCGCAGATGATGCGCGCGGCGTCCTCCAGCGAGAGCGCCCCCGCGACGTGCGCCGCGGCCACCTCGCCCATGCTGTGCCCCACCACCGCGTGCGGCTCCAACCCCAGCGAGCGCCACAGGGCGGCGAGCGCCACCTGCAAGGCGAACAACATCGGCTGGATGACGTCGATGTCCCCCCAGCGCGGCGGAGTGTCGGGGCCCGTCAACAGCTCGCGCAGCGACCAGTCCGTGTGACGACCGAGCGCCTCGTGGCACCGGTCGATGGCCTCCCGGAACGTCGCGTCCCGGGCGTAGAGCTGTCGCCCCATCCCGAGCCACTGGGAGCCCTGGCCCGGGAAGACGAAGACCACCTTCTGGCTGTTGCTCCGGCGTCCCACCGCCAGGGCCCCGTGGCCCTCCCCCGAGACGAAGGCCTCCAGCCCCGCGGCGAGCTCCTCCCTGGACTTCGCCGCGAACGCGAGCCGGTGGTCGTGACGCGTGCGGCAACGCGCGGCCGTGTAGCCGAGCTCCGCGAGCGTCCCCGTGTCCTCACGCTCCAGATGCGCCACCCAGGCCTTCGCCGTGTCGACCAGCGCCGGCGCCGTCTTCGCGGACAGGACGACGAGGCGGGCCTCGCCGTCCTCGACCGGGGTCACGGGCTGGACGGCGGCGGGCGCCTCCTCCAGCACCACGTGCGCGTTGGTGCCGCTCAAGCCGAACGAGCTCACCCCGGCGATGCGCCGGCCCTCGTACGCGGGCCAGGGGTGCCGCTCGACGGGGACACGCGCCGGGATGTCCCCCCAGTCGATGTGGGGATTCGGCGTCTGGAAGTGCAGGTGCGGCGGAATCTCCCGGTGCCGGAGGGCGAGAATCGTCTTGATGACGCCGGCGACGCCCGCGGCGGGCTCCAGGTGACCGATGTTCGTCTTCACCGAGCCGACGAAGAACGGCCGGTCCTCCGCCCGCCCCTTGCCCAGCACCGCGCCCAGGGCGCGCAGCTCTATCGGGTCGCCGAGCGGCGTCCCCGTGCCGTGCGCCTCGACGTAGCTGACGAGGCCTGGCGCCACCCGCGCGTTCTCCAGCGCGGTCGCCACGACGGCCTGCTGCGAGGGGCCGTTGGGGACGGTCAACCCACCACTCGCCCCGTCATGGTTGACGGCCGAGCCGCGAATCAACGCGAGGGGAGTGTCCCCGTCCCGCTGCGCGTCCGAGAGCCGCTTGAGGACGAGCACGCCGCAGCCCTCGCCGCGCACATACCCGTCGGCCGCCGCGTCGAACGTCTTGCAGCGGCCATCGCTCGCCAACGCCTGCATGCTGCACAGGCACAGCGTCGTCTCCGGGGAGAGGATGAGGTTGACCCCACCCGCCAGCGCGAGGTGGGACTCCCCGCGGCGCAGGCTCTCACAGGCCAGGTGGAGCGCCACCAGCGAGGACGAGCACGCGGTGTCCACCGGAATGCTCGGGCCCTGCAAGCCGAGCACGTACGAGATGCGCCCCGGGACGAAGCAGAAGCCATTGCCGGTCGCCATGTACCCGTCGAAGCGGGTGGCATCTCCGTCCTTGAGCAGGCGCGCCAGGTAGTCACTGGACATCACGCCCATGAAGACGCCGGTCCTGCTGCCCACCAACTGCGCGGGGTCCACCCCCGCGTCCTCCAGCGCCTCCCAGGCGACCTCCAGCGCCAGCCGCTGCTGCGGATCCAGGCTCGCGGCCTCCCGGGGAGAGATGCCGAAGAACTCCGCGTCGAAGTGCTCCAGCCCCTCGAGGTATCCGCCGCGCGTCCCATACATCTTCCCCGGCGCACCTCGGGTCGGGTCGAAGTACTTGCGCATGTCCCACCGCGACGCGGGCACCTCGCGCAGCGCGTCCACGCCGTCGCGCAGCATGCGCCAGTACGAGGCTCCGTCGACGGCGCCGCCGGGGAAGCGACAACCGAGGCCGATGACCGCGATGGGCTCGCTCCGCGCGCGCTCCACGGACTCGAGGCGGGCTTGCAGCTTCTCGACGAGCAGCGCGGCGCGCTGCAACGCGGTGGGTTCCGCGGCCTTGGGGGGTGTACTCATGTGCCTTCTTCCACGAGAGCGGAGAGCTTGGCTTCGAGCGAAGCGGCAAGTTCATCCGGAGAGAGTTCCATGATGCGTTCGAGGAGCGTCGAGTCCCGCTGCCCCTCGGCCTCGGGGTCGGCCGCTTGCGGCGACAGCCCGAAGACCTCCGCGAGGACATGGGCCGCGATGGCTTCAGGGGTCGGGTAGTCGAAGACCAGGGTCGCGGGCAGGGCCGCGCCGAGCGTCTTCTGGAGCCGGTTGCGCAGCTCGAGCGCCATCAACGAGTCCATCCCCACCTCGAACAGGCGTTGACGGGGCTCCAGCGGCGTCGAGGCGTCGAGCCCCAGGACGTGGACCGCCGCCTCCAGGACATGCTCCAGCAGCAGCGGCAGACGCTGGCGTGGGCCGGCGGCCTCGACGCGACGCCGCACGTCGGACGCCGGGGGCCCGTCTGCCGCGGCCTCGGCACGCCCCTGTCCCGCGACCTCCGCGAGCAGGGGCGGCGTCGCGCCCGCGGGGAACCGCGCGAGGTAGCGAGACCACTCCACCTGGAGCAGGACGAGCTGCGGTCGCTCGCGTCCGAACGCCCGTCCGAGGGCCTCCAACGCCTCCGCCGAGGTGAACGCCTCCACGCCCTGAGCGCGGTAGCGGGACGCCAACCCCGCGGCCATGCCGACCTCGGCCCACGGGCCCCAGTTGACGCTCAGGCCCGGCAGCCCGAGGGCGCGCCGTTGATGGGCCAACGCGTCCAGGAAGGCATTGGCCGCCGCGTAGCTGCCCTGTCCAGGCGCCCCGAGCAGCGATGAGGCCGACGAGTACAGGACGAAGAAGTCGAGCGGCTTGCCCCGGGTCGACGTGTGCAGGTGCCAGGCGCCATCCACCTTGGGCGCGAGCACCCGGGTGAAGCGCTCCCAGTCCTGCTGCAGCAGCACCCCGTCATCCAACACCCCCGCCGCGTGAACCACGCCGCGCAGGGGCGCCAGCCGCTCGGCCTCTTCCAAGATTCGGCGGACGTCCTCGAGCCTCGACACGTCGGCCTGGACGACCAGGACCTTCGCCCCCGTCTCCTCCAGCGACGCGAGCGCGTCTCGCGCCTCGGGCCGAGCCCCTCCGCGGCCGACGAGCACGAGGTTCCTGGCGCCCTGGTCCACCATCCATCGCGCCGTCGCCAGCCCCAGCCCCCCGAGCCCGCCGGTGATGAGATAGCTCGCCTCCGGGAGCAACCTCGGCGGCGCCTCGTGCGACACCGCGCGCGCGGCCCGGAGTCGGGCCACATGGCGTTGGCCATCCCGAATCAGCACCTGCCGCTCGTCGTCCGAGGCGCCGAGCGCATTCCACAGGGCGGAGACGTCGGAGACGGATGCCGCGGGGTCGAGGTCGATGAGCGCGCCGCACCGCTCGGGATGTTCCTGGGAGAAGACGGCGCCCAGGCCCCAGAGGGCGGTCTGCTCCATGGCGAGCGGGGCCAGCCGTGATTCGAGCGCGCGTGCCCCCCGCGTCACCAGCCAGAGCCGCGTAGCACGGGGAGAGCTCGCGAGCGCCTGGGCCAGATGCAGCGCGCTGACGGTCCCCACCTGGTGTGCCGCACGCAGCGCCTCGACATCCTCCCCACCGGACCCGCGCAAGGACCAGAGGTGGACGACGCCGCCGAGGGGCTCGTCCGCCGCCACGGCCTCCTGGAGCAACCGCACGCAGTCCTCCGGCCTCCGGGCATCGAGCGAGAAGCGGTCGTCTCCTTCACGGGCGAACACCTCCCCCGGCTGGACCAGCACGGGGCGGAGGCCGTGCTGACGCATCTTCTCCGCGAGCGCCTCCGCGACGCCCGACGCGTCCGTGAACACGAGCCAGCAGCCGGGAGCGGGACGTCCCTCGGGGAGGGGCTGCGCCTTCCAGCCCATCTCGTAGAGCGAGTCGCGCGAGCCTCGCCGCAGCGCCGCCATCAGCGCCTCACGTGGGGCGCGCTTGAGGTTCAACCCCTCGATTTCGATGAGCACCTGGCCTTCGGCGTCGACCACGGAGACGTCGCCGGTGAGGACCTCGCCCATCACCTCCTCCGCGCCCCGGCGCACCGAGTACGCCCAGAGCGGACCGGTGGGCCGCGCATGGAAGCGCAGGCGCCGCACCGAGAAGGGGGCGTAGACGGTGTCCAGCTTCTCGTCCTCACGCGCGAGGTCCGTCCCCATCGACTGAAGGAAGGAGTCGAGCAACCCGGGATGGATGAACAGGCTCGGGTCGTCCTGGACCGTGGCCAGCCGGAACTGACACAGCGACTCGCGCCCCACGCTGTGGATGCGGTCGATCCAACGGAAGGCGTGCCCCAGGTGGAATCCGCAGTCCCAGTTGCGCGCGTAGAAGCTCGCGTCGAGCTGGCGCACGCAGCGCGCTTCGATCTCCCCGCGCGACAGCGGCGGCGGACGCACGGCTCCGTCGCCCACCCGCAGCGTTCCCGTACTGTTCAACGTCCACGCCGCCGTCTCGTCGGCGGCCGCGGAGAGGCTGTGGAGCTCGAAGTCGTAGTGGCCCGGCCCCTTGGGGGCGAGGACGAGCTGGACGAGCGCCTCCTCGGCGTCGGCGAGCACGACGGGCTGATAGAACAGGCAGTTCTCGAGGGTGTAGGGCCCCGCGCCCAACGACTGGGCCGCGGTCGCGAGGATGCGCGCGAGGTGGCACGAGCCCGGCACGACGACCGTCCCGTAGAGCCGGTGGTCCTCCAGGAACGGCAGGGAGCGCACGCTGTAGCGCCCCTCGAAGACCAGCGACCGGCTCAGCGGCGAGCGGACACGTTGTCCGACGAGGGCCTGCGCGGCGCTGACGGACGCGGCGGCGGGTGGCCCCTTGGGCGCCTCCAGCCAATGCCGCTGGTGCTGCCAGGGATAGACGGGGAGCGAGACGCGGGTCCGCTCACGTCCGCCATTCAGCGCTTCCCAGTCGACCGCCACGCCCCGGGTGTAGAGCGCGGCGAGGCTGGTGAGGACCCGCGGCAGCTCGGGCTGGCCCTTGCGCAGCGACGGCACCCACGTCCCCGCCTCCTCCCCGAGCCCCTTGAGCGCCATGGCCGTCAGCGTCGGATGGGGACCGACCTCCACGAACACGGTGCCCCCCAACGCCCGGAGCGCCTTCAGCCCGTCGTGGAAGCGCACGGCCTCGCGCACGTGGCGGCGGAAGTACGCGGCGTCGAGGACCGTGCCCTCGTCGAGGACCCGCCCCGTGACGTTGGAGGCCAGGTGGATGCGCGGAGCACGGAAGGAGACCTGCCCCGCCGCCTTCTCGAACGCGTCCAGCATCGGGGCCATCGACGGCGAGTGGAAGGCATGGGACACCGTGAGCCGCCGGGTCTTCACACCCCGAGCCTGGAACGCGGAGGACAGGGCCTCCACGGCCTCCCGTGCCCCGGCGATGACGGTGTCCGCTGGACCATTCACGGCGGCAATCGACACCCGGTCCGCGGAGGGCGCCACGGCCGAGGCCACGTCCGCCTCGCTCGCGGAGACCGCCACCATCTCTCCGTCGCGAGGCAGCGCCTGCATGAGGCGGGCTCGCTCCGCGATGAGGTGGAGCGCCTCATCCAGCTCCATGACCCCCGCCACGCACGCGGCGACGTACTCACCGACGCTGTGCCCGAGCACCGCCCAGGGTTCGACCCCCCAGGAGCGCCACAGCTCCGCGAGGGCGTACTCCAACGCGAACAGCGCCGGCTGGGTGAACCCCGTCTCGTCGATGCGCGCGTCCGTCCCATGCATCACCGACAGGAGCGAGTCGCTCCACTCCTTCCGGAGCAGGGCCTCGCACCGGTCCAGCGCCGCGCGGAAGACGGGCTCCGTCGCGTACAGCTCCCGGCCCATGCCCGAGTACTGCGCCCCCTGCCCCGTGAACACGAAGACGACCTTCGGGGGCTCCCCCTCGAACCGGTCCCGCGACAACCCAGGGACCTCTTCTCCACGCGCGAACGCCCCCAGGCGCTCCCGGGCCTGCTCCTTGGACTCCACGACGAGCGCGACCCTGTGGGCGAAGCCGGTGCGCTGGGTGTTCGCGGCGTGGCAGACGTCCGCGAGTGAGGACTCCGCCCCCGCAGCGAGGTGCTCGCCCACCCGGGCCGCCAGTTGCATGAGCGCCGCAGGGCTCTTCGCGGACAAGGCGAGCACGTGTGCGCTCCGCGCGCCCTGCTCCACGCGCGCCTGCGGCCTGGGCGCCTCCTCCACGAGCACGTGTGCGTTGGTGCCGCTCAGGCCGAAGGCGCTGACGCCCGCGATGCGCGGACGCGACCTCCGAGGCCATGGGGTCGGCTGCGTGGGGATGTCCAGCGGGAAGCCATCCAGCTCGATGTGGGGGTTGAGCCGCTTCAGGTGCAGGTGCGGCGGAACCACCCCGTGGCGATGCGCCAGGACGACCTTGATGAGCCCGGCGATGCCCGCGGCGGCCTCCAGATGGCCGACGCTCGTCTTGACCGAGCCCACCATCAGCCGTTGCTCGGGGGCGCGCCCCTCGCCCAGCACGGTGGCGGCGGCTCGGACCTCGATGGGGTCCCCGAGCGACGTGCCCGTGCCGTGTGCCTCGAGGTAATCCACCTCCGACGGGGCGATGCCCGCGTTGGCGAGCGCCGCGCGGAGGACCTGTTGCTGGGCATCGCCGTTGGGCACGGTGAGCGCGCTGCTCGGCCCGTCATGGTTGACGGCGGAGCCCCGGATGACGGCGAGGATGTCGTCGCCGTCCCGCTTCGCATCCGACAGGCGCTTGAGCACCACGATGCCGCAGCCCTCGCTGCGCACGTAGCCGTCCGCGGAGGCATCGAACGTCTTGCACCGCCCCTCCGGGGAGAGGGCGCGCAGTTGGGCGAGGTAGATGGTCGAGTGCGGCGCCAGCGTCATGTTGACGCCTCCGGCCAGCGCCAGGTTCGCCTCTCCCGAGCGCAACGCCTGACACGCCAGGTGCACGGCGACCAGCGACGAGGAGCACGCCGTGTTCAGGCTCATCGTCGGCCCCTGCAAACGGAGCAGGTAGGCCAGCCGTCCCGCGGCGAAGCTCGCGTCGTTACCGGTGGCGATGTACGCGTCCCCCACCGCGGAGGCGCTCCCCACGCCGTTGAGCACCGCGTATTCGTTGCTGCCGATGCCGACGAACACCCCCGTCCGGGTGTTGGCCAGGCGCGCGGGAGCCAGCCCCGCGTGCTCCAGGGACTCCCAGGCCACCTCCAGCAACAGGCGCTGCTGCGGGTCCATGTTCGCGGCCTCGCGGGGCGAGATGCCGAAGAACTGGGCGTCGAACTGGTCGGCGTCGTCCAGGAAGCCGCCCCACCGCGTGTACGTCTTGCCGGGGGTGCCTGGGCGCGGGTCGTAGTAATCGTCGACCTTCCACCGCGAGGCGGGCACCTCGCGGATGGCGTCCACCCCACCCTCCAGCAGACGCCAGAACGCGTCGGGGCCCGACGCCTGGGGGACACGGCAGCCGATGCCGATGATGGCGATCGGCTCCCTGACGTGGCTCGTCGCGGGGCCGGCCTCCGCCTTCGCCTCCACCTCCAGTCGGAGCGCGTCCGTGAGGAGATAGGTGGAGAGGGCCGCGACGGTCGGACGGTCGAAGGCGATGGTGGCGGGGAGCGAGACGTCGAACCGGGCGCACAGCCGGCGCCGCAGCTCCACCGCGGTGACGGAGTCCATGCCCGTGTCGAAGAAGCCTTGCTCGAGCTTCACGGAGGCGCTCGACGTGAAGCCCAGCACCCGGGCCACCTCCTCCCGGACCCACGACGTCACCAGCTCCTTGCGCCGCGCGGGCGTCGCCTTGCGCAGTTGCGTCAGCGCCTCGCCCCCATCAGTCCGCCCTCCCCGCTCCACCGCGGACGCGGCGGGGGGACCGAGCGACTCCAGCAGTGGACGGGGCGCACGCGCCTCGTACACGGACTTGAAGAGGCCCCAGTCCACCTGGGCGACACTCCGCTGCGTCACGTCGAGCGCGAGCAGCTCCCCGAGCAGTTGGAGTCCTCCCTCCACGGAGACACCTCGGACGCCGATGCGCTCGAACCAGCGCAGCCCCTCCTCGTCCACCATTCCCTCGGCGGACCACGGGCCCCAGTCGATGCTCAGCGCGTGCTGTCCGCAGGCGCGGCGATGGTGCGCGAGCGCGTCGAGGAACTGGTTGGCCGCCGCGTAGTGCCCCATCTGCGCCGAGCCCCACACCGCCGAGCCGGACGAGAAGTAGACGGTGAAGTCCAGGTCGAGCCCACGGGTGAGCTCGTGGAGCACCCAGCCCCCCATCACCTTCGGCCTGAGGATGGCGGTGAGCGCCGCTTCGTCCATCGCCTCCAACGACACCTGCGTGGACACACCCGCGGCGTGGATGACGCCCTTGAGCGGCGCGGCCCCTCGCTGGAGTGCGCCGAGGACCTCCTCCATGCGGACCATGTCCGCCACGTCCGCGCTGAGGGCCTGGACGACGGCGCCTCCGGCCTCCAGGGCCTCGATGGCGGCGAGCTGGCGCCCCACGTCGCTGTCCCGCGAAATCGAGGGCCACTGCGCGCGCTCGGGCAGCCCCCTGCGCCCGAGCAACACGAGGTTCCTCGCGCCCCGGGAGACGAGCCACCGCGCCACGTGGAGCCCGAGCCCTCCCAGCCCCCCCGTGACGAGGTACGTGGCCTCCGCGCGGAGGGGTGCCGGCGCCAATCCCCTCGACGGAGCCGAGGGAAGGAGACGCGCCACATGGCGGGCCCCACCACGAAAGGCGACCTGGTCCTCCACGTCCGCGCCCGACACCTCCCGCCACAACACCTCGACCTCCCCCTCCGGTGGGTTGGGGTCCAGGTCCACCAGACCGCCCCAGGCGTCCGGGTGCTCCAGCGCCAGGACGCGCCCGAAGCCCCACAGGGGCGCCTGGATGGGAGACCCGCGGGTGACCCCCGCCACGGACTGGCTGCCCCGCGTGCACAACCACAGCCGGGTGCCCCGCATGGAGGACGACTTCACGAGCGCCTGGAGCAGATACAGCGCGGAGTAGACGCCGCGCGACTGCGCCACCTCGACGTCCGAGAGCGTGACCTCCGAGGCCGACGCGACGTCCGCGCCCCACAGGTGCACGACGGCCCGGACCGGGCCCACGTCCTGGAGCAGTCGGGAGTAGTGCTCGGGGTTGCGGGGGCGGATGGAGCGGACGTTCGGCCCCTCGACCACGGAGTCCTCTCCCGGGACCACCAACCAGTGCGGCTCCCCACGGGCCTCGAGCAACGCCGCCAGCGCGGCCCCCGTCCCCGTGCGGGTGCCGAAGATGAGCCAGCACCCCTCCGCGCGTGGCGCGCGAACGGACGCGGCACCTCGCTCACGGCGAGGCCAGTCGATGTCGTAGACCCAGTCCCTCGGCGAGGGAGGGTGCGCCTCGGGCGCGGAGATCGCCTTCCGAGGGGCGTCTTCAATCCAGTACCGCGAGCGCTGCCACGGGTAGAGCGGCAAGGCCGCGACACGGCCCCCGGCGGGGAAGAGCCGGTCCCACGCGACCGGGAAGCCCTTCACGTGGAGCCCCCCCAGGGCGGCGAGCATCACCGTCTGCCCATCCCGTCCCTTGCGCAGGGACGGCACCACGGCGCCCTCCTGCGCCCGGCGCTCCAGCGCCTGGGAGACGTACCGGCCGAGCGCGGGCTGCGGTCCCAGCTCCACGAAGAGTCGGTGCCCCTCGTCGAGCAGGGCCTCCACGGCGGAGGAGAAGCGGACCGGCTCGCGGACGTTGCGGGCCCAGTAGGCCGCGTCCAGGGCCGTGCCCTCGATGACGCCCCCGCTCACCGTCGAGAACATCGGGAGGACCGTGGGTCCCACGTCGACCCGCCCCAGGGCCTCCAGCAGCTCCGCCTGGAGTGGCGCCATCTGCTGGCTGTGGAAGGCGTAGTTGACGCCCAGGTCCCTCGTGCCGACGCCCCGGGCACGCAGGGCCTCGAGCAGCCCCCCGAGCGCCGCGGCCTCCCCCGAGACCACCACCGCGCGAGCGCCGTTGAGGGCGGCCAGCGACAGCCGACCCGCGTGAGGCGCGAGCTCACGCTCGACCTCTTCGGGTGACAGCTCGACCGAGGCCATGCGGCCGAGCCCCGTCGCCTTCTGCATGATGCGGCTGCGGTGCGCCACCAGCCGCACGGCCTCGGACAGGCTCAGCGCCCCCGCCACGTGCGCGGCGGCAATCTCGCCCACGCTGTGCCCCACGACGGCGGAAGGCACGACGCCCAGCGACCGCCAGACCGCCGCGAGCGCGACCTGGATGGCGAAGATGGCGGGCTGCGCCACCTCCGTCTCGTCCAGCCGGGAGCGGGCACCCTCCGCCTCCAGCGCCTCCAGGAGGGAGGTCCCCGTGTGCGGCGCCAGCAGCCTGTCGACCTCGCGGAGCGTGGCGGCGAAGGGCTCGCTGCGCGCGAGCAGGTCCCTCCCCATGCCCGACCATTGCGTGCCCTGCCCCCCGAAGACGAAGACCACCTTCTCCCGGCGGCTGTCCGCGACGGCCGACGTCAGGTACGGCGGCGACGCGCCCTCGACGAAGGCCTGGAGCTGCTCGCGCCACTCCTGCGCGGTGCGCCCCGCGACCGCGAGCCGGTGCTCATGGAGGTTCCGACGGAGCGCGGCGGAGTAGGCCAGGTCCTCCGGCTCCGCTGACGACGACCGCGCCAGGAGCGCGGCGTGCGCGCTGGCGAGGTCCCGGAGCGCGCCCTCGCTCCTCGCGGACAGGACGAGGAGTCGGGCCTCCGCCTCGGCGGCCTTCGGAGAAGCGGCGACCCTGGGGGCCTCCTCGACAATCACGTGCGCGTTCGTGCCGCTGATGCCGAAGGAGCTGACCGCCGCGTAGCGACGGCGGGACGACGCGGGCCACGGCTGGTGCTGCGTGGGGATGACGAACGGCGTGTCCTCGATGGAGATGCGTGGGTTGAGCGCCTTGAAGTGCAGGTGTCGGGGAATCGCCTCGTGCCGCAGCGCCAGGAGCACCTTGATGAGGCCCGCCACGCCGGCGGCCGCCTCCAGGTGTCCCAGGTTCGTCTTGGCCGAGCCGAGGAAGCAGGGGGAGCCGTCCTCCCTCCGCGCGCCATAGGTCTCCCGGAGCGCCTCGACCTCTATCGGGTCCCCGAGCGGCGTACCGGTACCGTGGGCTTCGACGTAGCCGATGTCCGCCGCGGACACGCGCGCCGTGACCAGGGCCTCGCGAATCAGCGCCTGCTGGGAGAGGACGTTCGGCGTCGTCAGGCCAGTGGACCCACCGTCCTGGTTCACCGCCGACGCGCGGATGACGCCCACCACGTCGTCGCCCTGGGCCAGGGCATCGGAGAGCCGCTTGAGTACGACGACGCCGCAGCCCTCGCCTCGGACGAAGCCGTTCGCGCGGGAGTCGAACGTCCGGCAGCGCCCATCCGGGGACAGCGCCGTCAGCTTGGAGAGCCAGGTGCTCGGCCGCTGGGAGAGGAGCAGGTTGACGCCTCCCGCGAGCGCCGTGTCGCACTCGCGGTTGCGCAGGCTCTGGGCCGCCAGGTGCAGCGCCACCAACGAGGACGAGCAGGCCGTATCCACCGACATGGCCGGGCCACGCAGGTCCAGCAGGTACGAGAGCCGCCCGGCAATCACGCTGTTGGAGCAGCCGATGACGGAGTAGACGTCCCCCGCGACATCGCGCTCCGCCTGGAGCATCGCGTAGTCGTTGCCGCAGACCCCGACGAAGACGCCGGTCCGCGAGCCGGCCAGGCGCGCCTTCGGCAGGCCCGCGTCCTCCAGCGCCTCCCAGGCGACCTCGAGCAGCAGCCGCTGCTGCGGGTCCATGGCCACCGCTTCACGCGGCGCGATGCCGAAGAACTCCGGGTCGAAGCCGTCGACGCGGTCCAGGAAGCCACCCCAACGCGTGCCCTTGTGCTCGGCCGCGTCCGTGCTGCTCCGCCACCGGTCCGGAGGGACCTCGCGGACCGCGTCCACGCCCTCGCTCAACAGCCGCCAGTAGGCCTCCGGGTCGTTGGCCCCACCGGGGAACCGGCAGCCCATGCCGACGACGGCGAGGAGCTCCGGCCCCGAGTCGACGGACGCGGACCGCGGCGCGACGGGGGCCGCCTTCTCGACAGGAAGCACCCGGGCCGCTCGAAGCCCCTCCGCGTCGAGGAGGGACTCGAGCTTTCCGAACAGGTGCGTCGTCAGCGCCCGCACCGTCGGGTAGGCGTAGGCGAGCGTCGCGGACAGCGTGAGCTTCAGGCCCGATTCGAGCCGGTTGCGAAGCTCCAGGCCCGTCAGGCTGTCCATCCCGAGGTCACCGAAGGGCTGCTCGGGGTCGATGCGCGCCGGCTCCATGCGGAGGATGCGCCCGAGCTGCTCACGCAGGTATTCCTCCAACAGCCCCCTGCGCGCCGCGGGCTCCGCGTTCGCGAGCAGCTCCCGCGCGCCGCCCTTGCGCGGGCCCGGCGTGCTCACGCGCTCCTGCATCAACACGGAGAGGAAGGGCGACTGGGCGGCGCCCAGATAGAACTCGCGCCACTGGCGCAGGTCCAGCGGCACCACCGCCACCTGCGCCGCGTCCGTCGCGAGCAGCCGCCCCAACGCCGTCAGGGCCTGCTCGGGCGGCATGTTCCCCACGCCCCGGAGGGCGAGGCGCTCACCCCGGTTCGTCGCCACGGCCGCGAGCCCCACCTCGGCCCAGGGCCCCCAGTCGAGGCTCAACGCGGGCAGCCCCGCCGCGCGGCGGTGATGCGCGAGCGCATCCATGAAGGCATTGGCCGCCGCGTAGTTGCCCTGCCCCGGCGAGCCCAACACCGACGCCGCCGAGGAGAACATCACGAAGGCGTCGAGCGGCCTCCCCAGCGTCTGGACATGCAGGTTCCACGCGCCCTGGACCTTGGGCGCCAGCACCGCGCGCAGCCGCTCCGCGTCGAGCTGCGTCAGCACGCCGTCGGCGATGACACCCGCCGCATGGACGACACCCCGGAGCGGCGGCAGCTCCGCGTCCACCGATGAGAGCAGGCGCGCCACGTCGTCGGCGCGTGTCACGTCCGCCGGATAGGCGCGGACCTCCACCCCCTCCGCCCGGAGCGCACCCAGCGTCTCGTTCGCCTCGTCGGACGGCGCGCCGCGCCCGCAGAGCGCCAGGTGACGCGCACCCTGCCGAGCGAGCCACTTCGCCACCTCCAGGCCCAGCCCCCCCAGCCCGCCCGTCACGAGCCACGTGCCGTCCATCCGGGGAGCCCGTGGCGACGCCGCGGCGTGTCCCGGCAGGCCTCGCACCAAACGGGAGACGTGCCGCAGGCTCCCACGCAGCGCGACCCGGTCCTCGGTCGCGTCCGCCAGCACCTCCTCCGTCAGCGCGCGGACCTCCTCGGGCGCGGGCGTGGCGCTCAGGTCCACCTGCGCGCAGCGCAGCTCCGGGTGCTCGTGGGCGATGACCGTCGCGAGCCCCGCGAGCGGCGCGGAGGTCGGGGCGCCAGGCGCCTCCCCCGGGACGACGACCTGCAATCCCGAGGTCACCAGCCACAAGCGTGGGGCATCACGCCAGCCACGCTGCGCCCAGGCCTGGAGCAGGTGGACCACGCTCGACCCCGCCAACGTCACCACCTGCTGGAAGGCCTGGGGTTCGGCAACGGCGGGTGCCACGTCCAGCCCGAAGAGGTGCACCAGGCCCTTGCACGGCGACGCCTCGCTGAAGGCCTCGCGCAGGAGCACCTGGAAGTCCTCCAAGCGCTCCGGAGCCACGCGGTAGTGGTCCTCCCCGAGCCGCGCATACCCGACCCCCGCCTCCACCACGACGCAGGACTCGCCGCGCTCCGTGAGCTGCCTCGCCAAGGCCTGCCCGACGCCCCGCGCATCCGCGAGGACGAGCCAACGCCCGCCGCCCCGCGCTCCTGCTTCGGCGCGCGCCTCCGCGAGCGCCTGGGGCCGCCACTGGACGGAGTACGTCCAGCGGTCCACCTCGTCGGCGGGCGACGTGGAGGCCGCGACCTTCTTGCACACCAGCCGCCGGACCTCCGCCAGCGCCCCTCCCCGTTCATCCAGGAGCGTCACGTCACACTCGATGGCGTCCCTGGCCGTCGCGTCCCCACCGAGGATGCGGACATGGCTCCATGCGGCGACTCGCGCGGGAGCCAGGACCCGCATGCGGGACAGCGACACGGGGACGTACACGCCCCCATCGCCGTCGATACCGTCCAGCGCCGCCGCCAGGACCTGGAAACAGCCATCGAGCAGCGCGGGATGGAGGCTGTAGCGGCCCTCCTCCGAGGCGGGCGCCCCCGACAGCCGCACCTCACCGAGCGCCTCGCCCTCCCCGCGCAACAGCTCGGTGATGACGCGATAGGTGGGGCCGTAGTCCAGGCCGATGTCGTGGAGTCGCTGGTAGTGCGCCTCGACGGAGACCGGGTCGGACAGGCGCTGACGAAGGGACTCCAGGGCCTCCTCGCCCGCGAGGAGCGCCTCGTCGCGCCGCAGCGAGCCTTCGGCATGGAGCGTCCAGGTCCGCTCGTCGACGGGGCCGTCGCGCAGCACGGGGGCGCTGAAGAGCCGGAACGCGCTGCCTCCGCTCCGCTCCGTGGAGAGCCAGAGTTGGAGGACCCGCTCCTCATCGTCGGGGAAGGACATCAGCGCGCTGAAGGTCACGTCCTCCAGGAGGACCGCCCCGCCGAGCAACTGCTTCGCCGCGCTCAGCGCCATCTCCACCATCGCCGCCGCGGGCAAGGCGGGCACACCCCGCACCCGATGGTCCGCGAGCAGCGGCAGGTGCTTGGGCCCCAGTTGCACCTGCCAGAGTCGGGACCCCTCCCCGTGCGCGGACAGGTCGATGCGCTCACCGAGGAGCGGATGCGCGGTGGAGGCGCGCCCCGCCCGCGACGCGCGGGAGACCGGCTCCATCCAGAAGCGTTCACGCTGCCAGGGGTACGCGGGCAGCGGCACGAGCTGCCCCTGGGAGGGATACAGCCGACTCCACGCGACGCGATGGCCCGTCGCGTAGAGGGCGCCCAGCGAGGCGAGCATCGTCTGCCGCTCGTCCTCGCCCCGGCGCAAGGACGCGAGATACAGCCCCTCCGTGTCGGTGGCGCGCACCGTCTGCTCGAGCGCCGGGAGCAGCACGGGGTGCGGGCTCACCTCGACGAAGACGCGGTGCTCGCTGGCGAGCAAGGTCCGGGAGGCCGCCTCGAAGCGCACGGGCAGCCGGAGGTTGCTCCCCCAGTGGGCCGCATCCAGCTTCGCGCCGTCGATGAGCTGGCCCGTCACGGTGGAGCACAGCGGCACCTGTCCGGCACGCGGGGTGATGCCGCCGATACGCCCCTCCAGCTCCCGGCAGATGGCCTCCACCAACGGGGTGTGGGACGGGACATCCATCTTCACCCACCGGGTGAAGACGCCCCGCTGCCCCAGCGCCGCGACGGCTTCCTGGAGCGCCTCCGGTGTCCCCGACAGCACCTGCGAACGAGGCCCGTTCAGCCCGCCCACCCACAGCCTGTCCCGCCAGGGCCGGATGGCCTCTTCCGCCTCCTGCGCCGACAGGTCGACCAGCGCCATCGTCGCGCCGCGTCCGCCCAAGGTGCGCATGAGCCTGCTGCGGTGGCAGATGATGAGGCAGGCATCCTCGAGGCTCAGCGCCCCCGCGACATGCGCGGCGACGACCTCGCCCATGCTGTGCCCCATCACCGCGTCGGGCTCGACCCCCCACGAGCGCCACAGCGCCGTGAGCGCCACCTCGACCGCGAAGAGCACCGGTTGGTTGATGTCGATCTCCCCCAGCCGCGAGCGCTGCTCGTCCGCGGAGAGCTCGTCGAGCACGCTCCACCCCAGGAGGGGGCGCAGCGACTGGTCCACCTGGATGAGCGCGTCCCGGAACACCGGCTCGCGCGCCATCAACTCCCGCCCCATTCCCGCCCGCTGCGCGCCCTGGCCCGGGTACACGAAGACGACCTTGCGTCGCGAGCCGAAGGCCCTCCGCCCGGACCAGGTGCCCTCGGGCTGCGCCCCGCTCGCGAAGGCCCGGAGCCGCTCCGCCGTGCGCTCGGGGTGGTCCGCCAGCACCGCGAGCCGGTGGGCATGGTGCGCGCGGCGGGACGACGCCGTGTAGCAGAGGTCCGGAAGGCTCTCCGCCTCACCTCGCCCCAGGTGCTCCGCGTGGCGTCCGGCCAGCGCCAGGAGGGCCTCGCGGCTGCGCGCGGAGAGCGGCAGCAGCTCCGGACGCCGGGGCAGCGGCACCCTCACCGTGGGCGTCGTGGTCTCTTCCAGGATGACGTGCGCGTTGGTGCCGCTGATGCCGAACGAGCTGACCCCGGCGCGGCGCGGCTGCCCCGAGGTCTCCCACGCGGTGAGCGCGGTGGGGATGGTGAGCGCGCTGCCTTCCAGTTGGATGCGCGGGTTCACCTGCTTCAGGTGCAGGTGCGCCGGGATTCGCCGGTGGCGCATGGCGAGCACGACCTTCATCAGGCCCGCCACGCCCGCCGCCGACTCCAGGTGGCCGAGGTTCGTCTTCACCGAGCCGATGGAGCACGCGCCGCCATCCGACCGGGGCAGTCCGTAGGTCTCCCGCAGGGCCTCGAACTCGATGGGGTCGCCGATGGGGGTCCCCGTGCCGTGCGCCTCCACGTAGCTGACGTGCTCCGGCTTCAGCCCCGCGCTGTCCAGCGCCTGCCGGATGAGGGCCTGCTGCGAGAGGACGTTGGGGGTGGTGAGGCCGGTCGACTTGCCATCCTGGTTGATGGCCGAGCCCCGGATGGTGGCCAGGATGCGGTCGCCGTCCGCGAGCGCGTCGGACAGCCGCTTGAGGACGACGATGCCGCAGCCCTCGCCTCGGGTGAAGCCGTTGGCGGAGGCGTCGAACGCCTTGCTCCGACCATCCGGCGCGAGCGCCTGGAGCTTGGACACCAGCAGCACGGACTGCGGCGAGAGGATGAGGTTCACGCCTCCCGCGAGCGCCAGGTTGCACTCGCGCGCCCGCAGGCTCTGGCAGGCCAGGTGGAGCGACACGAGCGAGGACGAGCAGGCGGTGTCCACCACCAGGCTCGGCCCCTGGAAGTTGAAGAGATAGGACAGCCGACCGGAGAGGACGCTCGCGGCGACACCCGTCGCGCTGAAGGCGTCCCCCGTCTCCGGCTGCTCCACCTGCATGCAGTGGTAGTCGTCGTTGCAGGCGCCGATGAAGACGCCGCTGCGACTGCCCGACAGCAGGTCGACGTCCAACCCCGCGTCCTCGAGCGCCTCCCACGACACCTCCAGCAACAGGCGCTGCTGCGGGTCCATCCGCACGGCTTCGCGTGGGGAGATGCCGAAGAAGCCCGGGTCGAAGCCGTCCACCGCGTCCAGGTACCCGCCCCAGCGCATCGCGCCCTCGGAGAGGCCGGTGACGTCCTCCTGGGGCCAGCGACCGAGCGGAATCTCCCGGACGGCGTCGACGCCTCCCTCGAGCAGGCGCCAGTAGGCCTCCACGTCGTCCGCCTTCGGGAAGCGGCACGCCATGCCCACGATGGCGATGGGCTCCTTCGCCGCGCCTTCCACGGCGTTGAGCCGTGTCTGCATCTTCTCCAGCGCCACCAGCATGCGCTTGGCGGGAGACAGCTCGTTCGACTCATCGTTGCGGTTCGACATGGAGGACACCCTTCAATCGGCCAGCGCGGCGAGCTTCGCCGCGAGGAGCGCCTCGGCTTCGTCGTCCGAGAGCTGCTTGACGTGGTTGACGATGGCGGCGTCGGGCGCCGCGACTTCATTCCGGGGTGACTCGCCCGGGTTCGCGATGGGCAGTTGCAGCAGCTCGGCCAGGTGCACGACCAGCGCCGCCACGGTGGGGTGGCGCCAGACCAGGGTCGCGGGGAGCCGCAACCCCAGACTCACCTCGAGCCGGTTGCGAATCTCCAGGCCCATCAAGGAGTCCAGCCCCATGCTCCCCAGCGGCTCGTCCGGGTCGATTCGCGAGGGAGACAGCCGGAGCACCTGCCCGGCCTGCTCGCACAGGTGCTTCTCGAGCAACAGCGCTCGTGAGAGCACCTCCGCGGCGCGGAGGGTCTCCACGAACGCGCCCCGGTCCGAGGGTGTCCGCGCGCGGCCGGCCTGCTCCCGCGCGAGCCGCGACAGGAACGGGGAGCGCGCCGCCGTGAGGTAGAACTCACTCCACTGGCGCAGGTCGAAGCGCATCACCACCACCCGCGGGTGGGGACTGCCCAGGACGCGGCCCAGCGCGTCCAACGCCTGCGCCGGAGGCATGCCGTCCACGCCTCGCTGGGTGATGCGCTCCCCCCGAGCCTGGGCGACGGCGGCCAATCCCACGTCGGCCCAGGCCCCCCAGTCGATGCTCAGCGCCGGCAACCCCGCCGCGCGCCGGTGTTCGGCGAGCGCATCGAGGAAGACATTGGCCGCCGCGTAGTTGCCTTGCCCCGGCGACCCGAGGAGCGCGCCCGCCGCCGCGAAGAGCACGAAGTGGTCGAGCGGCGCCTCGCGCGTCGACGCATGGAGGTTCCACGCCCCGTGGACCTTCGGCTCCATGACCGCCCGCAGACGCTCGGCGGTGAGGTTCGCGAGCACGCCGTCATCGAGCACCGCCGCCGCGTGGAAGACCCCCCTCAGCGGAGGCATCCGCGCCGACACCTCTCCGAGCACGCGCTCGACGTCCGCCCGCACCGAGACATCCGCCTGGAAGACGTGGACCTCGGCGCCCGCCGTGCGCAGCGCCTCGAGCACGGGCCGCGCCTGCGCGCTCGCGCCCTTGCGCCCCAGGAGGACGAGGTGCCGCGCGCCCTGCTCGACGAGCCACTCCGCGAGCTTCAAGCCCAGCCCCCCGAGCCCCCCTGCAATCAGGTAGGTGCCATCGGCCCGTGGCGCCACGCCGGATACGAGGCTCCGCTCCAGCCGCGACAGTCGCGCGACGAGTCGGGTCTCGCCACGAAGCGCGACCTGCTCCTCCAGGCTCGCGGAGAGGAGCTCTCCCGCCAGGGCGACGGCCTGGGCCTCGTCCCGAGCCCCCAGGTCCACGCTCCGACACCGGAGCTCCGGGTGCTCCAGCGCCAACACCCGCCCCAGTCCCCAGAGCGGGGCCTGCTCGACGTGCTCCAGGCGCTCCCCGGGCGCGACGGCCTGGGCCCCCTGCGTCACCAGCCACACCTGGGGCATGTCCCGGAAGCCCGAGGCCACCAGCGCCTGCGTGAGGTGCAGCGCGCTCTCCACGCCCAACTCCCGAGCCGTCGTCAGGGCCTCCGCCCCTTCATCCGCGACGGGCGCGTCCAGGCTGAAGAGGTGGACGACGCCCCGGCACGCGGGACGACCGGCGCCGAACTCGGCCTCGAGAATCCGCGCGAATCCCTCAGCCGCCGAAGGGTCGACTCCGTGGTGACCGGGCGCGACGAGGCGCGTCTCCTCGCCGTGGGACACGAGGACGCAGCGCTCGCCTCGGGCGGCCAGCGCCGCCTTCAGCCGTTCGCCGAAGCCGCCCCCGTCGGTCAACACCAGCCAGGTGCCTGGCGCGGAGTGGGAAGGCGCTGGCGCCTCGCGCGCGGCCTCCTGCCAGTCGACGCGATACAACCAGTCGTCCACCTCGTCGGCGGTGCGGCGGCGGACCGCGTCGAGCCGGCGCGCCATCAGCCCCCGGACCTCCAGCAGGACACCCCCATCCGCGTCCAGCAGTGTCACATCCGCTTCGATGGAACCTGTCCCTTCGCTCGCGCTGGGGCGGACGCGGGCATGGCTCCACGTCGCGGCGGCGGGACTCCCGTGGAGTCGCAAGGACTCCACGGCCACCGGCACGAAGGTCTCCTTGCGTCGGTCGCCCAGCCCCGCCCCGTTGATGGCCTGGAAGCAGGCATCCAGCAGCGCGGGGTGGAGCCGGTGCACCGCCAGCTCCGAGGCGACGGAGGGTGACGGTTCCAGGCGCGCCACCGCCTCCCCTTCGCCCTTCCACAGCTCCGTCACGAGTCGGAAGCTGGGGCCGAAGTCGACACCGCGCTCGCGCATGCCCTGGTAGTGCAGCGCCCCCTCCAACCGCTCCGGGCACCGCGCGCGTGCCTCCTCGAGCGCGAAGGGCTCGGCGGCGGACGCGTGTTCCCGGAGCCTGCCCTCGGCATGCAACGTCCAGGCGCCACGCGACTCCGCCGGACGACTGAACACCTGGAAGCGCTTCGCGCCGTCCTCCTCCGGGAAGAAGCGCACCTGCACCGGGAGCGCCTCTTCCCGGGACAGCACCATCATCTGCTGGAAGATGACGTCCTCGAGCGCGTGGCCTCCCGGCCCGAAGGCCTGGGCAGACGCGGCGACCGCCATCTCCAGATAGCCGGTCCCAGGGAGGACGACCTGCTCGTGGACGACGTGGTCGGACAGGTACGCGGGGCTGTCCGCGAACAGCTCGGTCTGCCACAGGTGCGCGCCGTCCTGGCCGGCCAGGGCGACATGTGTCCCCAGGAGCGGGTGGTGTCCCGTGTCCCGCCCCTTGCGCGCCCGCGTGGGTGCGTCAATCCAGAAGCGCTCGTGCTGCCAGGGGTACGTGGGCAGCGCGGCGAGCCGCCCGCGCACCGGGTGCTGCCGCTCCAGGTCCACGTCGTGCCCCATGGCATAGAGGGCCCCCAGCGCGGACAACATCGCGCCCCGCTCGTCCTCCTCGCGGCGGAGCGATGACAGCACCGCGCCCTCGCGTCCCAGGTGCCGCAGGTGCTGCTCCACGGCGGGGAGGAGGATGGGATGCGGGCTCAGCTCGATGAAGGTGTCATGCCCGTCCGCCGCGAGCCGCTCGACGGCCTTGGAGAACAGCACCGGCTCGCGCAGGTTGTCCGCCCAGTAGGCGCCGACGAACTCCGCGCCGCGGGTCGTGAGGCCCGTCACCGTGGAGTAGATGGGGACCTGGGACACACGCGGCGCGAGGTCCTGGAGCGCCGCGAGCAGCTCGGGTCGGAGCGGGTCCATCCGCGGGCTGTGTGACGCCACATCCACCTTCACGAAGCGGCAGAAGACGTCGCGCTCCTGGAGCCGCGCGGCGATGGCGTCCAGCGCGTCCTTCCCGCCCGAGAGCACGGTGGAGCGCACGCTGTTGCTCACCGCGACGGAGACCTGGGCCTCGAAGCCCGCCAGCGCCTGCGTCGCGTCGTCCAGCGTCAGGTCCACCAGCAGCATGGCCCCCTGGCCGCGGACACCGCGCAGCAGCCGGCTGCGTCGGCAGATGACCTTCGCCGCGTCCTCCAGGCTCAGCGCCCCGGCGACGTGCGCCGCGGCGACCTCGCCCATGCTGTGACCCACCACCGCGTCGGGCTCGACGCCCCACGCCCGCCACAGCTCCGCCAGCGCGACCTCCATGGCGAAGAGCACCGGCTGGATGACGTCGATGTCCTGGAGACGGCCGCGCCCCTCCTCCGCCTGGAGCTCCTCCAGGACGCTGAAGTCGGCGCAGGCGCGGATGGCGCCGTCGCAGCGCTCCAACGCGGCGCGGAACGCGGGCTCCTGCTCCAGGAGCCTCCGGCCCATGCCGAACCACTGGGAGCCCTGTCCGGGGAACACGAAGACGACCCGGCGCCGGGCATGTCCGGATGCACGCCCCGTGGCCGCGCCCGGGACGCTCTCGCCTCGGGAGAACGCCTCCAGCTTCTCCGCGAGCTCGGCGTGGGTGTGGCCCACGAGCGTCAAGCGGTGGTCGTGGTGCGAGCGCGACAGGCTCGCGGTGGCACACACGTCCCCCAGGGGCACCTCGGGATGCGCGGCGAGCCACGACGCGTGGTTTCCGGCCGAGGCCCGGAGCGCCTCGGGTCCTCGCGCGGACAACACGAGCAGCTCCGCCCCCCGGCTGGGCGTCGGAGGTCGGGGCGCCGGTGCGGGAGGCTCCTGGAGGATGACGTGGGCGTTGGTGCCGCTGATGCCGAACGCACTCACCCCGGCCAGGCGCGGCTGCTCGGCCCGGGGCCACGGTTGCGGCGACGTCGGCACCACCACGGGCGCGCCCTCGAGGACGATGTCGGGGTTCAGGCGGTGGAAGTGCAGGTTCGGAGGTATCGCTTCCCGCCGCAGCGCCAGCGCCGTCTTCAGGACACCCGCGAGGCCGGCCGTCGCCTCCAGGTGCCCGATGTTCGTCTTCACCGACCCCACGAACAGCGGCGCGTCCGCGTTCCGCTTCCCACCCAGCACCCGCGCCAGGGCCTGCATCTCGATGGGGTCCCCCAGCGAGGTCCCCGTCCCGTGGGCCTCCACGTAGGAGAGCTGGGAAGGCTTGATGCCCGCGTTCGCCAGCGCCTGCTCGATGACCCGCTCCTGTGCGGGGCCGTTGGGGACCATGAGGCCGCTGCTGGCGCCGTCCTGGTTCACCGCGGAGCCGACGACCAGGGAGAGGATCTCGTCACCATGGGCGAGCGCGTCCGAGAGGCGCTTGAGCACGAGGACGATGCAGCCCTCGGCGCGCACGAAGCCGTTGGCCGCCGCGTCGAACGTCTTGCACCGCCCATCCGGCGCGAGCCCTCGGCTGCTGGAGAGCGCCATCGTCGCCTCCGGCATCAACATGAGGTTGACGCCCGCCGACAGCGCGAGGTCGCACTCGCGGTTGCGCAGGCTCTGACAGGCGACGTGCAAGCCCACCAGGGAGGACGAACACGCCGTGTCGATGGCCATGCACGGCCCCTGGAGTCCCAGGGTGTACGCCAGCCGCCCCGCCGCCGCGTTCAGCGACGTCCCCGTCAGGTGGTAGATGTCGAGCGCCTCGCCGAGCTGCCGCGCCTGGAGCTGCGCATAGTCGCTGTGGATGATGCCCAGGAAGACGCCGGACCGGCTGCCCATGAGCTGGTCCGGGGGATGACCGGCGCGCTCCAGCGCCTCCCACGTCACCTCCAGCAACAGCCGCTGCTGCGGGTCCATCCGCGAGGCCTCCCGAGGGGAGACTCCGAAGAACGCCGCGTCGAACAGGTCCACGCCTTCGATGAAGCCGCCCCAGCGGGCGTACGTGCGGCCGGGCTTGCCCGGCTCGGGATCGAAGAGGGCCTCCGCGTCCCATCGCTCACGTGGGACCTCGGTGATGGCGTCCACGCCGTCATGCAGCAGCCGCCAGAAGGCCTCGGGGGTCCGGACGCCTCCCGGGACGCGGCAGGACGTGCCGACGATGGCGATCGGCTCCGAACGCGTGCGCTTGAGGGCCTCGCTCTCCGCGTGGAGGTCGAGCGCCAGCAACGCGAGCCGCTTGGGAGAGAGACCCGAAATCTTCTCGTAGAATTCCTTGCTCATCGCACCCGTCCGCTTCAGCCCAGCTTCTGGGCAATCAACCGCTCGACCTCGTCGTCCGACAGCTCGGAGACCTGGGCCAACCGCTGCGAGAGGTCACCGACGTCCGCCGCGGCCGTCGCGGCCCTCGGCGGCGGCGCCTCGGCGGTCGGCAGGGGGATTTCCACCGCGGTGACGCTCGCGGCCAGGCGCTTCGCCAGCGCGAGGACCGTGGGGTGGTCGAACGCGAGGCTCGCGGGCAGGTCCTTCTCCAGGCCCCGCTGCAACACGTTGCGCAGCTCCACGGACATCTGGGACGTCATGCCCAGTTGGAAGAAGCCACGGTCGACCGGAGGGGGCTCCTCGGGCGCGAAGCCGAGGATGCGCCCCACTTCGACCTGGATGCGCAGCACGAGCGTGTCGAACCGGCGTTCGGCCGACAGCGCCTGGAGCTCCGCCAGCAGCCGGGCCCTCGGCGCGGCTCCGCTCCCGGAGGTGGACGCGTGCCCGCCCATGCGCGACAGGAAGGGCCTGCGTCGGCGCGCCTCCCAGATGGGCTTCAACACGGCCCAGTTCACGGATGCGACCGTCTTCACGCCCGCGCCCGAGCGCAGCACCTGCCCCAGCGCGGTGAGCGCGCGCTCGGAGGCCATGGGATTCAAGCCGAAGCGCGAGTACCCACGCGCGGTGTCGGCGCGCTCGCCCCCGATCTCGTCCCACGTCCCCCAGTGGATGGTCGTCGCCGGCAGTCCCTCGGCGCGGCGATGGTGGGCCAGCGCCTCGAGGTACTGGTTGCCCGCCGCGTAGTGCGCCAGCCCGGAGGCGCCCCACAACGAGGACGTCGACGAGAACAGCACGAAGAAGTCCAGCGGCAGGTCGCGCGTCAGGTCGTGCAGCACCTGGCTCCCGAGCACCTTCGGCCGCAGCATCGCCGCCATCGCCTCGGCGTCCAGCTCCTCCAGCCGGCGCTCCTCGATGAGCGCGGCGGCATGCACCACGCCCCGCAGCGGGGGAAGCGACTCCGAGACCTCTCGCAACAGCCCCGCCATCCGCTCACGGTCGGCCACGTCCGCGGCCACCGCGAGGACCGTCGCCCCCAGGGACCGCAGCGCGTCGAGCGCTTCCCTGCGCCGCGCCGACGCTGTCTCCGACGCACCGGAGAGACCACCGCGCCCCAGCAGCACGAGGTGGCGCGCGCCCCGCTCCACCAGCCACCGCGCCACCTTCAGCCCCAGACCCCCCAGGCCTCCAGTGACGAGGTAGGTCGCCTCCGCGCGCGGTCGAGGTGCCTCTCCCGCCTCGCCCCCCTGCCCCCGCGTGAGCCGTGGCACGAGCACGCGGCCCTCGCGGAGCGCGAGCTGGTCCTCCCCGTCCCCCGCGAACGCGGCGATCTCCCGGAGCACCACCGGGACCTCGTCGGCCGTGGGGCTCGGGGACAGGTCGATGAGCCCGCCCCACACGCCCGGCTGTTCGAGGGCGACGCTGCGCCCCAGGCCCCACAGGAGGGACTGCGCCAGCGCCACGCGCTCGGCGCCCACGCCCGTCACCTGGGCCCCCCGCGTCACGCTCCAGAGTCGCGCGCGCCCTGGGGCGCCCATGAGCGCCTTCACCAGGTGCAGGGCCGCGAGGGACGACGCCGAGCCACCCGCCTGTCCGTCGAGCCCCTCATCGAGTCCCCAGAGGAAGAGGGCCCGCCCCTCGTGCCCGGGAGCGAGGGCCGGCACCTCGCGCAGCAGGCGCGCCATGTCCTCCGGTCGCTTCGGGTCCACCACGAAGCGGCGCGGCGCCTGTCGCAGGAAGCCCGTCCCCGCCGTCACGGTGACGAACGAAGTCCCCTGCTTCCCCAGCGCCTCGACGAACGTCGCGCCCCATCCGCCCCGGTCGAGGAACACCAGCCAGTCCGCCGTCGTCTCCGGTGGAGACACGGCGGGCCGCGGCTCCCACGTCACGTCGTGGAACCAGTCCTGGGTGCGGACCTCGCCCAACACCTCGGGCAGCCGCTCCTCGGCCACCCGCCGGAGCCGGACCCCCCGCGCCACCGCCACGGGCCGGCCCTCTCCATCCAACAGGGCCACGCGCCCCACCCGCTCCTCGGGTCGCGCCGAGGGCGCCAGGGAGGCGTGGGCCCACTGGACGTCCCCCCGTCCCGGGACGCAGTCGAAGGACTCCAGCGACAGGGGCATGAAGAGGGCGGCCTGCTCCGGCTCCGCGGCCAAGGCGAGCGCCAGCGTCTGGAGCCCCGCGTCCAGCAGGGCGGGGTGCAGCTCATGGTTCGGAGCCTCCTGGAGACGGTCCGCGTCGAGCACCACGCGAGCGAGCGCCTCCCCCGGTCTGCGCCACGCCTCACCGAGCGTCCGCAAGGGCGCCTCGTATTGGACGTTGCAGCGCTCCAGCTCGCCATAGATGACCGAGGCCGACAGCGGCTGTGCGCAGCGCGAGCGCACGGCGTCGGGAGCATCCACCACCTCCGCGGTCCGCCCCGGCGCCTGGACCTGTCCCCGGCAGTGCCGCACCCAGCCGGTGTCGCCCCCCGTGCCTCCCACCGGCCGGCTGTGGAGGTGGAAGGCATGCCGGCCTCCCACGCCCGCCGAGACGTGGACCTGCACGAGCCGCCGCGCCGTCCCCGACAACACCAGCGCCCGCTCGAACTCGACGTCGGACAACGTCCGCGGCCCTGGCCCCAGCGCGGCGGCGGCGGCGCTCAACCCCAGCTCGACCAGGGCGGAGGCAGGCACCACGGCGACGCCCCCCAACCGGTGCGCGCCCAGCCATGGGAGGGAGGTGCTCCCCAGCTCCAGCTCGAAGACCTCGCCATCCACGCCATGCGCGACCTGGACGGGGCGGCCCCGGAGCGACGTCACCGGCGCGGCGAGCGTCGCCACGGGGCTGGCCACCGCGTCGAGCCAGTACCGCCGGTGCTGCCATGGGTACGTCGACAACGGGACGTGCCTGCCGCCGTCGGGGAAGAAGCACTTCCACGGCACGGACACTCCCGCGCGGAACAGCGCCCCCACGGACTCCAGCAGCACGCCTCGCTCGGACTCCTCCCGGCGCAGCGACGGGAGCGTCACGCCCTCACGCCCCGCGTGCTGCAAGCACCGCTCGACGGCGGGCAGCAGGATGGGATGCGGGCTCATCTCCAGGAAGACGGAGTGCT
Organism: Myxococcus dinghuensis; assembly: GCF_024198235.1. Taxonomy (GTDB): domain Bacteria; phylum Myxococcota; class Myxococcia; order Myxococcales; family Myxococcaceae; genus Myxococcus; species Myxococcus dinghuensis. The sequence continues at coordinate 93,915 of NZ_JAKCFB010000001.1, read as the reverse complement.
CGTCCCGGGCGAGCTGGAGCACGGCCGAGGAGAAGAGCACCGGGTCGCGGAGGTTGCGGACCCAGTACGCCGCATCGAAGCCGGAGCCGTCGCAGCGGGTGGCCGTCACCGTCGAGACGATGGGCACGGAGGCTGCCCCGGGACGCACGGACGCGAGCACGGAGAGCAGCTCGGCGCGCAGCGGCTCCACCTGCGGGCTGTGCGAGGCCACGTCGACCTTCACCCAGCGGCAGAACACGTTGCGCGACTCCAGCTCGCCGCGGATCGCCTCGAGCGCGGTGACCTCACCGGACAGCACGGTGGAGGTGGGGCTGTTGCTCACCGCGATGGCCACGCGGTCCTCGCGCCCCACCAGCGCCTCGCGGGCCTGCTCCAGGGGCAGCTCCGTCGCCAGCATCGCCCCGCGGCCACTGATGCGCTTCAGCAGGCGACTGCGCAGGCAGATGATGGCCGCCGCGTCCTCCAGCGAGAGCGCCCCGGCGACATGCGCGGCGGCGACCTCGCCCATGCTGTGCCCCACCACGGCGTCCGGCTCGACGCCCCAGGAGCGCCACAGCGCGGAGAGCGCCACCGCCATGGCGAACAGCACCGGCTGCACGACGTCGATGTCCTGGAGGCCCGGCGCCGCGCCGGAGGCCCTCAACACGTCGACCAGGCGCCACGACACATGGGGGCGCATGGCCACGTCGATGCGCTCCATCGCCTCCCGGAAGACGGGCTCCTCGTCCAGGAGCCGTCGCCCCATGCCGGCCCACTGCGAGCCTTGCCCAGGGAAGACGAAGACCACCTTGCGCCGCGTGTCCGGGTCCGTCGCCACGGGCGGCCGCCCCTCCGAGGCCAGCTCCCGGAGGCGGGCGGCGAGGCCCGCGTGGGAGTCCCCCGCGACCGCCAGTCGATAGGCGTGGTGGGTGCGCCGCAGCGCCGCGGTGAAGCAGACGTCCCGGAGCGACACCTCCGGCGAGGACTCCAGGCGCTCCGCGCACTCGAGCGCCAGCGCGCGGAGCGCCGCGGGAGAGCGGGCCGACAGCGGCAAGAGCTGCGCCGCCGTGGGGCGCGTGTCGGCGGGCGCCGCGACCGGCGGGGCCTCCTCGACAATCACATGCGCGTTCGTCCCGCTGATGCCGAACGAGCTGACCGCGCCCCGCCGCTTCCGCGCCGCCTGCGTGGGCCAGGGGTGGAGCTTCGTGGGCAGGGTGATGGACTCGCCGGTGAAGTCGATGCGCGGGTTGAGTCGCTGGAAGTGCGCGAGCGGCGGGATGGCGCCGTGCTGGAGGGAGAGGACCAGCTTGATGAGGCCCGCGATGCCCGCCGCCGACTCCAGGTGGCCGATGTTCGTCTTCGCGGCCCCCACCACGAGCGCGTGCTCCGCCGGACGCCCGTGCGCATAGACCTCGTGGAGCGCCTCCATCTCGATGGGGTCCCCCAGGGAGGTCCCCGTCCCGTGTGCCTCCACGCAGTCGATGTCGGCGGGCGCCAGGTTCGCGCTCTCCAGCGCCTGGCGGATGAGCGCCTTCTGCGCGAGCACGTTGGGCGCCGTGAGCCCCGCCGACCGCCCATCCTGGTTGACGGCCGAACCCCGGATGAGCGCGAGGACCGGGTCCCCCGCGGCGAGCGCGTCCGACAGCCGCTTGAGGACGACCACGCCGCAGCCCTCGCCGCGCACGAAGCCGTTGGCGCGCGCGTCGAAGGTCTTGCACCGTCCGTCCGGGGACAGCGCCTGGGCGCGAGAGACGCGGCTCGAGGACAACGGGGAGAGGATGAGGTTGACGCCGCAGGCCAGCGCCATCGAGCACTCCTGCTGCCGGAGGCTCTGGGCGGCCAGGTGCAGCGCCACCAGGGACGACGAGCACGCGGTGTCCACGGCCAGGCACGGCCCCTGGAAGTCCAGGAGGTACGACAGGCGCCCGGGCACCACGCAGTTGATGGCCCCCGTCACGCTGCTGGAGTCGCGCGCCGAGGGATTCCCCACTTGCAGCAACGCGTAGTCATCGCTGTAGACGCCGACGAACACGCCGGTGCGGCTGCCGGCGAGCCGGGCCATGTCCTGTCCGGCGTCCTCCAGCGCCTCCCACGCGACCTCGAGCAACAGGCGCTGCTGCGGGTCCATCCGGTGCGCCTCGTGGGGCGAGACGCCGAAGAAGTCCGCGTCGAACTGGTCCACCGCGTCGATGAAGGCCCCCCACTTCGCGCCCAGCTTCTCCTGCGCCTCGGGGTCCATCCGCGCCATGTCCTCCCGGGACCAGCGCGAGGGCGGGACCTCCGTGACCGCGTCCCCGCCCCTGCACAGCAGGTCCCAGTACGACGCCAGGTCGTTCGCGCCCCCCGGGAAGCGGCACCCCATGCCGATGATGGCGATGGGCTCCGAGCGAAGTCCCTCCGCCGCGTCGAGCCGGGCCTTGAGGTCCATGGCCAGCAGCGCGAGCCGCTTGGGAGAGTACTGGGCAATCCTCTCGGCGAACGTCGTCATGACCCCTGCTCCATGCGCTGGGCGAACAGCCGCTCGACGTCTTCTTCCGACAGCGCGTCGATGTCTCCCGCGGGCGCGCCCGGCGGCGCGGCGCTCTCGGGCACGGGCTCCGGGGTGCGCTCGTCGAGCGGGAGCGCCAGCTTCTCCGCCAGGAAGGGCGCGAGCGCGGCCACCGTCGGGTAGGTCCACACCACCGTCGCGCTCAGCTTCAAGCCGAGCGCCACCTCCAGGCGGTTGCGAATCTCCATGCTCATCAACGAGTCCAGCCCGAACGCCATCAACGGCGTGCGCGGGTCGATGCGCGCGGGCGCCATGCGGAGCACGCCGCCGATCAACTCCCGCAGGTGCGTGTCGAGCAGCCCGCGACGCTCGGGCGGACGTGCGGCCTCGAGCTGCTCGCGGATCCGCCCCCGCCCCGAGCCCGTGGCGGGCCGCTGGGTGGACTCACTCGCCAACCGCGTGAAGTACGGGGACTGCGCCGCGGACAGGTAGAACCCCAGCCACTGCCTCGGCTCGAAGGCCATGACCGCGAGCTGCGGACGTGACTGGCCCAGCAGCAGACCGAGCGCCGCCAGCGCCTTGTCCGGTGCCATGCTCCCCAGGCCCCTGGCTTCCAGGCGCTCTCCCCGGTTCGCTCGCGCCGCCGCGAGCCCCACGCGCGCCCAGGCCCCCCAGTTGACGCTCAACGCGGGCAGCCCCTCCGCCGCGCGCGCCTGGGCCAGCGCGTCCATGAACGCGTTCGCCGCCGCGTAGTTCGCCTGCCCCGGCGTGCCGAGCGACGCGGCCACGCTGGAGAACAGCACGAAGTGGTCCAGGGACAGGTGACGGGTCTGGACATGGAGGTTCCAGGTCCCCAGGACCTTGGGCGCCATCACCGTCGCGAAGCGCTCCTCCGTGAGGTTGAGCAGCAGTCCGTCATCGAGCGAACCCGCCGCGTGGAACACCCCGCGCAACGGAGGCATCGTCTGGTCCACGTGGGCCAGCGCCCGCGCCACGTCCTCCGCGCGCGCCACGTCCGCGCCGAGCGACTCGACGTGGACCCCCACCTCGCGAAGCGACGCGAGCACCTGCTCCGCCTCGGCCGAGGGAGCGCTCCGCCCCAGCAACAGGAGGTGACGTGCTCCCTGGGACACCAGCCAGCGCGCCAGTTCGAGCCCCAGCCCCCCCAGCCCTCCGGTGACGAGGTACGTGCCCTCCGCGCGGAGCGGAGGCGCGGGCGCCCGGGAGGAGAGGGCCTCCGCCGCCCGAGCCAGGCGCGCCACCCGACGCGTGCCCCCACGCCACGCCGTCTGGTCCTCGAACACCGTCGACGACAGCTCCCGCAGGAGCGCCTCACCCGCGACCTCCGGCGCCCCCTCGAGGTCCACGCGGGTGCAGCGCAGCTCGGGGTGCTCCACCGCCACCACCTGCCCCATGCCCCAGAGCGGAGCCTGGGCCACGGCGACCGGCTCGGGTGTCGTGTCGACGGCGCGGGCCCCCCGCGTCACCAGCCAGAGGCGGGGAGCGTCGCGCCATCCAGCGCCAGCGAGGGCCTGCACGAGGTGCAGCACGCTGGTCGTCCCGCACCGTCGCGCGTCCTCCAAGCCCTGGGGCGTGAGGGCCTCGGTCGACGCGGCATCCAGGCTCCACAGGTGCACCACGCCCCGGCAGGGCGGCCTCCCGGCGCCCAGCGTGTCCGAGAGCAGGCGTCGCCAATGCTCGGCGCGTCCCGGGTCGACCTCCGCGCTCGCGGGCCCGGTGAACCGGTACCGCTCCCCGGGCGAGACGAGCACACACGTCTCCCCTAGCTCCCGCAGCCGCATGGCCAGTCGCTGCCCCACGCCGAGGCTGTCGCGGAGAATCAGCCAGCTCCCCGGCGTGCGCTCGGGCCAGGGGAGCTGTGCCGGGAGCGGCTGCGCCTCCCAGTCCACCTGGTAGAGCCAGGTCCCGAGTTCGCCTCGGAGCGCGGCGCCCGCATCCAACCGGTACAGGCGCAGCGCCTCGACCTCCAGCAGCACCTGCCCCTGCTCGTCGAGGAGCCAGAAGTCGAAGGAGCGCTCCCGCTCGTTCGCCTCGCCGTCCCCGTGCACCCGCATCCGCGCCCACGTCGCGCGCCCGGGGCGCTGGTGGAAGCGGACACGCGCCATCCCCACCGGGACGTACGTCGCCGGGTCGGGGGCCCCCGACAGTGGCGCCACCAGCTCCACCGCCACCTGCAGGCCGGCATCCAGCAGCGCGGGGTGGACGCGGTACGCCCCCGCCTCCAGCGAGACCGCCTCGGGCAGCTCCAGGCGCCCCAGCGCCTCGCGCTCGCCCCGCCAGAGGTCGCGCAGCCCCTGGAAGGCGGCGCCATACATCAGGCCCTGCGCGCGACGGCGCTGGTAGTGCGACTCGCCGGAGACCACCACGTGCCCCCGCGCCCGCAGCGACTCGGGGGACTCACACGCCGCGGCCACGCCCTCCCGCGCCTCGCGCAGCACGGTGCCCGAGGCGTGCTTCCGCCAGGAGGTGTCCCCTTCCGCCCGGCTGGCGATGTGGAAGGTGGCGCGCTCCGGTGACTCCTCGCTCACCACCACCTGGACGCGTGTCGGCGCCCCGGGTCCGAGCACGAGCATCTCGCTGAGCGCGACGTCCTCGAGCACGAGCCCCGTCTCCCCCAGCACCTCCGCGCCCGCGGCCAGGGCCATCTCCACATAGCCGGCGCCCGGGAAGACGACGTCCTCCCAGACACGGTGGTCGGCCAGGTACGGGAACGCCTCCACCCCCACGCTCCGCTCCCAGAAGTGGGTCCCCGGCTGGACCGAGGACGAGAGCCCTTCGCCGATGAGCGGGTGCCCCCGTCGCGCGGAGGCGCGCACGTCGCCTCCGGGCTGGACCGCGACCTCGTCCGGCAGCCAGAACCGCTCGCGCTGCCACGGATAGCGAGGCAGCGCGACCACGCGCCCCCCGTCGGGGTGGAGCGACGCCCAGTCCACCGGGCAGCCCCAGGCGTCGAGCGCCGCCAGGGACTCGAGCAGGCAGCGCCGCTCCGGGGTCTGTCGCCGCAGCGACGCGAGCGCGAGGGCCTCTTGCCCCGACTCGCGCAGGGTCTCCTCGATGGGCGCGAGCAGCACCGGGTGGGGGCTCAGCTCGACGAGGACCGTGATGCCGTCCTCGAAGAGGCGCTCCACGGCGCCATGGAAGAGCACCGGCTCACGCAGGTTGCGAACCCAGTAGGCCGGATGGAAGTCCGCCCCATCACACGTCTGCCCCGTCACCGTGGAGTAGATGGGGACCGTGGCGCTCCGGGGCTCGAGGCCCTCGAGCACCCGCAGGAGGTCCTCCTTCAGTTCGTCCATCTGAGGGCTGTGGGAGGCGACGTTCACCTTCACCCGACGGCAGAAGGTGCCCTGGCCCTCGAGCCGCGCAAGCAGCGTCTCCAGGGCCTCGGTGTCTCCGGAGAGCACCGTGGAGCGCGCGCTGTTGCTGACGGCGACGGACAGCCCGTGCTCGAAGCCCGCCAACGCCTCGCGCGCCTGCGCCAGGCCCAGCTCCACCACGGCCATGGCCCCCTGCCCGCTCTTGCGGCGCAACAACTGGCTGCGTCGGCAGATGACACGGCAGGCATCCTCCAGGCTCAGCGAGCCCGCGACGTGCGCGGCGGCGACCTCGCCCATGCTGTGCCCCACCACCGCGTCCGGATTGATACCCCACGAGCGCCACAGGGCCGCCAGCGCCACCTGCACGGCGAAGAGCACGGGCTGGACGACGTCGATGTCGGCCAGGCGCGAGCGCGCCTCGTCCGCGAGCAGCTCCCCCGTGAGCGACCAGCTCACATACGGGCGCATGGCCCGCTCGCACGCCTCGATGGCCGACCGGAACACCGGCTCCTCGGCCAGGAGCTGCCGCCCCATGCCCAGCCACTGGGAGCCTTGCCCCGGGAAGACGAAGGCCACCTTCGCCCGCCCCTCGGTCCGCACCTGCCCCTGGCTGACGCCCGGCGAGAGCTCGCCCCGCGAGAACGCCTCCAGCGACTCCACCAGCTCCCGCCGCGAGCCGCCCACCACCGACAGCCGGTGAGGGAGATGTGCCCGGCGCACGGCCGCCGTGTAGGTGACGTCACCGAGCCCCGAACCCTCGACGGCGCCCTCCACCAGGAAGTCACGCCAGTCCTTCGCCAAGGCCCTGAGCGCCTCCGGGCTCCGAGCAGACAAAGGCAGCAGACGGACCCGCTCCCCATCCCCCGAGGAGGAGCGTGCGTCGTTCGGGAGGGGCAACCCCCGCGTGTACAGCGCGCCGAGCGTGTCGAGCAGCGCGCCCCGCTCGTCCTCGTTTCGCCGCAGGGAGGCGAGCACCGTCCCCTGTCGTCCGAGGTGGCGGAGCGTCACGTCGATGGGGTGCCGCAGGATCGCGTGCGGACTGACCTCCAGGAAGAGCGAGTGCCCTTCTTGGATGGCGTGGGAGAGCGCGCCGGTGAAGAGCGTGGGCCACGCGATGTTCCGCACCCAGTGCGAGGCGTCCGCGCTCGCGCCGTCGAGCACGCCGCCGGTGATGGAGGAGAGCATCGGGACACGCGCCGCGCGGGGGCGCAGGTCCTTCAAGGCGTCGCGCAGCGCCTCGCCCAGCACCTCCATCCGGGGGCTGTGCACCGCGACGTCGATCTCCACCCGGCGGCAGAACACGCCGCGCGGCTGCAACGTCGCGAGCACCGCCTCCAGCGCGTCGACGTCCCCCGACAACACCGTCGAGTCCGCGCCCGAGTCGATGGCCCGGAACAGCCGCCCCTCGTACCCCACCAACAACGCGGCGGCCTCGGCCCAGGGGACCCCCACGACGGCCAGCCCCCCCTGCCCGCTCAGCGTGCGCAGCAGCCGCCCCTGGGCGCAGACCACGCGGAGCGCGTCCTCCAGCTCGAGGATGCCCGCGGCGTGGGCCGCCGACACCTCACCGATGCTGTGGCCCACGACGGCGACGGGCTCGACGCCCCACGAGCGCCACAGCTCGGTCAGGGCCAGCTCCATCGCCACGACCGAGGCCAGGGCGACGTCGATGCGCCCCAGCCGGGCCGAGGCATCCTCGGCCCCCAGCACCTCCAGCAGCGACCACCCCAGTGTCTCCTGGATGAACCGGTCGCAGCGCGAGAGCGTCGCCTGGAACACGGGCTCGGTGCGCAGCAGCGACAGCCCCATGCACGGCCAGTGGCACCCGTGCCCCGAGTAGACGAACACCGGCCTCGGCGGCGTTCCCGCCTCGCCCCGACCGGAGGACACGCCGGCGCGGGTCTCTCCCGCCAGGAAGCTCTCGACGCCCGCGAGAAGGTCCTTCCGCGTCCGGACCGTCAGGGCCAGGCGATGTGCGTGCGCGTCGCCTCCTTCGTGGGTGGAGCGCAGCAGCGTGTCCAGCGGCGCGTGTGCCCCCTCCGCGGCGCGCGCGAGCAGCCGCCGGGCCTCGTCCTTCAGCGCCTCCTCCGTCTCCCCGGAGAGGTGGGCGAGACGTGCCTCGGGCCCCCGCGCCTCCTCCATCACGACGTGGCAGTTGGCGCCGCCGAAGCCGAACGAGCTGACCCCGGCGACGAGCCGCTCCTCGGGTGCGGGCCAATCGCCCAGGGTGCGGTGGACCGCGAGCCCCAGCGCCTCGAAGGGGATGAGCGGATTGGGGGTCTCGAAGTGGAGGCTCGGCGGGAGCGTCCGGTGGTGGAGCGCGAGCGCGGTCTTGATGAGCCCCGCGATGCCCGCCGCGGCCTCCAGGTGGCCGATGTTCGTCTTGCACGAACCGATGCGCAGCGGCGCCTCCGGGGACCGTCCCGCACCGAGCACCGCGCCCAGGGCCTGGGCCTCCAGCGGGTCCCCGAGCTGGGTCCCCGTGCCGTGCGTCTCCACGTACTGCACGGAGGACGGCTCGACGCCCGCGCGTTCGCAGGCCTGTCGGATGACCTCTGCCTGGGCCTTGGGGTTGGGCGCGGTGAGGCCGTTGCTGCCTCCGTTGTTGTTGATGGCGCTGCCCCGGATGACGCAGTAGAGGGCGTCCCCGTCCGCGAGTGCGCGGGAGAGGGGCTTGAGCACCACCACGCCGGCGCCCTCGCCCCGCACGAAGCCGTTGGCGCGCGCGTCGAACGCGTGGCAACGCCCATCCGGGGAGAGCGCCCCAAGCTTCGAGAGGGCCACCTGGCTCTCCGCCCCGAGCATCAGGTTCACGCCCCCCACCAGCGCGAGCGTCGACTCCCCTCGACGGAGGCTCTCGCAGGCGAGGTGCACCGCAGTGAGCGAGGACGAGCACGCCGAATCAATCGAGAAGCTCGGCCCCCGCAGCCCCAGGAAATAGGAGACCCGGTTGGCGAGCACGCTGTGGTGGTACCCCGTCAGGGTATACGAGGACATGCGCCGCAGGCCGAAGCGCTGCAGCATCATCTCGTGCTCCATCCACACCGCGCCGAAGCAGACCGCCGTGGGTGAGCCCTGCAGGCGCTCCGCCGGAATGCCCGCGTCCTCCAGGGCCTCCCACGTCAGCTCCAACAGCAGCCGCTGCTGCGGGTCCATGTGGAGCGCCTCGTTCGGAGAGATTCCGAAGAAGAGCGGGTCGAACCCATCCACCGGTCCCAGGTATCCCCCCCAGCGGGAGATGCTCTTGCCCGGGGCGGAGGCGTCCCGGTCGTAGACGCGGTCGACGTCCCACCGGTCCGCGGGCACCTCGGAGATGGCGTCCGTTCCCTCGACGAGCAGGCGCCAGAACGCGGCCGGGTCGGGCGCGCGCGGGAAGCGGCAGGAGAGGCCGACGATGGCGATGGGCTCGTCCGCTCGCGCAATCCCAGACGGTCCCCGGGAGGCCGTGTCCTCCAGCTCACCCGCGAGGTGGCGGGCCAGCGCGTCGAGCGTGGGGTATTCCCAGGCGAGCGTGGGCGACAAGGCGCGCCCGAGCAGCGTCCCGACCTCGGCGATGAAGCCCGTGGCCTTCAGCGAATCCAGGCCGTACAGGCTGAATCGCTCGCGGACATCCAAGCGGTGCGACTCGATTCCCAATCTCCGAGCAAGCACCGCCGCCAACTGGCCCCGGACCTCGGCCAAACCTGCCTTCTGCGACCTGTTCTTCGACGACACTCGGACCTCTGTCCTGGACACGCGACCGCCGACTCCAGGCCCGGCACGGAGTCGACGACGGACCCCGTCCGTCACCCGGTGTTCCGTTCGGAACGGGGCCCGTCAACTCGATGCACGACCTGGGAATGACGGCGCGAAACAATCAGCGCGAACATGCCCATGCGCTTCCACGAGGCCGTGAACCCCGCGTCGAAGGTGGAGGCATGCACTCAACTCGATGGCCGCGACTCCGCTCGGAGCGCGAACGACCAACGTCCTCGCGAACTCAGCTACACAATCCGCCTGTCCTGGCCACCGGGCCCGAGCCGCATCCCATGGGCAAAGCCCCCCCGCATACCCAGACGAGCGCGACCCGCACAGCCATGACCACGAGGCCCATCCAACCCTCCGTTCGAGGAATGTCCAAGCTCATACCCACAATCCCGAGAGGGGCCCAGCGTCCCTCGGGGCTGGGAATCCGTTGGATTCCACGAGCCGTGTTGCCCGGAACGGACCCGCTTCCCCGGAGGACGCACGCACGTCCTCCTGGAACGCACGCCGCCAATCCAGACACCCGCAAAGCCTCACATGCAGACCGGTGAACAGGTCTGGCCCGGGACTTGCGAATGTCATCTCCTCTCATTCCGAGGAGTGTTCCCGTGCCCCTGCTGCCGACCGTCCGAACCAAGGCCGAGGTCATCGGTCTCACCCGCGTCCTCCGCAACCAGCTCGAGGGTTCGGTGGCGAGAGCAGACCTCTTCGGGACCATCGACGACTTCTGGGGCGACTATCTGGAGATTCGCGGCGAGCGCTACCGCAAGCGACAGGAGGTGCTCTCGCTCGTCGAGCACAGCGTCTACGAGTTCCTCACCTCGAGTCCGCAGCTCGCCCGGACCGGCGCGGTGGGGCGCACGGCGTTCCTCAACCTGCTCTCGTTCCTCGACGACGTCCAGGCCGAGCACACCGCCGTCATCACGGAGGTGATGCCGGAGACGACGGTGTACGCCATGGACGACGACGACCTGGTGACCACCCACGCGTGGCGCGCGCTCAAGGGCGGCAACGGCAGCATCCGCATCCTGGACGACGACGGGTTCCTCGCGGTCCCCACCCGACGAGACACGCAACGCTTCGACGGCTTCCGCACCAAGGTGCTCGCGGCCTTCGCGCGGATGCTGTCCACCGCGGGCGGCCGCAGGCTCGTCACGAGCGTGCTCGCGCAACCCAGGCTCGTGCGGATCCTCCCCCGGACCCAGAGCTCCGTCGTGTCCGCCGTCGCGCTCCGCGAGGGGCTGCGCCGACTCAACGCGATGCACGGCATCCCCGTCCCCAACACCCCCGTCAGCGACCACGTCGGGCCCGCCATCACCGCGACCTCCGCGGAGCCGATGACGCCGTTCAACCTCGCGCGCTCCCTGGGCAGCGCCCGCGCGAACATCGACATCATCTCCGGCACGGAGCTGCCTCCGCTGCCCGACGGGGGCAGCGACTCGCTCATCGCCCTCCACCCCGACATCTGCGACTCGTCCTTCCTCGCCCTGGACGCCACCATCAACCCGCTGCCCACCCCGCTGTTCCTCACCATCGCCCACGAGCTGATCCACGCCCTGCACAACGCGCACGGCACCGCCCGGGGACAGTTCCCCATGTGCGACTACGACAACCGCGAGGAGTACGAGACCATCCAGGGCGGAGACCCCTCTGAGAACGCCCTCCGCGCCGAGCACCGCCTGGGCCTGCGCTTCGGCCACTCCGGCCTCTTCTCCGGGGAGCTCGCGGACTACCTCGAGGACCACCCCCAACCCCGCATCCCCGTGGAGCGGGCCCTCACCTGGCGCTGACCCCGACGCAGCCGCCCAGGGCCGCTCCGCCCGCCCCACCACCGGGTCAGGCGTGCACCTCCCCGCCCGCCGGGGCGTCTTCGTGGGTTCTCCAACGGGTTATTCGGGGTAGTCGTGTGTCCAAGAGGGGGTGATTTCCACACCGGCACCCTGCCCGGAAGGCCCTCCACCGCCTCCGAGCCCCCCTTGGCGCCTCCGAGCGCCTGACCATCGTGCTCGGGGGCTTCGAGAAGGCTCCCAGATGGAGCGGAAATCCCGTATAGGCCCCCCACGCACACTGTGCGGCGCATGAGCGCCCCAGAGGGGAGGGACAAGGCCCCGGGACTGCTCTGGAGGATGGGATGGAGTTGTCGAGTCTCGAGTCGAGTTTCTGGGCAGTCGCACCGGGTGTCATCGGCGCCGTGGGTCTGCTCTTCGCTGCGTTCTTCTACTTCCGCGTCAAGTCGCTCCCGGACGGCGACGCGACGATGAACCGCATCGCGGGCTACATCCGCGAGGGCGCGATGGCGTTCCTGGTCCGGGAGTACAAGGTGCTCGCGGCATACTGCGCCGTCCTCGCGGTGCTCATCGGCGTGACGCTCGGTGGGCTGGCCAGCGCGAGCTTCGTGCTGGGCGCGTTCCTGTCCCTGCTGGCGGGCTACATCGGCATGAAGGCCGCGACGTTCGCGAACGTGCGCACCGCGCAGGCCGCGCGCGGCGGCTCGAAGCCGGACGCGCTGCTGGTCGCGCTGGACGGTGGCGCGGTGATGGGCTTCGCGGTCGCGGGCCTGGGCCTCATCGGCATGGGCGGCATCTACTACGCGTTCCAGGGCCACGCGCAGTTGTCCCCCATCCTCCACTCCTTCGCGGTGGGCGCCAGCTCCATCGCGCTGTTCGCGCGCGTGGGCGGCGGCATCTACACCAAGGCCGCGGACGTCGGCTCGGACATCGCCGGCAAGGTCATCGAGAACATCCCCGAGGACGACCCGCGCAACCCCGGCGTCATCGCCGACAACGTGGGTGACAACGTGGGCGACGTGGCGGGCATGGGCGCCGACATCTACGAGTCCATGGTGGCCGCGATGGTGGCCGCGATGGCGATGGCGCTCACCGCCAGCGCGAGCGACCTGTCGCGCCTGGTCGTCGACACGTCCGCGCTGGGCAAGGCGAAGGTGGCCGGCGTGGTGCTGCCGCTCGTCCTGTCCGCGGTGGGCCTGGTCGTCAGCCTGGTGAGCATCTTCATCGCGCGGGCGCTCAAGAAGATGAACCCGGCGCAGGTGCTGCGCAGCGCGCTCATCATGCCCCCCGTCATCCTGGTGGCGCTGGCCTACGTGATGATGCAGGTGTTCGGCCTGTCCCAGGCCATCACGGTGGCGCTGGCCGCCGGCGCCTTCGGCGGCGCCATCATCGGCCTCGTGACGGACTACTACACCTCCGCCAAGCCGGTGCAGCGCATCGCGGAGGCGTCCATCACGGGCGCCGGCACCAACCTCATCCGCGGCCTCGCGGTGGGCATGGAGAGCGTGGGCATCTCGATGGCCACCATCGCCGCGGTGGCGTACATCGCGGACCACGCGCTCGGCCTCTACGGCATCGCGCTGTCGGCGGTGGGCATGCTCGGCGGCACGGCCGTGGTCATGACGGTGGACGCCTACGGCCCCATCTCCGACAACGCGGGCGGCATCTCCGAGATGTCCGGCCTGGGTCCGGAGGTCCGCGCCATCACGGACGAGCTGGACGCGGTGGGCAACACCACGGCGGCCATCGGCAAGGGCTTCGCCATCGGCTCGGCGACGCTCACGGTCATCGCGCTCTTCTCCGCCTTCAACCTCGAGGTCAACCACACGCGCATCGCCGCCGGTCTGCCGGAGATGAGCCTGCTCCTGACCAACCCGAACGTCATCGTGGGCCTGCTGCTCGGCTCCATCCTGCCGTTCCTCGTGGGCGCCTCCACGATGCTCGCCGTGGGTCGCGCGGCGGGCGCCATCGTCGAGGAGATTGGCCGTCAGTTCCGCGAGATTCCGGGCCTGATGGAGCTCAAGGCGGACCCGGACCCGAAGAAGATCGTCGACATCTCCACGAAGAGCGCGCTGCGCGAGATGATCTTCCCCGGCCTCGTCGCCGTCGTCGCCCCGCCGCTCATCGGCTACCTGCTCGGCCCCAGCGCCCTGGCCGGTCTGCTGGCCGGCGCGCTGGTCGTCGGCGCCACCATGGCGCTCTACATGGCCAACGCGGGCGGCGCGTGGGACAACGCCAAGAAGTACATCGAGAAGGGCAAGCTGCCGGGCCACGCCAAGGGCTCGCAGGTCCACAAGGCCGCCGTCGTCGGCGACATGGTGGGCGACCCGTTCAAGGACACCTCCGGTCCGGGCGTTGCCATCCTCATCAAGGTCATGAGCGTCGTGTCGCTGCTCGTGGCCTCCCTCATCGCGCTGCGGTAGTCACGCCGCGCGAAGGAGCGGCGCCCGTCCTCACGGCGCCGCTCCCCCCGACGGGCAGGGGCTCCCCTCCCACGCCGCGGCCCCCCCACGGAGGCCGTGCGGGACCTGGAGCCCCACCCGGGGGTCATGCGGGTCGAGTCCGGCGATAGCGCCGCGCGTCGAACGGATGCGCGCCATGCCAGTGATTCGATTCGCGAGTGTCCGACAGCCGACATCTCGACAATCATTGTCGTCCCGGCGCCAGGACTCCCGGTGCGCACACGCTACGCTTTCGCGTGTTCCGCAGACCGCGAGGTGTCCCATGGTCCTGGAGCTCTCCCCGCAGCAAATCCACCTCCTCCACGACTGTCTGGTCGAAAGCATCGAGGAGTTGCACGACGAGGTGCTCCACACCGACGCGCGCGAGATGCGCATCAAGCTGCGGGAGAAGCTCTCCCAATTGCAGGCCCTCCAGCGACAGGTGGAGCCGCTGGTCCAGCAGAAGCTGGCGGCGCTCTGAGTCCACGCGCCCAGGACCCGGCCGCCCCGCCGCGGAGCCGGGACGGCTCGCCATGACAGCCCGCATGTGACTCGGCCGCCCGGGCGGGAATCCCTGCCACCCGCGCGCCTGGGGTCCCATGGACTTCCCTGCATTGGCAGACTAATAGCCGTCAAACAATGAACTCTGGAACAAGCCGCGCGTTGACCTCGTGGGTGGCGGTGCTCGTCGTCGTGCTCGGCGGCTGCACCCAGGTGGGGGAGCGGGAATCGTCGACGGGGACGGCGCGGCGGGCGCTGACGTCTTCGGTGACGGTGTCCGAGGCGGTGACCATCACCAGCCAGGGCATGACGCCCAACGGCGCGGCGTACCGCAACGAGCCATTGATTGGCGTCTTCCAGACGGAGGACTACGAAATCGAGGCGCTGCTGCGCTTCCCGCAGCTCGGCGTGCCCGTGGGGGCGGTGGTGCAGGGCGCGACCCTGCGGCTCGCGATGGAGACGTATACCGACGGCTTCGCGATTCGCGGCGCGTACCTCCAGACGCCGTGGAACCTGATGGCCAGCGAGCTGGGCTGGCAGTTCCGCGACGACGGGCTGGAGTGGGAGCGCCTGGGCGCGGTGGGCCAGGGGACGGACCTCGTCGCCAACCGCTCGTTCACGCTCACCACGTTCCCGGACATCGTCACCATCCAGGACGTGGTGCTCGACGTGGCCATGGTCCAGTCGTGGGTCGACGACCCGTCCACCAACCAGGGCCTGATGCTGGCGAACACGCAGGTGGGCAAGGTGGCGAAGCTGTTCACCGCCCTGGCCACCCAGCCGGAGCGCCGCCCGGTCCTCACCCTCGAGTACACGGCCCCGGGCCCTCGCAGCGACACCACGCCGCCCACCGTCGCCATCACCTCACCCGCGGCGAACGCGACGGTGGAGGACGTCGTCACCGTCGCGGTGAGCGCGAGCGACGACGTGGGCGTGGCGTCCGTGCAGTTGCGCATCGACGGTCGTGACCTCGCCTCCTCCCAGCTCGACACGCGCCTGCTCCGCAACGGGGGCCACGTGCTGACCGCCCACGCCCGGGACGCCGCGGGCAACCTCACGACCTCCGCCCCCGTTCGCATCACCATCGACAACGAGATCATCGACACCTCTCCACCCCAGGTGCAGCTCACCCTGCCCGCCGACGGGAGCACGGTGAGCGGCCCCTTCGTGGTGCGGATGAGCGCGACCGACGACGTGGGGGTCACCCGCGTGCACGTCGAATTGGACGGGGTGCAGGTGGGGGATGCGGACCTGGCCGCGCCCTGGTCGGTGGCGCTCGACACGGAGAACCTGCAACCCTACGGGAGCAGGCAGTTGACCGCCGTGGCGCGCGACGCCGCGGGCCACGTCACCACGTCGACGCCCATCACCGTCGTCGTGAGCGCGCCTCCGCCGGACACCACCCCACCGCAGGTGCAGATCGTCTCGCCCGCGAGCGGCGCGACGGTGGGTGGCACCCTCCAGATACGGGTCGACGCCTACGACGACGTGAGGCTCGCGGGCGTGCGGTTGCGGGTGGACGGCCAGGACTTCGGACAGGAGGACGTCACGTATCCGTATTGGATCAACGTCACCACCACCCGGATCGGCAATGGCACGTTCTCCGTGACGGCGGTGGCGAGGGATCGCGCCGGCAACCTCGCCACCTCGGCGCCCATCTCGCTCACCATCGCCAACGGCCCACCGGTGGTGCTGGACATCCCGGTGAGCCACCCGCGCATCTGGTTCACGGGAGACCGGCTGGCGCGCGCCCAGGCCTATTTCGCGCTGAATCCCTACACGCCGGCGACGACCGTGGAGGGACCGGAGCAGGCGCTCGACGCGGCGATGCACTCGCTCATCACCGGGAGCGCCGCGTCCTGTCGCGCCGCGATCACCTGGGCGGTGAACACCGAGATTCCCATCACGGAGAACACGGTGTCGAGCGACCCCGCCCGCTGGTACGGCGAGGGCATCATCCTCACCTATGACTGGTGCTTCGCCCACCTCTCGCCGGGGGAGCGCACCACGCTGCTGGACCGCTGGAACCTCGTCATCTCGGCCCTCAACGACAATCCCTGGGGCGGCATCGGGATGGAGGGCAACAACTACTACACGGGCTACTTCCGCAACTCCCTGCTGTGGGCCATCGCGAGCTGGCACGAGAACCAGCCCTACGCCGACGACCTCCTGCAGTACGCGATGAACTCGCGGTGGGACTTCTCGCTGAAGCCCTACCTGGACGGCGCGGCGGCGGGTGGCGCGCCGCACGAGGGCTCGACGTATGGCCGCCGGACGTTCGGCTACATGACGGTGCCGTTCACCACGCTGGGCCTGTATGGCCACGACATGTGGAACCAGACGGACTACTTCATGGAGACGGTCTTCTGGGCCATCTACTCGACGGCGCCCGGCCTGAGCCCCATGGGCCAGTTCCCGCTCTACGAGACCTTCCCCTTCAACGACGACGAGCGCTGGCTGTCGCGGTGGGACCCCAGCAACACGGCACAGACCACGCTGGGCAGCTATTTCGCCCCGCTCATCGAGGAGTGGTCCGACCAGCCGATCGCCGGCTACGCGAAGCGATTCCTGGAGATGACCGGGCACCCCATCGATGACCGGATGGTGCGGTACGTCTACAGCGACACGCTGGCGGCGGTGCCGTCGAGGGACCTGTCGACGCTTCCGCTCGACTATCGCGCGCCGGGTCTGAACATGGTGTACGCGAAGACGGCCTGGGCGGCGGATGCGACGATGGTGAACCTGCAGTTCGGTGTCACCTCCAACGCGGGCCATGCCCACCGAGACTCGGGCAACTTCCAGTTGTGGCGGGCGGGCCAGTTCCTGCTCCGCGAGACGGTGGGGTACGCCGATTACATCGTCGGCTACGCCGGCAACGGCGTGGTGGAGACGGAGTCGCCCGTGGCCCACAACACGCTCCTGTTCGAGGGGCTGGGGACGGTGGGCTACTACCACCACGCGCCGCAGATGCTGCGCCTCGAGTCCTCGGCGGTGGCCAACTACGCGGCGGTGGACCTGACGGGCGTGTACGACGTGAACGACGAATGGGCGCACCGCGAGGCGGAGGTCGGCAATCCGTACGCGGGGCGGGTGGTGCGCGAGACGCTGTTCGTGCGTCCGCTCGACGCGCTGGTCGTGTTCGACCGGGTGGAGAGCGCGAATGACGACGCCTCGGTGGACAAGACGTTCATCGTCCACTTCCCGCAGAGTCCGGTGCTCACGGGCAACACCTGGTCCGCGACCAGCGGGGGCCAGGAGCTGCGCGTCAGCACCCTGGTGCCCGCGAGCCCGGTCCGGCGGGTCATCGACGAGCGCGGCCCCGCCCGCGCCGATGGCAGCCATCCGTACCCGGTGGGCCAGTTCCGTGGAGAGGTCGAGACCCAGGGGCAGGTGGTGAGCCACTTCCTGCACGTGGTCCAGGCCCGGGATGTGACCACCGGCTCGGCGCTCACGCTCACGCTCGCCGAGACGTCGACCACGTACACCGTGACGATGAGCCACCCGACCCGTGGCAGCGCGGTGGTCCAGCTCGAGAAGGGAATCACGAGCACCGGCGGAAGCTTCGGCTACGCCGCCAGCGGACCGGTCACCCTTGCGCCCCTGCGAACCACCGTGCAGCCCATGAGCGTCACCGGGAGCGGCCCCGTCTGGGGGCCGTGACGGACCGCAACCCGCGGAGACTCGGGGACCTACCACTCCAGAGGTACAGACAGCCTCGACCGGGACGAACGATCCTCCCATTCGAATCGAGACTCGAATGGGAGGAGACGGCATGCGTCACATCGTCCAGATTCATCTCGACGGCGGGGTGCTCCATGAGCACATCACCTGGGTCCGCTGGAGGGATGGCATCACGGCCGGCGAGGCCAGCCGCGAGGAGATGGTGCAGTGGATCCGCGCGGGAGGAGATGCGCGAGTGGCCGCGGCCTCTGGCGTGGTGAAGGTCGAGGTCGTCAACGCAAGGCCCCCCTATTTGAGGACGAAGGCCAACGGCGTCCTCACGGACAACCTGCTCGAGTTGCCTCGGTTCTGAGGAGCAGGCAATGGGCTGTCCATTCGAGTTCCCATGTCGCCGCAGCGACAGAGGCCCCGCACGGGGTTCCTCAAATGGGCCTGTTGAGGTACGTCGCCTGGTAGAAGAGGTCGAGCCGGCTGTCGATGCTGAGTCGCTCGAAGATGTCCCCCATGTGTGTCTTCACCGTCTCCTCCGAGAGCCTCAACTCATTGGCGATGGTCCGGTTGGACCAATTCCGGAGGACACCCTTCGCGATTTCGGTCTGCCGTGCCGTGAGCTGCCGACGCAACACCTCCGGGAGGGGAATCGAGACGGGAATCTCGTACAGGACGAGCGCCCACTGGCGAGGCGCATCTCCCTCCGCGGGCAGCTCGATGAATCTCACGGCCCGGTAGGTGTCGCCATGGAGCGACACCCAGAGACTCGCGTCCAGGCGCGAGTCCGCATCCATACCCGGCAACGCGACGAGGCGCTCATGCAGCACCTCAGGGATTCCCGAGGCATGCAGGTCCGAGGGAGTGAACCACTTCTCGAACAACGTGGCAGCGCGACGCGAACGCAGCACCTCGCGCGAGGGCTGCGACACCACGATGAAGGCGGCATCGTCACGTCCGTGGAGTTCCTCCAGGAGACGTACCCCGGACGTGGCGACCTGCATGTCGCGACAGTTGCGCACCATGTTCACCATGTGCCGCGCGAAGCTCGTCAGCATGGCGGAGTCCTTCTCGGAGAAGGGGCGCCGGCGATCCCGGTACAAGGCGAAAGCAGCACATTGCGCAGGAGGCACCGGCAGCAGCATCGCCATGACGTGCTCCAGACGCAGTTCCAGCTCTCGGCTCCGTTGGTACAAGGCGCTGTGCTCCAGCGCGCGACGGGAGAGCATCTCCGAATCCCGAATGGCTGTATTGGGTCGAGCGAAGATCGGCGCTCGGACGAAATCGGAGTCGACCCACTTGGGGTACTCGTCCAGCAGCGTGAGTCGATGGCCAGGGACCAGCCATTTGAACTCCACGCTCAATCCGAGCGTCATGAGGCACATCGCCATGTGGTCAGCGGGTAGCAGTTCGAGGAGCGGGATCCGGGCCGCCTCGAGCGCCGTGGAGAGGGACAAGTCGCTGTGGAAGGCCTCGATGACGCGTTCCCTGAGCATCCATTCGCGTGCGCTGAAGTTCACCGGCATGTACATCCGTCCTTTCTGGTCAAACCCGTCCGCGAGACCGCCCTGCTGACCGGTCCATCCATAGACATCCCCTGAATGCCTGTCCCTCCCCCGCCAGGGGGACAGCTCAGGGCTTGACTCCAGAATCCTTCCCTGTCCGCCAGCGGCGCAAGACCTCGCTGTCGCTCACCCGACATTTCGATTCCCAGACACAGGAGTGAAGATGGCCACATCCAGCGCGGTCCGCGTCAGGCATCTCAACGTCCTCTTGATCAAGGAGGGCCTCACCACGGCCGATTGCCTCAAGCAGGACTCCGCGACGAAGCAGGTCCCGACGTCTCCCCAACTCCCCTACTCCGCGGACTTCTTCTATCAATCGAAGAAGTCCCGCTCCCCTGTCTGGCTGGACTTCATCGCGGAGGGACTGGCGAGCAAACCGTCGGCGCCCCTGAGCACCAACATCATGGCGGTCCTCTTCGTCAGCGAATCCAAGCGCCTTTTCGCCGTGACGTTCGGACACGGGCGCAGCCTGTTACGTCCCGACTGCTTCGAGCGGGACTTCGGACTCCGCGTCGTCCTGAACTCGGTGGACCCGAGCCAGTTGCGGAGCATCGACGCACGGACGGTGGAGGAGCTCACGCTCCACACGCGGCGGCAGGCCAGTCGGGGGACGCCGCTGGAGACCTTCTCCATCAACGTCAACCAGGACATCCTCCGACTCCTGACGGGCAAGCCGCTCGACCCCCGCCTGGCGACCCGGCTCGTGGGGTCGGACTCGCTCTGGTTGAGCGCCAAGCTCCAGGTCGAGGACATTGGCGCCAAGTGCAAGGCGCTGCTGAAGGCGTACAAGAGTCAGGAGTACAAGAAGTCGTTCCCGTGGTTCGACCACCTGCGGGCGATTCGTGACCCGGCCCTGGTCGATACCCTGGATGCCTCGCTGGTCGAGCAGCTTCGACAAAACCAGCTCGACACGCTCCACATCGCGCCGCCAGAAGTCATCGATTCGGAGTTGCTGGAGGGGTTCTCGTTCTCGACCGAGAAGGCCCCCGTCCCCCGATATGACCTCCTCGTCGAGGACTATCTGAAGACACTGAAGGACCCAGGCCAGGTCTCCCTGAGCCAGCTGAAGAAGCATCAACTCCAGTTCCACCACACGGGTGGCACCGCCCCAATCTCCAAGTGGCGCATCTACGACTCCATCGTGCTCGAAATGGAGCAACGAGATGAGCTGTACGTCCTCTCCAGTGGCGAGTGGTTCCGTGTCGCTCGGAGCTTCGCGGGGAGGATCCAGGACAAGGTTCGGCAGATCAACCCAGCGACCCTGGTGCTCCCTCCCGCCCAGCCAAGCGAGCGGGAGGACGACTTCAACATTCGAGTCGCCACGGGGAACAAGGCCTTGGCCTTGATGGACCGCAAGAACGCGCAGGTGAAGGGCGCCACGAGTCGCATCGAGGTCTGCGATCTGTTCACCCGGGACCGGCAGCTCGTCCACGTGAAGCGCAGGACCAAGTCGGCCACCCTGAGCCACCTCTTCTCTCAGGGCGTCGTCGCCGCGGAGTCCTTCCTCATGGATGAGGACCTCCGGCTCCAGGCACGAAACCTCGTCGCCGCAACCAGCCCGAAGCTCGCGGCGCTCATTCCGAAGGAGCAGCCCGTGGCCAGGGACTTCGAGGTCGTCTTCGCCATCATCACCAAACCGAACGCGCAGTGGCCGCTGTCCCTGCCGTTCTTCAGCCAGCTCAGCCTCAGCCACGCCTCGGACCGGTTGACTCGGATGGGCTACAAGGTCTCGCTGTTGCGGGTCGACGAGCAGTGACGCCGACCCGCCCCCGTGTCACTTGACGCGCGCGAGCACCTCCTCCAGCGCGTCATCGGCGGGAACCTCGATGTCGGGGAGGATGCCCACGCCCTCCCAATCCTGCTCCGTGTCTGGGTCCACGGTCCTTCCCACGGGAAGGACCACGGCCAGCCCGTCTCCAAGCTCTCGCAGGCAGGAGAAGTGGTTGGCGCCCGCCGTGGGCTCTCCGACCAGCGTGGCGCGTCCCGTGCGCTGGAGCGCCAACGCCAGGTGCTCCGCCGCGGACGCGGTCCGCTTCGAGGTGAGATAGAACACCTGCGCTCCAAACAGTCGGGACTCGTCGGGATTGGGCCGGACCAGGTGGGCTCGTCGATAGATGCCCTCGGGACCTTGCACCTCTCGCAGCGTGGGGTCCGCGGGCGGCAGGCACCTGAGCTCGAGGTTGCGTTCGGGAGCGTCCATGTACGCCAGGACCGTCTCCTGGTCGAAGAGATAGGGCAGCAGGACGTTCATCTCCCGCGTGCCCCCACCACCATGCGTCCGGGCATCGATGATGAGCACCCGAGCCGTCGCGTGCTCCTTCATGAACTGGTCCACGCGCTCGACGGTCGCGTCATCACCGGGGAACCCGTTGATACGGATATGGGCGATCCCCTCCGAGAGCCATCTGGCCTCCGAAACAGGCTCGGGGCGAGGAGGGCCACCAGCGCTCGGCCCCTGCTCGGTCGTCACGACTCGCAGGTGTCCATCGGGAGAGACCGCCTGGAGGTCGGACGTCAAGCGCATGGCCAGATCGGCTTGAGCCACGTACTCGCGATAGGCCCCCTGGGCGAGGTTGTCTCGCAACCGGGTCGCGTATCTCGTTCCGACTTCCGGATAGACGTACCCGGCCTCCAGGAGCGCGGCGAGGGCTCCGATGGGCTGAGCGAACACCCCAGGCTCAGAGACCGCCTCCGACTTCGTGCAACTCGCGCCCACGAGACCTACCACCCACAACGCGAGCATCAACGGCACCCTGACCTTCATGTTCATGGCGGAGACTCCTCGTGCGAAGGAGGTGGGTGCCCGGCCCTCTTTCCGGAGCCCCGAAACGAACCGGGTCGCGGCGTTGCCAGAGGGCGGCAGGCCCCCTTGCGGCATGGAGCTGCCTCGGCGCTCACCCTCCATCCTGGGAGGACGCCCGACGCGGGTTTCCGGCATACACACCCATGCGTCCGGTTCCAGGGCGTAGGCCACGAACGCAGCACCAGGGACAGCCTGGAGTCACGACGTCAGCGGCGCGGGCGCCGGGGCCTCTTCACGGCGCGAACCGTGCGGCTCGGCCCCCCACCCGCGTAGAAGATGTCGCCGCCGTCCGACTCGAGCCCCGTGACGGTCATGCCCTCCGGCAGCGTGAGCCGGACCAGCACGCGACCGTCTTTCGGGTCGATTCGTCGGATGTCACTCGAATCACCTTCCGCGGTGCCATGCCACAACTCGCCCTCCACCCACGTCACGCCAGTGACGAAGCGCTTGGATTCGATGGTGCGCAGGACCGCGCCCGTCTCGGGGTCGATTTGATGAATCACCCGGCCACGAAACTGCCCCACCCATAGAAACCCCTCGGCCCAGGTGAGCCCCGAGTCGTTGCCATGGCCAGGGGCAGGCACGACCTTCAGCACCTGTCCCGTCCCAGGGTCGATCTTCCGGATGACGCCCTCTCCGAGCTGAAAGAGATGCCGGCCATCGAAGGCGGTCCCCGCGTCGCATGGAACGTCGAGGGTGCGCACGGGCGCGCCGCTCACCGGGTCGAAGGCCTGAAGCGTCTCGCCCCCGGCGAACCAGACGTTCGCGCCGTCATACGTCACGCCATGGACACGCGAGGCGGCATCGAATGGGCCGTACTCACGGAGAATCTCCGCTGGCTGTACCTCTTCCTCCGCCTCGCTCCGCGTCTTGTCCATGTCCGTGCTCCGGCCCTCGCCCCGCTCTACTCGAAGAGGGTGGAAGTCGGGAGTAACAACGTCGTCGTGAAGCCACTGACAGGAGGCGCCACCCAGCGTCGCGCGCGGCCACCGCCGAGCGCGCGGACCTGTCCGTCCTCCGCCAGCGCGGAGAGGACGCGTTGCACCGTGCGTTGACTTGCACCGAGCGCGAGCGCGAGCGACGAAGTCGACCAATGTTCGCCGTCCGCGAGCAGCGCCAACACCCCACCACCCGCTCCCTCGATGGGTGGCGCGAGGACCCGCACCTCCATCGATTCCCGCGGAGCCAGGATGAAGCCGAGCGGGGTTGCCCGGATCTCCGCCAGGTCGCGCAACTGCGCTCTCAGGCGGCCCAGCTCGACTCGCAGGCGCACGCGATGAGATGCATTCACGCGCCGCGCTCCGAAGACGCGCCAGGCGAAGTCATCTCGCGAGGCCGCACCAGGCCAGCGCTCGGCCAGGACGCGCAGGAGTTCGAACAGCACGGGGCGAGTGGACAGCGTCACGACGCGCCCGCGCGCGTGGACCGTTCGCCGGCAGGCGTTGACGACGAGGTGCCCCGAGCCTGGCAGCGCCTCGACCTCATCGAGCCCGACCAGCCTCGCCTCCCCCCGGGCGATGACTCGCGCGGCGGGGAGGCTCAGGACACGAGCGGCATGCTCGACCTCGGCGTCGAGCGAGGGGATGCGCGCACGTCCAGCGGCGCTCCGCGCGTGTTCGAGTGCGACGCGGGCCGCACGGGTGGCCCCTCGCCGCAGCGCCACCTCGAGTTCCAGCAGATGCGCGACAGCCAGTGTCATCGCGGATGCACCCAGGAGGTCGAGCTCGGCCATGGCCCGCGCGGCCTCGTCGACGCGTCCCAGCAACAGGGCTCGCCGCGCCTGCAACAACCGCGTGTAGCGCGCGTTCCGCGAGTCACCATGGAGAAGGAACGTGCGAAGCGCTTCGCCGAGCGTGAGGTCGGCGCCTCCGAAGTCCCGAGACGCGAGCGCCACCTCCGCCTCCGCGACGTTGCAGCGAGCCCGCGCGAGGGCGTCACTGGAGCCGTAGGCCCGAGCCGCGCGCCGCAGGAGCTGCGTCGCCTTCGCGAACACCCCCATCTGCGCCATGGCGATGCCCCTCACGGCCAACGCAGGCGCGTCCTCCCGGAGTGCCACGCGCTGGAGTGCCCCCAGCGGGTCTCCCTCCCCCAGTGCCCGGGCCGCCGCCGTGATGAGCGCATCCATGACGCGCATCCTCCGGCACCCCTTCCGCGTTGGGAAGCCCGTCGCCTTTGTTACTCCCGGCTCAAGCGTCCCATCCATTACGTCTGGGGCCATCCACCCCAGCAGAGGAATCACGGTGACACACGCCAAGACGGAGTCGAGGAGTGAGTGGCTGGCCGCACGCACGGAGCTGTTGGCGAAGGAGAAGGCCCTCACGCGCCTGCGCGACGAGCTGAGCGCCACGCGCCGCACGCTGCCCTGGCTGCGTGTGACCGAGCCATACGTGTTCGAGGGCCCCGAAGGCAAGGAGACGCTCGCCCAGCTCTTCGCGGGCCGAAGCCAGTTGCTCGTCTACCACTTCATGTTCGCCCCCGAATGGGAGAAGGGATGCAAGAGCTGTTCGTTCTGGGCCGACTCCTTCAACGGAGCCGTCGAGCACCTGCGGCAACGGGACGTCAGCTTCGTCGCCATCTCACGCGCGGAGCTGCCGAAGCTGCAGGCGTTCCGGCAGCGGATGGGCTGGCGCTTCAAGTGGGTGTCATCGCAGGGAAGCGAGTTCAACTTCGACTTCCACGTGTCCTTCCGAGCAGACGCCGTGGCGCGTGGCGACGCCGTCTACAACTACGCGCCGCTGCCGCACGCCCCTTCGGACATGCCGGGCTTCAGTGTCTTCTCGAAGGATGAACACGGAGACGTCTTCCACACGTATGGGACCTACGGGCGAGGCATCGAGCCGCTCAACACGGGCTATCAGCTCCTCGACCTCGTCCCGAAGGGCCGAGACGAAGACGGGTTGCCCTCGCCGATGCACTGGGTTCGCCTGCGGGACGAGTATGGCCCCTGAGCATGAGGCAAGCGCCCAGATGGGGCACCGCCCGGCCGTGCGTGCTCCCACCGTATCGCTGGGTCTGGGGCTCATGGCCGCGCTCCTCCCGAAATGCCCGTTGTGCCTCGTCGCGTACCTGCCGGTGCTCGGAGTGACGGTCGGCGCCGCGGGGACCCTCGGCGCGATGCTGCGCCCCGCGGGCTTCGCCGTGGCGCTCCTCTCACTGGGATTCATCGTGCTTCGTCGCATGGGCAGGTGGCGGTTCATCCGACGAGGCCGACATCGAACGACCTGACCGGCGGTGAAGCCACCCCCGGCCGCCCTCGGCGTCCCCCACTCCCGCGGGGCCGAGGGGCGGGTTCAATCCTATACATTCCCCCTACCCCGACATGCGCTTCCAGGTGCGCTCCTGGCCACTCGATATGTCGAAGGATGGCCACATCGTTCCACGTGCGTAGACACGCATCCGCCCCCGAATCGACCATCGGCGGCGCGGAACCCAGCCAGTTCCCGTGTCCTGGATTCCGCCTGCTGTTCCCTCGCATCAGGTCCACCAGCAAAGGAATGCCAGCAATGTCTACGTATAGCGTTCAGAACCAGTGGGGAGGGTCGTCCGCGTCCTGGAATCCGGGGGGCATGTGGGTGATTGGAAACCGCCCCACCCAGAACGTCATCGCGCTGAATGTCACCTCCAGCGATGGAGGCAAGACGCTGACGGGAACCATGACGTATGCAGGCGAGAAGCCCATCGGCTTCCGCGGCACCCTCACCGGCGCGAACAACTACCAGGTGGAGAACCAGTGGGGCGGCTCCTCCGCGCCCTGGAACCCGGGCGGCACCTTCCTCCTCGGCTACCGGGTGGGCCAGAACGTCATCGCCATCGACGTCACCTCCAGCGACGGCGGCCAGTCGTTGGTCGGGACGATGACCTACTCGGGTGAGAAGCCCATCGGGTTCAAGAGCGAGCTGGTGCATGGCGGCCCCTACTCGGTCGAGAACCAGTGGGGCGGAACCTCCGCGCCCTGGAATGCCGGCGGACTCTGGAGCCTCGGGGCGCGCAAGGGGCAGAACATCGTCGCGCTGAAGGTCACCTCCCCCGACGGCGGAAAGACGCTGACGGGGACGATGACCTACGACGGTGAGCAGCCCATCGGATTCCGGGGCAGCCTGTCCGGAGCGGGCACCTACGCCGTGGAGAACCAATGGGGCGGCACGTCCGCCGCGTGGAATCCCGGAGGGCAGTGGATCATCGGCTTCCGGCCAGGGCAGAACGTCGTCGCCATCGACGTCAGCTCCAGCAATGGTGGGAAGACCCTGATGGGGA
Source organism: Myxococcus dinghuensis (assembly GCF_024198235.1). Classification (GTDB taxonomy): domain Bacteria; phylum Myxococcota; class Myxococcia; order Myxococcales; family Myxococcaceae; genus Myxococcus; species Myxococcus dinghuensis. Next base: position 67,346 of record NZ_JAKCFB010000001.1, on the reverse strand, counting down.
CCATGACCTACAGCGGCGAGCAACCCATCGGCTTCCGCGGCACGCTGGGCTGAACCTCGCGTGTGAACACCTCCCGGCGGGCTCCCAGTCGAGGAGCCGCCGGAGCAGGAGGATGATGCTGAGCCCCCCTGCCTCCCGGCATGGCCTTACGGCTATCATTCCGAGCCACGGAGGCGCCTTCGAATGGCCCTGCTCATCTACAATCGCGGCCAGGCCGACGAGAGGCGCTACGAGCTGGGTGTGCATCCCATCCATGTCGGGCGCGCGCCGGAGTGCGAGGTCTCCATCACCCACCGGGGGCTCTCGCGCATCCACGCCCGCATCGAGCAGGTGGACAGCCGGTTCATCCTGACCGACCTGGACAGCAAGAACGGCACGTTCATCAACGGGGGGCGGGTCCAGCATCAGGAGCTCCAGGACGAGGACACGGTCCTGCTCGGCAACGCCTCCTTCACCTTCGTCCTGGAGCACCGCCCCGCCAGGCCGGGCGCCGTCCAGCGCCCCGTGGAGCCGGAGGAGCCCCAGGACACCTCGGCCCTGCGCCCCACCGTCGTCCGGGAGATGCTCCGATTGGACCTGGAGCAACTGCTGGGCAGGACGAAGCACTTGCAGAGCCTCCAACGCGAGGCCGCGCTCGCGAAGGCACAGGACAAGCTGCAGATCCTCCTCGAGGTCAGCCGCATCCTCGGTGTCCCCGGGTCGCTGGAGGTCCTGTTCCAGAAGGTGCTGGACGTCGTCTTCCGCATCTTCGACGCGGACCGCAGCGTCATCCTGCTCATCGATCCGCAGTCGGGCCTGCCCGAGGCGAAGGCCTCCCGGTCCACGCGCGGGCCTCCCAGCGGCCCTGTTTCGTACAGCCAGCGCATCGTCGAGTACGTGCGCGTCTCGGGCCTCGCGGCGCTCTTCTCGGACGCCGTCGAGGACCCTCGCATCGACGATGCCGCGTCGGTCATCCACCACTCCATCCGGGCCGTGATGTGTGTCCCCTTGAAGCCCCGGGACGACGTCATGGGCATCCTCTACGTCGACAACCTCTCCGTCCCGAACCGCTTCTCCGAGGAGGATCTGGAGTTCCTCGTCATCGTCGCCAGCCATGCGGCGCTCGCCATCGAGAACTCGATGCTCTACCGGCGCATCGAGCAGGAGACGAGCGAGCGGATGCGACTCATCATGGAGGCGAAGCTGGCCTCGCTCGGCGCACTCGTCTCGGGCGTCGCCCATGAGCTGCGCAACCCGCTCAACTTCATGAACAACTTCGCGGGCCTCTCGGAGGAGTTGGTGGCCGAGCTCTCCAGCGCGCTGGTGGAGCTCCCCCGGTTGCCGGAGCCCGACGCCCTGCCCCACATCCAGGAGAACCTCACCCTGTTGAGCGGGAACATCGCGCGCATCCGCGAGCACGGTCGCCGAGCGGACTCGGTCATCCAAGGGATGTTGATGCACGCGCGGGGGAAGACCGGTGGCCGGTCCGAGTCCAACCTCAACGCCATGCTGGCCGAGAGCGTGCGGCTGGCCGCGGGAGGACGGGGTTACGCCGAGCTGCAGGTCCACGTGGAGGCAGAGTACGCCCCGTCGCTCGAACGAACCCAGGTCGTGGGCACCGACCTGAGTCGCGTGTTCATCAACATCGTCGACAACGCGCTGTACGCCATGCAGCAGAAGCGGCTGCGGAGCGGGCCCGAGTACGTCCCCGTCCTGCGCGTCCAGACCCAGCAGACCGACCAGCACCTCCTGGTGCGCATCCGCGACAACGGGACGGGCATCCGGGAGGAGGACCTGGCGAGAATCTTCGACCCCTTCTTCTCCACCAAGCCCCCCGGCCAGGGCACGGGGCTCGGCCTCTCACTCAGTCACGACATCGTGGTGCAGGGACACCGGGGCACCCTGCGCGCCGAGTCGGTCCTCGGCAGCTTCACCGAGTTCATCATCGCCCTGCCGAACCCAGCGCCGGCCGCGCCGTCACGGGCACCGTGAGCCCACCCCCGAGCAGCCGCGCCGGGTTGTCCCAGAGCGCGGCACGCAGCCGCGGCGCGTCGAGCGGCGCCCCGGGCGCGAAGAGCCGCTCGACGATGTTCGTGTCATGGTCGACGTGAGGGAAGTCCGACCCGAACACCACCCGGTCCAGGCCGATGGCGTCGACGTTGGCGCGCAGCAGGACCTCGTCGGGCTCGAACGCAATCCAGCACTGTCGCCGGAAGTACTCGGAGGGTCGCCGGTTCACGCGTCCCGCGACCTCGTTGCTCAACTGCGCGTACTCCAGCTCGTCGAGCCGCCACAGCCAGTAGGGCAACCAACCGCAGCCCGCCTCGAGCAGCGCCACGCGCAGCTTCGGGTGCCGTTCGAGCACGCCCCCCTCCAGCAGCGCGAGCAGGGCCATCATCGCCTCCATCGGATGCGAACAGGCGTGCTGGGCGAAGTGCGTCTCGAAGCGGGACGCCCCCGCCGTCTCCGCGCGGGTGTGGGCCCCCTCGTGGAGCAGCACGGGCACGTCGGCGGCCTCACAGGCCGCGAAGAAGTGCTCCAGCTCCGGCGCGCCGAGGGTCCGGCCCCGCACGGGGTTCGGCCTCAGCACCGCGGCCCGCAGGCCCTCCCGCAGCCCGGCCTCCAGGTCCGCGACCATGTGCTCCGGCTCGTGGCGGGAGATGATGGCGGCCCCCAGCAGGCGGTCGGGCCGCTGCCGGCACTGGTCCGCGAGCCAGCGGTTGTAGGCCGATGCGTACGCGCGCGAGCGGGCCGCGTCGATGTCGTCGTCGTAGACGAGGTACCCCGCGTACGTGGGCAGCAGCATGGCGATGTCGACGCCCGACGCGTCCATCGTCCCCACCTGCCCCGCCGCCGACTCGGCCGCGAGCAGCTCCTCGCGGTGTCCCTGGCTGTGCAACCCGACCTCGATGTAGCCGACCTCCGTCATCCCACGCCAGATGGGCTTGCCCTCCACCGCCACCACCGGCGGCGTGGGCAACAGCGCGTGGTCCCCCAACCGCTCGAGCCGGGCGAGCACCGATTCACCAGGCGGTGACAGCGGACGGACCTCCGGCGCGACCCCGTGGTACTTCGCGGGCAGGTATTCGCGCCACATCGCCATGGGCTCCATGACGTGGCGGTCGACGTCGATGATGGCGATACCATTTCGCATGCGGGCCTCTACACGAGCAGTGGATCCGGGTGGAGTTCATCCTCCGCGAGCGGGCGGGACCACCAGCCGAGGGTGACCGGCACGCTGTAGAGGCGGCCGGGCCCGAGGCGCGGCCAAGGGTGACGCAGCCCCGGGACGATGACCTGGGCCACACACAACCCCAGGTCCGGACGGGTCTTGTCCACGACGACCGTCTCCAATCCTCGCGCCTCGAGGCGGCGCACCCAGGTCATGACATGGTCCTTCAGGTCATCGCTGGGGACGGAGGCCACCGGGGCGACCGGAAGGGCGCCGTCATCGGGCTGGAGGTGGAGCAGTCGCGACGCGGCCATGCCATCCCAGGGGCTCGGGGTGGTGCCATGAGGGTCGAACACCTGGGCGAGCTCGGAGACCGCTCGGCGAAGCGCGAGCGCCGGGTCGGAGTGGGCCCCGAAGCCCATCGCGAACCGTTCGCCAGCGGTCTGCGCGGTGATGGCGACAACCACCGGGAGGCCCAGGTCGTGGGTCAGGTCGAGCGCCCACATGGACCAGCCCCGCGCCGCATGGCGCGCACGCTGCTGCTCGAAGTACACCCGCGCCGATTCGGGCACGGACACCGCGGGCCGACGGACCCGGCCGTACCACCAGATGGCCACCGCGTCGCGCTCGATGAGTTCGAACAGGCCTTGGAGGATGGCCTCCTCCAGACAACTCCCCGCCGCGCTGCCGTTCGAGGAAGGCCTGCAATAGCCCGCGCCACGTGCATCGGGCGCCTCGCCATAGCAGTACGCCAGCGGCACCCACCTGCGACGGTCGTGGGTCAGCGACCACGCGGGAGTCCACGTCGTGAGGGTCTCTGGCGACAGGCGGGGCGGAGCCAGCCCCCGGGCCTGCTGGGCCGCGCTGAAGAGGTGCAACACATCGGGGTGGAGGGCCTCGCCGGCGAGCTCCTCGAAGCGTGCCTGGCGCGCCGCCTCGTCACCGCGATAGACGCCGCTGGTCCGCTCGATGGCCTCGGCCAGTGCGCTCATGCGGGCCTGGTCCGGAGTGCAACCCTTGCCCGCGCAGCGCCGGTCGAACGACGGGGGGCCCGAGCCGGGGACGACGAGGAAGCCGGAGCTGAACACGGGGTGGCCCTCTCCGTGACGGTCCGGCATCGGCGACAGGTGGGTCACCGGGCCGAGCACCGGGCTGACCAGCTGCGCCAGCCGCGTGAGACTGACGCCAGGCGGCTCGCGCCGGAGCCCGCCATCGTCCGAGGCCCCAACCCTGACCGACGCGAGCGTCACGGGCCGTGCCCCCATCGCCGCCTGCAACCCCGGGTCTCCACAGCCAGGACACTGGGGGCGGTGGCGAACCGGATGCTCGCGCAGCTCGAAGCGCGGGAGGTCCAGCGTCCACAGTCGCGCGGGGGGCTCGCGCAGGCCCATGAGTCGAAGCAGCTCGATGGCCGCCAGATGGGCCGCCGCCGCGACACTCGAGGGGAGCGCGGCGGTGGGAGGCGCCAGCCGCTCCCCCTCGGGCGAATCACGCAGGAGCCACCGCTCGACGGGCCGCTGCTCCTCGAGGGCGTGACTGAGACACCGTGGGCAGGGTCGCGCCAGCGCCCCCGTGAAGAGCGGCCCCAACAGTGGACGAAGGCCCGATGGCTGGACCAGGAAGGCGGCTCGCCCGGCACGAAGCGCGTCTTCCGCGCGCGCCACGCACAGCGACGCCGTGAGGTCCGCGGCGACGACGACCCGAGTCCCTTCCCCTGCCAGCTCGAAGCCGGCACCGCGAAAGGCCACGGCCACCGTCGCCATCACCTCCGCCCCCACTCCGGCGTCCACCAGGTCCACAGGGGGCAACCGAGCGGGAGCGCGCAGCCCGTCGACGAAGGCCAGCCGCGCGGGCTCACCGGCCTGGACTTCGGCGACCAGCCCGCGCTGTTCGAGTTGGACGAGGGTGTCGAGCACCCACTCCATCGGCAGGTCGTCGCAGGCGGCGATGAGCTGCTCCACGTCGCGGCGACCATCCAACCGGGCCAGCACCGCGACAGCGGGTCCGCGCACGACGTAGTGCTCCCGCTCGCCGAGGAGCAGCCCCATTCCGGCTTCTCCCCGCGGCACCAGACGGAGCCTCGGAGAGAGCTGGAGGACACGGTGGAGCCCCTCTCCCGAGGCGACGGACTCAGCCACAGGTGAACGGATACTGACCACCGGTGTCGTTGTACGCGGCCAGGGCGACGGCCTGCACGTCCACGGGGAGCGGCCGGAGCGGCAGGTGGAGCGTGATGACCGAGCGAGGGAAGCTCTTCCAGTAGACGTCGGTGTCCGGGTCTCGCAAGAGACGGGCCATGGGGTTGGGTCCCTTGCTGTCCGGCCCCGACCAACGATGGAACCGCAGGTTGAAGTTCCACGGCAGGATGCAATCCATCGCATCCTGGAAGAGCCCCCGCGCATCCTTGGCGTCGAAGAGCTGGTCCGCGAAGACCTTGTCGCGCCAGGTCAGCGCGAGCAAGCGGCCGGTGAGGACCCCGACCTCGGCGAAGTCAGGTGGCGCCGAGACGAAGTCCTCTCCCTGGCCGAGCAGGGACGGGAACTGCTCGCAGTAACGGGCGAGCACGCTCGCGCAGTTGGCGTCGTCTTCGGGCTTCTCGGGCAGGTGGAGCTCGAACCCGTCGGCGAAACCGTACCAACCGGTGCTCCCGATCGGCATCCACTGCGGCCGCGACGTCGTGTTGATGACGAGCTTCACGTCGAAGGGGAACTTGAAGTGGTACTTCTCCTCGAGGAAGTCGAGCACGCCTCGGGGCCTGAGCGACTCGGCGACCAGCTCCTTCTCGAAGCTCGGCTCACGCCACGCCTGGGCGATGGCGCGGAGATAGGCGGTGCGCAGTTGGGGGAACGGCGCTTCGTTGTTCATGTTCATGGTTCACCCTTGCATCGTGGCGGGGTTGAGTTCGGAGACCGTCTCGTACAGATGCGCCAGTCGCTCGCGCTGCGGCTCGCTGTCCTCGAAGATGCGCTGATGGTCCTGGAGCGCGGCGGCCTCGAAGCGGGCCATGCCCTGCTCGCGGGCCAACGAGGCGGCGCGGACCAACGACCCTCGCACCACCTCCAGGTCCGGCGCCGGCTTCCCCATCTCGAGCATCGCGCGGCGCCGGGAGAGCTCGGCCTCGAACATGTGCTCCCCGAGCCGCACGCACTGCGCGAGATACGTCTCCACGTGGCCAATCGCCTGGGGGATGTTGCCTGCTGCGGCCTCGATGTCCGCCAGGAACGAGCCGTAGTACGTCAGGATGAGGTTGCAGTTGAGCGACTCGAGGATGCCGATGATGGTCCGCACCCCCTGCAGGTCCCCGGCGGCCCACGACGCGATGGCCGCGGCATAGCCCTCGAAGGCGGGCAGGCCGTAGGTCTTCGAGGTCTCGAGCAGCTCGCCCGTCCACCGCTGGACCGCGGGCTTGTCGTTGGCCTGCTGGTAGATCTGGCTGATGTAGAGCAGCGAGATTCCCAGCGAGGGGATGTGCTGGAGCTTCCGGGCCCACGCGATGGCCTCGTTGGCCAATTCGAGCGAGCGGCGGCTCCGCCCCATGCCCCACTGCACCAGCGCGAGCTGGGCGCTGGCCCAGACGTAGCAATCCATGCCGAAGACCGGGCCCTGGTGCTTGTCCCGCTCGGGATTGTAGAGCTGGCGCGCCCGCTCCAACCAGACCTCCGCGTCGAAGTAGCGCCCCTCGGCGTGGAAGGTCACCCCCTTGGCCGTCGCGGCGACGGACTGGAGCGCCTCGTCGCCCAGGTTGTCGGCGAACGCCACCAGTTCCTCGGCCACCAGGCGGCACCGCTCGCGGTCCGAGGCGACGTGGTAGTGCATGTACAGGGCGAAGAGCGTCGAGACCGTGTGCTCGACGGAGCTGCTGGTGGGCAACAGCCCGCGGGACGTCTCGGCCAGCTCGCGGACGTTGGCGGACGCCCAGCCCTGGGTCGACATCAGCGCCTGCAGCTTGATGCCGTTGATCCGCAGCGCCGAATCGACGCGCAGCCCCTGGGGAAGCTCGGGCAGCCACGCCGCGAGCTGCGCCGCCTGGGCCATGGCCTCGGCATTGCTGCTCTTGTCGAGCAGGGCCTGGGCCGCCGTCATCCCGTGGCGGACCGCGGCCTCGAACGCCCCCGCGCCCGCATGGTGGCGGGACAACTCGGCGGGGGTGCAGAAGGGCGTGCCGGAGAACTGCTGCTCGAGCACCTCGGCGATGCGTGCGTGGGTCTGCTTCCGCACCTCTCCAGGCATGCTGTCATAGGCCGCGTCCTGGATGAGCGCGTGGCGGAACACGTACGTCGAGCCCGCGACCCTGCGGCGCAGATAGACGAGGCGCGACTGGATGAGCCGCTCCAGCCCCCGTGCGACCGCGGCCTCGTCGGCGCCCGCGGCCGCGAGGAGCAGCGCGCCGTCGAACTCACGGCCGAGCGCCGAGGCGACCTGGGCGATGGCGCGGACGTCCCCCAGCCGGTCGAGCCGCCCGGCCAGCGAGTCACGCAGGGTGATGGGGATGGATTTCAGGTCGCTGGAGTCCTGCTCCACCATCCGCGTCAGCTCCTCGACGAAGAGGGGGATGCCGTCCGCGCGACTGACGATGGCCTCCACCACGTCGGGTGACGGCGTCCCGTTGCCCCAGCTATGGAACACGAGCTGCTGGGCGGCGTCCGGAGAGAGGCGGTCGAGGTTGACGCGCGTGAGCGCGACCTCGCCCCACTGGGGCTCGAACTCCGGTCGCGCGGTGCAGACCAGCAGCGGCGCCCGCTCGCTCGGGGTTCGCAGCAATTGGCCGAGCAGCTCCAGGGTCGTCGGATCGGCCCAGTGGAGGTCCTCCACCAGCAGGATGGCGCCCTCCCCCTCCCCCAGCCGCGAGAGAATCACCCCCAGCGCCTCGAGCAGCACCTCCCGCTGTCGGTAGGGCGCCATCGCCACGGGCGCGATGCCCTCTGGCAGCGGGAGGGCCAGCCATGTGCATAGAACGGGCGCGAAGCGCGCGGGAGCCAGCTCGTAGCGAGCCAGCGCGGAGACGAGCTGCGCGCTGGTGCGCTGCGCGTCGGTGCCGTGCAATCCGAGGACGCGGCGCAGCAACGGGAGGATGGGGGAGAGCGCGGTGTTGCGCAGCTCGGCCAGACACCGGCACTCCTGGACGGACTGCCCCCGCTCCCGCGCGCCTGTCAGGAACTCGCGGACCAGCCGCGACTTGCCGATGCCCGCCTCTCCGACGATGAGCGCCGCCTGGGCCGTGGGGCCTCGGTTGCTGGCGAGCTGCTCGAGCTGTCGCAGCTCCGCGGCGCGCCCCAGCAGCGAGGGGGCGCTGGACTGGTTGGGGCGGAACGAGAGCGCCTCACCCCGGCGCTCCCCCACGAGCCGCGCGGTGACGATGGGCTGGGCCGCTCCGCTGACGAACACCGGGTCCCCCGCCTCGAACTCGGCGAAGGGCTCCAGGATGCGTTGGCTCTCCGGGCTCACGAGCAGGGTGTTGGCGGCGGCGACCGACGCCAGGGCCAAGGCCCGGGTCGGCGTGATTCCGAGCGGCACCTGTCCGGGGAACACCGTCACCGGCCCGGTGTGGATGCCGATGCGGAACTCCAGGCTCAAGCCATGGGTGGCGCTCAGGCGCTGGCTCCGAGCGCGCACGTCGTCGGCGAGCTCGAGCACGGTCCGCACCGCGCGCCGGGCGTCGGTGTCGCTGGCGCTCGGATAGCCGAACAGCGCGACGAACTGGTCTCCCAGCTGGCCGGTGACGGTGCCCCCGTAACGGGAGAGCGCGTCGCGGCACAGGTCGAGCTGGTCGCGCAGGATGGGGTCGAGCATGTCGGGCGCGCCCACCCGCTCGGGCAGTGGCGTCAACCGCAACACGAGCGCCAGCGCCGTCACCTGCCGCCGCTCCATCCGCCCGTGCGGGCCGACCGTGGTGGTGCTGAAGTCGGTCTCCAGGGGAATGTCGCGGTCGCTGCCCAGCTTGCCGACGATGTCCCCGAGGTGGAGCTGTCGGAACTCGGTGTAGAGCTTCGCCGCGTCGCCCGCGCGCTCGCCGGGCTGCTTGCGCAGCACCCGACGCAGGAACTCGCCGAGCGGGTGCCCGACCAGGCTGGGCGGCAACGGAATCTCCACCGGGCTGAGGTGCTGCTGGTAGATCTCCGCGACGGTCGTCCCGGAGATGGGTGAGTGGCCGGTGATGCACTCCAGGAACACGAGCCCCCACGCGTAGAGGTCCGTCTTGGTCGTGGGCACGTCCCCGCGGAGCTGCTCGGGAGCGCTGTAGCGGGGCGTCCCGAGGAGCTCGTTCGAGCGCGTGACGTTGTGGAACGCCGTGTCCCGCGCCTCCAGCGTCAACGTGCTGATGCCGAAGTCGAGCACCTTCACGTGCGTCGACGGGCCCGTGCTGACGATCATGATGTTGCCGGGCTTCAGGTCACGGTGGACGACGCCCCGAGCGTGGGCCGCGGCCACCGCGTCGAGCACCTGGCCCATCAGCTCCGCGGCCCGGTCGACGGACAGGTACTTCTCGCGTTTGAGCAGGCTGCCCAGCGTCTCGCCGGGGACCCGCTCGTAGATGGCGTAGTAGAGGTCCGTGGGGGTGCGCCCCTTGTCGATCAACCGGACGATGTTCGGATGCTGGATTCCCGCGCACAGCTCGGCCTCGCGCTCGAAGCGCGCGACCTGGGAGGCCGCGACCTGCGTGGACCAACTGGACTGGCGCCGCAGCACCTTGATGGCCACGTCCTGACCAGTGTTGGTGTGGACGGCCCGATACACCGAGCCGAAGCCGCCACTGCCCAGCTTCTCGCGGACCTCGTAGTGCGGGGCAAGCGCCGCCGCCAGGTGCGCTACCAGGACGTCCCCCTGGAGGGCGTCGTCGTCTGTCCGAGGCGGCTCTGCCCCGGGCGAATGAGAGGATTCAGGACCCGCCATCCGAACTTCCCCCGCGAGGATTTGTCGGGCGAAAAGCCTAGCGCATCCTCGATAAACCGGAGATCGAGAGTTACCACGGGTCTGAAATGACTACGGACCCGAGGAGGGCTCCTCGCTGCCGAAACGAAAACCTTGCGCCTCGCGGCGACTCAGGTGTCGGGGCCTTGGCTCACGCCGTCGCGTTGAACGCGTCGTGATAGGCCACTCGCGCGACGGGCCAGTGTCCCGTGAAGGAGAGGGCCTGGAAGTACTCGGCGGGGACATCCGGCAGCACCAGCTCCGGACGAGGGGAGAAACCGAAGCGCTGGTAGAACGCCGGATCACCGAGCAGCACGCAGCCCGAGGCGCCGAGGTCGCGCAGCGCCGCGAGGGCCGCCGTCATGAGCCGGGCGCCAATCCCCTGCCCCTGGCGTTCCGGCAGCACGGCGATGGGCCCCAGGCCATACCAGCCCGCCTCACCGGAGGAGAGACTGACGGGGGAGAGCGCGACATGGCCGACGAGGACCCCGTCGTCCTCCGCGACCAGGGACACGGACAGCACGCCGGCGCGTCGGAGCGCGTTGACGATGAACTGCTCGGTGTGGCTCGTGTGAGGCGCGTCCTGGAACGCGGCGGTGATCAACCGTTGAATCTCCCCGCTGTCGGTCGGGGTTTCGGGGCGGAGCGCCAGGGACATGGTTGTTCCTCGGAGGTCAGGAGTCGGTAGGCGGCGGGGGTATCCCGCGTCTCTTGGCCCACAGGCGAGCCACCACGCCCGTCACGAGCAGGAACAGGCCCAGCCAGCTCAATATCGGGACCAGCGTGTCCATCATCCACGCTGGCGCGGGCGCACCGTCCCGGTCCCGCCACGCGACCATCACCACCAGCGCCGTCACTCCGAGCGCGAGGGCGTACTGGACCCCGCGGGGCAAGCGGCGCAGGTCCACCCGCAGACGTGGAGGTGGCGAGTTCACCCGCGCTCCGCGACGAGCCCCTGCAACCGGAGCCCCTTCGATTCCGAGAAGAAGCGCTCGGAGGGGCCACTCAGCGAGAACGCGAAGGTGCCGAGCACCTCGCTCAGCCGTGGCATGCGCCCGAGCCCCGCCTCGTACTCATCCATGATGCGGAAGAGCGCCGACGACAAGGTCCCCTGCAACTCCGTGTCCGTGGGCTCTCCACTCACCAGCTCCGGCGCCGGGGACGCGAAGCGCGCTCGCAGCCGCACCTTCTCGAGCGACGCCGGATCCGACACGACGAGTGCCCCCACCTCCCGGAGCGCCGCGGCCGCCGAGTCCAGGAAGTACTGGAAGGACAACTTCGGCGTGCCCATGACGAACAGGTCCAACTGACTCTCGATGACGTCCGCGGGCCCGTCGCCCAGTTCGTCGGTACTGCCATCCACGGTCCACCACCCCATGGCGTCTCCTTAGCACCCCTGGAAGAGTCCCTGCTTCTTGTACTCGTTGAAGGTGTCCTGGGTGATGGGCACGCCGGTGTTCTCCAGCGCCGCGCGTCCACCATGCTGCTGGATGAAGTGCTCCTCCCAGACCGCCGTCTCGAACGTATTCCACTGGCCTTCGCGGAGCATCCTGACCCGGATGAGCTCCTCGCCTCGCTGCTCCCCCAGCGCGGCCAGGTCCGCCCAGCGCTGCTTGGTCGCCAGATGCCGGTCGAAGCGGGTCGTCACGTCGCCAGCGCTCCCCTGATAGGTCTTGCCGACATAGATATCGCGCCAGGAGCCATCCGGCATCTTCTCCTGGACCAGGTAGATGCGCGTCGACCGCCGCGTCGGGTCGTCGAAGCCAGGCATCTTCGTCCGGCCGTTGTGCACCAACACACCGTGGGCGCCGACGAAGTAGTTGTGCAGCCCCTCCACCTCCAGGTTGACCGTGGGAGAGACCACCGCGACGGCCGCGACCGAGCCCACCACCACGGGCCCGTGGAGGCCGCGCAGGACGTCGCCCGGACGCACCAGACTCGCGGCCCGCCACACCCGCTCCTCCTCCAGCCAGAACGGATGCTCGCGGGTGGCGCGGATGAGCCCTCCGGCCACGGAGACGTGGATGAAGACCTCCGTCGCGTTCCGGTAGACCTCCCGCACAGCCCTGGGGACCACCGAGCGCGCCTCCGGGTCCCACGCGAGCACCTCGTCTCCCACCTCCAGCGAGCCGATGGCCCGCGCCCCGCCGGGCGTATGGACGGGCGTGTCCGGTGAGAAGCAGGGCTCCACCTTGCCCACGTCCCCGAACTGGTAGCGCTCCGAGCGAGCCGAGCCGCGCGATTCCAGGCCACGGACATCCCGCTCGAGCTGTCGCATGCGCTCGGCCAGGGCATCGACCTGACGGGTGGAGACGTGCTGGTCGTCGGGGACCATCTGTCCCCGGCGCGACGCCGCGCGGTTCTTGACCCAGCGCTCATCCGCCGCCTTCCACTGGGCACGCGCCTCCGCGAGCTCCGCGCGCTTCTGCGTCAACGTGGCGAGGTCCTCGTCGGCCTGCTTGAGGAGCTGCTGATAGCGCTCCGCCAGGGCCGGGGCACCGCCGGACCGGGTGGCGGCGTCCAACACCTCGTCCTCGAGTTCGGCCATGCGCGCCCGGTACTGCTCCAACGTCTCGCCCGGACGCTGGTCGAAGAGCCTGCGCTCCGTCTGCGCCGGGGTCTCACCCGGAACCGTCTGGTAGTGGCGGTTGAGCTCCTGATCCAACTGGTTGAGGCGCTCGCGCTGGGCATCGGTGAGCGTGCCGTTCCGCTCGGCCTCGCGCAGCGGCTTCATCTCACCGCGCACGTCGTCGACGGAGCGCGGCGGGGCCGGGCTGACGCCGGGCGGACCACTGGTGCTGCACACCGTGGGCGTGAGCGAGTAGCGGCACCACCGGCCATCGGGTCCCTCGCGCCACTCGTGCTCGCCCACCCTCGCGCGGCGGTTGGGAGGAGTGCCCTCGATGAGCCGAGGGTTCTCGCCGATGTGCTCCAGCTCCGTCTGGACCTGTTCCCCGTTGATGTGCTCGTGGCGGCCCGACTCGGCCACCGCCTCCTCGCGAGCCTGGCGCCGGGCCTGGACCTCGTCGCGAGCCACGGGTGCCTGCTCGTTCGCGGGGGCCTGCTCTCGCGGAGGGACTTGTTCGTGAGGCTGCGGTGCGGGCTCATGTGGCGCCGTCTCTGGAGCGGGCGCGGTCTCACGCGGCGCGGGCGTGGGCTCCGGCGTGGGTGCGGTCTCATGTGGCGCGGGCGTCGCGGGTTCCGGCGTGGGCGCGGTCTCCGACACGGGCGCGGTCTCATGCGGCGTGGGCTCCGGCGTGGGCGCGGTCTCGTGCGGCGCGGGCGCGGTCTCCGACACGGGCGCGGTCTCGTGCGGCGCGGGCGCGACCTCCGGCGCGGGCGCGGTCTCGTGCGGCGCCGTCGCCTGTCGCGCGGCGGGGGGAGCCTCTGGGGCGGGGGGCGCTTGCGGCGGGGCCTCGGCGATGGGACGCACGGGATCCACGGGCGGCACGCCATGCGGCACGGCGGCTCCGGCCTCGCCCGCGGTGGAGCGAGGCCCCACCAGGAAGTCCCGCGAGAAGCCCTCGCGAGCGCTCATCGGTGTCTGCCCGTCGCCCTTGAACATCCCGCGGACGCCTTGCCATATCTCCGAGCGGCCCTGACGGCTGGCCAGCATCCGGGCTCCGGAGGCGATCTTCGAGGGCGCGCCGCGCACCACGCCCCCCACCGCGCGCGCGTAGCTCCCCGCCCCCGTCGTCCTCACGCCGCCCACGGTGCGCGCGAAGCCGACACCTCCGCCCGCCGCGGAGATCTCCGCCTGCATCGCGCGCCCACCCACTTGCGCCAGCTTCGCCATGCCCATCTGCATGACGACGTTGCCGGCGCTGCTCACGTCGGCGGTGAGCTTGTCGGACTGGTTTTGCAATTGTTGCGCGGTCTGTGCGGCGGCCGCGTCGATGAGGTTCTTGATGAGCACGAGCCCCTGGAGCAACAGGGCAATCTCTCCCACCGTCAGCGTCCAACCGCCCACGGTGGCCATGACGGATGCACAGAAGGCGATGACGGGCCCCGTCACCGGCGCCAACGTGCCCAGCGACAACAGCGTGAGCGCCCCCATGATGGCGATGATGACGCCCGCCAGCGCGGTGATGGAGCCGAGGATGATGGTCAACCCGGTGGCGATGTCGGCCGCGGACTTCAGCAGGTTGCCCAGCGGGTCCCGCTTCCACTGCTGCAGTGACAGGAGGTTGGCCCCGCCGGAGAGCATCATGCTCATCCCTCCGACCACGCCCATCAGCGGACCGCGCGGGTCGATGAGCCCCAGCGCCAGGTGTCCCCAGCCGGGCCAGCGGATGCCCTTGACGGAGGAGAAGAGGTGGCGGCCCGTCATCCGCAGCGCGATCCAGGCGCGCTGGCCGGGCCCGATGGAGGCCACGTCACCCCCTGCCATCTCCTCGATTTCGCGCACCTCGCGACGGCGCCGCTCCTGCTCGTCTTGCTCGGCCTTGGCGCGCTGTTCGGCGGACACCGGGTCCGCCCCGGAGAACCACGAGGGCAGCCGCGAGGCGAGGTCCACGCTGGCGCGGTCCTCGTACCGGTAGTCCTCGGGCATCCCCCCCGCCGTCTCCGGGGCTGGCGCCTCGGGTTCGGCCGCGCGGACCTCGGGGAGCGCGCCGAGCGCGGAGGAATGCGTCTGCTGGGCGCCGAGAACGCGCGCCTCGAGGGCCTCCGACGCGTCCAGCATCTGCTGCCCCTGCGCGTCGAGGTCGCCGGCCTGCCGCAGGAGCGAATCGGGCTGGCCCGACAGGGCCTCCGCCCTGCCTCGGGCGGTGGCGTTCTGCTCCTGCATCTGCCCCAGGCGCGCCTCGGTGGCGCCGAGGGTGGTCTCGGTGGCGGTGAGCCGGGCGTCCGTGGCCGTGTTGAGCTGGGTGGCCTGCGCGGCCTCCTGTTGCAGCGTGCCCGCGCGCGCCTGCGTCTGGGTGATGGCGCTGTCGGTGCTGGTCAGGTCCGAGTTGACCTTGTTCAGCTTCCCGCTCTGCTCCTGTGCGGCTTCGGCCGCCTCGGCGTCATCGGACGCGGCGCTGCTGCTCTCGGACGCCAGTCCGCTGGCCTCCGAGGCCATGGGGCCGGATTGCGCGTGCCCCTCCTCGGCCTGGGACGCGAAGCCTGGCGCCTGCTCCGCCACGGTCCGTGCCTTCTCGCGGGAGACGTCCAGCGACTGGCGAGCCGTCTCCGTCACCTCGCGGCGGTAGGACAGGTGGCCCTGCGAGGTGGCGACACCCTGCTCGGCCTGGGAGACGCCCTGCTCCACCAGTTGCAGGTTGCCGCGCAGGGTCTCCGCGTTCGCGCGCTCCTCGGCGGCGTGCTGGCGGAGGTTGAGTCCTTCGTCGCGCAGCGATTGCGCCTGCTCCGCGACGCCGACGAGGGCCCCATCGGCGGAGGGGTCCATGGCCACGGGCGCCCCACGCGCGTCGACGGGGGCCACGGGCTTCGGCGGAACGACGGAGGCGAGTCCGGAGGGCTGCGGCTGGCTCTCGGCGGCGGAGAAGGCCGCGTCCGCCTGGGCGCTGGCGGCCTCCGCGGCGGCGAGCACGGGGGACTTGCCCTTCCCCTTGGGTGCGTTCGCGGGAGCCTCGGTGGCGGCGACGGGTGCGCCAGGGGTCTCCGCCTCGACGGTCGTCTGCTGTGCGGCCTGCGAGACCTGGGGTGACACCTCCGCGGCACGGTCCACGTCCGGCCGCGCGGCGGGCTCCAGTTCTCCCCGCCGCGTCGCGAGTTCGCTCCGGTCGATGGTGGACGAGGAAGTGGACGGGGTCGCGGTGGAGGAAGCGCCAGAGGGCGTGGCGGACTGTTCGGGCGCGCGGCGGGAGACCGCGTCCAGGCTGGTGGAGGCGTCGTCGCCGAGCTCGGTGCGAATGCGCCCGAGGATGCGCTGCCTCGGAGCCTCGCCGTCCTGCGTGGTGTTTCCCTCCGCCAGCAATTGCACGTCCGGATGCGCTCCACTCTCGGAGCCTGTCTGCTGGACGACGTGAGTCGCCTCGTGGGCCAGCAGCGCGACATCGTCGGCGTGCTGGTCCGGCCCCAGGAAGATGTGCGAACCGTGCGTGAAGGCCCGCGCCCCGAGTTCGCGTGCCGTTCCACGGGACTCGGAGTCCTCATGGACGCGGACATGGCCGAGGTCCGCGCCCAGCACCGGCTCGATGCGCTCGCGCACGGAGGAGGCCATGGGCACGCCAGGGCTGGAGGACGGCAGCGAGGAGTCGATGTCCGAGGGCGTGCGGCCCGGGAGGGCCTGGGCTTGCACCCGCGTGTCGCCCTGGCAGGACGCGCACGTGCCGCCGCAATCACACTTGCGCTGCACGGTGTTGCCCGCGGGTCGCGAGGAGATGGGGCGAGGCGTGGTCGAGGAGCGTGTCACCGCATCCGCGACGCGGTCCGCCTCCCGTTCTGAAGGGTCTCCTTGCGGGCCGACGGAGAGCTTCGCCTGAACCCGCAAGCCACCGAGCAGGTAACGAGGAAGCCCTTGCGCGGTGCTCGCCTCCCGGGAGGCTGAAGACGCGGGAGCCTGTGAGGAGGGGGCGCCTTGAAGGAGGTAGCGCGGCAGCCCTGCACCGGCGCTGGCTTCGACGAAGTGGGAGAAGGGACGCTCGGCGGAGGCAGGCTTCCTGCCCTGTTCCGCAGGCTTCCCGGCCTTCTCCTTGGACTTGAGCACCTTGAACTCCCCCTATTTCAAAGCACTGACGAGGGAGCCTAGCGAACCACTTCACACAGGAGCAAGACAGGCAGGACGCCGCGCCCGAGGGGACGACTGGAGTGACCTCGGTCCCGCTGAGTTCCAGCGACCTCGTGGGTCGTGGCACGGGTTGGAATCTCTTCTCGCGACTGGACTTCAGATGATGCCAGTCATCGACAACTCCTTGGGACGGCCCTTCTCGAAGAGATGCGCAGACAGGACCGCTGTGGGAGGCGATGCCACAGACACACCCGCTGGGCATGCCGCACCGTGGCGATTGGACCCCGCGTAGGGCCTTCAGACCCAATAGCAGCTTACCAATGATTCCTTGCGAATCCCCCGGAACACCGAAACAGTCACTCCCTGCCCGAATCTCGAGGTTCCTCGTGGCCATGGGTCACGAGAGGGGGATGCATGCGAAAGCGGTTCATGACAGGTCTGATGCTGTGCGGCGTTTGGGTGACCGGGTGCAACGGTGAAACCGGCACGGAAGCGTCCGTCGCGTCCACCCGCCAGCGAGTCGCATCTCCGGAACTCGAAGCCTCGCTCTCGTGTATCGAGACGTATGCCAAGGCGGGGACGTGCGACTGGGATCACTGGAGCGAACTCTGGGAGAAGTGTCAGACGTACGAGCACCCGGCGCTGGAGGATGGCTCCTTCCTCGATGCGGTGCAGTCAGGAACCTGCACGGCGGCCAACTGGCCCACGCTTCGTGCGCAGCTCGTGACCCGGCGTCCGCCACCTGTTCGATTGCGGGAGGACTGCTACGGCGACTCCGAGGTTCTCCTCGAAGCAGCGTCCAACGGCTGCTACGCGCTTGCACAGGCCGCAGGGGCCTCCTTCGTCGACGTGCCGCTCGGGAAGACCGTGACGCTCCATGCCGTCGCGGGTTGCACCGGGGACTCGGTCACTGTCGAGACCGACACGAATCTCTGTGAGACCTCGTTCGAGAGCGGCGCGAGCGCGAACGACACCGTACGTTCATTCCGCCTGCAAGACGTCGAGGCCCCGCCGTCGCCCTACCGCTACGACTGTGCCGCAGCGGAGTCGACGTGCGTCCAGAACTACAACAGCCAAAGCACCTTGGGTGCCATCAATCAGCAGCACACCATCAAGCTCGTCCGCGTCACCGTCGCTGGACGAACGACACCTTCTTTGAGTTCCATCCAAGCCAACGCCGACAAACTGAACACGTACCTCGCCACCTCGTCTCGAAACCAGGTGGGCTTGCAGCGCGTCGGTTCGCAAATCGTGCAGGCGACGGGCACCCACTGCGACACCGTCAAAGCCGACGCCGTCCGGAAGGCCCAGTCGAACGCCTTCATGACGGTGTATGTGATGCCCACCGGGCTGTGCCCCTCCTCGAGGGCTGGGACGCGAGCCATCTACCTCAATGACAACCTGTTCCGGAGCTACGCCCACGAAACCGGGCACATTCTCGGCCTCGCGCACGGGAACGGACGAGACGGTACGACCGGCAAGCCCGTCGAGTATGGCGACTCGAGCACGTACATGGGCCGCTATCCGTCGGACAACTACAACCTCCCGCAGCTCCATTGGCTGGGATGGACGAAGAAGGAAGAACTCGTCCGGGTCAACCCGGCGCTCGACACCGTCGGATTCACCGAAGTCAGGCTTCGCCCGGTGGACGAAAACGTCGACAGCATCAGCGGCGACCGCCTGGGCGCGGTCTATGACATTCCCGGCAGCGACGACCGGTTGTTCATCGCCGTTCCGAAGTCACGACTCAACGACTCGAACCAGATCGAGGGGGGTACGGTGTTCGTATACCGAGCCCCCAAGTGCGCGGGCTGCGTGGGAATGGTGATGGGCACGCTCGTGGCCGCGCGGTTCGTCGCCAGGAACACGAATGTGCACACGGTGGGAGACCTCCGCGTCAGGCCCGTGGCTTTCGAGAGCCACCTGGTCCGCGTCAGCGGGAAGGACGTCGAGGTGTTCGACTCCGTGACGGTGCGCTTCGAGCGATAAGGAGGGCCGACCGCGATTGAGCATCAGGTCCGAAGTCCGCAGGGCATGTCAGTGGCCCGCTCCTGCATCCTGGGGCGGGCCTCGTCGCGATTGGAGTGGCTACTCTGGCGGAACGCGCGCCTGTCGCGTCCTCGCGGGGACGTAACACCCGTCCTCGTGCGTGTAACCGACAGAGCTGCAGTCTCGGAGCCACAGCTCCACCCGCACCCAGCATCCGCCGCGTACCGCCACCACGGGGTCTCCACTCACTTCCTCGGGGCACGGGGGCGTGTCCTGCCCAGGCAGCGGATTGTTGGGGATGGCGAACCCCAGGAGCCCGCCTGGTTGGAGCCCGCGGTCGTCATCCTCCCATCGCTGGCGGAAGTCCGCCCCCGCCATCACGAGTCCGGCGATGGACAGCACGGCGACAAGGGCAAGCACGACCTTCTTCACGAATACCTCCGAGCAACGGGGGCGACCATGGTTGTGGTGGCCATGCGGTGGATTCTACGGCCGGGTCGACTCAGGGAGGAGGGATACGCTGTTCGGGGCGCGGCCTCCGACAGTGTGGAGCGACGCGTTGGACTCTTGTGCCGTTTTGTGCGCCGGCTCGAAATGGGTGTTCCCCTGGAGTCTCGTACCGCCCAGGACGTGCCTGTCACTGCGACGAGGAGCCGGTCCACCAGCAGGCGCCTCTGGAGGGCCTCGCGGCCCGCGCGCTGCTCGTCCTTCCCGCCCTCGCCAGTTCGACGACTCATGCACGGAACTCCGTGGGGTATGGAGGCTTTGGTTTCAGGGCGGGCCGTGGGGGACGCGTCGTCACGGCATGGTATGCAACACGGATGACCCTGACCCCACTTGTCGCGCTGCTGTTGCTGGCAAGCCCCAAGCCACTCCAACCCATGCCAAAGAAGGAGTTCGAGCGGGCGAGGCAGCTCGAAGCGCAGGCGCGCGAGGCCCAGCGCGCGGGCCGGTTCATGGACGCGGAGAAGCCCTTGCTGGACGCGATCTCCTTGTGGACGCGGTATCGCGGAGCCCAGGACATCGAGGTGTTGAACGACACGATGAATCTCGCGGTCGCCTACCGTCGACATGGCGCTCCCGAGCGGGGCATTCCCCTCCTCGAAAAGGCGGTCGAGGGGCTCGCGGCTTGTGCGGACTCGGACGCGCCGGAGCTGCGGCGCAAGGCCATGAACAACCTCGCGACGGCCTACCACTTCGCCAACAGGCTCCAGGAGGCGCGCAAGACCTATGAGGCGCTGCTTGCGTTGCTGGACGAGCAGTCCCCGTCCGAGGAACGCGCGCGTGTCATCGACAACTTCGCCTCCCTGCTGCTCGACCAGCGGGACAGGGCCGGTGCGAAGGCTCTTGCGCGGAAGGGGTACGCGGAGTGGCTCGCCCTGCGCGGAGAGGATGACCAGGACACCGCCGTATCGCTCTCCACCCTGGGCGCGATCGAAAGCGCGATGGGAGAGCAGCAGGAGGCCCGACGCCACCTCGAGCAATCCCTGCGGACCAGCGAGAAGCTCCTGGGGCGGGACCATCCCAATATCGGCGCGGTGCTCAACCTGCTGGCGGTCGTCGAGGTCCGGTCCGGAAACCCCGCGGAGGCCAGGGCCCTCTACGAGCGCTCACTCGTCATCAGCCGTGCGCGACTGTCTCCCGACCACATTCAGATCAAGGACGCGCTCCTGGGGCTTCAATCCCTGGCGCCCGCCGCCGACGCGGGGACACGACCCCGCTGAACCCTGTCGGGTCGGGGATTGAATCGCGCCCTTCATCGCCCTGAGCGTGACCGCCACCGACCCGGATGGCGACCCGCTGAGCTACCAGTGGACGAGCAACTGCCCCTCGAGCATCTTCGCCGCGCCCACGTCCCCCTCTACGCAGTGGGGCAGCTCGACCGCGGCCCTGTGTCGCATCGAGGTCGCGGCGACAGCGCGTGGCCAGACGATGACCCTGGGCCTCACGGTGAACGTCGCGGGGCTGATACCACAGACGGGGGATGTCGACGTGGTGGCCGAGTACATCCCCGACCGCTCGTCACCTCCATCCACGTCCAGGCCGTGGCTGCCGCCCACGGCTGCGTGGGCAGGCAGTCCGGTGCTGGAGGTGGGGATGGCTACATCCTCTTCATCCTCGAGGACACGACGCGAGACGACCTGCGCCGGGTCCTGACCTCACGCGGCTTCCATACGCTGACGCCGTCGCCCAGGCCCGGAGTCCGGGCCGAGGCACAGCATTCGAGGCGGAGACCGGCGGTCACGGTCCAGCCGAGAATGCGGTCGTCAAGGCGACGCCCGAGTAGCCCGAGTACGCGTGGACGCCGATGTAGTAGGTGCCCGCCGCAGGTGCCGTCAACGTGCAGGTCTCGTTGTTGTCGGTGGTGTACGGACGACACTGGAAGGTCGTCGTCGTCGGGGCCGAGCCGTAGTTGACGTAGAGGTCCGCGTCTCCCAGCCCCCCGCTGAGCGTGAACGTGACCGCCGACTGGCCCGCGGGGACATCAACCGTCCAGTAATTGAAGTGGCTGACGAAGCTGTCAGCGATATCGAAGAGCGGGTCCCAGGGCGGCGGGGGCGGAGGAGGCGGGATCTTGAAGGGGAAGGGCCAGGGATAGAGCGGGCAAAGAGGAGGAGGGTCGTCGTAGGTACCGGTCAGGCTGACTCCCGAGAAGCTCGAGGCGCCGTTGAGACTGACGTGGTACCTGCCTGCCTGCGGAAACGTGAACGTGCAGAACTCGTTGTCGCCGCCGCGGCTTGCTCGACAGTCGTAGACGGTCGTCGTCGGCTGCTCGCCGAATCTGACGTAGAGGTCCACGTCCCCCACGCCATCGCTGACCTTGAACGTCACGTGCGGCTTTCCGGCGGGGACGTCGAGACTCCACTGTTGGACGGAGCCCGCGATGCCCGAAAGGTTCGCCATGGACAGCCAGGGCTGAGGGAAGGTGCCCGCGTAGAGCGCGTTCAACGCCGTGACATCGCTCTTCGTCCACTCGCCAGTCGTGGTCGTCGGAGTGCAGGTGTTCATGATGGAACCACCCACCGTGGCGATGCTCGGCGTGCCAGGGATGAGGACGGCGCCCACGCCTGCCCCTTCGTTGCCGCCGGAACCGCAACTGATGGACTGGTTGTAGTAATCAGAGTGGCGAAGGCCAATGCTATGGCCGAGCTCGTGGGTGATGATGTGTTCGTTCACATCCACGCTGGCGGTGTTCAGGCCCGTGCCGATGCTGATGGTGTTGTAGGGGGTGCCACCGGATGGGAAGCCCCCGGAGCCGCCCGCGCCCGACGTGGTGCCCATGGTGATGCTGGCGTTGCAGCCAGTGGTGGGGCCACGCGCCATGGTGAAGGCGAGTCCCAGTCGGTTGTAGTTCTGGATGGCCAGGTCGAGGCCCTGGCTCAGCCGGGAGTAGCTGTTGAACGTGGAGGTGGTGTTGACGCAGATCTTCTTCACGGACGCGCTGATGAGGTTGGTCGTGCGGTATTGCTCCTGGCTCCCCTTGTCCGTCTGGAGCATCTCGCGGGAGGCCTGGAGGCTCACGGCGGCGTCACCTCCGACGTAGACGACGCCATCGACGACTTCGATGTCACTGGCCGGGAACCCCGCCTTCACGAGATTGTCGATGACCTCCTGCGTGTCATCCGAGGCTGTTGGCTGCCCGCTACAACCGAACATCCATGCGCTACAGAGCAACGTGAGTACGGCCATCCTTGTTGTCATGGGTCTGTCTCCTGAATGCTGACGCAGGGGCTCGTGGCTCACCTGGCCTTGCGTCAGCCCTGCTCACGCGAGTGATGGCAGCCGCTGATGGTGATTGAGCGCCGGGGCTCTGGGTAGTCCCTGAAATTAGGGGGGTACGCGGCCGAGTGATTCACCTCGGAGGATGCCTGGGAATCACCCCCACGCCGCGGCCCTGGGGATGGAGGACGTCGCAGGGCTCACCGTGGCCGACCTGCCCATCCGAGTTGCGTCCCAGATCCTCACGGGTCTGGCACGCCTCGGAGTTGGCGCATGGCGCGGTGGTCGTCGTCGCGGATGCGCTTGCCACGCAGTTGCTCGGGCGTCGTCTGTCTCGACGCGCAGTGGACCTCCGTGCCAGGGCAGAAGTGATGACGGCATCCCTCGCCCCCGTGGGTCCTCTTCCACGCCCGACTGCGCTGCTATCGTCCCGCGCGTTCGCGTGCGCGACGGCCCTTCTGCGGCGCCCCCCGTGTGCTTGAGGCCGAGGCGCGCATGCCGTGAGGACGACATGTCCGGGGGGACTTCCATGGCGGTGTTGCGTTCGTGGTGGGTAGTGCTGCTGCTCCTGCTGGTTGGCTGCGCGTCGGCTCCCGTCGCTGGGCGACTGGACCTGCCGCGCGAGGACGACTCCGCGGAGGCCTGCGCCGAGGCGGCCGAGGAGGACGACGACGAGGGATGCATCACCCTGGCCTGCGACGGTGACACCTGCGGACTGTACCGATGCGAGGACGTGTCATCCGCACCGATGGCCTTCCGCACTGCCGGCACAGCCGCCCCCATGGCAGGCGTCGGCACCTCACCCCAGCGCTACTGGGGCGCCCCCCAGCTCATGCCCGGCCGCGAGCCGGTCCTCGTCTTCCACATAGAGCGCCCCGAGGAACTGCCGACAACGAAGGCGCTCCGCAAGGCGCGCGCGGAGTGGGAGCGAGCTCCGAAGGAGAAACACCACATCTTCCCCCGGGCATTCGAGGCCTACTTCAACCGTCAGGGCATCAACATCCACGAGTTCGCTTTCGCCATCGACGTGAAACGCCACAAGGCGCTCCACAGCGGCGAGCGAGGCGCACCATGGAATGCGGAGTGGGAGGCGCACATCTGGAGGCTGGAACGCGAACGCGAAGCTGGCCTTCCGCGCGGAGAGATTCGGCGTCGACTCTTCGAGTTCGCTGGGGGCATGATCCAGAAGTACCGACTCGTTGGAATGCCCATGTCGTACTGGCAGCAACTCACCGCGAAGATGCGGCTGGCGGAGGACGGGTGATGCGCTACTACGAACTGGGCCCGACCTCCGATGCAGGGGCGACGAAGTGGCGATGGGGCATCACCGGCAAGCGCCCTTGGGGGTTACCGGGAACGGAATGTCCCAGATGCGAGGCAGGCGGCGCGACCATCGCGCTCAACTACCCGAGCGTGGACCTGTCAGGACTGCTCGAGGAGCGCGAATACCGGCGGGCCCGCCTGGCTCCCTGGGATGAGTACGTCCGCCTTCGTGACCGGGTCCTCTCCCTCATGCCGCCGGGTGCCGTCGTGCGGCCAGGGACGGAGATGGGGGCGCTGGTCGGCAGGGTGCGTGGACTCCCGCCGCCTGTGGCGATGGATGCGCCGTGGAACCTCTACGCCCAGCCCGAGGGCGTGAAGCGGCTCCTCGCCGCGGGACTCTGCGGCATCAAGCCCGTGCCCACTGCGCTGAAGGTCGGGCGGGACGTGCCGCCGCTGCTGGAGTTGGAGCTCGGCGTGGGCGGGGACTACGCTCCCGAGTGCCGCCCCGAGTTGGTGGGGGAGCCCTGCCCCGTGTGCGGGACGCAGCGGCGGGGCCTTGAGCCCTACCGCTGGTGGTTGGACCGTGACGCGCTGCCAGAGGCCGACGTGTTCCGCTTCCGGCACAACCCGGCCTGCACCATCGCGAGCGAGCGCTTCGTCGAGGTGCTCCGGAACATGGGCGATACGGGCATCCAGGTGACGGAGATTGCTCCGCCCGCTGCGCGCGAGGCGAACGCATCGCGCTAGGACGCACCGCCCAAACCACCGGCTCCACCGGTGACTCTCGGCCAAAGAAAAAGCCCAGCAACCTTGCGGCTGCTGGGCTTCACTCAGTGGAGGCGGTGGGAATCGAACCCACGTCCGAAAGCCTTCCGCTCTTCGACCCTACGTGCGTAGTCCGCGATTTGCTACGTCCCCAGGACTCCCACGGACAGGATTCCTAGAGCCGGTCCTGGATAGGTCTCGCCACCTCGAGTCCAGGCACCCTCGGCGGCCAGCCCGCATTATGACGGTCGATCCCAACCCCACGGGCCGAGGGCTGGGGGACCGCGCACTAAGAGCTGTTTTTAGGCAGCCAGCGCGAGCTCAACGTTGTCGTTGGCTTTTGTGTTCTCGCCTAGTGGGATTTACGAGCTACCAAGCAAGCTCGGCACGCGTCTCGAACTTCTATGCCCCCGTCGAAACCAGGTCACCCCCGACAGGTCCTACATGTTGCGACCGCGGTCACCGCGACCGCGACTTCTTCACATTAACCGGTGACGGCCCTGCGTCAATCCTTCTGAGCCCCTGTCCCCGCACCTTCTCGCACGACTCCGGACAGTCTGCGCCGAAGGTGCTTCCTCCCAGGCCGGGCCAGCGTAGGGTCTGCCTCCCCGCCGGCTCCCCTCTCTGGGGCCGGCCCAGAGGACACCGAATGAGACGACTGCTCCCCCTCCTGCTGCTCCTGCTCGGCGCGGCCCTGCCCGCCGCCGCCCAGGCGCCCGCCTCCACGGCCTTCCCCTATTCCCTCAAGACGGACACCCTGCCCAACGGACTGACCGTCGTGCGCGTGCCCTACCCGTCCCAGGGAATCATCGCGTACGTCACCGTGGTCCGCGTCGGCTCGCGCAACGAGGTGGAGCCCGGCAAGACGGGCTTCGCGCACTTCTTCGAGCACATGATGTTCAAGGGCACCCGTCGCCACCCGGAGGGCACGCGCGAGAAGTTGATGGGCGCGTTCGGCTTCGACGACAACGCCTTCACCACCGACGACATCACCCTCTACTACTCCTACGGTCCCTCCGCCGGCCTGCCCCAGCTCATCGAAATCGAGGCGGACCGCTTCCAGAACCTGGAGTACTCCGAGCCCTCCTTCCGCACCGAGGCGCTCGCCGTGCTCGGCGAGTACCACAAGAACGCCGCCGCGCCGTACCTCAAGATGGAGGAGGCCCTCAACGCCACCGCCTTCACGAAGCACACGTACCGCCACACCACGCTCGGCTTCTACGAGGACATCAAGGCCATGCCGGAGGCCTATGACTACAGCCGCACCTTCTTCCAGCGCTGGTACACCCCGGACAACACCCTGCTCTTCATCGTCGGCGACTTCGACGACGCGAAGGTGATGCAGCTCGTCCGCGAGAACTACGGCCCCTGGAACCGCAAGGCCGCCCAGGTCACCGTCCCCGTCGAGCCGCCCCAGCGCGGCACCCGCACCGTCCACGTCGACTGGCCCCAGCCCACCCAGCCGCGCATCGTGCTCGGCTGGCACACCCCCGCCGCCTCGCCCAAGACGCCCGACTCCGCCCTCCAGGCGCTGCTCGTCGACTACCTCGTCGGCCCCACCAGCCCCGCCTACAAGTCGCTCGTGCTGGACAAGCAGCTCGTGGAGGCCATCGGCAGCGACACCAGCGAGCACCGCGACCCGCACCTGTTCACCCTCACCGCCACCCTCAAGGAGGAGCGCTCGCGCGACACCGTGCGGCTCGCCCTCCTCCAGGAGGTGAGCCGGCTCGCCGCCGGCAAGGTCGACGCCGCCCGCGTCAAGGCCGCGCAGGACCACGCCCGCTACGGCGCCCTCATGGCGCTCCAGACACCCCGCGACGTGGGCATCCAGCTGGGCTGGTACGCCGGCATCCTCGGCACGCCCGACGGCCTGCAGACCCACCTGCGCCACCTGGCGGAGGTGACGCCCGCGCAGCTGTCCACCTTCGCCAAGCGCTACCTCACCGCCAACAACCTCACGATGCTCAGCCTCACCCCCAAGGCCTCCGCCAACGAGGGAGGGACGAAGTGATGAACACCCGAGCCACCCTGTCCCTCGCCGCCCTGCTGGCCCTGTCCGGCTGTGCCTCCACGCCCAAGCCCGCGCCGGAGCCCGTCCCCCCGCCGCCCGCGCAGGAGGCCACCACCCCGCCGACGCCCGCGCCCACCACCGCGCCCACGGAGGTCCCCGCCGTCCCGCTGCACCAGCCGAAGCCGCTGGAGACCGTCGTGCTCGCGCGGAAGGACACGCCCATCGTCACCTTCCGGCTCGTCTTCCACACGGGCTCCATCGACGACCCGAAGGGCAAGGAGGGACTCACCGCGCTCGCCGCCACCCTCATGGCCGAGGGCGGCACGCAGAAGCTCACCTCCGCCCAACTGCTCGACGCGCTCTATCCCATGGCCGCGGAGCTGGAGGTCTACCCGGACAAGGAGTTCACCACCTTCTCCGGCCGCGTCCACAAGGACTTCCTCCCGCGCTTCGTCGACATCCTCACCGACGTGCTGCTCGCCCCCCGGCTCGACGCCGCCGAGCTGGAGCGCCTGCGCACCAACGCCGTCAGCGACGTGGAGAACGGCCTGCGCAGCGCCAACGACGAGGCGCTCGGCAAGGCCGCGCTCGACGCGCTCCTCTACGAGGGCCACCCGTACGCGCACTACGTCGGCGGCACCGTGCAGGGCCTGAAGTCCATCACCCTGGACGACGTGAAGGCCCACGTGCGGCGCGTCTTCACCCAGGACCGCCTCGTGGTGGGGCTCGCCGGCGCCGTGGACGACGCGCTCCAGCAGTCGCTCCTCGCGAAGCTCTCGACGCTGCCCGCCCAGGGCGCCCCCCGCGTGGAGCTGCCCACCGTGAAGTCCTCCGCCGGCAAGGTGGTCATCCTCCAGAAGGAGGCGCTCTCCACCGCCATCAGCCTGGGCACCGTCTACCCCCTGCGCCGCGGCGACCCGGACTACTACCCCATCGCGTTCGCCCTCTCGCACCTGGGTGAGCACCGGCAGTTCATCGGCGTGCTGTTCAACGAGCTGCGCGAGAAGCGCGGCCTCAACTACGGCGACTACGCCTACCCCGAGAACTTCATCGAGGACCCGGGCAGCACGTACAACCGCACCAACATCGCGCGCACCCAGCAGCTCATGTCGCTGTGGGCCCGCCCGGTGGAGCCCGCCAACGCCGTGTTCGCCACCCGGGGACTGGTGTTCTTCCTCGACCAGTTGGTGAACCAGCCCCTGTCCCAGGAGCGCTTCGACCTGATGCGCGGCTACCTCCAGGGCTACACCCGGCTGTGGGAGCAGACGGACGCACGCCGGCTCGGCTACGCCATCGACTCGCTCTTCTACGGCACGCCCGACTTCCTGGAGCAGTACCGCCAGGCCATGTCGAAGATGACGCCCGCGTCCGTCCAGGAGGCCGTGCGCCGCCGCCTGCACCCGGACGCCCTGGGCTTCGCCTTCGTCACCCAGGACGCGGAGGGCCTCGCCCAGGCGCTGCGCTCCGGCCAGCCCTCGCCCATCACCTACGCGTCCCAGAAGTCCCCCGAGCTGCTCGAGCAGGACCAGGCCATCATCCGCCTGAAGCTGCCCGTGCGCCCGGACGCCATCCACGTCGTCCCCGCGCAATCCTTCATGGAGAAATAGCGCGACGCTGTACTCGGGCCCCGGGGGTGGGTCATTTCTTTCCGCCCCTGGGAGCTGGATGGTATGAGCTTCCATCATGCGAGGCTCCAGCTCCGGGCACTTCCCTTGGCGGCGGCTCCTGTACGGCCCCGCCATCCGACTCGTCCTGGCGGGTCTGTGGCTGGCCTCCACGGCGAGCCACGCGCAGACCGACCCGTTCGCCCGAGGCTTCGACGCCGTCCCCGTCAAGCCGACGCCCGCCCAGCACAGCGGCATCGCGCTGGAGGGCACCACCAGCGGCGAGCCCGTGGGCAGCTTCCGGGGCGCGCTGCTGTTCGACTTCAACTGGCGCATCCTGTCCCTGCAACTGGGTGACGAGAAGCAGGGCAACCTGCTGCCGTACCGGCTCGACGCGCACCTGCTCTTCGCCTACCAGTTGCACGAGCGGCTCGAGCTGGGCGTGGACCTGCCCGTCACCGTCCTGCAGGGCGACAACTTCCAGTTGCTGCGCGACGCGCTCGACGCGCCGGACTTCCCGGGCGCGGCCGGGGTGGGCCGCACGACGCTCGGGGACGTGCGGCTGGTGCCACGCATCCACGTGCTGGACCGGGAGAAGTTCCCGGTGGGCGTCTCGCTCATCCCGGAGGTGCGCTTCCCCACCGGCAGCGCCGACAGCTTCACGGGCGAGCGCGGCTTCCTCTTCGCCCCGCGCCTCGCGGTGGAGCAGCGCTTCGGCTCGCTCCCCGTCCCCATTCGGGTGCTGGGCAACGTGGGCATGCGGCTGCGCAAGCAGGCGCAGTACCTGAACCTGGTGGTGGGCGACGAGCTGACGCTGGGCGCGGGCGCCATCGCCGAGTTGCCCAACATGGGGCGCTTCACGGACGTGGAGGCCACGGCGGAGATGCACCTGGCCACGCCGCGGGTGCGCCCGTTCAACTCCGACCAGTCCGATTCGCTGAAGTCGCCGTGGGAGGTGCTGGTCGGCGCCCGCGCGAAGATCTGGGGCAACTGGGGCCTGGAGCTGAACGTGGGGCGCGGCGTCGGACTGTCGAGCGGCTACGGCCGCGAGGCCCTGCGCGTCATGTTCGGCGTGCGCTATGACGAGCGCTTCGTCGACTCGGACGGCGACGGCGTGCCGGACGTGAAGGACCGCTGCCCCAACGAGGCCGAGGACAAGGACGGCTTCGAGGACTCCGACGGCTGCCCCGACCCGGACAACGACAACGACGGCGTGGTGGACGGCGAGGACAGCTGCCCCAACGTGGCCGGCCCCAAGGAGCGCAAGGGCTGCCCCGAGGTGGACACGGACGGCGACGGCATCACCGACGAGTTCGACAAGTGCCCGGACAAGGCCGGCCCGAAGGAGTACGACGGCTGCCCGGACTCCGACGGCGACGAGGTCCCGGACAACGAGGACGACTGCCCCGAGCAGTTCGGCCCGCCGGAGAACAACGGCTGCCCGTTCGACAGCCCGCCCTACGTCTTCGTCGAATCCGACCGCATCCGCATCAAGGGCAACGTGCTCTTCGAGACGGGCTCGGCCGTCATCCAGAAGCGCTCGTATCCGCTGCTGGACGAGGTGGCCACGGTGCTGCGCAAGAACCCCACGCTGGGGCCGGTGCTCATCGAAGGACACACCGACAACCGCGGCTCGCGGCAGCTGAACATGGGCCTGTCGGACAAGCGCGCCCGGTCCGTGCTCGAGTACCTGGTGGGCAAGGGCATCGACCGCAAGCGCCTGAGCTCGGCGGGCTTCGGGTTCGACCGCCCCATCGCCACCAACGACACCGCGCTGGGCCGCGCCAAGAACCGCCGCGTCGACTTCAAGCTCGTGCGCTCCGAGGTGGAGACCGAGAAGAAGGAGACCGTCGTCCCGGCGGGACAGCCGCCTCCGACCACCCCGCCCGCGGAGAAGAACGCTCCGGCGGAGAAGCCCTCCCCCACGACGGAGGAGAAGGCCCCCGCGGCGCCTCCGGCCACGGGAAAACAGCCGGCCCAGGCGACGCCGGCCGCGCCCACGGCGCCAGCTCCCGGCGGCAAGTAGCAGGGGCGCGGCGTCCCTCCACCGCGCTTCCCGGGAATACCGGGGCTCGAATGGGGTTGCCCCGGCGGTTGGCGCTCCCATTCGAGAGGTGGCCCTTGCAACAGCTCGAGCGGCGCTCCGTCCTCGTGGGGATGGGTGCGTGTGCGGTGGGTGCAGTGGCCTGCGCGAGGACGGCGACAGCGGAGTCCCCCGCCCGGGCGGACCTCTACACGTGCGAGGGCTGCGAGGCCCTGGGCGAGCGCCCCGCCTCGTCCCTGGGGCCCACCGTCCAACTGGCGAGCGCCGCCGAGCCCGGGGAACGGATGACGTTGACGGGACGCGTGCTGAGCACCGGGGACCGGAAGCCCGTGGCGGGCGTGGTCGTCTACGCCCACCACACCAACGCGGCCGGGCTGTATGCGAATGGCACCCAGGAGTCCGAGTGGAGCCGCCGCCACGGTCGTCTGCGCGGCTGGGCGAAGACGGGGCCCGATGGGGTCTACACGTTCCACACCGTCAAACCCGCGCCCTATCCGAACGACACACTCCCGGCGCACGTCCACCTGGTCGTCGGCGAGGCAGGGCGCCCCCCGTACTACGTCGACGACGTCGTGTTCGACGGGGAGTTCGGCGTGACGGCCCGCTATCGCGAGAAGCAGGAGCTGCGGGGCGGCAGCGGCATCGTGCGGCTGCGACGCACCGCCGAGGGACGGTGGCTCGCCACCCGGGACATCCTCCTCGAGCGACATCCCTGAACGGGAGCGGGGCTCGGCATACCGGGCCCGCCAGAGACATGGGCAGACCCCACAGTCCAGACACGGCCCTGATTCGCGCGTGGAGGAATCGCGTCCTTGGTCTCATTCGAGAGCGTGGGTTCGGAGGGGAGCCGAGCGCTCACGCGTGAACCAGGGCCGGAGGCGGACATCGTCCCCTGCCCTGGCGCCTCCACGGCCACGTGCCGCAGACGTCTCACGCGCCGATGAGCCCCTGACCACAGACCCGTACCGTATTGCCTGTCACACCGAAGGCGCCCGGACTGGCGAGGAAGGTGATGAGCTCCGCCACGTCGCGCGGCAGCCCACCCTGCGACAGGGAGTTGAGCCTGCGCCCCACCTCGCGCGTCATGAGCGGCATCTTGTCGACCATCGCGGTCTCGATGAAGCCCGGGGCCACTGCGTTGGCGCAGATGCCACGGCCAGCGAGGCGCGGCGCGAGCGCCGCCACATAGCCGATGAGCGCCGCCTTGCTGGTGGCGTAGTTCGTCTGTCCGAAGTTGCCCGCCACGCCGCTGATGGACGACAGGTACACCAGTCGCCCGTCATCCCTCAGGACTCCACCCTCCGACAACGCCTCATCCACCGCCACGATGGCCGCGAGGTTGACGGCGAGCACCGCGTCCCACTGCTCGGGGGTCATCTTCGCGAACGTGCGGTCCCGGGTGATACCCGCGTTGTGTACGACGATGTCCACGCCGCCGTGTCGCTCCTTCAACGCGGCCACGAGGCGCGCCGGTGCATCCGTCGCCGTGACATCCAGCACCAACGCCTCCCCACCGATGCGGGACGCGGTGGCCTTCAACGCCTCCTCGAGGGCCGGTACGTCCAGGCACACCACCCGTGCCCCCTCCTGCGCGAGTCGCTGCGCCGTGGCCTCGCCGATGCCGCGCGCGGCCCCCGTCACGAGCGCCACCTTCCCATCCAAGGCCTCATGCAACGGCACCGCCGAGGGCGGGCGCACCCCGGTCGAGAGCCGGACCGCCTGTCCGGACACATAGGTGCACGCCACGCCGCAGAAGAAGCGCAGCGGCCCGGAGAGCCGGGCCTCCGCGCCACGCGCCAGATAGATGAGGTTCACCGTGACGCCGCGCCGCCCCACCTCCTTGCCCAGACTGCGCACGAAGCCCTCCACCCCACGCGCGGCGGCAGCGGCCGCCGGGCGCTCCATCTCCTCAGGCACCGCCGCGACCACCAACACCCGGGCATTGCGCGCGAGCCGCGGCCCCCTCGGGTGGAAGAAGTCGTAGAGCGCGCGCAGCCCTCCGGGCCCCTCCAGGCCGGTGGCATCGAAGACGATGCCGTGCAGTTCCGGGTCTGCTCCCTCACTGGCCGACTCCACGACCCGCGCGCCCCCCTCCGTCAGCGCCGCATGCACCTGCTGTCGGGCGAAGCCACCTGGAGTTCCTCCCACCGCCAGGACCCGGTCCACGAAGGGCCTCGCACTCCAGCCAACGCGCGCCCGCGCCAACTGCGTCGGCTGAGGAAGGCCGAGTGCCCGCACGAGCCCGCGGGTGAGTGGGTTGTGGGCCAGGGACATGAGCCGGTCAGTCATGGAAGCGCTGCTCCTGGGACCCGCGAGCGGTGCCGTGACGTTCGCGCTGGGGCCACCTGAAGGGGGAATGTAGCCAGGACAGTGTAGAGCGCTGAGCCTCCACGTGAAGAGCGTCCGCTGCCCGCTGAAGTTCTCCGAATGCGAGCAACAAGACACACGCCCTCCCACGCGAACCGCAGACCTCGAGCTGACACGCCAGGAAACCACCCTGAAGCGCATTGACGCGTCGGAGCGTGCCCTGACACGTCAAACGCAACCACGACACGTCAATTCCTCACATTGACGCGTCAAAAACAGCCCACCCGCCGACCCATGCCGATGTCTGGATTTTCCCGTCCCCTCGGGTCGCGGCTCCCTAGACTGGCAATTCCTCTTCAACAGGAGTCTCGATGAGACGACATCCAACCCAGAAGACACGGACACATGGCCGCTCGCACCGTCGCACCGCCGCGATGCTGGGAGCCCTCGCGATGCTGACGTCCTGCGCGACCAAGGGAAGCATCAACCCGGTCACCGAGCGCACCACCCTCTTCATCGGCAAGATCATCACCCTGGACGACAAGGGCACCATCGCGGAAGCCGTCACGGTGGACGGGCGCGGACGCATCCTGAGGGTGGGCACCGAGCAGGAGCTGCGCGCGGGACTCGAGATCGGCGTGAAGGCCGTCTACCTGGAGGAAGGCCAGGTCCTCCTTCCCGGGTTCATCGACCCGCACCTGCACCTGCTTCCCACCCTGATGCAGAGCCTGCTGGGGACGCACAACCTGGCGCCCTGCCTCCCTCCGCCGTACAACGCGTCCTCTCCCGAGGAGTGCAAGAAGCACGAGGATCTGCTCGGCGCCCTCTCCTCGATGAAGGTGGCCCCTTCCGTCGTCGAGCCCGCCGACACCTTCGTGCTGGGGATGAATCTGGACCCGTCACGACAGGCGTTCATCCCGGGCAAGTGCGGCGTGAACGGCAACGTCGCCTTCATGAAACAACCGAAGCTCTACATCGACGCCTGCGTGAGCAAGGACCGTCCGGTCATCGTCCTCGACCAGTCGGGCCACCTCGCCTACGTGAACCAGAAGGCCTTCGATGTCGTCTGCAAGGGCCAGACGAAGTGCCAGCCTCCGTCCTCGGTGACCGACAACGGCGGCAAGTGGGTCACGGACGCGAACGGCTTCACCGGCCTGCTCGAGGAGTCCCCCGCCTTCGCGCCATTCCTGGAGGCGACGCAGCAGGGAATCCTCCTCCAGAAGACGATCCCCGCGGGGAGCCTCCAGGAGCTCCACCAGGCCATCCAGGCGCTGCGTGAAGCGGGCCTCACCACGGTGGCGGACGGTGGGCTGTCGAGCCGGAGCCAGCTCGAAATCGTCCAGCGACTCGCCGAGAACCCAGCCTTCCCGCTGCGCGTCACCGGCGTCGTGACCCATGACGCCGCCGCGGCCTTCAAGGACGCTCACGGCGTCAAACATCCGGCGCTCCAGCCCACGCCCCCCGCGTGCGATCCGAACCAGGATTTGCAGTGTCACCTGCCCAAGTGGCTGGGTGCCGGGGGTATCAAGCTCTGGGTGGACGGGTCGACGCAGGGCTGCACGGCGCTGCTCGGTCAACCCTATACCTACAGCGCGAGCGGGCACTGTCCGGAGGCGGGCGCGGGCCAGGGCGACTTCGCGGACGCGGCGGCCCTCACCTCCGCCATGCGCCCCTACTGGGCCGACTCGGCCTGGCGCCTCCAGCTCCACGCCAATGGCAACCAGGCGAACCAGCTGGCGCTCGAGGCCTTCGCCCAGCTCCAGTCGGAGCATGCCAACCGCCGCAGGATGTTGCTCATCCACAACACGGTGGGCCTGGATGCCATCTCCCAGGGAATCGGCAACATGCGCACGGGGAACTACGCGGCCGCCAGCGGCCAGAAGGTGCCCGCCCTGGACCTGCGCGTGACGCACCTGATTGGACATGTCGCCTATTGGGGAGATGCCCTCGCGCAGATGCTGACGAACGGCACCTCGCACAGCGGCAACGACATCGACCCGGTGAACTTCGACCGGCGCTACGACATCCCGTACTCGCTCCACAGCGATTCGATGGTGACCCCCGCCCGTCCCCTCTGGTTCGTGGAGCAGGCCGTCACGCGCCGGACGTGGGCCTATCCGGACTTCAAGAAGACCTACGTGCTCGGGCCCGAACACGCGATGACGGTCGAGGAGGCCCTGCGCGCGGTCACCATCGAGCCGGCCCGCCAGCACGAACTGGATGGATGGCTGGGCAGCATCGAGTCGGGCAAGGTCGCGGACTTCGTCGTGCTCGGCAAGAACCCGCTCGACTTCGACCCCGCCAAGAACGGCGACCCGACGAAGATCAGCCAGATTCCAGTGGTCCGGACCTACGTGAACGGGAAGGACACGGCCCTCCCGGAGTAACGCGACCCAGGGAAGGTCCTCACGCGCCACGCGGGCGTGAGGGCCCTCTGCCTCCGGGAAAACACCTCAGGCCGCGGGATCGAAGGGGACAGGGCCTCCGGCCGCGGAGTCCTGGGCAGCCTTCGGCTCCAGGGGGGGCGGCGGCGCGGCCTGCTCGACATCCGGGAGCGGCGTCCGTCGCATCACCCAGGCGAGGACTCCCGCGCCCAGGTAGCAGGCCGTCCCCAGTCCGAACGTAACCGCCGTGCCGAAGTGGATGGCCACGTAGATGGCCCCCGCGCTCGCCATCACCGAGAATACACCGTTGAGAGCCCATCCCCACTGGACCAAGTCCTGCCTGCGCCCGATGAGGGACATCCCAAGGGACATGGGAAGTCCCATCAGGAAGGACAGCGGCGCGATGAGCGCGGCCGAGACGGCGATGCGCGAAGCAAGCGACATCCCCACCACGGACTCCAGGACCGGCCCCTTGATGGACAGGAAGGCGCCAAGCCCCACGGCGAGCGCGACGAAGACGCCTCCGGTCACAGCGGGCCGAGCCCTGGAGAGCCGCTGCGCGAACAAGCTCCCGACACCGCTGGCGACGAGCATGCTCGCCAAGACCGTGGCGAAGGTGATGGTCGGACTGCCCAGCACGAGCGCGAAGACATGGAAGAACTCCATCTCCACGAGCATGAAGGCCACCCCCAAGAGCGAGAAGTAGCCCAGGGAGGCCCAGCCCGACATCCCCATGCGCCCCGTCCGCCGGGCCAGTTGGAACAAGGGCACCAGGAGGAAGGGAATCACCAGGGCCATGAGGATGGCCACCATGCTCCGCAACTCCAATACGCCGGTGCCTGCTTCCCTCGCGGGCCCCTCGCGCTCCACGAAGTAGAAGGGGTTGTCGTCGGTGGCAGGAGTGATGTCCAGAGGGCTCTCCTCCCACAGCCGCGCGGGGTCCGGCCGGGTGATGATGTCGCGGATCATCCTCTCGAACGAGGCGAAGGTCCGGGGAATGGAAGCGGCATCGAGCGAGCCATCCGGCAGCCAGAGCGCCTGGAAGCCCATCGCGTCGAGGTGCTGACGGGCGACCGCGACGTCCGCGGGCGTCATGGGCGTACGCTTCACCAGCACGAAGCACATGGGCCTGGGAAAGTGGGGGCTCGCCACCGCGGCCACCAGCATGTGCTTGCCCGGCTCCTGGATGCCCAGCTTCTCGAGGGCCTCGCGCGCCACCGTCAGGCCCCGCATCGAGTCGATACGAACCACCTCGCCCGCCCCCAGCGCGCGCAGGAAGCCCATGTAGCCGTCGGGCGTGAGGTGCTGGAAGAACTCCTGGTAGGCCTCGACCGTGTAGAGATAGTTCTCGCTGAACGCCAACGCGGTCGCGCTCCCACCCGTGTCCACCCAGGTGAGGGTGATGAGGTCCCACTTCTCGGTGGAGCGCTTGATGAACGTCCGACCGTTCTCGATGTGGAGTGAGACGCCGGGGAGGTAGTACGGCCGACCGGAGAAGTCCGCGAGGTCTTCATTCACCACCCGCGCAACCAGCGGGTTGATCTCCACCGCGGTAATGTCCTTGCGACCATGACGGACGGCCTGGAGGACATCCACGCCTCCTCCCGGGCCGATGATGAGCTGCCTCCCCGAGGGCGGCACCAGCTTGTGGGCGAGCGCCGTCAGGTCGTGCTCGAGATAGGTGTAGGCGGAGAGAGATTCCGGTTTGCCATCGAACTGGACGATCTGCGTCCCACCGAGCCCGTCGATGATGAGGTCCAACATCTTGAACTTCGGACCGGCATAGCGCTCGCTCAGCGACCAGGTGAAGAACTGCGTCGGATGCACGCGAACGGAGGAGATGGAGTTCCACTCCGAGACCACCGTAGGCCGCCCCAGCCAGCTCACATGCGGAGGCCTCGCGATGGCGGGGATTCGCGTGAGGAAGCTCCCGAGCAACACGAAGGCGAGCGTGAGTCCTACCGCGGCGAGCGCGGTGGTGCGCTGCCCTCCCGCCAAGGCGAACAGGATGGCCGCTAGCATCGGCAGGATGACGACCGTGCCGAGCATGACCTCCACTGGCGTGTTGAGCTCGAGGAGGAGGACGGCGGCGATGCAGCCCAGCGCGGCCGACACCAGGTCGACGGCATAGAGCCGGTGGAAGCGCTCCCGGTGGTGCGACAGGACGAGCGAGACCACGAGCCCGCCGAAGAGGAAGAGCGGGAAGGCGCACCAGAAGATTCCCGCCAGGGACCAGAACTCCTGGGCGTAGA
Source organism: Myxococcus dinghuensis (assembly GCF_024198235.1). GTDB lineage: Bacteria > Myxococcota > Myxococcia > Myxococcales > Myxococcaceae > Myxococcus > Myxococcus dinghuensis. The sequence continues at coordinate 30,274 of NZ_JAKCFB010000001.1, read as the reverse complement.
CGCGGAAGGCGCCGCCGAACCTCACGTGGGGCAACAGCGTGAGAATCCCCATGATGCCCACGAAGCCGGAGATGCCCGCCATCAGGCTCAGCACCGCCACGTGGCCCAGCACACGCTCGGGCGTGAAGAAGCGGTGTGCGAGCTGAGCCAGGAGCCCACCCGACGCCAACCCCAGCATCGCCAGGGAGATGAGCATGAAGGCGTAGTAGTAGGTCATCGTCCCCGCGAGCAGACGCGACATCACCACCTGGGCCGTCAACATGCTGGCCGCGACGAGACCGAATCCCAGGCTCATGGCGCGCATCGAGGCGCCGACCGAACGCTCTTGCATGGTACTGAAGTGTCCTTCCTGATGAGGCGCGGGAAGCATAGGAAAGTCCGAAGGACTATCAAAGGCACAGGGGCAAGCCCCTGCCCTGGCGGCTGCTTCAGGCCTCACGCACCTTGCGCCGGTATTCCCCGGGAGGCACGCCCATGACGCGACGGAAGGCGCGGTTGAAGGCGAATTCGGACGTGTAGCCGACGCGGCTGGCGATGGCCGCGAGGCCGTCCTGGCCCTGCTTCAACTGGTGCGCGGCCTCCCGCATGCGCAACTGGGTGAGGTACTCCAGGGGCGTCGTTCCCACCTCGGCCGAGAAGCGGCGAGCGAGGGTCGCCCGGGAGGTCCCCACCCGACGCGCCAGCTCGCTCACGCTCCAGTCCGTGCCGGGTGCCTCGTGCAGGCACCCCAACGCCCGGGCCAGGGTCGGGTCTCCGAGCGCCCCCAGCCAACCGGCGCCTCCCGGCGGCTGCGCGTCCGCCCACGCGCGCAGGACCTGAATCAAGAGGATGTCCAGCAGCCGGGAGACGACCACCGAGACGCCTCGCTCCGCGCGCTCGTACTCGCGCTCGAGCAGCGACAGGGTGGGCAACAGGGCCCGAGCCTCCTCCGAAGCGCCGCGCAGATGGACGTGTCCGGGCAGCAGCTTCAACACCGGATGCGCGCCAGGGTCTTCGAACGTGAAGCAGCCACACAGCAGGCGCGACTCCACACCGGAGCCACCCAGGTCGTAGGACGAAGCACCTGCTCCGCGCGTCGACAGCCAGTCCCCGAGGTCGAGCCTGGGGCTGCGCGGAGAGTCCGCCACCGAGTGGCCCTCGCCCCGCGGCAGGAGCACCACGTCACCGGGCCCGAGCGCGAGGACCTCACGTCCTCGCCACAGGTGACAGGTGCCCGCGATGACCATGTGCAGGGTGGCCGTGTTCGTGGGCGGGAAGCGCAGGCCCCAGGGGGCCCGCGCCACCGTGCGGCAGTACACCTGTCCTCGCAGCCCCGTGCGCTCGAGGATTCGTCCCAGCAGGTCCGAGGGAGTCGCGAGGTCCATGACCTCAGGCTACCAGCGCCACGACGCCCACGCTCGGCCCCTGAGCGCTTCGGACAAATCTTCGAGTCGCCGGGACAAGGCGGCGGAACCTCACCGCCTCCCGGAGGCTCCGGGGAGCCTCAGTCATCGTTCTGGTCGTGGTCCTCGTCGTCCTCGCCGCCGTCACGGTCGTCGTCGTCGAACGCGTCGATGGAGCGGTGGAGGTTGTTCTCGATGGTGGAGCGAGCCGACGCATCCCTCGGGTCCAACCGCCGACCGCCCTCGTCGACGAACCAACCGGTCGGGTCGATGTTGAGGGTGATGTTCGGCTCCTCGCCCGCCTTCACCTCGAAGCGGGCTTCCCGCTCCTGCTCCACACGCACGCTGGAGACGAAGCTGAAGGGCTCGCCGTCGATGTGTCCGTCGATGACCACGGACGCGCCCAACTGGGCCAGCTCCGCGAGCGCCGCGTCCCCGCCCGCCTCGGCGGTGGAGACCTTCCCGATGTCGAACTCGATTTCGTCGAAGACACCCGGCGACACCTCCAGGTTGCCCACGTGGACGACCCGGCCATTCAGGTCGTCGGCCGACAGGTCGATGAGGAAGGGCCCCAGCTTCTGCTCCGAACCCTGGTCGTCGCCAGTCCGTGGCGTGTCGTCATCCGACCCATGGTGCTGACCATCGTCGTCGTCATCTCCCTCGTGCTCCAGCTCCAGCCCACGCACGGAGAGGCGGACCCTCTCGATGGTGATGCCGGAGGCGGGCTCGAGCTGCTGCGCCATCTTCCGCGCACCCGGGGCGCCACCGACCCGCGTGCTCAAGCCGACCTTGACGGTGTCGTCACTGCCACAAGCCGCGAGCAACATGATGGACGTGCACAAGCCGATGAATCGCATGCCTTGCGTCTCCTGTTATCGAGGGACCTGGCGGGCGGCGTCTCCGGCCCGGGACCGTCCGAAATCCCCTGTCTGAAATGAAGGAGTCCCGAGCCCCGAATCGGCCACATCCCGGAGCTCCGCTCCCCCCGGACACGAAAGTCCGTGGCCGTTCGACGGCTCGTGACTCCTTCCATGGAGACGGGTTACTGACCGGGGAGACATGGCTTGTCCGCGTATCGCGAGCGTGGGGTACCCCCGGAGGGCCGGTACGCCCTTCGTGTGGCCGGGGACGGCCACGCGGGGAACCTGCTCCCATGGCGCGCGCCCTCACCGTGGGGCCGCGGGCTCCGTGGGCAAGCGGGGCGTGTCGTGACGGAGGCGGAGCTCTCCACCTGCATCCAGCGGGCGACCCAGGGTGCGCAGGACGCCCACCGGGAGCTGTACCAGCGCTTCCATGGCTCCGTGCGGCGCGTCGCGCTCGGCTACTCCGCGCTGGGGCCCGCGGAAGTGGAGGACGTGGTCCAGGAGACGTTCGTCCGGGCGTTCCGGGAGCTGTCCCGGCTCCAACATCCCCGGGCTTTCGGTCGCTGGCTGGTGACGATTGCCCGGCACCATGCCCAGGCCCTCAGCCGAGGCGCGCGACTTCGGGGGCGAGCGGCGGAGGACCTGGCGCTGGAATTGGAGACGACCACGCCCGCGGTGCCCCCCACCCTGGAGTTGGAGCGGCGCGCGGCGGTGGTGCGCGAGCTCATCGAGGAGCTGCCCGAGGGCCCGGAGAAGGAGACGGTCCGCCTCTTCTATCTGGAGGGTGAGCTGAGCGCGCGGGAGATCGCCGAGCGCCTCGGCCTGGGCAAGAGCGCCGTGACGATGCGCCTGGAGCGATTCCGCGCGCGCGTGAAGCGGCAGTTGCTGGCGCGGCTGCTGGCCGCGGGAGTGGGATGAGCCATGAGCGACGCGGACAGACATCTGGATGCGCGCAGTTGGAAGGCCCTGCAGGACCGGTCGCCCGACGCGGTGGCCTACTTCGCCGACCACCTGTCCCGCGACTGCGAGCTGTGCGAGGCGTTCCTCGCGCGGACCGGCGAAGAAGAAGATTCATTCGGCCTCGAGGCGATGACCGACGAGACGTTGGGCGCGCTGGGCCCCCTCCGCGAGGACGCGGTGGGCTGGGCCCGGCTGCGGCGACGCATGGGCCCGCCTCGGCGCGCATGGCTCACGGGCGCCGTGGCGGTGGCCGTGGCGGCCTCGGTCGCCTTCGCGCTGCGTCCTCTCGCGCCAGCGGGTGAGCAGGCGGACACCTCGTGGCAGTTGAAGGGCGGCGCGGGACTGTCGCTGGAGGTGACGGCCGTCGCCCGGCTGCCGGATGGGAGCCTCCAGGCCGTCGCGGAGGACACCGCGCTGCCGGCCGAAGCCGTCGTGCTGGTGCGCTACCGCTCCAACGAAGTCGCCGATGCGCTGCTCGCGCTGGAGGCGCCAGGAGCGCCCCCCCAGATGCTGGGGAGCTACACGCTGGAGTCGGGGACCCACGACCTGCGCGAAGGGGGCGAGCTGGTGGGCGTGTCCCTGGAAGGTGAGCACGGTCCCCGGACCCTGGTGCTGGTGGCGTGGCCACGAAGCCCCCACTCCCTGGCCGCGCGCGACGCGGCGCTCGCCCGGGGACAGGTGCCCGAGGACGCCCTCCAGGCTCGACTCCGGCTCCAGGTGATGCCGGGGTATCATCGCTGAGCGTGTCCGTGCATCGCTCCGGCCTTCACGTCGTCCTCTGGCTCGGCCTCCTGCTGGTCTCCGGCTGCGGCGCCGTGGCCGCCGGGGAGAAGGGGAAGGCGGTGCGCGTGAGCCTGGACTCGGCGCAGCTCTCGTTGGCGTACGAGGGCGAGCGCCACGCGTTGCTCATCGGCATCAGCCAGTACGACGACGATGCGTGGAACGACCTGCGCTATCCGGGCAAGGACGCGGAGGACCTGGGGCGCGCGCTGGCGGACCCTCGCCACGGCGGATTCCGCTCGGTGACGGTGCTGAACCAACCGGAGCAGACGACCCGCGCGGCGGTGCTGGAGGCCCTGCGCGAGCTCGCGGCGCGCCCCTGGCGCCCCAAGGACGTCCTGGTGGTCTACGTCTCGGGCCACGGCACACTCGCGCGGGATGCGCGGGGAGAGCTCCAGCGATACCTGGTGATGCGCGACACCCGCTTCCGGGACGTCCAGGGAACGGGCCTGGAGATGGCGGTCCTGGAGCGGGAGCTGGAGCAGTTGGGCTCGCGGCGACGCGTGCTGGTGCTGGCCACCTGTCACAGCGGGACGGGCAAGTCCCTGCTGCCGCCCTCGGTGCTCGAAGAACTGGAGCGCACCAAGGGCGCGTTCCCGCCTCGGCCACTGGAGGAGGACAGCCGCGCCTCGCTGGTCCTGTCCGCCAGCGACTGGGGCGAGGCGGCGCGCGAGGACGACGCGCTCGCCAACGACATCTACACGCACTTCTTCGTGGAGGCGCTCGACGGTCGGGGAGACCGCAACCGGGATGGCGCGGTGAGCGCCACCGAGGCCCATGACTGGGCGCGCCGGAACACGTGGACGTATACGCAGGGCCGGCAGCGCCCGAGCGCCCGGATGACGGAAGTGGGCGCGGACCCGGTGTTGCTGTCCGGGACGTTGACCCGGCCGGGTCAACCCGAGGTGTTCTCCTACAGTCCGCGACTGGAGGGCTTCACGCTCAAGGTGGACGGCGTGGACGCGGGCGAACTCCCAGGAGGCGTGACGCTGCCCGAGGGCAACCGGCGCCTGGGCCTGCACAAGGGCGGAGAGGTGCTGTGGGAGGACACCGTGGCGTTGCGTCCCGGTGAGCGCCGGGCCCTGGACTCGCTGCTGCGAGAGTTCGCGCGAGGTCATCGACGCACGGCGGCCCTGGAGGTGGGCGCCTTGGGCTTCCTCGACGGACGCAGCCGCCGCGAGGTGCTGCCCCCCACGATGATGGCGGGCGCGAGCCTGCGGTGGGAGGGCGTCCTCCTGGAGCGGAGGCTGGACGTGGGTGTGGACCTGTCCGCCGGCCAGGGACGCCGGGCACTCCAGCTCGACGTGGGCGGGACGGTGCCGGTGCGCCACCGCGCGGTGATGCTCGGCGTGACGGTGGGGCCCTCGTGGCAGTGGGGACGGCTGGGCGTATCCACGGGGCCGCGTGTGGCCGCGTTGTGGCTGGAGCGCTCCTTCCAGTTGGACCTGTTGAGCCAGGACGAGCGCTACGTCACGGTGTGGCCTGGCTGGATGGCGGGAGTGTCATGGCGCGTGGCAAGCCAGTTCGTGTTGGAGGCGAGGGGCCAGTTGCTCTGGGCCTACGTGCCCGTGGACGGGCGCACTCGCGCGGTGGGGTTCGGAGGCCTGTCGTTGGGCGGAGGGTATCGATTCTGATGCGCGCGCCGAGACATCCGTGGTTCATCGCGTGGGGGGCCCTGGCCTTCATGGGGGCCTGTGGCGGATTCAACAACGGGCCCCTCGAGGAAGGCACCGTGCGAGGGCGGCTCCTCGGCGCCGAGGCCGACGTGGCACACGTCAGCGTGCTCGGCCAGCCCGACCTCCGCGCGAGCGTGGCGGCGGACGGGCGCTTCGAGCTGACGCGTGTCCCCGCGACCTCCGTGGAGCTCTTCCTGGTCGCAACCCGCACCCGGGCGGCACGAGCACGGGTGGAGCCACAGGGCGCCCGTGTCACCGACCTGGGCGACATCGACGCCCCCCAGGGCGCCTTCGTCACCGTGAGGATGCGGGACGCGGACGGGAAGATCCCCTCGCGAGGCGAAGTGGAGGTCGAGGGCACGACGCTCGACGACCTGAAGCTGGACACGTCGACCGGAGAGGTTCGCGTCGGTCCCCTCCCCGCGGGCTGCTACACACTGGAGGTCCAGGGCGACAAGCACGGAAAGGTGGAGGAGGAGGTCTGCGTCCGCGAGGGCGAGTCGCTGGTCCGCGACTTCATCCTGCGCGGCGAGGACGACGATGACGGTGGCACCGACGACGACGGAGGGGACTGAAGCCCTCCTCGCATCCCCGGGACGTCCGCGTCACGCGACGCCGTGATGACTCCAACGCTCGGGCCGTGAGCGTTTCGGGCAAAGCATTGAGTCGTAGACGCATGGTGGCGGGAGGCCATCTCCGCCACATTGAGGACCATGAACGCGGCGCTCACGCCCTCTGGAGACCTCATGAACCCGACCCACCCCGCATCGTCCTGGAAGCTCTCGTCCCCCACCGCCGCCTTCACGATGCTGCTGGTGGCCTTCATGCTGTTCTTGACCCTCCGCACCGTGCTGGACCCGGCCAGCGCGGCGACGGGCTTCGGCGTCCCCTACTCCGGGCCCGAGGTGATCCCCTGGCTGCACGTCAAGGCGGGGCGCGACCTCGGCATCGGGTTGGCGCTGGCGGGGCTCGTCGCCCTCCGACAGCGCCGGGCCGCGGGCGTCTTCGTCCTCGCCAGCATCGTGATGCCCGTCGTGGATGCGCTGACGGCCGTGCGCGAGGGCGGCACCTCCGTCGCGATGGCGCTCGCCATCCATGGCAGCGCGGCCAGCTATGGCGTCATCCTCGCCACCGCGCTGCTGTGGAAGCGGGACTGAAGGCACATCCCGAGCGCCCGCTGCGCGACGCCGGGGGCACCGGCGACGCGCCTCCCGAGGTGCCGTCGCGGAGGAGCGCCACCGGACCAGCGCGGCGGGCAAGGCGTGGACCTTCACCCGCGTCGTCCACCGGCTGTTCCCACTGTCACCGCGGCGGCGCCAGGTCCGGCAGCAGGGGCACGCGGCGCGTTCCCGGGCCGTTCGGCGTGGACGGGCTGTTGTTCGTCACCCGCCGCAGCAGCGAGCGCAGCCTGGCCGCGTCCTTGCGCAGGTTGTTGACGAAGGCCGACGGCGCGGCCGGCTCCACGTAGAACGTCACGCACCCCACCGTCGCGTCGGTGATGTAGGCGCCGAAGTCCTGGAGCGCCTGCGCCACCATCTTCCCCTCGGCCGTCAGCCCCTGCGCGTTGATGTCCACGGACGGAGGGATGGCGAAGTACGCGCCCATGGAGACGTGCCCCTTGTAGGTCGACTCGCTGCCCCAGTCCTGCTCGGTGGCGGGCCAGACGTAGCCCTTCGCGGTGCCGTAACCGCTGGAGTCGTACCCGCTCCATCCGCCGCTGTAGTAGAGCTGCGCGCGGTCCACGGCGAGCGCGATGGCGTGTTGGATCTTCCCCGTGTAGCTCGGGTGCGTGGACGTCGTCTCCCACGCGCGGATGAGGCCGCCCACCGCGGAGCCACCATACGCGCGCACGCCGGCGCGGGGCCCCAGGCCCGAACCGTAGAGGTCGATGGTGTGGTGGCGCCCCACGCTGTACGCCGTGGTGGACTGACGCGTGGTGGCCCACGCCTCGTCGAGGTACGTCTTCTGCGGGTTGATGACGTGCATGTGCTTGTCCGAGCCGTCCGCGATGACGGCGGTGGCGGGCACGTAGTAGGCACCGTTGCGCGACGAATCGTTGTAGTCCGTCACCGTCGCCCACGGGTCGGTGTCGGCCGCGAAGCTGACGGGATGCGAGTACTGGTTCCAGTTGGCCCAGCTCGTGAGGGTGATTCCGTTGAGGCTGGTGGCGAGGAAGTCCTTCGTCGCCAGGTCCGTGGTGTCCGCGTACGTCGCGCCCTGACCGATGGGCAGGTTCCACACCGAATTCGAGCGGAACGGCTGCAGCGTCGCGTCACGCGTCCCCTGGGTGTAGACCTTGAACTCGTCGAAGCGCGCGAGGTTGTCCTGGCTGCCGAGCAGGCCCACGCGGGTGGCGTACTGGTGGGTGGAGTCGTCGACGCCGCCCTTGAACACGCCGTTGAGGTACACGTCGATGCGGGTGCCCTGCGCGCGCACCTCGAGCACGTCCCCCGCGACGGGCACCTGGTTGATCTGCAGCGGGAAGGTCTGCGTGCCGCTCAGGTAGCGCGTGAGGAAGTACTTCCCCTGGCTCGTGTCCGTCGCCAGCTTCCAGCAGTTGGAGCGGTCGACATGACGGAAGGTGAGGCCGGAGTACTGGCCCAGCACGGCCAGCGTCACCATCACCCGGACGTCGGACGTGCCGGGCACCGTGGTGTAGTGGTCCATCCACGTGCCGTCGTCCTTCGCGAGGTAGGCGCGGCCGCCCATGACGCCCCACGCGCTGCCCCAGTAGGGGTTCGAGGTCCACGCGTGGACGCCCTGCTCCAACGAGTTCAGGCGCGAGTCGTGGTTGGCCCGGCTGAAGGAGTCATACAGGTTGGCGTCCGAGGCAGCCTGCGTCGCGGCGGCCAGCGGCGCCTCCCGCGTGTCGCGGGACTCCTCGCCACCACACCCCAGGGACACCAGGGGGAACAGCAGGGACAGGAGCGCGGGTCGGGGGGCCCGCGGGAAGGCACTTGCAGAGGGGGACATCTCGTCTCCTTGTAGGCACGCCTGGTAAGCGTGCTTTTCAAGGATATCTCGGTGTCCGACAGCACCCCGGGGAGGGGAGCGCCAGGCTACTGCTGCTTGAGGGCGCGCTCGATGCGGCGGCGCAGGGCGTCCTCGGACAGGGCGCCGCGCTGGGCGTCCATCACCTTCCCCTCGCGGTCGAGGAAGTAGAGCGTGGGCAGCGCGCTCACCTGGAAGGAGCGCGCCATGTCGTCGCTGGCGTACACCACGTAGGGCTTGAGCTCCGGGAGGTGGCGGCGGATGAAGCTGTCCACCAACTGGGGGGCCGAGTCGCCGTCGTCGCGGCTGGCCGCGAGGAAGACGAGCCCCTGGGACTCATACTCCTTGGCCAGCTTGACCAGGGCCGGCATCTCCTCGCGGCAGGGCGGGCACCACGTGGCCCAGAAGTCGAGCATCACCACCTGCCCGCGGAACTCCTCCAGCTTCAGCACGCCGCCGCCGTGCCGCTGCATCTCGAACGCGGGCGCGGACGCGCCGTCCGGCACGAGCTGCGAGCGCCGCGCCTCCAGCACGCCGAGGTACACGATGCCGCCCACCGCCAGGGCCGCCAGGAGCCCGAGGAACACCTTCGTGCCTCCGCCCGTCGGCCTCGCCGGCGGCGGTGCGCCGATCGGTTCTTGCGTCACGCGTCTCCACTCCTCGTCAGGCGGTCATGCACCCGCCGCAACACCCACCGCACGCCGCTCCGGACCACCGGTCGCCGCGCCACCCACCGCGCCACGGAGGGCCCGTGGCGATAGTAGCCACGGATGAACCCGCGCCCGAGCGCGCTCTTCCCGAGCACCTCGTCGCGGTACGCCCGGAAGGCCACCAGCTCCGGCGCGCCCTCGCCGAACGCCACCGTCACCACGAAGCACGAGGACGCCGGGCTCACCCACATGAGCCGCTGGTTGGTGAGGTTCACCACCACCTTCAGCTCCCGCGCGTCCGTGTAGAGGAACGCCAGCAGGTCCCGGCGCGCGGCGGGGAACTCCTGGCCGCTCGCCTCCTCGAACTCGATGCGCGAGCTGCCGTTGCCGCCGACCTCGTCCACGGTGAAGAAGTAGCGCTTGGAGCTGCGGCGCACCTCCACCTCCAGCCCGCGCAGCTCGCCGAAGTACGCCAGGAAGGGCGAGCGGCACACCGGGCAGACGAAGCGGTTGTACGCGTGGTTCGTCAGGAAGGCGTAGTCCCCCACGCGCTTGCAGCCGGTGTTGGGACACACGAGCTTCACGCTCGCCTGCGGCGCGGGACGGGGGTCGTAGCGCGACGTCTTCGTCCCCTTGTCGAACACCGGCGGCGGGCGCGGCGGCGCGGACACGAGGTGTCGCGTCGGATGCGCGGCGCGCTCCAGCTCCAGCGCGCGGCGCCACGCCGTCTCCGCCGCCTCCAACCGGCCGCTCGCGGTGTGGACCAGCGCCTCGCCGTGCGCGAGCAGCGCCGCCACCAGCTTCTCCAGGGCGGGCGCCATCGCCGGGTCGCGACCGGCCGCCAGCGCCTCCGCCAGCACCTTCTCCACCTCCGGAAGCAGCGCCTGCGCCACCTTGCGCGAGGGGTCCTCCGCGCGGCGGTACACCGGCGGCTCCGGAATGCGGGTGAACAACGCGGACGCCGCGGCGCGGACGCGTTCCACCACCGCGTCCCCACGTCCGACGTCCATCTGCGAGGCCCGCTCCCGGGCCGACTGGAAGAACTCTTCGGGCTGCAAGCCCGCGGACATTAAGTGCCCCGCCCCGCCCTGTCAGCGACATCCACACACGCGGTCGGAAACTGGCCAGCCCCTGCCCGGAGATGTAAGAAGACGTAGGAGGCTGTGAGCATGGGTGCTTTGAAGTTCATCGTCTGGACGGCGTGCGCGGTGGGGCTCGGCATCTTCCTGTCGAAGGGAGAGGTGGACGGACGCACGCCGCTGGAGCACGCGGAGCGGGCCTGGAAGCGGACCGTGAAGCCGGACGCGGTGGACCGGATGAAGGACAGCCTCGAGGGCGCGTACGAGGACGCCAAGGGCGCTGTCTCCCGGTCGACGGACGCGGCCCCGCGCGAGCGCATCTCCGCGGAGGACCGGGCGGCCGTCGATCGCATCATCGCGAAGAAGAAGTAGGTCGCCTGGCGGACAGGTCCGCTTCCGCGACACGTCTTCCCTCCCTAGGTTGCGTGGGTGGGTGGTCGGTCGGGGCGGAGGCGGGCCATGGACAGGGCTCCATTCAAGGGCGTCATCTTCTTCATCGCACTGGTGTGCGCGCTGGCGCCGCCCGCGAGGGCCGCTGGACGCGCGCGCGGACGGCTGTGGCTCGAGGCCCAGAACCGTTCATTGAATGACCAGCGGGCCACGCTGAGCGAGGTGGCGCGCCGGGCGATGCCCGCCGTCGTCTCCATCACCACCCGGCAGATGAGCGACGAGGCCGCCGCCCCCGGCGAGGAGCCGCAGAAGGGCATCGGCTCGGGCTTCATCATCCACACGGACGGCTACATCCTCACCAGCGCGCACGTCGTGGAGGGGGCCTCCGAGGTGGTCGTCTCCGTCATCCACCCGCGCGGCTACGTGGAGGAGTACCTCGCGCGGGTGGTGGGCGAGGACACCCGCACGGACTGCGCGCTCCTGAAGATCGACGCGCCCCGCAGGCTCCCGGCGCTGCGGCTCGCGTCCGCGACGCACGTGCGGTCGGCGGATTGGATCGTCGTCATCGGCAACCCGTTCGGCCTGTCGCACTCCGTGACGGTGGGCGTGGTCAGCTTCATGGGCCGCACGGACGTGACGCCCAACGGCCGCGACGGCGACTTCGACTACATGCAGATGGACGCGTCCATCAACCCGGGCAACTCGGGCGGGCCGGTGCTGGACCTGCACGGCGACGTGGTGGCGGTGGCCAACGCGGTCAACGTGGCGGGCCAGGGCATCGGCTTCGCCATCCCCATCGACATCGCCAAGACGGTGCTCCCCCAACTGCGCGCGCACGGCCGCGTGCGCCGGGGCTGGCTGGGCATCAGCGTGCAGGACTTCTCGCCGGAGGTGGCCGAGGCCTTCAACCTGAGCCGAGGCCCGGGCGTGGTGGTGACGGAGGTGGTGGAGGGGGGCCCGGGCGAGCGCGCGGGCCTGCGCAGCGGAGACGTCATCGTCGGCCTGGGCAAGGGCCGCGTGGAGCGCGCCCACACCCTGCGCTGGCAGGTGGCCGCCCGGGGCGTGGGGCGCGACGTGCGGCTGAACGTGCGCCGTCTGGGGAAGCCGCTCGTGCTCAAGGTGCGGCTGGAGGAGATGCCGGCGCTCGAAGAGGCTCCCGCCCCCGCGCTGGCCTCCCGGCCACCGGGGCGCAAGCCCACCCGCGCCCAGTCCGTCCTGGACGACCTGCTGTCGCCCATCCCCCGGGAGAAGGTGAGGCCGCCCTTGTCGGACGAGTCGGAGGAAGCCGCGCCCGACGTGCCCGGTTTCGAGGGGACCACCCCCTCGCCGTGAGGCCGATGCCGGCGCCTCCCTTGCGTTCGGGTGGCATGGGCGCTAGACAGTGCGCCTTTTTCGTACCCGGCGGCGGGTCCACCCCGTGTGGCGCCGCGCTTCCCGCAGGAGAGTCCCACAATGGCCGAGGCCACCCCGACGACCCAGAAGAAGCTCACCCACTGGCCGCGCACCGCCAAGGGCGGTGGCAAGAAGGCGTGCTCCGTGGAGGGCTGCAAGCGCCCCTACCGCGCCAAGAGCTTCTGCTTCTTCCACTACAAGACCTGGCGCCAGGGCGACCTGCCCCACTCGCGCTACCGCACCTGCTCCAAGGCGGAGTGTCGGGTGAAGACGTTCAAGGCCGGCCTGTGTGAGAAGCACCACGGCGAGACCTACAAGAAGGACGCGGCGTAGTCGTACCGCCCCGTCGTCCGCGCGGCGCCGGGGCGTGCTTCCCACCGACGGGTTCCGTCAGGAAGCGCTGCCCCGCGCCACCGCGCGCCCCAGGTGCTTGAAGGCCGTGAGCCACAGCTCCGCCTCGCGCTGGGTCAGCTTCGCCCGCATCAACGTCCGCTCCAGCTCGTTGAGCACGTGCTCCGGCGCCTGCGGGTTGAGGAAGTCCGCCGCCAGCATCACCTCGCGCATCCGCTTCGCCAGCGCGTCCAGCGTGCCCAGCCGCGCGCCCGGCTCCGCCGCTTCCTGCGCGGCCACGGGGGCACCCAACCCCTGGCGGTGACACAGGTACAACAGCACCGCGGAGGACTGGGCCAGGTTCATGGACGGCTGCACGTCCGACGTGGGGATGACGAGCACGTCCTCGCACCGCGCCAGCTCCTCGTCCGACAGGCCGCGCTGCTCGCCACCGAACACCAGCGCCACCCTGCCCCGCACGCTCTCCTCCGCCAGCCGCCGCACCGCGTCCTCCGGCGACAGCGCCGCGCGTCCCTCGAGCTGGGTGCGAGACGTCGTGCCCACGGCGTACACGCAGTCCTTGAGGGCCTCTGGCAGGTCGCGCGCCACCGCCATGCGCTCCAGCACCGCATCGCCCTTCACGGCGAGCCGCTCGGCGCCGCGGAACGAGTAGGTAGCCGGGTCAGAAAGGACCAGCCGCCCGAAGCCGAAGTTCGCCATGACGCGTGCCACGGCGCCGAGGTTGTCCGGAGAGCGCGTCTGGTGCAGGACAACGGTGAGGAAGTCTCCTGGACGCATGGCGCGGAGTTTAGCTGGTTGATCCTGGAGCAGATCGGTATATTCCCCGCCGTATGCGTCGCTGGCTCCCTGGGTTGCTCCTGTCGCTGGTCACGGTGCTCACCGCGTGTGGTGGCGCCGGGACGCCGACGCGCGCGACGATGAGCGCCCGGCAGGCCCTGTCGCATCCGCCGGAGTTCCTGGAGTTCGAGTCGCCGGCCACGCGCCTGGAGCTGTTCCGCGAGGTGGCGAGGCAGTCGGACCAGGAGGCAGGTCAGGGCGCCCAGGCGCTGGTCCTCTTCCCCGTGAGCCAGAACGGCGAGCTGCTCGCGGCGCCAGGCTTCGAGTCCCGCATGGACCTGTTCCAGGCGCCGGACGCGGGCAAGGGGCTGGAGCTGGTGCTGGACGCGCGCGCCGGCGAGCGCTGGCCCGAGGATCGCCGCGAGAGCCTGCAGGGGCTGTCCGAGCGGGAGGCCGCGGAGCTGGTGGCCCGCACGCTGCTCGTGCACTGGGGCATCCAGCCGGACGGGGCCATCCAGGTGGACCGGGCCACCGGGGCGCCGTACGCGGTCGCCTACGTGGATGGTGTCCTGCGCGTCAATCCGGCCTTCCTCTACCTGGCAGCGGCCTACGGTCCCGCTTCCATGCCGGCCGCGCTCCAGTAGAGTCCCGCGCCTCAGCAACAGGCCCGTCCTTCTCTCGCCGTTCCCCTCTTCCAGAGGGGCGGGCCGCGAGGCGACCGTGAACACCTCCGCACTTCACGCCCAACTCCCCCATACGCTCCAGCAGGTGGACCTGCCCGCGCTCGGCCAGCACTACCGCGGCAAGGTCCGCGACACGTTCCGGCGCGGCGACTCGCTCGTCCTGGTGACGACGGACCGGCTGTCCGCGTTCGACCACGTCCTCACCACCATCCCCTTCAAGGGCGAGGTGCTCAACCGGCTGGCGGCCTTCTGGTTCGAGCGCACGAAGCACATCTGCCCCAACCACGTGCTGGACGTGCCGGACGCGAACGTCACCGTCGCGCGCGCCTGCCAGCCCTTCACGGTGGAGGTGGTGATTCGCGGCTACCTCACCGGCAGCCTGTGGCGCGACTACCAGAAGGGCTCGCACACCGCCTACGGCGTGCCCTTCCCGGACGGCCTGCGCAAGGACGAGGCCTTCGCCGCGCCCATCATCACCCCGTCCACCAAGGCGGAGTACGGCCAGCACGACGAGCCCATCTCCGAGAAGGAGATTCTCGCGCGGGGCCTGGCCAGCGCGCGGGACTGGGCGCGAATCACGGAGGCGGCGCGCGGCCTGTTCCTCGAGGGCCAGAAGTGGGCGCGCACGCGCGGCCTCATCCTCGTCGATACGAAGTACGAGTTCGGCAAGGTGGGCGACGAGCTCTACGTCATCGACGAGATGCACACGCCCGACTCCAGCCGCTACTGGGTGGCGGACGAGTACGAGAAGCGCTTCGCCGCGGGCGAGGACCAGCGCATGCTCGACAAGGAGAACATCCGCCAGTGGCTCATCCGCGAGCGGAACTTCTCCGGCCAGGGCAAGCCGCCGCCCATCCCCGACGACGTGCGCGTGGAGCTGGCCACCAAGTACGTGGCCGCCTTCGAGCAGATCACCGGCACGTCGCTGGCGCTCCAGCCCGGCGACGTGCACGCGCGCATCGAGCAGCACCTGCGCGAGAAGGGCTACCTGGAGTAGCCCTCCTCCAGCGCCCGGCCGGGGCTACTCGCTCCGGCCGAAGACGCGGCGGAACACGTCGTCCATGTGCCGCGTGTGGTAGCCCGGGGAGAAGCAGTCGTTGATCTCCTCGGGCGTCATCATCTTCAGCAGGTCCGCGTCCGCGAGCAGGGCCTGCCGGAAGTCGACCCCCTCCTCGTAGAGCTTCATCGCGTTGCGCTGGACGATGACGTAGGCGGCCTGCCGGTCCATGCCCTTGCGCGCCAGCTCCAGCAACAGCCGCTGCGAGTTCACCACGCCGCCGAGCAGGTCCAGGTTCTTCTTCATCTGCTCCGGGTAGACGCGCAGGTCCTCCATCAGCCGGGCGAAGCGCACCAGCATGAAGTCCATGAGGATGGTGGCGTCCGGGCCGATGACGCGCTCCACGGAGGAGTGGGAGATGTCGCGCTCGTGCCACAGCGCCACGTCCTCCATGGCGCTCACCGCGTAGCCGCGCAGCAGCCGGGCCAGGCCGGTGAGGTTCTCCGACAGGATGGGGTTGCGCTTGTGCGGCATCGCGCTGGAGCCCTTCTGCCCCGCGGTGAAGGGCTCCTCCGCCTCGCGCACCTCCGTGCGCTGCAGGTGGCGGATCTCCACCGCGAACTTCTCGATGCTCGCGCCCAGCAGCGCCAGGGCCGTGAAGTACTCGGCGTGACGGTCGCGCTGCACCACCTGGCTGGAGGCGGGCGCGGCCTTCAGGCCCAGCTTCGCGCAGACGTGCGCCTCCACCGCCGGAGGCAGGTGCGCGAACGTGCCCACCGCGCCCGAAATCTTGCCGGTGGCGATGGTCTCCCGCGCGTGCAGCAGGCGCGTGCGGCCCCGGCCCAGCTCGTCGTACCAGATGGCCAGCTTGTGGCCGAACGTCACCGGCTCCGCGTGGATGCCGTGGCTGCGGCCCATCTGCAGGGTGTGCTTGTGCTCGAAGGCGCGCTTCTGCACCGCGGCCATCACCCGCTCCAGGTCCTGGAGGATGAGGTCCACGGCGTCGCGCAGCGTCATCGCCAGCGACGTGTCCAGCACGTCCGAGGACGTCATGCCCAGGTGCAGCCAGCGCGCGCTGGGCCCCACCCGCTCCTCCATGAAGGTGAGGAAGGCGATGACGTCGTGCTTGGTGGTGCGTTCGATTTCCTCGATGCGCGCCGCGTCCGCCGGGGTGAAGTCCCCGGCGCGCTTCAGACAGTCCTCCAACGCCTCGCGCGGGGCCAGCCCCGCCTCCACCATTCCCTCCAGCGCGGCGAGCTCCACGTCGCGCCACCGGCGCAAGCGGGCCACGTCGGACCAGAGGTTGGACATCTCCTGTCGGCTGTATCGCGGAATCACTCGTAGACCTTCACGGCAAAGTCCCGCTTCGCCGCGAACCGGAGCAGTTCCAGCACGGACTCAGGGGACGGACCCAACTTCCTGGCGGTGGACAGATTCACGGAGAGGTCGAGTCCCTCCGGCTGCGCCACCGCCAGCGCACCAGGGTCGACCTTCTCGTGGATGATGCGATTGGCCAACCGTCCCGCCTGGAGGCCGATTGCAAGGGGGCTGGGGGACAAGGCCAGCGTCGCGCCCTCCTTGACCTGGCTGGGGGTGAGCCCCACGAGCGGCAGCCGCCGGGCCTGGGCGAAGGAGATGAGCGCCTGGACGACCGCCGCGGTGCCCACCGTCTTGTCCGCCACCATGATCAACGCGTCCACGCGCCCCGCCGCGCCCTCCAGCACCTTCTCCACACGGCCCTGCGAGTCCACCTCCAGCGGGTGGATGGTGAGGCCCCGGGCGACCGCGGCCTGCTGGGCGAGCGCCACGGTGTTCGCGGAGAAGCGCGGGTCGTGCACCATGCCCACGCGCTTGGCCTTGGGCACCACCGCCAGCAGCGCCTCCAGCTCCGGCCCCAGGTCACTCGTCAGGGAGATGCCGGTGACGTTGGGGCCCTCCAGGCCGTACTTCTCGTAGTACGGCACCATGGCGAACAGGACGGGCACGTCCTCACCCAGCGAGCGGCGCGCGGCGTTGGCCGCCAGCGGCCCCAGCGCGAGCACCAGCGCCGGCTTCTGCGACGCCAGCTTCTTGAAGACGCGCGCGGCGGCGCCCGCGCTCTCGTCCAGCGTCACCTCTTGAATCTCCGCGCGGGCCTCGGCGGAGAAGCCCGCGATGACGGAGGCGTACGGCGCCAGGTTGGCGGACTTCACGGCCACGACGCGGGGACGGGAGCCCCCCTGGGCCCCCGCGACCGCTGGCGCCAGCGCGGCCAGGAGCGCGAGGGCCAGCCACCTCATGGCCGCACACTCGCGCAGCAGCGGAACCCCACGGCGGGCGAGCGCTCCTCCGGCGGCCCGAGCCTGCGCGTGCCACAGCGCGAGGACTCCGGCGGCTGGTTGAAGGCCCCGCCCTTCTGGGCGTACCCCCCGGAGGTCGCGCGCGTGGCCGTCCACTCCGCCACGTTGCCGGACAGGTCCCTCACCCAATAGCCCGGCGTCACGCATTCGGAGAACCGCCCCGACGGCGCCACCGCGCCCTGCGCGCCCGCCTTCACGTTGCAGCGGCCCGGGACGTACTCGGCGCCGTACGTGAAGCGCGAATTGCCCGCGCCCTTGCATGCCTTCTCCCACTCGTCCTCCGTGCACAGTCGCTTCTGCTGCTCCTGGCAGAGGTCCCGCGCGTTCTCCCATGTCACGGACACCTTGGGGCTCTCGCCGCGCTTGTTGGGGTATTCGTACTCGTCCACGCAGAAGGACTCCACCTGCATGCTGGCGAGGGGGCGGTCGCCCGCGACGAACTGCTCGTCGTCGTTGGCGACCCCCATCTTGAAGAAGCCGCCGCTCACGAGCTTCATCCCCGCGGGACACGTTCCCGACGCGGCGACGATGGGTGGACCGTCGTCGACGAGGGGCGCGCCTCCCGGCTGCACGGGCAGGGGCACGGGGGTGTTGGCCCGCGCGCGCGCGTAGCGGAGCGCCAGGTAACCACCGCCCGCGCCCAGCACGAGCCCGCCCACCACGAGCACCGCCATCCACATCCACAAGGACCGCCGCCGCGAGGAGCGCCCGTTGCGTCCCGAGCGCACCGTCGGCGCGATGCGGGGCGCCGAGCGCGCACCCGACGTCATCGGCGAATCGTAGCCCCGCGCGCCCGACACCGCCGGCGAGGACTCCAGCGTGCGCGCCTCGCGAATCGCCGGCACCACCGGCGCATCCAGCGTGCGCGCGGGCCGTGGCCCCGACATCGCCGGCGCGGACTCCAGGGTGCGCGCGGCCCCGCGGGCTCCGGCCCCGGAGGGCTCTTGCGAGCGCGAGGACGGCGCCGAGCGCGGCCCGGAGCTGGAGGGAGAGGACTCGAGCGAGCGCGAGGACGGCGCCGAGCGCGGCCCGGAGCTGGAGGGAGAGGATTCGAGGGCGCGGCCGTTGCCCGCGACCTCCGGGTCCGGCGCGGGCCGGGACGCGGCGCGAGGCTGCGCGGCGGCCATGGAGCCGGTGACCCGAGGCCGGGGCGCCGCCTCCTGCGGGTGGGGCCTCGCAGCGGGCTCGGCCGGCTGCGGCTTGGGCGCGGGCGTGGAGACGAAGGGCAGCGCCTGCTCCGTGAGCGCCTGTCGACCCAGCTTGCTGGAGCCCATGATGGCCGCGAGCGTCGCGGCGTCCAGCGGCTGCGTCGCGTCCGGAGGAGGCGGCTCGTCCTCGTGGTGCTGCGGCGCCGGCGCGGGCTTCGGCGCGGCCGGGGCCAGGGGCTTGGACATGCCGGTGGGCACCGGGAGCATGTCCGTGGGCACCGGCGGCGGAGGACGGGCGGCCAGGCGCGCCGCGGCGGCCTGCGCGGAGCCCGGCGGGGGCGGCACGCTCCGCACGCGCGTGGCCACCGCGTCCGGGGTGCGCGACAGGATGGTGGCGAACTCGGTGGCCAGCTCGCCCGCCGTCTTCGGACGGGCCAGCGGGTTGATGTTCAGCGCGCGCCGGTAGAGCGCCTCGAACGAGGTGGGCAGGTCCGGGTGCAGGGACGTGAGCCCCGGCACCACGCCATCCGCGGGCACCAGGCCCGTCACCATCTCGCCCATGATGACCCCGAGCGAGAACACGTCCATGCGCGTGTCGAGCTCGCCGCCCGCCACGTACTCCGGCGCGATGTAGAGGTCCGCCCGGTGCCCCTTCTGCGCCTGCACGAACGGCAACTGCGGCACCGCGAGGCCCAGGCCATAGTCGGTGACCTTGAGCAGGTCCGGCAGGACGATGACGTTCTCGGGCTTGAGGTCCGAGTGCGGACCGAAGCGGTGCGCCGCGTCCAGCGCCGCCGCCATCTGCGCCAGCAGCGGCTCCACGTCCTTGAGGGAGAACAACTGCCCACGCGCGGCGCGCTGCTCCATCATGCGCCGCAGCGTCATGCCCTCCAGCAACTGCATGGTGAAGAAGGGCCGCTCGCCGTCGAGCCCCTCCTCGTACACGCGCAGCAGGTTCGGGTGGTTGAGCTTCTTGCCCACCCGCATCGAGAACGCGAACTGGGTGCGCTCCTCGGGCTGCTGCACCAGCCGTGGGTGCACCGTCTTCAGCGCGACCTCGACGTCGATCTCCTCGTCCTGCGCGCGGAAGACGAAGCCCATGGGGCCGGAGCCCACGACCTCCTTCACGGCGTAGCGGCCCGCGATGACGTCCCCTGGCTTGTAGGGGGCGCCCTCCAGGCCACGCTTACGGGCGACGCCGGCCGCCTGGCGCGCGGCGGCGTCGTACTTCATCCCGCAGGTGGGACAGGTGTCGGTCGTCTCGGGGACGTGGCTGCCGCAGCGGTAGCAGAGCAAAGCAGTCGGACTCCAGGGGCCAGTCGAGGGAGGACCGCGAGCGGGGGGCGGTCCAGACCTCTTATTCTGCACACTCCCCTGTCATCAAGGAACGACGCTGTCGCCGTCCACGCCGGGCTAGCGACCCGTTGAGCCGAAACCGTTGTCGCCGCGCGCCGTTGCGTCGAGTACCTCGACTTCCGAGAGCGTGACAGACGTCACCGGCGACACCACGAGCTGGGCCACCCGGTCGCCCCGACGCAGGGTGAAGGGCTCCTGGGAGAGGTTGACGAGGATGACCTGGACCTCGCCCCGGTAGTCCGCGTCCACCGTCCCCGGCGCGTTGAGCAGCGTGACGCCGTGCCGGAGCGCCAGCCCCGAGCGCGGCCGCACCTGTCCCTCGTAGCCGGCGGGCAGCCCGAGCGCGAGCCCCGTGGGCACGGCCATGCGCTCCAGCGGCTGGAGCACGCGCTCCCCGTCGATGTCCGCGCGCAAATCCAACCCGGCCGCGAGCGCCGTCTCGTAACGGGGGAGTGGCAGCGGGTCCGGATGGGCGCGCACGCGGCGCACCTGCACGGTGAGCTGAGGAGCCATGGGCGCGGATGTACCACACGCCCGGCCGGTCTCCAGTTCCCTCCCCGACGTGCAGGGTAGCGCCATGGCCACCCGACGCGACGCCGAGCCTGCGCGGCGTCCCCAGGTGAGCCCGGGAGCGAAGTCAATCCATGGAGTCCTGGGAGGAGGACACCGCGGGGACGGACGCGCGGAACTTCAGGGGGTCCACGGGGCGCGCGGCCAATTCGAGCTGGTAGTGCAGATGCGGCCCGGTGGAGCGCCCGGTGTTCCCGGAGCGGGCGATGAGCTGGCCCCGAGACACCTTCTGGCCCACCGCCACCAGCAGCTCCGAGTTGTGGCAGTACGCCGTCGTCACCCCGCGGCCATGCTCCAACACCAGCACGCGGCCGTTCACCGCGTCCTCGCTCGCGCGGCGCACGACGCCGTCGGCCACCGCGGCCACCGCCGTCCCGGTGGGGACGCCGATGTCGACGCCCGTGTGCATGCGCCGCGAGCCGAGCACCGGGTGGTAGCGCTCGCCGAAGGGGCTCGTCACGCGCGCGCTCTGCGACACCGGCCAGGACAGCCCGAACGCGGTGGACAGCGCCAGGGCCTGGGCGGCGCCCACGGACGCGGCCTCGAAGCCCGGGGGCAACTGACGCGCCAGCGCCTCCAGCGTCGCCACGCCTCCTTCCGCCTCCACGCGCTCCACCGCGTAGCGCGCGGGGACGCGGCCCGCGAAGAGCGCGGCGAGCCGGGCCTCCTCACGGGGGAAGTCCCCCGCCAGCGCCGTGAGCAGCCTGCGCGTGGCGACCGGGCCCTCCACCGGGTCGAGCAACCGCGCCGCGGGGATGCCCAGCTCGGTGGCCAGCGCCACCACCGGCTCGCGGGCCCGGGCGTCGAGCCCCTTGAGCGACAGGTGCGTGCCCCACGCGAGCGCCTCCGCGTCCGTCAGGGGATGGAGGAGCGAGCCCTCGGGCACCGTCACCGGCACCGCCAGCGTCGTGCCGCTCACGCCGTCGTAGTAGGCGAGCAGCGGGCGCGCGGTGCTCCGCGAGCCGAAGACCCAGGCCGAGCCCTTGCGCACCAGCGCGCCCGCGGGCGTGTGGTGGTACGCCGTCCACAGGCACAGCACCGCCATGCAGAAGTCCAGGAGCCCCTTCGCGCGACGCGAGAACATGGCGCGCCTCAGCGGAGGAAGGACAGCAGCGGGGACGCATCCAGCGCGGCGGCCACGGCCAGCGGCACCACCACCACGCACCCGAGCAACCCCCGCGTGAAGGCCCTGCTGCCCCGCTCGCTCGCGCACGCCGCGTCCGCGTGTTGCAGGTTGCGCAGCACCGCGCGCCAGCCCAGCGTGCCCAGCACACCTCCCAGGGCCCCCAGCGCCAGCACACGCGCGGCCACGTCCGCGATGCGGTCCCCCATCAACTCGCGCCAGGACAGGTACACCGTGCCCTGGAGCAGCCGCGCCACGGCGCAGGCGCCCGCCACCACCACCGCCGCGGTGGCCAGGGGCCGCAACCAACGCATGGGCGTGGGCTTGCGCAGGCACCGCGTCCACAGCGCACGCCAGGACGGCGTCTCGGCTTCACGTGCCTCCAGCGCCGCGCGCCACGCCTCCGCGGGCCTAGGCGCCGTGGCCTCCCGGTAGCCCAGCGCGGGCAGCGCCAACACCAGGTCGGCCGCCAGCTCCCAGGCCAACGCCAGCCCCCGGGCGATGCGCGTGCGCGTCTCCAGCGACACCCACTCCACCCAGGACGCGGTGAAGTCGGACGCGCCCACCCACGCGTCGAAGGTCGCGTCCGCGCGGTCCACCAGCCAGACGAGCCGGTCATCCAGCGTGTCCGCCGCGGCGTGCACGCCCACCGCCACCAGGGCCAGCAGCCCCAGCGGCATGAAGGCCCACCGGAAGCCGCCCAACAGGCGCGAGACGTCGGTGACGAAGCCCGAAGCAGGCGGCGGCGGCGCGGCGGACGGCGGGCGAGGCGGCAATGGGGCCTCCAGGAGCAAGCTCGCGCCTCCAACGCGCGACCCCGGTCTCCCGGTCTAAGCCACATGGGCCCGAAACGAAAACACCCCCTCCCGCGCGGTGGCGGAAGGGGGTGCTCGGCGCGGGCGGTCCGCGGGCTCCTTCAGGAGCCCGGGTCCGCCCGGCGGCCGGGGACTCAGGCCTTGGCGTTGGGCTGGGTGGCCTCGGGGGACGCCGGCTGGGCGGCGACGGCCTCGGCGGCGCCCTGCTGGGCCGCCGCGCGCTCCGCCATCGCCTCCTTGCGCGACAGGCGGATCTTGCCCGTCTTGTCGATGCTGACGACCTTCACCAGCACCTCGTCGCCCTCCTTCAGCACGTCGGAGACGCTCTTGACGCGCTTGTCGGACAGCTCGGAGATGTGGATGAGGCCGTCGGTGCCCGGGAACAGCTCCACGAAGGCGCCGAACTCGGCGATCTTCCGCACCGTGCCCGTGTAGATCTTGCCGATCTCCGCCTCGCGGGTGAGCGCCTGGATCATCGCGATGGCGGCCTTCACGGCCTCGCCGTTCGCGCTGGCGATGTCCACGCGGCCGGAGTCCTCGATGTTAATCGCGGCGCCGGTCCGGGCGATGATGTCCTTGATGACCTTGCCGCCCGGCCCGATGACGTTCTTGATGAACTCGGGACGGATCTGGATGGTGGTGATGCGCGGCGCGTACTGGCTGATCTCCTTGCGGGGCTGCGCCAGCGTCTTGAGCATCTCGCCCAGGATGTGGATGCGGCCCTGACGCGCCTGCTCCAGCGCGCGGCTCATGATCTCCGTGGTCAGGCCGGTGATCTTGATGTCCATCTGGATGGAGGTGATGCCCTTCGAGGTGCCGCACACCTTGAAGTCCATGTCGCCCAGGTGGTCCTCGTCACCGAGGATGTCCGACAGGATGGCGACCTTGTCGCCCTCCTTCACCAGGCCCATGGCGATACCGGCCACCGGCGACTTGATGGGGACGCCCGCGTCCATCAGCGCCAGCGTGCCACCGCACACGGAGGCCATGGACGAGGAGCCGTTGGACTCGAGGATGTCCGACACCAGGCGGACCGTGTACGGGAAGGACTCGCTCTTGGGCACCATGTTGCGCAGCGCCCGCTCCGCCAGCGCGCCGTGGCCGATTTCGCGGCGACCCGGGCCGCGCAGCGGCTTGGTCTCGTTCACGCTGAACGGAGGGAAGTTGTAGTGCAGCATGAAGCGCTTGAAGGACATGCCGCCCAGCATCTCCAGGCGCTGCTCGTCCTCGCTGGTGCCCAGGGTGGCCACCACGAGCGCCTGCGTCTCGCCACGGGTGAAGACGGCGCTGCCGTGCGTGCGCGGGAGCGCGCCCACCTCGCAGGTGATGGCGCGGACCACGTCGTGCCCACGCCCGCCGATGCGGCCACCGTTGACCGTCATCTCGCGCATGTGCTCGTACTTCAGGTCCTCCACCACCTGCTTGGCGTGCTTCTCCGTCAGCGGAGTGTAGGCCTCGCCCAGCTGCTCCTTGAGCTTCGCCAAGGCCTCCTTCTTCGCCTTGGAGAGCGCGTCGTAGCGGGCGCCCTTCTCCTTGATGGCGTAGCCGGCCTTCACGCCGTCCATGGCCAGCTCGCGCACCTTGGCGCGCAGGGCGTCATCCACCGCGGGGGCCTTGTCGAACGCGCGCACCTGCTTGTTCAGCTCACGGCGCAGCTCGTCCTGGATGTCCAGCGCCGGCTGGGCGGACTGGAAGCCGAAGTCCAGCGCGGCCACCATGTCGGCCTCGGAGACCTCCTCCGCGCCACCCTCGACCATGACGATGGCCTTGCGGCTGACCGCCATGACCAGGTCCAGGTCGCTCTGCTCACGCTGCTTCGCGGTGGGGTTGGCCACCAGCTGACCGCCGACGCGGCCCACGCGGATGCCGGCGATGGGGCCGTCGAACGGGATGTCCGACACCCACAGCGCCGCGGAGGCGCCGGTGATGCCGTGCACGTCACCCTCGTTCTCCGGATCCGCGGAGATGACGCTCGCGATGATCTGCGTCTCGTACGCGTAGCCTTCCGGGAACAGCGGACGCGCGGAGCGGTCCACCAGGCGGCTGGCCAGCGTCTCCTTCTCCGTCAGCCGGCCCTCACGCTTGAAGTAGCTGCCGGGGATGCGGCCCGCCGAATACAGCTTCTCCTGGTACTCCACCGTCAGCGGCAGGAAGTCGACGTCCTTCTTCTCCTTCGCGCTCACCGCCGTGACGAGCAGCATGGTGTCGCCATAGCGGACCACCACGGAGCCGTCGGCCTGCTTGGCCAGACGGCCCGTCTCGATGCTCAGCTCGCTCTCGCCAATCTTGACGCTCTTCTTCAGCATGTCCTTGCCTCTGTAGTCCTTCGGGGCGAGGACCCCACCGCGCGCACCCGGTACGCCCAAAAGGGCCGGGCACCCCGGGAGGGCCCTCGGGGTGTAAGAGCGGTCGCCAGGGCCTGGGACAGGCACACGTCAGGCAACCGCCAGCCTGTACCGCGGAGGGCGCTTGCGGAGCGCCGGAGGGATGCTCGGAACTTTTGATCCCTGATCGCACCGGCCCACCCCACTGGGGTCAGCCGGTCCGAACGGAAACCAAAACCTCCGACGGCACCACTCCCTCGCCCGCCTCCGTCCACCGCGACTTCTCACTTCACTTCACTGCGACGACGTCCTGCCAAAACGCGCGGGGCGCTGGTCGAACCAGCGCCCCGGGTCCTACGAGATGCCTACTTGCGGATGCCGAGGCCCTCGATGAGCTTCTTGTACCGCGTCACGTCCTTCGACTTCAGGTAGTCCAGCAGCCGGCGGCGCTGGCCGACCAGCTTCAGCAGACCGCGGCGGGAGTGGTGGTCCTTCTTGTGCGTCTTGAAGTGCTCGGTGAGCATGTTGATGCGCTCGGACAGCAGCGCCACCTGCACCTCCGGGGAACCCGTATCCGACTCGTGGGTCCGGAACTTCGTCACCAGCTCCGACTTCCGCTCCTGATGCAGCGACATGTGATTCGTCCTTCGGTCCCGCTCCGGTGGTGAGTACCGCTTGAGTCGCCCA
This sequence comes from Myxococcus dinghuensis, assembly GCF_024198235.1. Lineage (GTDB taxonomy): Bacteria > Myxococcota > Myxococcia > Myxococcales > Myxococcaceae > Myxococcus > Myxococcus dinghuensis. Next base: position 4,941 of record NZ_JAKCFB010000001.1, on the reverse strand, counting down.
GGTCCGCGGAGGGGTACAGACCGGGTCTCATCCTTCTAACGAGCGGGGGGCTTATAAGCTTCACCCTACCCAGGGTCAACCTTGGACGCCTGCCCGTGAGGCCCACCAGGAGCGGAGCGTGCGAAGACGCACAAGCCCGACGCGCCTAGACGAGCACCCGCAGGTAGCGCAGCCGGCCGCCCACGCCCTCGGCCACGGCGAGCAGCTCTCCGGAAGGCCCGAGGACCCGGAGCCGTCCCGGCCGCAGCGACGTGGCGGGGACCTCCACCGGGACGCCGTGGGAGACGCGCCGGGCGTCCTCGGCGCCCAGCCGGACCTCCGGCAGGTCCACCAGCGCGTCCCCCATGGAGACGAGCCGGGAGGCCAGCGTGCCGTCCTTCACCAGCCCGGGTACGTCCGCCAGGGGCAGCGCGCGCGCCAGGGAGAACGGGCCGCTGTGCGTGCGACGCAGCGCTTCCAGGTGCGCGCCGCAGCCCAGCGCGCGCCCCAGGTCGAAGGCGAGGGTGCGCACGAAGAAGCCCTTGGAGCAGCGCACGGACAGGTGCAGCCGGTCCGCGGAGAAGTCGCGCAGCACCAGTTCGTACACGGTGACGTGGCGGGCGGCGCGCTCCACCTCCTCGCCGGCGCGGGCCAGTTCGTACAGGCGCTTGCCGTCCACCTTCACCGCCGAATACATGGGCGGCACCTGCTCGAAGGAGCCCCGGAAGCGCGCGAGCGCCCCCTCCAGCAGCGCGGGCGTCAGCGCGGGCACGGCCGCGCGGGCCGTCACCTGGCCCTGCGCGTCCTGGGTGTCCGTCTCCGCGCCCAGCCGCACCGTGGCGTCGTAGGCCTTGTCGCCCTCGGTGATGAAGCCCGCGACCTTGGTGGCCTCCCCCAGGCACAGCGGGAGCACCCCGGTGGCCATGGGGTCCAGCGTCCCCGTGTGGCCCACCTTCTTGATCTTCAGGAGCGAGCGCACCTGTCGCACCACGTCGAACGACGTGGGACCCGAGGGCTTGTCGATGACCAGGACGCCGTCCATGCGGAGACTCAATATTGAGGGGCCGGGGCTGGAACTACCAGCCTTCCTTTCCCCGGACCTCGCGCAGCAGACGGTCGATCTTGTCCCCCTCGCCGATGGACTCGTCGAAGGAGAAGAAGACCTCCGGGGACACCCGCAGGTTGACGGCGGACGTCACCGCGCGGCGCACGAAGCCCTTGGCGGCGTCCAACCCCTTCTGCGTGTCCGCGCGCTCCTGCTCGGTGCCCATCATCGAATAGAAGACACGGGCGACCCGCAGGTCCGGAGAGACCTTCACCCCGGTGATGGTGATGTAGCCGATGCGGGGATCCCTCAGCTCACCCCGCGTGAGCAGGTCCGCGATGGCCGCCTGGATCTCCTGCCCCACTCGCTCGGGTCGGGAATGCGTCGTCATTTCTTCTCCCAGTCTCGCGGGTTGCGCAGCGCGCGGGCCCGTGCCCGCGCCTCGTCCAGCGTCATCCGTCCACCGCCCGACGGAGACGGGCGACCCATGCCGGGGCCGCCGCCGTTGTCGCCGTCATGACGGCGCTCCCACTCCCCCAACCCCTCGGCCTCCGCCATGGAGGCCCGCTCGCCCCGCATGAACCGGGCGATGGCGGCCTCCGATTGCGCGGCCGCCTGCTCGGGCGAGAGGTCATCATCCTCGCCCGGCGCTCCATCCCCCATCATGGGGGCGGCGCCACTTCCGGAGAACAACTGGTCTCCGAAGGCCAGGATTTCCGTCTCCCGCGCCATCAGCGGGGCGACGTACATCTCCTCGACGAAGTGGATGACCTTCTCCAACTGCTCCTCCACGTGGCGGCGCTCGTTGCCCACCACCGAGAGGGCAATCGAGGCCTTCTGCCAGAGGTCCTGGTCCTCCACCTCCGCGATGGCCACGTTGAAGCGAGCCTTCACCCGGTCCATCACCCGGCGCAGCACCTGCCGCTTGGACTTCAGCGAGCCGCTGTCCGGAATCTGGAGGGTGAGGCGTGCGACGCCCACGAACATGTGAATCCCCTGACCCGAGGGGCGCCGGGCACGACCTGCGGCGCCCCTGGGGCGAAACCTCCCCGGGAAGGTGGGGCCTTCCCGGGGGCGCGAAGCGACGCGCGGCGAGGGCCTAGGTCAGGCTCTGCCGGGTCTCTTCGATCTCGTAGGCCTCGATGATGTCCCCGGCCTTGAGGTCGTTGAAGTCCGCGATGCCGATACCGCACTCGAAGCCCTGCGCGACCTCCTTGACGTCGTCCTTGAAGCGACGCAGCGACGCCATCTTGCCCGCGAACAGCTGCTTGTTCTCGCGCATGAGGCGCACGAACGCGCCGCGCTTCATGACGCCATCCAGCACCGCCGCACCGGCGATGGTGCCCAGACGCGGGACGTTGAAGGTGTTGCGGACCTCCGCGCGACCCAGCTTCTTCTCCGTGCGGATGGGCTCGAGCAGGCCCTCCATCGCCGTGCGGACCCCGTCGATGAGCTCGTAGATGATGGAGTAGCTCTGGAGGGTGACCTCCTGGGCCTTGGCCGCCGCCTCCGCGCCGGACTCCGGGTGGACGTTGAAGCCCACCACGAGGCCCTTGGAGGCCGCCGCGCGCATCACGTCGCCCTCGGTGATGGCGCCCACGCCCGTGTGGACCGCCTCCACCTTGACCTTGTGCGTGGAGAGCTTGAGCACGGCCTGCTTGACGGCCTCGGCCGAACCCTGCACGTCCGCCTTGATGACGACGCGCAGCTCCTTGGGACCGCCGCCCGCCTTCGTCTTGGCGAACAGCTGCTCCAGGGACTCGCGGCTGACCTTGCTGAGCTCCGTCTGGCGCTCCTTCATGCCGCGGTGCTCGGCGATCTGCTTGGCCGCCTTCTCGTCCGCCACCATGTTGATGGTGTCGCCCGCGCTGGGGACACCGGACAGGCCGATGACCTCCGCGCAGTAGCCGGGCTTGACTTCCTTCACCTGCTCGCCGCGGCTGTTGTTCATCGCGCGGACACGGCCGTAGTGCGAACCGGTGACGATGGCGTCGCCCAGCTTGAGCGAACCCTCCTGCACCAGCACCGTGGCCACGGGGCCGCGGCCGCGGTCCAGCTTGGCCTCGATGATGGCGCCCACCGCCGGACGGGACGGGTTGGACGTCAGCTCGAGCACCTCGGCCTGCAGCGCCAGGTTCTCCAGGAGCAGGTCCAGGTTCTGCTTCGTCTTGGCGGAGACGGGCACCATGATGGTGTCGCCGCCCCACTCCTCGGGGACGAGCTCGTGGCTGGCCAGGTCCTTCTTCACGCGGTCCGGGTTGGCGCCCGGCACGTCCATCTTGTTGATGGCGACGACGATGGGCACCTCGGCCGCCTTGGCGTGCTTGATGGCCTCGATGGTCTGCGGCATCACGCCGTCGTCGGCGGCCACCACCAGCACCACGATGTCCGTCACGTTGGCGCCGCGGGCGCGCATGGACGTGAAGGCCTCGTGACCCGGCGTATCCAGGAACGTCACGTCACCGCGCGCCGTGGAGATGCTGTACGCGCCGATGTGCTGGGTGATGCCGCCCGCCTCGCCCGCCGCCACGTTGGCGCTGCGGATGGCGTCGAGCAGGCTCGTCTTGCCGTGGTCGACGTGGCCCATGATGGTGACGACCGGCGGACGCGGACGCTCGTCCTCGGGACGCGCCTCCACCTCGGGCAGGTAGTCCTCCACCTCGAAGCCCACGCGGTCGATCTTCCAGCCGTAGTCGGTGGCGATCATCTCCGCGGTGTCGGCGTCCACCATCTGGTTCGCCGTGGCCATCTTGCCCAGGCCCATCAGCTTCTTGATGAGCTCCGCGCTGCGCACACCCATGCGCTGGCCCAGGTCGGACACGGAGATGCCCTCCTGCAGCTTGATGACCTTCTTCTCCTCGGCCATCTGGGTGATCTGCGTCTTGGCGCCCTTCTTCGTGGGCTTCTTCTTCTTGCCACGCACCGGGATGGTGACGCGGCCCCAGACCATGTCCGTCAGTTCCTGCTTGGACACGCTCTGCGTATCGCCGCTGGTGCGCTTGCGCTGACCCCGCTCCTTGTTCTTGGAGACGTCGACCAGCTCGCGACCCCGGCCCAGGTGGTCCGGGACGACCTTGTACTCACGCCGCTCGGGGATGCCCGCGCGGCCCGGCGCCATGGGGTACTGCTTGGCCTGACCGGCGGTGGGCGTGACGCGCCGCACCTGGATGAGCGGACGCGAGATGACCACGGCCTGGGTGGCCGTGGGACGCGCCTGGCCACCCGTGGGGGCGACCTGGGCGTGGGGCACGCCGCCGACCATGATGGTGGGCCCCTGCGCCGCCGGAGCGGAGCCGGGGGCGCCGCCCTGCGCCGAAGGGCCGCTGGGGCGAACCGTCGTCTGTCCGGGACGGGGACTGGCCTGGTACGACTGGGAGTAGCCGGGACGGCCACCCTGCCCCGGGCCACCAGGACGGCCACCCTGCCCCGGGCCACCGGGACGACCACCCGGGCCGCCCGGACCACCGGGACGACCACCCGGGCCGCCCGGACCACCGGGACGACCACCCTGCCCACCCGGGCCACCGGGACGGCCACCCGGGCCACCACGGTTGCCGTAGCCCGGCGCAGGTCCTCGGGACACGACGGTTGCGGACGACGACTGCGAAGGAGACGTCCGGACTGTCGGCGGGACCGGCGAGCGCGGAGGGGGTTGGGGCAAGTGGGTGCTCTCCTGAGAGGGGGGACGAGGCTGCGCGGCGGCAGCGGGAGGGACAGCGACCGGACGAGCTGGCTCGGCCGGAGCCTTGGGCGCCTCGGCGGCGACCTGGGGCTGGGACTCGACGGGCGCCTTGGGCGCCTCGGCGACAGGCTGGGACACCGGTGGCGCCACCGGGGCGGCGACGGCGGGCGGCGGCTCGGGCGCGGGAGGCGGCTCGGCGACCGGCGACGGCTCGGGCGCGCGCGGGGCGGCCTCC